>JBFLXY010000009.1:0-127414 GCA_040757055.1 Thermodesulfobacteriota bacterium | reverse complement strand
GTCCAGCACCGCCAAAGGGGAAGCCGAGCCCAAGGCGGAAAAGGACAAGGAGAAGACCGCAAAGGCGGAGACGGCCGAGAAGAGCGACAAGGCGGAAAAGGCCACCGGCAGCGGCAAGGAGATCTATGAAAAAGGAGTCAGCCTCTTTAAAGTCAAAAAATACAAGGAGGCCTACTCCACCTTCTCCGATTACCTGGCCAAACACCCCAAAGGCGACATGGCGGCCAACGCCCGCTTCTGGCTGGGCGACTGCCTCTACCAGCAGAAGGAATACGAACTGTCCATCCTCGAGTACCAGAAGGTGATCGCCGAGTTTGCCAGCTCACCCAAGGCGCCGGCGGCCCTGCTCAAGCAGGCCATGGCCTTCGAAGCGCTCAAGGAACCCGACACCGCCAGGATCGTCTACCAGAAGCTGATCGAGGATTATCCCAAGAGCGAGCAGGCCGCCACGGCGGAGAACAAACTGAAGGCGATCAAGAAGAAGTAAACCGGTCCGCACCGGACAGCTCCGCAAAGAAAAGGGGGAAGGACCGGCTGGTCCTTCCCCCTTTTTTGCAATGGCGCTCAGGATGCAACGCTCAGGGCTTGATGCCCAGTTCCTTCTCCTTGGCCGCCACGGCCAGTCGGGTCTTGACCGCGGTGTCGGGGATGAGGCTCATGGAGTCGATGCCGCACTCCACCAGGAAGGTGGCAAACTCGGGGAAATCCGACGGGCCCTGGCCGCAGATGCCGATCTTGCGCTTGCGGCGCTTGGCGGTGGCGATGACCATCTTGATCATCTCCTTGACCGCGGCATGGCGCTCGTCGGCGATGCCGGTGAGCAACCCCGAGTCACGATCGAGACCGTAAGTGAGCTGGGTCAGGTCGTTGGAGCCGATGGAGAAGCCGTCGAAGATGTCGGCAAAGGCGTCGGCACAGATGACGTTACTGGGAATCTCGCACATCACGTAGAGTTCGAGACCATTCTCGCCCTGGACCAGGCCGCATTCCCTCATGACCTCGATGACCTTCTTGCCCTCTTCCGGAGTACGGCAGAAGGGAACCATCAGCTTGATGTTGGTCAGCCCCATCTCGTTGCGGGCCTTCAACAACCCCTTGCACTCCAGCTCAAATGCCGGCCGGTACTTGGGATCGTAGTAGCGGGAGGCGCCGCGCCAGCCGATCATGGGGTTTTCCTCCTCCGGCTCGTAGAAGCGGCCGCCGGTGAGGTTGGCGTACTCGTTGGATTTGAAGTCGGAGAGGCGGACGATGACGTCCTTCGGGTAAAAGCCCGCGGCGATGCGGCCCACGCCCTCGGCCACCTTGTCGATGAAGAACTGTTTCTTGTCGGCGTAGGCGCCGGTCTTCTCGTCGATGACCTTGACAACCGCCTGCTTCTCCGGGTCGGAGGACTTCTTCAGTTCCTCGTAGTTGTAGAGGGCCAGCGGGTGGATGCCGATGTGGGAATTGATGACGAACTCCTCGCGGGCCAGACCCACGCCGTCGTTGGGGATCTGGCACTCGGAGAAGGCCTTCTCCGGGATGGCCAGGTTCATCATGATCTTGGTCTTGGTCTTGGGCAGGTCGGCCAGATCAAGGCGTTCGATCTCGAACTTGAGCAGCCCCTCGTAGACAAAGCCCTTCTCGCCCTCGGCCGAGGAGACGGTGATGTCCTGGCCGCTCTTGACCTTCTCGGAGCCGTTGCCGGTGCCGATGACGCAGGGGATGCCGAGCTCGCGGGAGATGATTGCCGCATGGCAGGTACGGCCGCCGCGGTTGGTGACGATGGCCGAGGCGATCTTCATGATCGGCTCCCAGTCCGGGTCGGTCATGTCGGTGACCAGCACCTCGCCCTTCTTGAAGCTGTGGATATCGGCCACGTTGGCAATGACGTTGGCCTTGCCCTGGCCGATCTTGGTGCCCACCGCCAGCCCCTCGACGAGGACCTTGCCCTTCTCCTTGAGCTTGTAGGTCTCCATCACCTTCTTGTTGTCCTGGGAGTGGACGGTCTCGGGCCGGGCCTGGACGATGAAGAGTTCGCCGGTGCCGACGTTCTTGCCGTCGCCGTCCTTGGCCCACTCGATGTCCATGGCCTTGCCGTAGTGGTCTTCGATGATGCAGGCCCACTGGGCGAGCTTCAGAATCTCGTCGTCGCTGATGACGTAGCAGTTGCGCTCCTCAGGGGTGGTCTTGATGTTCTTCACCGGTTCGGCGGCGCCCTTGTCGGGGTTGTAGATCATCTTGATCTCTTTGCTGCCCACGCGCTTGCTGACCACCGGGCGCTTGCCCTCTTTCAGGGTGGGCTTGAAGACATAGAATTCGTCCGGGTTCACCGCGCCCTGCACCACGTTCTCGCCCAGGCCCCAGGCGCCGGTGATGAAGACCGCTTCCTCAAAACCGCTCTCGGTGTCGATGGAGAACATGACGCCCGAGGAGGCGGAGTCGGAGCGCACCATCTTCTGGACCACGATGGAGAGATAGACGTCGAACTGGCCAAAACCCTTGTCGTGGCGGTAGGAGATGGCGCGGTCGGTAAATAAGCTGGCAAAGCATTTCTTGCAGGCGTCGATGAGGGCGTCAGGGCCCTGGATGTTCAGATAGGTCTCCTGCTGGCCGGCAAAGGAGGCGTCGGGCAGGTCTTCGGCCGTGGCCGAGGAGCGCACCGCCACGTCCACATTGGCGCCGTACTCCTTTTCCATCTTCTTGTAGGCATCGAGCACCGCGGCCCGCAGGTCGTCGGGGAACTCGGCGTTGCGGATGATCTCGCGGGCCTTCTTGCCGCGCTCCTGCAGGTTGCGGAGGTCGTGGGTGTCGAGGCCCGCCAGGGCCTCTTCGATGGCCTTCTCGATGCCCGCGGTCTTGAGCAGGTAACGGTAGGCATAGGCGGTGATGGCAAAGCCGTTGGGCACACTCACACCCTTGGCGGCCAGTTTCTGGTGCATCTCGCCCAGCGAGGCGTTCTTGCCGCCCACCATCGGCACGTCTTCAATCAGAATCTCGTCAAACCAAAGAATGAGAGCCGTGTCGTGCTTTCCCATCGTTTTTTCTCCTGCTCAGGGTTAATCTGCGGGGAAACTATTGATGCCGTTGTGCGGCTGATTTCAAAAGCGATTCAACCGGTTGCGCCCACACTCTATAGTCAATCTTGGCCAGGGAAGCAACCGAAACCTGAAGCGGCCGGCAAAAATGCAGCAACCAAACGGGGACCCGGAGCCATCACGCCCGCCGGGCCGTGCCCTCCCTGGAAAAAAAGTTCCATTAGAGATGGAGAATCAAACAGATGCTGTGGTATGGTTATATCACAGGTCAGCGAAAAAAATCCCCATGATTTTTTAACCCGTTACCGAAGGAATCCCGCCCATGACCAGCCAGGAGGACGCCACTGCCCTGCGCCAGCGCCACATCACCCCTGCCGATCACGACCGGAGCGACTACCTGGGGCTGCTGCGCGAGCTGGTGGCACGCCGCAACGAGAGCCCTGCCGGCTCCGCCGAGTCTCTGGCCTGGCAACGGGAGATCGACGCCACTTACGCCCTGCTCCACGACGAAATCGCGACCCGCGCCACTGCGCCGCGCACGCCGGTCAGCTTTGGTACCTCGGGCTGGCGCGGATACTTAGGCAAGGATTTCTTCGGCCGTTCGGTGCGCCAGGTGACCCTTGCCATCGTTACCATGTACCAGGAACTGGGCGGCAACCCGGAGCTGGCCGGCGCCCTCGGGGTCTCCTCCCTGGCCGAGGCGCAGGAACGCGGGGCGGTGGTCGGCTTCGACAACCGTTTCGATGGCGAGTATTTTGGCCAACAGGTGGTGGCGGTCCTCACCAGCCAAGGCTTTCGTGTTCATTACGCCGGCGAGGCCACCACTGGCGTGCTCTCCGCCGCGGTGCTGGTCGAAGGGGCCGCTTTTTCCGTCAACCTGACTCCGAGCCACAACCCGCTGGACTATGCCGGGTTCAAATACAACGCCGCCGACGCCGGCCCGGCGGCCGGCCCCGTCACCAGCCGCATCACCGCCCTGGCCCGGCAGATCATGGCCGAGGGCCGCGATTGCCCGGAGCCGGCCAACCCCAGCCTGGTCATCCCGCTGGACGCCCTCGCCAGCTGGTTCACCCTGCTGGCGAGAGGCGAGAGTCGCCACGGCCTCAACTACCCGAAGCTCATGGCCGCGCTGCGGGATCGCCGCGACTATGTGCTGGCCGTGGACTGCGTGCACGGTGCCAGCCGCGTCCACATCCGCCGGCTGCTCCACGGCCTCCCGCCGGAGCGCCTCCTCATCTTTCGCGACTCTGCCGACCCCACCTTCGGCGGGGTGGCGCCGGAACCCTCCACCGCCAACATGGCGGCCATCACCTCGGCCCTGCAAAATCGGCCGGAGCCCTTGAAGCTGGGGGCGATCATCGACCCGGACGCCGACCGCATCCGCTTCACCGACGGGGGCCACGAGATCGACATGAACATGTTCGGCGCCATGGCCTATCACTTCCTCCACGAGGCCAAGGGCAAGCGCGGCATGGTGGCCAAGACCGTGGCCACCAGCAACTTTGCCAATGCCATTGCCAAGGCGCTGGGAGAGGAGATCTTCGAGCCGCGGGTGGGCTTCAAGGAGTTCAAGCCGGTGGTCGGCAGCGCCCTGGTCTGCTTCGAGGAATCGGACGGCATTTCGGTGATCGGCCACACCCCGGAAAAGGACGCCTACATCGGCCTCATCCTCGCCCTCGAGATGATGACGAGCCGCAACCAGAACCTGGGCGCCTGTCTTGCCCAGCTCCGGGAGGAATTCGGCGCCTACCACCCCGGCCGCGGCGGGGTAACGGTGAACCAGCAGGGCGAGGCGCTCACCGCCACCCTCAACCAGCTCGACCGCTACGACGTGGGGATGAAAATCAGGGTCGGCGGACAGGAACGGACCATTGCCCAGGTGATCGCCATCGACGGCCGCAAGATGATCCTCGACGACGGCTCCTGGCTGATGATCCGCCCCTCGGGCACCGAACCCAAGGTGCGCTTCTATGTGGAGGCCCGTTCTGCCGAGGGCAAGGCCGCGCTGCTGGCCAGGGCCGAGGAGATGCTGGCGGAAATCGGCCTGCTGTGACTTTCTTTGCCGCCTGCCCGGCAGCAATCTATCACAAACCAAGAGCAACCTCTTGACAACCTAACCGGAAGTGGCGTACTTGTAGCGGATGCACACGCGGTCCATTCCGGCTTGGGGGGGACTCGGCCGCGCCGGATCACAGACAGGGAAACCATCATGCCATCGCCGCAGGAATTCGAGGCGCAACTGCAACGCCTGGAGCAGGAGCTTGCCTCCTGCCTCCAGGGCAGGATCCAGACCGAAGAGGAATGCTCCTACTACCGCGACCTTTTTGACAGGGCTCCCTTTGCCTATCAGTCGCTGGACGAACACGGGATTATCCGCGAGGTCAACCGCACCTGGCTCGACATGCTGGGGTATGCGGAGAAATCGGAGGTGATCGGCAAGGCCTTCACCGCCTTTGTCCACCCCAAGTGGCTGGAGCAGGTCAAGGAGAATTTTCCCCGCTACAAGCAGCAGGGCTTCATCCACGGGATGGAATACAAGCTGATCCGCAAGGACGGAATGTTCGTCGACATCACCGCCTGCGGCCGGATCAGCAGCAAGGAAGACGGCTCCTTCAAGCAGACCCACTGCCTCCTTCAGGACGTCACCGACAGCAAGCGGGCCGAAAGCGAGCGCAAGAAGATCGAAGAGCAGATGCGCCACGTCCAGAAACTCGAAAGCCTCGGCGTCCTGGCCGGCGGCATCGCCCACGACTTCAACAACCTGCTCATGGTCATCCTCGGCAACGCCGACCTCGCCCTTTCCGAACTCTCCCCGGTCTCGCCGGCCCGCGAAAACATCCTGGCCATCGAAAAGGCGGCCCGCCGCTCCGCCGAGCTGTGCAAGCAGATGCTCGCCTACGCCGGCAAGGGCCGCTTCGTGGTGCAGCCCATCAGCCTTTCGGAGATCGTCGGGGCCATGACCCACATGCTGGAGGTCTCGGTCTCCAAGAAAAACGTCCTCAAGTACAATCTTGCCCCCAACCTGCCCCTGGTTGAGGCGGACATCTCCCAGATCCGGCAGGTGATCATGAACCTGGTGATCAATGCGGCCGAGGCCATCGGCGACCGCAGCGGCGTCATCTCCATCACCACCGGCGCCATGGAGTGCGACACCGCCTATCTGGCCAACACCTTTGTCTACGAGCAGCACCTGCCGGAAGGAGTCTACTGCTACATCGAGGTGGCCGACACCGGCTGCGGCATGGACAACGAGATCAAGGCCCGCCTCTTCGACCCCTTCTTCACCACCAAATTCACCGGCCGGGGCCTGGGGATGTCGGCGGTGCTGGGGATTGCCCGCAGCCATCACGGCGCCATCAAGGTCTATACCGAAACCGGCCGCGGCACCACCATCAAGGTGCTCTTTCCGGCCCTCCTGGCTGGCGACCGCCAGCCAGCCACCATCGCCTGCTATGCCGATCCCTGCTTTGCCGGCAAAACCCTGCTTCTGGTCGACGACGAGGAAACAGTGCGCACCGTCGGCCGTCAGATGCTCGAACGCATGGGTTTTGCGGTGATTCCGGCGAAAGACGGCCGCGAGGCGGTGGAACTCTACCGCAGCCAGCACGAGAGCATCGACTGCGTCATCATGGACCTGACCATGCCGCACATGGACGGTGAGGAGGCCTTCCGAGAGATGCGCCGCATCAGGAGCGACGTGCAGGTGGTGCTCTCCAGCGGCTACCACGAGCAGGAGGTGACCCAGCGTTTCACCGGCAAGGGGCTGGCCGGCTTCATCCAGAAGCCCTATACCATGGCGCCGCTGCGCGATGCGATGAAGGCCGTGTTCGGCAGGCAGTAAGGCGCTTCTTACTCCGCGGCGGCCAACCGCTGCCGCAGGCCGGAACTGCGCACCACCCGCTGGGCCACCGCCTGGCGCAGAACCTCCGGCGCGCCGAAGAGCAGGAGCGAATTCCGCGCCCTTGAAACCGCGGTGTAGAGCAGTTCCCGGGTCAGCAGCGGCGAAGGTTCGTCCGGCAGCACCACCGCCACTTCCGCAAATTCCGACCCCTGGCTCTTGTGCACGGTCATGGCAAAAGCGGTTTCGTGGCCGGGCACCCTGCCTTGCGGCAAGGCGCGCAACCGGCCGGTGACCGGGTCGCTGAACCAGGCGCGCAACACCCCGTCGGCCGGATCGGGCCAAACCACGCCGAGATCGCCGTTGAAGAGTCTGAGCGCGTAGTTGTTGGCGGTGACCAGCAGCGGCCGCCCCTGGTACCATTCCCCCTGGGGCCGCAGCAAGCCGGCCTCGGCCAGCACCCGTTCGCAGAGAGCATTGAGCCCGGTCACCCCGAAAATTCCCCGCCGATGGGCACAGAGCACCCGGAAGCCCTGGAGGCCCGCCAGGGCTTCGGACGGGCTGGCGGCGGTCAGGGCTGCGCGGTATCCCGCCACGATCGCCTCCCGCAGGGGGAGGCTGGCAGCCAGCGGCATGGTCGCCGGATGGAGCACCGCATCGGACTGGCGGCCGTCGAGCAGGGCCAGCATCGCCGCGCTGTCGCCGGCCTGGATGTGGCGCACCAGGGTACCGATCCCCTGCCCGGCCTTGAAACGGAAGCTCGCCGTCAGCTGCGCCACAGCGCCGCGCAGCGGCGTGGCCGCCGGCGCCTCGCCGGGGGCCACCACGATGCCGGCGGCGAGGCAGAGATCGCCCATGAGCGAACCCGCCTCCACCGAGGCAAGCTGATCCTTGTCGCCCAGCAGGACCAATCGGGCCTCGGGGCCCACCGCGGCGAAGAGCTTGGCCATCAGGGCAAGGTCCACCATGGATGCCTCGTCCACGATCACCACCTCGGCCGGCAGCGGATTGTCTGCCCCATGCCGGAAAACGGTGGGGGTTCGGGGCTGGTAGCCCAGAGCGCGATGGATGGTGGCTGCTTCGCAGGGCAAGGCGGCACGCACCGCCTCCCCCACCGGCAACGTGGCCAGCCGTTCCTGGATGGCCTGGGCCAGACGGGCCGCCGCCTTGCCGGTGGGCGCCAGCAGCAGGGGCCGCGCAAAAGCCCGGCCGGCCAATCTGGCCAGTTCCTGCATGAGAGCCAGCAGGTAGACCACGATGGTGGTCTTGCCGGTGCCGGGCCCGCCGGAAATCACCGCCAGCCGTCGGGTGGCCGCCATGATGATGGCCTGGCGCTGGGCCTCGCTCGCCGTCATGGCGCTGCCGGCCAGAAGTGCGTCCAGCCGGGCGGCTGCTGCGGTCACCTCCCCGGTGGGCGGCGACTCTCCCCCGATCCGGGCGCGGATCGCCTCGGCCAGTCTTTTTTCATAATCCCAGTAACGGGCAAGGTAAAGCCGGTTGCCGGCCAATCGCAGTGGGGCCGCGACCCCGTCGTTGCCAACCAGGGCGCTTGTGGACAAGGCCGTCACCACCTCGGCCGGAACGGCAGGCCAGAACGGCACCCTGGCCAAGGCCGCGGCCAGCTCCGGGGCGGGATGGGCGAGATCGAAACAGACATGGCCGTGGTCGATGGCGCGCCGGGCCAGGGCGGCGGCCAGCAGCGCCACCGGAGACGCCCCCGGGTCGAGGCGGGCCAGGGTTTGCACGAAGTAGCGGTCGACCGGGGCGAAATGTCCGTCAGCGACCAGTTGGGCCAGGATGTTCCGCAACGGTGCCGCCGTCATGCCTTCTCCCCGAAAAGTGCGGCCAGCGCCTCGATCCGCGCAGCAGGCGGCCGGTCGAAAAAGACCCCGCAACCCGGCAGGTCCGGTCGCATCCCCTTGATGAACAGGTAGAAGACCCCGCCGAACTGCGCCTCGTAGCGATAGCCGGCAAGACGCAGCCGCAGGTACCTGTCCAGGGCCACGCCGTAGAGGTGGTACTGGAGGACATAGTGATGGTCCATCATGGCGCGGCCGAGTGCGGCCTGGTCGTAATCCCGGTAGCGGTCGCCCAGATGGTTGCTTTTGTAATCGACGATGTACCAGCGGCCCTGGTATTGGAAAACCAGATCGACAAACCCCTTGAGATAGCCCGCCAGCGGCGGGAAATCCAGGGTCGAAAGCCGGGCGGCGTATTCGGCCGACATTCCCGCCGTGCCGGTGGCCATGGCCCGGGCCAACATCTGCCGGTCCACCGCCCTGTCCCCATCCGCACGCACCGGGAAGAGAAAGGGCAACTCGTGTATCCTCTGCTCCCCAGCCACCTCCTGCAAGCTCAGGGGCGAGGAGTCGGCCAGCGGCGTGGCGAGCACCTGCCGCAGCGCGGTGCAGACCGGCTGCTGCCAGCGCTCCGCGGCAAAGCCGAAGGCGCGGAGCTGATCGTCCACCAGAGGCTTGAGTTCCTCCGCAGCGGCCTGAAAGCTGGCCAGTTCCAGGAGCCGGTGGAAGAAGTTGCCGGCAGTCGCCCCCCTGGGGAAGCCGGCCAGGACGATGTCGTCCGCTGTGGTGGCGGCAGGGTCTTCGGCCGGCACCGCGGCCTCGTCGTAATCATGCGCCGTATCGGGCCGGGTTGTGGCTGCGGCTGTAAGCCCCGAAAAGCTGCTGATCCGCCAGAAGGGGTCAGCCCGGAACACCGGCATCGGACAGGAAAGCACCGCAGCTCCGCCGGCAGCCGCAGCCAGCGGCTGCACCCGCTCCCGGGGATCGAGCGGCCGCAGACTCCAGCCTTCTTCCTGCCCGACCCGCCTGGCAAGCTGGCCGAGAAGTTCGGCATGGGAGAACCCCTTCATCCGGCTGAACCACTCGGCAAGATCGGCAGGCGGTGCGGAGCCGCCATGGAGCAGGTAGGCCAGGGCCGAGGAAAAATAGGAGGAGGCGCCGGCCCAGGGGATGCAGCAGCAGTGCTTGGCGCGGGTAACCGCCACATAGAGCAGCCGCAGGTTCTCGGCAAATTCCTCGCGTTCATGGAGCGCCTGCTGGAATGCCTCGGGAAAGAGAGCGAACCGGCCGGCAAAGGAGGCTGCGGGGTCGTGGTAGGTCAGGAATTTGGCCTGGGAGGCCCGGTCGCTGCGGCCCTTCCACAGGTAAGGGCAATAGACCACCGGGTATTCCAGCCCCTTGCAACGATGGATGGTGACGAGCTGTACCGCCTCGGCATCGCTTTCCAGCCGCAGTTCCGCTTCCTCGCCCTCTCCGTCGCCGCGGCATTGTTCGGCCAGCCAGGCGCAGAGCGCCAGCGGCCGGCAATGTTTCTCCTGCTCGCGGGCGTGGAGGAGCTCGCCAAGGTGACGCAGATTGGTGAGGCGCCGCAGGCCGTCTGGGTAGCGGACCAGACGCGCCGCCACCCCGGTTTCCTCGCGGAGCCGCCCCAGAAAGCGCATCAGGCCGTGCTCGCGCCACAGCCGATGCCAGCGGGCAAAGCGGTCGAGCCAGCCGCGCAGGGCCTCTTCGTCGGTATCGAGGCGCAGCAGGTCTGCGGCGGCAAGGCCGAGATAGTCGGTCGCCAGGGCGGAACGGAGCCGGGCCGGGTCGGCGGGCTCCGCTGCGGCCCACAGCAGCAGCAACAGCTCCCGCGCCTCGTGGCTGGCAAAGACGCTCTCCCGGCTTTGCAGCACCGCGGCCACGCCATGGCGCCGCAACGCCTGCTGCACCTCGGCCGCCTGCTCGTTGGCCCGGACCAGCACCGCGATATCGGCCGGCCGCACCGCCCGGCCCTCAACCCGCGAACCGCTCGACAGCAGACGGACGATGTCGCTGGCCACCAGCTCCGGCATCAGCTCGGACAAGGCGGTGGAAGAAAGAAGGCCGCCACGGCCGGCAGGATAGTCGGCCGGCAGGGCCAGGAACTGGAGCGGCGCCTGCCACCCCCCCCTTCCCTGCCACCGCTTTTCGGCATGGGCTCCGCTTACCGGCGAAAAAAGGATGCGTTCATCGAGGAACGGCCCGGCCACCTTGCCGAACAGGCGGTTCACCGCGCTGACCATGGCGTTGTCCGCCCGCCAGTTGGTGGTCATGGTGTGGCAGTCACCGGCATCGGCTGCGGCCTTGAGATAGGCGAAGACATCGGCCCCGCGGAAGGCGTAGATGGCCTGTTTGGGGTCGCCGATGAGGAACAGGCCGGTGTTCTCCGCCTCCCGGCCGTAAATCGTCCGGAAGATCCGGTACTGGACCGGATCGGTATCCTGAAACTCATCGATGAGGGCCACGGGGTAGCTGGCGCGGATGAGGGCGGCCAGGGTCGGTCCGCCGGGGGCGGCCAGGGCGCGGTCGAGGCCATGGAGCAGATCGTCGAAGGACTGGGCCTGCTGCCGGTAGAGGCGGCGCGGCAGTTCGCTCCGCACCCAGAGGGCCAGTCGATGCAGTTTCGAGGTGAGGAACACCTCCCGCAGCGCCGTCGTTGCCGCCACATATTCGTGCCATTGGGCAAAAAACGGGTGGCGCGGAATCGCCCCGTTGCGGATGGCAGTGAGGGTGCAGACCTTTTTGCGGCCCTCCCCATGGAAGCCCTGCGGGGTCAGCAGTTCGGTGCCGGCCGGCACAATGAACGACAACGGCCCGGTTTCCGCCAGGTATTCCCCCAGGCGGTCCAGGAGGCCATCGGCGATCCTGCGCCGGAATTCCTTGACGAGGCCAGCGGCCTCGCAGTCGGCGCGAATCGCCTTCTCCTCCCGTTGCCAGATGGCCCGGGCGGCGGCAAAGGCCGCCAGTACACGGCCCAGCGGCAGGTCCGGGTCGCCGGCAAGCCGGGTTCCGGTCACCGGAAATTCGCGATGCCGCACCGCTTCCCGCGCCAGCGCCAGCAATTCCTGCTCGGCCAGGGCTTCATGGAACAGGGCGACCAGTCGCGACTCCTCGGCGTGACTCAGCGTTGCCAGAAAATCGTGCACCACCTCCCGAACCAGCGGATCGACCTGGCTCACCAGTTCCAGATCGAAGGGCATGCCGCTTTCAAACGCTCCCCGCTGGAGCATGCGGTGGCAGAACCCGTGGATGGTGGTGATTGCCGCCTCGTCGATGGCGCCGAGAGCCTGGCGCAGCAGGAGAAGATCGGCGGTCCGGTCGCGGCTGGCGGCGAGCAGGGCGGCCAAAACCTGGTCAGCGCCGGCGTCGCCCGTTTCAAAGGCCCGGATCGCCACCTGCAGCCGGCCGCGCACCCGTTCATGGAGTTCGGCGGTGGCCGCCTCGGTGAAGGTGACCACCAGGATCTGCTCCACCCCCAGACGCCGCGTGAGCAGCAGCCGCAGGTAGAGGGAGGCAATGGAATAGGTTTTGCCGGTGCCGGCGCTGGCCTCGATGAGCTGGACGCCGGCAAGCGGCACGGTCATGGGATGGAAGGGCCTGGTCATGCCGGCTCCTCCAGATGATCGAGCAGCGGCCCGAAAACCCGCACGGCAAGAACGGCAAATTCGGCGGCCACGTCCCGGTCGGCCAGGGGGGCATGGCCGAAGAGCTTCTGCACGTATGGGTCCTCGCCCTCCGGCGATGGCCCGCCGCCATACGGCTTTTGGTTGAAGGTCTTCCACCCCGCCCGCCACGCGGCATCCTCCCCCCTGCCTTCGGCAATGGCCGTGGCATAGGCATGGGCCGCAACGGGAAAGAATGGCAGCGGCCGCCCCTCCCCTTCCACCCGCAGGGCGGCGAGACCGTCCAGCATGGGCAGCGCCCCGGCAACGGGACGGAAACGCGCCATCGCCACCTCCTCCCTCTTGCTTCGGGCGATGAGCACCGTGTGGGGCGCCGAGTCGGCCCGCATGGCGCAGATCGCGAGATGATCGAGCCAGCACGCCAGCAAAAAGGGCGGATTGAGCTTGCCGGGCCGCGTGCGCAGCAGGCCCCAGCCGTAGCACTCATCCAGTTCGCCAGCCAGTTGGCGGTCGGCCGCCAGCCGCAGGTCGACCGCCAGTCTGGCCGGAGGCTCCCCTTCCCGTTGCCTGGCCATTTCCGCCTTGAGCGGCTCGATCTGTCGCCAGATGTCATGCAGAATCGCCGGGCCGGCTCCGCCCGGCGGCAGGATTCCCTTGGCCTGCAGCAAGCCGGCGACCTCGGACCTGGGCAGTTCCGGAGGCAGGTGCAACAGCAGGTTGCCGACCGCAAACCGCTCCAGGGCATGCAGGGTCAGAGGTTCCCGGTCGGGAACGGTCGGGGCGTCATCGTGCAGCAGCAGATCAAGGCGCTGGCGGCAGAAGAACCGGGCCGGATTTCTGAAGAAGTGTCGCAGGCCGGCAAGCGGAATCACCTCTGCCGCGGTGGCCGGGGGCGGCAGCATGCCGGCAAATGCGGGCAAAGCAGGCGCCGGCGTCGTTACGGCCTGGGCGGCCTGATGATACTCCGCGGCAAAGCTGACCAGCCGCGGATCGCTGTGATCGAAATAACGCGGGCTGAAGGGCTGCAACGGATGCTGCACCACCAGTCGCGCCACCAACCGTTGACGCCGGTCCGTCATTGCCTCGCCCGGCTCCCCGTCAGCCAGCAGACACGCATCGGCGAGGCAATCGAGCAGCTCGTCGATCACCACCGAAGGCGGCAGCACTGCATTGTCCCGGCTGCTGCGGCCGACGTAGCTCAGATAAAGCCGCCGACGTGCCGCCAGCAGGGCCTCCAGGAAAAGATAGCGGTCGTCGTTGCGGCGGGAACGGTCCCCCCGTTTGGGATTGCGGGCGACGAGGTCGAAGCTCACCGCATGGTGCAGACGGGGAAAGGCGCCATCGTTGAGCCCCAGCAGGCAGATGACCGTAAAGGGAATGGTCCGCATGGGCAGCATGGCGCAGAAGGTGACCCCGCCCTGCAGGAAGCCATGATCGCGGTGATCCGCCTCAAGGCGGGCCTTGAGCAGGCGGGCATAGGCCGGCAGGGAAATCGCCGTGCGATTGCCGACCTGGGCGGCATCACGAGCCAGGGCGGCGGCCGCATCGAGGATCAGCCGGTGCTGCCACCCTTCCTCGGGGCCGTTGCGGAAGATGGCGGCCAGCAGCGCCGTCGCCTCTTCCTGCCACGCCGCGATGGTCAGTATCTCGCTGCTGCGGGCGGCCATGGTGAAGACGGCCTCGCCATAGGTGAGGAAACGGCCGAGCAGATCGGCGTCCTGGCCTTCCAGTTCGTCGTAGGGCAAAACCCCCTGCCAGCAGAAACGGCCGCCGCCCGGCAGGGCATAGCCGAGCAGCAGGCGGTCAAAGCCGAACCCCCAGGTATTCTGGCGTTCCCGGGGCTGGCCGTGGCGGGTGCGATCGTTTTCGTCGATGCCCCAGCGGATGCCGGACTCGATGACCCAGCGTTCCAGGACGGGCAGATCTTCCGCCGCAATGCCGAATCGTTCCCGAACCGGAACAAAAGCCAGGAAATCGAGGAACTGCGGGGCGGCAAGGCGGCCGGCCAGCAGCTCCAGCAGGGCAAAAAACGCCTCTGCGAGCGGCGCCTCGCGGCCCGGGCTGCGGTCGGCGATGCGGAAGGGAATAAAGCGCGGATCGGCCGGATCGCGGCCGAAAACCGCCTCGATGAACGGCGCATAGGCATCGATGTCCGGCACCATCACCGCGATATCGCGGGGCGCAAGATCATCCCGGCCAAGCATGGCGAGGAGCTGGTCCTGCAGGACCTCCACCTCCCTCAGCGGGCTGTGGCAGCAATGAATAACCAGGGAATCGTCCGTTTTTTCCAGCAGGAGTGGCCGGTTCCCGGCCTCGGCGGCCAGGGCATGCCGACGACGGAGCATGAGGATGTCGTCCTGCAGGAGGTGCAGCAAGGCGCGCGGGGCGTCGTGGGCAACGAACAGGGCGTGATCGGCCATGGCGGCTGTCAGTCTCTCTTCGAGCAGCACCTGGAAATCGCGGCCCAGGGTGCCGAGAGAGGCGAGAAGCGGATGCCCTGCCTCCAGGTGGAGAGCGTCTGCTGCCGCTTTTCCGTCGCTGCGGCGCAACAGACGGCCGACCGCGGCAGTCGAAGCGGTCTCGCCCCAGTATTCCTCGGCCGGTGAAAAAAGCAGCAGGTGCACCGGCAGATGCCTGGCCAGTTCTCCCAGCAGGGTCAGATAGAGGGGGGGAAGCGTGGTGATGCCGAAGAGGAAGAGCCGGTCCGGCAGGGCTGCCCGACTGGAAAAACGGCCGGCCTGCAACTGGTGATAGGCTTCCTGATACAACCGGGCCGGGGAGACCAGGCGACCGGCCACCGCCCGCCACAACAGCGGCTGCCAGCCAAGATCCGGGTCGGTATCCGCCCCGCCGCCGGCCTCCCACTCCAGCACCATTTCCGGCCGGAAAACCGCATACTGGTCGAAGACCAGGGCAATATGTTCCGCCAGTTGCAGCCACTTCAGGTCGTCGTGGCCGTCGGCAAAATAGCGTGCAATCGGCGCGAACTCCTGCCGGGGCAAAAGGCTGGGCAGTTCCTCCAGAACGGCCAGGGCCAAGCGGTCGCGGTTCCAGTCCGCGGCCCGGGCGGCGCGTTCGCCCAGGGTGGCGATGAGCAACCGTTCGATCATCTGGCGCGGATGGGGAAAGTCGGGATTGGCCCAGACGCCGAAGGAGTCGGCCAGCCGCATGGCCAGCCAGGTGGCCATGCCTCTGCTCTGCACCACGATGCACTCGCGGCTCAGTGGCGAGGCGAGCGGCTCGCGGCACAGCCCGGCAAGGCAGGCGGCCAGGGTTTCAACCCGGTTGCTGCGGTACAGATACATTTCAGGCGGACGGGTGGCTGAAGGGATGGGGATGATTCATGCCGCAGTAGTGCCAGGAAGCGGCAACCGAGTCAAAGCCTTTCTGGGCACGGCCTCCGGCGGACAAAACCGGCCCTGCCGAGACGGGCCGGCGGCCGGTTCAGCCCTGCCGCTTGACCAGACATCGCTGGAGGCGGACCACCAGTTCCCCCAGCTCAGGCTTGGAGATCTGGTCATCGGCGCCTACCGTTTCGCCCTTGTGACGGGCGGTGTCGTTGATGAGCGACGAGAAGAGCATGACCGGAATCCGCTCGTATTCGGGGTTTTCCTTGATCCTGAGGCAGAGATGGTGGCCGTCCATGCGCGGCATCTCGATGTCGGTGATCACTGCCAGCACCTTGCGGTCGAGATCGCCGGCCTTGCGGATTGCCTCCAGATATTCCCAGGCCGCCTGGCCGTCGTGGTGGGCCACCACCTGATACCCCGCCTTTTCCAAGGTGCGCGTGATCTGCTCGCGGATTGTCGAGGAGTCGTCGGCGATCACCACCGACTTGGCGGCCTGGGCCGCGGTGGCCTGCTGGGTGATGGCATGGGATTCGGCGTCGATGGCCATGGCCGGGTCGATGTCGGCGCAGATCTTCTCGAAATCCACCATCTGGATGATCTGGCCATCCACCAGGCAGACGCCGGTCAGGCTGCTGTGGTAGGCAATGACCTCGGGCGGCGGCAGAATCCGGTCCCACGATACCCGGTAGACCTTGTCCACGCCGTGGGTGATGAAGCTGAAGAGCTTGCCGTTGATCTCGGTGACCACCACCACCCACTTGGCCTGGGCCTCGGGGGAGAGATCTGGTTCGTACTGGAACCAGTGGCAGAGGTCGATGAGGGGGATGGTGCGATTGCGGAGCAGAAAAACGCCCCGCATGGAGGGATGGCTTTCCGGCACCTCGGTGAGATTGTTCGGCATGGCTACCAGTTCGCGGATCTTGGCGGCATTGATGCCGTAAGCCGTTCGGTGCACGGCCCTGGTCGCCGGATCAAGCCATTGGAGATAAAGGGTGATGATTTCCAGCTCATTGGTGCCTGATTCCAGCAGAATGCCGGTCTGATAGCCATGCGCCTGGGCCATGGTGGCTCTCCCTCGGGTTGGGGGGTGTCGGGTGGGTTCCGCGCTGTTTGTGTATTGTACTTTTTCCTGGGGCAATTGAAAAAGAAAATAGGGAGAAAGGATGCACATTTCCCCTGCCGGCTTTCATTTTGGTGGAGAGGGGGCATCCTTGTCAAGCAAAGTCAGAGCAGGGCAATGGTTGCCGGAACAGAACGGCTGTGCTAGAGTTGGCGAGCGGAACGAAGTGATCCGATCCTTCCAGACAAGGGGGTTTTCATGCGTGACAGAGTGCAGGCGGCGCTGGAAAAAGTGCGGCCCACATTGCAGCAGGACGGCGGCGACGTGGTGCTGGTCGACGTCTCCGCCGACGGAGTGGTCACGGTGCAGTTGACAGGCGCCTGCAAGGGTTGCCCCATGTCCGATGCCACCCTCAAGAACGGCATCGAGCGTTTCCTGAAAAGCGAGGTGCCGGAGGTGCAAAGCGTGGAGTCGGTGTAGGGTACCCGCCTATTTGTGGTACCCGGTGCCGGCCTTGATGGTGTAGGCGCGGTAGAGCTGTTCCAAAAGGAAAAGCCGGGCCAGATCGTGGGTAAGGGTGAGGCGGGAGAGCGACAGCAGCAGATCCGCCCGCGCCCGCACCGCAGGCGGCAGTCCCAATGGCCCGCCGATAATGAAAGTGACTTGCTTGATCCCCTGCCCTTCCCAGTGGGTAATCACCTCCGCCAGCTGTTCTGACGAATATTCCTTGCCTCCCACGTCCAGCGCCACCACGTAGCTGCCTTTAGCGCAGTGGCGCAGCAGTTCCTCCCCTTCCCTGGCGAGCACCCGTTCAGGCTCCCGGTCGTTGCCCTTCTGTTCCTTTAAGGTCCTGATGGAGATTTCGGCGTAATGGGCCAGGCGGCCGGCAAAGTCGTCGATACCCGCAGCCAGATACGCGGCCTTGGGTTTGCCGAAGAAGAGGAATTCGAAGCGCACTGGTTACCGCGCCGCGATGAGCTTGCGCAGCACCCGGCAGAATTCCTCGTAGCTTACGTCGCGCTTGATGCCGGGGCAGGAGTCGCGGATCGCCTCGAAGCTGGCCTGGTCGGTGAGGATGCTCGGGTGGAGCGGCCATTCGGTGCAGCGCCACGGCTTGCCGGGGTGGATGGAGCATCCCCTGTTGTAGAAAATGCAGTGGCCATCGACAATCTGCATCTGGATCACGCCATCGGTTTCGCGCAGGTAGCGCTGCCGTACCTCCGCCTCTGGCAGGCGCAGGTAGGCGACCATGCGGTCAAGGTCGTCTCCGGTGAGGGAAACCGTGGTTTCGCCGTGGCAGCAGTGGCCGCACTGGCGGCAGGCAAAAATCCTGGCAAGTTCCTTTTTCATATCCGTCCTCCCTGCCCGGCAAGCACTGGCGCATAGAGATATCCCAGGGTGCGGTAGATGAGCTTGGCCGCGAGGAAGGCGGCGTGCTCCGCGCCAGGGCGGGGGGCAAATTCCACCACGTCCATGCCCACCAGGTTTTTTTCGCGCACCAGGGTGCGGATGAGGTCGACGGCCATGGCCCAGCTCATGCCGTCCGGCTCCGGGGTGCCGGTGGCCGGCATGATGGAAGGGTCAAGACCGTCCACGTCCACGGTGAGATAAACCGGCCCCTTGATGTTGGCGCAAACCTGGGCGATCCAGTCCGCCTCCTGCCTGATCCGGCGCATGAAAAAGGGCTGCCAGCCGCGCTCCTGCACGAGAAGCCACTCCTCCCGGGAAAAGGAACGGATGCCGACCTGGCTGAAAGGAATGGCAAGATCATCGAGCCGCCGCATGATGGCGGCATGGCTCAAGGGGTTCTCCTCGTAGCTGTCGCGCAGGTCGAGATGGGCGTCGACCTGGACCACATGGAGGTCTGGGTAATGGCGGAGCAGGGCCGCCACCGCGCCGGTGGTGACGCTGTGCTCGCCGCCAAGGAGCACCGGAAAACGGCCGCGGCGCAGCTCCTCGCCCACCGCCCGGCAGATGCGCTCGCAGGCCGTTTCCTGGGAACAGCCTGCAACGTCGAGGGGCGGCAGGGTTTCGATGCCGGCCAGCACCGTCTCCTGCAGGAGTTCGTCGTCAAAGACCTCCAGGGCCGGTGAGGCATCGAGAATGGCACGGGGGCCCTGGTCGGTGCCCCCTCCCCAGCTGACCGTGGCGGCCAGGGGCGCCGAGAGGATGGAGACCCTGGGGGCCACGCCAACCTCGGATTCTCCGCCGAGAAAACGTGGATATGCATGCACGGCATTGCTCATGATGGGGGCATTGTATACCCTCTTCCGGGCAATTGGCCAAGCAAAGAATGATGGGGGCGGTGGCAGGAAGGGCTTATGCGGAGCCGACCACGTCGCCGAAGAGGGTGATGTCGATACCGTGGGCCTGGGCCGCCCGGTGCCACTTGTGCTCGTCCGGGGTGTGGAAGATGATCTGTTCGCACCCGGGCAGGGTCAGCCAGCCGTCCACCGCCAGCTCGGCCTCAAGCTGCCCGGGCCCCCAGCCGGCATAACCCAGGGCCGGCAGGAAATGGCGCGGCCCGCCGCCTGCAGCCAGGTCGCGGAGAATCTGCGGATCGCGGGTCAGGCGCACCGCGGGGGCAACAACAAGACTGGGTTCGAGCTGATATTCGGCCGAGTAGAGGAAAAAGGCATGATCCTCCTCCACCGGGCCGCCCAGGTAGAGCGGCGGCAGGATGCGCTGCGGCACCGGAATTCCGGCCTCCCGGAAGAGATCAACCAGTGATAGTTCCGACAGCGGCTGGTTGACGATGAGGCCCATGGCCCCTTCCGCGTTGTGGGCGCAGAGGTAGACCACGGCTTCCGCAAAACGCGGGTCCGGCATCTGGGGAGTGGCGAGGAGAAAGTAGCCCTGCAGGCTTTCCATGGCCCACACTCTACCACCGGGCAGGCGATCATGCAAGCTGGCGGCGGTTGCGCGGCAAAGGCGGGGAGCGGAAAAATGCCCAACGTCGGGGCGAAGATGTGCTACAATGGACCGACATCAACCACACTGACTGCGAGAAAGGCCATGTCCCTGGAATTGCTGCGCGAGATCGACCGCCTCATCCACTCCGACCACCACGACCCCTTCCAGGTGCTTGGCTTCCACGTGCTGCCGCACCAAAGCCCGGCAGCGGTGATCCGCGCCTTCCAGCCCCACGCCACGGCGATGACCCTGCTGGTCGACGACGAACGCCGCGAGATGTACCGGACCAGGGAGGAAGGGCTCTTCGAAATCGTCCTGCCCAACTGCACAGAACCCTTTGCCTACGAATATGAGGCCGCCTTCTACGACGGCACCATCCACCGCTACCGCGATCCCTACCGCTTCCTGCCGCAGCTTTCCGATTACGACCAGTACCTTTTTAACGCCGGCACCCATTACCGGCTCTACGAGAAACTGGGGGCGCATCTCACGGAAATCGACACCATCGGCGGCACCATCTTCCGGGTCTGGGCGCCCAGCGCCCGCCGGGTCAGCGTGCTGGGCAACTTCAATTACTGGGATGGCCGGGTGCACCAGATGCGGGTGTTGGGCTCATCGGGGGTTTGGGAACTCTTCATTCCCGGCATCCTCCCGGGGGAACCCTACAAGTTCGAGATCCGTACCCAGGAGGGCGCCATCCTGGAAAAGGCCGACCCCTTCCAGTTCTTCGCCGAACTGCGGCCCAAGAGCGCCTCGCTGGTCTGCGACATCAATACCTACCACTGGCACGATGGCGACTGGCTCGCCACCCGCGGCAACCGGCCGATCCACGAGCAACCCATGTCGATCTACGAAGTGCACCTTGGCTCCTGGCGCCGCGATCCCGGCGATCCGGGCCGGTTCCTCACCTACCGCGAAATCGCCGAGACCCTGGTGCCCTACGTGAAAGAGATGGGCTTCACCCACATCGAACTCATGCCGATCATGGAACACCCGCTGGACGAATCGTGGGGCTATCAGGTCACCGGCTACTATGCAGTGACCAGCCGTTTCGGCACCCCGCAGGAATTCATGTATCTGGTCGACACCTGCCACCAGAACGGCATCGGCGTCATCCTCGACTGGGTGCCCTCGCATTTTCCCACCGACGGCCACGCCCTCTGCCGCTTCGACGGCACCGCCCTTTACGAGCACGAGGATCCGCGCCAGGGAGCCCACCCGGAATGGGGCACCCTGATCTTCAACTACGGCCGCAAGGAGGTGGCCAATTTCCTCATCGCCAATGCGCTCTTCTGGCTCGACAAGTACCACATCGACGGCCTCAGGGTCGATGCGGTGGCCTCCATGCTCTACCTGGACTATGCCCGGCCGGAGGGCGAATGGATTCCCAACCCATACGGCGGCAAGGAGAACATCGAGGCCATCGAGTTCCTCAAGCACCTCAACACCGTGGTGTACGGCCAGTATCCCAGCGCCATCATGGTGGCCGAGGAGTCCACCAGCTTCTTCGGGGTCTCAAAGCCGGTTAACTGGGGGGGGCTGGGCTTTGGCTACAAGTGGAACATGGGCTGGATGAACGACACTCTGGGCTATTTCAGCAAGGAGCCGCTTTTCCGCAAGTACCATCACAGCGCGCTGACCTTTTCACTGCTCTACGCCTTCAGCGAGAACTTCATCCTGCCCATCTCCCACGACGAGGTGGTGCACGGCAAACGTTCGCTGCTGGAAAAGATGCCGGGCGACCCCTGGCAGAAATTCGCCAACCTGCGCCTGATTCTCTTCTTCCTCTGGGCCCATCCGGGCAAGAAGCTGCTCTTCATGGGCAGCGAGTTCGGCCAGTACTCCGAATGGTACTGCAAGGTGAGCCTGGACTGGCACCTGCTGGAGCAGGGGCCATTTCACCAGGGGGTACACCGCTTTGTCCGCGCCTTAAACCAGCTCTACCGCGAGACCCCAGCCCTGTGGGAGATCGATTTTTCCTACGAGGGCTTCCGCTGGATGGATTTCAAGGACGTGGACAACAGCATCATCAGCTTTGCCCGCATCGGCAAAAAGAGGGACGACGCGGTGGTCTGCCTTCTCAACTTCACCCCCCAGGTACTCCACGGCTACCGCCTCGGCGTGCCCGAACCGGGCCGCTACCAGCAGATCTTCTGCACCGACGCCACGGAATTCGGCGGCAGCGGGGTCATGAATCCCGAAGGCATGGAGGCGGTAAACGAGCCCTTTGGCGAGGCGCCCTGTCACATCCGGGTCTGCGTTCCGCCCTTGGGCGGCATCATGGTCCGCAAGGCATAATACGGGTTCGACAGCACCCCATGGACGACATCAACCCCATCCAGGCGCCGGGCGACAAAATGAAGCGGGCCCTCTGCTGGCTCAGCGAGGCGGTGCAGCAGCACCCGGACAAATCGCGGCGGCAGATCATCGAGGAGGCGCAGATCCGCTTCGACCTCTCGCCAGCGGAATGTGCCTTTCTGGAAAAAAATTTCTCCGGCCGGACGGCCGGCTGACGATTACTGGGGGATGCCGTCCTCTTCCGGCGGCAGCACTGGCAGCTTCAGGAGTTCGATCCCTTCCCGTTCCAGCACCTGTTCTTCCTCCGGCGTGGCCTGGCCGCGCAGGTTGCGGGGTTCGGCATCGCCGTAATGGATCTTCAGCGCCTCCTGGGCCAGCTTGTGGCCCACGTCCTCACAGTGGGTTTCCACCAACTGATGCATGGCGCGGAGGAGCTTCACGGCCAACCCGGCTGCCTCCGGTGTCGGCAGCGCAGCAGCCAGCCGTTCACCTTTTTCCCCGCCACTGCGCACCGAGACCACCGGCGAGAGGATCTTGCGGATGGCGGCCCCGCCGCACTCGGGGCACTGCAACAAACCGGCCCGACCCTGGGCCGTGAAATCCTCATGGTCGCGGAACCACCCTTCGAACTGAAAACCGCAGGCACAGGCCAGGTCGAAGACAATCATCCGGGCCGCGCCCCTACTGGCCGAACTTTTTCCTGAGGAACTGATACGCCTCGTTCAGCTCCTTCATCTTCTCCTCCGCCACCCGCCGGAACTCCTCGCCCAGATGGTTCACCTTGTCCGGGTGGTACTGCATGGAAAGTTTACGGTAGGCGCTCTTGACCTGCTCGAAGGGCGCACCCGGCGAGAGGCCGAGAATCTCGTAATAGCGGTCTTCGCGGGCCGCGCCCTGATGGAAGCGGGCCATGTACTTGCCGCGGATCGCCTGGTGGTCGTACCCGGAGATGTCGAGGTAGTCGGCAATGCGCTGCAGGGTCGCCAGTTCGTCGTTCGATACCCGTTCGTTGGTGAAGAGCACCTGGTAGACCAGCTCCAGCAGGATCAACCGCGGCTCGTAGGCAAAGCGGCCCTTGAACTCCGCCAGCAGACTCTCCAGGGACTCGGTGGAAGTGGTGGCCTCGTTGATGAGATCCTTCACCCAGTAGAGCTGGCTCTGGGTGTAACGGAGATGGAGGCGGAAGAAATTGGTGATGGCCGCAGTTTCCGCCCTGGTGATGGTGCCGTCCAGTTGGGCGATGCGCACCAGGATGCGCACCAGGAGGAAGACGAAGAGGTTGTGGCTTTCGGTCTGGCTCCGCTCATAGCGGCTGGCCTGGCGGCGGGCGTAGTAAATGAAGAAACGGAAGATGGCGACGAGCGCCAAAATGGTAAAGAGGCCAGTGGCGAACAGAAAGCCCAGGACGTTGAGCAGCAAGGGCGCGCCGCCCAAGGCGAGCAGGATCAGGACGCCGATCAGCAGGCAGCCGCCGCAGCCCGACGACCCCTGCCGGCGGTGATAGACGATCACGCTGTTCCCCCGTTGTTGCCGAAGAGGGCCTCAACGAACTGGGCCGGGTCAAAGTCGCGCAGGTCTTCCATCTGCTCGCCGATGCCGATGAAGCGGATGGGAATTTGGAATTCGCGGCAGATGTTCACCACGATGCCGCCCTTGGCCGTGCCGTCCAGCTTGGTGAGGGCCAGCCCGGTTATCTCCACCGCCTCGTTGAACTGGCGGGCCTGGGCAATGCCGTTCTGGCCGGTGGTGGCGTCGATCACCAGCATGGTCTCATGGGGCGCGCCGGGCAGCTGCCTGGCCATGACCCGCTTGATCTTCTTGAGTTCCTCCATGAGGTTCACCTTGGTGTGGAGGCGGCCGGCGGTGTCGATGATGATCACCTCGAAGTCGCGGGGCCGGGCATAGTCGAGGGCGTCGTAGATCACCGAGGAGGGGTCGGCGCCCTGCTGCTGGGCCACCACCTCGACGCCGATGCGGTCGCCCCACACCTGGAGCTGCTCGATGGCCGCGGCCCGGAAGGTATCGGCCGCCACCAGCAGCACCTTGCGGCCCGCCTGCCGGAACTTGTAGGCGAGCTTGCCAATGGTGGTGGTCTTGCCCACGCCGTTGACCCCCAGCACCATGATGACAAAGGGGCCGGACTCGGGCATGGCGAGGGCGCCACCCTGCTCGGCCTGGACCAGATAGCCCTGGATCAACTGCTTGAGCACCGCCTTCAGGGCCTGGGGGTCGCTCAACTGGTCGCGTTTGATCCGCTCGCGGGTCTTGGTGAGCAGTTCCTGCACCGTGGCCACGCCCAGATCGGCGGTGATGAGGATCTCCTCCAGCTCGTCGAGCAGTTCCTCGTCGATCACCTTGCGGCCGAGGAAGAGGGTATCGACCCGGCTGACCAGGGCCTCCCGGCTCTTGCCCAGCCGCTCGCGCAGCCGCTGGAAGAAGGAGCCCGATTCCGGCTCGGCCGCGGCAGCGTTCGTTGCCGGCGTCTCGGCCGGTGCGTCGCCCGCCAGTTTTTTCCTGAACCATTGCAGCATGGGGGTCACACGTATGCTAGAGGGAGGCGAGCAGGTCCACCACCTGCTCGATGATCCAGGTGGGGGTGGAGGCGCCGGCGGTAACGCCGACTTTGGCAAAAGGCCGCAGGGCCGCCCTGTCGAGTTCCGCCGCGGTCTCGATCAGGAAAACCGGCACGCCGAGCCCTTCGGCGATCTCGGCCAGCCGCTTGGTATTGGCGCTGGTCTTGCCGCCCACCACGATGAGCGCCTGCACCTCGCGGCACATCTGGCGCACCTCTTCCTGGCGCTTATGGGTGGAATCGCAGATGGTGTTGAAGAGCCGGCCCTGGGGGAAACGCTCGAGGATGCGGGCGCTGATCCGCTCGAACATCACCTCGTCCTGGGTGGTCTGGCTGACGATGATGTAGGGGCCGGCGAGTGCAAGCGCCTCGGCCTCGGCCAGGGTGCTCACCACCTGGCAGGTGGCGCCGGCATAGCCCATGAGGCCGATGACCTCGGCATGATCGCGGTCGCCGATGATCACCGTGGTGCAGCCCTCCTTGCGGTAGCGGGCGATGATCGCCTGCACCTTCAGGACCCGCGGGCAGGTGGCGTCCTCCACAATGGCGCCGGAAGCCTCCAGCAGGGACTTCTGTTCCGGCGGCACCCCATGCGCCCGGATCACCACGATGCCGCTGGCCTTGTCCGGAATTGCTTTGAGCACCCGCACCCCTTGGCGCTCCAGCAAGGCCAGAACCTGCGGGTTGTGGATCAAGGGGCCAAAGGTGGCAATGGGGCCGCGGCCCTTTTCCACCAGCCCCATGGTCGTTTCCACGGCCCGGCGCACGCCCATGCAGAAGCCGGCATGCTTGGCTAAGACGATTTCCATGAAATCACACAATCACGAGATGTTAGGTGGTGAATCACACAACAGGCTGGTCACTTTAAACCGAATGGCCCGCCATTGCAAGCAGGAGCCGTGCGCGCCGGTCATGGCAGCGATCGCCGCCGCGGTTTACTTCCGCCACGCCACTGTTTATAATGCTGTCAGGATGGGAGGAGGGAGACCACCGCCGTCGGGCAAAGGAGGGGATCATGTACACCAAGGAACAGCTCTGCAAAAAGATCACCGAGGTCTTTCCGGACATCGGCGCCTGCGGCATCGATATCCGGATTGACTACGACACCGCCAACAAGGCGTGGGTGGTGAACCTCAGAAAGGGCGACCAGGAATTGAAGACCTTCCTCGAGGAGCCGGAAGCCGAAACCTGCATGGCCGGCAGGCAATGCGTCTCGCTCGGCTTGCAGATCGCCCAGCTCAAGAAGAACATCGAGGCCCTCCACTGACCTCAGCAGCCCCCGGCAGCCCGATCCACCGGGGGCAGATCCCCTTTTCCATGGACAAACACCAACTCACCCTGGCATCGCGCCCCTTGGTACATGGCCTGCTGCAGCGGCACCCGCCGGTGATCTCGGAGCTGACCTTCACCAACCTCTTTGCCTGGCGCCGCACCCGGCCGGTGTGGTTTTCGGTGGCAGAGGATACCCTGCTCTTCTGGGTCACGGAAAAGGGCGGCAGCGATCCGGTGGTGCTTTTCGGCCCGCCGGTGGGCCCCCTGCCTATCGAGGAGGTGGCGCAGCACACCCCCCTCTCCCGTATGGTGCGGATTCCCGGCCCGGAGGCAGACCGGCTGCGGCAGGCCGGCTGGCAGGTGGAAGAGGACCGCGACAACGCCGACTACGTCTACCGGACCCGTGACCTGGCCACCCTGGGCGGCCGCAAATACGCCAAGAAGCGCAACCACGTCAAAAACTGCGTGGCCCAATACCGCTGCGAGTACGAACCCTTCTCGCCGGCGATCGTCGCCGAATGCCTCGGCATGCAGAGCCAGTGGTGCGAGATGAAGGAATGCGCGGTGAACCTGGAACTGGCCGGCGAGGACGCCGCCATCCAGGAAACCATGGAACATTGCGAGGAGTTCGGCTGCATTGGCGGCGCCATCCGGGTGGATGGCCGGATCGCGGCCTACGCCCTCGCCGAGCCGCTCACCCAGGATACCGCCGTATGGCATTTCGAAAAGGCCATGCCGGATATCGCGGGCCTGGGCCAGCTCATCACCCACTGGTTCGCCAAGGAGGCCCTCACCGGTTTTGCCTTCGTGAACCGGGAGCAGGACCTCGGCATCCCCGGTCTTCGCCAGGCCAAGGAAAGCTACTACCCCGACCATCTGGTGGCAAAGTACACGGTGCGGCAGGCCGGATAGCCGGCGCGAAACCGCTGCGGACAACCGCATGCCCTTTCGGGGAGGAGCGACCTCCGCAGGTTCAGCAAACGCCTTTCCCCGTGGTGGAGCGCACCGGCAGATCGACGGTGGCGACGGTGTGATCGCCGGGGACGCTCTCCAGGGCCAGATACCCCCCGTGATCCCGCACCAGTCCCTTGCTGATGCTGAGCCCCACTCCGGTGCCTTCGCCTGGCGGCTTGGTGGTAAAGAGGGTGTCGAATATCCGGTCGATGATGTTCTGCGGGATGCCGATGCCCCAGTCGGTGACCGTGGTGCGGAGGAACGGCCGGCCGCCGAGGCAGATCGGCCGGCTGCAGATGGCGATGCGCTTGGCGGGATCGTGTCCTTTGTACCGCTGGTTCAGGGCATAGCGGGAATTGGTCAGCAGGTTGAGAAAGACCTGATGAAGCTGCTGGGGATTGCCCTGCAGGCTGGGCAGGTCCTCCGGCACGTCGATTTCCACCGTAGTGCCATCCTTGTTGAACTGGTAGAGCAGGAGGTCCACGCACTCGACAATGACCATCCGGAGCTGCACCTCTTCGGCCACCCCGTCGCGCTGCCGGGCAAAGGTGAGGAGGTTGCGGACGATGGTGGCGATCCGCTCTCCTTCCTTGATGAGCCTGGTGAGGATATCCCGTGAACGGCTGTCGCCGGCCTCACCCATCTCGTCCAGCAGGACCTGGGAATAGTTGATGATCCCGTTGATGGGATTGTTGATCTCATGGGCCACCCCGGCGGCCAGCTCGCCGATGGCCGCCATCTGTCCGGCCCGCAGCGCCTCGGCCTTGTGGATTTCCTCTTCCGTGATATCGCGGCCCATGACGATGTAGACCGTTTCGCTGTCCCGGCGCATGGAACTGACCGATATCTCCAGGGGGAACGAGCTGCCGTCCTTGCGCAGGCCGGCGAATTCCGCCACCGTCCCCATGGCCGATCGGATGCCGGAAGCGGCCTCGCCCGCCCCCTCTGCCGCTCGACTGCCGGGAAAACGGATGAGCAGATGGATGTCCCGCCCCGCCACCTCGGCCTCGCCGTAGCCGAACATCCGGGCCGCGGCACTGTTCAGCGACAGGATCTCGCCTTTCGCGCTCAGGGTGATGAGCCCGTCCAGCATGTTGTCGATGATCGCCTGCAATCGGGCTTCTGCCAGCTCCCGTTCCCGCATGGACGCCGCCACCCGGGAGGAACCGAGAAAGATGCCCATCAGGCCGAGCAGCCAGAGTGCGCCGTAGGCGACGGCGAGGATGAAAATTTCCTTGTAAAAGAGGACCAGTGGTTCTTCAAGGGGCAGGGAGACGCTGATGCCGCCGCGGATGTCCCCTGCCTCGTAACCTTGCCGGGCATGGCACTTGAGGCAGCCGCTCTCGGTAACCATGGGCCGCATGAGCCGGAAATACTCTTTGCCGTTGATGTTTTCCCTGGTCCAGACCTCGTCTTCACCGCGCTCGAAGGCAGCCAGGGCTTCGCGTTCCCAGGGATCGGCGGCATTGGCCGGCCGGATGGGGTTGAGGCTGGTGATGTGCCCCAGTGCCCTCTGTTCCGATGTCTGCAACTCGTAGACCTGCCGGATCATGTACTCGGGATTGACCAGGGCCAGTTCCTGGCCCGAGGTGGTCACCACCCGGGGATTTTCCACCACGGCTTCCAGGTAAGGATTGGGCGGTGCCGTTTCGGAAATCGGCACAAAGAGCCCTTTCTGCCCGGCCGCCCACCGGTAGTAGACCAGATCCTTCTCGAACACCGTGCGGGCGGTGCTGCGGGCCAGCGCCATCATGGCCTGCTGCCGGTGGGACACGGACCAGGCCAGCAGCGAGGCGGTCAGCAGGGTCCAGACCAGCGCCAGCACCCAGGGGATGGGGCTGGTGTTCCGACGGAGTTTCCTTTCCTCGCCCTCTTTGCGTCTTTCCTCCTGCTGGACGAACCTCTCGAAAAAAAAGCAGAGAATCCCGGTCAGCAGCGCCATGACGCCGCCGGTGATGCCGTGGGCCTCGTCGAGATAGGGGATTTCAGGATGGAAAAAATGGCTGGTCAGGGCGTTCAAATTTGCCATGAGCAGGACGAGCAGACCGTAAAAACCGTAGCGCAACGGCCTGCTCCATCTGCATGCCGCCTTGGAGAGCCTGCTTTGGACCATGGAGACTCCGTCGGAGTAGGTTGCTTTTTCCCGGCCTGTCCGAGCGGCAAGCTGGCGTGTCGCAGGATGGCGGCCTGCTCTCCATGGTTATGAAAGAGGGGGGCGGTTGTCAAGAGAGAAAAGGCCGTGGCGTGGGCCTGTTGTGCCCCACCAGGCCGCTCTCCGAAAGCCCTGCGCCCCCTCAGCGCCCTTCCGGCGGCGCCGGCGGTCCATCTCCCCTTTTCGGCCAAATGCCGAGCAGATACGGCTTCATCCGTTCGAACACCCTGGCCTGACTGTCGTAATACGCCTCGGCCTGCTGCTGGTCCATGCTCTCCAGTTCGGCCACCAGGGAGGCGACCCGGGCGTTGTAGAGCGGGATCATGGTGTCGATGATTTTCATGCGCTGGCGCTCTGCCGCGCAGCAATGGGCAGCATAGCGGTAGACGATGCGCACCCAGGTTTCCAGCGGCAGACTCAGCCGCTTTTTGGTGCGCGACCTGGCCAGCGATTCCACGACCCTGAAATCCTCCGGCTCGATGATGTTCTTCCAGACCGCGCCGAAGTTGCGATAGCCGGTTTTGAAGTATGCGACCAACTGCTGCTGATCGACGGCGAAAGGCTCCGGAGGCTGGCCGGTGGCCTCGCCCAAGGACGGCGGGGTGACGGTTTTGCCGGCCTTGCTCCAGTAAGCCTCGTTCTTTGCCATCAGCGCAAAGATGGTTCCTACCACCTCGCGAAACATGGGGCCAAGGTCAGCGGCCGGATCCTTTTCGCCGTGGATCTTGGCGCCAAGTTTTGCCTGGCAGAGCTTGAAGCCGCCGGTGATGGCCGTGGTGGTCATCCAGATGTCCACCCCGAACTTGGCAATATCGCTCTTCCACACCTCCTCCTGGTCGAGATAATGGCGGACCATGGGCAGCGAAAGGCCGAAATCGCCGCCGATGGGCTGGCGGATGTTGACGCCGTAAAGCGCCCTGGTGAGGTTGTAGGCAATGGTATTGGTGATGGTGCCGTCGAACTTGTACCGTGAATACTCCGGAGCGACAAAATCGTAGCCGGCAAAGATCGGCTCCAGGACGTTTCGCACCCACCCGTGGCTGATGGACCTGAGGTCCGAATCGAAGACCGCCACCGCCCTGGCGCGGAGAAATCTGCTTGCCTCGAAAACCGCGCGGAGGGCCGACCCCTTGCCCGGCACGCCGCGGTAGATGGTGACGATGATGTCGATGTTGAAGTCATGCGCCGGCACCCTCCGGGCCACCTCCCGGGTGTCGTCGGTGGAGCCGCCGTCGGCGATGAGAATCAGGGCCTTTTTGTCCGGATAGTGGCGCTCCAGGCCATCCGCCACCTGCGTGATCACGTGGGCCACCGAGGTGTCGCTGTAGTAGCAGGGAATGCCGATCACGATGTCGGCCTCCCCCAACCGTTCGATCTGCTTGCGGGCATCTTCCCGCAGGGCGGTGGAAAAACGTCCGTCGCGGCTCATGGTGCCTCCTTGGGCTCAATGGTGAGGATGACGATATCCATGACGTTGGTGCCGGTGGGACCGGTGACCACCAGCCCGCCGGCCCGACTGAACAAGGTGTTGGCATCGTTGTCGGCGAGGAAGGATGCCGGATCGAGCCCCTGCGCCCGGGTCTGGCGCCAGATCGTGGCATCGGCCACCGCGCCCGCCGCGGTAGAGTTGCCGTCGATGCCGTCGGTGCCGGCCGCGAGAAGCCGGATGCCGTCGGTATCGCCGATCTCCAGAAGCGCGGCCAGGGCGAGTTCCTGATTGCGCCCGCCTCTGCCCCTGCCGGTAACCGTCACTGTGGTCTCGCCGCCAAAGAGCAACGCCACCGGCGCGGGAAAAGGGTTGCCGGTCTCCCGGATTTCGCTGGCAAGGGCGACCAGCACCCGGGCCACCTCGCGCGCCTCGCCATGCAGGCGGCTGGTCATGACGTGTGCCGTTGTTCCCTCTTCTTCGGCCTGCCGTTTTGCAGCCTGCAGGGCGAGGGTGTTGCTGCCGATCAGGTGATGGCTCACTCGGGGATTCACGGCCTTTGGGGTATCGGGTCGCCCCCCCTGGCACCCCTCGGAGAGAATGGCCCGGACCCTTTCGGGCACCTCCTGCCACAATGCATGCTCCTGCAACACCCGGTGCGCGTCGGCAAAGGTGGTGGGGTCGAGAAACAACGGCCCGGAGCCTATGGTGGCGAAATCGTCGCCTATCACGTCAGAGAGCACCAGGACCGCCCCCGAAGCCTTCACTGCTGCGCCCAGCCGGCCGCCCTTGACCAGCGACAGGTGCTTGCGCACCGTATTCACGCCCTCGATCGCCACCCCGCGGTGCAGCAGCATGGTGGTAACCTGCTGCACCTCGGCCAGGGTCAAGGGCGGCAACGGCAGTTCCAGCAGGGCTGAGGAGCCGCCGGAGAGGAGGAACAGAAAAAAATCCTCCTCTCCAAGGCTCGTCATGCTCTGCCAGAGGCGAGTGGTGCTCTGGACGCTCGCTTCGGAAGGCACCGGATGGTCGCCCAGCAGCACTTCAATACAACGGGGATGTTGGCCGGCAAGGTGGGAACACACCACCTGCCCCCCGGCGAGACGGTCACCCAAAACGGCCTCCACCGCACTGGCCATGGCGGCGGAGGCCTTGCCGCTGCCGAAGACCCACAGCCTTTGATCCGGCCGCAGTTCCACCACATGCGCACCGATCCAGAGGGTGTCCCCCGCGATCCGTACGCTGCCGCGGACCAGAGCCTCCGGCTGCACCGCCTGCAGCGCGGCCTCAAAAAGGCGGTGCGCCAGCGATCGGCCGGTTTCCCCGGTGGCGCTGGTCATCGATTGTCCTTCTCCACCGCCGCGATGAGCTGGCCGTAAATATCTGGGAGGCTGTAGAGCACCCGGTTCCACGAAGGAATCTGGCTCTCCTCGTGCGGCCCCTTGCACTGTTCCCAGGCGGTCCAGAGAAAGCCCCGGAAATGCTGCACCGCCATCTCCTCCTGGTAGCGGTCGTAGATCAGGTTGTTGACCTCGGCATCGTCGCTGTACCCTTTGATGAGGAGCAGGGCATTCTGATAGTAGGTGTGGAGGATCATGTCGATGGTGGCGTCGTCCAGGGCAAAGCCGTGGGCGCGCATGTAGTTGAGGTAGAACTTGGCAATATCCACCACCATGCGATGCAGGCCGCGCTGGGCGTCCTCGGCCGAGATTTCCTGGTGTTTGTGCTCATAGTTGCTGGCCAGATCCACCTGGGCAATCTTGCGCGAATGGACCCGGTTGTAAACCTCGGAGAGGGTGCTCACCTCCAGCCCCCAGTCGTAGGCGATGTTGATGCTGCGCGCCAGCCGGGTGGAAAAGCTGAATTCGCCGGCCAGCGGATAATTGAACGAACGGTGATAGGCAAAGAATTTTTCCAACTCCCCGAAGCCCCGCTCGCGCATGATCTTCTGCATGGCGTCCACAAAGGGCACCACGAAAAGCCGGGTCACCCGCCCCTTCATCGCCCGTTCGGCCGGCGAGATGCGGGCATAGTAGCCCTTGCAGAACTCGAAATCGTTGTTGGGATTGGCCACCGGCTCGATGAGGCGGCCGAGCAGCAACCGGTCGTAGGTGACGATGTCGCAGTCGTGCAGTGCCACCACGTCGGCCACCTCCCGGCCCAGGATGTAGCCCAGAGTGATCCACACCGACTGCCCCTTGCCCTGCACCCCCACCGAGATGTCACGGCTGCGGATGGTGTTCAGTATCTTCTGGATGCGCGGGCCATCGATCCAGACGATTTTGACCTCACGGTCCTTGGTGCGCAGTTGCCGGAAATAATCCCTGGCCTCCTTGAACTGATCCTCTCCAGTGGTGCCACCCACGGCCACTACCACGCTGGAAAGGTACTTGGTGGCCTTGATGTTCTGAACGATGGGGTCGAGCACTTCGGGCCGTTGCATTTCCGCATACAGGCAGGGCAGCAGCAGGCTGATGTTGAGATGGGCGGAATATTCCTTCAGCTTGTGTTCGAGGCAGGCAAGGTACTCGTCGCGGTCGAATGCCTCGTAGAGTGCATGGAGCGTGGTAAAACTGCCTTGCTGATGAAAGTCGGTCATGGCGTCCTCCTTGGGGTTGGGCGACTATGCCGCCTGAAAAGTGTAGTCAGCTCCTTTCCAGCTCGTCGAGGAGCTGATGGATCATCGTTCCCCAGCCCTGGCTGCCCGGGGCCGGAGCCCGGCGCAAGCCGGGAAGAGCAAGTGGTTCGAACTGCCCGTCCGGATGAGGGATGAGGACCGGGATATCGACCGCCGCCAGCATTTCGCAATCGTTGGCGCTGTCGCCCAGGCCAATGGCGCAGCGGATGGCATAGCCGCTGGCCGCAAAGATTTCCCGGGCCGCTCGGACAGCGCGGCCTTTGTCCTGGTCGGCCGCCAGCAGGTGGTAAAAACGGCCGCCTTTGGTCAGCGCCAGGCCATGAGTCGCGGCCATTGCCGCCAGCTCGTCCGGTCTCTCCCTGACCTGAAAGACAAAGGGCTCGCTGAATTCACGCCTGCTGGCCAAGGCCGCCTCGGCGGCAGTAAGGCCGGTACGGGCCGCGACCTCCTCGCATCCCATATCGCCGAAGCCCCGGAGCTGGAACTGTTCCTGCACCGTGGCAAAAAAGCGGCGAATTTCGGCATACGGCCTGCCCAGGCGGAGCATGCGGCCATGTTCCACGGCTTCGGCCTGCGGCAAAGCCAACGCATCGTACGCAGGCGGAAAAACGAGACCGCCGCCATTTTCCACGATAAAGGGATATTCGAGCTGAATCCGCTGCTGCAGGGCCTCAATCTCGGCCCGGGTCTTGCTGGAGGTGAGAATCAGCGGAATATCCGATTTCCGCAGACGTTCCAGGGCGCTTACGGCCCCGGCATACGAATATGTGTGGTGATCGAGCAGAGTGCCGTCGAGATCGCTGAACACCAGAGGATGCGGACGCACATCTGCCTGAAAATGCCCGGTGGACGAGCATTTCAACAGACCATAACCTGAAGCTCGGCATCCCATCGTATTATACTAAAGGGCACACCCAGCATTGTCAACCCAAGCGCAATCGCCCAGGAGGCAAGGATTTAAAACCGTCAGTCGGCGCGAGTTCCCGACACCAGTGCTTTGAAAAAATTTTCAGGGAATCCGGGATGACCGCACCGAGGAACAGAGGTTTGCGAAGAAACCCAACCTACTTCATCTTCGAAGGCAGTTTGATCCGCTCGCCGGCCACCATGAAGGTGCCCTTGCCGCAATGGTGGAGGGTGCGCGGTTCTTTCACCTCCGGGTCAACCCACGCCTTGACCACCTCCAGCACAAAGAGGCAATACTCATCCACCATGCTGGAGTCGTAGACCCGGCATTCGAGATTGGCGTAGCATTCGTCGATGAGCGGCGCCTTGACGTGCTTGGCGGGCTTGGGGGTGAGGCCGAAGTTCTGGAACTTGTCGATCTTCTTGCCGGAGCAATTGCCGCAACCCACCACCTGTTCCGCGATCTCGACAGTGGGGATGTTGATGACGCACTCCCCGGAGGCCTCCAGCATGTCGAAGCTGTGGTTGCGGTTGCTGATGACGCAGCCGATGAGCGGCGGCTCGAATTCGAGCATGGAGTGCCACGACATGGCCATGATATTGGCGCGATCAGCGTGGAATGTGGAGAGCAGCACCACCGGCCCTGGTTCAAGAAGGGTATAGACCTTGGAGAGGGGAAAGGATTTCTTGGCCATGGCAGAAGCTCCTTTCACAGGAAAGAAAACAACTCAGCTTCTCTTCAATTTTAAGCGAGAATCTTTACCGGACGATTTTTTGCGTAATCACGATTAATTTCTCTAACCTGCGAGATGGTTTCGGAGGACGACGACACGCAAACAAACATCAAAGAATGCCAATAAATTGCGGTGATGTGCCCAACCGAAAGGCGTTCACTAATGCGCGAAAAATCATCAGGAAATCTTCTCCTCCGATGATGCTGAAATACGGTAGCCACAGATCTTGTCGGTGCACCACTAACAATTTTCTCCAATTCCATGTAGCGAAGATGTTTCTCAGAAAAATTTCGTTCGGGCTCGAATCCGTTGTCGGGGTCGAAGAACAACACTTGCCCAGATTTCAATTCAATGCCTGAAAAGTATGTATCACGGTTATTTTTTCCAAAATATTCGTCCGGCATGTGAAAGCTGACCGAATAACCTGCGCCAGTAACTGACGGCAATTCAGAGAGCAAGGTAGGCTCTCGACACAAACGCAACTGTTTGCAGAAAGTGAGCACCTCAGGGCTCGCGGGAAAAAGCTCAGGCGACGTCTTGCCATCAGGGCCATGGTCATCTGGTGTCATCATCCACGCGATCTTGAATTGACTATATCCAAGATGATCCACTAAGAAATGGTGGTAATCCCACTTAAAGCTATCTTTGGAATCCCCGAGATATTGACGCTTCATCTGCCTATTCCAACACTTACCCTTCCAACGCCACGGCCAGGGCCTCCTTGATGTCGTGAACGTAATGGAAGGTGAGCCCTTCCTTCACGTTGTCCGGCAGTTCCACGGTGTCCTTTTCGTTGATGCGCGGCAGGATGAGGGTGGTGATGCCGGCCCGCACCGCGGCCAGCACCTTTTCCTTGATGCCGCCCACGGGCAGCACGTCGCCCCGCAGGGTGATCTCGCCGGTCATGGCCAGGTTCTGGCGCACGGTCTTGCCGGTGAGGAGTGACGTCAATGCCACGGTCATGGCCACGCCGGCCGAGGGGCCGTCCTTGGGAATGGCCCCTTCCGGCACGTGAACGTGAAGGTCGTGCTCGGCAAAGAGTTTTTCGTCAATCCCCAGCGATTCCGCGTGGGAGCGGATAAAGGTGAGCGCCGCATTGGCCGACTCCTTCATCACATCGCCCAGCTTGCCGGTGAGCATTAGGCCGCCCTTGCCCTTCATCTTGGCCGCCTCGATAAAGAGCAGCTCGCCGCCCACCGGCGTCCAGGCCAGGCCGGTGGCCAACCCCGGCCCCCAGGTGCGCGCCTTGGTCTCGGAGAAGAACTGGGCCGGGCCGAGATAGCGGTCCAGGCTTTCGGGCTCGATCTGAAAGAGGCCGCTCTTGCCGCCCACGATCTCGCGGGCCACGCCGCGGCACACACCGCCGATCTTGCGTTCCAGGTTGCGCACCCCCGCCTCCCGCGTGTAGGAGCGGATGATGGCGCGGATCGCCTCGTCGCTGAAGGCCACGTCGTCGGTGGTGATGGCGTTCGCCTCCAGTTGCTTGGGCAGCAGGTGGCGCTTGGCGATCATCAGCTTTTCCTCGTCGGTGTAGCCGGCCAGCTCGATCACCTCCATGCGGTCGCGCAGCGGGCCGGGGATGTTGTCCAGCACGTTGGCGGTGGTGATGAACATCACCTTGGAGAGGTCGAAGGTGATTTCGAGGTAGTGGTCGGAAAAGGAGAAGTTCTGCTCCGGGTCCAGCACCTCCAGCAGCGCCGAGGAAGGGTCGCCGCGGAAGTCCATGCCGAGCTTGTCGATCTCGTCCAGCATGAAAAGCGGATTGGCGGAGCCGGCCTTTTTCAGGCTCTGGATGATGCGACCCGGCAGGGCGCCGATGTAGGTACGGCGGTGGCCGCGGATTTCCGCCTCGTCCCGCACGCCGCCTAAAGAGATGCGGACGAAGTTGCGGCCCATGCTGCGGGCGATGGACTGGCCCAGCGAGGTCTTGCCCACGCCAGGGGGGCCGACAAAGCAGAGGATGGGGCCGTGCATGTCCTGTTTCAGCTTGCGCACCGCCAGGAACTCGATGATCCGCTTCTTGATATCCTTGAGCCCGTAGTGGTCCTGATCCAGCGTCTGCTGCGCCCGGTCGATGTCCAGGTTGTCCGGCGTGGTCTTGGTCCACGGCAGGTCGAGAATCCAGTCCAGATAGGTGCGGCTTACGGTATATTCCGGCGACGAAGGTGAAATGCGGCTCAGGCGGTCCACCTCCTTTTCCGCGGTCTTGCGCGCCTCCTCGGTCAACTCGGCCTTGGCCAGCCTGGCCTTGAGTTCGGTGAGATCGAGGTTTTCGTCCTCCTCGCCCAGCTCCTTCCGGATCGCCTTCAACTGCTCGCGCAGAAAGAACTCCTTCTGCTTCTTGTCCATGTCTTCCTTCATGGACTTCTGGATCTCGTGGCTCATTTCCACGGTTTCGAGCTTCTTGTTCAATTCGCGGCCTGTGCGGCGCAGCAGTTGCTTGATCTCATCGATTTCGAGCACCTCCTGCTCCTCTTCGATGGAGAGGTTGAGCTGGGAGATGATGAGGTAGGCAACGTAAAAGGGATTGTCGAGCGAGGCCACGGTGGCGGCCAGTTCGGCCGGGGCGCCCCCCAGTTCGGACATCTTCTTGAACTGGTTGCGCAGGCTCATTACCAGGGCCTCGGTCTCCTGGTCTTCGGCCTCTGTCATGGGAATGATCTCGACCCGGGCCTTAAGGTACGGCTGCTGCTGGGTGAACTCGCGGACCCGCAGCTTCTTCACCGCGCTCATCAGCACCTGGTAGGCGCCTTCGTCCGACTTGATCAGCTTGTGGAGGTAGCCCACCACGCCGACCTGATAGAGATGGTCGCTTTCCGGGGTCTGCGGCTCCTCTCCTTCCTCCCCTCGCTTGTGGGTGAGCACCGCCACCAGACGATCCGCCAGGATGGCGTCGTCAACGAGCTGCTTGGAAACCGGATGGTTGATCTGCAGCGGGAAGCCCATGCCGGGAAAGAAGACAAAACCGTGCACCGGCAGCACGGGCAACTCCTCGGGCACCGGCACCTCGGCCGGATTCACCCTGCCGCCGGGATTCGCCTTCGGCTCCTGAGCCTCGGCCTGTTTTTCCTGGTCGTTTGCGTTGTCGTTCATGGCTCTTCTCGACGATGTTGGCGGGGATTCGGCTCAGCGGACGGGAATCCGTACCTTGCCCCGGCATTTCAGTTTCGGCAGGGTGACCACCAGAAAGCCGTGCTGGTGGACCGAGGTGGCGGCGGCCACGTCCACCGGCCCCGGCAGGGTGATGGATTTTTCGAAGCGGCCGCGCTCGATCTCCAGCCGATGCACGGCGCGCACGCCTTCCGGCACCGGAAAATCGCGCTCGCCGGCGATGGTGAGCCGCTGTTCCTCGGCCACCACGCTGAGCCGATCCGGCGCGGCGCCGCTCACGTCCATGCAGACGATGAGCGCCTCGTCGGTTTCGTAGATATCGGTGGCAGCGGTCCAGTCGCCGGGCGCCACGCCCATGCCGGAAACCGCCATGGTGCGCATGGACCTGCCGCGATAGCCGCCGATCACCGAGCGTTTCCTGAACTCATCCATTGCCGTAACCCTCAGCCTTTATGCGATCCGGCACATTGCGTTTTCGTTGCCGGGAGATATCCCGTGCCGCGGCAGGTGGGGCACTCCTGGTCAGGCGTGCACTGGCAATCCTCCCACTCGTCGCCTTTCTGGGTTCCCCGCCACTCGCTGTTGCAGCTGCAGACTCCCGGTACCGTTCCCTTGCCCTGACACAACGGACATACCATTTTCCCTTTCTCGGTCATGGTCGTGCTCCTTGCGGGTGAGATTTGCGGGCGCCGCCAACCGAAACACGTGTGCGGCCCCCTGCCGCCACGTCGTCGACTGCCCTGCTCAAACTATGGTGCACCTCGCCTCCGCTGTCAAGCAACGGAACGGGTCAGATGTCGTCAAGGCGGCAGGCGTGGGCCACCACCACGTGCCGGGCGATGTCGCCGTCGATGGCCAGCCGCGAGGTGTTGATCGCCACGATGGTCGGCCCGGCGGGCTGGTTGTTGATCACCTCCAGGCAGGTGTCGAGGGTCAGCCCCAGGTCGGCCAGCCGCGCCTGGATCGCCCGGTCACCCAGCAACTGGACGATCCGCACCCGCTCGCCGTTGGCCGCCATCCTGAGGGGAATGACGTCGTCCCGCAGGGCCATGCAGCCGGCGCAGAGGCCATAGATCTCCATGCGGTGCTGGAGGGGGTGGAAGCGGAACTGCCGGGCAATGACCCGCTGGAGCCGCTCCAGCTCCTCGTTGCGGAACTCCTGGATCTGGCCGCAGCGGGTGCAGACGAAATGGTCGTGGTGCTGGCCCAGGTGATGGTGCTCGTAGCGCGCCTCCTGGTTTTCGAAGGTCACCTGCTGGGCAAAGCCGCACTGACAGAACATCTCCATGGTTTCCCGGACAAAGGCCTGATCGGCCAGGGCCGGCTGCCGTTCCCGGATCAGTGCCATCAGTTCGGCCAGGGTCACGTGCTGCTCGATGGAAAGAAAGATATCGAGGATCACGAGGCGCTCTTCGATGCGGCTGGCGTTGAACGAACGCAGCACCGCCTCGAACTGCTCCCGCTCCAAGGCATGGCGGTTGTCGCCGCCAAGGCGGGCGCAGCACGGGGCGCCGCCTTGGCGCCCCCGACCGAAGGGAAAACAGAATCCTAAACATTTTTTGATCATGGTCGCTCCGTAAAGGGCCCGGCCCGCTCCACCAGCTGCCAGCAACGGCCCCGCAGCAGGGAATGGGGCTTGAATCGCGCCTTGTAGCGCATGGCCGGCACCGCTTCGATCCAGTAGCCGAGATAGAGAAGCTCCTTCTCTTCCCGCCGGCAGAGTTCGATGAGCTGCAGGATGTTGTAGGTGCCGAGACCCCGGTCGCTCAACGCCGGGTCGAAATAGAAATAAACGGCGTTCAGGCTCGCCAGGGTCACGTCGACGATGGCCACCCCCACCAGACGGCCATCGAGCCGGTAGGCGACCTCCATGGTATTGGTGATGGCATTGACGAAAAAGCCGCTGTAGTAATCGATGGCCGTGCTGTGACGGCCGGGATAGCGGGCCTGCAAAAAGGCATCGCAGAGCGCCAGGCGGTCTGGCGTGATCTCGAGCGGACCGGTGACAACGGTGAGATCGCGGTTCCTGGCCAGGGCGCGGCGCTGGCTGCGGTTGGGCACGAACTCCTCGGGTTCGAGCCGGATCGGCACGCAGCCCTGACACTCCGGGCAGACCATGGTGTACATGGTGTTGCCGTTGCGGCGGAATCCGGCCGCCAGAAAGGCATCCATGGTGTGGTCGGAGATCGGCCCGAAGAGAGCCTGGCGGTAAATGGCCTTGTAGGGCAGACCGTAAGGGCACTCGGCGGCGATGTCGAAAAAACAGTCGCCGAGCTGCTGTTCAATGGTCTGCCATTCCACGCCGCTGTCCTCCGCTAGGAGTAGAGGAAATACCGCTCCCGCCCGGCAGCGAACTCCGCCAGCTCCCTTTGCCAGCCCGCCTCCAGCGCCAGCAACTCCTCCCCTGCCGCAAGGGCGGGCCGCAGGGTGTTGTCGCCCAGAATGAGATCGAGCGGCACCTTCTCGTATTCGTACTCGTAAGGCGGCTGTTTCAGGGCGAATTCGCCGGGATAGAGCCGCATCATCCCCTGCAGGAGGGCCAGGCTGGTGCGATACGGCCGGAAGGCGGCCGGATCGGTGACGTGGAGATGGAAGCCGCGGCAGGGCGTGCCGGACCACTTGTTGGAGGTGGGTTCGAAGACCAGGGGCCGCAGCACGCAGCCCGGCAGGGGTATCGTTTTGAGGAAGTCGAGCACCGCCCGTGTGTCCACAAAGGGCGCGCCGCACAGCTCGAAGGGCAGCGTCGTGCCGCGGCCCTCGGAAATATTGGTGCCCTCCCACAGCACCTGGCCGGGATAGACCAGGGCCGTGACGGGGGTGGGCATGTTGGGCGAAGGGAAGACCCACGGCAGGCCGGTCTCGGCAAAGAGCATCTTCCGCTGCCAGCCCTCCGCCTTGATGACGGTGAGGTCGCAACCGATGCCGAACTCCTGGTTCAGCATCAGGGCCAGTTCGCCGAAGGTGAGGCCATGGCGCATGGGGATCGGGTAGAGGCCGACAAAGGAGCGGCACTCCTCGCGCAGCAGGTTGCCCTCGATCTGCGTCCCGCCGATGGGGTTGGGCCGGTCGAGCACCACCACCTGCTTGCCGAATCGCGCTGCCTCCTCCATGCAGTAGGCCAGGGTGTAGAGAAAGGTATAGACCCGGGTGCCGACATCGACGATATCGACCAGCAGCACGTCGAAGTGCTCGTACATGGCCGCAGTGGGCCGCCGCACCTCGCCGTAGAGGCTGAAGAGCGGCACGCCGGCGACCGGGTCAACATCATGGTCCGATTCGATCATGTTGTCCTGCTTCTCGGCAAAAAAGCCGTGCTGGGGCGAGAAGAGGCAGGTGAGCTGGCCGGGAAAGGCGGCGCGGATGAGGTCGCGGCTGTGGGTGAAATGGCGGTCGGTGGAAGCCTGGTTGCAGAGCAGGGCCAGCCGCCTGCCCTTCAAGAAATCCGGGCGGGTGGTGCAGAGCTGTTCGATGCCGAGGGTTACCATAGGGACGATCACCATGGCCAGCCGGGACGCGGCGGGCGCTTTTTGCTTGCAGTTTCAAGGCCGCTGGTTAGAGTTATGACTGCCAATTGATAATTACCGGAAACCGCGCCAGGATGCACGCAAATTACACAGCCGGAGCGCGTTCAGGAGAGAAGCAGGCATGAAGATTGCGATCAGCGGCAAGGGCGGGGTGGGCAAGACCACCATCATGGCCATGCTGGCCCGGCAGTTTTGCGACAACGGCAAGAAAGTGCTGGTGATCGACGCCGACCCCAGCCCCCACATGGCCCAGAGCATCGGGGTGCAGGAGGTGGAGCGCATCGTGCCGATCTCGGAGATGAAGGAGCTGCTCATCGAGCGCTCCGGCAAGATAACCGGTTCGCCCTTCTACAACATCAACCCCCAGGTCGATGACCTCCTGGCCCGCTTCATCGTGGAGCAGAACGGCATCAAACTCATGGTGCTGGGCGCCATCCAGACCGCCGAGGGCGGCTGTGCCTGCCCGGAGAGCAACGTCTTGAAACGCATGCTCACCAAACTGCTCCTTTCGCCCGACGAGGTGGTGCTCCTCGACATGGAGGCCGGAGTCGAACATTTAGGCCGCGGCACCATCGCCACCGTGGACCACCTGCTCATCGTGGTGATCCCCTCGCAGTCCGGCATCCGCACCGCGCTCAAGATCAGGGATCTCGCCAAGGACACCCGCATCCGCAAAATCTCCTTTGTGGGCAACCTGGTGCGGGACGAGGAGGACCGCCAGTTCCTCACCGAGGGGTTGGGCGAGGAGCCCATTGCCTGTTTCCCGGATTCGGCCACCATCCGCAAGACCGAGCGGGCCGGCCAGCCCGTCATCTCGGCGTTGGCCTCCGTCGCCGACGTGACCCGGCAGCTGGCAGCAGCCCTGATCCCGTAGGCAGCAATCAGCCAGCGGCGGCCGGTATCGGGGCCAGCTGCCACCTCCCGCGCCCTCACCTTTTTACCCCTGCGGCACCACTGCCTCCCTCGCCGGACAAAAAAGCGTGCCGCCACCCCATTTGTCGTTCAGGCAAATGATGAATTCTATACACCCTTTCCCTTCGTGTGCTATAACAGAGAAGCATTCGAAAAACCGTTCCGGCGCACGCCCCGACAGGCGCGCCGCCAAGAGGAAACAGGCCCCCCATGGGAAGGACGTTGATCCCGCGTTGCGAACCACCAACCGACCGCACAGTCTGCGGCAACCGGTCATGAAGAGAATACGCCGCGCCGTCGCGGGGATGCTCGGCGTAATGGCCCTCCTCCTGCTGGCCGCCCTCCCCCTGCCCGCTGCCGCAGAAAGCCCGGCCCCTGATTTTTACTACTTCAACCCTGATTCGCTGCAGAACAACCTCGGCCAGTTGAAGAGCGAAATGGACGCGTTCTTCGCCGAGTCCGGCTACCCCGTCAATTTCCAGCCCTTTTCCCGGCTCATCGACTTCAACCAGCGGATCAGGGAAAAACGTCCGGCCTTCCTCTTCCTGCCCCACTGGTACTACGAAAAATACGGCGCCGCGCTCGGGCTGCAGCCCCTGCTCCAGCCACGCCGGCAGAACAAAAAGACCTACAACAAGGTGCTGCTGATCCGCAAGCAGGCGGGATTCTCCCTCGCCTCCCTGAAAAACCGCACCCTGGCCATGACCTCCATGGGGCCCGACGAGGACAAGCTCCTCGACAGACTCCTTTTTCAGGGGCTCGGCCTCTCCGCCAGGGAGCAGCGCATTGTCACCGTTTCCAAGGACGCCGACGCCCTTTTCGCCCTGGCCCTGGGGCAGGTCGATGCCGCCCTGGTGGTGAAGCAGAATCTCAAGCCGTTGGCCGAGGTGAATGAACGCATCATGCAGTCCATCACCCCCGTCGCCGAATCGCAACCCCTGCTCCTGCCCCTTTTCTGCGTCACGGAAAAGGCCGGGAGCCGGGATCAGATCGAAAGAATCAAAGGCATCTTCCTGAAAACCAATGCAGTCCCGCACCCGGTCAAGGTGATGGAAATGCTCCAGGTCGATGAATGGCAGCCCTATGACAACTAAAAAGATTCTGGCGATCATCCTGCTGTGCCTCCTGCCGACGACGACTCCCTCTCCAGCACGGGCGGATGATCAGGTCGCCATCCTGCTGAGCGATTCGGAAGACGCCTATCTGCAACCGGTCGCCACCTTCCGGGAGAGCATGGAGGTCCCGGTCGAGATCTACAATCTGGAGGGAGATATCCACCGGGCGCCGGCCCTCATGGAGAAGATTCTGGCGACGAGGCCGGCGCTGATTTTCGCCCTGGGGGCCAAGGCCGCCTTCATCGCCAAGACCTGGACCGTGGACCAGCAAGAGATCCCCGTGGTCTTTGCCATGGTGCTCAACTGGCAGAAATACCAGCTCACCGCCGGCCAGGACAACGTCGCCGGCATTGCCAGCGATGTGGCGCCGGGCACCCAGTTTCTCAACATGACCATGTTCGCCCCCGCCTCCCGCCGGGTGGGGGTCATTTACAGCGAGGCCCATTCCGCCGAGATCATCGCCGAGGCCCGCAAGGCGGCCGAACTGCTGGGCATCGAGCTCCACGCCCAGCCCATCGGCCACCCCCGGGAATTCCGGCGGGCATACAAAAAGATGGCCGGCCAGATCGACAGTTTCTGGGTTCTCACCGATCCGGTGGTCTATACCTGGGAAAATGTCGGCTGGCTTGAAAAAAACTGCCTGCGGGACCGGCTGGTCTGCATCGGCCAGTCGCAGAACGTGGCGAAACTGGGGATACTCCTGGCCGTTGACCCGGATATTCCCAATCTCGGCTACCAGGCTGCCTCGCTGGCAAGGAACATCCTCTTCCGCCGCGGAACCAGCCGGGAAATCGGCGTCATGCCGCCGCTGGGAACCCGGCTTTATCTCAACCTCAACACGGCGAAAAAACTGGGGCTGACCATCAGCCCCCAGGCAATGGGCATGGTCAACGAAATCGTCGCCAAATGAGGGCAGCGAATTGCCGGAGGAAATGCCCCCTGTCATTGCACAAAAAAACGTCCCGCGACAAGGAGCCATGGAAAACACGCGCATTCTCGTGATCGATGACGATCCGGACATCTGCAAGGCCTATCAGGCCATCCTCTGCCCCGCCCAGGAACCAACCGACCTTTCGCAGGAGGAACTCTCCCGCCTGCTGCGCATCAGGAACCGGGTGGCTCCGGCGCGGAAGATGTGCTTCGAACTGGATTTCGCCCTGCAGGGCGAAGCGGGCCTCGCCCTGGTCCACGAGGCCATGGCGCAGGGCCGACCCTATGCCATGGCCTGCATCGACATCCGCATGCCCCCCGGATGGGACGGCATGGAAACCGCCCAGCGCATCCGGCAGGTCGATCCCGACCTGGAAATCGCCATCATTACCGCCTACTCGGACCGCTCGCTGGGCGAAATCGTCAAGGCCGTCGGCGCGCCGGACAAGCTCCTCTTCCTGCGCAAGCCCTTTGACCCGGAAGAACTGATGCAGCTGGCGCTCTCCTTGACCAGCAAATGGAACATCGCGCGGCTCCACGAGCGGCAGCATCAGGAACTCCTGGCCTCGGAAGAACGCTTCCGCTCCCTGGTGGAGACCACCAACGACTGGATCTGGGAGGTGGACACCGAAGGGCGCTTCACCTACAGTTCCCCGGCCAGCGAAACCATTTACGGCCACCCGCCCCAAGAACTGCTCGGCAAGACCATTTTCGAGACCGTGGTCCCGCCGCAGAACGCCGCCGAATTCCGGGCCTTTTTCCGCCGCTGTCTGGAGGAGAACGCCTCGTTCCGCGAGGTGGAGCGGCAGGGAATCACCAGGGACGGTGCCGCGATCTCTCTGGAGACCAGCGGCGTGCCGGTGCGCAACGAACAGGGAGAGGTTGTCGGCTGCCGCGGCATCGAACGGAACATCACCCGGCGCAAAAAGGCGGAGCGGGCGCTGATCCGCGCGAAAAAGGAGGCCGAGGCCGCCAACCAGGCCAAAAGCGAATTCCTCGCCACGATGAGCCACGAGATCAGGACCCCCATGAACGGGATCATCGGCATGACCGAACTGCTGCTCGACACCCCGCTCAGCCCGGAGCAGCGGGAATATGCCAGCACCATCCACGGTTCGGCGGAATCCCTCCTGGCCATCATCAACGAGATCCTCGACCTGTCGAAGATCGAGGCCGGCAAGATGACGATCGAGGCCATCCCCTTCGATCTGGGGCTGACCGTGGAAAATATCGCGGCGCAGCTGGCCGTCAAGGCCAAGGACAAAGGGCTGGAGTTCATCGTGCGCTACGCACCCGACGCCCCGCGCCAGATCACCGGAGATCCGGCCCGCACCCGCCAGGTGATGCTCAATCTGCTCTCCAATGCCATGAAATTCACGGAAAGCGGCCATGTCCTTCTCAACGTGGAGAACGACCCCGCCTCCTCGCCACCCCGCCTGCGCATTTCCGTCAACGATACCGGCATCGGCATCCCGGACGACAAGATCAGCCACATTTTCGAGGCCTTCACCCAGGCCGACAGCTCCACAACCCGCCAGTACGGCGGCACCGGCCTGGGGCTTGCCATCAGCAGGCTGCTGACCCAGCTGATGGGCGGCTCGCTGGCGGTGGAAAGCGTCCCCGGTCAGGGCTCGACCTTCTGGTTCACCCTGCCCCTCAGCCCCGAAGGCCACCGCTCTGCCCATGCCGTGCCCCAGTTTCCGGAGGACCTGAGCGGCTTGCGGGTGCTGGTGGCCAACAAGGACTCGCTGAGCAAAGAGGTGCTGCTGGAGCAGCTTGCCGGGTGGAACATCTTCCACCGCAGCGTCGAATCCGCCCAGGACGCCCTTGAGGCGCTCCGCTCGGCGGTGGAAGACGGCACCCCCTACCACATTGCCCTTGTTGACCAGGAGCTGCCAGGCCTCGACCCCCAGCAGCTTTTCTGCGCCCTCGCCGGCGACCCGGCACTGCGGCGCCTTGCGGTGGTCCATCTGGGCCAGCCTGCCCCGCCGGACCCCCCGCAATGTCCAGCAGAAAGCGGATACGCTGCCTGCCTGGGCAAGCCCATCCGGCCATCCCAGCTGCTGAATGCCCTCGCCACCATCTGGCACCACATGGTGGCCGATGCCCTGCAAACGTCGCCCCCTCACCCCATCCAACCAGCCTCCGGCCCTGAGACGCCATCCCAGGCGCACCAGCGTCCGAAATCCTTTGAGGCCCGCATCCTGCTGGCGGAAGACAACGTGGTGAACCAGAAGGTGGCGCTGCGCATGCTCGAAAAACTCGGCTGCCAGATTGATATTGCGGCCAACGGTGAAGAGGCGCTCGCCATGTTGCCGCAACACCGCTATGATCTGGTCTTCATGGACTGCCAGATGCCGGTGATGGACGGCTTTGACGCCACCAACGCCATCCGCAGGATGCCGGAACCCCTCCAGAGCATCCCCATCATCGCGCTCACGGCCAATGCCATGGCCGGCGACCGGGAACGCTGCCTGGCCGCCGGCATGGACGACTACATCAGCAAGCCGGTCAAGGCCGACGAACTGGCCAGGGTTCTCGAACGATGGCTTGCCCATTCGCATGAGCATGCAGGCGAATCCTCCGGCCAGGGAACTGGCAGGGGCACGGAACACTGACACCGCAACCGGGCTGAAGAATGGCTGAGCACGCAATCCCGCAGGCATCCCCGTCCCCCACGCCACGCCAGGCATGGCGGCCGTCCATCCGCACCTATCTCATCCTCATCAACCTGGTGCTGCTCTGCCTGCTTTTCCCCGCTGTCAGCGCCATTTTTCTCAACGAAGACGCCAAATTCCGCGATGCCCAGCTCAAGCGCACCATCAACCAGATGCGCAGCAGCCTGGAGAGCCGGAGCGGTTCGCTGGCGCGCAGCATGTCCCTCAGCGCCGGCCAGGCGGTGGCGGGCTACGACTTCACCTTCCTCAATGCCATGGTGCAGCAGGTGGCCGGAAGCGACCCGGAAATCCTCTATGTCCTGGTCATGGACGGTGAACGGCGGGTCATGGCCCACAGCGACCCCCGCCTCGTCGGCGCCATCCTGGAGGGAGAGATCGATCTTCAGGCCGCCGCCCTCTTCAGGACCGCCTTTGCCGCCACCCTGACGGCGGACGGGCAGGACCAGCAGCCCCGCTTCATCGACCGGACGCAGTTCCGGGACGAAGAGGGGGGCAGCGGCCCGCTCCTGGAAGTGCTGGCGCCGATATACAGCGGCAACACCCTCTGGGGCGTGCTGCGCTGTGGCTATTCCCTCAGGGGGCTGCACAGGGAGATCGCCGCCACGGCCACGGACTGGACCGAAAAGATGCGCCAGTTCAAAAAATACTTTTTCACCATCACCGGCATCTTTTTTTCCGTCGGCGTCGCCGTGGCCGCACTCTTCACCCGCCTGCTGGTCCAGGCCATGCACGTTCTCAGCGCCGGCGTGCAGAGGGTTTCCGAGGGCGACCTCCACCACGACATCAAGCCGGATCGCCTCTTCTGCGACGAGTTTCTCCACCTGGCCGCATCCTTCAACGTCATGACCCAGAAGCTGAAGCACTCGTACCAGCAACTGGACGAGTACAGCCGATCCCTCGAACAGAAGGTCCAGGAGCGGACCAGGGAACTGAGCGAGGCCCAGTCCCACCTGCTCCAGCAGGCGCACGAGGCGGGAATGGCGGAAATGGCCGTCGGCGTGGTTCACAATATCGGCAACGCCATCACCCCGGCCAAGGTAAGCGCCACCCTGCTGCTCAACAACCTGCGGCAGAGTCCCCTGCAGCACCACGTCCAGGAGGCGATGCAGCAGATCAGCGCCACCCTCAAGGCTGCCCCGGCCATCGACGAAGCGGAACGGCAGCGGCTTCTCGCTGTCACCTCACTGCTCCCTCAAAGCTTTCAGGAGGAGCAGGAGCGCATCATCCGCGACGTCTCGCGGATCGAGCAGAAGCACGAACACATCGAGGACATCATCGCCCTGCAGATGCGCTATGCGCACCTGACCGGCGACACCAAGGAGATCAACCTCAATGTCCTGGTGGACGATGCCCTGCGCATGCTGGAAGACACGCTGGGCAAACACGCGGTCCAGGTGGAGCGGAACTTCGCCGTCCTGCCCCCGGTCCGGGCGGAGCAGAGCAAGCTCATGCAGACCGTCATCAACCTGCTGAAAAACGGCTACGAGGCCATGGAGCAGGTGAAGGCCGGCGAACGGCGGCTCACCATCACCACCGCCCTGGAGCCGGGTCCGCCGGCTGCCGTGCTCCTGTCGGTGCGCGACAACGGCATCGGTTTTACCGACGAGGAGAAGGCCCACTTCTTCCAGTTCGGATATTCCTCCAAAGGGCGCGGTTCAGGCTTCGGCCTGCACACCTGCGCCAACTATCTCATCGCCAATCATGGTTCGATTTCGGCCTGGAGCGGGGGGCGCGGCAAGGGAGCGGAGTTTGTCATCCGTTTGCCGGCGATGGAGCGCTGATTTCCTGATATGATAAAGAGAAAATCTTTGCTACTCTATTTCATGTTGATTTTTTTATAAAAAATCGGACCAAAAGAGTCGATGTCGCTGTGGACAACCGGAGCATCCTCATAATTGACGACGATCCCGCCGTATGTGCCGCCTACCGGGAGGTGCTCTCGGCCGAACAGGGAGCGGCGGCAGCGCTGCGCGACACCATCAGCCAGTTGCTGGAGATGCGTCCTTCCACCCTCAGCGAGGAGGAGCTGCCGCGATTTGAACTCCTTTTCGCCTCCCAGGGCCAGGACGGATTCGCCCTGGCCGAAACTGCCCGGCGTGAAGGCCGGCCCTTTGCCCTGGCCTTTATCGACATCCGCATGCCGCCGGGCTGGGACGGCATGGAGACCGCCCGCCGCATCCGCCAGATCGATCCGCACATCGAGCTTGTCATGGTCACCGCCTATTCCGACCGTTCCCGGGCGGAGATCGTCAAGGCGGTCGGCTCCCCGGACAAGCTGCTTTTCCTGCGCAAGCCCTTCCACCCGGACGAGCTCCGCCAGATTGCCCTTTCCCAGACGGAAAAATGGAATCTGTCGCGCCGCCACGAGCGTCAGCGCCGGGAACTGGCGGCGGTGCTGGCGGCAGCCCCCGCCGCCATCGTCACCCTGGAGGCCAGCGACGCCACGGTCCGTTCCTGGAACCAGGCCGCGGAAAAGACCACCGGCTACCCGGCGGCTGCCGTCATCGGCACCCCCTGCCCCCTCGATCTGGACATCCATGGTCCCGTCCATGCGGAAATCGTCATCCGGGACGCCTCGGGGCGGCAGAGGGTCCTCTCCCGCAATCTCGCCCCCATTGACGACGAGCAGGGCCAAGGCCGCCATCTTGTTGTCAGCTTCTGGGACATCTCCGCCATCCGGGTGGCGGAAGCGGCGCTCAAGGAGTCGGAAGCGCGTTTCCGCGCCCTGGTGGAAACCACCAGCGACTGGGTCTGGGAAATCGATGCCGCGGGTGTCGTGCGCTACAGTTCGCCGGTGGGCAAAAAACTGTTGGGCTACCGGCCGGACGAACTGGTCGGCCGCAACTTCTTCGATGTCCTGCTCCCCGACGAGTTTGCCGACCACTTCAAAAACCGCTTCGCGCAATGCGTGGCGGAAAAATGCTCTTTCCAGGCCGTGGAGAGGCCGACCCGGCGCAAGGACGGGCAACTGATCATCATCGAGTCGAGCGGCGTGCCCATCATCGATGGCAGCGACGCGATCCAGGGCTTCCGCGGGATCGACCGCGACATCACCCGGCGCAAGGAGGACGAGGAAAAACATCGCCAGCTGGAGGAGCAGTTCCGCCAGAGCCAGCGCCTGGAATCCCTTGGCACCCTGGCCGGCGGCATTGCCCATGACTTCAACAACATCCTCACCCCCATCCTCAGCGGCGCCCAGGTCTGCCTGCTGGAAATGGACCCGGAAAACGGGCTGTACGATACCGTCAAAAGCATTCGCGACAGCGCGCAGCGGGCCACGGAACTCGTGCGCCAGATTCTCTCCTTCAGCCGCAGCCGGCAGGCGGCAGCGCCGCACCCCCTGAACTGCAACCAGGTGATCCGGGATTTCAGCAACCTCCTCCGGCGGGTCATCCGGGAGGATATCAGCCTGGAGTTCGACCTCGATGAGGCGCTCTGGAACATCTTCGGCAACCCGGGACAACTGGAACAGGTGCTGCTCAACCTGGCGGTGAACGCCCGCGATGCCATCGCCGGCCGCGGCCGGATCACGATCCGAACCCGCAACGCCCGCCTTTCCGGCACCCAGCAGCGGGACTTCCGGGGCCGGGCGATCGTGGGCGAGTATGCCGTGCTGTCGGTACTGGACAACGGCATGGGCATGACGCCGGAAACCCTTTCGCGGGCCTTCGAACCCTTCTACACCACCAAGGAGGTCGGCGCCGGCACCGGCCTCGGCCTCTCGACGGTGTGCGGCATCGTCGAACTGCATGGCGGGCGCATCGTCGTGGAAAGCAGCCCCCAGAAAGGGACCGCCTTCCATCTGTACTTCAAGAAAACCCCGCACCAGAACCTGCCGGACCAGGAGCCGTCGTCGGGCTCGGTCAAGGGTGGCTCGGAAACCATCCTGCTGGTGGAGGACGACACCGATGTCCGCGTCAGCATCGCTTCGGCCCTCAGGCATTACGGCTATCAGGTGATCGGCGCCGCCAACGGCTCGGAGGCCATGAAAATCTTCGACAAAAGCAGCCTCGTCATCGACCTGCTGCTCACCGACATCATCATGCCGGACATGAACGGCCGGGAACTTGCCCAACTGTTGCGGGACAAAGATCCCCTGCTGCCCGTCGTCTATATGAGCGGCCACCCCCTCGACATGATCACCGACAAACTCACCGACATCGATCCGGTCCTGTTCATCCCGAAGCCGTTCAGTGCGGAGGATATTGCCCGGACGGTCCGCCAGACCCTCGACCGCGGCACCAGTCAAAACCTTTTCTGGGGAGACATGAAACCGTGAAGCTGACCGCGAAAATCCTTGTATCGGCTGGGTGCCTGCTCAGCCTCTCTGCCAAGGCCGTCCCGTGCGTCGCCGCCACGGAAACAGAGAAAATGCAGGCCGTCGAGGAGATGTTCGATTCGCCCTTCACCGAAGAGATGTATTACCGGGCCGACCGCCTGCTGCTCACCGCGACAAAACGACAGACATCTCTCCGCAAGGCGCCCGCCACCGCCACGGTTGTCACCTCAGAGGAAATACGGAACATGGGTGCTCGCAATATCCGGGACGTTCTCCAGATGGTGCCCGGACTCGGCGTCTCGATCAATGAGCAGGGCGTGCACATGTTTGAGATGCGGGGAATCAGGACGACGCTTTCGGAAAAAATTCTGGTCATGATCGATGGCCATTCCATCAACAGGAATTACGTCGGCAGTGCGCTGGCCTATGTCCTCGATGATCTCGGCGTGGAACACATCAAGCAGGTGGAAATCATCCGGGGGCCTGGTTCAGCCCTTTATGGCGCCAACGCCTTTGTCGGCGTAATCAATATCATCACCAAGGAGCGGGATGATGTCGAATCGCTCGAAATGGCCGCTTCCGGCGGCAGCTTCGATACCAGAAAACTGCATCTGCTGGGCGGTGCCTCATTGGAGGAGCTGGAAATTCTGGGCAGCGTGGACCATTGGAACACCAACGGCGATAACCTCCGCATCGATCGGGATCGGATTTCGGGAACCGCAGCCTCAACCGCCCCAGGTGATGCGGGAACGGCCAACGAACAGACCGATTTTTTCCTCAAGGCGATGTACAAAAACTTTTCCTTCCGGGGGCAGTATCTTACCAAGCACCGCGGCACGCTGGTGGGGTTCAACTATGCCCTCACCGACGAAAACGACTGGCAGGTGGACAACTTCTGGGGTGAATTGGGATACCATGCCGCCCTCACGGATTCGCTGCTCGCCAACATAAAAATTTATTTCGACCAGTTTGAGCAGGACGCGAAGTTGGAGCTTTTTCCGGAGGGGTATCGCGGTCTATTCCCGGACGGGGTCCTTGGACAACCGCTGCTGAAAAACAGGACAAAAGGAAGCGAGGTGCAGTTTGATTACGATCTTTCCACCGCCAACCACCTCATCCTTGGCATCATGTACGAAAAAAACGAACAATTCGATGTGCGTCATTTCACTAACTACGACACCGCTACCGGTGATCCGGCGCTACCGCTGCAGGATGTCTCCGCAACCGGCAACTTCAACCGCGATACCGGCCGGGAACTCTGGGCCTTCTATCTCCAGGACGAATGGGCGATCCGTGACGACCTCGACATGACCATCGGCCTGCGTTACGATCACTACAGCGATTTCGGCGACACCTTCAACCCAAGAATAGGCTTGGTGTTGGAACTTTTTCCTGGGGCCGATCTCAAGTTGCTGTATGGCGAGGCATTCAGGGCTCCCAACTTCGTCGAACTCTACAACGCAAACAACCCCGTCATCGTCGGCAACCCGGCCCTTGAACCGGAGGAAATCAAAACTTACGAGGCTGGAATAGGGGTCGATCTCGGTCGCACCCTCACGGCAAATGTCAGCTTTTTTTACAGCACCATCGACAAACTCATTGCCTGGGACACCTCAACGGCACCAGCTCGCTACACCAACAGGGGCGGAGCCCAGGTAGACGGCGTCGAACTGACCCTGGATGGCGTCTATTCAAAAAACACATATTGGAAGGCGAGCTACAGCTATCAGGACCCCAAAGACGACAGTGGTAACGCCCGGTTGCCGGACGTCCCGTCCCAGCGGGCGACTCTGGGCGTCAACTACTCCTTCAGTCAATATCTCGCCGCCCATGTAGACGTGCTCTGGACCGGCAAAAGGCCAAGGAGCACCGGCGATACCAGGCCTGACATGCCATCTTACACCACGGTCGATTTAACCGTGACCGCGAAGAACCTGTACGACAACCTCGAACTCCAGGGAAGCATCCACAACCTCTTCGATACGCGCTACAGCGACCCAGACACCTCAGGCAGCCAGCAATTCCTTCCCGACGATTTTCCGCGGGACGGTATCTCGGTTTTGGGCACCATCAGATACCGCTATTGACGGATCATCGTCCCCAACGCAGCGCAATGGCCGCGTAGTGGTAGCCGGCGCCCGGCGCGCACATTAAAACAAGATTGCCGTCTTTGATTTTCCCCCTCTGCACGGCCTCATGCAGATTGGCACCGAGGGATGCGCCGCTCATGTTGCCATAGCAGGAGAGCGTGGTGTAATTTTTTTCCAGGGAGATTCCCAGACGTTGCCGCCATGCCGCCACAAGATCTTCGGTGGGGTTGTGGCATATGAGAAAATCCACGTCGTCCGGGGTGAGCCCCGCCTTGGCCAGGGCCTTTTCTGCCGCTGCCGGTGTCTTGATCGGTCCGGCGTTCTTTATCTCACCGACTCCGGCCTCGCCCCTGTCCACATAGAAAAGAATCTTTTCTCGTGGTCCCTGCAGATAGTCGCCATTGGCATAGTCGCTCAAAACGTTACGGGGCAAGCGCATGGCGCAGCCGATGGATCCCCAGTAACTGCCGTCGGTCTCAAGGTGAGATCCGAGGATACCCCTGCCCTCACCCACGGGCTGCAGAATCACGGCAGATGCGCCGTCGCCGAGCAGCATGCAGTTTTTTTCCGAATAATCAGCCGCCTTGGTCCAGTTGGCCGAAGCAACGCAGGCGATGGTCGTATAGGCGCCGGAAAGGATCAGCCCCTGGGCAACGACCATCTGTGACAGCAGCGAAGTGCAGGCCGTTTCGACATTGATGGCGGCGCAGGATGCGCCGACCTTATGCTGGACCAGAGCGGCGTTCCCAGGCATGGGCTGATCCTGAATGGTGGGGCCAACCAGGATCAGGTCCAAATCGCACACCCGGATGCCCGCCGTTTCCACGGCGGCGAGCACCGCCTGGGCCTCCATATCCGTACCCATTTCCCCCTTGGCGCAGACCCTCCGTTCCACCACCCCGGCATTGTCCAGGACATCGGCAACCGGCAACAGCGTTGTTCCCTGGAACCATGCATTGGTCCGTATTTCTTGCGGCACATAGAGGCCTGTTCCCACGATTCCGGCGGCTGCCATCCTCTTTCTCCCTTGCTGTACGGCGTGAGCGCTGACAAAATTCCTTCGGAACTCCCTCTTTTCCCCTTGGTGTTCGTCGTCAAACCATCATAGAATATCTTACCTGTTTTCACTATCGCGATCTCCACCTCACCGATCACAAGAGGAATATCAATGAACACCGCTGAACTCCTCGTGAGCCTGCTGCACCAGAACGATGTGCGCTACATATTCGGCGTGCCCGGCGGAGCAATCGAAGACCTCAACACCGCCATCCACCGCAGCGGCGCGATCACGCCGATCGTGACCCGGCACGAGCAGGGCGCCGCCTTCATGGCCGACGGCTATGCCCGGCTGTCGGGAAAACTGGGAGTCTGCTGCGCCACGGCCGGCCCCGGGGCGACCAATCTGGTGACCGGCATGGCCTGCGCCAGCGAAGACGGCATTCCGGTTTTGGCCCTCACCGGCCAGGTCGCCACCTCGGTCTTCGGCAAAGGCGCGGTCCAGGAGTCGGGCCAGGAAGGCATCGACATCGTGAGCATCTACCGGAATCTCACCAAATACAGCCGGATGTTCATCAATGAACAGGGCGCCTGCAGCATGATCGAAAAGGCGATCAGGACCGCTCTCTCGCCGCCGGGCGGGCCGGTCCATCTCAACATGCCCGCTGATCTCATGAAAAAGGAGGTGCCTCCGGGAAAACCCTTTTCGCCGGTGCTGAAAACCCGCCTCTTTGACCCCAGCGGCATCGCCACGGCCGCGGAAAAACTCCTGAACGCCGCCTGCCCCCTCATTGTCGCCGGTTGGGGAGCCGTCCTCTCCCGGGGGGCTGAAGAACTGCGGCTGCTTGCCGAACTGCTGGAGGCGCCGGTGGTGACCTCGCCCAAGGCCAAAGGCATCTTTCCCGAATCCCATCCCCTTTCCCTGGGGGTGATCGGCTTTGCCGGCTCCCCGGCGGCCAAGGAATGGATTACCGCCGATGCCGTTGATGTGCTGCTGGCCGTAGGGGTGAGCTTCAACGAGATGACGACCTATGGCTGGGACGAGCGGCTGGCGCCGCAAAAAGATCTTATCCAGGTGGATGCCGCGCCGGAAAGAATCGGCAGAAACTACCCCGCAACCCTCGGGCTGGTAGGCGATGCGGCAACGATCCTGCACGAGATTGCTGTGGCCGTCGGACAGGCGAAGGCGAGCAGGGGCACCGATCCCGCCCCCTGCCGCCCCAGTCCGCGGGAAAAAATCAGCCTCCTGCAGAAACAACACCAGCCGCCCGCGCTGTCGGGGCAACAGGAAAGGGGGTATCACCCCCAGATGCTGGTCACCGACGTGCAACAGAGTTTTCCGGCCGAAACCGTCTATTTTGCCGACATCGGCAACACCATGGCCTGGGCCATCCGCCACATGACCATCGACCAGCCCTATTCCTTCTTCACCTGCCTCGGCTTCAGTTCCATGGGGTATGCGGTGGCGGCGCCGGTGGGCGCCAAGCTGGCGGCGCCGGACCGGCCGGTGGTGGCTCTGGTGGGCGACGGCAGCTTTCTGATGAACGGCTTCGAGGTCGCCACCGCGGTCAACTACAACATTCCGGTGGTCTGGGTGGTGTTCAACAACGCCATGCTGGGCATGGTCTACCACGGCCGGAAACTCTTCACCACCCAGGTGCCGGAGGGCATCCCCTCCCGCTTCCAGCGGGTCGATTTCGTCAAGATCGCCGAAGCATTAGGCGCCAGGGGCATCCGCCTTGGCAAGGGCGAGCGGCTGACAAAGGCCCTGGCGGACGACATCCTTGCCGCCGGCCAGCCGACCGTGATCGACGTCTGGATCGACGAAGAGGCGGTTCCTCCCATCCACAGCCGCATCAAGACCGTGGACAAGCATTTCGGCTGACCGCGACGGCTAACCGAAGCAGAGGCCGCAGTCCGGGCAGGTGGTGAAGGCGGTGGGGAATCTGTGGCCGCAGGCCGGGCAGGTGGCCTCGCCGGCGTCGGCATTGAACACCCCGTGGCTGTGGCTGGTATCGTGGTGGTGGAGCGCGGTGTTCCGGGCATGCACCGCCTGGATGACCCCCACGGCCTCCCTGGCATCCTCTTGTCGCACCTGAAGATAGAAACTGGCGGGGCAGCACCCCTTGCCGCAGCTCTGGTCGTCGCCGGCCACCAGGCATGGGATCTGCTCACGGCGCAGCACTTCTTCCAGGTGGCGGATATCGGCGAGCGGCGCCTTGTGGATGGCGACCAGGTCGTCCTCCGGGCTCAATGCACCGGCGCGGCTCTCGCTCGCCACCTGTTTACCCGCCTCCAGGGCCTGCATCGCGGCACCGGTCAGGAGTTCCACCCCGCAGGCCGCGCAGCGCAGGATATCGGCGCGGTATTCGTCCCGGCATCGCGGGCAGTATCTCAAATCCGGTTCGTACATAATTCCACTCCACGACATTAGAGAATGAAACGGCTCAGGTCTTCGTCCTGGGCAATGGCGGTCAACTGGCTGCGCACGTAGTCGGCGCTCACTTCGAAACGTTTTTCCGCGTGGTCCGGCGCGGCAAAGGACAATTCATCGAGCAGCCGCTCCATCACGGTATGCAGCCGCCGCGCCCCGATGTTCTCTGTCTTGGCGTTCACCTGGGCAGCGATGCGCGCCATCTCGCGGATTGCCTCTTCCTGGAAGAGCAGTTCGATCCCCTCGGTGGCCATCAGGGCGGTATACTGGGTAATGAGCGCGTTCTGCGGCTCGGTGAGGATGCGGTAGAACTCGGTCTCGCCGAGTTCATGGAGTTCCACCCGGATGGGGAAGCGGCCCTGGAGTTCCGGGATGAGGTCCGAGGGCTTGCTCACGTGGAAGGCGCCGCTGGCGATGAAGAGAATGTGGTCGGTCTTCACCGGGCCGTGCTTGGTGTTCACGGTGGAGCCTTCGACAATGGGCAGCAGGTCGCGCTGCACGCCTTCCCGCGAGACCTCGGGGCCGTGGCCCGCCCCCTGACGGGAGGCGATCTTGTCGATCTCGTCGAGGAAGATGATGCCGGACTGCTCGGTGCGACGGATGGCAAGCCGCACCACCGCCTCCATGTCGATCAGCTTCTCCGCCTCGCTCTTTTCAAGGATGGCACGGGCCTCGGCCACGGTGCGCTTCTCCCGCCGCGCCTTTTTCGGGAACATCCTGCCGAACATGTCGCGGAGCCCTGATTCCATCTCGCCTAAAGACGCGCCGCCGAACATCTCCATCATCGGCATCTGGGCGGCCTGCTCCACCTCGATCTCCACCTCCCGGCTGTCGAGCTTGCCCTCCCGGAGCATCTGGCGGAATTTCTCGCGGGTCGAGTCGGCCGGCAGCGGCGCATAGCCCTGATGAGCGGGCGGCGGCACCAGAAGGTCGAGCAGCCGCTCCTCGGCGAGCTGCGCGGCCCGCGCCACCAGTTTTTCCCGCTCCCCGTCGCGCACCATATTGATGGCCAGCTCCAGCAGATCCCGCACCATGGATTCCACGTCGCGGCCCACATAACCCACCTCGGTGAATTTCGATGCCTCCACCTTGAGGAAGGGCGACTGGGCCAGGGCGGCGAGCCTGCGCGCGATCTCGGTCTTGCCCACGCCGGTGGGGCCGATCATGATGATGTTCTTGGGCGCGATCTCGTCGCACAGGGGCGGCGGCACCTGCTGGCGGCGCCAGCGGTTCCTGAGGGCAATGGCCACCGAACGCTTGGCCTCGTGCTGCCCCACGATGTAGCGGTCCAGTTCCGCCACGATCTGGCGCGGGGTAAGGGAGTTGACTGCAGCGGTCTGGTCGGGGAGTTCCGGCACGGGCGTGTTCCTAAAGCTTTTCCACTACAATGGCGTGGTTGGTGTAGATGCAGATGGAGCCGGCGATCTCCATGGCGACCCGGCAGATTGCCTCGGCATCGAGGTCGCTGTGTCCGATCAGGGCCTTGGCCGCCGACTGGGCGTACGGCCCGCCGGAGCCTATGGCGATGATGCCGTCGTCAGGTTCGATGACGTCGCCGGTGCCGGAAAGAAGAAGGGAATGCTCCTGATCCACCGCCACCAGGAAAGCCTCCAGCCGGCGCAGCATCTTGTCGGTACGCCATTCCTTGGCCAGTTCCACCGCGGCGCGCATGAGATTGCCGTTGTACTGCTCCAGCTTCTGTTCCAGCTTGTCGAAAAGGGTGAAGGCATCGGCGGTGGCGCCGGCAAAGCCGGTAATCACCCGGCCGTGGTAGAGGCGCCGCACCTTGCGGGCCGCGTGCTTCACCACCGTATTGCCCATGGTGACCTGACCGTCGCCGGCCACCGCCACCTCGCCCTTGTGGCGCACGGCGATCACCGTGGTCGATCGAATCTGCTTTTTTTCCATGATCCGCCTGTTATTCGTTGCCTTCTTTCGGCACCACCGCTGAATTGCGGGCCAGCGGATGCGCCTTGTCATAGACCTCGGTCAGATGATCGAGGTTCAAGTGCGTATATTTCTGCGTGGTGGAGAGGCTCGCATGGCCGAGCAACTCCTGCACCGTGCGCAGATCCGCCCCCATCTCCAGCAGATGGGTGGCAAAGGAGTGGCGCAGGGCATGGGGCGTGACCCGGGCGGCAATCCCGGCCCGCTCGGCGTACATGGCCACCAGCCGCTCGATGCTGCGGGTGGTGAGCCGGCTGCCGCGGCCGTTCAGAAAGACCGCCTTCTCCTCCGCCGCATTGCCCCGGGCGACCCGCTCGGCAACAAGCAGGGTTCGCTGGGGCCAATAGTGCTCCAGCGCGGCCAGAGCCGGCTCGCCCACCGGCACCAGCCGTTCCTTGTTGCCCTTGCCGCGGATGCGGACCATGCCGGAAGCCAGATCGAGACGGCCGAGGTCGAGTCCCGACAATTCCGCCACCCGCATGCCGGTGGAGTAGAGCATCTCCAGGATGGCCCGGTCGCGAGCGGCAAAGGCATCGGCCACGCCGGGCATCTCCATCAGGGAGAAGACCTCGTCCACCGTCAGAAAGACCGGGATGTTGCGGCCGATCTTCGGCATGGCCACCCCGGCCACCGGATCGTGGCCCAGCAGCCCCTGCCGGCGCAGAAAACGGAAAAAGGTCCGCAGGGCCGAAAGCTTGCGCGCCACTGAGTTGGCCTGGTTGCGCCCATGCAGGGCATAAACAAAGGCGCGCACCGCCCTGGCGTCGATGGCCCGGGTTTCCACCCCGCGGCCCAGATGCTCCACGAACTCCTCCAGGTCGCGGCCATAGCTCGCCACGGTATGGGGCGAGTAGCCCTTCTCCACCCGCAGCCATTCGCGAAATCCGCTGACATGATCGGTAAGGCCTGCCGGCATCGTCCCTCGGTCCCTGCGCTTTCCGGCGGCGACGGCCGTCGGCTGGCCCAAGAGTACCACAGGGATTTGTTTTTGTCAGCAGAGAGGCAAGCGATTCGCCTGCCGCCACGGCTGGCCTTCAAGGAAAAGGCATTGCCCCTTGGCATCGCATCATTTATGGTATATGCTTTGCGGCCGCAACCAAAATCCTGTCGCCGTCAACGGAAAAGAGCGGAACACCATGGCAAAGCAGAGTTTCGAAGAGGCGTTGGCCCGGCTGGAGGAGATCACCCGGCAGCTGGAAGACGGAGAACTCAGCCTGGAGGCCTCCCTTCGCATCTTCGACGAGGGGATCAAACTGGCTGATTTCTGCTCCAAGAAGCTCGACGAGGCACAGAAAAAGGTGGATCTCCTGCTCAAAAAGAACGGTGAACTTGTCCCCACCTCTTTCCCCCAGCACGAAGGGCTGGTCGAGGAAGAATAATCCCGCCATGGACGTCAAAACCGCACTTGCCGACAAGCGTGCCGTGGTGGAAGAGGCGCTCACGAGCTACATGCTCAAGGCCGAAGGCCCCCTGGCCGGCCACATCGCGGCCATGCAGTACAGCCTCTTTGCCGGCGGCAAACGGGTGCGGCCCATCCTCTGCCTGGAGGTGGCCGAGGCCCTGGGCGCCAACCCCAAGCCGCTCTTGCCCGTGGCCTGCGCCCTGGAGTGCATCCATACCTATTCGCTGATCCACGACGACCTGCCGGCCATGGACAACGACGATCTGCGGCGCGGCATGCCCACCAGCCACAAGAAATTCGGGGAGGCCGCGGCGATCCTCGCCGGCGACGGCCTCTTGAGCTATGCCTTCGAACTGCTCACCCTGCCGGAACTGACCGCCACCCTTTCCCCGGCCGATCAGGCACGGATCGTCCATCTCATTGCCAAGGCCATCGGCCCCCTGGGCATGGTGGGCGGCCAGGCCCTCGACCTTGATGCCGAAGGCAAGGCGATCCCGTTTGAAGCGCTGCGCCGCATCCACCACTGCAAAACCGGGGCGCTCATCACCGCCTCGGTCCAGGCCGGCGCCATCGGCGGACAGGCCGATCCGCAGCAGTTTGCCGCCCTCTCCAGCTACGGCGAGCATCTCGGTCTGGCCTTCCAGATCGTCGACGACCTGCTCAATGTGGAAGGCACCACCGAGCAGCTCGGCAAGGCCGCGGGCTCCGACGCCGCCCGCAACAAGGCCACCTACCCGGCCTTCTTCGGCCTTGCCGGAACCAGGGAGATGGCCATGGAGGCAGTGGATGCCGCCATCGCCAGCCTCAGCGACTTCGACCAGCGTGCCGACTTCCTTCGGGAACTGGCGCGCTACATCTACACCCGGACCACATGACCACTCCCACCGCCCCCCTGCACGCCCCTACCCCGCTGCTCCCCTCCATCGACTCGCCGGCCGACCTGCGCAGGCTCGCCCCCGAGCTGCTGCCGCAGCTTGCCGCCGAGATCCGGCAGCGGATCATCGAGGTGGTCGCCACCAATGGCGGCCATCTGGCGCCCTGCCTCGGCGTAGTGGAACTGACCCTGGCCCTCCACTATGTCTTCAATACGCCGGAGGACACCATCGTCTGGGACGTTGGCCACCAGTGCTACGCCCACAAGCTCATCACCGGCCGCCGCGACCGCTTCCACACCCTGCGCCAGGCCGAGGGGTTGAGCGGCTTCCCCAAGCGGGAGGAGAGCGCCTACGACGCCTTCGACACCGGCCACAGCAGCACCTCCATCTCCGCCAGCCTCGGCATGGCGGTGGCCAAGGACCTCAAGGGCAACCAAACCAAGACCATCGCGGTGATCGGCGACGGCTCCATGACCGGCGGCATGGCCTTCGAGGCCCTCAATCAGGCGGGCCACATCGACAAGAACCTCATCGTCGTCCTCAACGACAACGAGATGTCGATTTCCCCCAACGTGGGCGCGCTGTCGAGCTTTTTGAGCCGCAAGCTCACCAGCAAAACCGCGGTGCGCATGAAGAAGGAGATGGAGCACTTCCTCAAATCCTTCTCCCACGTGGGCGAAAACATCTTGAACGTGCTCAAGCGCAGCGAGGAGAGCCTCAAGGGCTTCTTCACCCCGGGCATGCTCTTTGAGGCGCTCAAATTCGAATATGTGGGGCCCATTCCCGGCCACCAGTTCGAATCGCTCATCGAAACCCTGAAAAACGTCCGCGACTTCAGCGAGGGGCCGGTGCTGGTCCACGTGCTCACCACCAAGGGCAAGGGCTATGGTCCGGCGGAGAAAAACCCCGGCGACTTCCACGGCCTCGGCCCCTTCGACATCGCCACCGGCAAGCCGTTGCCTGTTGCCGGACCGCCCAGCTACACCAAGGTCTTTGGCGACACCCTGATCGAACTGGCCGAACAGGACCCGCGCATCGCCGCGATCACCGCCGCCATGCCTGCCGGCACCGGGCTTACCGGCTTTGCCCAGCGGTTTCCGGACCGCTTCTTCGACGTCGGCATCGCCGAACAGCACGCGGTCACCTTTGCCGCCGGGCTCGCGGTGGAGGGCATGGTCCCGGTGGTCGCCATCTACTCCACCTTTCTCCAGCGGGCCCTGGACCAGGTGATCCATGACGTCTGCCTGCAGAACCTGCCCGTGATCTTTGCCGTCGACCGCGGCGGAGTAGTGGGCGATGACGGCCCAACCCACCACGGCGTCTTCGACCTCTCCTTTCTGCGCTTTGTCCCGAATCTCATCTTCATGGCTCCAAAGGACGAGAACGAACTGCGCCACATGCTCTACACCGCTGCCCACGCCCCATCCCCGGTGGCCATCCGCTATCCGCGCGGCCTTGGTCAGGGGGTCTCCATGGACGAGCCGTTTTCCCGGCTCGCGCTCGGCAAGGGGGAGGTGCTGCGGGAGGGGAAGGACCTGTTGTTGCTGCCGGTGGGCAACCGGGTCTATCCGGCGCTGGAGGCTGCGGAAGGACTGGGCAAAATCGGCATCGAGGCAGCGGTCATCAATCCGCGCTTCATCCGGCCGCTCGACGGGGAACTGATTTGTGACTGGGCGAAAAGGACCGGCAAGGTGCTGACGGTGGAAGACAATTCCAGACGCGGGGGCTTCGGCAGCGCGGTGCTGGAACTCCTCGCCCAGCAAGGAATCGACGCCAAGGTCCGCCTTCTCGGCCTGCCGGACCGCTTCATGGAGCACGGCACCCAGGATCAGTTGCGCCATCAGGCAAAGATCGACGCACCTGCCATCATCAGCACCGCCCTTGCTCTTTTGGGCAAGGAAGGCTGAGGTTCTTTACTCAACCATTCCTTCCTGCGCTTCGATATAGGCGAAGGCCTTATCAAGGGCCTTTCGCGTTTCCGGCGGCACGGTGAGAAACCGGAAGGCGATGCGGACCCGTTTCGGGGTGTGATCCGCATAGGACTCCGAGACAGTGAGGCGGGTGGTGACGGAAAAAAGGCCGGTGGCCACGATCTTTTCGCCGTCAAGGGGAAGGTTGAGAGTCACCATGGCCGGGGCGCTCCAGCTGTAGGAGCCGACCCGCGCCAGTTCGCAGAGCATGCCGCCGTCGCTGAAGTTGACCAGTTCGGCGGTGGTGCTGTTCGCCCCCTGTTCCAGGATGACCGAAGCGCCGGGCAGGCTGTAGCGCCGGCCGGAACGCAGGGTGAAGACGCTGCAGACCCGGTTGATCAACTCCCCCAGGATTTTTGGGGTGCATGGCACCGCGATGTGCTCCGTGACCCCGTGGGCCTTGAACTCGTCGGGTATCTTCTTCTGTTTGCTGGAGGTGAAGAGGACAAAGGCGGTTTTCTCGAGGCCCGGCCCGGCAATGGATTTGCGAACGTACTCAAGCCAGCTGTCGTTGGAGGACTCCCGGGAAAAGAGCACCACGTGAAACACGCCTGCCGCAAGACGTTCCATCGCCTCGACAACGTCATGGGACTCCGCCACGTCGGCATCATTGACCTCAGCAAGAATCATGGTCTTGATGATCCGCCGCATGCTGGTCGACTGGTCAACGATAAGAATCTGACGGGACATGGGTCGCTCCTTTTGTGCCGTAGGTAAGGCCGTGCTGCCGATTGCGGTTTTGGGACGACAGTGCTATGGTCACGCCAGCAGCCGGCCCGGGTTCGGATACCAGACGGCTCCAGTATAGCATGAGCAACGGATGAAAAATCAATTGGATTTTTTCCGCCGCCACCAAGGCGCCCTGACATGAAACAATCCCACCGCGCCAGAACGCTCTCCCCCTTCCTCTGGTCCTTCACCACCTACTTCACCGAGGGGCTTCCCTACACCATCTTCCGCACCGTCTCCTCGGTCTTTTTCCGCGACCGCGGCATGAGCCTGGAAGGCATCGGACTCACCTCCCTTTTCGGGCTGCCATGGGCGGTGAAATTCCTCTGGTCGCCGCAGCTCGACCATTTCGGCACCAAGCGCCAATGGCTGCTCATCACCCAGGGACTGCTGGTGGTGGTCATCCTTGCCGCCGCCCTGGCTGCGCCGCTGCCATGGGCGATCCCGGCGGTGGTGGCGCTCTTTTTCGCCGGCAGCTGCCTCGCCGCCACCCACGACATCGCCATCGACGGCTACTATTTGGAGGCCCTCGACCTGGCCGGGCAGGCGAAGTTTCTCGGCTATCGGGTCATGGCCTACCGCATCGCCATGATGACCGGCACCGGCGTTGTCGTCACCCTCGGCACCACCCTGGGCTGGCCTCTGGCCTTTGCCGCAGCCGGCCTGCTGCTGCTCGCCTTTTTTTTCTTCCACCTGCGTTTTCTGCCCCGGTGCGAGATGGAACGCCGGCCCCTCGCCGCCCTGCTGCCTGCCCTGCTCAGGCCCAAATACGTGAGCCAGGCCGCTGCCCTTGCCTTGGCGCTGGTCGGCCTGCGGGCCGCCCTGCAATCTGCGTCATATCAACGCCTCCAGCAGGAGGCCCCTCTGCTCGCCCACCTGAACTTTGCCGCCTGGATCGGCCTGCTGCTCTTTCTGGGGCTCATCCTTCTCCTGATCTGCCGCCGACGGCTGCACGCCTGGCTGGTGGGCCGGCCCGAATCCTTTTACGCCGGCGCCTTCATCTCCTTCATGGATCGCGAAAAGACCGGCGCCATCCTCGCCTTCATCGTGCTGATCCGCACCGGCGAATTCATGTTGAGCAGCATGGCCTCCCCCTTCCTGATTGATCTCGGGCTCAAGGTCCACTACGGCTGGATCTCCGGCGGCATCGGCCTGCCTGCCTCCATTGCCGGGGCCATGGCCGGCGGGGCGCTCATCTCCCGGCACGGCCTCAAACGGTTGATCTGGCCCTTTCTCCTCGCCCAGAACGTTACCAACCTGGTTTACATGGCGCTCGCCTGGCACCTCACCGGCACGCTGGCCGCCAACACCGGCAATCCCCTGCCCGCCCCGCTCGTCACTGCCGATCTGCTGCTGGTCGTCGGCGTACACGGCTTTGATCAGTTCGCCGGCGGCCTGGGCACCGCTGTATTGATGACCTATCTCATGCGCATCTGCAGCCAGGAGTTCAAGGCCGCCCACTATGCCATCGGCTCCGGGCTGATGAGCATGAGCGGCCTCTACGCCGGCATCCTGAGCGGTTTTCTCGCTGCCTGGCTGGGTTATGCAAATTTCTTCGGGCTGAGTTTTCTCCTCTCCCTGCCCGGCATGGCCATGGTTTTCCTGATACCCCACCTGGACCGCCAGTCGGGCGAAGGCAGCCCGGCAACAAAAAAGGCATGATGCCCGCCAGCCAGGGGGCACCATGCCTTGCGACAAGGGTATGACAGACCGCGTCTATTTTTTCAGGCGCTTGTCCAGCTCTTTCTGTACCGTATCGGTGATATCCAGGGCGTCGTCGGCATAGAGCAGGCCGGTCCGCGTCCTGAGGCCCTTCATGGAGTATTCGAGAATCAGGGTATAGCCGTTCTTCTTGCCGATTTCATCGATCACCCCGTGGAGCTCCTTGAGGATCGGGTCCATCAGCTGCTTTTCCTTCTGCTGCATGGCGATCTTGGCATCCTCGTTCTTGATGCCGAATTCGCGGGCCAGTCGCTGATACTCCCGCTCCTTTTCGCCGCGCATCTCTTCGCTCCAGACCGAACTTTTCTTTTCGATCTCGCTTCGCAGCGCCTCCAAGGTGGTCTGTTCCTTCTCCAGCTTGCCCTTGTGTTTCTCGAACTCCGCCTCCAGCCCCTTTTTGGCCTCCTGTGCCGCCTTGGATTTATCAAGGATGCCCTGGATGCTGATGGTGGCGACCTTGACGGGCTTGTCCGCCGCCATTGCCCCACCGGCTCCGAAACTCATGAAACAAAACAGCACCGCTGCCAATGCCGTCACAATCCGCACCTTCATGCCACCCGCTCCTTAGTTGTAGTCCGGTTTGCCCCGCGCGAGACGCCGGCAAGGCTCCCGTTGCACCACCTGTCGTTGGCCCCTTCCTGAAGAAAGAGGCCAGAAAAAAAGCCGGGACGGGATCTCTCCCGTCCCGGCCGTTGCCTCGAAAATGTCCTGCCTGGCCTTTACTTGATCACGAAATCAGCCCGGCGATTCTGGGCCCAGGCCGCCTCGTCGCTGCCCATGGCCAGCGGCTTCTCTTCGCCGAAGCTGATGGTCTCCATCCGGGATTCGGCCACGCCCCGCTTGGCCAGCTCCTTCTTGGCGCTGATGGCGCGACGCTCGCCCAGGGCCATGTTGTACTCGTTGGTGCCGCGGTCATCACAGTTGCCCTCGATCCGGATGGCCTTGTCGTTGCCCTTCAGGAAATCGGCATTCTTCTTCATGCGGTCCTGCTGGTCAGCGCGGATGTCGGACTTGTCAAAATCAAAGTACAGCGGCACCATCGGGCCAGTGGTCCGGCCTTCAAGAAAGCTGCCGGCCTTGTCGGCGGCGCCCTTGGCGGCAAGCGACTCCTCACCGCCTGCCATGCCCGCATCAGCCGGGCCCGCCTGCTTGGCGCAGCCACCCGCCATCAATCCCATGGATGCCACGAGAGACGCAATTGCCAGCACACGCACCATCTCCTTCTTCATCTCCTTGCTCCTCCTGAGTACTGCTTTTGCTATAGTTAGTGAATATCACACAACAAACGGCGGAAAGGAAAATCGAAATCCACAAAGCATAACTTACACAAAAGACTATCTGAATTCAATTTATTTCCTCTTTTTTTCCGCGGTTCCATATCCAGCCCCGCCGATCCTTGCCGGCTCGCACCCACCCTCCGCACGGCGTTTCCGAAGGAGCCGGCCCCCACGGCTGACAAAACTCTTTGACAACCGCTCCGTTCCCGGTAAACTGAAATCCATTTCCATGCCCTTCCGATGGATCCGAGCCGCCCATGACGATCCCCACCGCCGACATCACGCCCAACAATCTGCTCGCAGAAAACCGCTTCGGCACCTTTATCGGCGTATCCCAGCAGGCCCTGGATATGGTTTTCGACCGGCTGCGTGATCCGGCCGGCAACTCGGTGGTCTACATCACCATGGAAATCGGCGCCGACCGCGACGTCTTCCACCCGATCAAAAGCTGGCTGATGCAGCAGAAGACCACGCCGGGCCCGGACCAGGCCACCGGAGGGTTTGTGGCCAGCTTCCTCAACGGCCCGGAAAAAATCCCGATCTATGGTGGCGGACTCGGAATCCTGGCCGGCGACACCCTGAAAAGCTTCGCCGACTGCCGGATTCCGGTGGCGGCGGTTTCGCTTCTCTACCGCCGCGGCTACTTTTCCCAACTGGTGGACATGAACATCGGCCAGGTGGCGTGGTCCCGCGAGTGGTCGCCGGAAGAAACGCCCGGCCTCTACCTGCTCCGCGATCCCCGGGATCAGGCCAGTCCCCTCGCCATCGAGGTGCCCTTCTTCGACCGCGACGGCGCCAGAATCAGCGCCCATGCCCGGCTCTGGATGAAAATGGAGGTGAACAGCCAGCTCGACTTCTTCGTGCCGGAGATCCTTCTCGACTACGACCTGCCCGCCACCCCGGCCTGGATCCGCGAGGCGTCCCACCACCTCTACGACAGCAGCTCGGAAACCACCAAGGCCATCCAGCGCCGCCTGCTCGGCGCCGGGGTGCAGCCGGCCATGACCGCCCTGGGCTTTACCGCCCGCACCCTCCACCTCAACGAACAGCACGGGGTGGTGGCGGTGCTGGCCCTCATCGACGATCTGCTCCGCCAGAAACTTGGCGGGCAGTACCAGGAAAAGGCCACTGACCAGGACATCATGGACGCGGCCGCAATCGCGGCCGAACGCATCGTCTACACCATCCACACCCCGGTCAAGGCAGGTCACGACCGCTTCTCCCGCACCATCTACCAGGAAATGGGCTCCCGCTTCTTCACCCGGCTGCTCGATCTCCTGGCATATGACGACGACAATCCGGCGGTCTACAACTTCACCGCCTTTGCCATGCGCATGAACCGCGCCACCAACAGCGTGAGCCGCCTGCACAAGGAGGTCACCCGCAAGCAGTTCCCGCAGTATGCCGGCAAGATCACGGCGGTCACCAACGGCGTCCACCACCTCACCTGGATCAGCGATGCCAAGGCCGCGGCCTACGACACGGCCCCGGAACTCTTTGGCTGGCGCCGCGACCCGAGCGCCTTTACCAACGCCGCGACACTCCTTGCGGACGCCAGCTTCCGCGCCTGCTTCGAACAGGCCGGCGCCCAGGACACCGCCCACCTCATCGGCTATGTCAACCGGATGCTGCTCCAGCACCGCAACCAGCGCCTGGAAACCTGGATCGACCCGCCCAACTACCTTTCCTATCTGAGCGAGAAGGAGGGACGCCTCGACCCCGCCGCCTTCACCTTCGGCTTTGCCCGGCGCTTTTCCACCTACAAGCGGGCAGACCTCATCTTCGAGGATCTCGACCGCCTCGCCGGCCTGCTCATCGCCAACCAGTGGCCAGTGAACTTCGTCTTTGCCGGCAAGGCGCACCCGGCCGACGAACCCGGCAAGGGGCTGATCAAGAACATCCTCGACCTGCAGGATGAACTCTACCACAAGAGCAATGGCCTAGCGCGCCTGGTCTTCATCCCCGGCTACGACATGGCCATCGCCAAGATGATGGTGGCCGGCTGCCACGCCTGGCTCAACAGCCCGAAACGCCCCCTGGAGGCCAGCGGCACCAGCGGCATGAAGGCGGCGATGAACGGGGTGCCCAACGTGAGCATCATGGACGGCTGGTGGGTCGAGGGCTACCACGAGGGACAAACCGGCTGGAAATTCGGCTACGAAGCGCCGGTGGCGGAGGAGCAGTTCAGCGAGCACCCTTCGGCCCTGCTCTACGCCGAGGATTCCGCCTCGTTTTACGAGGTGCTGCCGGATATCCTCGGCACTTTCTACGACCCGGAACGCCGGCCCCGTTACCTGGACAAATGCATCATGAATCTCGCGCTCAACTGCCCCGTCTTCAATACCCACCGCATGATCGCCGAATACCTGCTGCGTTACGGGCTTGACCTGCCGGAGCACCAGGCGCGGCAGATGCAGAAATTCCGGCAGCTCTACTGCAGCGATCCGGAAGCCTGCTTCTGAGCCGCGGCCGGACTCCGCCCCCAACACCAAGGAACAGCCATGTGGAACTCCAAGGACGTCTATTTCGTCTCCGACAGCACCGGAATTCTCGCCACCAACCTGGGCCACGCCCTGCTGCGCCAGTTCCCGGAAATCAGCTTCCATGAAGAACGCTTCCCCTTTGTGCTCACCGAAGAGGAGGCACGCAAGGCCCTGGCCTATATCCTCAAGCAATCAGGCGGCCGGCGACCGCTGATCTTCAGCACCATCATGAATGATGCGGTGCGCAATATCTTCGACCATCCGGAGGTGGAACTGTTCGACGCCTTCGAGGCCTTCATGGAACGGCTGGAGGGGTGCCTTGAGGCCAAGGCCCTGCGGGTGCCGGGTTTTTCCCGGCACGTGGACAACATCACCATGGCCAAACGGGTCGAGGCCATCCACTTCACCCTGGAGCACGACGACGGCATCCGGCCGGACGAGATCGACGGGGCGGACGTCATCCTGCTCGGCGTCTCCCGTGCCGGCAAGACCCCGGTCAGCGTCTATCTCGCCACCCAGTTGGGACTCAAGGCGGCCAACTATCCCCTTACCGCGGAAATACTGAGGCAATACAGGCTGCCGGAGGAGCTGCGCCGCAACGTGAAGCGGACCATCGGGCTGACCACCACGCCGGAGATGCTCCACACCGTGCGCGAACAGCGCTACCCGGAAAGCACCTACGCCAGGCTCGCCACCTGCATCGAGGAAATCCATCAGGCCGAGCAGATCTTCCGCAACCACAACATCCCCATCATCTCCACCGCCGGCAAGTCCATCGAGGAGACCGCCACCCAGGTCACCCAGGAGCTGGGTCTTTCCAAAAAACCCGCGGCCCTCAACAACGAGGGCTGGCCACCGCCGCCAGCCGCTCCAGGGTGATGGGCTCGCCGGCCGGCGCCACCAGCGCCACCAGCGCTCCGCCCCCCGGCCGCCAGGCGCCCTGACGGACGACGGCAAGGCGGTATGCCTCGCCGAAAAGCAATCCCGACGGCGCACTGCCGTAGCCCTGCAGCAACTCATTGGAACGTCGAACCGCGTCGATCATCCTCGGCGGCAACGCCCGGTGGTAGGGGTAGCGTACCATCTCGCCCCGGTGCTTCGCCAGGGCCGTGGCCAGCAGAGCCACCTGCTCCACGCTGGCGCCGACCAGGAGGTTGGGGTTCGGCTGGGGCTGCCAGTAGCCGGTTTCCGCGATGAGCAGCGCGGCGCCGGTGGCGCGGGAATAGTCAAGCGCCGCGGCCTTGGCCAGGAAATGGGTACCGATGTGGGTGGGGTGGCTGTCTTGCGCATGGGGCAAGATGAGCAGATCGGGTTGCAGTTCGGCCAGAAGCGCGGCCAGGGTCTCGACCTTGGCCTGCCAGCCGGTCGGGTCGATCCCGCGGGCCAGGGCCGAGACATCTGAAAACCCTTCGGGCTCCGGCGCCAGCCGCACGCCAAAGCCAACCATCCCGCAGGCGTCGCGCAATTCCGCCAGCCGCTCCTGCCGCCTCTCCGGATTGCTGCCCAGGGTGATGGCGATGTTCGTCACCTCCGCACCTGCCTCTTCCTTGAGCCGCAGGGGTAAGAGGCCGGTGAGCAGTTCGTCGTCCGGATGGGGGGAACAGAGAACCACGCGCGGTGGTGCCCCAACCGGCGCAGGGGCGGCCACGGATGGAGGCGCTGTGACGCCCTTACCCGAGAAAAGCTCGGCATAGCCCTGCACATAGTGCCGCCAGGCAAGGAATTCCTGAGTTTCCGGATAAACACCCATCACGCCACCCCGGTCACGTCCAGGGGGTCCGCAATCCCAAGCACGCCATGGGCCATGTGGATGTGCCCCACCCCCCTCCAGTCGCGACCAAGCAGGCCGGTACCGTAGGCATCCACCGCCACCGGGTCATACCCCCCCACCAGCCGGTTGGGCGGCGGGTCGCAGGTGGGTCCCCAGAGATGGGCCACCCGCATGCCGATGGTGGCGTCGAGCAGGGTGAAGTCCGGGGTACGGTAACGGTTCAAATCGAAAACCGCCTCCTGCATGTCGCGGTGGAAGGCGGCCTTTTTCCAATGGCCGCCCCGCTGATAATGGGCCGGCGGCGCAGCACCCATCATGTTCTTCATGGTGAGGGTCACGCCGGCCAGGGAATGGGCCTTCAGGACCGGCAGCGAGATGAGAAAGGAATCGAACAGCAGTTCCGGCAGAAAAAGTTCCGGCCAGCGACGGCATTCCGGCTTGGCCAGCCGCTTGAGCGGCGCCCGGTTCAAATCCACGAGCGCCACCCCTTTCTGCGCCGCCAATTCGGTGTAGCCGAGTTCGCGGAAGCAATGCTCCGTGTCGTAGGCCGCCGAGCCGCACCCTTCCGCCACCAGGATGGCGCACTCCGGCGCCGCTGCCTCAAGATATTCCACCAGCGCCCACACCAGCCCCACCGGCGTGGTAATCGGCGGCGCCTGGGCCTCCACCAGGTTGGGTTTCAGCATCACCCGGCGCTTGCCCCGCAGGCGGCGGGCCAACCCCGCGGCCTTGCAGAGTGCCGTCACATCCTCGGTCCACTCCCTGTGGTGGCGCACCCAGACCCTGCCCTGCTGCCGCGTCCTGCCCTTGGTCATACCCCACTCTACCCCAAAAGCGCCAGCGGAACAACGCATTCAACCCATGGCATCATGCCAGAAAGTATGCTATGGTAGCGCTCTTTTTACAGGAAACCAACCATGCTGGCGATCACCAACCTCTCCATCGTCTACGGCGACAAGCAGCTCTTCAGGAACATCTCGGTCCGGGTCCACCCCCACGAACGGGTGGGGCTGGTGGGGGTGAACGGCGCCGGCAAGACCTCGCTCCTGAAAATCATGGCCGGGGTGAGTCTCGCCGACGACAACGTGGTCCACCGCGCCAAACGGGCCACCATCGGCTATCTTCCCCAGGAGATCAGCGACTTTCCCGCCGGCCGCACCCTCTATGAGGAGGCGGAAACCGCCTTTGCCGAGGCCCTGCGCTGCCAGGAGGAACTGGAGGCGATCAACCACCAGCTCGCCGAGATCGCGCCGGACGACCCGGGGATGGCGCAACTCCTTGACCGCCAGGGCGAGTTGCAGCACCTTCTGGAACAGAGCGATGTCTTCCGGATGCGGGCCCAGATCGAAAAGGTACTGCTTGGCCTCGGGTTCGCCGCCACCGACTTTGCCAAGGATTGCCGCGCCTTCTCCGGTGGCTGGCTCATGCGGCTCATGCTGGCCAAGCTCCTGCTGGCCAAGCCCTCGCTGCTGCTCCTGGACGAGCCCACCAACCATCTGGACATCGAGTCCCTCACCTGGCTGGAGGAGTTTCTCAAGACATATCACGGCGCCATGGTGATCATCTCCCACGACCGCGCCTTTCTCGACAACCTCACCACCCTCACCTGGGAGCTGAGCCTCGGCAACCTCACGGTCTACAAGGGCAACTACGCCTACTACCTGAAAGAAAAAGAACTGCGCCTCGAAATCCAGCGGGCGGCCTACGAAAACCAGCAGGCCATGATCCAGCAGACCAAGCGCTTTGTCGAGCGCTTCCGCGCCACCTCCACCAAGGCGAGCCAGGTGCAGAGCCGGGTCAAGCAGTTGGAGAAGATGGAGCTGATCGAGCTGGAGGAGAGCGAAAAGGAGGTTGCCTTCCGCTTTCCGCCGGCCCCTGCCTCGGGCCGCCAGATGGTGGAGGTGGCGCACTTGGCCAAGTCCTTCGGCCAGCAGCAGGTCTTCCGCGATCTGGGATTTTCCATGCAGCGAGGCGACAAGCTGGCAGTGGTGGGGGTAAACGGCGCCGGCAAATCGACCCTGGTCAAGATCCTGGCCGGCCTCTACCAGCCGGACAACGGCACGGTCCGCTTGGGCCACAACGTCATCCCGGCCTATTTCGGCCAGCACCAGGCCCAGGAACTGGACCAGCGCTACACCGTGCTCGACACCGTCTACCAGGCGACCAGCGACCTCGGCCTCACCCAGGCGCGCTCCTTGCTCGGCGCCTTCCTCTTCCGCGGCGACGAGGTGGACAAGAAGGTGGCGGTGCTTTCGGGCGGCGAGAAGAGCCGATTGGCACTGGCCAAGATGATCGCCACCCCGGCCAACCTGCTCATCATGGACGAGCCGACCAACCACCTGGACATCAGCTCCCAGGAGGTCCTGCAGGAGGCGATGCGCCAGTACGACGGCTCGATCATCGTGGTCTCCCATAACCGCGCCTTTGTCAACGCCTTTGTCAACAAGGTGCTGGAGATCAAGAACGGCCGCGCCACCCTCTATGAGGGCAACATCGAGGACTACCTGCGCAAGACCCATGAGGAGCAGAGCACCCCGCCCACCGCCGCCAAGCCCAGCGCTGTTCAGCCCAAAGGCGAGACCGGCAGGAAGGGCAAGGAGGCGCGACGCGAACAGGCCAGGCTCCGCCAGCAGAAGAACGAACAAGTCGCGCCGCTCAAAAAGAGGCTTGCCGCCCTGGAGAGGGAGCTGAATGAGCTGGAGACCCGCAAGAAGGAACTCGAACTGCTCCTTGCCGATCCGGATCTCTACGGCCGGCAGGAGGAGTTTGCCGAGCGCAGCAGAGAGTACAGCGACACCGACCGCCGCCTCAACCGCGCCTACGACGACTGGGCCGAACTGGAGGAAAAAATAGAGGCTGTTGAGACGCACTTTGCGGCCGAATGAACTGCGTCGTTTTTTGCTGCTGGTGCTGCGTAACCCCCTTGACCAACCCGGCTTTTGCCAGTATCTTTCCCGCTTGTTTTGCGTAAAACCAGACTGGTTTTTTCTCGTTCAGGTAAAACACATTACCCCTTGGGGCAACGGAAGAGCCATGGCATCGATCCGCGAACAGATCGAGGAACGGGAGGCGACCGGCCTTGCACCCTATGCAGCCCTGAGCCGCGAGACCAGGGGCCGCCTCCGGCCCGAGGAGGAGTGCCCCATCCGGGTAGCCTTCCAGCGCGACCGCGACCGCATCATCCACTCCAAGGCATTCCGGCGCCTGAAGCACAAGACCCAGGTCTTCCTGGCCCCGACCGGCGACCACTACCGCACCCGGCTCACCCATGTCCTCGAAGTCAGCCAGATCGCGCGGACCATCTCGGTGGCCCTCCGGCTCAATGGCCATCTCACCGAGGCCATCGCCCTTGGCCACGATCTCGGCCACACCCCTTTCGGCCATGCCGGCGAGGCAGTACTGGACGAACTCTACCCCCAGGGTTTCCGCCACTACGACCAGAGCCTGCGGGTGGTCGATCTTCTCGAAAAAAAAGGCAAGGGGCTCAACCTCACCCATGAGGTGCGTGACGGCATCGCCCGTCACTCCAAGGGTCGCAAGGAAATCCTGCCCGCCGATCTTTCCGGGCTGCCGGCAACCCTGGAGGGCCAGGTGGTCCGGGTGGCGGACATCATCGCCTACGTGAACCACGACCTCGATGACGCGGTCCGGGCCGGGGTGTTGCAAGAGGGACAGCTCCCCCCCCACCTCCAGAGGCTCTTCGGCACCGAGCACTCCGACCGCATCTGCGCCATGGTCCGCGACCTGGTGGAGCAGACCATAGCCCAGGGCGGCGACCGCCTCGCCATGAGCCCGGACATCCTCGGCGGCATCACCGAGCTGCGCACCTTTCTCTACGACAACGTCTACGAAAACTACAAGGTGCACGGCGATTTCATCAAGGCCAAGAAGGTGATCCGCGAACTCTACGACTACTTCATGGGCCACGACGACCATTGGGAAGGGGTCATCGACTATGACGCCGGCACCCCGCGCGAACAGATGGTCTGCGACTTCATCGCCGGCATGACCGACCGCTACGCCCTGGAACTCTATGAACAGATATTCCTCCCCAAACCGTGGAGCGTGAAATGACCACCGATACCGCGCCTGCCCGCCGCGATCTCGCCAAGGCTTACGAATTCAAGGAGGTCGAGGCACGCTGGTACCAGAACTGGCTCGATCACAAGAACTTCCGCGCCACCATGGAAGAGGGCAAGCCCAGTTTCTCCATCGTCATCCCGCCGCCCAACGTCACCGGCGTACTCCATGTGGGCCATGCGCTCAACAACACCATGCAGGATGTCCTGGTGCGCTACCGCCGGATGCAGGGCTGCAATACCCTCTGGGTGCCCGGCACCGACCACGCGGGCATCGCCACTCAGAACGTGGTGGAGCGGCAGATCGCCACCGAGGGCAAGAGCCGCCACGACCTTGGCCGCGAAAAATTCATCGAGCGGGTCTGGCAATGGCGCGAAGAGAAGGGCGGCACCATTATCAACCAGTTGAAACACCTGGGCTGCTCCTGCGACTGGGACCGCGAACGCTTCACCATGGACGAAGGGTTGTCCCGCGCGGTGCGCACCGTCTTTGTCCGCCTCTACAAGGAAGGGCTGATCTACAAGGGCGATTACATCGTCAACTGGTGCCCCCGCTGCAAAACCGCCCTGGCCGACGACGAGGTGGAGCACGAAGAGACGGCGGGCAAGCTCTACCACATCCGCTATCCCTACGCCGATGGCTCCGGCCATGTGATCGTCGCCACCACCCGGCCCGAGACCATGCTGGGCGATACCGCCGTGGCCGTGCATCCCGATGACGAGCGCTACCAGCATCTCCGGGAGATCGGCGTCAGGCTGCCCCTCACCGGCCGCACCATCCCGGTGGTCTTCGACCACCACGTGGAGCGGGAGTTCGGCACCGGCGCGCTCAAGGTCACCCCGTCCCACGACCGCAACGACTACGAGATCGGCCTGCGCCACAACCTGGAACGCCTCAAGGTCATGGACGATTCCGGGATCATGAACGAGGCCGCCGGCCCCTACGCGGGCTTGGACCGCTTCGCCTGCCGGAAAAAGATCGTCGCCGACCTGGAGGAGCAGGGCTTCCTCGAAAAGATCGAGGACTACGCCCATGCGGTGGGCCAGTGCTACCGCTGCAAGACCGTGGTCGAGCCCACCACCTCGCTGCAATGGTTCGTCTCGGTGAAGCCGCTGGCGGCAAAAGCCGTGGCCGCCGTACGGGACGGCCACATCGCCATCCACCCCAAGACCTGGCACAACACCTTCTACGCCTGGATGGACAACATCCGCGACTGGTGCATCTCCCGCCAGATCTGGTGGGGCCATCAAATCCCGGCGTGGACCTGCGACGCCTGCGGCCATTTCATGGTCGAGGAAGAGGCGCCCGCTGCTTGCCCAAAATGCGGGGCCGCCACCCTCAGCCAGGAAACCGACGTGCTGGACACCTGGTTTAGTTCGGCGCTCTGGCCCTTCTCCACCCTGGGCTGGCCGGACCGCACCAGGGAGCTGAAATTCTTCTATCCCACCTCGGTGCTGATCACCTCCTTCGACATCCTCTTCTTCTGGGTGGCGCGGATGATGATGATGGGCCTCCACATCATGGGAGAGCCGCCCTTCAAGGACGTCTACCTCCACGCCCTGGTCCGCGACAAGCACGGCAAGAAGATGAGCAAGTCCACGGGCAACGTCATCGACCCGCTGGTGGTCATGGCCGAGTACGGCACCGACGCCCTGCGCTTCACCCTCACCGCCTTTGCCGCCCAGGGCCGCGAGATCAAGCTCGCCGAGGAGCGCATCGAGGGCTACCGCCACTTCATCAACAAGATATGGAACGCGGCCCGCTTCGCCCTCATGCACATCAAGGAGTGCGGCCCGGCCATCGCCAGGAATATCGACCCTGCCGCCCTGCCGCTCTCGCACCGCTGGATTCTGCACCGCCTCAACCAGACCACCATCGAGGTGACGAGGGCGCTCGACGACTACCGCTTCAACGACGCGGCCTCGGCCATCTACCAGTTCGTCTGGAGCGAGTTCTGCGACTGGTACCTGGAATGGGTCAAGCCGGACCTCTATGGCAACGACGCGGCAGCCAAGGCCAGTGCCCAGGCGGTGCTGCTGGCGGTGCTGGAGGATGTCCTGAAACTGCTGCACCCCATCACCCCGTTTGTCACCGAAGAAATCTGGCACGCCCTGCCCGGCGCGCGCACCAGCATCATGGTGGAGCCCTTCCCGACCGAAAATCCGGTTTGGCATGACCCCGCAGCCGAGGAAGAGGCAGCGCTTTTCATGGGCGTGGTCGGCGCCATCCGCAATATCAGGAGCGAGGCCCAGGCCCATCCTTCCGCCGAGATCACCGCCATGGTCGTCTGCCCGGACAATGCCAAGGGGGCCATCTTCGAAAAGCTCGCCAGCGCCATCAAGACCCTGACCCGCACCAAGGAGCTGACCATCACGCCAAGCGGTCAGCGGCCCAAGGGCGCGGCCTCCAACATCTTCCAGGACCTGGAGATCGTCGTGCCGCTGGCCGGACTCATCGACGTGGAAAAGGAACTGGCCAAGCTCGCCAAGGAGCAGGCCAGGGTTGAAGGGGAACTGAAACGCATCCAGGGCAAGCTCACCAACGAGAAGTTTGTGGCCAATGCCCCGGCAGAGGTGGTGGCCAAGGAAAAGGAAAAGGAGGCGGAACTCACCGCCACCCTGACCAAGCTCAAGGAAAGCGCCGAGCGCCTCGAAGAACTGCGATAACCCGCCCGCGGCGACATCCCTGGCAGAAAAAAGGCACCCATGCGGTGCCTTTTTGTTATGGGCAAAATCGGTCGAAACCCGTTGCCCGCGCGTCAATTTGACTTATTTTTTTTGACAAATCAATAACAATAAGTACAATTGTACTTATGAAAATCACGGCCGACACCAATACCTTTCTGGCAACCGCGCTGAACGAGCCAGAGAAGCAAGCAATTATCAATCTCACTTGCGACCATGAGCTTATTGCGCCCACGATTTTACCTTTTGAAATCGGGAACGCCCTGTCTGCCATGGTGAAAAGAGGCAGGCTCACCCGCCAGGAGGGGCTGCTGGCCTATGACGAAACCGACAAGATTCCGGTCGAACTGCACAGCATCGACATCCGCAGGGCATTGACCATCGCCGGCCAGTATAGAATCTATGCCTATGACGCCTATTTCCTGGAGTGCGCCCGCGCTGCGCGGAGTCCCCTGCTCACTCTGGATGCTGCCCTGAAAACAATTGCCGTCAAACTCGGCATCAAATTGCTGGAGGTGGAATCATGAAGGCGTACAATTATTCCGAGGCCCGCAAGCACCTGTCCGAGGTTCTCGATATCGCCAAGAACGAAGAGGTACTCATTAAGCGCAGAAGCGGAGAGACCTTTTCTCTGGTCCTCAAGAAATCCTCCCGGTCTCCCTTCGATATCCCAGGCATCAAGACCAAGGCGACCACCGACGACATTCTGGCGGCAGTCAGAGAGTCCCGTTCGCGGTAAGCAAAAACAGGATCGGCCGCATCGTGGAATCCGTCCCAGCGGCCTACGGTAAAGGGCAATTGCCGAGATCGAGAATAACCCGGCTGCGTGAACGCGGCGAGAGCGGGAAGTGCTTGATCTGGGGTGAGCGATAGCGGGTCAGCCGCTCCCTGATTGCCCCGACGCGGCCTTCAGAACAAAATTTCCGCTTCCATAAAAAGGACTGCGTTGCCGGCGAGAAGCACGCGGTCGGCCTGCACCTCGCAGGTGAGGTCGCCGCCGCGCTTGGAAACCTGTTTCGCGGTCAAAACCCTCTTGCCAAGTTTTCCCGCCCAGTACGGAGCGAGCATGCAGTGCGCCGAGCCGGTGACCGGGTCTTCCGGAATGCCGAACTTGGGGGCAAAGAAGCGGCTGACAAAATCCACCGCCCCACCCGGCGCCGTGACAATCACGCCGCGCAAATCGAGCTTGGCCAGCAGGGCCTGATCGGGCGCGATGGCGCGCACCGCCTCCTCGCTGTCGAAGACTGCCAGATAATCGTCCGCAGCCAGCACCTCAAGCGGCCGCTGGCCCAACGCCTGGGCCAAGGTTTCCGGAATGGCGCAGGGGGTTAGCGGGCAGACCGGGAAGTCCATCTCCAACCGCGTGCCCTTCTTTTTCACGAACAGGTCGCCGCTCCTGGTTGCAAAGCGGATGACCGGCTGGGTGTAGCCGAGCACCTCGAACAGGACATGGGCCGAGGCCAGGGTGGCGTGGCCGCAGAGGTCAACCTCCTTGACCGGGGTGAACCACCGCAGCTCAAAGCCTGTTTCCGCGGGAACGAAAAAGGCGGTCTCGGAGAGGTTGTTTTCCCCGGCAATCGCCTGGAGCAGCGAATCCTCCAGCCACGCGGCCAGCGGCACCACCGCTGCCGGGTTGCCGCCAAAGACCTTGTCGGTAAAGGCATCGACCTGATATTGCTTGAGCTTCATTGTCCCCCCTGCCTGTTACCCATTGGTTGCGAACACTTTCGGCATATCCAAGAACTCCTCGGATTCCGGGTAAAGGACCGGCACGGTCTTCGAGGATGGAACCACGACGAACCGATGCTCATACGTGATGCCTTTTAATCCGGTTACCTATTGAGCAGAACGTTTAAGCTCAGGGGCGCGGAGCCGGCTTGCCGGCGGAGCGTCCCTCTGAAGCGCATTGTTAGCGCTATTCATTGCGGGGCCAGTTGGTGATTGTCATAGGCAAGGGGCGTTTGCCTTCAAGAACTTCAACAAGCCCTTTTCTAAGGGCACTCTGTTGTTCTTCGGTTTCCCCATGCACACGTGGTGAATATGAAGAATTTTTAATGTGGGTTTTATCAAAATCATAGTCGAGCACCCTTGCCATCTTGTGCAGAAGCTCAACAAGTAGATCAATACGCTTCACGTTCCATTGATCAGCTGGGATTGCTGTATTCCCGAGGAGATCGAGATATTCCTTCCATGCCTCGATAACCTCTTTTTCTTTCTTATGATTCCTATCGAATTCGAGATCGATTCGATTCAACGCTTCAACGTGGGTCCATGAAACGTTGTAGGCCCTGGTGGCCATTAGGGTTTTGAAAATATCGAGCTTGCGTGCGCGCACCTCTTTTTGGTCGTCGAGGTGCCTAGTAAGGCGCACAGCAACAATGGGGCCAAGGAAAACGGCAGTTATCATGAGCCAGTCAGCTATTGTCATTGTCTGATGTTCCATTGTTGTAGAGCGCTAACATAAGATATTATACGGATATCCGGTTTTTGTCCGGAACCTCGGTGAATTGCCCGTTTTCAGGCGCACTCTGCGCCACCCTATCTCGTTACAGGTGTCAATTTTCCTGTTTTTGTCCCGATACAGCATGTTATCAAGAATCGTCAGAAAAGCTGCCGCAAAGATATCGGGGTCTAAAGAATAAATCCCGCATCTGATACAACTTCCGAGAAGAACATCCTTATTCCCTCTCACCCCAAAAACGCAACCTCTCCCTACGCCGCATGCCTGCGGACGTGCGGCTCGATATCGGGCCAGGTGGTACGCTGCGCCAGGCGCAGATCATAGTCGCTTTGCAGGTCCAGCCAGATTTCCGGGGAAACATTGAAATACTTACCCAGGCGCAGGGCGGTATCCGCGGTGATCGACCGCTTGCCGTTCACGATCTCACTGATTCGGTTGGGCGGGACGTTGATCGCCCGCGATAAGGCGTTGATGCTGATACTCAGCGGTTTCATGAACTCTTCGAGCAGAATCTCGCCAGGAGGGATGGGATCGAGCAGTTTTGTTGCCATGGCTGTACTCCCTAATGATAGTCCACAATAGAATATGTCAATCATAACAGCAAGGGGCTCAGACATACCGCCGGCAAACCCAGCCGACCGTGGCCCAAAAAGATGACAACGAAGCCGCCTCATGATAGGCTGATTTCAAAACCATGAACCCAGGGAGGCCTGCCATGCGATTCCCTGTTGCCGCGCTGTTACTGCTCCTGCTGGTTATTCCTGCCCCGCTTCGTGCCGCCACGGTCGAATACGACCTCACCATTGCCGAGCAGGAGGTAAACCTCACCGGCCAAGCGGTGGCGGCCATGACCATCAATGGCGCCATCCCTGGTCCGGTACTGCGCTTCACCGAAGGCGACCTCGCCCGCATCCGGGTCCACAACGCCATGAAGGAAGAGACCTCCATCCACTGGCACGGCCTCCTGGTGGCGCCGGGCATGGACGGCGTGCCCTATGTGAGCTTCCCGCCCATCCAGCCCGGCGCCACCTTTACCTACGAGTTCCCCCTCCGCCAGAGCGGCACCTACTGGTACCACTCCCACTCCGGCTTGCAGGAGCAGCGCGGGGTGTACGGCGCCATCGTCATCTTGCCACGCGGCCATCAGTCGACGGCAGCGGAGCCGGTGATCCTCTTTTCCGACTGGACCGACGAGAATCCTCATGCGGTGCTCCGCACCCTGAAACGCGGCAGCGACTGGTACGCCCTGGCCAAGGGCAGCGGCCAGAGTCTCTTGGGCGCGGCAAAGCTCGGCATGCTGGGCGATTTTCTCACGCGCGAACTCCAGCGCATGCCGCCCATGGATATTGCCGACGTGGCCTACGACCGCTTCCTGGCCAATGGCCGGCCGGAGATCAGCGTGCCGGCCGCGCCGGGGCACATGGTACGGCTCCGCCTCGTGAATGGCTCCTCCACCACCTATTTCCACCTGGAATTTGCCGGCGGGCCCATGACCATTGTCGCGGCCGACGGCCTCGACGTTGAGCCGATCAGCGAGCAACGGCTGCTGGTGGCGGTGGCGGAAACCTACGACGTGCTGGTAACGGTGCCGGCGCGAGGGGCCTACGAGTTGCGGGCCACGGCCCATGACGGCTCGGGCTTTGCCTCGGTCTGGCTCGGCGAGGGAATGCGCCATCCGGCAGCGGATCTGCCCAAGCCCAACCTCTACCACACCATGGGCCACTTGGGCCTCAAGGAGTTCTTCGCCCTTACCCCGGCAGGGGCCATGGGCATGGATGACGAGGCCGTGGCAGCCGGCCGTTTCGACCGGCCCGGCGCCATGGCGCACGATATGGGCGGCATGACAGATATGACGGAAAGGCAGGGGGCACCGGCCCATGGCGGCATGGATCACCAGATGGCCGCCCCGCCGGCCGGGCAGCCGGAACACGGGGCCATGCATGGGCCGCCGCCAGAAATGGCTCCCAATCACCAAAAGCACACCATGCCCATGCCGGCCATGGCCCCGGAACACGCCGGCCATGCCATGCCGCTGCCTCCGGTCATGGCCGTGGAGCGCAACGCCAAGAAAGGCGCCGCCGACTTTACCCTGCTCGGCGCCGATGCCGCAGGGGCGCCGGAACTGGCCATGGACGGCATGGACCCGCGCCGGCCCTGGCCTCCCTATGCAAAGCTGCGCAGCCCTTTCCCCACCGCCTTTGCCCCAGGCAAGCCGGCGCGCGAGATCCGCCTCACCCTGGACGGCGACATGGAACGCTATGTCTGGCAGATGAACAGCGCTACCCTTAGCCCGCACGATACCATCCCCATCCGCCAGGGCGAGATCACCCGCTTCATCCTGATCAACCGCACCATGATGCACCACCCCATGCACCTGCACGGCCACTTCTTCCGGGTGGTGAACCCGCAGGGCGACCATGCGCCGCTCAAGCACACGGTGGACGTGCCGCCCATGGCCACCACGGTGATCGAGTTCGAGAACAACGAGCCCGGCGACTGGCTCTTCCATTGTCACCTGCTCTACCACATGGAAAGCGGCATGGCACGCATCGTCCACTATGACGATTTTGCCGCCGACCCGGAGCTGCTGGCCGGCCGCGCCAAGATGCATCCGGATACCTGGTTCGCCTGGGGCGAGGCTGCCCTGTTGAACAACATGACCGAAGGCGCGCTCGTTGCGAGCAACCGCGACAACATCCTCACCGCCTCCTGGGAGGCCGGCTGGCAGGAGGTGGAGGAGACCGAGTGGGAGGCGCTCGCTACGTGGGAGCGGCCCATCAATGCCTTTTATTCGGTGTTTGTGGGGATCGATCTGCTGGGCGAGCGGGACGAGATCGACCACCACCGTGGGATGGCCGGGGTCCATGCCCTGCTGCCGCTCACGATCGAATCGCGCTTCTGGCTCGACGTGGACGGCGGCGCCCGCCTCACCTTCGAAAAATCCCTGCCCCTCACCCCGCGTCTTGCCCTCGCCGGCGAGGCGGAGTACGACACCCATGAGAAATGGGAAGGAAGCGTCGGTCTCGCGTATCTGATCAGCCAGCCGCTGTCGTTCGCCGCCCGCTGGCATTCCGCCTACCAGTGGGGGGTTGGCATCGAAATGCGCTTCTGAGGCTGCTGCATCCCCGCGTTTTGCTGTGGCGATTCCGACCCGATTCTGGTAGGAGTAACCCATGCATGCGGAACATGTGCCCAGCCCGTCGCCATGGAAACGGTTCGCCGTCAATCTGACCCTGGTCATCCTGCTGTTCATCTCCGCCCTTTTTTCGGGCATCTACCTCAACCACGAAAAGACCATCGAACAGGGGCTCAAGAACCGGGCGCGGGCGCTCTTCAGCAGCATTGCCATCACCCGCAAGTGGAATGCCATGCACGGCGGCATCTACGTGGAAAAAACGCCGGGCATGGAGTCCAATCCCTACCTGAAAAACCCGGACATCGCCGGCGTGGATGGCAGGGTCTACACCAAGAAAAATCCGGCGCTCATGACCCGTGAAATTTCGGAAATCGCCGAAAAGGAAGGCGCCTTCCAGTTCCACATCACCAGCCTCAGGCCGCTCAATCCCCAAAACGCCCCGGACGCCTTCGAGCGGCAGGCGCTGCACTCCTTCAGCCGTGGGGAAAGGGAGGCCATCGGCCGGGAAACGGTCAAGGGCACCACCTTCTACCGCTACATGGCCCCGCTGACAACCGAAAAGCCATGCCTCGCCTGCCATGCCGCGCAGGGCTACAGGCTGGGAGACGTGCGCGGCGGCATCAGCATCCGCTTCAACATCGACGAGGTCGAGCGCTCGATCTTTCTCAACCGCCTGCTCATGGCCCTGCTTTTCACCATCACCGCGGTTTCCTTCCTGGGCATCGTCCACCGGCTGATCCTCTCGCTCCAGCGCAAACTGACCGCGGCCGAGGAGAAGATCCGCGAGCTGGCGGTGACCGATGAGCTGACCGGACTCAGAAACCGCCGCTATCTGCTCTCGCGGCTGGCCGACGAACTCGACCGGGCCCACCGCTACCACCGGCCCCTGGCCGGCATTCTCTTCGACGTGGATCATTTCAAGCGGGTGAACGACACCCATGGCCACGATGCCGGCGACGCGGTGCTCAAGGCCATCGGCGCCACGGCCCTGCGGCACTGCCGCGCCACCGATCTCGTTGGGCGCTATGGCGGCGAAGAGTTCTTCATGATTCTGCCGGAAACCGATCTCGACGAGGCCTGCTTCCTGGCCGAACGGCTGCGGCAGACCATTGCGGATCTGCGCACCGCCGCCGGCGGGCGGGAGGTCGCGGTCACCGCCTCCTTCGGCGTGGCCAGCTACATGCCGGACCAAAACACCCCCCTGCCCGATCTCTATGGCTTCATCAAACAGGCGGATACCGCCATGTATGAGGCAAAGAAGCTCGGCCGCAACCGCGTCCAGCCGGCAGGCGCCTGAAAGACGCCTAGCCGGCAGCGCCGCACACCGGAAACGGCCGGATTCAGCCCTGGGGCAAGATGCGGGAACCCCAGATGATGAGAAGGGAGGCCACCGGCAGCCAGAGGCTGCCCATGAGCCGTTCCTTGAGGGGATAGTTGAAATCGAAGAGCTTGAGGCTGATGGCGGCGCTGGCCAGCACCAGAAAAGGCAGCGCGACCGTGGCGCCGAGCCCTCCCCAGAGGTTCACTCCGGTCTCGAACCAGAAGATCACCGCAGCCGCCGAAAGCAGAGCCACCAGAAACTGGCCGAGCCAGAAGCAGAACCTGTCCAGCAGGTACATCACCGCATAGCTGCCGAGGCCACGAAAAAGCAGGGAGACAAAAGGCAGGGTCACGGCGCTCAGCCCGGCATAAACGAGCAGCGCAGTGGCGCGGGCGGCGACAAACGACGTCACCGCCTCCGCCACCAGGGTGAAGTCCACCCCGTAGACAAAGCGGGCAGCCAGCCAGGCCAGCCCTATGATTCCAAGATGCAGCATCGTCTTTTCGTCCTCGCCGGGCCAGGGACTACGCCCGGTCGATCCTATAAGAATCCCACAGCGCGGTCGAGCTTGTGCAGGAAGGCGAAGCCCTGCCCCCTTTTTCCGAGGTTGGCGGCCTCGACCACGGCGTTGAAGACCGCGTCGGTCTGTTCCACCTTGGTGACGATGAGGACGATCTCCTTTTCCGGCCGGATGAAGTGCCCGGCAAAGCCCAGCTTCTGCCGCACCCCGGTGCCGCGCCCGTAGTAGATGGTGGCGCCCTCGGCTCCGGCGGCGATGGCGGCGTCCACCACCCTGTTGGCCTCACCCCGCTGCACGATACAGGTGATCAGATTCGGATTGGCCACGTCTCCCATAGGCTTTCCCTCCCTTGCGGGGCGAGGTTGCGCCGGCCCCGACTGCCATGGTTGTCTGCAAACGCTTTCAGTATGGGCAGAGGCGGGCGTGGGTGTCAAGAGGAAAGGCCGCCGGGGAGGGGGGAAAGACCACGGGCGAAAAACAGGGCCGCCTGGTCACTCCAGTGCCTGAAAGCGGCGCATGAAGCGGCGGTCGATGTAATCCTTGAGCCAGAATGCCGGTCGGCCGCCGAAAATCAGCCGGCGCCTGCGCAGGATGCCGGTGCCGTCGCCCAGGTTGTAGATGAGCAGATAGTCGCCGCCAGGATCAAAGCTTTGCAGCGGCGCGCCTTCCAGGGCGGCCAGCAGGTTGCGGCGGAGCACCGGATTCTGGCGCACCGCATAGACCCCGACCTTGTCCAGCGGCTGGGGAACAAAGTGGATGCAGTCGCCGCCGCCGAAGATCTCCGGATAGCTGGGGCATTGCAGGAAGGCGTTGACCAGCAGGCCGCCATCCGGACCCACCGGCAGGCCCGAATCGGCAAAGAGCGGCGAGGGGTTGATCCCCAGGGCCAGGAAGACGAAATCCGCCCCCTGCTCGGCGCCGGTGTCGAGCACCACGGCGCCCGGCCGCAACCCGCGCACCCGGGCAGGTTCATTGATCCGGATGCCGCGCCGGGTCAGGGAACGGCGCGCCCGTTGCCGCACCGGCTCCGGCAAACGCGCCATGAGCTCCCGGCCGGCAAAGATCGTGATGGCCGGCGCGGCAATCCCGGCATCATGCAGCAGGCGCCAGGCATTCCCCGCCACCTCCACCGCGGAAGGACCGCCGCCAACCACCGCCACCCGGAGCGTTCTCCCTGCGGCCGCCAGGTCCAGCAGCCGCTGCCGCGCGTCAATGAGGCGCTCGATGGGCTTGACGGCAAAAAGGTCGGGAAAGGTTGCCGCCCCAGGCAGGGAGCGGGGCACCACGCTGCCGGCATTGCAGGAAAGCACATCGTAGGGTACCGTGCCGCCCGCGGCCAGGTGGACGAGTTTCGCCACCGGGTCGATGCGCACCGCCGTGCCGAGCACAAAGACGGCCCCCTGGCGCTCCACCACGCGGCGGGTGGCAAAGCGAATCTCCTCCGGCCGGTAGGTTCCGGCCAGCATGCCCGGCCCCATGCCCGAGTAGTAATGGTAGGGCGAGGGACCGATGACCGTCACCTGATGCCCCATGGCACGGAAGCGGGCCAGCGAGGCCAGGGTGGTCATGTGGGCATGGCCGCCGCCGATCAGGACAAGACGCTTTTGCATGATGCACCTCACTTCCCCGTGGCTGGCCAGCCGTCGCCCGTCCAAAACAGCCGGACAAAAAACGCTTGCTTCGCCCGCGGCAGCCGGTACTCTGAGAAGGACGCCGGCGCTGCCAGGAAGCTGCCGGCATGGGCGATCTCTTCAGCGGAGTATAAAAATGTCCCGGTGCGACGTCATTCATTTTTTTTACTTTCTCAGCGACGACCACGATCCCCTGGAAAAGGCCTGGCGCCAGCTGGTCGGCCTCCATGGCCTGCAGGAGGTCGGCCTGAGCCATTTCGGCGAAGGCCCGCTGCTCAGCCGCCTCGCCGAGGGGGGGAATGCGTCCCTTGCCCTTTCCATTCTCGAACACACGGCCATCATCGAACTGCATTGTCACGGCAGTTCCTGCCAGGAACCACTCGCCTGCATCGAGGCAACGCGGAAGCAGCTGGGCGACCTCCTGCTCGACACGGTGGGAGAGTCGAGCTGCATCATCCAGCCTGCTCCCGACCCCGGGCTGCTGGGGAAAAAGGTCATCACCATCGAGCTGTCCGGCGGCAATCGGCTGATGGTGGCCCACTCGCCGGAGCGGCCGGGAATGGCGCGCCGCTACCTGCTGGCCGCGCCGCAACCGCAGGAGGCCAAGCGCTTCCTGCTCCGGAGTCTGGTCCCCCTCGACATCCTGACCTACCAGATCCAGCGGCAGCGGGAATACTACCAGGTCCAGCACGATTCCTTCCTGGAGCAGGAAGACGACCTGAACGGCCGGATCGGCAAGATCCTCCACCGCCCCGAGCGGGACCTGGCCAGCCTGGAGCAGGACGTGGAAAAGACCGCCGACATCTTCGCCAGGATGGCCAACTCCAGCGTGCTGCTCAGCAACTCGCTGCGCCTCCTGCGCGCGGATCTCCACCAACTGGAGGCCCTGACCAGAAAGGGGCTGCACCAGGTGGAAGACGCCTATTTCATCGGCCGCCACGGCGCGCGGCTCAGGGAATTCATCGCCACCCTGGAGGCCAGCCAGCGGAATTTTTCCCGCTCGCTGGACAATGCCAAGGCCGCCATCGACGTGATGAAAAGCCGGATCGACCTCGCCAACAGCCGCACCAACCTGGACCTGCAGCAGCAGATCGGCTCCCTCATGCACCAGAACGTCGCCATCCAGGAAGAGGCATTGACCATGGGCACGGCCGCCACCCTGGTGGAATTTTTCGTGGTCCTCTATTACGGTCTCGGTGTGTGGAAGATGCTGGCCGGCGAGGAGGTGGTGCACCACATCCCCGTCTGGCTGAAGGCGGGACTGATCGTCGGTTTCTCGCTGGCGGTGGTGGTCGGCACCCACAAGGCCGCCGAGGCGCTCAAGGAAAAGACCTTCAGGGGGAGCCTGGCCTGGGGACTGGTGATCCTGCTGCTCATTGCCGCCATGGTGGGGGTGAGCATGTGGTTCGCCCACTGATCGGGGCCACGGCAGCCCAGACCGCCACTGGGCAATCGCGGGTGGCGGCGTTCAGCCGGAGGTCTTCTGCCGCCGCAGCTTGAGCGCGGTCAGCCGCTCCTTGAGCACGCGGTAGTGCTTTTCCTCTTCGCTGGCCAGCGCCTCGAAGATCGCCCGGCTTTCCGGGTCATCCGCCTCCTCGGCGAGCCTCTTGTAAAAATCGTAATCCTCCCGCTCGTCCCGCATCGCCTCTTCCAGAACCTTGATGACGTCCATCGCTGACTCCCCTCCGGCGCGCTGCCATGTTTCCTTTCTGTTGCGGTTGTCGCTGCCATTATGCTGCCGCAGCGGAACAACGTCAACAGGCGGGTGCCCTGTCCGGAAAAAAGGGAGAGGAGGTCCTGCTGGCCCCCTCTCCGAGCTTTTCCGTTACTTCAACTGCGGCTGCGGGGTGGAATCCGTGGGCGCCGGCAGCACCGGATGCAGAACCTGTGGCTGCCTGCCGGTGGTCGCCTTCAGGAACGCCACCACCTGGTCCACTTCCTGGTCGGACAGGACAGCGCCCAGCTGGGCGGAACTCATCACCGCCACCGCCTCCCTGAGGCCCCACACCTTGCCCGAATGGAAATAGGGGGCCGTGAGCGCAATGTTACGGAGTGACGGCGACTTGAAGACATACTCATCCGCCTTGGTTTCCGTCACCTTGAAGCGGCCCTTGTCGCCGGCCATGATGTCCTTGGCCGGCGCCTCCACCACGCCGAAGGGGTAATAGCCCTCGCCGCCCATGTTGACGCCGCCATGGCAGTCCACACAGCCCTTGTTCATGAAAACCTGCAATCCCTTTTTTGCCTCGGCGCCCATCGCCTTTTCCTTGCCCTTGAGGAACTGGTCAAAGGGTGCATCGGGCGTGAGCAGGGTCGCCTCAAAGACCTCGATGGCCTTGGCCATGTTGTCGAAGGTCACCGGATCTTTTTCCCCTGGAAATGCCTTCTTGAAGAGTGCCACATATTCCGGCATGCTGTTCAGGGTCTTGACCACCTGGTCGGGTGTATTGTTCATCTCCACGCTGGCCTGCACCGGTCCCTTGGCCTGCTCGGCCAGATCCTTGGCCCGGCCGTCCCAGAACTGGGCCAGGTTGAAGACCGAGTTCAGCACCGTCGGCGCGTTGCGCGGCCCTTTCTGCCAGCCGTGGCCGGTGGAGGTCTCCTGATAGTCCGCCCCGCCCAACCCCACGTTATGACAGGTGTTGCAGCTGATCAGCGCGCTCTTGGAGAGACGCGGATCGAAGTAGAGGATCTTGCCCAGCTCGACCCTGGCCGGGGTGGCCGGATTCCCCTTCAGGACCGGCGCCTTGGCTGGGATCGGCTTGAACACCTTCAGCGCCTCCTGCCGCAGGTTGTCCGCGGCCAGAGCGGTTGCGCCCCACAAACAGAGACCAGCCACCACGCACAACGCCATTTTTTTCCGCATCACAGACCTCCCTTTGTATGTTGTGACCTACCAGTTTTCACCGAGCAGTTCGAAATGCGGCTGCTTGTGGGCGCAGGCCGGGCATTCGTCCGGTGCGCCGTGGCCCTGGTGCAGGTAGCCGCAGTTCCGGCAGCGCCAGACCACCGGGGTATCCCGCTTGAAGACCCGGTCGCCCATGATGTTGGCTGCCAGGTCGAGATAGCGCTTCTCGTGCTGTTTTTCCGCCACGGCAATGGCCAGGAAAACATCGGCGATTTCGATGAACCCTTCGTCCCGGGCCACGGTGGCAAAGCCGGGATACATGATGGAATACTCGTGCTTTTCGCCGGCCGCCGCCTCCTTGAGGTTGTCCAGGGTGGCGCCGATCATGCCGGCGGGAAAGGCGGCGCTGACCATCACCTCGCCGCCCTGCAGCATCTTGAAGAGCCGCTTGGCATGCTCCTTTTCCTGGTTGGCCGTCTCCTCGAAGATGTCGGCGATCTGCACAAAGCCGTCCTTCTTGGCCCTGGAGGCGAAATAGGTGTAGCGGTTCCTTGCCTGGGACTCGCCGGCAAAGGCGGTGAGGATGTTCTTTTCAGTCTGTGAGCCCGGTAGTTTCGCCATGGTGTTTTTCCTCTTCCTGAAATGGTGTTTGAAAAAGAGCGGTGCGGGCACCCGTTTCCCGATTTGATGCCCGCACCCGGATATCCTTCTGATGCCTGACGTGACCGCGCGGAATCCTTTCCCGCTGAAAGCACTCCGGTGCAGCGGTCGCCTACTCCCGCCACTGCTGCACCGGAGACTGCCTTACTGTTTTTCCCGGGCGACTAGCCCATGCCGCCCTCGGTGGCAACATCAAACAAGGTCGAAGCGGTCCAGATTCATGACCTTGTTCCAGGCCGCAACAAAGTCGTTCACGAACTTCTCCTGGGCATCCGCACAGCCGTAGACTTCCGCAATGGCCCGGAGCTGGGAGTTGGAACCGAAAACCAGGTCCACTCGGGTGGCGGTCCATTTGAGTTCGCCGCTCTTGCGGTCGCGCCCCTCGAACAGGTCGGCATCTTCCGTGGTCGGCTTCCAGACCGTGCCCATGTCGAGCAGGTTGACGAAGAAATCGTTGGTGAGGGCCTCCGGCCGCGTGGTGAAGACCCCATGCCGGGACTGGCCGAAATTGGCATTCAGGGCGCGCATGCCGCCAACGAGCACCGTCATCTCAGGCGCGGTGAGGGTCAGCAGCTGGGACCGATCCACCAGCATCTCCTCCGCCGTCACCGCATATCTGGTCTTCTGGTAGTTGCGGAACCCGTCCGCCTTCGGCTCCAGCACCCCGAAGGACTTCGCATCGGTCTGCTCCTGGGAGGCATCCGTGCGACCCGGGGAGAAGGGAACGATCACCTTGTGGCCAGCCTTCTTCGCCGCCTCCTCGACACCGGCGCAGCCGCCCAGCACAATGAGGTCCGCCATGGAGACCTTCTTGCCGCCTTTCTGCGCGCTGTTGAACTCCTGCTGGATGGACTCCAGGGTGGCAAGTACCCTGGCCAGCTGCTCGGGCTGGTTGACCGCCCAATCCTTCTGCGGAGCCAGACGGATGCGCGCCCCGTTGGCGCCGCCCCGCTTGTCGGAACCGCGGAAGGTGGAGGCCGAGGCCCAGGCAGTGGAAACCAGTTCGGGAATCGACAGACCCGAGGCGAGGATTTTGGCCTTGAGGGCGGCAATGTCCTTCTCGTCGATCAGCTCATGATCAACGGCCGGCACCGGGTCCTGCCAGATCAGATCCTCGGCCGGAACTTCGGGGCCGAGATAACGGGCCTTGGGCCCCATGTCGCGGTGGGTCAGCTTGAACCACGCCCGGGCAAAGGCATCGGCGAATGCCTCGGGATTCTCGTGGAAACGCTTCGAGATCGGCTTGTAGATCGGGTCCATCCGCAGGGAAAGATCCGCCGTGGTCATCATGGTTGAAACTTTTTTTGACGGATCGTGGGCAGCAGGGGCCAGGTCCTTTTCCGCCGGATTGACCGGAACCCACTGGTACGCACCAGCCGGGCTTTTCACCAGATTCCAGTCATAGCCGAAGAGCAGATCGAAATAGCCCATGTCCCACCTGGTGGGATTCGAAGTCCACGCGCCCTCGAGGCCGCTGCTGATCGTATCGCCGCCCTTGCCGCTGCCAAAGGTGCTCTTCCAGCCAAGGCCCTGCTCTTCGATGGCGGCGGCTTCGGGTTCCGGACCCACATGGGTCGCCGGGCCGGCGCCGTGGCATTTGCCAAAGGTGTGGCCGCCGGCCACCAGCGCCACGGTCTCTTCGTCATTCATGGCCATGCGGGCGAAGGTGGTGCGGACGTCCTTGCCCGAGGCGAGCACGTCCGGCATGCCGTCCGGCCCTTCGGGGTTCACGTAGATCAGGCCCATCTGCACGGCCGCCAAGGGATTTTCCAGGTCCCGCTCGCCGGAATATCGGCTCTTGGGCTTGTCGCTGGTGGCCAGCCACTCCTCTTCGGAACCCCAGTAGACGTCCTCTTCCGGTTCCCAGATGTCCTCGCGGCCGCCGCCGAAGCCGAAGGTCTTGAAGCCCATGGACTCCATGGCGCAGTTGCCGGCAAGGATCATCAGGTCGGCCCAGGAGATCTTGTTGCCGTATTTCTGCTTGATCGGCCAGAGCAGGCGGCGCGCCTTGTCAAGGTTCACGTTGTCCGGCCAGCTGTTCAGCGGCGCCAAGCGCTGGTTGCCGGATCCGGCCCCGCCGCGGCCGTCGCCCATGCGGTAGGTGCCGGCACTGTGCCACGCCATGCGGATGAGCAGGCCGCCGTAATGGCCCCAGTCTGCCGGCCACCACTCCTGGGAGTCGGTCATCAGGGCATAGAGATCCTTCTTCAGGGCGGCAAAGTCGAGTTTCTTGAATTCCTCGGCGTAGTTGAACTCCTCGCCCAGGGGGTTGGACTTGGCGGAATGCTGGTGCAGGATGTGCAAATTCAACTGGTTGGGCCACCAGTCGCGGTTCGAGGTGCCGCCGCCGGCGACCTGCCTTTTCATTTTGCCCGTGACCGGGCATTTGCTGTTTTCGCTCATTTTCGTTCTCCTTTGAGGTTGGGGTTGGCAAAGCGAACAAAGGGGTCACAGGAGCATTTGGCCGGTTCTTTTTGCGACATGGCCGGCACGGATTCTTCGTGAAATCAATCCACCTGAAAAAAGGCATTGGCATTGGCCCCGCAGACCGGGCAGCGGTCCGGCGGTTCGCCGCCCTCATGGGTATGGCCGCAAACCGCGCATACCTGATAGACCGTTTCCCGGAGGTTGCCGAGGTTCTCCAGTGCCTTGCGGTAGAGTGCCTCGTGGGTCTTCTCCACCTCATTGGCATAGGAAAGCACCCGCTCGGCCGCCTTGTTCCCTTCGGCCCTGGCGTCCTCGATCATGGGCGGGTACATGTCGGTGAATTCATGCACCTCCCCGGCAATGGCCTCCTTGAGGTTCTCCGTCGTGCTCCTGACGCCGCCCATGGCCCGCAGATGGTTGTGGGCATGGATGGTCTCCGCCTCGGCCGCGGCCCGGAACAATCTCGCCACCTGCGGATGGCCCTCCTTTTCCGCCTGGCGGGCAAAGGCGAGATACTTGCGGTTGGCCATGGACTCGCCGGCAAACGCCTCCCTGAGATTCTGCATGGTCTTGCTCATGGGTTCCTCCCCTGAAAAGTGAGATGCGACATCGCTGCCATCAGTGAAATTTTAGGAAATCGTTAACAGTCGCAGAATTGCGACCATATTGTTGGTTTGTTATTTTTTAAGAATTATTCTTATAAAAGGCAAGAAAAAAAATCCTTTTTATTTTTCTTGTGCCAGACAGGCAGAGCAGATGCCTTCGATCTGGATGTTCCTGGTCTTGATCTCGCCCCAATCCTTGAGTTCCGGCGGCATGGCCATGGCATCGAACTCCTTCCAGTGGAAATCCTCGATCTTCTGGCAGCGGCGGCAGACGAGATGGTGATGGACCCCGTAATCCGGTTCGAAGCGGGCATGGCCCTCGGCGGTCTGGATGCGCTTGATCATGCCGGCCTCCTCCAGCATGGCCAAAGTCCGGTACACGGTGTCCAGGGAGATGGTGGGGATGTTCTTCCGCACCCGCTGGAAGAGATCGTCCACCGAGGGATGATCAACGGCGGTGAGGAGTTCGCGATAGATCTCCAGCCGCTGGTGGGTGAGTTTCAGCCCCTTTTCCCGGCAGAGGGTTTCAAAGGCGGCGAGACGCTGCTGGAGCGATTGTTTCACCTGGTCGTGCATGGGGGATACCTCCCGTTGGTAAAGGAAAGGTCTGTATGGAAAAACTTAGTGGCTGCCTGCTCCCCGGTCAAGGGATTTCCTGTTTCAGCGCGGCCGGCGGCCGCTAGCGCGGGGTCCTGGGACCATGGCCCCTTCGAGGGCTGCCCGCTGGGCCATGCGTTCGCCTGCCTTTCGCGCCACGTGGATCGGCCTTTTCGTCTCACGATGGCGCCCGCTCACGTACATGGCCGTGGCAATGGTGCCGGGGGTGGGAGTGAAATCCTGGAACTGGCGAACCGGCAGGTCGAGCCGGGTGAGATCGCGGGCCAGCTGCTCCATGTGGCGCACGGTGCAACCGGGATGGGAGGCAATCAGATAAGGGTTCACCGCCACCTGCTTCCCCCCTTTGCCCGCCAGCCCGCGTATCTGAGCCAAAAACTGCTCCAGTACCTCAGGGCCGGGCTTGTGCATGAGCCGCAGTACCTCCGGGTCGGTGTGCTCCGGCGCGATCTTGAGCGCCCCCGGCGTATGGCGGGCGACAATGGCAGCCAGCAGTTTCGGGGTGCGCAGCAGCAGCTCCATGCGCAGGCCCGAGGAGACGAAGAGATGGCGCACCTTGGGGATGGCCGCGGCCTCGGCCAGCAGGTCGAGGAAGAGGGCCTCGTCGATGACGAAGTGGTTGCACACCTTGGGGTAGAGGCAGTCGCGGCGTTTGCAGGGAACCGGGCTGGCGCAGGAGGTTCCATAGAGATTGGCCGTCGGCCCGCCGAGATCGCTCACCGTGCCCCTGAAATCGGGATCAGCGGCCAGTTGCCGCACTTCGTCCAGGATCGACGCCTTGCTGCGGCTGGCCACCACCGGCCCCTGATGGCGGGCGATGGCGCAGAAGGAGCAGTTGCCGCAACAGCCGCGGACAATGGTGACCGAGTCGCGGATCATCCGGAAGGCCGGGACATCACCGGCCGCCGGGTGCGGCCGCCGGGTGAAAGGCAGGCTGTAGAGCCGGTCCAGCTCCGCGGCGGAAAGCACCGCCGCTGGCGGATGCTGCGCCACCCAGTGAGCCTGCTGCTGTTGCAGCAGCACCTGGCAGCCGCCGGCGCGGGCGTGGGCGTCGATGGCCAGTTCCGCGTCCAGAAAGCGGCCTGAGTCGTTCACGACCTCATGGCGCGAAGGCAGCACCAGCGCCGGCTCGGACCACGTGCGGCCCGCCAGCTCCCGTTCGGTGAGGCGCTCGCAGGTGCCGGGAATACCGGCCAGACCTTTGCCGGCAGAGAGCCTCCGGGCAATCTCCAGCACCGCCCGCTCGCCCATGCCGTACACCAGCAGGTCGGCCTTGGCGTCGGTGAGCACCGAGGCGCGCAGCTTCTGCTGCTGGTAATCGTAATGGGCAAAACGCCGGAGGGAGGCCTCCAGCCCGCCGAGCACCACCGGCACCCCGGGCCAGGCGGCGCGGGCGAGGTTGGCGTAGACAATGGTGGCGCGGTCCGGCCGGCGCCGGGTCTTTTTTTCCGCCGCCTCGCCGAAGTAGGGATTGCCGCCAGGCGAATAGTCGTCCCGGTCGCGCACCCTGGCGTTGCCGGTGTAGTTGGCCACAATGGAGTCGAGGTTGCCGGCGGTGATCCCGAAAAAAAGGCGGGGCCGGCCGAAACAGCGGAAATCGTCGGGCCGGTCGTGGCGCGGCTGGGCGAGAACCGCCACCCGATAGCCGTGGCCTTCGAGCCAGCGGCCGATGAGGGCCATGCCAAAGGAGGGATGATCGATGTAGGCATCGCCGGTGACCAGCACCACGTCCACCGCCTCCCAGCCGCGTTCCGCCATCTCGTCTGCCGAAGCCGGCAGAAAGCCACGCCCTGCCGGCCTTTGCCGGTGCGTCATGCGGTTATCCAAGGGAACGAGACCTCCTCTCTCATCATCCGCTGGCGTCCCACCGCGGACTTCTGGTATAGTTGAACGGGAAGCGCGACGGCCCGGGCCGTTCCTGCCCCCCACTTTCCCCGGAACAACCAACAATAGCAAGGAGATTTCCATGCAGGTCACCATCACCTACTGCGCCCAGTGAAACTACCTGCCCCGCGCCTCCAGGCTGGAGGCGGCGCTCAGGAAGGAGTTCCAGTCGGAGGTGGAGCTGATTGCCGGCAGCGGCGGCATTTATGATATTGTGGTGGACGGGAGGCTGCTCTTCTCCAAGCACCAGGAAAAACGCTTCCCGGAACCCGACGAAGTGATCGGGATGATCAAGGCGCGATAGGTTGACCGTGGCCGAGAACAACGCCACCCTTCTCCTGCTGGATGGCGCCGGCACCCCGCAGCACGACTGGCGGCTGGGCGCCAGAGCCACCTACACCATTGGCCGGGAAAAGGGCAACGATATCCTGCTCCCCTTTTCCTGGGTCTCGCGCAGGCACGCCATGATCCAGGTGGAGATGAACGGCCGCCACAACCTCATCGACCTGGGCAGCGCCAACGGCACCATGGTCAACAACCGCCGGGTCCTTACCCCCACCCGGCTTCAGGCCGGCGACCGGATCGCCATCGGCAAAACGGTGCTCCTCTTCCAGCAGAGCGGGCTGGAGGAGCCGGCCGGGGCCACCGTGTACGGCGAGGCCGCCGACCGCACCGTGGCCTTTGTCGAGCAGGAGACGGTCACCATCCTCATCTGCGACATCCACGACTACACCAGGCTTTCCGAGCTGATGGGGAACCACATGGTTTCCGCCCTGCTCCAGAACTGGACCGCGGGGGTGAGCCAGATCGTCACCCGCCATGAAGGCACGGTGGACAAGTTCATCGGCGACGCGGTCATGGCCCTCTGGGCCGGCGGCAGCGGCGTCGACCATGCCATCCGCCAGGCCCTGCGCACGGCGCTGGCCATCGCCGCCTTCACCCACGGCCTCAAGAAAAACGTGCCGGAGCTTCCGTGGCCGCTCCGAATCGGCGCGGCGCTCAACACCGGCCTTGCCATGGTCGGCAACATCGGCGTGGACGGCAAACGCGATTTCACCGTGGTCGGCGACGTGGTCAACGTCGCCTTCCGGCTGGAAGCCGAAACCGATGCCAGGAAAAATCTCGACCTCATCATGGGGGAGGAGGCTGCCGCCCACCTCGCCGACCTCGTCCCCTACTTCGCCCCGCACCGCTTCACGGTCAAGGGCAAGAGCGAACCGGTGCAGACCTTTGGCTGCAGCTTCAGAAATCTGGACGCCTACCTCCAGCACCTCTCTGCGCCGCACTGAGAGAAAGCCCCTATGAACCGGGATCCGTGCCGCATCGGCTTTGTCATCGTCACCCATGGCGCCCTGGGCGAGGAACTGCTGCGGGTGGCCCGCTACATCCTGGGCAAGGGGCTGGAAAACTTCCGGACGGTGGCAGTGCCCTTCATGGGCGAGTTGCAGCCGCCGCCGGCGGGTGTCGCCCCCTTTGCCGACCGCCGGGAACGCATCCGCACCCTGCTTGCTGCCGCGATGGCCGAAGTGGACCAGGGCAACGGGGTGATGCTCCTCACCGATCTCGTCGGCGGCACCAGCAGCAATGTGGCCCAGGAAATGACGGGCGGAAACAGGGGGGCGGTGGTGGCCGGGGTGAACCTGCCCATGCTGCTCAAGGCGGCGAGCCTTGATACAGCCTCGGTGGCCGACGCGGTGGCGGATCTGGTGCGCCGCAGCCGCAACGCCATCCAGCCGTTGCCCGGCAAAAAGGCGTGATCAGCCGCGGGCGCCGAAGAGCGCGGTGCCGACCCGCACCAGGGTGGCGCCCTCTTCGATGGCCACTTCGAAGTCTCCGGACATGCCCATGGAGAGCTCCACCGGGCCATGGACACCGAGCAGACCTTTGCCGGCCAGTTCTTCCGACAACAGCCGCAACGCGCGGAAAAAGGGGCGCGCCGCCTCGGGCTGGTCGAAGAAAGGGGGCATGGTCATCAGCCCCCGTACCGCAAGGTGGGAAAGGGCCGCCATCTCCTGCAGCAACTGCGCCGCCTCTTCCGGCAACACCCCGGCCTTCTGCGGTTCGCCTCCCACGTTGACCTGGACCAGCACCGGCAGCACCCGGCCGGCCTCGGCCGCGTGTCTGTCCAGCAGCCTGGCGAGCTTGATGCGGTCCACGGTCTCCACCATGTGGAAAAGTTCCGTGGCCAGCTTCGCCTTGTTGGACTGGAGATGGCCGATAAAATGCCACCTGAGCGCAGGGGGCAACCGGCCGATCTTCTCCTCGGCCTCCTGAAGGTAGTTCTCGCCAAAGAGAAGCTGACCGGCCTCCGCCGCCTCGGCAATCTTCGCCACTGGCATGAGTTTCGACACCGCCACCAGGGTCACGCTCTCCGGCGCCCGGCCGGCGCGTTGTGCCGCCGCGGCCATCCGTGCCCGGATCGTTGCGAGATTTTCACGGATGGTCATGGCCCTTCTCCTTGAGCCGGAAAAGTTTTTCGGCATTGGCCGTGGTGGCCTGCGCCACCTCTTCGATACTCACGCCCTTCAGTTCCGCCACCTTCTGCGCGGTATAAACCAGCAGCTGCGGCTCGTTGCGCTTGCCGCGCCGCGGCACCGGGGCGAGGAAGGGGCCGTCGGTTTCCAGCAGCAACCGATTGAGCGGTACCTGCCGCACCGCCTCCTGCATGGCCTCGGCCCTGGGAAAGGTCACCACTCCAGGGATGGAGATGTGAAAGCCCAGGGCGAGCACTTCCCCCGCAAAGGCGGCATCGCCGGAAAAGCAGTGCATCACCCCGCCGGCATTGAACGGCAACGCCTCGCGCAGGATGGCGATGGTATCGGCGTGCGCCTCGCGGTCGTGAACAACCAGCGGCAGGCCCAGCTCCCCGGCCACGGCCACCTGCCGGGCAAAGTGCTCCCGCTGCACCTCCGGCGGCGAATACTCCTTCACATAATCGAGCCCGATCTCGCCGTAGGCCACAACCTTGGGTTGTCCGGCCAGCTCGCGCAGCAGGTCGTAATCCCCAGGCTGCAGCTCCTTCACATGATGCGGGTGGGCGCCCACGGTGGCGAAGAGTTCCTGGTGCCGCCCGGCCAGATCAACGGCCGCGCGGGAGGTGGGCAGGTCGATGCCCACCGTGATGATCCGGCTCACTCCGGCCGCACGGGCGCGGGCAAGCACCGCCGGCAGGTCGGACTGGTAGTCGGGGAAATCGAGATGGCAATGGGTATCGACGAGAGCCGCGCCCGGCGCAAGCGCAGGCAGCGGCGCATCCTTGGCAGTCGTGGTCAACGGTGCACCTCCTGGCCCCCTTCTAACAGATTCGCCCGCGGCCGGCAACCGTGATCGGGGGCGCAAAAGATTTGACAAAGGCGGCAACCAGAGACTATCCTTTTGGCAATATCAGGAATTGCAGGCCATCGCCACGGACCACGCTCTCGATCTCATGGATTCGCCGATACTTGCCGCCATCTACCAGCGCCGCAGCATCCGCACCTTCACCTCCGAGCCGGTAGGACGCGACCTGCTGCACGAGATCATCCGGGCCGGCATCTGGGCTCCATCGGGGCTCAACAACCAGCCCTGGCGCTTCGTGATCGTGACCGATCCGGCAACCCGCGCCGAACTCGCCAGGGAAACGCGCTACAGCCACATCGTGCTGGCCGCGCCGGCGCTCATCGCCGTCTATCTCGACGAGGGCGACATGTACGACGCGGTGAAGGACCACCAGGCGGCCGGCGCCTGCATCGAAAACATGCTGCTGGCCGCCGAGGCGCTGGGGCTGGGAGCGGTCTGGCTCGGCCAGATTCTCCAGAACAGGGAAAACGTCCGGCGGCTGCTCGGGCTGCCCGAGGGGCTCGACCTCATGGCGGTCATCGCCGTCGGCCACCCCGACCGGCGGGACCAGCAGTCGAGCCGCAAACCGCTCGACCACTTCATCATCAAGGAACTGTAACGCCTTTCCGGCGCAAACCAGAGGGAGGACACCATGCACCGCAGCGAAAAAATCCCCGCCATCATCCGTCAGGCTCTTCTCGGCTTGGTTCTGCTCGGCCTCGCCGGCTGCGCCCAGCTCGGGCTCGGCAAGTCGGCCGGCGAATCCGCGCCGCCCGCCGAAACCGCGACAGCCACCAACCAGCCATACAATCCGGCCGAATTCCGCGACATTCTCATTCCCGGCGAGCTGGCCTGGAACCGGGACAAGAGCATGGTGATCAAGACCGACTCCTATGCCGGCGGCGTGCTCAACTTCTCCGGCAAGGTGGACATCAACTCCCTGTCCGAGTTCTTTGCCAAGAGCATGGAGCGCAACGGCTGGAAGCTGGCCGGCTCCATCAAGTACAAGCAGGTGCTGCTCGCCTTTGTCAAGCCGGCCAAGACCTGCACCATCACCATCGCCGACAGCGAGTTCGGGCTCAAGACCGAGGTGAATGTCTACGTCACCGAGGACATCACCAAGCGCGACCAGCCTGCCCCGGCCGCCGAGATGAGCACCCGCCCCGGCGGCTATTGATCGCCGTGACCACGCTGGCCGACAAAGAGATTCTCCTCGGGGTATGCGGCGGCATCGCCGCCTACAAGGCCTGCGACTGGACGCGGGCCTTGCGCCGGGAGGGGGCTGCGGTCACCGTGGTGATGACCGAATCGGCGAGCCGTTTTGTCGCTTCCCTCACCTTTGCCGCCCTTTCCGGCCGACCGGTGTATGGCTCCATGTTCGCGGCCGAGGAGGCCGAGCGGATTCCCCACATCACCCTGGCCCGACAGGCCGACGCGGTGCTCATCGCGCCGGCCACGGCCCGGACCATCGCCCGGCTGGCCCATGGCCTGGCCGACGACCTGCTTGCCACCGTCGTGCTGGCCACCACCGCCAGGGTGGTTGTCTGTCCGGCGATGAACAGCCAGATGTACCGCCATCCAGCCACCCAGGCCAATCTCGCCAAACTCCGGAAATACGGTTATACCGTGGTGGAACCCGCTTGCGGCACCATGGCCTGCGGCGAGGAAGGACCGGGCCGCCTGGTGGAGTGGGAAGAGGCGCGCCAGGCGCTGCTGGCCGCCCTCAGCCGCCAGGATCTGGCCGATCTTGATGTGCTGGTCACCGCCGGCCCCACCTGGGAACCGCTCGACCCGGCCCGGATGCTCACCAACCGCGCCACCGGCCGCATGGGCTATGCCGTGGCCGCCGCCGCCCGGCAGCGCGGGGCTCACGTGACCCTGGTCAGCGGCCCGACCGGGCTTGCGACCCCGGCCGGGGTTGAGGTCATCCGGGTAACCAGCGCCCTTGAAATGCACCGGGAGGTGACGGCCCGGGCCGCGAAGATGGATGTGGTGGTCAAGACGGCGGCGGTGGCCGATTTCAGGCCGGCCACCAGCAGCACGAAAAAAATCAAGAAAGGCGCGGCAGCGACCACCATCGCCCTCGCCGCCAACCCCGATATCCTGAAGGAACTGGGCGAAAAGAAGGCCAAGGCCAAACGCTTCCCCCTCCTGGTCGGCTTTGCCGCCGAAAGCGACAACCTGCGCGCCGAGGCCAGAAAGAAACTCAAAGCCAAGAACCTCGACCTCATCGTGGCCAATGACATCACTGCCACGGATGCGGGCTTTGCCGCCCCCACCAACCGCGTCCTGCTCATCGACCGCAACGGCAACGAGCAGGAACTCCCCCTGCTCGGCAAGGAAGAGACCGCCCACCGCATCTGGGATGCGGTCGTCGCGTTCCAGCGCTGATTCCGCAACCGCAAAAAAAGGGGGAGAGGTTGCCCTTTCCCCCTTTTCGAACGTTTTTGTCCGCTGGTTGCCTACCGCGCCGGGCCCGCCGTGTCGCCGATATGCACCTGGTGGTCGCTTTCGGGCAGCACCAGAACCGCAGCCGTGGTCGGCGTCACCGCAAGCACCGCCACAAAGGCGGACTGCCGCCGGCCATTGCCGTTTTCCCTGCCATTGATCCGCAGCCGATCCCCAGGGACAACCCCCTGCTCCGAGCCGGCATCGAGGTAGACAATGTCCTGCGGCCCGGCGACGAGGCGGCTCGACTCCACAGCCACCACTGTGGCCTCAAGGGCATCGAGACGATCCCTCAGGGTGAGTTCGGGTACCGGGGCGGACAGCGGCCCCAAAAGGTCGCCCTGCTGCACCGCATCGTACGACGTGGTGATTTTGGCCAACTGGCGATCTCCCTGCAGGGCCACGATCTCCACGGTGCCGATCTCGGCCAGCAGGCGGCCCGGACTCAGCCTGAATGTGCCAGGATGACTCACCTTGCCAAAGTCGCGGTACACGCCGTACGCTGCGCCCACCCTGGCATCGGCCGCCTGAATGAAAATGGTGCCGCCATCGGCGTCTGATCCCCAGCCAGCCTGGGTTCCCAGCACCTTCCCCGCCCCGGGCAACTCGCCGGTGACCTCCCCCACTCCGCGGCTGTGTCGCAGAATCCTGGCCTCCTCGGCCGCCGACCTGGCCTTCACCGGTTCATCCCGGATCACCGTCAGCGCCAGCGGCGGCCCGGAACGTTCGATGGCGGGCATGGGCGCCGGCGCAGGAGCCGGTGTGGCCACCGTCTGCATCTTGCCCGTGGCCTTGCCGGGAAGCTGCACCACCTGCCCCGGCTTGATCCGGTCGGGGTTCCTGATCTGGGGATTCGCCTTCCAGACCTTGGGCCACGCCTTGGGATCCTTGAGATGCGAGCCGCTGATGTCCCACAGGGTATCGCCCTTCTTCACCTTATGGGTTGTGGCTCCCCCCCCTGCCAGGGCCACCGTGCCGCCCAACAAAGCGCAACAGACCAGGGCCGCGAGGCCCGCCATCTTCTTCCGCATCCTGATCCTCCTTTGATTCCTTGCATCCGCGTTTGTCGGGGAACGACCTGGGATATTCTCGCTGTTTTCGCCCTCCATGTCAACTCATGCCGCGGTCACTCATACCGCGGTCGGCGGGGTGAAGAACCGGAGGCGCAATGCGTTGGTCACCACCGAGACCGAACTCATGGCCATGGCGCCGCCGGCGATCATGGGGTTCAGGGTCGGGCCGCCGAAGAGATAGAGCAGGCCGGCGGCCACCGGAATGCCGATGATGTTGTAGATGAAGGCCCAGAAGAGATTCTGCCTGATGTTGCGCATGGTGGCCCGGCTCAAGGAAAGGGCCGTGAGCAGCCCGGAGAGGTGCCCCTGCATCAGCACGACATCGCCCGATTCGATGGCCACGTCGATGCCGGTGCCCATGGCGATGCCGACATCGGCCCTGGCCAACGCCGGCGCGTCGTTGATGCCGTCGCCCACCATGGCGACCCGCAACCCCTGGGCCTGGAGTTCGGCCACCTTCTCGGCCTTGTGATCGGGCAGGACCTGGGCGATGACCTCGCTGATCCCGGCCTGGCGGGCAATGGCCCGGGCAGTGACCTCATGGTCGCCGGTGAGCATGAAAACTCTGATCCCCATTTTTTCCAGCGCCCTGACCGTGGCCGGCACCTCGGGCTTGAGGCGGTCGGCGATGGCCAGGAGCGCCATGAGCTGACCGTCGGCCGCGCAATAGAGCGCGGTCTTGCCGCTGCCGGCATAATCGGTCGCCACCGCCTCGGTTGCGGCATCGAGCCCTGCCACGCCGGATTCGACCATGAACTCGCGGTTGCCGATGCAAAGTTGCCGGCCGGCCACCGTGGCCCGGATGCCCCGGCCGGTCACGGCCTCGAACCCCGTCGGCTCCGGCACGGCCAGCCCCTTTTCCCTGGCCGCATTCACCACCGCCTCGGCCAGCGGATGTTCCGAGGTGCTCTCTGCCGAAGCCACCAGGGCCAGCACCTCATCTGCGGCCATTCCCGCCGCCGTCACGTGCAGATCGGTCAATTCCGGCCGGCCGTAGGTAAGGGTGCCGGTCTTGTCGAAGACGATGGTATTCACCTTCTGCGCCATCTCCAGGGCCTCGCCGCTTTTGACCAGCACCCCGAGCTGGGCGCCGCGCCCGGTGCCGACCATGATCGAGGTCGGCGTGGCCAGCCCCATGGCGCAGGGGCAGGCAATGACCAGCACCGCGATGAAAATGCGCAGGGCAAAAGGAAACTCGGCCTGCCCGATGAAATACCAAGCCAGGCCCGCCACAACGGCCAGGACGATGACCGTGGGCACGAAGTAGAGGCTGATGCGGTCCGCCAGGTTGGCAATGGGCGCCTTGGAGCCCTGGGCCTCCCGCACCATACGGATGATGCGGGCGAGCATGGTATCCTGCCCCACCTTTTCGGCCCGCACGTGGAGCACGCCGTTCTTGTTGAGGGTGGCACCCACCACCCGGTCTCCCTCCTTTTTCGAGACCGGCAGGGATTCGCCGGTGAGCATGGACTCGTCCACGCTGGAGTGGCCCTTGACCACCGTGCCGTCCACCGGCACCCGCTCGCCGGGCTTGACCAGCAAGAGGTCGCCCGGCTCGATCTCCTCCACAGGAATCGCCACCTGCTCGCCGTTGCGCAAGAGCGTCGCCTGATCCGGCGAAAGCTCCATGAGCTGACGGATGGCGTCGGAGGTGCGCACCTTGGAGCGGGTTTCCAGATACTTGCCCAGGGAGACCAGGGCGATGAGCACGCCGGCGGATTCGAAATAGAGGTCCATGACCCGGGCCATGGCGTCAAAACCGAGCCCGATCTCGATGAGGTTCCAGGTGCTGTAGACAAAGGCGGCGCCGGTGCCGATGGCGATGAGGGAGTCCATGTTGGGTGCGCGGCGATAAAGGGCGGGAAAGCCGATGAGATAGAAGTTGCGGCCCGACCACATCACCGGCAGCACCAGAAGGAACTGGGTGAGGGCGAAGGTGAGGGGCGCATGGTGCGGGGCGAGCCACGAAGGTAGCGGCATGCCGAGCATCTCGCCCATGGAGAGAATGAGCAGCAGCATGGCAAAAGAGAAGGCGGGGATGAGCCGCTTTTTCATGGCCGCCAGCCGGGCCACCGCCTCCTGCTGCTGGCGCTCCATGTCGGAGCGGCCGGCTTGCGCCGCCTTGGCCGTAAAGCCGATGCGTTCGATGGCCTCGCGGATGGCGCGCTGGGTCACCTGCTCCGGAGCGAAGACCACGGTGCCCGTCTCGGCGGCGAGGTTCACCTGCATGGAACGCACGCCGGGCAGCGCTCCCACCACCTTCTCGATCCGCGCCGCGCACGAGGCGCAGGTCATGCCGCCCAGGGCCAGGGTCAGGGTCGCCTCGCTGGCGGGCCTGACCAGTTCGAAGCCCATGCCCTTGACAATGGCGGCGATGTCGTCCAGGGTCAGCCGCTCCTCCTCCCACTCCAGCTCCATGGACTCGGCCGCCAGGTTGACCGCGGCGCGGCGGATGCCCTCGGTGGCACTGAGCACCTTCTCGATGCGGGTGGAGCAGGCGGCGCAGTGCATGCCCCGGATGGCCACGTGTTCCTTTCGGCTGGTTCCGCTCATATCTCGACTCCCTTGCCGGCAACGGCGGCGTCTACGAACTCAGTTGGCTGCGCAGAAAAAAAACCTTGCATGGGCAAGGCGACATGGTATTTTAGCTTTTACTAAAATTACACAGAGTCCGCAACACCAACCACAGGGAGAATGAACATGGCAACGGTCAAAATTCAGGGCATGCGCTGCGGCCACTGCTCCGGCTCGGTCACCAAGGCATTGAGCGCCATCGACGGCATCACCGACGTGCAGATCGACCTGGCCAGGGGCGAGGCCACCTACACCCCCACCAAGGAAGTTTCCATGGAGACGATCAGGAAGGCCATCGCCGCCATCGGCTTCGAGGTGGTGGGATAAGGATTCTTCGTGCCCCGGCCGGCGTGGCGCGGCGGCCCGCCGCCGGGGAATGCGCCTACAGCACCATGACCACCGCCGGGTGCCCCTTCAGGGCCACATACCAGGCGTTGCGCTCCGCCTCGTCCTGCACCACCACCTCGATGTCGAGGCTCAGGTATCTGCCGCTCCGGCTGGTGCGGGACGGCGTCACCAGATGTTCCCGTCCGGACAGGATTTCCCTGATGGCGGCACGCAGCTCCTCGCCGTCCGCGCCGATCACCTTGTAGACCCAGGCGCAGGGGTACTCCAGCACCAGCCTGCCGTTTGTTGCCTCATCCATCGCCACCCGCGCCCCCTGCCTTTCTTTCCCGACCGCCTTTGGGCCTCTCTGCCCACGTCGCCATCCAGCACCGTTTCCGCCGAGTGTACCAGAACCGGGGGCCGACGCCAAGCAGGCCAAGGCAGATACCAGCCAGATGGGTCGTAACCGAACAAAAAGCTGTCCCGCGGCTCCTGTTTCTACTATAATTACCCAAAACTCCGCACAGTTTGCACACTAGGAGCACCCATGATCCGGCGCCTCTCTTTCCTCTTTTCCCTGGTCCTTCTCTTTGCCCTTGTTTCCAGCCCTGCCCAGGCAACCACCAGCGAGGCTCTGTTCACCACCGGCCGGCAGCTTTTCGACCAGGGGCGATTCGACGAGGCCTATACGGAACTCCACAAGGCATTCCAACAGGACCCGGCCAACCTGGAAATCAATTTCTACCTCGGCAGGGCTGCCTTTGAATCGGGCCGGCTGGAAGAGGCGGTCATGGCGTTCGACCGCATCCTCATCGCCGATCCCGACGCCCAGCGGGTCAAGCTGGAGCTGGCCCGCGCCCATCTCCGCCTCGGCTCCCGCGAGCTGGCCAAGCAGTACTTCAAGGAGGTGCAGGCCACCAACCCGCCGGAACAGGTGTGGCAGAACATCCAGCAGTTCCTCGATGCCATCGCCGCCTCGGAGAAACAGCACTTTTTGAACGGCACCTTCACCCTCGGCCATGCCTGGGACGACAATGCCCGCTCGGCGCCGGTCAGCGACAGGATTTCCATGGGGCTTTTCGAGTTCACCCTTACCGGCCAAAGCGCCAAACCCCAGAACGACCAGGTCAACACCACAACCCTGGTGCTCAATCACCTCTACAAGAACGACGACTACCCCTTTGTCTGGAAGACCTCGGCCACATCGTACAACGCCCTCTATGGAACACTCTACGACCTCGACATCAATTATCTCGGCCTGACCACCGGCCCGGTCTTCCAGCAGGAAAAATTCATCTGGGATATGCAGTTGCTCGCATCCTCTGTTGATGTCGAGCACGACCGCTACCAGAGTTCCTTTGGCGCGGCCACTTCCTGCACTGTCTTGGTCATGGAAAATCTCCTCGCCACCTTCGGCATCAAGGTGGAGGAAAAAAACAATTATGCCGATCCGGAACGGGACGCCACCAACCTCCAGTATTCGTCCGGACCGGTGCTGATCGAAGGCCCGAACCGGGTGAGCCTCACTTTTACCAAAGAAGCTGAGATCGCCTACAACGAGGTCAACAGCTACGACCGCTTCGGCTGGAAGATGCGCTACGACCGGGAACTGCCCTACGACCTCGCCCTCTCTGCCAGCTTCGGCTACACCGACACGAGTTACGATGCGATCCATCCCTTTTTCCAGGAGTGGCGTTCGGACGAGGTGAAGGAGGTGGTTGCCGGCCTTTCCCGTGTACTCTGGAAGGACCCGGCCAAGGGGCAGGTGCTCGTCGCCCAGTTGAACCACACCTACACCGACTCCGTTTCCAACATCGACCTCTACACCTACCGCAAGAACGTCACCGAACTCAGCCTCACCGCGGGCTTCTAGACAGCGAGGACCGTGTTATGAAAAGCGCCTTCCTTTCCCTGGCAATCGCCTGTGCTGCCCTGCTGGCGACCCTGGTGCCGCCCGCTGCCTGGGCAGCATCGCCCGAACCGGTGGCCACCGTAGTCGCCATCCGCGGCACCGTGGTCGCCCGGAACGCCAAAGGGGTGGAACGCTCCTTGACCATGAAAAGTCCGATCTTTCAGGAGGATGTTCTGAAAACCGGCAGTGCCGGCCGGCTGCAGCTCATGTTCACGGACAACAGCATCATCAGCCTGGGCGGCGGCAGCGAGATGAAGGTCGCCGAATACCGCTGGCAACCAGAGCACAAGGATGGCGCCCTCAGGACCCAGATCAAGGAAGGGACCTTCCGGGTGATGGGCGGGGCGCTCACCAAGGAGGCGCCGCAGAATTTCAAAACCGAGACCCCCACCGCCACCATCGGCATCCGCGGCTCCATGTACGCCGGCGTTGTGACGCCAACCAGCCTCTCCGTGGTCTTCCAGGGCGGCAAAGGCATCGAAATCACCAACCCCTTCGGCACGGTGGCCATTACCAGGCCGGGCTTCGGCACCCACGTGACCCTCAATGCCGCGCCAGCCCCGCCCAAAAAATTCACCGAGCAGGAAATGGGTGACCTGAACAGAGAACTCAATGGCAAAGAGGGCGACCAACCGGCGGGGGAAAAAGGCAGCACCCAAGGTGATACCGCTGGGGGGGCAACAACGGCATCGACCGACTCTGCAACCACGGCAACCGCCACCGGGTCGAGTGCGGCTCCGGCATCCAGTACAGAGACGGCTCCGCTGCCGGCGCCGCCCCCTCTCGCCTCGCTCGCGATATTGCCGCCCCCTGCGGTACCGCCCCCGCCGCCGTTGCCGCCGCCCAACGAACTGCCGAGTTCCCCAAGCTTTTCCACCCCGCCCAGTCCGCCCCCTGACGGCATTTACGCATACAGAGGTGGTCTTGGCGGCACCTCGACCAACAGCTCCACCGGCGCCACCGAGAACATCACCGGCGATGTTTTCATGGCGGTCAACTGGCGCAACAGCACCTTCCTGGGCGCGGTCTTTGATGCGGAAAACACCGGCACCCAAGCAAAGGAGAGCCCGGTCTTCTTCTTCGGCCACGTGAGCGGCAATTCGGTGAGCAACATCAAAATTTTCGGCTTTGGCGAAGGCGGCTTCGACAATGAGATCGCCGCCATCGAAGGCTCAGGTTCCGGCCTCTTTTCCGGTACTACCTTCGATTTCTTCAATTTCAACGCCACCGGTGCCTCTTACCTCATCAAACCCAATCCCCAGACCACCGCGGATTCCTGGAGCGTGGAGGGTGGTGCCCAGCAGGTGGTCGGTGAGATGAAGCCCTCTGCTCCCACGGGCACCGTAACCTGGGAAGGTTTCGTGGTCGGCGTGAGCGAAAACATGACAACCCCATCAAGCAACCGCCGCTTTTTCCTCAACTCCGACCCAAGCCTTTTCGCCTTTGCCATCGACAAGGATGCCGGCACCTTCAGCGGTGCCATGGCCACCAATGTCAACACCAACTCGGACAATTTCCAGATTTCCGGGCTGACCGTTGGCGGAGCCAGCGGCTCGGCCTATATCGACGACAAATTTCTCGCCGCTATCCTCGACTGTTCCGGCAACTGCATCAGCAACGGCACCTATCACGCCTCCCTGAAGGACCATGGCAACTACATGGTGGTGGAAGACCCGGAAAAACAATGGTCTACCTACCTCACTTGGGGCCACTGGGAAGTCGCCTATACCGACCCCATGGACACCACCCAGCGCCACGTCCATGTGCCCTACTCCATGTGGGTGGCCGGCAAACCGACGGATGTGCAGCCTGCCACCAGTTACAGCGGGACATACACCGGGGACGTGCGCGCCACCCTGGCGCTCACCGGCGGAAGCGCGACGGAACTCACCGGCTCCATCAGCATCCCGGTCACGTTCTCACTAGGCAACAACTCCACGGCCGCTGGAACCATGTCGTTATCGAACGGAACCACCTTCAGCATTGCGGCTACCGGCGCTGGCGCGTTCAACTTCCCTGCTGGCACCTTCACCACCACCATTTCCGGCGGCGGCACCAACGGCACTCTGAACGCCGCCTTCTACGGCCCCAATGCCGAGGCGCTGGGCGGTAACTTTTACACCACCGATGATCCCTCCTACACCAAGCGCTACATCGGCATCTTCGGCGCCAATCGCTGACCCTCACTCACCGCCGCTCCCTGCGCATGAAACTCCCGCCCTCCAAAGCCCTCTTCACCCTCTCGCCCTTCAAGGTGGGCTGCCTCACGGTGCTGGCCGCGGTGCTTCTTTTTTACTCCTTTGGCCAGCAGAAGCCGCTGCTGCTTGCCGCCCTGGACAACCGCGTGACCGACGCCATGTTCCGCTGGCGCGGTCCCATGGCCACCAGCGGCCAGATCGTCATCGTCGATCTCGACGAAAAGAGCCTGCGCAAAGTGGGCCAATGGCCGTGGCCGCGCCACACCGTGGCCCGACTGATCGAGCGGATCGGCTCGGTCCAGCCCAGGGCCATCGGCCTCGACATCGTCTTTGCCGAATCGGACCGCACCTCGCCCAAAAACTTCCTTGACGAACTCCAGCTCCACCTGCCCCACAAGATTCCGGCCGGCCAGCTTGCAGCCCTCAAGGGAAGCGAAGCCCTGGACCACGACATCGCCCTGGGCAAGGCATTCAGCGCCACCCCCTCGGTGCTGGGCTACGTCTTCCAGACCAAGGACGACGGGCTCAAAACCGAAACGGAAAAACCCTTCCCCACCGCCCTCGTCCGCCTGGACCCGAGCCATTTCAAATACCACGATCTGGCCCTGATCCCGGCCTACCGGGCCATCATCAACACCGAAAAAATCGCCCTTGGTGAAAGCGAGGGATTCTTCAACGTCTTCCCGGACGCCGCCGGCACCGTGCGCAAGGTGCCGCTTTTCATGGGGCTGGACGGCGTACCCTACCCGTCGCTGGCCCTGGAGATGCTGCGGGTCGGCATGGGCGAACAGGCAGTGACCATCCATGTTTCGCAACTGGAGACCGGCGGGCAGCGGGGCCTTCTCGGCGTCTCCTTTGCCGGCCGCTTCCTGCCCACCGACGAGGCAGGCCAGCTCACCGTGAACTTCCGCGGGCCGGCCTACACCTTCCCCTACCTTTCGGCAGTGGACGTGCTGGAGGGGCGCCATCTCGACGAACTCCGCGGCAAGTACGTGCTCATCGGCACCTCGGCCGCCGGGCTCCTCGACCTCCGCGCCACCCCTTTTTCCAGCATCTATCCCGGCGTCGAGGTGCATGCCAACATCATCGACAACGTCATCAAGGGCGATCCCTTCTCCCACGACTTCTTCACCGAAATCGGCCTCACCTACACCATCATAGTCGTGGGCGGCCTCTTTCTCTCGGCGCTGCTCGCCTACACCAGCGCGCTGGCCGGGGGCCTGGGCGGCATCCTGCTCATCGAGGCCACGGTGGTGGGCAACTACTTTCTCTTTTTCAGGGAAAACGAGCTGGTGGGGGTGGTCTATCCGCTGGCCACGGTCATTCTGGTCTTCATGATCGTCACCCTCTTCAACTACTTCTACGAGGGTCGCGAACGGCGCTTCATCAGCCGGGCGTTCGGCCACTACGTCTCGCCCCGGATCGTCGAGGAAATTTCAAAAAACCCGGAAAAGCTCACCCTCAAGGGCGAGCAGAAGGTGCTCACCGTGCTTTTTTCCGACATCCGCGGCTTCACCTCCATTTCGGAAAGGATGAGCCCCGAGGAACTCGGCCTGTTCATGAACGAGTACCTCACCGCCATGAGCAACATCATCATGCGCCACAAGGGCACGGTGGACAAGTACATCGGCGATGCGGTCATGGCGATCTGGGGCGCGCCGCTCACCGATGAGGAGCACGCCGCCAACTGCGTGCGCGCCGCCTTCGCCATGATGGAGAGGCTGCGCGAGATGCGGCCCCAATGGGAGGCGCGGGGGCTGCCCATGGTCGATGTCGGCATCGGCATCAACAGCGGCCTCATGAGCGTGGGCAACTTCGGCAGCGAACAGCGCTTCGACTACACGGTGATGGGCGACAACGTCAACCTCGCCTCGCGCCTGGAAGGATCGAACAAGACCTACGGCACCCACATCGTCGTCTCGGAATACACCCGGGAGATACTGGGGGAAAATTTCTTCTGCCGCTTCATCGACATGGTGCGGGTCAAGGGCAAGGCCCTGCCGGTGAAGATCTACGAGCCGGTCTGCGAGGGCGCGCCCGATCCGCAGCTCAAAAAGGAAATCGAGGAGTTCGAGGAGGCCATGGTCTACTACCGCATCCAGCGCTTCGACGACGCGGAAAGGATTCTCGCCGGGCTGGAGACCGCAAAGCCGGCCAAAATCAACGAACTCTACCTGGAACGCATCGCCCATTTCCGCGAGAATCCACCTCCCGCCGACTGGGACGGCGCCTTCACCTTCACCACCAAATGAGCGGCGACCGGGCCTGCCGGCCGGCCTCACGCCTTTTCCGCTGCCTCGGGAACTTTTCCCCTCCTGAGGGGTCGATACATCAGTCGATACATCAAATGATCCGCGCCCACGCGCCCCATCCACCCTCGGAGGTCCATCCTGATGCGCCGCCTGTTCCTGCCCTGCCTGCTCGCCCTCCTGCCCTTGCTTCTGGCCGCCTGCGGTGGCGAACGATACGGCACCGGCGTTGACCCGGCCGCCCCGGCCGTCAAGGTGCGGGACATCTTCCTCCGCTCCGACCTCCAGGGCCTGAACGTCACCCTGGAAGGGACCATCTCCACCCAGTGCCAGTCCAACGGCTGCTGGTTCGTGCTCCAGGACGACACCGGCCAGCTCTACATCGATCTCAGCCAGGGCAACATGACCCTGCCCGCCCGCACCGGCAAAAGGGTCAGGGCCAGCGGCACGGTAGCCATGGCCCAAGGCAGCCACCTCCTCGTCGCCAGGGGAGTCGAGGTGCAATGAACGGCTTTCTCCCGCTCTCCATCACCAACCTCCGGCGCCACACCACCCGCAGCCTGCTCACCATGCTCGGCATCGCCGCCTCGGTGGGGGTATTCTTTGCCGTCTTTTCCCTGAACCGGGGCTTCGAACGGGGACTGGCCAGGGAACTGGAAGGCACCGGGCTGCACTTCATGGTGGTGCCTTCGGGCTGCGCCCACGAGGTGGCCTCTCTGGTGCTGCACGGCGCCGTCATTCCCAAATATCTCGACACCAGGGTGATGGCGCACATCGAAAAGATCGACGGCATCGCCCTGGCCACCCCCATCCTGGTCGCCCAACTGCCCAATCCCGCCCACAGTCGGGTGGACCTGATCTATGGGGTGGAGATGGCTGCCCTGTCGGCGATCAAACCGTCATGGCAGATCAAGGGGAGGATGCCGGCTGCGGACGACGAGGTACTCCTCGGCGCCGAGGTGGCCGGCCACATGAAGCTCAACGCCGGCGACACCCTCACCTATGCCGGCGCCGCGCGACCGTTGCGGGTTGCCGGGGTGGTGCAGAAAACCGGCAGCCAGGATGACGCCTTTGTCTACCTGCCGCTGGCCACCGCCCGGAAGCTGCTCGACAAGCCCGGCGGCGCCACGGCCATCGGCGTCAAGGTGCGGGAGCCCGAAAAAATTTCCACCATCACCACGGCACTGGAAGAGAAGGCGCCGGGCATCCAGATCGTCACCATGGGCCAGGTGATGAACAGCATTGCCAACCTGGCGGCCTCGGCCCGCTCGCTCAGCATCTCCATCGCCTGCATTGCCGTGCTGATCAGCGCGGTCGGGGTGATGAACGCCATCCTCATGGCGGTCTTCGAACGCACCCAGGAAATCGGCATGATGCGGGCCATCGGCGCCTCGCGCGGCGATGTCTTCCGGATGATCCTCACCGAAACCACCCTGCTCACGGTCAGCGGCGGTCTCGCCGGCATCGTCATGGCCATGGGCGGCGCCCCCCTGATCGAGGCCTTTGTCCGCACCATCCTGCCCTACATGCCCAGCGGCGAGATGGTGACCTTCGACCCCCTTCTCGCCGCGGCGAGCCTGCTCTTTGCCCTGGCCATCGGCCTTTTGGCCGGGCTTTTCCCGGCCTGGAAGGCCTCCACCATCAACCCCATCGAGGCGATCAAGGGATGATCCAGCTCAGAAGCGTGGAAAAGCTCTACCAGCGGGGCGCGGAAGAGGTGCACGCCCTGCGCGGCGTTGATCTCGGCATCGCTGCCGGCGAATTCCTCGCCATCACCGGCCCCTCGGGCGCAGGAAAGACCACGCTGCTCCATATCCTCGGCTGCCTCGACCTGCCCACCCGCGGCAGCGTCCTCTTCGACGGCCTGGCTGCGGAGAGGATGACGGAGGCGGAGCTGGTTGCCCTGCGCCGGCAGAAGATCGGCTTCGTCTTCCAGCAGTTCTACCTGATTCCGGGCCTGAGCGTGCGGGAGAACATCGCCCTGCCGCTGCTCTTCAGCAGAACGAAACGGGACAACGCCTTCGTCGCCGAGCTTGCCGCCATGGTGGGCCTCAGCCACCGCCTCGCGCACGTGCCCTCGCAGCTCTCCGGCGGCGAGATGCAACGGGTGGCCATCGCCCGGGCTCTGGTCAACAACCCGGAGGTGATCCTGGCCGACGAGCCCACCGGCAACCTGGACACGGAGAACAGCGAAAAGATTCTGGGGATTCTGCGGATGCTCAACGAGAGGGGGCTGACCATCGTCATGATCACCCACAATCAGGAACTGGCCGCCCGCGCCGCGCGTCAGGTCGTAATCCGCGATGGCGTGGTCTGCCGGGATACGGCAACGGCCGAACGCCGCGCCGCCGAATGAGGCAGGGGGCCACCGCCCCCTGCTCCCTTTTTACGCCGCCTGATCTTCCACCACGCTGGCCACATCCATGCCACCGCGGGCGAGATAGTCGTCGAAGCCCATCATCACGTCGATGATTCCCTCCGGTGTGATCTCGACGATCCGGTTGGCCACGGTAGAGACAAGCTGGTGGTCATGGGAGGCGAAGAGTACCACCTCGGAAAAACCATTGAGCCCATTGTTGAGGGCGGTGATCGACTCCAGGTCGAGATGGTTGGTGGGCTCGTCGAGGATGAGCACATTGGCGCCGGAGAGCATCATCCTGGCCAGCATGCAGCGCACCCGCTCGCCGCCGGAGAGGACCGAGGTCTTTTTGAGCGCCTCTTCCCCGGAAAAAAGCATCTTGCCCAAGAAGCCGCGGAGGAAGCTCTCGTGCTCCTTGGGCGGCGCGAACTGGCGCAGCCAGCCAATGAGATCCAGTGCTTCGTTGCTGAAATAGCTCCCGTTTTCCTTGGGAAAATAGGAACTGCTGATGGTCACCCCCCAGCGGAAGGAACCTTTGTCCGGCTCGATCTCGCCGGCCAAAATCTGAAAAAGGGTGGTCTTGGCCAGGCTGTTCGTGCCGACAAAGGCGATCTTGTCTCCCTTGTTCACCGTGAGGGTGAGATCCTCGAAGAGGGAGACCCCATCGATGGCCTTCGAAAGCCCGGTGATTTCCAGGATCACGTCGCCGCAAGGGCGCTCCGGGGTGAAGACGATGTAGGGATACTTGCGCGAGGAGACCGGCATGTCCTCGATGGTGAGCTTTTCCAGCAGCTTTTTCCGCGAGGTGGCCTGCCTGGCCTTGGAGGCATTGGAGCTGAAGCGCTGGATGAATGCCTTCAGTTCATCGGCCTTGGCACTGGCCTTCTTGGCCTCGCTCTCCTTCTGGCGGAAGTGGAGCTGGCTCGCCTGCAGCCAGAAGTCGTAGTTGCCGACATAGGCCGTGATCCTGCCGTAGTCGATATCCGCCATGTGGGTGCAGACCTGGTTGAGGAAATGGCGGTCGTGGGAGACGATGATCACCGTGTTCTGGAAGCGGAAGAGAAAATCCTCCAGCCAGGTGATGGTCCTGATGTCGAGCTGGTTGGTGGGCTCGTCCAGCAGCAGGATGTCCGGGTTACCGAAGAGGGCCTGGGCCAGCAGCACCCGCACCTTGTCGTTGCCGTCCAGCTCCTTCATCCGCTTCTGCCGCAGATCCTCCGGGATGCCAAGGCCGCTCAGGAGCACCCCGGCTTCGGCCTCGGCCTCGTAGCCGCCCAGCTCGCCGAAGAGGATCTCCAGTTCGCCGGAACGCACGCCGTCTTCCTCGCTGAAGTCCGCCTTGGCGTAAAGGGCCTCCCGCGCGGCCATCACCTCGTAAAGCTTTTTGTGGCCCATGATCACGGTATCGAAGACCGTGTGCTCGTCAAAGGCGAATTGATCCTGACTGAGCATGGCAATGCGCTCTTTCGGCCCCTTGATGATCTCGCCCCGATCCGGCTCACGCAGGCCGGCGAGGATCTTGAGAAAGGTGGACTTGCCGGCGCCGTTGGCTCCGATCAGGCCGTAGCAGTTGCCCGGGGTGAACTTGATGTTGACGTCCTGGAAGATGATCCTCTTGCCATAGGCAAGCGAGACATTGGCGGCGGTGATCATGGTCTGGCCTCATCGTCACAAAGGCCAGCCGGAGCCTTCCAGCGGCCTGAAGTCTTTTCTTCGGGGCAAAAAAGGAGGGAGCACAAAAAAAAAGACCCCGCACGCGGCGGGGTCTTTTTTTAATTGCTGTCAGCGCTTACTGCTGGACGACATTGGCTGCGGCCGGGCCCTTGGGGCCATCGACCACATCGAAGGTCACCCGGGCGCCTTCCTTCAAGGACTTGAAGCCCTGAGCCTGAATCGCGGAATGATGCACAAAGACATCCTTGCCGCCGTCCTGCTCGATAAAGCCAAACCCCTTGGAATCATTAAACCATTTTACTGTTCCTGCTGCCATCGTGTACTACTCCTTTGTACTGGGTTCCCCCTTGGGAACCACGTTGTGTATGCCGGATCATCCTCATATGAACTCGGCAATCAGTTTTGTCGCCAAAACTGACAAAAAGACTTAACTTACCACTTCCCGGCATCGGCTGCTGTGAGTTCTGGGCCGGAGGTCATTGCGGGGCGCAGTCTCTGAACGGCTTGCTGGAGGCCCGGCGGCCATTCATGCTTGGGCAGGTTCTTCGACGGCAACGAACGAGGCAATGAGACAACGTCTGGTGTGCGAGGAGGTGCTGCTCAGAAGGCACTTGTATGTGGTAGTGACGCATACAATACCCTGTTTTTCAGAAAATACAAGGAAATAAATTGCAGGGGCAAATTGACTGGTTGCCGATCCCTGCGAAACGGGTAGTATAGAGGGCTGACGCAGGATCCTCCCTCTCCAAATTTCGTGAGCATCCCCTTGGCCGCCACCACCGACCCGACTCCCCTCGACACGCTGCGCACCATCTTCGGCTACCGCGAGTTCCGCCGGCACCAGCAGGAGATCATCGCCGGCCTGATCCGCGGCGAGGATGCCTTTGTGCTGATGCCCACCGGCGGCGGCAAATCCCTCTGCTACCAGATCCCGGCCCTGCACCGGACCGGGGTTGCCATCGTGGTGAGTCCGCTCATTTCGCTGATGCAGGATCAGGTGAACGCCCTCAGGGAAAACGGGGTACGGGCCGCCTTCTACAACTCCACGCTCTCGGCCGGCGAGGCCAGGGCAGTACTCGCCGGCCTGCACAACGGCGAACTCGATCTTTTGTACATCGCGCCGGAACGGCTGATGCACGGCGATTTTCTGGAGCGGCTGGCCGCAATCCCCATCGCCCTCTTTGCCATCGATGAGGCGCACTGCGTCTCGCAGTGGGGCCACGATTTCCGCCCGGAATACCTGGAGCTGGGACGCCTGCGCACCCTCTTTCCCGCCATCCCGCTGATTGCGCTCACCGCCACGGCGGAACACCAGACCCGGGCTGACATTGTGGCCCGCCTCAGCCTCACGGGAGCACGCGCCTACGTGGCCGGCTTCGACCGGCCCAATATCCGCTACACCGTCATGGACAAGCAGAAGCCCAGGGTACAGCTCCCGGCCCTGCTGGCGAGCCGCCGCGACCAGGCCGGTATCGTTTACTGCCTGAGCCGCAAGCGGGTGGAACAGGTGGCGGCCCGGCTGGCTGCGGCTGGCTTCGCGGCGGTCGCCTACCACGCCGGCCTGCCCACCGAGCAGCGCAAACAGGTGCAGGAGGACTTCCTGCGGGACAACCTCCAGGTGGTGGTGGCCACGGTGGCCTTTGGCATGGGCATCGACAAGCCCAATGTCCGTTTCGTGGTCCATTACGACCTGCCCAAGAACATCGAGGGCTACTACCAGGAAACCGGCCGGGCCGGCCGCGACGGCCTGCCGGCCGAGGCGGTGCTCCTCTTCGGCTACGGCGACATCGCGGTGGCGCGGGGCCTCATCGAGCTGGGCAAGAACCCGGAACAGAAGCGCATCGAGATCCACAAGCTGAACGCCATGGTCGCCTTTGCCGAGGCCCGGAGCTGCCGGCGCCAGGTGCTGCTCGGCTACTTCGGCGAACAGCTCCCTGAGCCCTGCGGCAACTGCGACATCTGCCTCGATCCCCCGGAGCTTTTCGACGTCACCGAAGAGGCACGCAAGGCCCTTTCCTGTGTCTACCGGGTGGGGCAGCGCTTCGGCATCAATCATGTCATCGACGTGCTGCGCGGCTCCCAGGGCGAACGGCTTCTGGCCCTGGGGCACCACCGCCTCTCCACCTACGGCATCGGCACGGAACAGCCGAAAGAATTCTGGGTCGGCCTGCTGCGCCACCTGGTCCACCACGGCTATCTTTTACAGGATGTGGCCGACTACTCGGTGCTCAAGCTCACCGACGCGGCCCGGCCCCTGCTCAAGGGCGAGGAGCGGCTCACCATGGCCCGACCTCGCAACAGGCCAGCGGCCGCCAAGAAGGTGTCGAAAAACCTTGCCGGCCTGGGGTATGACAAGGCGCTGTTCGAAAAACTGCGCAGCCTTCGCAAGGAGCTGGCCGATGCGGCCGGAGTGCCGCCATTTGTGGTCTTCGGCGACAGGACCCTCATCGAGATGGCCGCGTATCGCCCCAAAGACGAGACAGCACTCCTCGAAATCCACGGCGTGGGAGCCCGCAAGCTCGAAACTTACGGCCCGGCCTTTCTCAAGGTGCTCAACGAGGCGTGAGGCGTGAGGGGGGAAGAATGAGGGGTAAAAAGAGGCTGATGACTCAACGCAATACGTTCTGCATTCTGCATTGGTAAAAAAGATGCCCTGCAACGAAACCGGCCGGCCGGGCTTTGACCGGCGGATGACCAAGGAAGAGATCAACGCCTGCCCCATGGGGCAATGGACCGGGCCGGTGCAGGTGGTGCGGACCCACGCCGAGCTGGCCGCGGCCATGGAGCAGCTTGCCGGCCAGACCCTGCTCGGCTTCGACACCGAAACCCGGCCGGCCTACTCGGCGGGCGAGAGCTACCTGCCGTCGCTCCTGCAACTGGCCAGCAAAGAGGAGGTTTTCCTCTTCCAGTTGAAACCCCTGGGGCTGGCCCGGCCGCTCTGCGATATCCTGGCCGACCCAGGGATCATCAAGGCCGGGGTCAGCCTGAACGACGACATCCGGGCGCTGCAACAGCTCGCGCCCTTCACCGCCGCCGGCTTCGTCGATGTCGGCCTGCTCGCCAAACAGGCGGAGATCAAGAACCACGGCCTGCGGGGCATGGCCGCCGTGCTCCTGGGCTTTCGCGTCGCCAAGGGGGCGCAGACCTCCAATTGGGCCAGGGATGTGCTTACCCCCCAGCAGATCCGTTACGCCGCCACCGACGCCTGGGTGGGGCGCGAACTCTACCTGGCCATGGCGCAGGGTACACCATGACCACACCCCAACCCAACAACCCCCTGCACGGCCTCACCCTGGAGATGATCCTCACCCGCCTGGTGGCCCACTACGGATGGGAAGCCCTGGGCGAGAAAATCCCCATCAACTGCTTCATCAGGGAGCCCAGCCTCAAATCGAGCCTCGCCTTCCTGCGCAAGACCCCGTGGGCCAGGACAAAGGTGGAGACCCTCTACCTGCGGACCCGATTCCCCAAAGGTTGAAAGCGATCCCGGCCGCCTTGCCTTACCGCCCATGGCGGGCCAGAAACTGATCCAGCCGGTTGGCAAAGGCCTGCCGGTCCTTGGGGCTGAGGATATCCGGCCCGCCGGTCTGTACCCCGGTCTCCCGCAACTGGTCCATGAAGTTGCGCATGGCCAGCCGCTCCTCGATGTTTTCCTTGGAGTACCACTCGCCCCGCGGATTCAGGGCGTGTCCGCCTTTGCGGATCACCGCGGCGGCCAGGGGGATGTCCGCCGTGATCACCAGATCGCCGGAGGCCATCTCGCCGACAATGTGCTGGTCGGCCACATCCAATCCATTACCCACCTGGAATGCCCGGATATAGCGGGATGGCTGGGTGCGCAGCAGCCTGTTGGCCACCAGGACAAGCGGAACCCTTACCCGCTCCGCCGCGCGGAAGAGGATTTCCTTGATCGCCTTGGGGCACGCATCCGCATCAACCCAGATCTGCATCCTACCTCTTTTTCCCCTTGCCCTTGCGGAATTGCCCGGCCCCGGCAGCAAACTCCGCTTCATATCCCACGGTGAACTGGCTGGCAGTGGGGTTGCGGATGCCCAGGAAATGGGCGTTCCCCTTGTCAAAGGGACAGAGGGGCATGGCGCAGGGCGCAAAGCCAAACTTCTGGTAGAACCCCGGCGCCCCCAACACAAAGAGGGTCTGTTCCCTGATCGCCGGCTGGCGCAGGGCAAAGCGCAACAGCTCGGCGCCGATTCCCTGGCCCTGGAACTCCGGCTTCACCGCCAGCGGCGCCAGATGCAGCCCGCATACCGCCGAGCCATGATAGGCGTTGGTAAAGGCAATAGAGGCAATGACGATATTGGTGTGGATGCAGACCCATTCATGCATCCTCTTGCCATGGCTGCGGAGATTCTCCACCAGCTGCGCTTCATAGGTGCTGCCAGGGAATGCCTGGCGCAGCAGGGCGGCGACCTTGGCATACTCTGCCGGAGAGGGTGTGCGTATTTTCATGGCATACTCGGCGCGGCCCATGGGTGGTTGAGAACCTGCAACTGCGATCACTGTAAAGGAACGAGCGCCTTTTGTCCCGGTTTTCATGGGCCGCAGCGGCCACAAAAACACGCGCGGTCGCCGCACCAGCGAAAACCTGGAACCGAGCCTGCTCCCCGCGGCTCTTCACCATCCCCTTGCCCTTTCCCGTTTTCTTCATTACCCTGCCACCATGTCCAAGGCCACCTTCACCGCCCTCACGGTCTACAAAATCCTGCCGCGAACCAATTGCGGCAAATGCCAGCTTCCCTCGTGCCTCGCCTTTGCCGGGGCAATCGTCGGGGGCAGCAGGAAGCTCACCGAGTGCCCGGACCTCGACCAGGCCGTGGCGGCGGACTTTGCGGCGAAACACCAGCAGCCTGGGCCCAAGGAAGAGAATCAGGCGGAATTCCTCGACAAGCTGCAACGGAAAATGGCAGGGATTGATCTGGCCGCGGTGGCCCCCCTGATCGGGGCAACCGTTCGCGACGAGACCATTGTCATCAACTCCCTGGGCAAGGATTTCGTTCTGGACCAGCAGGGCAACATGACCTCGGAATGCCATATCATCCCCTGGGTGCTGGCGCCGCTGCTCTCCTGCATCACCCATGAAACCCATGCGGAGATCTCCGGCCACTGGATATCGTTCCGGGAGATCCCGGGCGGCATCGAATGGCAGGGGCTCTTCACCCGCCGCTGCGAGGAACCGCTGCGGCTGCTGGCGGATGCCAACCCGGACCTGCTCACCGACCTGATCGCGCTCTTCAAGGGGAAGACCATCGAGTGGTACGAGGCGGACATCGCCCTGATCCTGTACCCGTTGCCCAAGGTCCCTGTGCTCATCTGTTACCAGGGCCAGGAAGGCGACCTGCAATCAAAGCTCACCATGTTTTTCGATGCCTCCTGCAAAACCAATCTGCACACCAAATCCATCTTCACCCTCTGTTCCGGCCTGGTGCGGATGTTTGCCAAGATTGCCGAACATCACCGGTGAGCCATGACCGAAAAAATCCCGCCCGACATCACGGCAGACCTGGAAAAGGCGGCCCTGTTGCATCAGCGCGCCACGTCCGATTACGAGAAATGCCAGGAGTTCAACAAGCTCATGTCCGACCTGCTGGGCCGGCTGGAGGATGCCGGCTGCCACCGGACCGCCGGCAAGGTGATGGGAATCCTCATCGACTGCAACCCCAAACAGGGAACCCAATGCGACAAGGCGAGCCGGGTCGGCGACAAGGTGAAGAAGCTGCAAGGGAGATGAGGCCCGGCCATTGCCGGCCGCCATGCCCCCTGCCTGGCATTTCGCAGCAAAGTGATTAGAATGGCAGCACCACGCCAAACGCGACAGGAGCGGAACGACCACCATGGCTGAACCCCTTCACCCCCTTGCCCGCTTTGCCCTGCTCGGCCTGGGCCTCATCTGCCTCGGCCTGGCCTGTCTCGGCTTTGCCCTGCCCGGCCTGCCCGGCACCCCGTTCCTGCTGCTGGCCGCGGCCTGTCTTGCCCGCTCCTCCCCAAGGCTGCACAACCGGCTGCTGGCCAACCGCGTCTTTGGCCCGCTGATCGCCAACTGGCAGGCAACCCGTTCCATCCCGAGGCGGGTCAAGCAGATCGCCATCCTTTCGGTTCTGGCGGCCGGCGGCCTTTCCATGGCCGTCATCGACAATACGGCCTTCCGCCTCGCCCTGCCCCTGCTGCTCTCGGTACCCCTCGTCATCCTGGCGCGGCTCAGGGAAACCGAAACCGTGGCAGCAACCGACTGACCAGGGCCTGCCCCGTCACCCCCCGGAATGCCCATGCCGCTCTCCCACCACCGTTGCAGAACATCCCCCCTCATACCACTCCTCCTGCTCCTCACCCTTGTGGGCATCTGGGGCTGTGAGGGAACCAACGTGCAGCTTGCCGCCGAGGCTGGTCTCGACGCGGCCAGGGCCGTGGCCCTGTCCGACGAGGCAGTCCGGCAGCTCTCGCAAAAGGCAGCGGCGCAGCAGGATCAGAGCAACCGCCTCGCCCCGCCGGAACACCCCCAGGCCAAGAGGCTGCAACGGCTGGTGGGCCGCCATCTTGACCAGGAGGGTCTCCGTTTCAACTTCCGTGTCTATCTCGACCCCACGGTCAATGCCTTTGCCATGGCGGACGGCTCCATCCGCATCTACAGCGGCCTGATGGAGATGATGAGCGACGACGAACTGCGCTTCGTCATCGGCCACGAGATGGGCCACGTGGCGGAAAAGCACGTGAAAAAGAAGCTGATGGTCGCCTATGGAGCCCAGGCGGTGCGCAAGGGTATCGCCGCCCAGGAGAACCTGGCAGGGGAGCTCGCCGCCTCGCTCCTGGGCGGCCTGGTGGAGCAGCTCGTCAATGCCCAGTTCTCCCAGCAGGAGGAGCGGGAGGCGGACGACTTCGGCCTCCGGTTCCTGCAGGCAAACGGCCACGACCCGCACAGCGCGGCCTCGGCCCTCAGGAAGCTCGCCACCCTGGGCAACGATCATTCCTTCCTCGCCAGCCACCCGGCCCCTGGCCAGCGGGCGGAAAGAATCCTCGCCCAGCTCGCCAATCCGGATCAGCCGCAGAAAAACCTGTGGCAGTCGCTGGTTGCGACCCTCAAGGCATGGCTGGCCCTCCTGAACACCTGGCTTGGCGCGGCCTTGGCCTGACGCCGGCATCGCTTCACAGAGAGGGGATGCGGAAGGGCTGGGGCGGGGCCTGGGCAGAGTCGCTGGAAAATTTCCCTTCCAGGCCGGACTTGAAGGTGGCCAGCAGCGATTGGGTGGCAGCGAGAAAATCCGGGCTGTGCTCGGTGCGGCTGATGGTGGCGTGGAGCACGATCTTGTCCGGCTCCGGCGGATAGCCGGTGGTCACGGTCCAGGCCAGGGCATTGGGGCAGTCCGGCACCCAGAAGCGCACCCCGCCCATGACATGAGCGCTCACGACGTGAAACCGGCCCCAGTGACGGAAGTAGATCACCCGGCCCAGTTCCTCGGCCTCATCCACCGCCTCGATCTCCTCGCAGTAGAAGGGCAGCGTGTCGATGGAGACCTTGCTGCGGATTGCCTCCTCGCTGGTTCGCACCTCGGCGAATGCAAAAAATTCCATGGTGTTCTCGTTCAGTTGTTGCTCACGCCGTCCACACTCACTCCCGGAGAACGCTCAGCCTTGTTGCGCCAAATCACTGCAAGCAGCACTTCTTGAACTTCTTGCCGCTGCCGCAGGGGCAGGGATCGTTGCGGCCCGCCCTGGCCGTGCGCTGGGGTCTTGGTGCGGCCAAGGGCACCGACTCCTCCCGCCGGGCCAGCCAGTAGGCATGGATCTCTCGGACACATCCCGGGATTCCCTTCTGGAGCAAATCGATCTCGTCATGACTCAGATCGTGGGCCTGCCAGTTGGTATATTCGGTAAAGGCCACAATAGGCATCAGGAGTTGCACCAACTGGTCAAAGGCAGCCTGCCATTGCTCCGCCGCCAGCCCCACGCCGCGCCAGTAGCCATCGCACCACTCATCCACGATGGTGTAGGTTCTCCCCTCGGCCTTGCGCTCAAAGAAGATTGGCTCGAAATCCTCGGGTGATTCCATCAGGGTGGCGGAGATGACATTCATGTGCCGGACCATCAGCGAAAAGATGTTCTCGAATTCCTGCTGGTCTTCCCAGACCGGCTCGAAGTCGCCCCAGATGGCGGGCAACCACTGTGAAGGCATGACCGTTGCCGGCCCGCTGACAATGGCAGTAAAAAAACCGTCCAGGGTGGAGATGTCCAGCACCCCCTCTTCCTTGCCCTCGGTGTCGGCGTCGTCATTGATGCGGTCCAGCAGAAAGTTGTCGAGGCGTTCGATTTCCTTTTCGGTGAGCGGCTTGGACAGATTTTTCATGGCTTTCCTTCCTTCTCCTTCCCCCTCTTACTCCGGGACCTCGTCCCGAATCTGCTCATACACCCGCTGGAGCAGATAGCCGGAGGCCACGGCATGGAACTTCCTGTCGTTCATCAGACGGGTGAAAATCTCCTCGTTGCCTTCCATGCGGTCGATAATCAACCCTTCCAGGGCCTTGTCGAAGACAAACTTGAAATTTTCCATGGTGTTGACCCTGGCCGCCTGGCGCAGGGTCTCGTCGGCAACCGCCTCTTCCTTGATCTGGTCGAAGAAGAGCTGGTCGGCTGGTTTGAAGTCGGTACCGAACCGTTCGTTCAGGATGGTGATCAGTTGCGACAAATCGACGAACTCGGTGCGCGGCTCGGCGGTGCCGACATCGGTCGGCCCCTTGAGCGGTTTCCCTTCCCCGAAGCCGAGCGGAATCGCCCCTTCGCTGATTTTCTGCAACCGGTAGTATTTGAGCTTCACCTCGTCATCGAAGAAATAGACCGGCCCGGTGTCGCGGCGCGGCAGCTTGGTATGTAAAAAGCGCAGATAGGTATAGCGTTTCTCCAGGTCCGAATCCTGGTAGGGAATGATCTGCGCCAGAAAGCCGTAGAGGTTGCGGAACCCCACCAGCAGGCTCCGGAACTCCTCCTGCCTTTCCTCATCCAGCTCCCTGAAACGACCCACCGCCAGGTCAAGGGTGGCATTCATCCGGGCATGGTCGCCCGGCACCTGCTGGGGTTTGAAAAAGACCCGGCAGAACTCCTCGACCTCCGTTTCCAGGTACACCCGCAAGCCGTCCAGTTTGTCCTGGAGTTCGTACATCTTCTGCGGGTTCACGTCCTCGCCCAGCGCGGCCCGCTCGTAATAGGGCTTGAAGGCGTCGAATATCTCCTTGGGATCGTTGACGAAGTCGAGCACAAAGGTGTCTTCCTTGCCCGGAGCGGTGCGGTTGAGGCGGGAGAGGGTCTGCACCGCCTGGATGCCGGACAACCGCTTGTCCACATACATGGTGTGCAGCAGCGGCTGGTCAAAGCCGGTCTGGTACTTCTCGGCCACCAGCAGCACCTGATATTCCTCGCTGCCGAATTTCTCGGGCAATTCCCGTTCCTTGATCCCGAGGTTCATCCCCACCTCGGTGTAGCTCCTGCCCTTGAAATCCGGGTCTTCCACCGTGCCGGAAAAGGCGACCAGGGTCTTGATGTCGGTATAGCCCTTGTCGCCGATGTATTTGTCGAATGCCTGCTTGTAGCGCACCGCGTGCAGCCTCGATCCGGTCACCACCATGGCCTTGGCCCGGCCGCCGATCCTGTGCTTGGTGAAGGTGCGGAAATGCTCCACCATCACCTCGGTCTTCTGGGCCAGGTTGTGGGGATGAAAGCTCAGGAAACGGGCCAGAGCGCGGGCCGCCTTTTTTTTCTCCACCTGGGGGTCGTCCTCGATGGACTTGATCAGGCCGTAATAGGTCTTGTAGGTGGTGTAGTTCCTGAGCACATCCATGATGAAGCCTTCCTCGATGGCCTGCCGCATGGTGTAGAGATGGAAAGGCGGCTCGCCGTTTATCCCCGGCGCGTCGAAGACCTTCATGGTCTTGTACTTGGGGGTGGCGGTAAAGGCGAAGAAGCTGATGTTGGGCTGCCGCCCCCGTTGCAGCATGGTCTTGAGGATCGCCTCCTCGGCGTCGTCCGTAAGCCCCTGCCCCTCGGCCTCCTCTCTGGCCTGTTCCTTGATCCTGGCCCCGGCCAGCACCCCCTTCATCTCGGTGGCGGTGTCGCCGGATTGCGAGCTGTGCGCCTCGTCGATGATGACCGCGTAGCGCCGCCCCGGCAGGTCGCCCACCTTGTCCGTGACAAAGGGGAACTTCTGCAGGGTGGTGATGACGATGGGCGTTCCCTGCTTCAAGGCCTCGGCCAGTTGGGTGGAGTCCTCGTCGATCTTCCGCACCACCCCCTGCTTGTGCTCGAACTGATAGATGGTGTCCTGCAACTGCTTGTCCAGCACCAGCCGGTCGGTGATGACCACCACCGAATCGAAAACCTTCTCGTCGCGCTCGTTGTGCAGGCTGGCGAGGCGATGGGCCAGCCAGGCGATGGAATTGCTCTTGCCGCTGCCGGCCGAGTGCTGCACCAGATAGTTGTGGCCCACCCCCTTGTCGCGGGTGTCGGCGATCAGCCGCCGTACCGCGTCCAACTGGTGGTAGCGGGGGAAGATCATGGTCTCCCTGGTCTGGGTCTTGACGCCCCGGGCCGTGGCGATCCTCTTCTCCTCCACCTGAAGATGCATGAAGCGGCCGAGGATGTCCATCAGGCTGTCCCGCTGCCACACCTGTTCCCAGAGATAGCTGGTGCGATACCCCCCCGGATTCTCCGGGTTGCCGGCCCCGCCCTGCTCCCCCAGGTTGAAGGGCAGAAACCAGGTGGCACCTCCGGCCAGCCGGGTGGTCATGAAGACCAGGTCCGGGTCCACGGCAAAGTGGACCAAAGCCCGCTTCTTGAACTGAAAGAGCAGCTCCTTGGGGTCGCGATCCTTCTTGTACTGGTACTTGGCCTGCTCCACGGTCTGGCCGCTCATGGGGTTCTTCAACTCGGCGGTCACCACCGGCAACCCGTTGACCGAAAGGACCAGGTCCAGGGAGTTTTCGTTCTGCGTGCTGTACTTGAGCTGGCGGGTCACGGTCAGCCGGTTGGCCGCGTACAGCGCCCCGGTTTCGGGGTTCATCCCGCTGGCCGGGGCAAAGAAGGCCACCCGCAGCCGCTTGCCAAAGCACTTGAAGCCGTGGCGGAGGACGTTCAGCACCCCCTGATTCTCCAGGGTGCGGCAGAGATCGGCCAGGAGCACCTTTTCCGCCTCCCGGCCGTGATAGGCCACGATGGGCGCCCAGAGCCGGGGCTGGGTCTGCTGGATAAAGGGAACAAGGATGGTCGGGTCCAGGGCGCGTTCCCGGTCAAAGCCAGCCGGGTCGCCCTGCTCAAAGCCGCCCTGGGTGAGCAGAAAGTGCTCGATGGCCTCCTCGAACCTGAGTTCCGTGTGTTTCTTCTCGGCCATCAGCCCCCCTGTCGCACATCGATCTTGCCGGTTACTGCGGCGGAGATGAGCGCGGTGCGGTATTCGGTCAATTTTTCAATCGGGTAGTGTAAAGAATTTTTCGCTTTTCCCGGCAGCGCCCCGTTAGTTTAGCTTGCCTCCGCCGCGATCGTCAGTTCCAGGTCTTGCTCCTTGAGCAAATCCATGTTCAGGTAGCGTCTCGATCCCCA
>JBFLXY010000008.1:32495-144327 GCA_040757055.1 Thermodesulfobacteriota bacterium | reverse complement strand
TGAACAAGACCACCTTCTACTTGCACCTCAAGGAGTGTGAGTTTAGATTCAATTATCGCGACCAGGACATGTACCGGATGATCCTCAAAATCATCCAAAAAAATCCTCTGTTCTAGTCATGACCCAATAAATATTATGATGCATCATCCGCCCATGAGGAATCCATGACCACCCATCTGCTCGCCCTGCTGGCCGGCTGCGTTGCCGGCGGCCTCACCTTCGCCCGCCTCTACCGCCGCCTGCGGGACGATGGCTGCCCGGCCTGACTGCTCATCTACGCCACGCTTGGTATGGGTCTCATATCATACTTCCTCTTCACCCTCTTGTTCTGATCAGGAGCCGCCATGCGGGTCAATGGCACACCGTTCCGCACCATCTGGCCGGACCCCGGCGATCCGGCCGTCATCAACATCATCGACCAGCGCCGGCTGCCCCATGACTTTGTGGTGGAGCCGCTCCGCACCGTGGAGGGCTTCGCCGCCGCCATCCGCGACATGCACGTGCGGGGGGCGGGCCTCATCGGCGCCACCGCAGCCTTTGGCATCTACAGCGCCTTGCTTGCCGCCACCCCGGCCACCGCAGCCAGGGTGCTCGACCAGGCGGCCGCCCTGCTCCTCGCCACCCGCCCCACCGCCAGAAATCTCGCCTGGGCCGTGAACCGGCAACGCGGCGCCCTGACCCACGGCACATGTCTCGCTGAACAGCAGCAGATCGCCCTGGCCACCGCGGTCGCCATCGCCGACGAGGACGCCTCTTTCTGCCGGCGCATCGGCGAACACGGCCTGCCGCTCATCGAATCCATCAGCCGCCGCAAGCAGGGGGCGCCGGTCAACATTCTCACCCACTGCAACGCCGGCTGGCTCGCCTTTGTCGATTACGGCTCGGCCACAGCCCCGATCTACGCGGCGCACCAGCGGGGGGTCCCGCTCCATGTCTGGGTGGATGAGACCCGGCCCTGGTTGCAGGGGGCCAAGCTCACCGCCTGGGAACTGGGCCAGGAGGGGGTGAACCACACCCTGATCGCCGACAACACCGGCGGCCACCTCATGCAGCACGGGCTGGTGGACCTGGTCATCGTCGGCGCCGACCGGGTGACCCGAAGCGGCGACGTGGCCAACAAGATCGGCACCTACCTCAAGGCCCTGGCGGCCCGGGACAACCATATCCCCTTCTATGTGGCCCTGCCCTCTTCGACCTTTGACTGGGAGATCAGCGACGGCCTGAACGGGATTCCCATCGAGGAACGCAGCGGGGACGAGGTGCGGCTGGTGCGCGGGCGGAGCAATGACGGCCGCGATGCGGCGGTCTGTCTCGCCCCGGAGGGGACAAGGGCGGTGAATTACGGATTCGATGTCACCCCGGCCCGGCTCATCACCGGACTCATCACCGAACGGGGCATCACCCCGCCGTCTGCCGAGGCAATTGCCGCGCTCTTTCCGGAATTTTACTGAGGGGCCAGGCCAAGGGCCCGCATCACCGCGTCGTGCAACGCCGGCCGGAAGGCCTTGATCCGGTTGTTCTCGCGGCTGGGGTGGACCCGGTTGGTGAGCAGCACCACCATGGCGTGCTGCTCCGGGTCGATCCAGAAGGAGGTCCCGGTGAAACCGAGGTGGCCGACACTGCGGGACGAGAAGAAGCGGCCGCTGGTGGAACCGGCCGCCGATGGGGTGTCGAATCCCAGGGCCCAGGTGGAACCCGGGGTCGGCTGTCGGGTGAAAAAGTGCCGCACATCCGCCGGGTCGATGGCCAGCGGGGTTGGTTCGCCCATCCAGAGGTCGTGAATGGTCTCCACCAGGGCCAGCACCGCGGTGGTGGTGCCAAAGAGGCCGGCGTGGCCCGCCACCCCGCCCAGGGCAAAACAGTTTTCGTCGCTCACCTCTCCAGCCAGCACCCGCCCGCGCCAGGGACAGAACTCGGTGGCCGCATAGGTGCCTGGTCTGGCTGCGCCGAGCCGGTTGAAGAACAGAGATCCGGACAACCCCAACGGCGCGGCGATGCGCTCCTCAAAGAGGATGTCCAGCGTCTGTCCGCCCACCTGTTCCGCCACCAGGCCCAGCAGGAGAAAGCCGAGGTCGCTGTAAATAGCCTGCGAGCCGCGGGGATAAAGAAGGGGATCGTCCATGATCATCTCCGCCACCCGCTCCGCGCGCTCCTCCTGCGGGATATCCGTCAGCCACTGAAAAAAAGGCCGGTGGGCAGCCAATCCGCTGCAATGACCCAGGAGATCGCGGAGGGTTATTCCCGCCTTGTCCGTGCCCGCCGGCACAAAAAAACGACCGATGGGGTCGTCCGGCCCCACCGCCCCTTCGCGCACCTGGGTCAGGAGGAGAAGAGCGGTGGCCAGGGGTTTGGTGAGGGAGGCGAGATCAAAAATGGTCCCGCTCCCGATGGCGCTTCCCCCCTCGTAGCGGGTGGTGCCACGATGTATGACCACTCGCCGCCGTGTCTTCTTTTCTCCGGAGGCAACTCCAACCCCGATGCCGGAAAAGACCAGCCCCTGAATCGCCGCAGAGATCAACTCTTCTATTTCTTTGAAAGTATTCATTTTTTTTATTCAGATGCCTTCGCTGCCGGCTGCTGCCGAAAGATCCCTTTGCCAACCGTTAAAAAACCCGCGGAAAAGGGCGGCAGAAAAATGGTCTTTTTCTTCATTATCATTGAATTTTTCGCCGTTTTCATCTATCCTTTTGTAACATTTCCCGGGGTGGCGTGAACGCCCTGGTGAGCTCTCTGTTTTTTTTAATATTATTCATGGGTTGTCATGACATTTTTGCCACGAGCCCGGATCCCCTTCTTTTTTCCCCTTTCCACACCCTTTCCACAACCGGTTCCTTTTTCCCTGTTGGTGGGGTTTTCATATCCTGTTGATAAGTGGTTTCCCTCTTTTCCCCACTGGTTTTCAGGTCTGGCCCTCTTTATAAAAAAACCAATGATTTTGTCCTGTTGTCTTCGTTTTCCACGATTCAACAGGACTCATAACCATAATCTTTTTCTTTAAGAATATCTTTCCCTATAACCCAAACGCAGGATCCCCACCATGTCCTTGATCGTGAACGTGCCTCGTGACGCCTTCCTGGCTGCTCTTGCCTCACTGCAGAACGTGACCGGGAAAAAGGGTACCATTGCCATCCTGGCCAACATCCTCATCGAATCCCAGGACAATGGAATCCAACTTACTGCCACCGATCTGGAGATAGGCATCCGCATCACCCTGCCGGCGGAAATCCTCAGCGCCGGCTCCATCACCCTGCCGGCCCGCAAACTTTTCGAGATGGTGCGGGAATCAGGGGCGGAACAGATTCACCTGGAGATCAAGGAAAACAACTGGGCCAGGATCACCGCCGATTCCACCAGCTACAAGCTGGCCGGCATGCCCAGCGAGGAGTATCCCGCCTTCCCGGAATATGCCGAGGCAAACATGGTTCCGCTGGCCAGCGACGAGGTCAAGGACCTCATCGACCGCACCCTCTTTTCCGTGGCCCAGGAAGGTGAAAGCCAGTTCAACCTCACCGGCCTCCTGGTGGAAAAGGATTTCATCGAGGGAGAAGGCCATTTCCTGCGCATGGTCTCCTCGGACGGCCATCGCCTCACCATGATGGAAAAGAAGGTGGGCAGCGACCTTGCTCCCCTCAAAATGGACCGCGCCATCCTCATTCCCAAGAAAGGGGTGCAGGAGATCCGGAAATTCTGCGACAACAAGGAAACCATTGCCATCGGGTTTGAAGAGAAACAGGCAGTGGTCAAAACCGACGGCGCGGTCATCATCATCCGTCTCATGCACGGCGACTTCCCCGACTACAAGAACATCATCCAGGTAATCAACAAGGCGCGCCACATCGCCATACCGCGGCAGCAGCTGATGCATTCCCTGAAGCGCATGAATCTCTTTACCGAGGATCGCTACAACGCCGTGCAGTTTCTCATCGCTCCGAACCGGCTGGTGCTCTCCTCCCAGAACCTCGACATCGGCAGCGCCAAGGACGAGCTGGAGATCGCCTATAACGACAAGGAGATGAACCTCGGTTTCAATGGCAAGTATTTCATCGAGGCGATCCAGGTCATGGCGAGCGAGACGGTCAAGGCCTATATCAACTCCGAGGAGAGCCCCTGCCTCATCCAGGGCGATGACGACCCAGGGTACCTGAGCGTCATCATGCCCATGAAAATTTAGCGGGGCGACACCCCCCACCTGGCCCAAACGTCATCATCTGAAGCGAGGAGAGACCTGTGAGCGAAGAAGCAGCACCATCCAACTACGGCGCCGAACAGATCAAGGTGCTTTCCGGCCTTGAGGGTGTCCGCATGCGGCCGGCCATGTACATAGGCAACACCGCGGAAGAGGGGTTGCACCATCTCATCTACGAGGTGGTGGACAACTCCATCGACGAGGCCCTGGCCGGCCACTGCACCCACATCAGGGTCACCTTTCTTCGCGACGGCAGCGTCAGCGTCGAGGACAACGGCCGCGGCATCCCGGTGGGCATGCACCCGACGGAAAAGGTTTCGGCCCTGGAACTGGTGCTCTGCACCCTGCACGCCGGCGGCAAGTTCGACCATTCCACCTACAAGGTGTCCGGCGGCCTGCACGGCGTGGGCGTCTCGGTGGTCAACGCCCTGAGCCTCTGGACCGAGGCAGAGGTGAAGCGCGACGGCCAGATCCACAAACAGCGCTACCACCGCGGCATCAAGCAGGGAGAGGTGGAGGTGATCGGCACCACCGACAAGACCGGCACCAAGATCACCTTTATGCCCGACCCGGAAATCTTCACCGAAACCACTGAATTCAAGTACGAGATCATCCAGAACCGCCTGCGGGAACTCGCCTTCCTCAACAAGGACGTCAAGATTCTCCTCCATGACGAGCGCACCGGCGCCGAGGACGAGTTTCACTACAAGGGCGGCATCAACTCCTTTGTCGAGTACCTCAACCGCAACCGCACCGCGGTCCACAACGAGGCGGTCTTCCTCGACGGCGACAAGGACGACGTCCAGGTGGAGGTGAGCTTCCAGTACTTCGACGGCTACTCCGAGCGCCTCTTCTCCTTTGTGAACAACATCCACACCAAGGAGGGCGGCACCCACGTCATGGGGTTCCGCGCCGCGCTCACCCGCTGCATCAACCGCTACGCCAGCGACGACATCGTGCCCAAGAACCTCAAGGAAAAACTTTCGGGCGACGACGTGCGCGAGGGCATCACCTGCGTCATCTCCGTAAGGGTACCCAACCCGCAGTTCGAGGGGCAGACCAAGACCAAGCTCGGCAACAGCGAGGTCAAATCCATTGTCGAGACCATCTGCCACGAGAAGCTCTCCCTCTATCTCGAACGCAACCCCCAGGAGGCGAGGAAGATCCTCACCAAGGCGGTGGATGCGGCCCGGGCCCGCGAGGCGGCCCGGCGGGCCAAGGAACTCTCCCGCAAGAAGGGCAGCGGCCTCGATCTGATGATGGCCGGCAAGCTCGCCGAATGCCAATCCAAGGACCCGAAAGATCGCGAGATATTCCTGGTGGAGGGCGACTCGGCGGGAGGCAGCGCCAAGCAGGGCCGCGACCGTTCCATCCAGGCGATCCTCCCCCTCAGGGGCAAGATCATGAACGTGGAAAAGGCGCGCTTCGATCGCATCCTAAGTAGCGAGGAGATCAAACAGATCATCGCGGCGCTGGGCACCGGCATCGGCCGCGAGGAATTCGACCTGGAAAAACTCCGCTACCACAAGATCATCATCATGACCGACGCCGACGTGGACGGGGCGCATATCCGCACCCTGCTGCTCACCTTCTTCTACCGGCAGATGCAGCCGCTCATCGAGGCTGGCCACATCTACATCGGCCAGCCGCCGCTCTATCGCCTGGGTCGCGGCAAGAAGGAGCAGTTCTTCATCGATGAGGAGGGGCTGAACACCTTCCTCTTCGATCAGGCCAGCACCATGATGCGGGTGGAGACCCCGGAGGGCGACCTCAGTTTGTCCGGCGAGGCGCTGGTAAAGGTGATGCGCGATTTGGCCGGCTACCAGCGGCTGGTGGAATACCTCGACCGCATCAACCTCTGGGAGGAGATGCTCCGCTTCCTGGTGGAAAACGAGGTCACCACCGCGGACCAGTTCGAGGAGGAGGGTCTGGTCGCCATGCTGCACGCCCAGTTGTCCGGCAAAAACCTGATTCTCGGCCAGATCCGGCCCTGCCGCTGGCGGCCGAGCTGCTACGAGTTCGATGCGGCGATCAAGGACAAGGCCCACATGGTGACCACCGTCGGCCCCCAGGTCCCGCTCATCCCCGAGTACCGGACCGCGCTTGCGCAGTACCCCAAGATCAGGGGATACCTCGGCCGGCGGTTTGCCATCATCGACCAGAAAGGGCAGCGGCACGAGGTGGCGGACTGGCGCGAACTGCTCACCACGGTACGGGCCGAATCCTTCAAGGGCAGCACCCTCCAGCGCTACAAGGGCCTGGGCGAGATGAACCCCGAGCAGCTCTGGGAGACCACCATGAATCCGGAAAAGCGCACCCTGCTCCAGGTCACCATCGAGGATGCGGAAAAGGCGGACGAGATCTTCACCACCCTCATGGGCGACAAGGTGGAGCCGCGACGCGATTTCATCCAGAGCCACGCCCTTGAGGTTTCGTCCCTCGATATCTAATTCCACGAGGAAGGTACATTTCCATGGTTGAAGAAACCCCGACAGTTTCCGAATCTCCCAAGGTCTCCATCGAGCGGGAGCTGCAAAAGTCCTATCTCGACTACGCCATGAGCGTCATCGTCGGCAGGGCGCTGCCCGACGTGCGCGACGGCCTGAAACCCGTGCATCGCCGGGTGCTCTTTGCCATGCGCGAGCTGAACAACATCTACAACCGGCCCTATCTCAAATCGGCCCGCATCGTCGGCGACGTCATCGGTAAGTACCATCCCCACGGCGATACCGCGGTCTACGACACTCTGGTGCGCATGGCCCAGAATTTTTCCATGCGCTATCCGCTGGTGGATGGCCAGGGCAACTTCGGCTCGGTGGACGGCGACTCGCCGGCGGCCATGCGCTACACCGAGGCGCGCATGACCCGGCTCGATCAGGAGCTGATCACCGATCTCGACAAGGAGACGGTGGATTTCGCCCCCAACTACGACAACTCGCTGCAGGAGCCCCTGGTCTTCCCGGCCAGGATCCCCAACCTGCTCATCAACGGCTCGGCCGGCATCGCGGTGGGCATGGCGACCAACATCCCGCCCCACAATCTCACCGAGGTGATCGACGGGCTCATCGCCATGATCGACGACCCCCAGGTCACGGTGCAGCGGTTGATGGAAATCATCACCGGCCCGGATTTCCCCACCGGCGGCTTTATCTGCGGCCGGGCCGGCATCCGCGAGGCCTACGAAACCGGGCGCGGCTCCCTCCTCATCCGTTCAAAAACGCATATCGAGAAGCTGAAAAGCGGGAAAGAGGCGATCATCATCACCGAGATCCCCTACCAGCAGAACAAGGCGGCCCTCATCGAGCGCATCGCCCTGCTCATCAAGGAAAAGAAGATCGAGTCCATCGGCGAGGTGCGCGACGAGTCCGACCGCCATGGCATGCGGGTGGTGCTGGAGCTGAAGAGGGACGAGATCGCCGACGTGGTCCTGAACCAGCTCTACAAGCTCACCCCGCTCCAGAAGAGTTTCGGCATCATCCTGCTCTCCATTGTCAACAACCGGCCGGAGATCCTGAACCTGCGGGACATCCTCGACCACTTCCTCCTGCACCGCAAGACCATCGTCTACCGCCGCACCGCCTTCGACCTCAAGAAGGCCGAGGAAAAGGCCCATATCCTCGAGGGGCTCAAGATCGCCATCACCAACCTGGACGAGGTGGTGGAGCTGATCAAGAAGTCGGCCAACCCGCAGGAGGCGCGGAGCGGTTTGATGGAGCGCTTCGGTCTTTCCGAGATCCAGGCCCAGTCCATTCTGGAGATGCGGCTCCACCGCCTCACCGGCCTGGAGCGCGAGAAGATCATCCAGGAATACGAGGCCCTGCTCCGCGAGATCGCCTGGCTCAAGGAGGTGCTCTCCGACGAACGGCTGGTGATGCAGATCATCCGCGACGAGTTCACCTCCATCCGCGAGCAGTACGGAGATGGCCGCCGCACCGAGATCATCGAGGCGCCGGACGAGATCCTGCCCGAGGACATGATCGCTGTCGAGGAGATGGTGGTCACTGTGACCCACGAGGGCTACATCAAGCGCAACCCCTCCGACCTTTACCGGGCCCAGCGCCGGGGCGGCAAGGGCATCCGCGGCATGAGCACCAGCGAGGACGACTTTGTCAGCCAGATGTACGTGGCCTCCACCCACGACACCTTCCTCTTCTTCACCAGCCGCGGCCGCGTCTTCTGGCGCAAGGTCTACGAGATCCCGCTGGGCAGCCGCACCGCCCGCGGCAAAGCGGTGGTGAACCTCCTGGAGCTTGGCGAGGGCGAGAAGGTAGCCGCCATCCTGCCGGTGAAGTCTTTTGTCCTCAACGAGGGCGAGGAGCGCTACATCATGATGGTGACCAAGAAGGGCATCGTCAAGAAGACGGTGCTCTCCGAGTTCGAGCGGCCCATCCGCCGCGGCAAGATCGCGCTCACCATCCGCGAGGATGACGAGATCCTCGCCGCGGTGCTTACCTCGGGCAAGGATGAGATCCTCTTTGCCTCGAAGAACGGCATGTCGGTGCGCTTCAAGGAAACGGACGTGCGGCCCATGGGACGCACCGCCACCGGCGTCAAGGGCATCACCCTGGCCCCGGCCGACGAGCTGGTTGGCGTCGAGGTGCTCACCGGCGACCCGCAGGCCACCATCCTCATGGTCACCGAGAACGGCTTTGGCAAGCGGACCGATGTGGAGGAGTACCGCCTCATCAAGCGCGGCGGCAAGGGCGTCATTGCCATCAAGGCCAGCGAACGCAACGGCCTGGTGGTGGGGGCGCTGCAGGTAACCGATGGTGACGAGATCATGATGATCACCAACGGCGGCAAGGTGATCCGCACCCGTATGGCGGACCTGCGGGTCATCGGCCGCAACACCCAGGGCGTGCGCCTCTTCAACCTCGGCGAGGGCGAGCGGGTGGTGGCCCTGGACCGGGTGGCCGAGCCGGGCGAGGACGAGGGCGACGAACTGGCCGAAGGCCTTGCCACGGACGAGCCGACCGAAGAATAAAACCATGCGCCACGAAAACCACGAAACCCGCGAAAATTTTTTTCACCGTTCCTGTGCTTTCGTGGATTTCGTGGCTACTATCATCTTATGACACCTCTGAAAAAGGTAGCGGTCATCGGGGCCGGCAGCTGGGGAACCGCTCTGGCCAAGCTTCTGGGCGACAAGGGGCTTACGGTCTCCCTCTGGGCCCATCGCCAGGAGCAGGCAGCAGCGCTGGTCCGCGACCGGGAAAACCGCACCTACCTGCCCGGCTTTCCCCTGCCGGCCACGGTGCGGCCGACGGCGGATCTTGCCGCGGCCGTGTCAGGCCAGGAGGCGGTGGTCATGGTGGTGCCATCCCATGGCTATCGCCAGGTCTTCCGCGACCTGCTGCCCCACCTGGCCGAGAACGCCGCGGTGATCTCGGCGGCCAAGGGCATCGAGAACGACACCCTCATGACCATGACCCAGGTGATGGCGGCGGAACTCGCCACCCTGCCGGGCAAGCAATGCCGGCTCGGGGTCCTGGCCGGCCCCTCCTTTGCCAGGGAGGTGGCTGCCGGGATTCCCACTGCGGTCACCGTGGCGGCGGCGAGCAGGGACGCTGCCCGTTTCTTCCAGGACCTTTTCTTCACCGAACGCTTCCGCGTCTACGCCAGCACCGACGTCATCGGCCAGGAGTTGGGCGGGGCGCTCAAGAACATCATCGCCATCGCCGCCGGCATCTGCGATGGCCTGGGCTACGGCACCAACACCCGGGCCGCCCTCATCACCCGGGGGCTGGCCGAGATCACCCGGCTGGGGGTCAGGATGGGCGCCAACCCCCTCACCTTTTCGGGGCTGGCCGGCATGGGGGATCTGGTGCTCACCTGCACCGGCGACCTCTCCCGCAACCGCACCGTGGGCCTCAGGCTCGGCCAGGGCATGACCATCGGCGCCATCCTTGCCGAGATGCAGATGGTGGCCGAGGGGGTGAAGACCACCAGGTCGGCCAGGGCGCTGGCCGATAAAATGGGGGTGGAGATGCCGATTCTGGAACAGGTCTTTCAGGTGCTTTACGAGGACAAGCCCTGCCAGGCCGCGGTACGTGATCTCCTTGCCCGCGATCAGAAAGAGGAAATGGAGTACCAGGGGTAGGATGTGGCCGGGCACGACGCAAAAGGGTTGCCGGCACTGGAGGGGGTGGCGATTCTCGGTTCCATCCACTTTGTTCTCAAGGCCGAGGAGCGGCTCAAGAAGGCGGGCATCCGCCACGACGTGATCCCGGTACCGCGCCGCATCGGCAGCGACTGCGGTATGGCCATCGCCTTTGCCATGGCCGACCTTGCCGCGGTGCGCGAGGCGCTTGCCAGGGCGGCCATTGCCATCGCCCGCCTCTATTACAAGGAGCCGGGCGGCGGCTACAGCGAAGTTCCCATCACCACGGATACGCCATGATCAAGCTGACCAGCAGAGCCAAGGCCGCCGGCTGAGCGGCCAAGCTCAGTCCAGGGGACCTGGACCAGATCCTGTGCGGCATGAAGGTGCCGACCGACCCCAACCTGCTCGTGGGCATCGATGGCTGCGAGGATGCCGGGGTCTATCGTCTCAACGACGAGACCGCCCTCATCCAGACCGTGGATTTTTTCACCCCCATTGTGGACGACCCGTACCGCTTCGGTCAGATCGCCGCGGCCAACGCCGTGAGCGATGTCTATGCCATGGGCGGCAAGCCCCTGCTCGCCATGAACCTCGTCGCCTTTCCGGTGAAGACCATGGACAAGGCGGTGTTGCGGCAGGTCTTGCAGGGCGGGCTCGACATCATCACCGAGGCCGGGGCGCTGCTGGTGGGCGGCCACTCCATCGAGGACGAGGAACTCAAGTACGGCCTGTCGGTGACCGGCACCGTCCACCCGAGCCGGGTGGTGCGCAACAACGGTGCCCAGGCGGGCGACCATCTGCTGCTGACCAAGCCCGTCGGTACCGGCATTCTCGCCACCGCCATCAAGGGCAATCTGGCCGGGGCCGAGGTCGAGGAGCTGATCACCCGGGTGATGGTCACCCTGAACCGCGAACCAGCCCAGCTCATGAGCACGGTAACGGTCCACGCCTGCACCGACATCACCGGCTTCGGCCTTCTTGGCCACCTTGTCGAGGTGGCAACGGCCTCGCAGGTGGCGATCCGGGTCGATGCCCAAAGGGTGCCGGTGCTGCCAGAAACCCTCCACTTTGCCGGCATGGGCATTATCCCCGAAGGGGCGCACAAGAACAGGGCCTTCTATCAATCGCTGGTCACAAGCCATCTCGCGCCCTTGGACCCGCTGGAGATGGCGCTCTACGACCCGCAGACCTCCGGCGGCCTCTTGATCGCCGCGCCCCCTGAGGCGCTGGAATCGATCATGGCCCGGCTGGCCAAGCGGCGCTACGCCCTGGATTACGGAATCATCGGCGAGGTGGTGGCGGGCGAGCCCGGCACCATCATCGTGGAGTAGCGTCCATGGCCCTCGCCCTGCCTCAGCAAACCGCCCCCGACAGCAAGCCGGAAGAGGACTTTGGCCCCCGGGTGCAGCGGAAGCTCCTCCAGCTGGTGCTCGACAACGGAAAAACCAGCACCATCGCCGCCTATGTCCTGGCGGTTGCCCTGGCGGTACTGCTGCGCGAGGTGATCAGCCCCCACCTTCTCCTCGCATGGCTTATTGCCAACACCGTGCTTTTTGTCAGCCGTCTGCTGGCCGTGCGCTGTTATCAGCGCCGTCAGGGTCAGGGCGACCACGAGAGGACAGCCCCTTGCACCGAGGTCTATCGCGCCCTGGTCGTGGCCACCGGGTTGGTCTGGGGCGCGTCCGCCCCGCTGCTCTTCCCGCTGTACGCGGAAATGCACCAGGTGGTCTTTCTCATCATCATGGCCGGGCTGGCAGCCGGCGCGGTGCCGATCCTCGCGCCGCTCATCCGCCTCTATTACGCCTATGTGGCCTCCATCCTCCTGCCGGTGGCGGCGGTGCTCTTCTGGACCGGCGGCGAACTGCACATTACCCTCGGCGTCATCACCCTCTTTTTCATGACGGTGCTGATCAACTCCGCGACCCGCATGCAGGAGGCGCTGGTGGAAGCATTCAACAATCGCTTCCGGAACGAGGCCATGGTGCACAGTCTGGAGCAGGCCAGGATGGCCGCCGAGGCGGCGAATCAGGCCAAAAACGAGTTCCTGGCCAACATGAGCCACGAGATCCGCACGCCCATGAACGGCGTGCTCGGCACCTTGCAGCTTCTGCGGGAGACGGAGCTGGCGTCGGGGCAGGCGGAGCTGGTCGCCACGGCCCATGAGTCGGCCGAGTCGCTGCTGCAGATCCTGAACGACATCCTCGATTTTTCCAAGATCGAGGCCGGCAAGCTCCGGCTGGAGCAGACCCCCTTCCGTCTGCGCGACCTCATCGAGAACCTCGGCCAGACCGTGGCCCCGCTCCTGGCCGCCCGCGGTCTCGCCTTTGCCAGGGAGGTCGATCCGCAACTGGCCGGTCCGGTCCAGGGTGACCCGCTCCGGACCCGGCAGATACTGAACAATCTTCTGGCCAACGCGATCAAGTTCACCGACCAGGGAAAGGTGACGGTGCGCGCCATGGTGACGGACCGTGTCGAGGACGATGTTCTGGTGCGGCTGGAGGTGGTCGACACCGGCATCGGCATCGCAGAGGCGGACCAGGAGAAGCTGTTCCAGAGTTTTTCCCAGGCCGACACCTCGCTGACCCGCAAATACGGCGGCACCGGTTTGGGCCTGGCCATTGTCCGCCAGTTGGTGCATCTCATGGACGGCTGCTGCGGGGTGGAGAGCGCGCCGGGCAAGGGCTCCCGCTTCTGGTGCGAGATTCCCTTTGCCCTTGCCCAAGACGTGCCGGCCGTGGAGGCGGCGGCCCCGGCCCCGGCTGTGCCGGCAACGGAAACGGCCCTGGCGGGCGAGGTGGTGCTGGTGGAGGACAATCAGGTGAACCAAAAGATCGCGGAGGGGCTGCTGCAAAAACTGGGGCTCACCGTGACCGTGGCGGCCAATGGCCAGGAGGCCCTCCATCTCCTGGGCCGAAAGCGGTTTGCTGCGGTGCTGATGGACTGCCAGATGCCGGTGCTGGACGGTTATGCCGCCACCAGGGCGTGGCGGGAGATCGAGGCCCGCGAGGGCCGCGCCCGCACCCCGATCATCGCCATGACCGCCCACGCCATGGAGGGCGATCGCGAAAAATGTCTGGCCGCCGGCATGGACGACTATATCAGCAAGCCGGTGAAGAAGGAGGCTCTGTCCGCCATGCTGGAAAAGTGGCTGCGCCCGGCCTGATCCCCATCGCGGTTCCGTTCCCCGGAGGAGGCCCGGTACACCATGCCTGATATTCAGGTTTTCCCCCTCGTCCTGTTGTACTTCTTTTATGGCCTGGCCTTCATTGGTCTCGGATTGTCCATCGCGGTCAAGGATATGTCCGAAAGCAGGCTGCAGCTTGCCCACAGCCTGCCCTCCCTGGCGATCTTCGGCCTCAGTCACGGCCTGTACGAATGGATGATCTGCTACACGCTGCTGATGGGGGTCGAGGAGGTGTCGCTCCCTCTGCACTATGTGCGCTTTCTGACCCTGGTTCTCTCCTTTCTGTTCCTGAATCACTTCGCCATCAGCCTGCTCCGTACCCAGCCCAGGATCCGTTGGCAATGGCTGCGGGCGTTTATTCCCTTTCTGCTTCTGGTGATCGGCATGTACCTCTGGCTTACCGAGGCGCATGTCGATCTGGCGGCGCTCCGGAGGGCCGGGATGCTGGCGCGGCTGACCATTGGCGTGTTGGGCGCCGCCCTTGCCAGCTTCGCGCTCTTCCGTCATGGTCGGACGATGCGGAACCTGAATCAGCCGGTGGCCGCAAACCTTCGCCGGGCCGCAATCTGTTTTGCCGTGTATGCCTTGGTGGCCGGCATCGTGCCGTCCCATTTCATCATCCCTCTGCTGAGGGTGCCGGTGGAGGTGTTGCGGGGTGCGGCGGCGGTGGGGATCGCCTTTTTCATGGTTCGCGCCTTGAACATCTTCAACATCGAAACCCGCAAAAAGCTCGAACAGCAGCTCCGGCAGCTTACCCAGACCGAAAAGCTGGCGGCCCTGGGCAAACTGGCTGCCGGCATTGCCCACGAGATCAACAACCCCCTGACCAATGTGTCGCTGCAACTCGAATTGCTCAGGCAGGACACGAGGAACGCGGCTCTCCCCGATGGCGCCAAAAAGCGCTTCGACGTCATCGAGCGGAACCTGGCCCGCGCCTCGAACATCGCCAGCGAGCTGCTCGGCTTTGCGCGCCAGGGCGGGGCAAACCTGCAACCGGTTGACCTCAACGGCCTGGTCCAGGGCACCCTCACCCTGCTCGGCAGCCGGCGAAAGGAATATAACCTCATCACGGAACTGCAACCGCTGCCGCCGGTGTTGGCCGATGGCTGCAAGGTCGAAGAGGTGTTCCTCAACGTGCTCATCAACGCCATGGAGGCATCGGAGCCCGGCGGCGCCATCGAGGTGCGCAGCCGGAGCGACGGGACGGAGGTGCTGGTGGAGGTCATCGACCATGGCAGCGGCATTGCGCCGGAAGAGCTGCCCCGGGTGCTGGAGCCCTTCTACACCACCAAGGAGGTGGGAAAGGGCACGGGCCTCGGCCTTTCCATCTGTTACAATATCATGGAGATGCACAACGGCGGGATTGAACTGAAGGCCACGGCCGGAGGCGGCACCACCGTTGTGCTGACCTTTCCTGTTGCGGCGGAGGGGGCGGCATGACGGAAATTCTGGTGGTGGACGACGATCAGGACCTGCGGGAAAGCGTGGCCGAGGTGCTTGGGGGGGCCGGCTTTCAGGTCGCCATGGCGGCCAATGGCGAGAGGGCCCTGGAGTTTCTTGGCCAGCGGAAGTTCGACCTCGTTCTCCTCGATCTGATCATGCCCGGCATGGGCGGCATGGAGGTGATGCGGCGCCTGCGTGAAAACGCGCCGCGCCTCCCGGTGATCATGCTGACCGCCTTTGCCACCGTGGAAAACGCGGTGGAGGCCATGCGCCAGGGCGCCCAGGATTACATCACCAAGCCCTTCCGGGTGGATACCCTGCTCGCCTCGGTGCGCCGCGCCCTGGAGGAGGCGAGTTTTGAAACCTGCCGGGCAACGGTGAACATGGATACCCTCATGGGCAGCCTCGCCAACCCCCTGCGGCGGCAGATCCTCTTCTGTGTTGAACAGGAGGGCTCCATGCGCTTCATGGACATCTGCCGCCACCTGGAGATCGAGGACCATACCAAGATGAACTTCCATCTCAAGGTACTCAAGGAGGCGGGTTTTCTGACCCAGGACGAGCGCAAGCTCTACCTCCTGACCAGGCAAGGGCGCCAGGTCATGGAGTGCGCCCGCATGTTGGTGAAAAAACTCTCCGCCTGAACCGCCCTCTTCCCTTTCTTGTCCTTTCCCGCCTCTGGCGCCCACTGTGCGCCCGCCGAGCCGCTGTGAAGAAAACTTCACAACCCTCCCGGTTTTGACAGGCAGACTTATCTGGATGGCACCCCTTTTTTTCTGTAGGTGTCAATGCAGGATGCCGTATTCAGGCGGGTCTGCGTTGGCAGAAAACCGTTGCTCCGTCAAGGGCAGAGCCGCAGCACAAAGGGGAGAAAAATCATGCGGAGAGAGGAGGAACAATGAAACGAAAACTTTTGAAAAGCGCGTGTTTCGTGGTGGTCGGCTGGGCCGCGATGGCTGGCGCGGCCGAGGCCAAGGAGGTGGATTGGGCCGCGCTCAATCCGGCCTTTGCCAAGGCTGCCTACGTCAAGGACAAGGATGCCTGCGCCAGCTGTCATGCGGACTCCATCGAGGCGTATAAAAAGACCGTGCATGGCCGGACCTTCCAGCATGGCGCCAGGGGCCCGCTCCAGGCCCGCGACTGCGAGGCCTGCCATGGCCCGCGCAGCAAGCATGTGGAAAATCCGGACGCCAGCCTGAAGCTCTCGGCAGCCCAGTATTCGGCGGTCTGCCTTCAGTGCCACCAGGACGGCGGCCGCATGCATTGGCAAAACAGCCAGCACAAGAGCGGCGAGGTCAATTGCACCTCCTGCCACACCCTGATGAAGAAGCAAAGCGACAAGGGGCTGCTGGCCAAGGCGGATGAGCCGTCGGTCTGCTACTCCTGCCACGCCAACGTGAAGGGCCAGATGAGCAAGCAGTCCCGTCATCCGGTCAAGGAAGGCAAGATGGCCTGTTCGAGCTGCCACAACCCCCACGGCTCAGTGGGCAAGAACATGCTCAAGGGCGCTACGGTCAACGAGACCTGCTTCAACTGCCACCAGGAAAAACGCGGCCCCTTTGTCTGGGAACACCCGGTGGTGCGGGAGAATTGCGCCAACTGCCACGACGTGCATGGCTCCAACAACAACAATCTGCTCAACGCCAAGGGCTCGTTTTTGTGCCTGCAGTGCCACTCCTACGGCGGCCACATCAACCTGCCGCGCTACAACCGGACCAGCAACCCCTATGGCGAGGGGTGCGTAAACTGCCACAACACCCAGCACGGCTCCAATCATCCATCTGGCGCCAAATTCACCCGCTAAAGGAGGCATGATCATGAAGAAGACGTATGTATTGGCATCATTGCTCCTGCTGGCGCCGGTGGTTGCCATGGCCCAGGAGGAGGGGAAAAAGATCGAGGGCGCCGGCGAGGTGACCGTTGGCGTCCGCCAGGGCACGGGCGACGATTCGTCCAAGTTCAACAAGAACCGTGACATCGACGAGGGGTTCCACCTCTATGATCTCTGGTTCGGGGTGCTCGATCCCCAGGCAGGCCGCTATCTGGACTTCTCGGGCCAGGATCTGCTCAAGGACGACCAGTCCCTCCGCTTCGGCTTTGGCGGCTACGGCAGTTGGAGCGTGGTCATCGACCGCAACGAGATCCCCCACAACCTGAGCAACAAGGCCAAGACGCCCTATATCGACAACGGTAACGGCCTGCTCACCCTGCCGAGCACGGCAGCCATCCCAAACCCTGACCTGGTGCCGAGCGCGGCCCAGCTTTTGGCCAACGATGCGGCCACCGCAACGTGGCTGGCCGACACCCTGCACAGCATCGAGCTGGGCACCCAGCGGGACAAGACCAGTGCCACCCTCTCCCTCATCCCCGGCGTGGGCGACTTCAGATTCCGCCTCTCCCTGTCGGACGAGCGCAAGGATGGCACCAACCTCACCTACGGCCCCATCGGCGACCGCCCGCCGCGGACCCTCAATGCGCAACTGGCCGAGCCCATCGACTACCAGACCCAGGAACTGAAGTTCGAGGCCGAGTACATCCAGCCGACCTGGCAGGCCATGTTCACCTATCTGCTCTCCGGATTTGAAAACGACATCGACACCATGCGCTGGCAGAATCCCTACACAGCCGATGCCGATAGCAGCGGCTACGATATCTGGGATGCGGCCCATCATGTTGCCAGCTTCGGTCAGCGTTCCCTGGCGCCGGACAACCGCTATCAGAACCTCTCCCTGGCCTTGGGCTTCGACCTGCCCATGGCCAGCCGGCTCAATGCCAACATCGCCTACGGCATGATGGAGCAGGACGAGACCCTGCTGCCCTACGCCAGCACCAGCTTCGGCAGCGCCACGGCCTTTGATTCCACCAGCATCCTGCCCCGCACCGAGGCCGATGCCGAGATCGACACCCTGCTCTTCAATGCCGACTACAACATCAACCCCATCGACCGCCTGAATCTGCGGGCCTTTGTCGGCTACTACGAGCTGGACAACAAGACCCCCCAGAGCAACTGGTGGTATGTTACGGATGATACCATCACCGCAGCCAATGCTGCGGCGGGAACCACCACCTACAAGAACAAGCGGACCAGCCTGGCCTATTCCTACGACCAGATGAACTATGGTCTGGACACCTCCTATAATCTGGCCTTCTGGCGGACCACCCTGGGGCTGGCCTACGAGCGGGAGGATATCGGCCGCGACTTCCGCGAGGCCGATACCGAAGAGAACATCTTCAAGGGCTCGGTGAAGACCCGACCCACCGACTGGCTGACCCTGCGGGCCAAGTACCTTTACGGCGACCGCGACGGCGGGGACTACAACAACAGGATTACCGCCGAGAGCTACTGGTATGCCCTGGCCGATGCCGGCACCGACCGGGACAATCCCAAATACTCCTTCAGCAACCATCCGGACATGCGGAAGTTCGACGTCTCCGACCGGGAGCGGGATCAGTTCGATATTGCCGCCACGATCATGCCCATGGAGGGGCTGGACGTGACCGCCTCCTATCTCTACCGGAAGGATGATTACGATTCCGGCGTCGTTCCGGTCCAGCCCCTGCTCGCCTTGGGAACAGGCGAGGATCCGGCGGATAACGTCGCCACCACCCCCGGCGACCAGCTCGGCCTGCTGGAGACCAAGACCCAGCGCTATGCCCTGGACGCGGCCTATGCGCCCACCGACCGGTTGACCCTGAACCTCTTTGGCAGCCGGGAGGTCATCGAATCCACCCAGCGCGGCCTGGAGTTCAACGAGAACAACAAGCTCGACCCGACCGACGTTGCGGCCGGCGCAGAGCTTGGGCCATGGACCAGGGAGACGAGCCAGTGGATGGCGGTGACCGACGACAAGACCAACACCATCGGTCTGGGGCTGGGTTATGAGATCATCCCCGGCAAGCTCCGCCTGGCCACGGACTACTCCTATTCTCAGGGCAAGGTGGATATCGAGTACAGCGGTTTCGGCACCCAGTCTTCGGTGAACCCGGACAACACCCTGGCGGACACCCATGAGTTCGCCTTCCGCAACCCGGAGACGGTCTCCCACAAGCAGTACAATCTCAACGCCACCCTGGAGTACCAGTTCGTGAAGAATCTGGTCTTTGGCCTGCACTACATCTATGACCGCTACAAGATCAGCGACTGGATGCAGGAGGCCAACACCCCATGGGCGGAATCGGTGGGCAGCGAGTACCTGCTGCGCGACACCTCGTCGGCCAGTTCCACCCAGTGGGGCAACCGGCTGATCAACCTGGGCAGCTACCTTGGGCCGAGTTACGAGGCCCATTACAGCGCGATCACCCTGACGTACCGGTATTAAGCGAGACCCCCCTTCTCGTTCCCTCTCTCTCCTGCAACGGGGATGTCCAATCAGGGCATCCCCGTTGCTGCGCGTATGGGCGGCTGGCGGTGCCTCTCTGTTTGGCCTTTTATGAGCCCCAGCGCACGAGGATGTTATGGAATATCTGCTCATCAGCACGGCGGCCCTGCTGGCCTCGGGCCTCACCCTCTTTTCCGGCTTCGGCCTCGGCACCCTGCTCATGCCGGTCTTTGCCCTCTTCTTTCCGGTGGAGGTGGCCATTGCCCAGACCGCGCTGGTCCACTTTGCCAACAACCTTTTCAAGGTCGGACTCTTCAGCCGGCGGGCGGACTGGCCCACGGTGCTGCACTTCGGCCTGCCCGCCTTTCTGGCGAGTTTTGCCGGCGCCGGGCTGCTTCTCTGGCTGGCGGACCTGGCACCGCTCACTGCGTGGCAGGCAGGTGGCCGGGAGTTTGTGATCCATCCGGTCAAGTTGGTGGTGGCCCTGCTCATGGCCGGTTTTGCCGCGCTGGAACTGTGGCCGGCCTTCAACCGCCTGGCCATCGACAAGAAATACATCCCGGCCGGGGGGCTTTTGAGCGGCTTTTTCGGCGGGCTCTCCGGCAACCAGGGCGCCTTCCGCAGCGCCTTTCTCATCAAGAGCGGCTTGGGCAAGGAGGCCTTCATCGGCACCGGCGTCGTGATCGCGGCCCTGGTGGATCTCTCCCGCCTCACCGTCTATGCGGGTCTGCTCGGGTCGGCGGAGGTGCAGGACAATCTGCCGCTCATCGCGGTGGCCATCCTGGCCGCCTTTGCCGGCGCCTTTGCCGGCGCCTTTGCCGGCAGCCGCCTGATCAAAAAGGTGACGCTCCGCGCCGTGCAGCTTCTGGTGGCGGCCATGTTATTCCTGATCGCCGTGCTGCTCGGCAGCGGGGTCATTTAGCAACCTTCGGAACAGACAACCACAAAGGAAATCAGAGAAGATGACCACATTGCCCGGCCTGACCTGGTCCCAGCGATATCGAAATGGTATTTCGTGGGCGCTCATTGCCGCCTTTCTGTTTCTGCTGCTCTTCACCACCCACTCCTGGGCGCGGGACAGCCTTATCGACCTGTTCTTCGAGGCCGCGGGCCTGGTGCTGATCGTGGTCTGCACCTTCGGCCGTCTGTGGGCCTCGGTCTATGCCAGCGGCTACAAGGATGAGGTGGTGATCGAGAGCGGTCCGTATGCCATGGTCCGCAACCCCCTCTATCTTTTCAGCTTCATCGGCGTGGTGGGCATGGGGCTGGTTTCGGAGAATCTGCTGATCCTGGCGCTTGCGCCGCTGGTTTTTCTGGTCTATTACCCCTTTGTGGTCCGGTCGGAGGAACGATTTCTTCTGGCAAGGTTCGGCGCGGCCTATGCCGACTATCTGCGCCGGGTGCCGCGTTTTATCCCGAACTGGCGCCTTCTGCGCGAGCCGGAGGTGTATCAGGTCAATGTCCGGGTCTACCGGCGCTCCCTGCTGGAGGCCACCATGTTCATCTGGCTCTACCTGGCTTTCCATTTCATCGAACGCCTGCAGCACATGGGGGTGCTGCCGGTCCTCTTCCGGGTGCCGTGAGGCCGCGGATCAGAACGCGAGTTCCTCCCACCCCCGGCCCTGCGATTCCGCCACCTCCCGGCTGGTGAGCTTCCCTTTGTACACATTGATGCCGCGGGCAAGGGCCTGGTCCTGCCGGGCGGCGGCATCCACGCCCAGGGTGGCGATTTTCACGGCATAGGGCAGGGTGGCGTTGGTGAGGGCAAAGGTGGAGGTGCGGGGTACGGCGCCCGGCATGTTGGCCACGCAGTAGTGGAGGATGCCATCCACCGTGAAGACCGGGTTGGAATGGGTGGTGGGGTGCGAGGTCTCGGCGCAGCCACCCTGGTCGATGGCGACATCGACGATCACCGCGCCGGGCTGCATGAGGCCGAGCATCTTCCTGGTGATGAGCTTGGGCGCTCTGCCGCCGGTTACCAGCACCCCGCCCACCACCACGTCCGCAGCGGCGAGTTCTTGCTCGATATTGTGCTGGCTGCTGGCCACGGTGACAAGGCGGCCGCCAAAGGCGAGGTCGAGTTCCGAAAGGCGCCTGGCATTGCGGCCCAGCATGATGACCTGGGCGCCAAGGCCCAGCGCCATCTGCGCCGCGTGGGTGGCCACGGTGCCGCTGCCCAGAATCACCACCTTCCCCGGCGCCACCCCCGGCACCCCGCCCAGCAAAACCCCGCGGCCGCCCTGTTCCTTTTCGAGGAAATGGGCGCCGACCTGCACCGCCATGCGCCCTGCCACCTGGCTCATGGGGGTGAGCAGTGGTAGTGAGCCGTCGGCCAATTCGATGGTCTCGTAGGCGATGCCGATGATCTTGGCGTCGAGCAGCACCTGGGTCAGTTCCGGCAGCGGTGCTAGGTGGAGGTAGGTGTAGAGGATCTGTCCCTCGCGGAGCAGCGGGTATTCCGGCGGCAGCGGCTCCTTGACCTTCATGATCATCGCCGCCTGGCCATAGACCGCCGCCGCATCGGGGAGGATCTCGGCCCCGGCGGCCCGGTACTCCTCGTCGCCAATCCCGCTGCCGAGTCCGGCCCCGGACTCGACCACCACCCTGTGGCCTGCGGCGGTGAGCGCCTTGACCCCGGCCGGCACGATGCCGACCCGGAACTCTTTGTCCTTGATCTCCCTGGGAACGCCGATGATCATAGCGGTGCTGCCTCCTTGCTCTGTTGTGGGGCTGGCGCATGGAGCTGCCGGGCCTGCGCCACGATGCTCCTGGCCAGGTTGCTGAAAACCAGGTGGTGGAACGGCAGCACCGCATACCAATAGAGCCGGCCCCAGAGGCCGCTGGGGTAAAAGTGGGCGGTTTGCGTGAGCTGGCCCTCCTGGATATCGAATTCGAGCCACGCCTTGCCCGGCAGCTTCATCTGCGCCGCCAGCAGCACCCGCTTTCCGGGCTTGAGGTCCGCCACCTTCCAGAAATCGAGGGCATCGCCGATCCGCAACTCCTTCGGGTCGCGGCGGCCGCGGTTGAGCCCGTAGCCCCCGACCGCCTTATCGATGAGGCCGCGCAGGCGCCAGAGGATGTTGTAGGTGAACCAACCCTGTTCGCCGCCGATGGCGGTGGCAGCGGCATAGACCGCAGCCGGTGAGAGGTCGCCCAGAGGAACAACTCGGCGGTCGCGGAGAATGGCGCTGGCGAGATCGTCCTCTCCCTCGATGTCGCAGGCAGCCCCGGCGCTGCTGTCGCACCAGCGGCTCACCACCTGGTTCTGCTCGATCTCGGCCAGCGCGAGCCGCACCGCATCCTCGTAGGAGACCGGCCGGATCTGCGGGAAGAAGCGGCGGGCATGGTCGTCCTGGGCCACGGTCTCCGACTTGAGCCCCTCCACCAGGGCCGCGGCAATGGCATAGGGCACCGGGGTCAGCAGCACCAGCCAGCAGGAGGAGAGGCGCGGCGAGAGCACCGGCACCGGCAGAATGAACCGCCGGAGTCCCATGACCTTGGCGGCCCGCAGCAGCATCTCCCGGAAGGTGGTCCTGGCCCCGCCGATGTCGATCACCAGATTGGCGTGGCTGGTCAGGGTAAGGGCGGCGGCAAGATAGGCGAGCACATCGTCCACCGCGATGGGCTGGGTCTTGGTGGTGACCCAGCGCGGGGTGATCATGAGCGGCAGTTTCTGCACCAGGTGGCGGATGATCTCGAAGCTGGCGGAGCCGGAGCCGATGATGACCCCGGCCCGGAACCAGAGGGTCTGGATCTGCGCTGGCCGGGCCGAGAGGATCTCGCCGGTCTCGATGCGGCTGGCGAGGTGTTTGCTGGCGGTTTCCTTTACCCCGAGGCCGCCGAGATAGACGATGCGTTTGACCCCCTGGCGGATGGCGGCGTCGCGGAAGTTGGTGGCGCTCTCCCGGTCCAGCCGGTCATATTCCGGGCCTGCGCCCATGGAGTGGATGAGATAGTAGGCGGTCTCGACCCCGGCCAGGGCCCGATCAAGCGCCTCCGGGTGGAAGGTGTCGCCCTCGACGATCTCGACCCGAGCCATCACCGCGGGCCGCACCTTGTTGCGGTTGCGAACCAGGAGCCGGACGGTGCAGTGGCCATCGGCCAGCAGTTTTTCCTTGAGGCGCCGGCCGATGTAGCCGGTGGCGCCGGTGATGAGTACCCGGGGGGGTGGGCCGGAAGGTGTGATCGGAGTCTCCATATTTTTAGTTTACGCCCTCTGTTTTCGGGGATGAAGAAAAAAATGGCCCGGGGCGAGCCGGTGGGTTTTAATGGGACCATGATCCGTTTTGGTCTCTGCTGCCTCTTTACGGAGGAACCGATCCGTTTCCGCACCACCACGGCCAAGGCCTTGGCCGGCCGGGAGCGGCAGGCGCAGCTTTGTGCCCTCTCCGCCCTTTGTCTCGCCAACGCCGAGAACCTGCGGCTGGCCCTCCAGGCGGTGCAGCGGCGGGGCATCGGGGCCTTCCGCGTTACCTCGCCGCTTTTTCCCCGCTTTACCCACCCGGAGGTGGGGTATACCCTGGCCGACCTGCCGGAGGCCGCAGAGATCGCCGCGGTGTTGGGCCAGGTCCGGGAGTTTGGCCGGAAACACCATATCCGTCTGAGCCTCCATCCGGACCAGTTCGTGGTCCTCTCCTCGCCACGGGCCGAGGTGGTGGCCAATGCCCGGCGGGAACTGGAATACCATGGCTTTTTGGCCGAGCAGATCGGCGCCGAGGTGATCACCCTTCATGCGGGCGGCGGCTATGGCGACAAGGGGGCGGCCCTGGCCCGTTTTGCCGCCGCCTTTGCCACCCTGTCGGACGGGGTGCAACAGCGCCTCGCCCTGGAAAACGACGACCACACCTATGCCCCGGCGGACCTGTTGCCCCTCTGCAAAGAGCTGGGCATCCCCTTTGTCTATGATGTCCACCACCACCGCTGCCTTCCGGACACCCTCTCGGTGGAGGAGGCGAGCCAACGGGCGGCGGCGAGCTGGCAGCGGCTGGGCCGCGAGCCCTGGTTTCACCTCTCCTCGCCCAAGAACGGCTGGCAGGGAGGAGACCCCAAACCCCATGCCGACTGTATCGACCCGGCGGATTTTCCGGCCTGCTGGCAGGAGCTTGGTTGCGATGTCACCGTGGATGTCGAGGCCAAGGCCAAGGAACTGGCTGTGGTGAGGTTGATGGCGGCCCTGGGCGCGCGGCCTATTCGGGGTTGAAGCGCAGCAGCTCGTCTGTGGGAAAGCCTTGCGTGCGGGCCTGCTCCACCAGGCGGCGGAAGGTCTCCGGCTCCACCGCCGGGGTGCGCGCAAGGATCCACAGAAACCGCCGGTCCGGGGTGCCGACAATGGCGGTGCGGTAGCCGGGGTCAAGGTCCAGAATCCAATAGTCGCCCGTGGTGAGCCAAGGAAAGAGGCGGGAGAACCAGTTGTCGAAGCGCACGGTGAGCTTGGCGTTGCTCGTTGCACCGACCACCGAGGCGACGCCGCGCGCCTCCTTGCGGCCGCCCTCGGACGTGGGGCAGGTGTTGCGCACCGCCATGGTCGTTTCCGTCAACACCGCGTATTCGGCCTGCGACTGCAGGCAGACCCGCTGGAACCACATGGGCAGCCGGGCCAGTTCGTACCAGGTGCCGCTGTAGCGGGCAAGGTCCACCGTCGGCACCGTGGCAGGCGGCGGCAGGGGGCGGCCGGCGCAGCCGCCTGCAAGGAGCAGCGCCAGCAGGAGTACGGCGAGGCGGCGTCTAGACATGGTTGCGGAGCTTGAGCTCCACGGGGTGGGGGTTGAGATAGACCTGGTCCGCCAGGTAAGGTTCCTGGTATTTGCGCACATAGTGGTTCAGGAGGGTGATGGGCACGATGAGCGGCACCAGTTCCTGGCGGTAGCGGTCGATGATCTCGACCATCTCCTGCTTTTCGTCGCGGCTGAGCACGGTTTTGAAGTAGCCCAGGGCGTGGAGCAGCACGTTGCCCTGCTTGGCCACCGTACTCTTGAGGCGCAACGCCTCCAGGAGCAGGGCCTCGTACTGGGAAAAGAGGGCCTCCGGCGGCAGGGACTTGGCCGCGGCCACCAGTTTGCCCATGGCGCGATAGTGCTTTTCGCTGTGGCTGAGGAGCAGGAGCTTGTGGCGGGTGTGGAAGACCACCAGCCCGCCGCGGCTTTTGCCGGCGGCCAGCAGGTCGCGCCAGCGCCGGAGCACGAAGATGCGGGTGATGAAGTTTTCCCGCAGCACCGGGTCGTGGAGGCGGCCCTCATCCTCCACCGGCAGCAGCGGCAGGCGGTCCATAAAGGCCCTGGCAAAGAGGCCCACCCCCTTTTTGACCGGCGCCCCTTCGCCGGCATAGACCTTGACCCGCTCCATGCCGCTCGAAGGCGAGCGGCTCTTGAAGATGAAGCCGCAGAGGTCTTCCCTGGCCAATTGTTCCACCCGTTGGGCAGCCCATCGGGTCATCCGGTCGGTGAGGTCCACCCCGGTGTGGCTGGTCACAAGGCGCGGCGAGGCCGGATCGCCAATGAGGCGCATCACCTCGCGGGGTACACCGAGGCCGCATTCGGTTTCCGGGCAGACCGGGACAAAGGTGACGAATTGGCCGAGGGTCTCGGCCAGGAAGGGGTCGAGCTTGTGGCCGCCGTCGTAGCGCACCGGCTGGCCAAGGAGGCAGGCGCTGATGCCGAGCTTGAGGGGGGAGTCCATGGGGCCATTGTAGCAGGCGGCGAGGGCAAAAAAAAGGCGGCTTGCGCCGCCTTGATGGACATATTTTTTGCCCCGAGCTATCCACCGAAATCGTAGGCAAAGAGCTCCTTTTCAATCACATCGACCTTGGTGCCCAGATCCTCGATCTTGGTGCCCAGCGTCTCTTTCTCGGGCTTCCAGTCGGTGGGGCAGGCAACCCGCAACTGATCGATCCGGTCTTCCAGTTCGGTGACCAGCATGTGGAGGTCTTCCACCGTGCCGAGCATCTTTTCCTTGTTTCCGGTGGGCAGTCTGTCGATCTTGCGGATCACGTCATAGAGCTTGGCCTTCCAGGTGGTGAGTTCGATTTCTGCGCTCCGGCAGTATTCTTTCGCTTTCATGGTATCCTCCCCGCTTCCTTGAGGAAGCCTGCTTTTTGGGTTTCTGGTTTGCTCAGCCGATGTTATCCGCCAAAGTCGTAGTCGACCAATTCCTTGGTGGCAAAGGTGTACTTCTCACCAATCCCCTTGAGCCGTTCGCTGATCTCCTCCCGCACCGGGTGCCATTCCGTCGGGCAGGAGGTCTTCAGCGCCGTGATCCGGTCATCGAGTTCCGCCATGATCATGTGGAGTTCCCCGATGTTGCCCAGCATCTTCTCCTTGGCGCCGCAGGAAAGTCCCTCGATCTTGTGGTCGATTTCACCCAGCTTGTTGCGCCAGCCAGCCAGTTCGTGTTCGACGTTGGTGCAGTATTCCAAGGTGTTCATGGTCTACTCCCCGCTTCTGCGAAGCGATGTGTGTGTTGGTCTGCAGGTGTCTGCACACCCCCTCTCTTATTCAAACAACTATGCACGATATGTGCGTATGTCAACAACCGAAGTGCCACAGAGTGGTAGCGGCGGCGGCCGGCATGGCTGGTTATCTTCTTGGAAACAAAGAAAAAAATCAGAGGGGCAGAATCTGCATCTCCTTGCGGATCGGATGGCGGCCCGTGAGCAGGGCGCCGGTGCGGCCGTCGATGCTGATGGGGTCGCCGAAGCGGATGGTGGTTGCGCCCACCTCGGCGTACTCCTCGGTCTCGTAGACCTGGAGGCGGTTGCAGCCGACCACGCAGGTCTTTTCCAGCCGGGTCGCCACCACCGAGGCGTGGGAGGTCTGGCCGCCGCGGGCGGTGAGCAGCCCCTCGGCCATGGCGATCTCCTTGATGTCCTCCGGCACCGTGTCCTGGCGGATGAGGATCAGCGGGGTCTCCGGGTCCTCGGCCTTGAGCCGGTCGATGTTGTCGCGGGTAAAGACCGCCCGGCCGGCCAGAGCGCTGCCCGAGACCCCGATGCCGTAGGCAAGGACGTGGGGTTCCAGGGCCTGGGCGTTCTCGAAGACAAAGAAGCTTTCCTGCTTCTTGATGGTGATCATGTCGCGGGTCTGGAGCAGAAAGAGGTCTTCGGCCGCCGGCCCCTCGAAGGTGAATTCGATCTCCTGCGGATTCCAGCGTTTTTCATAGACCAGCCGACGGGCAATGGCCAGCAGCCGCTCGTAAACAAGGGGGAAGCGCTTTTCCAGGGTCTGCTCCGCCTCGCGGCCGTCGATCTCCGCCTGTTCCACCGAGATGGGATAGGTGGTGACCAGGCCGCTGACGATGTCCTCGCCCTGGTCGCCGGGGGCGTAGTCGCCCCACAGGGCCACCCGGCTCACCTTGCGGTAGGGGTGGGCGGTGAAGAGCACGCCGCTGCCCGATTCCGGGCCGAGGTTGCCGAAGACCATGGCCTGGATGATGACCGCGGTGCCCCATGCGTCGGAGATGTCCATCAGGGCCCGGTACTCCCTGGTTTTGGTCGCGTGCCAGGAGGCGAGCACCATCTCCACCGCGCCGGTGAGCTGCAGCCAGGGGTCGTCCGGGATGCCGAGGCCGATGGTGCGGATGTTCTTCTGGTATTCCAAGGCCAGCTCCTGCATCTGGGCGGCGGTGAAATCCCTTTTGTAGCGGACGCCGTGGCGGGTCTTGGCCTCGTCCATCAGGTTCTGGAAGATCTCCCGCGCCACCCCCTGGCCCATGGCCCAGGACTGCAAAAAACGGCGGAAATTGTCCCAGGCCAGATACTCCTGCCCGCTCTGGGCGGCGAACTCGGCCACGATCTCCTCGTTCAGGCCCACGTTGTGGATGGTGCACATCATGCCGGGCATGGAGATGGCCGCCCCGCTGCGCACCGAGAGCAGCAGGGGGTTGGCCGGATCGCTGTAGCGCCGGCCGGTGCGTTCTTCAAGCTGCTCCAGCGCCATCCGCAACTGGGCCATGAACTCGTCGCGCGCCCGCGGAAACGCCTTGACCACCGGCCAGCAGCGGAAGATCTCGGTGGTGACGATGAAGCCCGGCGGCACCGGCATCCCCTCGCTGGCCAGCATGGTGAGGTTGTAGCCCTTGTTGCCCAAGAGGATCAGGTTGCCGCCCCTGGCCTGGCGGCCCTGGATGAAGGTGATGGCCCGCTCCGGGTTGTAGGTCATCAGGAGATCGAGACGTTCCTTGTCCAGCACCTCCCGCTGGCGCTCCAGGGTCTGGTGGATGCGGGTGATGAAATTGTCCAGGTGCTGGAGGCCGAAGGTGGTGGCGATGAGGTCCCGCAGGAAGGACTCGGAGAGGCGGTTGGTGTTGCCGGCCACATCCCTTTCCTCCCACAGCCCCCGGTACTTGGGCAGCAGATTCTGGCTGCCGATCTGCGGGATGATGATGGAGAGGTTGTTCTGGTGGATATTGGTGTAGTAGGTGTAGATGATGTCCTTCACCCCTTCGGAGAGGCCGCGGAAGATGTCGAGGAACTGGGTGTAGGAGAAGCGCTTGATGCCGATGGAGTTCATCAGGAGCGACATGTAGGTCTGGAGCTTGCGGCTGGCGATGCCGTCGATGGCCAGGGCCCGCAGGTAGAGGCGCAGGCACTTGATGATGTGGATGAAGGTCGCCTTGGTGATGATGGAGAGGTTCACCGTGGCCGGCAGCCGTTCCAGATAGGTGTTGGCTAGGTTTTCCAGGCGGAAGGTGAGGCTCAGGGCGTCGAACTTGCGCTCCTGGTAGCGGCCGTAGACCGAGGGGATGTCCACCGCGATGTGGCGCTTGTGGTAGATGCTCTCCTTGGGGGCGAATTTTTCCTCGGACAGGATCACCTTTTTCAGCCGCTCCAACTGGTCGAGGATGGCGGAAAGGCACTCGAAGGTGTCGCAGATTTCGAGATCGGCCAGCAACTGCTCCATCTCCGGAAAGCCCGCCGCGATGGCCTGGGTGAGCTGGTGGCGCAGTTCCTCGGTGCCGAGGTTGTACTTCTGGTGGCAGAGCTTGTACATCTCCACCAGCAGGTCGAAGCGCCGGCGTTCCCCCTCCGGCAGGTCGCCCTGGCCGGCCAGGTAATTGCGGCGCCGGGTGTCGTCCCAGGCCAGCAGATCCTGCACGGTGTGGATGTGGTCGAGCCGCCAGATCCGGCGGGTCAGGGTGTGGAGGCTGTCCACATAGGGGCCGGAGGCGGCCACCTGGCGCAGCACCTCCTCCGGCACATAGGAGGCGAGCACCGCCTTGTCCCGGTTGAGCCAGAAGAGGAAGATTGCCTCGATGAAGCCCACGATCAGGTTGCTCGACTCCACGTGGCTCTGCTTGCGGAGAAAGTGGATGAGCAGGTCCTTGCGCTTGTGGGTCTCGTCGAGGTCGGTGGAGACGTCGCGCAAAAGCCCTTCCGCCCCGATCTCGTTGAAAAAGACCGGCATGAGCTTGGCGAACTGCTTGGCCAGGTTGTAGATCGGCTCGATGGGGTGATTGAGCAGCTCGCTGATGTCGCGCTGGAAGAGATCGGTGTCCTTGACGCAGGTGCCCGAGAGCTTGAGGTTGATGATGAGCGCCGAAAAGAGGGTGGAACACCACTTGGGCTCCTGCTGCACCAGGCTGAGCCAGGCGCGGATGTTGGCCAGGTGCGCCGGGTTGGCAATGGGCTGCCACTCTTCGTTCACCCCGGTAAAGTTGGCGTACTGGAAGCCGAAGCGCATGGTTTCCCAGAGAAAGGTCTCCACCAGCCGGGAGTTGCCGCGCTGAAAGACCTCGGAGCCGATGACCTGGATGCACTGGAGCGAGGTGTGCGGGTACTTGCGGACATTGGCCTTCAAGAGCGCCAACGTGGTGAGCAGAAAGCGCTCGATCTCCTCGAAGGTCTGCTGGCGGATGAGGTGGACCAGGCTGCGGTTGATCTCCCGCAGGGTCTCCTCGTGGATGAGCGCCAGCCCCTTGGTGTCCATGATGCGGAAGAGGAAGAGGAGCTTGCGGTTTTCGGCAAAGCGGTCGGCGCCCGCGGCCTCGGCCTCGCGGTCCCGGAGTTGCTCCGGAATCTCCTTGTAGAGCCGCACGATCTCCATGTGCGAGGGCAGCGCCAGCAGCCGCCTGAGCGGTTCGGCGCTGCCGTCCGGCGCGATGGCGGCCACGGTGTCCCGGTGTGCGCGGATCTGCTGGTGGGAGATGGCGGCAAAGAGCTTGCCCGCCCGCCAGCCCTCGCAGAGATCGCCGCATTCGGCGACAAACCACGGCAGCGGGTCTTCTTCGGTCAGCCAGTACGTGTAGTTGAGCAGCAGTACCCGATGCACCAGCCGGGTGAGGGAGGAGAGGTCGAGGCAGGCCGCCGCCGGCAGCGCCTCGCCCGTGGTCAGCAGCTGGCTGGCGATTTTGCGCAAGGGGTGATGGCCTTGGGCGATGTGGAGGAGCAGGTTGTCGTCCAGGGCGGCGATGCCGTCGAAGGAGCGGGCCAGGGCGGCGTTATGGCGGGCCAACCCCTCACAGTCGAGGGTCGCCACCAGCTTGTCGAGATAGGCGAGCAGCCCTTCGGCCCCGTAGTGGAGCAGCGCCTCATTTTTGGCCGAGTCGGCGAGGGCGGCAAGGAAGAGGGAGCAGAAGCGTTCCGCCGCCACCGGCCCATCGGCATGGCGGCGGTAGTGGTCCAGGTTCTTGAGGACAAAGGAGCGGAGCTTGGGCAGGATCATCCCCCAGTTGCGGAAGGGGTGGCTGATCTCCAGGAGGATTTCGTGCAGGGCGTCGTGGATGCCCTTGTAGTCCGCCACCGCCGCCAGCAGCACCTCGTACTCCGGGGCAATGACCACCTCCTCCACCGCGGTTTCCAGCAGGTTGGCGCGCAGGGCGTCGGAGTCAAGCGGCGGGGTGGGTTCGGTGGTCATGACGACTTGACTTCGTTCAACAGATCGGGGTGGCGGTCAAGCACCTTGAGCAGCTTGACCAGCGCCAGGGGCGGCTTGGTCTTGCCGGTTTCATAGCGCGAGAAGGCATTGATGCCGCCGCCGAAAATCTCGGCCGCCTGCCGCTGGTCCAGAGCGAGCTTTTTGCGGACCTTGGCGATGAAACCGGGATCGACGATCGAGGCATTTACCTGCTTGTTGAACTCCAGCATCGCGGTGCTGGTGCGCGTCGATTCCGCCGCATCGAGGATGACCTCATCGCAGGCCGGGCAAAAGTCCCCTGTCACTGAGGGAATGGTGGTCGTTTCGCCCTTGTAGGTATAGGGCAGGTCGCGGGTGTCATGCACCAGTTCTGCCGCCGCGCAGGAAGGACATTTCATGATCACAACTCCTTGAAAGACACGATGAGTACGTCGTCAATGACCGTGAGTTTCAGGTAAACCTCTCCGGCTGGCGTGGTCGGTCGGTAGACGTCCTGCCAGACTTTGTGGTCGGCGTAGGTGGTCATGCTCTTGTGGAAGTCTGCCGGAGTGAGGTTCATGACGATGCCGACGATCCCCTCAAAGTCGAACCCCAGCGCCGCGCCGCCCGCCAAGGCCGACTTGGTTGAGCGCACCTTGCCCGCCGCGATCATGGCCTTGACATCCGAGAGGGGGCAGTGAGGTGTTCTCTTTTCCACAAGGATAACCTAGTTGGTTAAATTTAGCAAGTAGGTTAATTGGTCGTGGCGATCAACTCAGGATGTCTTTTTTGATCCGCTCAAATTCTTCCTGGCTGATTTCGCCTTTGGCGTAGCGTTTCTTGAGAATGTCCAGGGCAGACTCCTGGCCCTGACCGCCCCGCCGGCCGAGGAGCAGATAGAGCACCGCGACAATGATAATGATCATGAAGAAAGGCATCATGAGGGGAAACATCCCCCAACCACCACCCCACCAGTAATGTCCAGGCATCATGGGATTATCCCCTTATTGCTTCGTTGCTGTTTTAATAAGATCGGTCATGAAGGAGCGGAACTTGGGATCGTTCAAGAGGACTTCGGCAACAGAGGTAGGGCTTTTCGTATCAGGTTCGCCGGATGTATTTTCTCCTTGGCCAAAGGATCGTTCGCCTATTTTAATGCGAAAAGCAGCTTGTTTTTCTTCAGAAAGCGGGGCGATAAAAGGTCCGATTGCCTCAAGCTCGAGGGCAAGCCTCCGATTGTAACGTTCAATTTTTTGATACCGAGCAGCTTCTGTGCCAGCATATGCGGCGAGAGCGCCCAAGGTAAGGGCAACAAAAACACGCCCTGCAAAGAGGGGCCAAGAAAAACCAAGTTCAGGCGTGATATTAGTAGTGGCCTCCAAGGCGCGATAAGCGATTCCGCTCAAGGTAAGCATCGCGACGACCGTGATGCCTTGCCAAAACCAGACGGTTTTTTTTGCTTTATTTGCCGTTGTCAGGTAGCCAGAAGTGACCCCGAGGTTCCCGATAACTCCGACAAGCTTTTCGACCTCTGCTTTGCGGGTCAGAATCTCTTCATGAAGCTTTGTTGATTCATCAACGAATTGCTTTTTTAGTTCGGCGAGTTCCGCTTGGTGTAATCTGGTGAGGTCTTCGCGATCCTTGGTAAATTCAACATGCTGTTCGCCAAGTTTTTGTGAAAACTCCGAGAAAAGACTGGCGAACTGATCTTGTTTGGCCTTTTGGTCGTTAGCAAAAGCGTTGCTTCTTGATTCTTGCGCGGTAGAGAATTGGGTTTGAAAATCACTCACGGTAGCAGAGAGCCGAGACCTCTCGGCGGTTAATTCATTAGATAACTCCGTAATCCGTGAGCGCAAGGAGTCTATTTCGCCAGATAGTTGGGATGATGACTCATTCACGACCGAGAGGGCTTTTTCGAGCCCGGCACGGTATGACTCCGCCGCGTCCTTTGCGGCCATAAAATCTTCGGTCGTCAGTTGGACGTTTATTTGGGCGAGAATCGATAGTGCCGTGTCTCCATGGGCGTTTGCATTGGCGATATGCCCAACATTGCCATTAGCGGTAAAACTCTGTACCTCATTGGTCAGCGTCTGAAGGGCATTGCTCAGGTTATCAAGTACTGTGCCCTGAAACAGGTAAGGATCAGAGCCTGCAAGCCGCCGCCCTACAAAAGATAGGATTGATCTAAGTCTTGCTATGCCCTCTAGGGTCTCAGAATCTGTTCCCTCGCGATTGATTGCATTGTCGATCGCCGGACCAAGATTCTGTAAAAGCTGCCAGACTTGGTGGTTTTTGTATCGCGCTGACCACGACATACTCGTTGTTTCTCCTTCTGTTATTTGCTGCCCTCACAGCGCCTTCTGGCTGTCCATGAGCATGATGAGGTCGAGCACCCGGTTGGAGTAGCCCCATTCGTTGTCGTACCAGGAGAGCACCTTGACCGCAGTGCCGATCACCTTGGTGGACTGGGCATCCACCACCGAGGAATGCGGGTTGCCCTGGTAGTCGATGGAAACCAGCGGTTCATCGGAGTAGCCAAGGAAGCGGCCCGAGGCCTCCTTGAGCGCCGCGTTCACCTCGGGCACCGAGGTCTCCCTTTCCACCTCCATCACCACATCCACCAGCGAGACATTGGGGGTCGGCACCCGCACCGCCAGGCCGTCGAACTTGCCTTTCAAGGCGGGCAGCACCAGGGAGACCGCGGCGGCGGCGCCGGTCTTGGTGGGGATCATCGACAGGGCCGCGGCTCGCGCCCGCCTGAGGTCGCTGTGCGGGAAGTCGAGGATGCGCTGGTCGTTGGTGTAGGCATGCACCGTGGTCATGAGGCCGGTCTTGATGCCGAAGCGGTCCAGGATCACCTTGGCCACCGGCGCCAGGCAGTTGGTTGTGCAGGAGGCGTTGGAAACGATGTGGTCGCTGGTGGGGTCGTAGTCGTCCTCGTTCACCCCCATGACGATGGTCTTGACCTTGCCCTTGGCCGGGGCGGAGATCACCACCTTCCTGGCGCCGGCGTCGAGGTGGGCCTGGGCCTTTTCGTCGGTGGTGAAGAGGCCGGTGGATTCGATGACGTAGTCCACCCCCAGGGAACCCCAGGGGATGTCTGCCGGGTTGCGGTGGCTGGTGATCCTGACCTTCTGGCCGCCCACGGTGAGGTCGGTCTCGCCGGCGGTGACCTCCTTGCCATAGCGCCCCATCACCGAGTCGTACTTGAGCAGATGGGCCAGGGTGGCGGGGTTGGTGAGATCGTTGATGGCCACGATCTCCAGGTCGTTAAAGACGGGGTCTTGCGAGATGGCGCGGAAGATATTGCGGCCGATGCGGCCAAACCCGTTGATTCCGATGCGGATGGTCATGGCGATCCTCCTTGGGGGTATGCGGGTGTTCCCGCTGGTTCAGGCGGTCAGGGCGGGTGCGGCGTTCGGGCGTTGGCGGAGCAGGCCCTCCAGTTGGCGGATGTGGTGCTCCGCCTCTTCGCAGGCAGGGTTCACGGCCAGGGCCTGGCTGTAGGCGGCCTTGGCCTCCTGGTGCCAGTCGCCGGCCAGATAGCTGCGGGCCGCCAGGCAGAAAGCGTGGTCGGCCCCCTCCGGGAACATGTCGGCGAGGAGTGTCGGCAGCGGTTCGGACCAGAGCTGCTCGGCCACGGCCGGATTTTCGATGAGGTGGCGGACCAGCAGGGCGTTTTCCCGCTGGTCGACGAGCAGGGCGCGCATGAGCAGGCTGGCCCGGTTGAACATGAAACCCAGGCTCTCCATCTGATGGCCCACCTCCTCCCTGGTGCGGGCCATGAAGCGGTGGCACTCGTCGCCGCAGAACTTCACGGTGTGGGCGGCGCTGCGGGCCTGCATCGCCTCGGCCAGCGGGCCGTAATACTGGAGCATGTAGGTGTTTTCCTTGAGCTTCATCGCCTCGTGGAAGATGGAGCCGATGACCCAGTCGAGCAGGCTGCCGCTCAGCTCCTTTTCCGGGTCGCTGTCGCGCCAGAGCTGGTGGCAGCGGTCTTTCAGGAGCCAGAGAAGGCCGCGGTTCGACTCGGTGCCGACCAGGGCGTCGAGACCGGCAAAGGAGACGCTGCCGCTGCTGGCATAGGCCTCGTACATGGTAAGAAAGCGGCCGCTGGTCTCGCAGAATCCCTTGAACATGTTCTTGACGAACAGGTGGCGGCGTTCCTCAAACCACTGGTTGCGGCTGGCTTGGCCAGCAGAGGCCGGTTTCGTCATGGCGCGGGCAGGGTTGTGCGGGCCTTGTCGTAGAGGGCGAGGTACTGGTGCAGCACCGCGTCCCAAGTGTAGTGCTCATAGATATGCTGGACCGCGGCCTGCTGCATGTCAAGAATCTTTTCCGGCGACTTGCGGAAAAGGCGCAGCGCTTTCTGCATGGCGCCCATCAGGGCGGCGGACTTGTGTTCCTGGTACGCAAAGCCGGTGACCCCGTCTTTCACCTTGACCAGTCCGCCCACGTGGTGGACCACCGGCAGGTTGCCGAAGAGCTGGGCGATGAAATCGGTGAGGCCGCAGGGCTCGTACTGGGAGGGAACCAGGAAGAAGTCGCCCGAGGCGTAGATGAGGTTGGCGGCCCGGGCCTCGTAGCCCTGGAGCACGCAGACCCGGCCACGATGGCGCTCCTGGCCGGCCAGGGCCGCCAGCGCCCCCTCGATGTCGCGGCTGCCGGAGCCGAGGATCACCACCTGGAAGTTCTGGTCGAGGGGCAGCAGGGTTTCCATCGCGCCCAGCAGCTTGTCCACCCCCTTCTGGGTGGTGAGGCGGCCGATGAGGGTGAAAAGGGGCTGGTCGAGGTCGTCACTGAGTTCGCCGGTCTGGCGCAGGGCAGCGAAGTCGCGCTGTCTGAGCCGTTTCACCAGCTCCTCCCGGCATGTACGCTTGCCGGCCAGGTCGCGCTTCTGCGGGGAAAAGGCGGCGGGCAGGCCGAGGGCTTTCGGGTTCTCCGGGTTAAAGTCCGCCGGGTTGATGCCGTTGGTGATGCCGCCCAGCTCCACCCCCCGGGCCAGCAGTCGGTGGCCGAGCCAGCCGGTCAGCGCATCGGCGTCGGTCTCCCGCAGTTCGCGGGCGTAGTTTTCGCTCACCGCGTTGAGCGGCGCATAGGTGGCGGCGGCCAGCAGGGGGTCGAAGGCGCCATCGAGCAGGTTGTCGTCGATCACCCGGCGGGGCAGGCCGGTAATGGCCGCGGCAAAGGGCAGGTCCGCCACCTCCTGGTGGTAGCCGATGCCGGCGTTGTGCACCGTGACCACCGCCGGGGTTTCGCAGAAGGAGTGGCGATAGCCCTCGATCTCGCGCAGCATGGCGGCCAGGGTGGCGGCGTGGCCGTCGTGGCAGTGGATCACGTCGGGCTTTGCGCCTTGCCGCAGCATCAGGGCCAGGGCCCCCTTCTGCAGCAGGATGTTCATGGCGAAGTAGTCGTAGTGGCCGGAACCCTGAGCGTGGAAGGGGTTCCGCGCCTCCTCCTCGGCGGTGTAGGTATAGACGCCCTTTTTTTCGAGATAGCGCTGGGCATCGAGCAGGTAGATGGTCAGCCTGCCGCCGGCATCGCTCCTGGCAAAGACCCGCACCAGTTCGCGCCGCTCCTTGGCCTCGTAGTCCATGGCCACCTCGAAGGCGAGGCCCAGGGAGGCGAAGCCCAGGGCCTGCGGGTCCATGAAGCCGTAGAGGGGCAGCACCACGCTCACCCGGTGGCCGGCCCGGGCCAGGGCCTCGGAGAGCTGGCGTACCACGTCCTTCACCCCGCCGGCGCCGGCCAGGCCCTCGTATTCGCGGGCGATCATCCAGATGGTGCGGGGGGCGGGGGCGGCTTTCTTGGTCATTGTTTTGGGCATGTGCGGCTTACCTACCGTTGGGCGGGGATGGTCAACGCATCATCAGGAGAGATGATAGGGGCAGGGTGACGATGCGCGGGTCATCGCTGGCTGATTCGTCGGCAAGGGTAATCAGTACGCCGAACGGCGCATTGTATGCCGCTTTTTCGATGAACGACCGCAAGCCGGCGGTGTCTCTGTGGTCAATGCGGCGGCGGTATTTTACCTCCACCGGGATGCGCTGCTCACCGATGGTCAGCACGAAATCCACCTCGGGCTCTGCCCCGCGCTCCGGAAAGTGCGCCACATCGAGATTGACGATGGAGCGGAGAAAATATCCCGTCGTGCTTTCCGCGAGCCTGCCGGCCAGATCGGCAAGGTGGGGCTGCCCTTCAAGCTGGTCGGGATCGAGGGGAATAACCTCTTGCAGCCAAGCGGCCCGCAGGGCATGGTCGCAGAGGCAGAGTTTCGAGGCGCCGCGTTGGCGTTTCAGGCGGAGTTCCAGCGGTTCGATCAGGCGCAACAGCAGGGTTCCGTCCAGAAAGCGCAGGTAGGCGAGAATCCGCTGCCAGCCGATATTGGCGTGCATCACCCGCCGGATTTCATCAAGATAGAGGGCTTGGTTGGGTGACTGCCCGATATAGCGGCAGGCCAGCCTGAAAACCTCCTCCAGCAGGTGCTCGTCGCGCTTCTGTCCTTTTGCGCCCATGCGCAGGTCGTGCTGGATGGCGCGGCGGACCACGGTTTCGTTGAGTTGGTCTGCAACCTGCTCCCAGGGAACATCCGGCCTGGCCTGGGCAATCGGGTAGGCGCCCCGCGCCGAGAAAGCCGCATACGACTGACGCCGGAACACATCATGCGTTTCACCGAACGCCCGCAGCCCCAGCCAGAAATCCTTCTTTTTCATGGGTGCCAGGCCGTTCAGGGGCAGATAGGGATCGATCCGGCCATATCCGCGCATCTCGCCGATCTCCCGCAGCAGCAGCGGTCCCATTTCAAGGGTGCTGATGCGCCCGGCCAGGCTGTCGCGGCCCGCTTCGATGCGCAGAGCCGAGCTTCCGGTTACGATCACCCGGACAGGATGGAGATCCACCAGATGTTTGAGCTGCGGTGCCCATTCCTTAAGGTTCTGGACCTCGTCGAGAAAGAGGTAGGCCTGCTCGCCATCGGCTGCGGAGCGATGAAACGACTTGCCGAGAATAGTGTCGCTGTACCAGAAGGCCAGATCAAGAATTGGCTGCTCAAGGCGAACCAGCCCCTGCAACGCATCGAACTGGGCCAGAAAGATTCGTTTTGGCGCGACCCCCTGCGCCAGCACCTGGGCAATCACCTGATGGAGCAGGGTTGTCTTGCCGATCTGGCGCGGCCCGCGGATGACGGTAATGGGGGCCAGGCCCCCCGTCTCGACATTCGACAACACCCGCGGAAAAAGCCAGCGTCGCATGGGTGGCAGGGTCGGCAGGGGGTCGTTTTGCCACCAGGGGTTTCCCCGCCGCAGCGTGGAGTCCAGCCCCTGTGATAACAGCGTGACCAAAGGCAATTGTTTCATCCGGCCACCCCCACCCAGGCTTTTGTTCGGTTTGTTTTTTCGCATGTCTGGCCTGTTGTGCAACCGTGAGTTGGGGTGGTGCTACGCAATGGTCTTCTGCCGCAGCAGGTGGTCGGCCAATGTCAGCGCCATCATGGCCTCGCAGACCGGGAGGATGCGGGGAATGGCCGAGATGTCGTGGCGGCCGCCGATCTTGATCGCGGTCGGCTGGTTGTCAAGGTTCACGGTCTGCTGCTCCTTGGCGATGGAGGGGATGGGTTTCACCGCCACCCGGCAGACGATGGCGTCGCCGTTGGAGATGCCCGCGAGGATGCCGCCTGCGTTGTTGGAGGCGAAACCGGACGGAGTCAGGGGGTCGTTGTTCTGGGAGCCCAGCATGGCGGCGGCACGAAAGCCAGCGCCGATCTCCACCCCCTTGACCGCCCCGATGGACATGAGCGCGCCGGCGAGTTCGGCGTCCAGTTTGTCGAAAACAGGCTCGCCCAGGCCGGCCGGGCAGCCGGTGGCAAGGATTTCGACGATGCCGCCCAGGGTGTCGCCCTGCCTGCGGACCGCCTCGATGCGGGCGAGCATCTGTGCGGCGGTTTCCTTGTCCGGGCAGCCCAGGGGATTCTGGCCGATGGCGGCCAGGTCGCGTTTTTCGGTGGCGATGCCGCCCAGGGCCACGGTGCAGGCAACCACCGCGATGCCGTGGTGGGCCAGGAGCTTCTTGGCAATGGCGCCGGCCGCCACCCGCGCCGCGGTCTCCCGGGCCGAGGCGCGGCCGCCGCCCCGGTGATCCCGGATGCCGTACTTCTTGAGGTAGCTGATGTCGCCGTGGCCAGGCCGGAAGATCTCGCGCAGGTGGTCGTAGGACTTGCTGTGGGCGTCCTTGTTCATGATGGCGAGGCAGATGGGGGTGCCGGTGGTGCGGCCCTCGAAGATGCCGGAGAGGATCTCGACCTGGTCCGGCTCCTTGCGCGGGCTGGCAGCCGGGCCGCCCTGCCCGGGCCGGCGGCGGTCCAGCTCCGCCTGAATATCCTCGGGTGCCAGGGAAAGTCCCGGCGGGCAGCCGTCCACCACGGCGCCGATGCCGGTGCCGTGGGACTCGCCCCAGGTGGTGACTTGAAAGACCTTGCCAAAGGTGTTGCCTGCCATAGGGTTATCCTGTTCGTTTAGGCTGCGGTTGTGTGGTGATAGGCGGCGGCGATCTCTTCGACCACCGTCGCCAGCGGTGCGGTTGCATCGACCAGGCAATTGGCGCTCTCCCGGTAGAGTGGCTCCCGTGCCGCAAGAACGGGGGCGATCTCCGCCTCCACCGTCTGGCCCGTCAAGGACGGGCGCTGGCGTGCGGTCACCGGGTCGGCACTGAGCCGGGCCGCGATGGTGGCAATGTCGGCCATCAGCCAGACCACCAGATGCTCTGCCTTGAGCCGCGGCCAGGGGTCGCGGAAGAGCACGGCCCCTCCGCCGGTGGCGATTACCAGTGGCTGCGGCTCCTCCATGAGCTCGATGAGCAGCTCCTGCTCCCGGCGGCGGAAGCCTTCCCACCCCTCCTGGGAGACCAGGCGGCTGATCGGCCGGCCGGCCCGCTGTTCGATTTCCTGATCCATATCGAGAAAAGGCAGCCCCAGCAGCCCTGCCAGGGCGCGACCCACGCTGCTCTTGCCCGTGGCCCGGGACCCGATGAGAAAAATTTTGCGCGCTGCTGTCAGCATATCAGAAAATGTACGTGATCTCGCGGAGAAGTGTCAAGGGAGGGCAACCAGCCACCCTCTTTCTATCGCGCAAGGCTACCATATAACCATTGAAAATAACAGGAAATAGAAAAAAAGAATGGAAATCGGACAAAAAGGGTTTGACCAGAGAAAAATAAAATGATAATTATTATCAAAAATCGGCTGTAAGCCAAGAATCATTATAATATCACAGAAGGGAGTTCGCCATGGGAGACAAGGAGCATATCTGTTGCAGCGGGGTGCAGGTTGGCCAGCAGGTGCCGGATTTCGAGATGGAAACCTATGAGCCGACGGATTACGGCTTTGGCACCGTGTCGCTCAAGAAGCTGCGCGATGCCGGCAAGTGGACAGTGCTGGTCTTCTACCCGGCGGACTTCACCTTTGTCTGCTCCACCGAGTTGGGCGACCTGGCGGATGAATATGAAAATTTGAAGGCCAGCGGTGCCGAGGTGATCACCGTGAGCACCGACACGGTCTTTACCCATCTGGCCTGGAAGCGGGAGGAAAAGTTCCTGGAAAAGGCCAAGTATCCCATGGCCGCGGACCCTACCGGCACGGTCTCCCGCCTCTTCGGGGTGTACGACGAAAAAACCGGCCTGGCCCTGCGCGGCACCTTTGTCATCAGCCCCGCCGGCACCCTGGTGGCCTCGGAGATCAATTTTTACAATGTGGGCCGCAACGCCAAGGAACTGCTCCGAAAGGTGCGGGCCAGCGTCTATGTGGCTGCCCACCCGGACGAGGCCTGCCCGGCCCGCTGGGAACAGGGCGCCAAGACCCTCACCCCCGGCCCGAATCTGGTGGGCAAGGTGTACGACGCCCTGAAGTAGTCTTCTCTCCTCTCTTCCTCCTCCACGAGCCCCCTTCTCCTCTCCCCGGGAGAGGGGGGCTGCCTTTTTGGGGCGTCTAGAAGCTCCAGGTCGCCTTGCCGTAAATGCTCCGTTCGATTTCCGAGGGCACCGAGTCCTCGGCAACATATTCCAGGTGGTAGGGATCGAGGAGATTCTTTCCCACCAGGGAGAGTTCCAGGTTCTCGCTTGCCTTCCAGCCCAGGCGGAAATCGAGGGCGACATAGCTCTCCACCCCTACATTGCCGCCGCTGGTGTAGCCGCTCGGGCGCGGGACGCTGTCCACATAGCGAAGCCAGGCATCGAACTCGATGTTGTGGGGCAGATTGATCATGGAGCGGAGCGAGAGCTGGTTCTGCGGGCTGCCCTTTTCCTCGTTGTTTTCCGAGCTGGTATCGCTGCTGTCCGGCTTGGTCTGAAGCTGAATCCAGAGATGGTTGCAGGCGGCCTTCACCTGCCACCACTCCACGGGCTGCCAGGTGGCGGCCAGCTCAATGCCGTAAACCTCGCCCTCCATGTTGTTGGCAAAATAGGTGGGGATTTCCGTGTAGGTCCCATGCGCGATGGGGGCTCCCGCCTCCTGGGTGAGGAGGTGGTCATATTGGTTGGCAAAGGCGGTGAGGTCAACAAAAAGGTGGTCGCCGGGCTTGAAGCGGTAACCCATCTCAGAGGCAAGCAGGGTTTCGGCGTCAAAATTTTCTGAGCCGCGGGCAGTATGGACCTCGGGAAGAAATGGAGGGACGAACGTTGGCACGGCATAGAGCCCCACCCGGAACTGGGTGTCGCCACGACTCGGCGTGCGCACCGCCCGGCTCACCGCGGCCCAGAGGGTCTGGTCGGGGGAGGGGGTCCAGGTGAGGCGGGCATTGGGCTGCACCTCGTAGCCGGTGTAGTCATTGTGCTCGACCTTGGTGCCCACGGTGAACCGGAGCAGCCCCTCGACCAGGGTGATCTCGTCCTGGATGAAGGCGCTGCAGAGGTTGGTGCGCCGGGAATCGGGAATGAAGGCGAGCTGGAGGGGCTGGAGGTTGTTGATGGAATCCTGGTTCGAGCGGTACCCCAGGCCCCAGACCAGGTCGTGGCGTTTGTGTATCCGCCATTGGTGCTGGAAATCGAGATCAAAGGTGTTGATCTCCTGACCGATGGTGTCTCCCCGCCGGCGGTCGTGGTCATAGTAGAACTGGAGGGTGGTCTCGGAGTCCGGGCTCTGGGTCTGATGCCAGCGGCCGATGAGGTTGGCGCCCCGCAGGTCGGAGCCATCGTTGACCGTTTCCGCATAGGGTGCGGAGGTCAGGACATGGTTGGCCCGCTCCGTGTACTGGCCCCGGTGGCTGTCGCCCTGGAGGGTGAAGCGGTCGTGGGTGTTCTTGTCCCAGTCGAGGCGGAAGCCGGAGCGGCCCAGGTTGGAGTCGGTATCGAGGTCGTTCGCCGAAGGGTAGCCCACGGTGCCGTCCCGGTTCGTTTCCTTGGCATAAAGGCGCAACCAGGCGTTGTTCCCAAGCTTTACGCCGTGGCGTACCGCCGCGCTCCCCTCTTCCGTGCCCGCGCCGAGGCTCATCAGGGTGCCCTGGGTATCGGCCGCCTTTTTCGAGATGATGTTGATCACCCCGTTCACGGCGTTGGCGCCCCAGAGGGTGCCGCCAGGGCCCCGGATCACCTCGATCCGCTCGATGTCCTCGAACATCAGGTCCTGTACCTCCCAGAAGACTCCGGAAAAGGTGGGCAGGTAGAGGGAACGGCCGTCGAGCAGGATCTGCAGCTTGTTGGAGAAGCGACCATTGAAACCGCGGCTGGTGATGGCCCACTTGTTGTTATCGATCTGGGAGACCTCCATGCCGGGCACCATGCCGAGCAGTTCCTGGACGCTGGAGGCGCCGGAGCGGCGGATATCCTCCTGGTCGATGACGAAGATGGCGCTTGGCGCCTTGAAGAAGGATTCGACCTTTTTGGAGACCGAGGAGACCTCAAGTTCCATGAGTTGCTCCAGGGAAAACTGGGTGACCTTGGGGGCGGCGGGCGCGGCCATGGCCGGCGCGGCCGCCGTCAGCAGCATGGCGGCACCGAGGGCGGCGGCCCGGGAGCTGAGGGAAGGGTGCAGCATGGCGATCCTCCTGGGGGGCTGTGGCTCAGCCATGGGGTTTGATTTCGGCATGGGCGATCTCCGCAAGGGTCTGCCGGAATTTTTCGATATTGATCGGCTTGGAGATGTAGCCATCCATGCCGGCGGCGTGGCACTGTTCGCTGTAGCCCTTCATGGCGTGGGCGGTCAGGGCGATGATCGGCACATGGCGGTCGCTCCCCTGTTCCGTCGCCCGGATGGCGGCGGTGGCCTCGAAGCCGTCCATGATGGGCATCTGGATGTCCATCAGGATGAGATCGAAGCGATTCTGGCCATGGAGGGTCACGGCCTCCTGGCCGTTGTTGGCGAGACTGACCTGATAGCCTTCCTTTTCGAGGAGCTTCTGGGTGAGGCGCTGATTCACCAGGTTGTCCTCGGCGAGCAGCACCCGGATATTCTGGGGCGGCCGCGGCGTGGGCAGGATGGGCGGGATGGGTGACGAAAGGGGTGTCTCCCCTTGGCCAAGGCACTTGCTGATCTCCCGCAGGAGTTCGCGGTGGCGGAACGGCTTGAGCAGGTAGCCCTTCACGCCGGCTTCGCGGCACAGATCCGCGTCCTGCAAGTGACCGGCCGAGGTGAGGATGCAGATCGGGATCACCCTGAGTTTTGGGTGGTGCTGCAGTTGCCGGGCCAGGGCGAAGCCGTCCAGGCCCGGCATCATGACATCGAGCAGCGCCACGTCGCAGAGCGGTTCGTCGCGCTCCACCTGCCCCAGCAGGAACGCCAGGGCCTCCTGGCCGCTGGCCGCGGTCTGCACCGTCATGCCGAGGCTGCCGAGCATCCGGGTGGCGATTTTCAAGTTGATGGGGTTGTCGTCCACCACCAGCACCACTTTGCCGGCGAGGCTGGCCGGAACATCCTCCACTTCCGCCGGAGCGCCGTCAACCTTGTCGAAAACGGCGGTAAAATGGAAGACAGCGCCCTTCCCCGGTTCGCTCTCCACCCAGATGCGGCCGCCCATCAGCGAAACCAGCCGGACGGTGATGGAGAGGCCCAGGCCGGTGCCGCCGTATTTGCGGGTGAGCGAGGTGTCGGCCTGGTCAAAGGGGTTGAAGATGGTGGCCTGGCGATCCTTGGGGATACCGATGCCGGTATCGGCCACGGTGAAAAGCAGCGTGGCCTGGTCGGCCTCTTCCGCCTCCACCGACACATGGAGGGCCACATGGCCGCGGTCTGTGAACTTGATGCTGTTGCCAAGCAGGTTGGTGAGAATCTGGTGGAGTCGCACCGAATCGCCCACCACCTCGCGCGGCACCTCCGGGGCGAGGTCGCAGAGCAGTTCCAGCTTTTTTTCATGGGCCTTCACCGCCAGTTCCTGCACGGTATTTTCCAGGGCCTGCCAGAGGTTGAAGCGGTTCAGCTGCAGTTCAAGTTTCTGGGCCTCGATCTTCGAAAAATCGAGGATATCGTTGATCACGGTGAGAAGGCGGTTGGCGGACTGGTCGATCAACTCCAGGTATTCCCGCTGCTCGCTGGTGAGGTCGGTTTCGAGCGCCAGATGGGTCATGCCGATGACGCCGTTCATGGGGGTGCGGATCTCGTGGCTCATGTTGGCGAGAAATTCGGACTTGGCTTGGCTGGCCGCCTCGGCCGCTTCCTTGGCCGCCTGCAGTTCCATGGTGCGCAGGCGCACCTTGTCCTCCAGGCTGTCGTGCGCGGCCAGCAGCGCCTGGTCCCGCCTCTCGATCTGGTCGAGCATCTCGTTGAAACCCTCGGTGAGGGCGCCGATTTCATCGTGGCTCTGGGGGGTGGCGCGCAGGGAATAGTCCTGCCCGGCCGAGACCAGGTCGATCACCTCGTTCAGCGCGAGAATGGGTCGGGTGATGCGCCGCTGCAGCCGCAGGGTGAAGAGGGCCGCCGCCATGGCGGCGCCGAGCAGCACCAGACCGACCACCAGCAGATAGCGCCAGAGCATCGCCTGCTGGTCGTCGAGATCGGAATGGACGAAGATCCAGCCGAGCAGCCGGCCCTTGACCCGGATTTCCTGGGCCAGGTCCACATGATTTTGCTGAAAGCGGGGCGTATTAAGCGGCAGCGTCTCCGGATCAAGGTGATGCGCCTCCACCGGCCGACTTCGGAGGAACTGGGCAAAGACGCCGGCGGGTGTGATGATGGCGGCATAGTTGATGCTGGAATCCGCGGCCAGCGAGGCGAGGGTCTGGCTGGCCGCTTCCTCGTCGGCAAAGGCCACGGCGGCCGTGGCATTTTCCGCCACCGTCGAGGTCAGCACCACCAGCTGCTCGGCGCGGTTGTGCCGGAAGGTGTAGAATTCGTAGGCAAAAAGGACCAGGCTGGCACAGAGCACGGTAATGCTGCTGGTCAGGATGGTGAGCAGCAGCAGCTTTTGGCGGATGGAGCGAAATTTAGGCACCATGGCAGCCACCTAGCTTTCCGGTGCGCCAGGCTTGCGCCGCAGGAGCGCGGCCTGGCGGGGGTCGGCCAGGCTGCTGTGGGGGGGCTCGGCGATGATGGCAAGCTTCAGCAACTGCGAGCTGATCCTGAGTCCGGCGCCGTGGGCGGCGCGCGGGTTGATCTCGAAGCGGACCTTGCTGCCCTGGCGAACGAAGTTGATCATGCCGCCGGTGGCGATAAAGGAGTTGCTTTCGCCCACGGTGAGGACCGGTCGTCCCTGGATGACCTGGAAGATTTTGTCCAGTTCGCCGGCGTAGGAGGCGGGGATGAAAAGCAGGTGCGCCTTTCTCGCCTCGGCGGGCTGGGTGGTCAAGACGATCTTCAGGGGTTTGCCGCGCACCGTTTCCGAGGCCAGGGTCTCGGCGATGGCCTTGCCGATGGCGCCGGTGTCGAGGACCACCAGGACCATCTGGGGCGAGGCGCCATCCGCGGTCTCCGACCAGCTGACGAAGTTGAGGAAATTGTAAAGGAAGCCGGCCTTGATTTCGTATTCACCGAACTGCGCGCCGTGCAGCGGCGAGGCAAAGGGCAGGAGGCAGAGCAGCAGCGCGACAAGCCAGCGGCCGCGAGAAGGCCGGGGGGTGTGGGGGGGCCGGAAAAGGGGGTGCGCCGCCTTTTGCATACGGAAATGCCGGAGCCTCTTGGGGTGTGGCACGCCGCGGAGCCGGCAATGCGTGTCTTTTAACTATATACAATTTTTCCGGCTTGGCGCGGTTTTTTCTTGGCGGGGGTGGCCGGGAATGGCCATGAACGGTTTTCCCGCCCAGGAGGGGATGTTGTCCGGGAGGACGATTCCGCTGGCTTTTTGAAGGGGGAATTGGGTAAGCTCTCCGCCATGAAACAGAGGCCCTCGATCATCAACATCATCTGGCTCGGCATGATCGGTATCGCCACGGTGACCGCCGCCTACACCGGCACCATGGAGGCGGTGACCAAGGCCTCCTTTGAGTCGGCCAAGGACGCGGTGATGCTGGCCATCGGCCTCATCGGTCCCATGGCGCTCTGGCTCGGCATCATGAAGGTGGCCGAGGCGGGCGGCATGATGCGCCTCATCGCCCGGGGTCTGAAACCGCTGATGACCAGGCTTTTCCCCGACGTACCGGCAGAGCATCCGGCCATGAGCGCCATGATCATGAACCTGGCGGCCAATGTGCTCGGCCTCGGCAACGCCGCCACCCCCATGGGCATCAAGGCCATGCAGGAGCTGGACAAGCTGTCCGCCGAAAAAGGTACCGCCACCAACGCCATGTGCCTCTTCCTCGCCATCAACACCTCCAGCGTCACCCTGCTGCCCTTGGGCGTCATCACGGTGCGGGCCGCAGCCGGGGCGATCGATCCGGCCGCCATTGTCATTCCTTCGATCTTCGCCACCACCTGCTCCACCGTGGTCGCCATCCTCATGGCCAAGCTGCTGGCCACCCCGGACCAGACCGTGGCGCCTGGCGCGGTTGCGGCGGCCGAGGAGACCGCCACTGCCGAGGCGTCGGAACTCTCGCCGCCCGGCTCGGCGGGCCGCATCTTCATCGGCGTGCTCCTCGGCCTCTTTCTCGGCGGGGTGTTCTTCCAATGGTGGACCGCCCCGGCCGCCCCCTTCTTCTCCGTCGCCACGGTGAACAACGTTTCCGCCTGGCTCATCCCGGTGCTCATCGTCGGGCTGCTCGTTTTCGGCTACCTGCGCGGGGTCAAGGTCTACGAGGCGGTGACCGACGGCGCCAAGGAGGGCTTCACCACCGCCACGCGCATCGTGCCCTTCATGGTCGCCATCTTTGTCGCCATCGGCATGTTTCGGGCCAGCGGCGCCATGGACATCATGGTGGCGGCCCTCTCCCCGCTCACCGCCCGGGTCGGCCTTCCGGCCGAGGCCCTGGCCATGGCGCTCCTGCGTCCCCTTTCCGGCTCCGGCGCCTTTGGCTTCATGAGCGAGATCACCCGCCAGGCGCCGGACAGCTTCCTCGCCGCCCTGGTGGGAGTGATCCAGGGCTCCACCGAGACCACCTTCTACGTGCTGGCCGTCTATCTCGGCAGCATCGGCGTCTTCCGCACCCGCCACGCCCTGCCCGCCGCCCTCTGCGGCGAGCTGGCCGGCCTGATCGGCGCCCTTTTCATCTGCCATCTCTGGTTTTCCTGAACCATTCGCGGCTTGACTTTGGTGCGGCTTCCGTTTAAAAGTGGGCCTTTCGCCGCCGTTTTTTTCCTCCAAGAACAGGGAGATACTTTGCAATGCCACAGATCATCGTGCTCGCCACCCGCAACCAGGGCAAGGTGAAAGAATTCGCCGAGATGCTGAAAGACTTTCCGGTGGAGATCAAGAGTCTTGCCGACTTCGGGCCCATCCCCGAGGCGGTGGAGGATGGCGCCACCTTTGACGACAATGCCTACAAGAAGGCGAGCTTCACCGCCAAGGTGCTTGGGCTGCCGGCCATGGCCGACGATTCCGGCCTCACGGTGGAGGCGCTCGATGGTGCGCCGGGCGTCCATTCGGCCCGCTATGCCGGGGAAAAGGCCACCGACAGCGACAACATCGCCAAACTGCTCAAGGAGATGGCAGGCAAGGCCAACCGCAAGGCCGCCTTCGAGTGCGTGATCTCCATTGCCGTGCCTTCCGGACCGGCCCTGACCTTCGAGGGCCGCTGCGAGGGCGAGATCCTCGAGGCCCCCCGCGGCAGCGACGGCTTTGGCTACGATCCGGTCTTCTACTGTTCCATTTTGGGAAAAACCTTTGCCGAGGCCTCCATGGAGGAGAAAAACCGGGTGAGTCATCGCGGCCAAGCCGTGGCCCAGGTGGCGGCCGAGTTCGACAAGGTGCTCAGGTGGCTTGATCAGCGCCTCTTTGAGGAGCGGCCGGAGAAGCCCGATCACGAGCAGTTCGAGCACAACGACTGGTCGGAAGAGATCATGGTCAGGAAGGTACAATGATTGCCCTGCTCGATTACGGCGCCGGCAACGTGCGCAGCGTCCGCAACGCCATCAGGAAGCTTGGCTTCGAGGTGCGGGACGTGGCCTCGGCCGAGGATATCCGCACCGCGGAGAAGCTGATTTTTCCCGGCGTGGGCAGCTTCGGCAGCGCCATGGCGCGTCTCGAAGCCCTCGGCTATCTGGCGCCGCTCAAGGCATATCTGGCGGCCGATCGCCCCTTTTTCGGCATCTGCCTCGGCTTGCAGACCCTCTTTGAGGGAAGCGAGGAGTCGCCCGGGGTGGCGGGGCTGGGGCTCATCCCCGGCCAGATCAAGCGCTTTACCGCCCCCGGCCTTTCGGTGCCGCAGATCGGCTGGAACGGCATCGCCATCCGCAAGCCCTCGGCCCTGTTCAACGGATACAGTGGCGAGAAGCTCTACTTTGTCCACTCATATCGCGCCGAGGTCAGCGAGGCCAACCGCGACTGGCAGCTCACCACCACCACCTACGGCAGCGATTTTTTGAGCGCGGTGCAGAAAGGCAACATCGTCGCCACCCAGTTCCACCCGGAAAAGAGCGGCAGGGCGGGACTGACCCTGCTGCGGAACTTTCTCACCGCCGGCGACCTTGCTGCCGGCGACCCGAGCCAGGTCATCCAGGGTCAGGCGGCAACGCGCCTCGCCAAGCGGATCATCGCCTGCCTTGATGTGCGCACCAACGATGCCGGCGACCTGGTGGTGACCAAGGGCGACCAGTACGACGTGCGCGAATCCGGCGAGGTGCGCAACCTGGGCAAGCCGGTGGAGCTGGCCCGCCGCTATTTCGAGGAAGGGGCGGACGAGATCACCTTCCTGAACATCACCGCCTTCCGCGACTTCCCGCTCAAGGACCAGCCCATGCTGGAGGTGCTGGAGCGCACCTCGGAGCAGGTCTTTGTGCCGCTCACCATCGGCGGCGGCATCCGCGATTACACCGACTCCGAGGGCACCACCTACAGTGCCCTCGACGTGGCGTCCCAGTATTTTCGCGCCGGCGCCGACAAGATCTCCATCGGCGGCGATGCGGTGGCTGTGGTGGAGGAGTATCTGCGCTCCGGGAAAAAAACGGGCAGGAGTTCCATCGAGCAGATCGCCTATCTCTACGGCAACCAGGCGGTGGTCATCTCCATCGATCCGCGCCGGGTCTACGTGACGTCGCCGGAAGAAACCGGCCACCCGACCATCAAGACCGCGCTCCCCGGCCCCAATGGCGAGGAATATTGCTGGTACCAGTGCACTGTGAAGGGCGGTCGGGAAGGCCGGGACGTGGACGCGGTGACTTTGGCCAGGGTGTGCGAGGAACTGGGCGCGGGGGAGATCCTGCTCAACTGCATCGACCGCGACGGCACCAATTCCGGCTTCGATCTGGAGCTGATCGACATGGTGCGTTCGGCCGTGTCCATCCCGGTGATCGCCTCCAGCGGGGCCGGCAAGGTGGAGCACTTCTCCGAGGTTTTTGAGAAGACTGGCGCGGAGGCTGCCCTGGCCGCCGGCATCTTCCACCGCAGGGAAGTGCCCATCGGCGCGGTGAAGGCGCATCTCAGCGGGTGCGGCATCGAAATCCGCTCCTGATCTTGACGGCGGGCCTTCTCGGCCCGCCGTCCTCCCCCCTTTCCATCCCGCCGCTGGCGCCGTCTCAGGCGCTGGGCATCATGGTACGGGTCTCGGGCAGTTCCTGGTCCTCGGTGTTGTCGCGGATAAAGGCGATGAGCTGGATGAGCTGTTTGGCATCCAGTTCGCCGAATTGCATGCCGCATCGCCGCATGGCGCTTGTCTGGCCTGCTTTTTCGGCGGGATGCAGCGCGGTGTCCGCAACCACCGTGATGGGCACCTGGAGGCAGAAATCATCCGCCCCGCACAGCATGGCGAGCTGCGTTTTCTGGCGCGGCCACGGTTTGGCACCGGCATAGCGGAAGGCCAGCCCGCCGAAGCTGATGTCGATCAGTTCGCCGAGCCGGGAGTTGATGGCGATCACAGCATGGTCCCTGACCGGGAAGCGCGTGAAGAGTCGCCGTTCGGGTGTTGCGTCGTTCCTTGCCATTGCCTGCGCCCCCCAAGGGATGTTGTTCGCGAGACAGACAAAAACGCCATAGTGTCCATTAGATACGATGCGCTTCCCCTTGTCAAACGAAAAGGCCGACACGCGGGCCTGGGGCGGGCCAGACGGCATTCGGCATACCTAATAGTTTTTGATCTGATAAAAAAAGTGTTGACCGTGGAATTGCGTTGCCGTATATAGGTGAACGGACAGGTTCCATCACGGGAAAGGCGAGGGGCGATTCGGGCCCCGGTGCGTAAGGAGAAGGCCATGCCACGGATAATGCTGCGACAGATGAAGCGCAACCAGAGCGGCGTGATCACCGCCGTCAAGGTGGCCGGCGAACTGGGCCGCCGGATCAGGGACATGGGGTTGGTGCCCGGCACCCAGGTCACCGTGCAGGGCCGCGCCCCCCTCTATGACCCGGTGGCGCTCCGCGTCATGGGGGGCACCCTGACCCTGCGCAACAACGAAGCCGACCACATCGAAGTGGAAGTCACCGAAGCGCAGGAGGCAACGCAGTCATGACCGCACCCATCACCGTCGCCCTGGCCGGCAATCCCAATTCCGGCAAGACCACGCTCTTCAACGCCCTCACCGGCGCCCGCCAGCATGTGGGCAACTATCCCGGCGTCACCGTGGAAAAAAAGGAGGGGCTCCATGTCGCCGCCTCCGGCGAGCAGATCAACATCGTCGATCTGCCCGGCACCTATTCCCTCACCGCCTATTCGGTGGAGGAGGTGGTCGCCCGCGATTATCTGGTGCAGGAACGGCCGGATGTGGTGATCAACATCGTCGATGCCTCCAACCTTGAGCGCAACCTCTACCTCACCACCCAGTTCCTGGAGCTGGGAGTGCCCATGGTGGTGGCGCTCAACATGATGGATGTGGCCGAGGATCGCGGCATCGCCGTCGATGCGTCGCGGCTGGCCGAACTGCTGGGAGTGCCGGTGGTGCCGATCGTGGCCCGCAGCAACAAGGGCACCGCCGAACTCATGGCCACGGCCATGGCCCAGGCCGGCAGGGCGTGGAATCCCCTCCAGATCTCCTATGGCGAGGACCTCGACGGCGTGCTGCGCTCCATGGAGAAGGAGATCGAGGAGCGGGGCTTTCTCACCCGCCTCTATCCGTCGCGCTGGCTGGCGGTGAAATACCTGGAGAACGACAGCCAGATCCGGGATCGGGGGGCGAAGGAAAATGCCGCGCTTTCCGCCGATCTCGACCGCTGGGTGCAGGGGGCCACCGACCATCTGCAACGGACCATGGAAACCTACCCCGAGGCGATCATCGCCGATCATCGCTACGGCTACATCAAGTCGATTCTCCGGCAGGAGGTCATCACCCGTAAGTACGACGCCGACCGCCTTTATGCCTCGGACCGCATCGACAAGGTGCTCACCAACCGTTTCCTGGGGCCGATCATCATGCTGGCGATTCTCTTCGGCCTCTACAACTTCACCTTCACCTACAGCGAACTGCCGGTGGCGTGGCTGGAGGGCTTTTTCGGCTGGCTGCGCGAGGCCGCCGGCGCGATTTTGCCCGACGGCTACCTCAAGTCGATGCTCGTTGCCGGGGTCATCGACGGCGTGGGCGGCGTGCTCGGCTTCGTACCGCTCATCATGTTCATGTTCTTCGGCATCGCCATCCTCGAGGACTCGGGCTACCTCGCCCGGGTTGCTTTCATGATGGACCGCATCTTCCGGATGTTCGGCCTGCACGGCAGCTCGGTCATGGCCTATATCGTCTCCGGCGGCATTGCCGGCGGCTGCGCGGTGCCGGGCGTCATGGCGACCAGGACGCTGCGTTCGGAGCGCGAACGGCTCGCCACCCTGCTCACCGTCTCCTTCATGAACTGCGGGGCCAAGCTGCCGGTCCTGGCGCTCTTGACCGGCGTCTTTTTCGCCAGCAGCCAGGCCCAGGTCATGTTTCTGCTCACCCTGCTGGCCTGGGCCGTGGCCCTGCTGGTGGCGAAATTCTACCGTCTCACCATTCTGCGCGGCGAATCGACTCCCTTTGTCATGGAGCTGCCCCCCTACCGGCTGCCCACCTTTCGGGGGCTGCTGATCCACACCTGGGAGCGGACCTGGCAGTACATCAAGAAGGCGGGCACCGTGATTCTCGCCATCTCCATCCTGCTCTGGGCGATGATGACCTTTCCCGGCCTGCCTGAGGGCGAGCGGGAGCGGATCGACGCCCAGCGCCAGGAACTGCTGACCGGCTATCCGGCCGAGGTGGTGCAGGAGGCCACGGCAGAGGGGGCGGAGGAGGAGGGGCTCTCCCCCGCCGCCGTCGATCTGCTGGAGCGCCTCGATGCCCTGGACCGCCAGGAGGCGGAAGAGGCCCTGGAATACTCGGCGGCCGGCCGGGCCGGCCGGGCCCTGGAGCAGGTGAGCTGGCTGGCCGGTTTTGACTGGCGGACCAACATCGCCCTGGTCGGCGGCTTTGCCGCCAAGGAGGTGGTGATTTCCACCCTGGGCACGGCCTATTCCCTGGGCGAGGTCGATCCGGAGGAGAGCCAGTCCCTGGCCCAGACCCTGGCCGACGATCCCAACTGGAATCCGGTCATGGCCTTTGCCCTCATCGTTTTTGTCATGTTCTATGCCCCCTGCTTTGTCACCGTGGTCTGCATTGCCCGCGAGGCAGGCTCCTGGAAGTGGGGCTTTCTGGCCATGGGGTGCAATACCGTCTTTGCCTTCGGCCTGGCCGTGGTGGTCTATCAGCTTGGCATGGCCCTGGGCCTGGGAGGCTGAGATGTGGGATGCCGTGCTGGTGGTCGTGGTGGTGGCGGTGTGCGCCGGTCTGATCGGCCGCACGCTCTACCGGCAGTTCACGGGCAAGAGTTCGTGCGGCTGCAGTTGCCGCGGCGGAGGTTGCGCAGGCGGGAAATCGCCGGACAAGGGTTGCGGCTGCCCGCCGTCTGAGGAGCCGAAGCGGTAGGCCGCCCTATTTGGCGACGGGAAGCGCAGGGTCGCGCGACCACTCGTTCCAGGAGGCGAAATAGTTGCGGAGCCTGGTGAAGCCCGCGAGCTTGAGCGCCACATAGCTGTGCGACGCCCGCGAGCCCTTGAAGCAGGAGATGATGATGTCGTTCTCCGGATGGATGCCCACCGAGGCGCACAGTGCCTGGATCTCTTCCGGCGAGCGGAAGGCCGGGACCGGCTCCCGGTTCATGAAGCGGTACCACTCGATCCAGCGGGAGCCGGGGATGTGGCCCATGCGCGGGGCGAAGTCGACCCCGTAGGGCGAGGAGGAGTCGCCGAACCACTCTTCCGCATCCCGGTTGTCGAGGATGATGCTCTCCGGGTTGCTCAGGGCGGCGAGCACCTCTTCCTTGGTGGCGATGAGTTCCCTGCGGGGCTGGACAACAAAGCGGCTCGGCTCCGGTTGGGCCGGTGCTGTTTCCACCGCAAGGCCGGCGGCCCGCCATTCGGAAAAGCCGCCGTCGAGGATGCCGACCTGCCGGTGCCCCAGGTAGGTGAGCAGCCAGTAGCCCCGGCAGGAAGAGCCGTAGCGGCTGTCGAGACTGTCTTCGTAGAAGATCACCAGCCGTTCCGGAACGACCGCGGCCCGGGAAAAGGTCTGGCGGAAGGTTTCGTGCAGCGCCGCCAGGCCATCCGGCGTGCTCTCGCTGAGATAGTAGAAGACCTCCGGCGCATTCACCGCGCCGGGGATATGCCCCTGTTTGTAGATCACCTTGTCGCGGATGTCGATGAGGGTGACCCGCCCCTCCTGCCGGAGGCCTTCCACCTCTGCGGGTGTGTAAAGAATCTGTTCCGCCATCCCCTCCCCCTTTGCGGGTGATGCCTGCGCCCATGCGGCACCACGCTGCCCATTATAGCCCGGCCGGCCGCTGCGGCCAAACGGAAAAGAAACGCCCCGTTTTTTAAGGGGATTCGCGCCGGGAGCGCGCTCCGCTTGTGTCCAGGGACAAGTTGCACTATGATGGGAGGACCTCAGGAGGTGACCCATGCCCGTTGATCCGTCCATCAAGATACTGCTCGTCGAAGATGCCGGCACCATGCGCAAAATGGAGGCCCGGATTCTCAATCAGATCGGCTTTGCCAACATCGTCGAGGCGGTGGATGGCGATGACGCCGTGGCCAGGCTTGAAGCCGAGGGCGATGTCCAGCTCGTCATCAGCGACTGGGCCATGCCCAACCGGGACGGTTACGCCCTGGTGCAGTGGATGCGCAGCGATGCGCGCTTCCAGGCGATTCCCTTTCTCATGGCCACTGGCCATGGCGACAAGGAATACGTGGCCAAGGCCAAGGAGGGCGGCGCCAACGGCGTGGTGGCGAAGCCCTTCACCCCGGACGAGCTGAAGGCGGCGATTGACGAGGCCTTTGGCATCAAAAAGGCTGCGGCGCCCAGGAAAGAGGAGGGGCCCAAGGTCTCAAGCTCGGGCAAGGTCCATCTCAAGATGGCCCACATCCAGATCACCGACCATCTGGCCCTGGGCGTGCTCAAACACCGGATGGAAAGCGGCGAGCGGCAGGCGGCCCGTTTCTCTCTCGAGACCCTCTGCATGCCGAGCTGGAACCCGGTGCAGGCGGCGCTGGAAAAAGGCGAGGTGGACGGCGCCTTCATCCTGGCCCCGGCGGCCATGGACCTCTTCAGCTACAAGGTGCCGATCCGGCTGGTGCTCTTTGCCCACCGCAACGGCAGCATCTGCGTGCGCAACCGGGCGGGCAAGTACGCCAAGCCTTACCAGCAGTTCTTCAAGCACAAGACCTTCTACATCCCGCACAAGATGTCGATCCACAACATGCTGGCCCACATGTACTTCACCCAGATGGGGCTGCGGCCCGGGGTGGCCGGCAAGGAGGCGGTGAACGTGCTCTTCGACGTGGTGCCGCCCATCGCCATGCCGGAGTTTCTGAAGGAGAATACCGAGGCGTGCGGCTTCCTGGTGGCCGAACCCATCGGCTCGCGGGCCATCGCCGCCGGGATCGCCGAGCGCCAGTTTCTCTCCAGCGAGATCTGGCAGGACCATCCCTGCTGCGTGGTGGTCTTCCGTGAGGAGGTCATCCGCCAGTACCCCGAGGCGGTCCAGGAGTTCACCAACCTGGTGGTGGAGAGCGGCCGCTTCATCGGCCAGAACATCGACCAGGCTTCAGAGATCGCCGTGGCCTTCCTCGACCCCCAGAAGAAGCTGGGGCTGGAGGCTGCCCTGCTGCGCCAGGTGCTCTCCGACCCGCAGGGCATCACTTACGACGACCTCTACCCAGTGGCCGAGGATCTGGAGACCATCCAGGACTATATGGTGAACAAGATGGAAATCGGCCGTACCATCAACGTGGCCGATTTCATCGACAGCCGCTTTGCCGACCAGGCCTGCGGCGCACGGCGGACTCAGCGCCAGACCGGCGCCGGCGAGGCGGGCGGTGCGGCCCAGAAACTGCGGGCCTTCGAGGAGTCGCAGAAGCTCGCCACCCGGGAGGGCAAATATCTGGTCTTCGGCCTGGGCGAGGAGCGCTACGGCCTGGGCATCCTCGACGTGCGCGAGATCATCGGACTCCTGCCCATCCACGAACTGCCGGAGATGCCGCCCTTCTTCAAGGGGGTCATCAACCTGCGCGACCGGGTGATCCCGGTGATGGACCTGCGGCTCAAGTTCGGCATGGCGGAGGCGGAACACACCAGCCGCACCTGCATCATCATCGTCGAGATTTCCGGCATGCGCGGCTCGACCCTCATGGGCATCATCGTGGATACCGTCTCCGAGGTGGCCAACATCAAAGAGGAGCAGGTCGAAGACGCCCCATCCTTCGGCGGCGGCCTCGATACCGCCATGATCCTCGGCATGGCCAAGCTCAAGGAGGGGGTGACCATCCTCCTCGACATCGACCGGCTCATGCACACCGACGAGATGGCGCACCTGGCCGGAGCAATGTAGTCGGGTGGGAAGAAGAGAGGGGGGCGTTCCTACAGGACGTAGACCGCCACCGTGGCCTGGTATTTCTCGACGAACTCCTCGATGATGATCCGCATGTTCTCCTCGAAATGCGGTACCTCGGGCAGCGATTCCTTGCGGTCTTCGTAGGCCAGGACATCGAAGAAGAAGTCCCCTTCCGCCTCTTCGTCGATGGAGGTGAGATGGACCAGGGCGTTGGCCAGGTGGATCACCTTGGCGGGTACGCGCTGGGCCTGGGGCTGGTCCAGGGTGTGGTGCATCCCCACCGGCACAAAGACCGCCTCCGGTAACCCCCATTTTTCCAGCAGCGCCATGCCCACCCGGGCGTGGTCGGTGTGGAGCAGCTGCTGCTCCCTGACCAGGAGCGGGGTTTCGGCCGGAACCTCGGGGTGGTTGTAGCTTTCGATCTGCAGGGGCCGGTTCAGCACCATCTTGCCGATGTCGTGGAGCAGGGCCGCGGTGTAGAGGCTGGGGCTGTCCTTGACCTTGGCGTAGCGGCCGATGATGGAGGCGAGGATGGCGGTGGCGTAGGAGTGCTGCCAGAGCTGACCGCTGGTGAGGGCATAGGCTTCCTGCGCCGACTTGAGCAGTCCCACAGAGGCGCTGGTGATGGCGATGATCTTGACGCTCTCGATGCCGAGGCGGACAATGATGTCGTTCACCGAGGAGATCTTTTTCATGTGGCCGAAGTAGGCCGAGTTGGCCATCTGCAGCATGTTGGCGGTGAGGTTCGGGTCGCGTTCGATCTTCTCGGCCAGCACCGAGATGGAGCAGTCGTGCTCGTGGGCGATGGCCAGCACGTCCAGCGCCACCTGCGGGCAGGGCGCCAGCTTTTCAATGTCCCGGATGTATTCCTGTTCGACGTTCACCGCTGCTCCTTCATGCTGCCATGACCCCTCCATCGTGACGCCGCATTATCCCACACCGGGGCGGCATTGTAAACCATCAAGAAACAGGGCGCCGGGGTTGACAGAAGAGCGGGAATGATTACTTTCTGGCCCACATTTTTGCCAACCCATTCCTGTGACACGAGGTATTTGCATGAGTGCCGACACCACGACGCCCCAGACCGAGACCAGGGAGTTCCAGGCCGAAGTCAAGAAGATGCTCGACATCGTCATCCACTCCCTCTACACGGAGAAAGACATCTTCCTGCGCGAACTCATCTCCAACAGCGCCGATGCCCTGGAGAAATTCCGCCACCAGCAGCTCCTGGAGCAGGAGGTCTTCGACAGCCATGTGCCGCTCGAGATCACCATCGACTGCGACGAGAAGAACCATACCATCACCATCACCGATACCGGCATCGGCATGGACCGCGGCGAGCTGGAGGCGAACCTCGGCACCATCGCCCATTCCGGTTCCAAGACCTTTTTCTCGAAACTTTCCGAGGGCGACCAGAAGAACGTCCACCTCATCGGCCAGTTCGGCGTCGGCTTCTACGCCGCCTTCATGGTGGCCAGCACGGTGCGGGTCAAGTCCCGTTCCTTCCGCCAGGACGACATGGGCCATGAATGGGTCTCCGACGGCGGCGGCACCTACACCATCTCCATCTGCCCCGGCATCCGGCGCGGCACCTCCATCACCCTGGAGCTGAAGGAGGAGGCCCGTCACTATGCCAACGAGGCGACCCTCACCCGGATCATCAGGCAGTATTCGAGCTTCGTCCCCTTCCCCATCAAGGTGAAGGGCGAGGCGGTCAACACGGTTCAGGCCCTCTGGACCCGGAGCAGGAGCGAGATCAAGAACGAGGAGTACACCGAGTTCTACAAGTACGTGGCCAATGCCTTCGACGAGCCCCTGACCCGGCTCCACTTCACCGCCGATGCGCCGCTGGCCATCAAGGCGCTGCTCTTCGTGCCCCAGGAAAACGTGGAGAGCCTGGGCTTCGGCCGCATGGAACCGGGGGTGAACCTCTACTGCCAGCGGGTGCTCATCGAGCAGCACGCCAAGAGCATCCTGCCCGAGTGGCTCCGCTTCGTGAAGGGCGTCATCGACAGCGAGGACCTGCCGCTCAACATCTCGCGCCAGGCCCTGCAGGACAGCGCCCTGGTGATGAAGATCAACAGGGTGGTCACCGGCCGCTTTCTGAAATTTCTCGACGAACTCTCCCGCTCCGAGCCGGAGCAGTATAAAAAGTTCTGGCAGACCTTCGGCGTTTTCCTCAAGGAGGGGGCGATCAGCGATTTTGGCCACCGCGAGGAGGTGGCGAAATTGCTGCGCTTCGAGTCCTCCGCCACCGAGGCAGGTGCGCTCACCTCGCTCAAGGAGTATGTGGAGCGGATGGCCGAGGGCCAGAAGGAGATCTACTACATCAACGGCGCAAGCCGCGAGGCCATCGAGGCGGGTCCCTATGTGGAGGCCTTCAGGAAGCGGGGCATCGAGGTGCTCTACACCCTGGAGGCCATCGATGACTTTGCCATGAATCACCTCGGCGAGTTCGACGGCAAAAAGCTCGTCTCTGCCGACCGCGGCGATATCGACCTGCCGGAAACCGCCAAGGCGACCGAGGCGGAGACCGAAACCGCGGCGGCCCTGGACACCACCGAGGCCAAGGCGCTCATCGCCTGGATGCAGGGGGTTCTCGGCGACCGGGTGAAGGAGGTGAAGGAGTCGAAGCGCCTCTCCGGCAGTCCGGCCATGATCGTCAATCCGGACGGCTTTCTCACCAGCAGCATGGAGCGGGTGATGCGCGCCTCGGGCCAGAATGTGCCCGACTTCGGACGCAAGGTGCTGGAGATCAACACCAGCCATCCCCTGCTCAAGGGACTCAACGCCCTGCGCGCCAGCGAGGAACCTTTGGCAAGGAGCGTTGTCGAACAAATATGCGACAACGCCATGATCCAGGCGGGCCTCACCGTCGAGCCGCGCATCATGGTGGAGCGTACCTATAATATCCTTGCGCGCCTGGTGGGCACCGACGCATGATCGGTGTCACCACCGGCTTTTCCCTTCCCCTAACAGCCCATTGAAAAACGGGCTGTTGGCACCACAGGGACGTGGTGCCGAATTTTGCCGGCCCGAAAGGGCCAAAAAAATCGCGAGGTTGGCCAAAGCGCACTTGGCCAACCGACGGTTGCAAAAAACCAGGAGGGTTTTTTGCAGCGGACTGCTAACGGAGAGCATGATGATACGCGTTCAGGATCTGTGGAAGTCCTACGGCGAGGTCGAGGCCCTGCGCGGGGTCTCGCTCGTGGTTTCTCCCGGCGAGATCATCGGCCTCTTGGGGCCCAACGGCGCGGGCAAGACCACGCTGATGAAGATCCTCGCCGGCTATCTCCACCCCACCGCCGGCACCGCCGAGGTGGGCGGCCACGACGTGGTGACCGAGCCGGAAAAGGTGCAGCAGCTCATCGGCTACCTGCCCGAAAACGCGCCGCTCTACCCGGAACTCACGGTGCAGAGCTATCTGCGCATGATGGCCGACCTCCGTCAGATTCCGCCGAGCGAACAGCGGGCCCGCCTCTCCGCCGCAGTCCATGCGGTGGGGTTGGCCGACCGCCTCACCCGGCCCATCGGCACCCTGAGCAAGGGATACCGCCAGCGGGTGGGCATTGCCCAGGCCATCCTCCACCAGCCCAAACTCCTCATCCTCGACGAGCCCACCAACGGCCTCGACCCGACCCAGATCGTCGAGGTGCGCCATCTCATCCAGCGCCTGGCCCGGCACAGTACGGTGCTCGTTTCCACCCACATTCTTTCCGAGGTGGAGGCGACCTGCGACCGCGCCATCATCATCATGCGCGGCGAGGTCAAGGCCGACGCACGCCTTTCCGACCTTGCCGCCACCGCCGACGCGGTGGTGACCCTGGCTGCGGCCACGGAGACGGAACGGGTCCTGGCCGGGCTCACGGCCCTTGCCGGGGTGAAGCACGCCGAGGTGGTGACCCGGCACGGCCAGCAGATCACCTACCGGGTCCATGGCGCCACGGAGCGCGACCTCTGCCCGGATATCTACCAGCTGGCCAGAGAGAACAACTGGCTGCTCAGTGAGTTGCGCCGCGATGTGCGGACGCTGGAGGCGGTCTTCAACGAGCTGGCCACGGCCGGGGGAGGGGCATGATGCATCAATCGCTGGCCGTGGCCAAGAAGGAACTCAAGGCCTATTTCGGTTCGCCCATGGCACCGATCTTCATCGGCGCCTTCCTGCTCGCCGCCCTCTATTCCTTTTTCTGGCTCGAAACCTTTTTTGCCCGCAACCTGGCGGACATCCGGCCCCTCTTCCGCTGGATGCCGCTCCTGATGATCTTCCTCTCCGCCGCGCTCACCATGCGCCAATGGAGCGAGGAGCAGCGCATGGGCACCCTTGAGGTGCTGCTCACCCTGCCGGTGCGCCTCGGCCATCTGGTGGCCGGCAAGTTCCTGGCGGTGCTCGCCCTCATTGGCCTGGCCCTGGCCTTTACCCTCGGCCTGCCGCTCACCGTCTCCTTCCTGGGCAACCTGGACTGGGGGCCGGTCATTGGCGGCTATCTCGGCGTGCTCTTCATGGCCGCGGCCTACATCGCCATCGGCCTCTTTGTCTCATCCCGCACCGACAACCAGATCGTGGCCCTGCTGGTCACCGTGCTGGCCTGCGGCCTCTGCTATCTCCTCGGCTCTGCCGGGCTCACCACCTTCTTCGGCAACCAGGCCGGCGAGGTGCTGCGGGCCTTGGGCACCGGCAGCCGCTTTGCGAACATCGAGCGCGGGGTCATCGACCTGCGCGACCTGGTGTACTACGGTTCCCTCACCTTCTTCTTCCTGTGGTGCAACACGGTCTCGCTGGAGAGCCAGCGCTGGAGCAAGGGCACGGCCACGGCCGGCCACCGCCGCCAGGTGAAGATCGCCCTCCTCCTGGTGGGCGCCAACCTGCTGGCCGCCAATCTCTGGCTCAATACGGTCCACACCCTGCGCCTCGACCTCACGGCGGACCGCAGGTTCTCCATCTCGCAGGTCACCCGCCAGCAGCTGGGCCAACTCCAGGAACCCCTCGTGATCCGCGGTTACTTCAGCGAGAAGACCCATCCGCTCCTGGCCCCTTTGGTGCCGCAGATCCGTGACGTGCTCCAGGAGTACGGTGTGGCCGGCAAGGGCAAGGTGCGGGTGAGCTTCATCGACCCGCGCAACGACGAGGGTGCCGAAAGCGAGGCCAACCAGCTCTACAACATCAAGCCGGTGCCCTTTCAGGTGGCGGGCCGCTACGAGGCGGCGGTGGTCAATTCCTACTTCAACATCCTCATCAAGTACGGCGACCAGTTCGTGACCCTGGGCTTTGACGACCTCATCGAGGTCAGGCCCAGGCCCGACGGCCAGATGGAGGTGGGGCTGCGCAACCTGGAATACGACCTGACCCGCACGGTGAAAAAGGTGGTGCACGGCTTCCAGGGCATCGATACGGTCTTTGCCCGGGCCGAAAAGCCGCTGACCCTCACCGCCATCATTACCCCCAACTCCCTGCCCAAGGCGGTGGCCGGGCTGCCCGGCCAGATCCGCGAAGCTGCCGAGGGGCTGGCTAAAGAAGCGGGCGGCAAACTGAACCTCGTCTGGATCGACCCCGACGATCCGGCGGCCGGCATCAGCCGCGAGGGGGTGGGCCAGCAGTTCGGGGTCAAGCCCCTGCGCGCCTCGCTTCTCTCGGAGCAGAGTTTTTACCTCGCCCTGCTGCTCAAGGTGGGTGACACGACCGAGGCGATTCCGCTGGCGGCGGACATGAATGCCGTGGCCATCCGCCAGGAGATCGAGGCTGCGATCAAGCGCACTGCCTCGGGCTTTTTGAAGACCGTGGGTGTCTGGACCCCGCGGCCCGACTTCGGCGGCTTCGGCCAGCCGCGCCAGCAGCATCAGATGTTCCAGCAGGTGCTGCGGGAGAACTACAATATCGAGCCGGTCAACCTGATGGGCGGTACGGTGGGCGGCGACATCGACGTGCTGCTGCTCATTGCTCCCCAGCAGATGAGCGAGCTGGAGCGCTTTGCCGTGGACCAGTACCTTATGCGGGGCGGCAGCGTGGTGGTGCTCGGCGGCTCCTATCAGCTCGACCTGCCCCCCGGGGCCCAGAACCTGGCCCTCAAGCCGGTGCAGGGCGGGCTCCACGAGATGCTCGCCCACTATGGCGTGGCCATCGACCAGACCCTGGTCATGGACAGGCAGAACGAGCCCTTTCCGGTGCCGGTCAATCGCGATATCGGCGGGGTGACGGTCCAGGAGATCAAGCACATCGCCTACCCCTTTTTCGTCGATGTGCGGGCCAGCGGCATGAACCGCCAGAGTCCCATTGTGGCCAACCTGCCGGCGGTGACCCTCAACTGGCCCTCGCCGCTCTCGCTCAACCAGGAAAAGCTCGCCGGCCGCAAGGCGCTGGTGGTGCTGGAATCGAGCCCCTCGGCCTGGCTCTACCGCGATGCGAGCATCCAGCCAGATTTCCGGCGTTATCCGCAATATGGCTTCCCAGTCGGGCAGGATGTCCAGAAACGGACCCTGGCGGTGGCCATCACCGGCACCTTTCCCAGTTATTTCGCCGACCGTCCCGATCCGCGCCACGGCCAGCCGCCCAAGGCGGAACCGGGCAAGGCCGGGGCGAGCGAGCCGGTGGCGCTCTCGCCGCTGGCGGCCTCGTCGGCCGACGGCGCCCGGCTGGTGGTGGTGGGCTCCTCCGAGTTCGTGAGCGATGCGGTCATCTCCATGGCCCAGGCCACCGGCCAGGAGCGCTTCATGAACAGCCTGGCCCTGGTGCAGAACATCGTCGACTGGTCGGTGGAGGACGAGGCCCTGCTCGCCATCCGCTCCCGCGGCTCCCACACCCGGCTGCTCTCCCCCATGCCGAGGCGGGAGCAGGCCTTCTGGGAATGGTTCAACTATGGCCTAGCCCTGGCGGCGCTCATTGGCGTGAGCTGGTACGGCCACCGCCGCCGCCAGCGGGAACAGCCGCTGCAACTCGACGATGTGGTTTCCTGAGGTGACACCCATGCTGACCAAACGGAATCTGATCCTGCTGGGCCTGTTGTGCCTCCAGGTGGTGGTGATTGGCGTTGTGTACATGCCGCGGAAGCAAAGCGGCCCGACCAAGGTCTTTTTCGAGGGATTGAAGCCCGAGGCCGTGGCGCGGCTCACCGTCGCCACCCCGGATGGCGCGGTTGTGGCGGTCGCGCGCCAGGGTCAGGGCTGGATCGTCGATACGCCGGCGCAGTATCCGGCGGACCGCGACAAGATCGAGAATCTGCTGACCCGCCTGGCCGGCCTGCGCTCCGACCGTCTGGTGGCCCAGACCAGGGAGGCGCACAGCCGTTTCCAGGTGGGCAAGGAGTTTGGCCAGAAGGTTATCCTGACCCTGGCGGCGGGGGGCGAGCGCATCCTTTACCTCGGCACCTCGCCCAATCACACCGCCACCCATGTGCGGGCCGAGGGCGACGACGCGATCTATCTGGTGGGCGATCTGGCCGCCTGGCAGCTGCCGGCGGACGAGAAGTTCTGGTGGCAGCGGGAGTATGTGGCGGTGGCGCCGGAGGCGTTGCGGGAGATCCATCTGGCCAACCGAAGAGGCGTCATCCGGCTGGCCAAGGGCGGCGAAGGCTGGCGGCCGGCCGAGAGCGGTGCGGGCCTGCAACTGGATCAGGCCAGGGTGCAGGAATTCCTTGCGGCGGTGAGCCGCATCGCGCTTACCGAGTATCTGGGCCGGGAGGCGAAAAAGGAATATGGCCTGGACAAGCCGCTGGCCACCCTCACCCTCACCACCACCACCGGGACGGTGACGTTGGTGGTCGGGGCCAGGGACGAAGGGGGCGGCATGGGCGGCAGCCATGTCATGAAGTCCTCGGCCTCACCTTTCTATGTGCGGGGCGGCAGCAGCGTGCTGGCCCCGGTTGTTGAGCGGACGCTTGCGGACCTTCTTGCGGGCGGCCCTCCGGCCACGCCCTAACCCTTACCAGTTGCCGACGTCGGCGTCGCCCTTCTCGCCGCCGGCCTTGTTGTCGCCGCCGTAGGAAAAGATATCGACCCGCCCATGCTGGCCGGGGTTCCGGTAGTGGTAGGGGTAACCCCACGGGTCGAGGGGCACCTCTTTCTTGAGGTAGGGACCATCCCATTTCTTCACCCCAGGGTTCTGCATCAGGGCCCCCAATCCTTCCTCCTCGCCGGGATAGCGGCCGGTATCCTTTTGGTAGGCGTCGAGTGCCGCCGTGAGCATCTCGATATGGCTCCTGGCGATCTCCTGCCGGTCTCCCACCAGCTTGCCGAAGAGGCGCGGGCCGGCCAGCGAGGCGATGAACCCCAGGATGATCAGGACCACCAGCAGTTCGATGAGTGAAAAACCCTGCTCCGCGGCGTAGCGGCCCTTGTCCTGCCGCGATGTGTGTGACCGGATGCCCGTGCGCATGGTTTCCTCTTTCGGCGTGGCGCGGTGTTTACAACAGCAGCAGCATCAGCAGCAGGCCGATGGAAAAGATGGCGGCGCTGCCGATGGAAAAGGCAGACGTGCGGAAAAGCCGCAGCAAGCGGGCCTCGGCACCGTCCGCCCCCTCGATTCGAACCCTCGACATCTGCCAGAGCGGCTTCACCACCACGAGCCAGAGCCGCGCCGGGCCGTCGTTAACATAGCGGGAGAGCGTCGCGGTGAAGCTGAGGGCCACGGTATCGTTGGTCCAGCGGTTGATTCTGTTCAGGATGCTGTCCATGAAGTGGTAGAAGAGTTCGCCGCCCTTGCGGTAGAACCAGTCGAAATCCAGCGAGATGGTGTCGGTGCGCTTCAAGAGCGGCAGGAAGAGGAAAAAGACCAGCCCCGAGAAGATCAGCATCTGGGACTGGGTCACCACATGGCCGAAGTGGTGGAGGTAGATGTCGCTGAAGGTATAGGGCATGGCGGCCTTGACCAGCTCGCTGTTGGGCAGGATGTCGTAGAGCCGTTCCGGGAACATGCCGAGAGAGAGGCAGAGGAAGGCGAGAAGTCCCATGCCGGCCAGCATGGATTTGGGCGCCTCTGCTGGCCGCAGCCCCGAATCCTTGGCAAAGAAGACGAAGTAGGGGAACTTGATGCCCGCATGGAGAAAGACGCCGGCCGAGGCGATCTCCAGAATGAGCCAGGCCCAGAAGAGATGCTGGTTGGCGGCTGCGGCGATGATGATGGTCTTGCTGGTGAAGCCCGAGGTGAGGGGCACCGAGGAGATGGCCAGAGCCCCGATCCCGCCCAGGATCAAGGTCCAGGGCATGGTGTTGTAGAGGCCGCCCAGTTCCGTACATTTGCTCCGTCCGGTGCGGTAGAGCACGGCGCCGGCGCTCATCCAGAGGAGCGCCTTGTAGATGATGTGGCAGAAGGCGTGCGCCACGGTGCCCGCCAGGGCAAGCGGCGTGCCGATGCCCACCCCCACCACCATGAAGCCCACCTGGTTGATGATGGAGTAGGCCAAAATGCGGCGCATGTCGTTTTCGAGGAGCGCGTAGATGATGCCGTAGAGGGTCATGGCGCAGCCGATGACGATGAGGATCTCCCAGCCGGGAAAGCCGCGCACCAGGGTGTAGACCGCGGTTTTCGAGGTGTAGGCGCTCAAAATCACGCCGCCCAGGACCGTGGACTCCGGGTAGGCGTCGGGCAGCCAGGAGGAAAAGGGCACTGCCGCGGCGTTGATGAGAAAGCCGATCAGGATGAGCCAGGTGGCCGGGGTGGCGCCTTCCCGGGCAAAGGCGGCAAAGGCGATGGAGCCGGTATCGTGGATGAGGAGAACGAGGCCGGCCAGGAGCACCAGGCCGCCCACCACATGGACCAGGATATAGCGCCGGGCCGCGGCAAGGGCCTTGGTGGTCTTGCTGGCCAGGACCAGATAGACCGAGGTGACCGCCATGGCCTCCCAGAAGAGGTAGATGGTGATGAGGTCGCCGGCAAAGACCACCATGAGCGCGCTGCCGATGTAGAGGAGGGCGGCCACGAACTCGGTGCTCTTCTTCTGGTAAGAGCCGTACAGGAAGGCGGCAAAGGCGTTGAGGGTGAAGATGTAGCCGAAGGCCCTGCTCCAGACGTCGGCCCGCAGCACGTTGAGTTCGAAATCGAGGAAGGGCAGGCTGAGCACCGCCGCCTCGTTCAGGCAGCTTACCTGCCAGAAGGCCAGGGCCGGCAAGAGGATCACGAACCAGTTTCTGAGCCGGCCCCGGAAAAGGGGGACCAGGAGGGCGCCCAGCAGGAGGATCAGGCCGGGGGGCAGGTTATTGATCGTCAGCGTCGTCATAGTAATCGGTCCGTGCCTTTAAAAAGAGGGCCAGCCCCTTGGCCACCAGGATGCAGCCCGAACAGGCGAGAAAGCCCAGGAGCGCATAGAAGCCGAAGAAGTTTTCCTGCGGGAAATGGGGCTCGCGCTCGATGAAGAGTTCGAGCACCACGGTGAGGGCGCAAAAACCCCAGAGCAAGAGCCACAGCTTTTTCCGTGTGGCTGGCTGGTCGAAGTATCCTTGGTCGCGTTCCGGGATCGCCATGGGGTCCTCCCTAGTACATCAGGCTGGCAAAGGCCAGGAAGAGGGTCGGGTAGAAAAAGAGCAGCACGCTGACCGCCGCGGTGATCATTGGCGGCACCACGCAGGCGAGCGGCGCTTCCTCGATCCGCTCGGCAAACTGCGCCTCCGCCTCGGTGCAGAAAAAAGCCTTGTAGACCACGGGCAGGAAGTAGGCGGCATTGAGGAGCGAGCTCACCAGATAGACCACCAGGACCCAGAGCATGTCCGCTTCGAGGGCGCCGCGCACCATGAGGAACTTGCTGATAAGCCCGCCGGCGGGCGGCAGGCCGATGACGCTCAAACTGCCCACGAAAAAGGCGAACATGGTGACCGGCATCCGCCGGCCGATGCCCGCCATCTCGCTGATGTACTTCCTGCCGGTGGCCACGAAGATGGCGCCGGCGCAGAAAAAGAGGGTGATCTTGCCAAAGGCGTGCATGGCGATGTGGAGCATGCTGCCCTTCACGCCCAGTTTCGAGGCGAGACCCGCGCCGAGGATGATGTAGGAGAGCTGGCCGATGGTGGAGAAGGCGAGCCGCCTTTTCAGGTTGTCCTGGGTCAGCGCGATGAGCGAGGAGGTGAGCACCGTGAAGCTCGCGATCACGCAGATGATGGTGTTGAGGTCGAGGCGTGCGAGCAGATCGATGCCAAAAACCCCGGTGATCACCCGGACGATGCAGAAGACTCCCACCTTGACCACGGCCACGGCATGGAGCAGGGCCGAGACCGGCGTGGGGGCCACCATGGCGCCCGGAAGCCATGAGTGGAAGGGCATGATGCCCGCCTTGGCAAAGCCGAAGAGGAACATGAGGAGCAGGACAACGAGGGTCGCCTTCGGGGTCTCGGCCGGGAAGAGCCCCGCGCTGGTGAAGTCCAGGGTGCCGGCGAGATGGAAGGTGACCACCATGGCCGGCAGGGCCAGGCCGATGGAGGTGCCCAGCAGATAGGTCAGATACTTGCGGCCGGCGGAGCGCGCTTCCAGATCCTGATGATGGGCGACCAGCGGGTAGGTGGAGAGCGAGAGCATCTCGTAGAAGAGATACATGGTGAAGAGGTTGCCGGAAAAGGCCACGCCCAGGGTGGCGGAGAGGGCCAGCGCAAAGCAGATGGAGTAGCGCGTCTGCCCGTGCTCCTTAAGCCCCCGCATGTAGCCGATGGAGTACATGGAGGTGACGATCCAGAGCGAGGAGGCCACCAGGGCGAAGAGCAGGCCGAAGCCGTCCACCGTGAACCGCAGGGAGAGCTCGGGCAGGATGCGGAGCACTTCCAGGGAGATGGTGTTGCCCTGGAGGATCCAGCCCGCCATGGCAAGCACCAGCCAGAACTTGAGAAAGGCGGCGGCAAAGGTCCAGAATTCACGCAGGTTCGGGCGGTTGCGGCTCAGGGCAAGGAGCGGCACCGCGGCCAGGGAGACCAGGACGGCCAGCAGGGGGGCAGAGGCGGTGAAAGGCGGCAGCGGCATGATCCCTCGCTAGAGTCCGGCCGGAATGGCCCAGCGGATGAGGTTGGCGACGATTTCGTTGGTGTAGAGGCCGACAATCACCAGCAGGGCCGCCACCGCCACCATGGGGGCCAGCATGGCAAGGGGCGCCTCGGCCCGGGCGACCGGAGGCGTTCCGTGGCCGTGTCCGTCGAATGTGCCGGACCAGGCGATCTCAATGAGCCGGAAAAAGACGACGGCGCTCGCCAGGCTGGCAAAAATGAGCGCCGCGATGAAATGCCAGGCGCCGGCCTGGACCGCCCCCCTGATCAGGTACCATTTGCTGAAGAAGCCGCAGGTGGGCGGGATGCCGACAATGGCGGCGGCGCCGATCAGAAAGACCGCGGCGGTGACCGGCATCTTCCGGCAGAGGTTCTCCACGGCGCTGAAGGAGCTGCTGCCGGTCCGGAGGATGATGGCGCCCACCGTCATGAAGAGGCAGAGGGTCATGAGCGCGTCGCTCAGGATGTGGTAGATGGCGCCGGTGAGGCCGTTGGCATTGGCGAGCCAGGCGCCGCCCACCATGTAGCCGATCTCGGCGACGATGATGGCGGTGAGCAGGCGCTTGAGGTCGCGCTGGGCCAGGGCCGAGATGGAGCCCGCGATGATGGCGGCACTGGCCAGCCAGACCACGAGCCGGCTCCAGGGGATGGTCCGGAAGACATAGTCCACGGAAAAGACCGAGAACATGAGGCGGATCATGATGTAGACGCTCACCTTGGTCATCAGCGGGGCAATGAGGCAGGCGGTGGTGGTGGTGGCCCGGCTGTAGGCGTTGGGCAGCCAGCCGTGCAGGGGGAAAAAGGCCATTTTGATCCAGAGGCCGATGATGATGAGCAGAAAGCCCACCCGGATGCTGGCCGAGGCATGCATCTCCGGCGTGTTGAGCAGGCGGAAGAGATCGGCCATGTTGAGGGTGCCGGTCTTGATGTAGAGATAACCGACGCCGAGCAGATAGAAGCAGGCGCCGATGGTGCCCATGATGAGGTATTTGAAGGTGGCGTAGTAGGCATGGCCGCGGCCGGTGGCCAGCATGGCGTAGCTTGACAGCGCCGAAATTTCGAGGAGCACATAGAGGTTGAAGGCGTCGCCCGTGGCCACCATGCCGAGCAGGCCGGTGATGAGCAGGGCAAAGAGCGTGTAGTAGTGGTGGAGCCGGTCACCCTGTTCCCGGGCCGCGGTGTGGTGGGAGTAGACGGCGGTGAGCAGGGCGCAGCCGGCGACCACCACCAGGACCAGGCCGTTCAGGTAGTCGATGACCAGTTCGATGCCGATGGGCGGCGGCCAGTTGCCGAGCTGGTAGTGGACCGGCGCATCGTTTTGCAGCACGGCCCCAAGGGCGACGAGGGCCATGGTCAACGAACCGGCCATGGCGCCGGTCAGCAGGCCAAAGGCAACCGTGCGGTGGAGGCCGCCAACGAGGCTGATCACGAAGGCCGAAAACAGCGGGATGGCCAGGATGAGGATCGGAGCCTGGTCGCTCATTCCTGCATCCCCTCCAGGATCTCATCCTCTTCGATGGTGTTGTGGAAGCGCTGGATCTTCTGGAGGATGGCCAGCGCCACTCCCAGGGTGCTCACGCCGACCACGATGGCGGTGAGCATCAGCACGTGCGGCAGGGGGTTGGCAAAGGCGGCAGGGTCGATGGCGGCCTGGGCCGTTTCCGCCCCGTGGCCGTGGATGAGGATGGGGATGGCCGCCCCCTTCTTTTCACCAATGGAGACATAGAAGAGGATGATGGAGGTCTGGAAGATGGACATGCCGATGATCTTCTTCATCAGGTTGTTCTTGGCGATCATGCCATACAGGCCGATGAGCAGCAGGATGATCGCTGCCCAGTAATTGTACTTGGCAATGACATACGGGATGATGGTGTCCATTTAGAGCCCCTCGTCGAGATCCCCGCCGGAGGCGAGGTCGATATAGAGCGAGAACATGATGGCCATGACCGTGATGGCCACGCCAATCTCCACACCGAAAATGCCGTGGGAGCGGGCCATGATTTCATCGGTGCCGAGGAGGCGGCTCAAGGCGGCATAGCCGAGGAAATTCCTGCCCATGGCCAGGCAGAGGGCGCCGATGCCGGCATAGAGCATCACCCCCACCGCCGAGCAGATCAGAACCGTTTTTTCCCTGAGCCGGCCCAGGGCGGCTTTGAGGTCATAGCACATGGCGAGAAGGATGAAGCTCGCGCCCAGAATGACCCCGCCCTGGAAGCCGCCTCCGGGGCTGTGATGGCCGTGGGCTATTACATAGAGGGCAAAGATCTGCATGGCCGGAATGAGGAGCCGGGCCCCGGTCTGGAGGATGATGTCGCGGCCTTCCCGTTCCGGCCGGGGCGGAACCTCCTTGGGCCGCCGCCGCGGGGTGCGGCGCAGGATGATGAGCACGGTGATGCCGGCGCAGAAGATCACCGTGGTCTCGAACATGGTGTCGTAGCCGCGGTAGTCGCCGAGCAGCGAGGTGACAAAGTTGGGCACCGCGGTGTCGGCCAGCGAATTCTGGATATAGTAGGGGGAAAGATAGACGCTGGCCGGGGTATCGGGCTTGCCCCAGTCGGGCAGGTCGTCGGCCGCCTGGAGCAGCAGTGCGCCGACCAGCATGACGATCACCAGGGCGAGCCGCTTCAATCCTTGGATCTCCGCTTGATGTGCAGGGCGGTGCCCAGGATGAGCACGGTGCTCACCCCGGCGCCCACCGCGGCCTCGGTGAAGGCCACGTCCACGGCCAGCATCTCGGTCCACATCAGGCACATGAGAAAGCTGTAGGCGCCGGTAATGACCGCGCAGCTCACCAGGTCCCTGATGGTGAGCGCGGCCACGGCGCAGATCACCACCAGGAGGAGGATCAGCACGTCGAACTGCCAGAGCAAACTTGCGTCCCAGGCCATGGGTGTCCTATGCGGTGTGGTCTGCCCGGCGGGCGTCGCTGCCGCTCCGGGAAGGTGGATTGGTTGCGCCCCTGGCCCAGTGCCGGACTCCCGCTTCGTAGCCTGCGTCGATGATGGCATGGGTGGCGGTGGGGCTGGCAATGAAGATGAAGAGCACAATGAGTAGAATTTTGAGGCCGGTCAGCAGGGCCGCGGCGTCAAGAGGGTGCAGGTGGTAGAGGGCGAAGCCCGAGAGGAGCAGGACGGTGGAGAGGGTGTCGCCCTTGCCGGCTGCGTGCACCCGGGTGTAGAAATCGGGAAAGCGCAGCAGCCCCATGGTGGTGCCGGCGAAAACCACCAGACCGAGGCCGAGGAGGATGACCACCACCGCGTCAAGCATGGGTTTCCTCCTTGCGCACCGCCCCGTGGGCGTGGCGCTGGTAGAAGCGCGCCGCCGCGATGGAGGCGATGAAGTTCAGCAGGGCATAGGTCAGGGCGATGTCGACGAACATGTCCACCTGCCGGTAGACCGTGCCGATGATGATGATGAGCACGGTAGTCTTGGTGCCGATGACGTTGATCGCCAGGATGCGGTCGATGACGGTCGGTCCGCCGATGGCCCGGATCAGGCTGAGGGCCATGAGGAGCAGCAGGGCCACGCCGGTGTTGATGAAGAACTGTTCCATGGCTAGAGGCGGCCCTCCTCGAAGACCCAGGCCACCCGGCGCTCCATTTCGCTGACCGATTCGCTGGCCAGGTCTCCTGCCGCCTTGCGGCTGATGGCATGGACATGGAAGATGTCGCCGTGCACCCGGATGGCGACGGTGCCCGGGGTCAGGGTGATGGAGTTGGCCAGCACGAACCTGGCGAAATCGCTTTTGAGCCGGGTGCGGAAGGTGATGAGGTGCGGGTCGATGTCGCGGGTGAGGGCCTTTGGGGAAAAGGCGAGGATGGTGACGTGGATGTTGGCCAGCACGATCTGCCAGAAAAGCCACAGGGCATAGCGGCAGAAGCGCAGGGCCTCCCGGAGGCGGCGGCCGAATCCCTGTCGGCGGTCGGCAAAGAGGAGATCACCCGAGAGGGCGGCCACCAGCAGGCTCGACAGCAGGCCGAGGCCGAGATGGAAGGCATCGAACCTGCCGGAGAGGATGAGCCAGGAGCCGAAGAGTATGAGGCTGGTGACGGCGGTGTACATTCTTTCTCTTTCCTTGCCGTGTCCGCTGGCCGCCGGAGGCCGCAGCATCGTCAGGGGCAGAGTATCTTGAAGCAGGGGGGGCCGTCAACGGAGAAATGAAGAGCGCGTGTGCCGGACGGAGCACAAGAAAAAGGCCGGCGGGTTGCCCCACCGGCCCTTGGCGATACAGATGGTGCGTTCTGCTTAGTGGGCGCCGCCGCCGACAATGCCGCTGGCCGCGAGGAAGAGAACAATGGCGGTGGCCAGGGCCATCAACCCCATGGCCTTGTCGCCGCGCCTGAAGAGGCCCGGTACGATGGCTGCGTAGCAGACGATGGTGACGCCGGCGAGGATGGCCACCGGCAGGAAGTTCAAAAAGTCGCCCTTGCCGAGCAGGGTCAGCCACGCCCAGCCGGTGGGGGCATGTTCCCGCTGGAGGAAGTTCTGGTTGATCGCCTCCAGATACTCATGGACCGGCATGTTCCAGTAGTTGGCGATTTCCCCGAGCGGCACCACCGACGGCAGGATGCCGGAGACATAGAGGGCAAAGGTGATGATCATCGACACCAGGCCGAAGTACATGCCCTTTTCCAGGATATTGGCGTAGAGAAGCTGCTCGACGGTGGCTTCTTTGGTGATTTCGGTAGACATATGTTTGTTCTCCTCGTTGGTTCGCGGTTAGATGATGCCCATGACGGTCAGGCCCTTGTGCAGCGCCTTGAGACCGGCAAAACCGAGGATGGCGATAACCATCCAGCGGATGAAGGTGGGCTTGGCCACCTTCAAGAGGCGCACGCCGACAAAGGAGCCGAGCATGATGCCAATGAGCGACGGCACCACCATCATCGGAATGACGCAGCCCTTGTTCATGTAGATCCAGGCCGCCGAGGTGTCGGTGATGGAGAGGAGGAACTTGGAGGTGGCCACCGAGATCTTCAGCGGCGCGCCCATCATCAGGTTCAGTACCGGGACGTTGGCCCAGCCGGCGCCGAGGCCGAACATGCCGGCCATGAAGCCGATGATGATGAAGGTGGCGAGACCCGCCGGGGTGCGGTGGATCTTCCAGTTGATGTCCTGGTTCATGGCCGGGTCATGGTAGATGCCGCAGATGCGCAGGGCCGAGGAGAGGTTGTCCGCCGCCGGCACGTCCGGCACCGCGCTCTTCTTGGCGGTGAGCATGATCACCACGATGCCGAGGATGGTGCCGCCCAGGGCGAGCTGGACAATGTGGGTGGGCAGCGCCAGACCCACCATGGCGCCGACAATGGCCATGGTGGCGGCGATGAGTGCCACCGGGATGGAAAGGCGGAGGCTGGCCAGGTTGGCTTTTAATAAGCCAGGGCCGGCGGCCAGGGCGCCGGAAAGGGCGACGAGCAGGCCGGCGCCGCGGACAAAGTCGAGATGGAACGGAAAAAAGCCGCTGATGATCGGCACGAAGAGCACGCCGCCGCCGACGCCGCCCAATACGGCAATCACACCCATGACAAAGGTGACGAACAGCAGGATGACCGGCCACTTCCACCAGGTGGCGTCTGCCACCGGCGGGGTCATGGCCACGGCCTCTTCGGCCAGTGCCCAGGCCGGGCTCATCAACAGTGCACACATGAGGGATGCGAACAACACCCCTCCCCTTGAGTTGCTACCCATAACGTTTCCTCCTTTATTCTGGTCCCTGCAATCCCTATGATGGTCCTGAAAAGGTGGTATTCTTCAGGGCCGGTACCTGTGCGCAAAACCCAGGCCTCCCGATTCCCCGTCAGGAGGCCTGTTCTGTGACCCGGCGCGGTCTGCGGGGCGAATTCCCTGTTCACCCGACCGCGCGAAGGTGCCTATCCTTAATGCTCCGGTCAAGGGGTGTCAAGTTAAAAGATGCAACAACGTTTCGATGTGAAACAGTGCAACATTGTGCAACAGGAGAAGAAGGGATGCGGAAAGAGTTTGATATCGATGCGGTGCTGGCCAGGCTGTCCGAGGCGGTACGGGAGTTGCGGGTGCCGGTGGTGGATCTCATTGCGGTGCAGACCCGTGATCCCTTCAAGGTGCTGGTGGCCACCATCCTTTCGGCCCGTACCAAGGACGAGACCACGGCCAAAGCCGCGGCCAAGCTCTTTGCCAGGGCGCCGGATTTTGCCGCCCTGGAGGCCCTCGGCGAAGAGGCGATCGCCAGGCTCATCCATCCGGTGGGGTTTTCCCGTACCAAGGCGAAGCATCTGGCCCAGTTGCCCGGCGTGGTGCGCGAACGCTTCGGCGGGGTGATCCCCCAGAGCGTGGAGGAACTCTGCGAGCTGCCTGGAGTCGGCCGCAAGACCGCCAACCTGGTGGTGGCCGTTGCCTTCGGGAAGCCGGCCATCTGCGTCGATACCCATGTGCACCGGATCATGAACACCTGGGGTTACGTGGCCACCAGGACCCCCCTCGACACGGAAAGGTCCCTGCGGGCCAAGCTGCCGGCGCGGCACTGGCTGACGGTGAACTCCATCCTGGTGGCCTTTGGCCAGGGAATCTGCACGCCGCTGCGCCCCCACTGCGACGTCTGCCCGGTGGCAGAGTGGTGCCCGCAGATTGGGGTGACGCCGCGTGTGGCGCCGGCGCGGCGGGCCGGGGAGCAAAAGGAACGGATGACCCGGGGGCTGAAGCGGTTCGTCTCCTGGAATGTCAACGGGCTCAGGGCCGCGGCCGACAAAGGTTTTGCCGCCACCGTGGCGGAGCTGGCCCCGGACATCCTGGCCCTGCAGGAGGTGAAGGCCCTGCCTGAGCAGTTGCCCGAATCCGTGCGCAGCATCGCCGGCTATACCGCCTACTGGGCGCCGGCCGAAAAAAAAGGCTACGCCGGGGTGGGGGTCTATGTCCGGCAGGGATATGAGCCGCTCGCTGTCCGCACCGGGCTGGGGCTCGCGGAATACGATGCCGAGGGCCGGGTCCTGACCCTGGAATACCCGGACTTCTATTTTGTCAACGTCTACTTCCCCAACGCCCAGCATGGCCTGGCCCGGCTCGACTACAAGCTCGCCTTCGACGCGGCCTTCCTCGCCCATGCCCAAGGGCTTGCCTCCAGGAAGAGCACGGTGATCTGCGGCGACTTCAACGTGGCCCACCGGGAGATCGATCTGGCCAACCCCAAGGAAAATGAGCACAATGCCGGATTCACCGCCGAGGAGCGGGCGTGGATGGACGGATTTCTCGCGGCCGGCTTTGTCGACACCTTCCGGATGTTCGAACAGGGTGGCGGCCATTACTCCTGGTGGAGTTACCGGTTCAATGCCCGGGCCCGGAACATCGGCTGGCGCATCGACTATTTCTGTGTGGACCGGAACCACGCGGCGCGGGTCAGGAACGCCGCCATCCTCAATGAGGTTGCGGGTTCGGACCACTGCCCCGTGATGCTGGATTTTGCCTAGGCCAGGTCGGCAAAGCGGCCGCTGGTCTTGCGCAGCCGGAGGCTCAGGTTCCTGGCGATGCCCTTGAGGAACTTGAGGCCCAGGGTGGGCTGCTCGGCGCAGATCGCCTCGAAGCGGGCGCGGGTCAGCAGCAGGAGTTCCGAGGGCTGGGTGACGACGATGGTGGCGGAGCGGGGGTAGTCGTCGACGATGGCCATCTCGCCCACGCAGGAGCCCCGCTCGAAGGTGGCGATGATGATCTGCTTGAGGTCGTGCGCCTCGAGCCGCACCTCCACCTCGCCCTCGACGATGAAGAAGAGATAGCTGCCGAGATCCCCCTTGCGGAAGAGCACGGTGCCGGCCGTGACGCTCCGCAGGCTCAGGTGCCGGGCGAAATAATCCAGTTCCGCGGCGGAGAACTCCTCGAAGAAGGGGTTTTCCCGCAGGATGTGCTCGATGCGCTCATAGGGGTGGGCGTTCTGGTCCAGGGCGGTGGCGCTCACGGTGCGTTCCTCGTTCGCAGGGGTTTTCGCTACAGCACCGCGTAGATGCGGTGGAGGCCGGTGATGCCTTTCAGCTCAAAGAGGCCGACCAGGGCGATGGCGATGTCGCCGGCGGTGAGTTCCTTGGCCACATTTTCGGTGATGAGAATGCGGTTGACCGAGGGCATGGCCTCCTTGGTCATGCCGCCTTCGATGGGGATGAGGCCGTCGGGCTTGACGCCTTCCACCCGGAAGGTCATGCTCACCGCGACCCCGAGCCGGTCGCCGGTTTCATCGACCTTGGCCTCGCCGAGATTGATGGCGAAGCGCAGGTTGATGCGCGCCATCTCCTCGGCCCTGGCGTTGTATGCGGCTACCGCCGCCAGCGTCTGACGGGCGAAGCGCACCGCGTTTGCCGCCTTGGGGAAGCTCATCAGGAAGCCGTCGCCGGTGCCCTTGCTGAAGCAGCACGATTCCTGGCGGGCAATGGGGCTGACCAGGTCGGTCAGGTTCTGCATCAGGTTGAGGGCGAAGCTGTCGCCGTAACGGTTGGCGATATCCGTCGAGTTGCAGAGATCGAGCACCAGGATCGCCTCGGTGACCGAGGTGCCGGCCGGCAGTCGCGGCCCGGCGATGCCGGCACGCTGGTCCGCCCCTCCGGCATCGCCGGGGAGGGCATAGGCCTTGCCGGTGAGCTGCTTCAAGGCCGCGAGCACCTCGGTGCGCACCTCTTCGTCCGGATCCCGCAGGCAATCCTGCAGGGGCAGCACCGCCTCCTTGACGTCCCCCGCCGCCACCGCCTTGACCGCCTCGATCCGCACCCGCTTGTTGGGGTGCAGCAGCAGCCGCGTGAGTTCCGCCAGCGCCGCGCCGCCGATGGCGGCCAGGGCCGCAGGCACCACCCAGCCGACCACCCGGTCGTCGAGCATGCCGACCAGGGGGGCAACGGCCCGTTCGTCTTTCAAGGCGCCCAGGGCCCGGATCGCCTTTTCCCGCACCCACCAGTCCTGGTCGGCGAGGCAGCCCGTGAGCGCCTCGTACGCCACGGGGTCGCTGATCTTGTTGAAGAACTCCACCGCACAGCGCCGGACATTCTCGTCCGGGTCGCGGGTCATGGTGATGAAGGCCTTGACGATGTTGTTGTCGCCCTTGATCTCGGTGAGCGACGAGGTGGCGATCTGCCGTACCCACCAGTCGGAATCCTTCATCGCCTTGAGGAGTTCGTCGGCGGTGCGGGGATCCTGGAGATTTTTCAGCACCTCCACTGCGCAGCGCCGGACATTGACATCCTCGTGGCGCATGAGGCCGATGATCTGCGGCACGATGGTGGAGTCGGCAAAGCGGATCAGGCCGTCGGTGGCCTGCTGGCGGATGAGCAGGTCGTCGTCCTTCAGCAGTTCGAGCAGGGGGCTGGCGGCCCGCTTGTCGCCAATGGCGGTGAGGGCCTCCAGGGCCAGGGCCTTCATGTGCGGGTCCTTGTCGCCGAGCTTGTCGATGAGCGGCTCGACGCTCTCCGGCGCCCGCATCTTGCCCAGGCTTTTCACCGCCGCCAGCCGCACCTGCCATTCCTGGTCGTTCAGGGCGCTCAGGATGAGCTTTTTGGCGGTGGGGCCGCCCATGGCGGTAAGGATTTTGATGATCCCCTTCTTGGTTTCGGCCGGCGCGCCGTTGAAAAGGGAGACCAGCTCGGTGGTGACGCTCTGGTCCTTGAAGAGGGTGAGCAGTTCCACCGCGTTGTTGCGGGCGTAGAGATCGGCGTTTTTCAGCTGCCCCAGCAGGAGCGGCGAGGCGGCTTTGCTCCAGCGCTTGGCGAGCAGTTCCTTGGCCACCCGGCGCACCTCGTCGTACGGGTCGCCGATCAGGTCGACCAGGCGCGGCAGATCGGCGTCGGCGCAGAGTGCCTCCAGGAGGGCCTGGGCCTTGCCGGCGGTGAGACGGCGCTGCTGGAAGGCATCGATGACCTGGCGGAGCGCCTCCTCCCCTGAGGCAGCGAGCTCGGCGCGGAGCTGTCCTTCCTCTTTGGCGTCGGTGGCGGTGGCGTAACGGGCCACCAGCTTTTTGGCTTTGCTGCCCTTGAAGAAGAAGTCCATGCGCCTCGTCGAGTCCGGGTCCGGGGGTTATCCTGCGACAAGCAGTAAAAAAGTATCACATCGTGGCCGGGGCATGCAAGCAGTATGGCCATGACCGCCAAAGGCGGCGGACTATCCGCGCAGGAGCCCCCGCAGGGTGCGGAGGTTTTCGATATCCTCGGTGAGCTGCTCGTCCTTGGGGGTTTCGAGCACCATGGGATGGTCCTTGAAGCGGCGGTCGTTGAGCAGCAGGCGGAAGCCGTCGAGTCCGATCTGGCCCTGGCCGATGTGGGTGTGGCGGTCGATGCGGCTGCCGAGGCCCTTGATGGCGTCGTTGAGGTGGAAGAAGCGGAGGCGGGCAAGGCCGATGACCGCCTCGAACTCGGCCATGGTCTGGGCATAGGCCTTGGGGGTGCGGAGATCGTGGCCGGCGGCAAAGGCATGGCAGGTGTCGAAGCAGACGCCCAGGCGCGCCGGATGGCGGCTGGCGGCGATGATTCCCGCCAGTTCGGCGAAGCCGGCCCCCAGCGTGGTTCCCTGCCCGGCGGTGTTTTCCAGCAGCACCATGACCTCCTCCGCCGGGGAGGCCGCGGCAAAGGCGGCATCGAGATTCTTGGCAACCAGGGCGATGCCCTGCTCGATGCCGCTGCCGAGATGGGCGCCCGGGTGCATGACCACATAGGGGATGCCCAGGGTTGCGCAGCGTTCCAGCTCGTCGATCAGCGCCTGCACCGATTTGGCCGCCACCTCGGCCTTGGGACTGGCGAGGTTGATGAGGTAGGAATCGTGGCTCGCCACCGGCGGCCGCCCTGCCTGCTGCCACGCCGCGCGGAAGGACGAGGCCTCCGCAGCGCTGACCGGGGCGGCCCGCCACTGCCGCTGATTGCGGGTGAAGATCTGGAGGGCCTCGCCGTTGATCTTGCGGAGGTGATCGAAGGCGCGGTGGAGGCCGCCGGCCACCGACATATGGGCACCCAGCAGCGGCATCCTATTTTTTCTCCCTGGCATGGACCGCGGCCAGTTCGAGATACCTGGCATCGCTGGCCCGGAGGCGTTCGGCAAGGATGGCCGCCAGGCTCCGGTAGAGCTTGAGGCAGAGTTTGGGGTTGGCGAGCCGCAACACCGTCTCGTTGATCGCCATGGCCACCGTCTCTTTCACCGCCACCACCGAGGCGGAGCGCGGCATGCGGTCCAGAAGCGCCATCTCGCCGACGCAGCCGCCCTCGCTCAGGGTGTCGATCACCACCCGCCGCCCCTCGCTCTCGGTCACCACCGCCACCGTGCCGGTGAGGATGACGTACATCTTGGTGCCGGAACTCCCCTCGCGGATGAGATACTCCTCGGGCGCAAAGCGTTCCTTGGTGGAGAGCTGGAAGATGGTGAAGAGTTCCGCCTCGGAAAAATCGGCAAAGAAGAGGTACTTTTTGCGGAGCCTGGCGATGATCTGCCGCTGGTTGTCGGAGAAGGCGGCGCGCACCCCTTCCTCCCGGCGTTCCAGGCGGTTCAGATAGAGTTCCAGGGTGTCGGAAAACTCCTCGGCGCACTGGAAGCGTTCCGCCGGGTCCTTGGCCAGGGCCTGGGCGATGATGGCCGTGAGTTCCACATCCACTGCGGCGACGCCGCCAAGCGGTGCCGGCGTGGCGGTGAGGATGGCGTTGAGCTGGGCGCTGATGGTTTCGCCGGTGAAGGGTTTGCGGCCAGAAAGCCACTCGTAGGCGAGAATGCCCAAAGAGAAGAGATCGGAACGCGGGTCGAGCTGGTCGCCGCGCACCTGCTCCGGCGACATGTAGAGGGGGGTGCCGGGAACCAGCTCCTCCTCGGCCTGCGGTCCGTCGATCCCCAGCGAGCACGGGTCCATGACCCGGGCGATGCCGAAGTCGGTGATCTTGGGGGAGCGGTTCTTGTGGAGGATCATGATGTTGGCCGGCTTGATGTCGCGGTGCAGCACCCCGCGCTGGTGGGCATAATGGAGGGCGCGGGCCACCATGGCGATGAGGGTGAGCTTTTCCTTGAGGCCGAAGGGCTGGCCGGAACGGATGATCTCTTTCAGGTTGTCGCCGTCCACGTATTCCATGACCAGGTACGGCACGCCCTCCTGCACCCCCATGTCGTAGACCGCAGTGATGTGGCTGTGGTTGAGGTTGCCGACGATGCGGGCTTCCTGCAGGAAGCAGTCTGCGGCCCGGCGGCGCTGCTCCTTGGTGTGCAGCCGGTCGAGCCGCAGGCTTTTTACCGCCACCTGGCGCTGGATCATGGCGTCCCTGGCGAGATGGACGGTGCCCATGGCCCCCTGGCCCAGAAGCCGGATGATGCGGTAGCGGCCGATGCTGGCCGGCAGGTCTGCGGGCATCACGGTTGCTCCAGAAAGGGTTCCGCCGCCTCGTCCACCACCCGGGCGAGCAGGCGGCCCGGCGCATTGACAAAGAGGTCGGAGGGATTCCGGGGGTCGAAGAATTCGCCGGCCAGCGGGGTAATGAGGTTCAACTGTTCCCAGCGGGTCAGATAGTACTGGATCAGCCGGGGCAGCTCGGTAAAAACCGTGGCCGCCGGCAGGGGATCGGCAAAGCTCGAGCGCAGCAGCTTGTCGGCGGCGAGGGTCTGGGTTTCGTAGAAGTTTTTGAGGAACATGAGTTCGGCCGGCATGCGGGCCTCGATCCCGACGCGGGTGAGGAGCCGGAGGAGCCGCAGCATGCAGTCCCGGCCGAATTTTGCCACCGGGTAAGGCAGATAGATTTCCGGCGGGGTGGCGAGTTCCAGATATGCCTTGATGGTGAGGATGAGCTGGCTCAGCGAGACCGGGCAGGGATCGACGAAATGATATGTCTGGCCTGAAAACTCGTGGCGGTGGTTGAGAACGTGGTGCACGAAATGGGGCAGCTTCCGGGCGTTGGAGTAGGAGTGCAGGGCGCCGCGGCGGGTGAAGAGCGCGACCATGGCCCGGTCGGCCACCGAGAAAAGCAGCCGCTGGAAGCCCTGGATCTTGTGGTCGTGCTCGCCGTAGACGATGCCGAGCCGGATGCAGGTGTAGTCGAGTCCGCGTTTTTCCGCCAGCTCGCGCAGGGCGAGCTCGGCCATCAGCTTGGATTTCGGGTAGTTGGCGAGATCGGGGGTGAGTGGCTGGAAATCCTCTTCCCGCAGGTTCTCGCCGGCCGGCAGCACCGCAGCGGTGCTGCAGTGGATGTAGGGGATGCCGAGTTCCAGGGCGGCGCGGGCCAGCAGCACGCTGCCCAGGGTATTGGTCTCCAGCGCCAGCAACGGGCCGCTGTCCAGGGCGGCGATGGCGGCGTTGATGATGAAGTCCGGCCGGTAGCGCGTGAAATAGCGGCGGATGTCGTCGGGATCGCGCAGGCTCAGCCGCTTGCTGTTGGGCGCCAGGATGTCGAACTCGTCTTCGGCCGCGGTCTTGAAGTAGTGCGTGAGGGTGCCGCCGATGAGCCCGGTGCCGCCGATGAGGATGCCGAGTTTTTTGGGCGGGGCCGGAGCCGTTGCTGCGTCCATGGGGCCTGCGCTGCGGTGTGGCGGTCGCGCCGGCCCGTTTGGCGGGCTTGCGGCGCTCTCCCCCTTTCATCAAGCCGGGAAAAGGTGTACAAGGAGCATACGCCAAGAGTAGCAACACCCATCGCCACTGGTCAACGGGAAACCACTCTCATGCCGCTTTATCGCCGGGACGACGTGCCCAAACTTGCCGCCGGGATCGCCAAGGGAACGGTGGCCCCGCTCTATCTCCTCTTTGGCGAGCGCTATCTCTGCCAGGAGGCGGCCGCGGAGATCGTCAATGCCCTGCTGCCCGACGAGGCCGCCCGCAGCCGGGGGCTCAAGGTGGTGGACGGCGAACGCGAGGATCCGATTCAGACCCTGAACCTGCTCCGCACCTACAGCCTGTTCGGCGGGCGGCAGGTGGTGAAGGTGATCGATTCCCGGCTGCTCTACTCGAAGACCGTGGCCAAGACCTTGTGGGACAAGGCGAAGAAGGCCAGGGATGGCCAGGATGACCGCCAGGCCGCGCGCTATCTGACCCAGATGCTGGGGCTGGCCAACCTCACTCCGTCGGAGTGGAGGTCCGAGGAACTGGCCGAAGGCCCACCCGCCCGCTGGCAGGAACTTTTCGGCTTTGCCAGGCCGCAGGAGCTGGCCTGGGTGGCCGAGGTGCTGGCCAGCGCCGAGCCGGGAGATGCGGCTGCCGCCCAGACCGACGATGCGGCCGAACTCTACCAGACCGCCCTGCCCGACGGCATCCCCCGCGGCAACACCCTGATCCTGCTGGCCGAGGCGGTGGACAAGCGCAAGAAGCTGTACAAGGCCATGGAGCAGCATGGAGTGGTGCTGGACCTCAGCGTGGAGGCCGGCGCCACCAGCGCGGCCAGGAAGGGGCAGGAGGAGGTGCTGCGGAGTCTGGTGGCCAGGACCCTGGCACCTTTCGGCAAGAGCATCGAGCCCCAGGCGCTGCCGCTGCTCTTTGACCGGGTCGGCTTCCAGCCCGTGGCCCTGGTCATGGAGACCGAGAAGCTGGCCCTGTCGGCCGGCGAGGCCAGGATCATCACCCGCGCGGACCTGGATGCCATGGTGGGCCGCACCCGTGAGGAGGCGCTCTACGAACTCACCGAGGCCTATGCCGACGCCAACCTCGGCGAATCGCTCCGCATCAGCCGCCGCCTTCAGGAAGGGGGCATGCACCCCTTGGCCATCCTGGCCGGCCTCCGCAACCACCTGCGCAAACTCTTGCTGGCCCGCGCCCTTCAGGAACTGCCCGACCCCGCCTATTCCCCGGGCCTCGCCTTCCCCGCCTTCCAGCAGGGGTATCTGCCCCGGCTGAAAGAGGCGCGCCCCCTGCCCTCCCTGCTGGCCGGCCACCCCTATGTGCTCTACAAAACCTTCCGCCAGGCCGAACGCACCACCGCGATCCGGCTCAAGGAAGCGCTCAGGGAACTGCTGACCGCCGAATTCCGCCTCAAGGGCTCCTCTGTCCCGGAGGGGCTGGCGCTGGATGCCTTTTTCTTCCGTACCGTTGCCAAGAGCGCGGCCTGAGATCCCGCCCGTGCCGCGGGCGGGAAAAAAAGATTCCCACCCGCCGTGCATCTTGTGTAAGAATGATTACAGTGACAAGCAACGCAAGAAGAGCACCCGTGCCAGGGGGCGCGGGGCCCGGATCGAGGAGCAGGGCATCATGGGTGCGCCGCATCGCCACCATGAAGGGTCGGTGGTTACCGAACAGCAGCAGCAGGTCAAAAAGCCGTCTCTTTATAAGGTGTTGCTGCACAACGACGACTACACGACCATGGATTTCGTGGTCATGATCCTCGAGACGGTTTTTCATAAGACTCCGCCAGAGGCGCACCAGATCATGATGCAGGTGCACCGGAAAGGGGTCGGCATCGCAGGGGTCTACCCGCGCGATGTCGCCGAAACCAAGGTGGTGCTGGTGCACGACCTGGCCCGGAAAAACGAATATCCGCTCAAGTGCTCCATCGAGCGGGAGTAAGGCAGAGGTTGTCGCGTATGATCAACGAGAAACTGGAACTGGCCCTGGTCCGCGCCATCCGCGAGGCCAAGGTGCGCAAGCACGAGCATGTCACGGTGGAGCACATCCTCTACGGACTGCTCCACGACGAATTTGCCGCCCGGGCCATCGAGGCCTGCGGCGGCGATGTCGAGTCGATGAAGCGCAAACTGGAGGCCTTTTTCGTCTCCAGTCTGCCAGCCCTCAAGGAGGGGCTCGGCGGCGACCCGGTGCAGACCATCGGCTTCAACCGCGTGCTGCAGCGGGCCATCGCCCATGTGCAGAGCTGCGGCAAGAAGGAGGTGGATGCCGGCGACGTGCTGGTCGCCATCTTTGCCGAGCCGGAGTCCTTTGCCGTCTACTTCCTCAACGAGGAGGGGATCAAGAAGCTCGACGTGGTGGAGTTCATCTCCCACGGCGGTGCGGCCCCGGCCGCGGCCCCCAAGGAGAAGGCGGACCCGCAGAAACAGGACAAACCCGCCAAGGGTGACGAGGCCCTGGAAAAATTCACGGTGAACTTCAGCGAGCGGGCGGCCCAAGGGCTCATCGACCCGCTCATCGGTCGCGGCCAGGAGCTCAAGCGGGTGATGCAGACCTTATGCCGCCGCCGCAAGAACAACCCGCTCCTGGTCGGCGAACCCGGCGTGGGCAAGACCGCCATTGCCGAGGGGCTGGCCCTGCACATCCACGAAGGCCGGGTGCCTGCGCTGCTCCAGGGCGTGGAACTGCGCCTGCTCGACATGGGCGGCCTCCTTTCCGGCACCAAGTACCGCGGCGACTTCGAGCAGCGCCTGAAGGCGGTGATCAGCGCGGTGGAGAAGCAGCCCAACATCATTCTCTTCATCGACGAGATCCATACCATCGTCGGCGCCGGGGCCACCAGCGGCGGCAGCATGGACGCCTCGAACCTGCTCAAGCCCGCGCTCCAGGCCGGCACCCTGCGCTGCATCGGCTCCACCACCTACGAGGAGTACAAGAACTACATCGAAAAGGACCGGGCCCTTTCCCGCCGCTTCCAGAAGATCGACATCGAGGAGCCCAGCGTGGAGGAGACCGTGGCGATTTTGAAGGGGTTGCAGCCGCGCTATGAGGAGCACCACGCCATCCGCTATTCGTCCACCGCGGTGCGGGCGGCGGCGGAGCTGGCCAGCCGTTACCTCACCGACCGTTTCCTGCCGGACAAGGCCATCGACGTGCTCGACGAGGTGGGCGCCGCCTTCCGCATGGCCACCACCGCCAGGAAGCGCAAGACCGTCACCGTCCACGACGTGGAGCAGATCGTCTCCCGCATGGCGCGGGTACCGGCGAAAAGCGCCTCGGGTTCCGACATCGAACATCTGCGCCAGCTCGACACCCTCCTCAAGACCAACCTCTTTGGCCAGGACCATGCGGTGGACGCGTTGGTCACAGCGGTGAAGCGCTCTCGGGCCGGCCTCAAGCATCAGGAAGGCCCCACCGGCTCCTTCCTCTTTGCCGGCCCCACCGGCGTGGGCAAGACCGAACTGGCCAAGCAGCTCGCTGCCGCGCTCTCGGTCCATTTCGAGCGCTTCGACATGAGCGAGTACATGGAGAAGCATGCGGTCTCCCGCCTCATCGGCTCGCCGCCGGGCTATGTCGGCTTCGACCAGGGGGGGCTCCTCACCGACGCCATCCGCAAGCACCCCTACTCGGTGCTCCTGCTCGACGAGATCGAAAAGGCCCATCCGGACCTCTTCAGCATCCTGCTCCAGGTCATGGACCACTCGACCCTCACCGACAACGCCGGCCGCAAGGCGGATTTCAGGAACGTCATCCTGATCATGACCACCAACGCCGGGGCGCGGGAACTGAGCGAGCGGGCCATCGGCTTTACCGGCGACACCAAGGGCCGCGACCAGAAGGCGCTCAAGGATCTCTTTGCCCCGGAGTTCCGCAACCGGCTGGACGGCATCATCACCTTCAACGCCCTCGACAAAAAACTCATGGAACAAATCGTCGAGAAGATGGTCGATGAACTGCAGGTGCAGCTCGCGGACAAGAAGGTGACCATCAGCCTGAGCAAGGCGGCCCGTTCCTGGCTGGCCGACAAGGGGTATGACCCGGATTTCGGCGCCCGGCCGTTGCGGCGGCTCATTCTCCAGGAGATCGGCGACGTGCTCACCGAGGCGATCCTCTTTGGCCAGCTGGCCAAGGGCGGCGAGGCGAAGATTGGGGTCAAGGCGAAGAAGCTCGATTTTGCCTTTGCCCCGCTCCGGTAAGAGTGCAGCCGGTCTTTTTGCTTGCGTCCGCGCTCCCGCAGGGTATCCTGTGGGAGCGTTTTTTTTGCTGCGGGGAAACCGTTGCGCCGGTAGGTTCAACGGAAAAAAAAAACAGACACTGCACGAGAGGGAGGAGTGAACGAGATGGTTGGGAAAAGATACGTGGTCGCGGCGCTGGCCGTGACCCTGATGGTGGTTGGCGGCTGCAAGGAGAAGCAGGAAACGGCACCGGTTCCGGCCGCGCAGAATGAAGCCGCGGCCACTGCGGCAGCTCCGGCGACGGGGGTGAATCCTGCTGCCCCGGCAGTGGCCTTTCCGCTGAAGGGTAAGGTGGCTGAAACCTTGGCTGGTGGCGGCTTCAGTTATCTGCGGCTGGCGACCGCCTCTGGCGAATATTGGGTTGCCGTGCCGGAGACCGGGGTCAAGGTGGGCGAGGAGGTCTCGGTGGCCGACGGCCAGATGATGGAGAATTTTGCCAGCAAGAGCCTGAATCGTACCTTCCCGAAGCTCCTTATGTCCAGCGGTCTCACCGGCAAGACGCCCAAGGACGGCGGCATGCATGGCGGGATGGCGGCTGCGGCGCCGGCGGCGGACCCGGGCAAGGGCGCGGCCAAGGGCGCCAGCTCCTTTGATGCCGCCATGCAGCAGGAGGCGCCGGCCGGAGCCCGGCAGCCCGCCGGACCCGAGGTGGTGCCGGGCAGCAGCAAGGCCGTGGTGCCCATGGCCGAGGTCAAGGTGGCCAAGGCCACCGGCGCCAATGCCTATACCGTGGCCGAGGTCTTTGCCAAGGCCGCGAGCCTCAATGGCAAGAAGGTGCGGGTGCAGGGCAAGGTCATGAAGGTCTCGGCCAACATCATGGGCCGCAACTGGATTCACCTGCAGGACGGCACCGGCGACCCGATGAAGAATACCCACGATCTGGTGGTGACCAGCGCCGAACAGCCAGCCAAGGGAACGGTGGTGACCCTTGAAGGGGTGGTGGCCGCCAACAAGGACTTCGGCGCCGGCTATGTCTATGCCGTGATCGTCGAGGAGGGCAAGGCCCAGAAATAGTCCGGAAAGGGAGGGAGACGGGTGCGTGTCGTCATCGTCGGGCCCGGCGCCCTCGGCTCTCTCTTTGCCGCTCGTCTGGCTCTGGCCGGCCACGATGTGCGCCTGCTCGACCATAATTCCAAGCGTGCCGCCCTGCTCCATGAGCAGGGCGTGCGTTTTGAAGAGTACGGCGCCGTCCAGCGGGTGATGGTCCCTGCCTGCACCGACCCGGTCACGATCGTCGATGCCGAGCTGCTGCTGCTCTGCGTCAAATCACCAGCCGTGGCCGCGACCCTTGCTTCCCTGCGTCCCCACTGGCCAACGAGCGCCCTTCTCCTGGCCTTTCAGAACGGCATCGGCCATCTCGATGCCCTGGCCGCCCTGCCCTCTTCCTGCCGGTGGGGGCTGGGGGTGACCACCGAGGGCGCCACCCTTATCCTCCCGGGCCAGGTACGCCATGGCGGCCATGGGATCACCCGGCTCGGGTTTGTCGCGCCCCGGGCCGAGGCGGCGCAACACCAGCTTGCCACGGCTGCGGCGGCCTTCAACGCGGCCGGCCTGGCCAGCGAGGTGGTGGCGGACATTCGCGTTCCCCTCTGGCAGAAATTGCTGGTCAATGTGGGGATCAATGCCCTCACCGCCCTTTATGGATGCCCAAACGGCAAGTTGCTGGAAATTCCCGAGGCGCGGGCGAGGCTGATCGCCGTTGTCGCAGAGGCCGCCATGGTGGCGACGGCCGAGGGCATCACGCTGCCGGCCGACCCGGTGGCCATGACGCTGGAGGTCTGCCGCGCCACGGCCACCAATATCTCCTCCATGCTTCAGGATGTGCGCAACCGGCGGCCCACCGAGATCGGGGCCATCAACGGTGCGGTGGTGGCCATGGGCCAACGGCTCGGGATCGCCACCCCGGTCAACGGGGAGTTGACGGCCTCAATCCGGGCGCTGGAACAGGGACTTACCCCAGATTTCCCTTGACAGTAGCGCCAAGTAGACTACTGTGCCAACGGAAGCGCCTGACTGGAAACCGCCGGCAACGGCGTCATCATCAGCACCGTACGCAAGGAGAAATTCGTACCCATGGCAAACTATCTCTTCACTTCTGAATCCGTCTCCGAGGGCCATCCGGACAAGGTGGCCGACCAGATCTCCGACGCCATCCTGGACGGCATCATTGCCCAGGACGTGAAGGCCCGCGTGGCCTGCGAGACCCTGGTCACCACCGGCATGGCCCTCATTGCCGGCGAGATCACCACCACCGCCTGGGTGGACATGCCCTCCATCGTCCGCGAAACCATTCGCGAGATCGGTTACAATTCCTCGGAGATGGGATTTGACTGGCAATCCTGCGCGGTGCTCACCTCCATCGACAAGCAGTCGCCCGACATTGCCCAGGGCGTTGACGAGGGCAAGGGCCTCGACCTCGATCAGGGCGCCGGCGACCAGGGGCTCATGTTCGGCTATGCCTGCGACGAGACCCCGGTGCTGATGCCCATGCCGATCTATTATGCCCACAAGCTCACCAAGCGGCAGTCCGAGGTGCGCAAGTCCGGCCGCCTGCCGTGGCTGCGGCCCGACGCCAAGAGCCAGGTGACCATCGAGTACGTGAACGACCAGCCCAAGCGCATCGAGGCGGTGGTCCTCTCCACCCAGCACGCGCCGGAGATCGACTACGAGGATCTCAAGGCCGCGGTGATGGAGGAGATCATCAAGCCGGTGCTGCCCGCCAACATGGTGGACAAGGACACCAAGTACTTCATCAACCCCACCGGCCGCTTCGTCATCGGCGGTCCGGTTGGCGACTGCGGCGTGACCGGCCGGAAGATCATCGTCGATACTTACGGCGGCATGGGTTCCCACGGCGGCGGCGCCTTCTCCGGCAAGGACCCCTCCAAGGTGGACCGTTCCTCTTCCTACATGGGCCGCTATGTGGCCAAGAACGTGGTGGCGGCCGGTCTGGCTGCCGAGTGCGAGGTGCAGGTCGCCTACGCCATCGGCATTTCCAAGCCGGTGTCGGTCAACGTCAACACCTTCGGCACCGGCAAGGTTGATGACGAGCGGATCCGCCAGCTCATCCTCGAACACTTCGACCTGCGGCCCAAGGCGATCATCCAGCACCTCGACCTGCTGCGGCCCATTTACAAGAAGACCGCCTCCTACGGCCATTTCGGCCGCGAGCGCGCCGAGTTCACCTGGGAAAAGACCGACAAGGCCGAGATTTTGCGCGATGCCGCCGGCCTGAAATGCAACAAATAAGCGAGGAGCACATCCTGTGACCAAGAAAGCGAAGAAGGGCGCCGACTACAAGGTTGCCGATATGAAGCTGGCCGATTGGGGCCGCAAGGAGATCGCCATTGCCGAGACCGAGATGCCGGGTCTCATGGCTCTGCGCGAGGAGTTCGGCAAGAAGAAGCCCTTGAAGGGCGCCCGCATCTCCGGCTCCCTGCATATGACCATCCAGACCGCGGTGCTGATCGAGACCCTGGTGGCCTTGGGTGCCGAGGTGCGTTGGGCCTCCTGCAACATCTTCTCCACCCAGGACCACGCCGCCGCGGCCATTGCCAAGGCCGGCATCCCGGTCTACGCCTGGAAGGGCGAGACCATTGAGGAGTACTGGTGGTGCACCGAGCAGGCCATGACCTGGCCGGACGGCAATCCGCCCAACATGATCCTCGACGACGGTGGCGACGCCACCCTGCTCGTTCACAAGGGCGTCGAGTTCGAAAAGGCAGGCAAGGTGCCGGCCACCAAGAAGACCGACAACGAGGAATGGCAGGCGGTGCTGAATGTCCTCCGCCAGGACCTCGCCAAGGACAAGAAGAAGTGGACCACCGCCGCCAAGGCGATTCGCGGCGTGACCGAGGAGACCACCACCGGCGTGCACCGCCTCTACCACATGGAGAAGACCGGCACCCTGCTCTTCCCGGCCATGAACGTCAACGATTCGGTGACCAAGTCCAAGTTCGACAACCTCTACGGCTGCCGCGAGTCCCTCATGGACGGCATCAAGCGCGCCACCGACGTGATGGTGGCCGGCAAGATCGCGGTGGTGCTTGGCTACGGCGACGTGGGCAAGGGCTGCGCCCAGGCCTTCCGGGGTTTGGGTGCCACGGTATGGGTTACCGAGATCGACCCGATCTGCGCCCTCCAGGCCGCCATGGAAGGCTACCGGGTAATGACCATGGAGGAGGCCGCCGCTCTGGGCGATATCTTTGTCACCTGCACCGGCAACGAGAAGGTCATCACCCACGCCCACATGAAGGCGATGAAGAACGAGGCCATTGTCTGCAACATCGGCCATTTCGACTCCGAGATCGACGTCGCCTCCCTCAAGAAGTACAAATGGGAGAACATCAAGCCCCAGGTGGACCACATCGTCTTCCCCGGCGGCAAGAAGATCACCCTCCTTGCCGAAGGCCGTCTGGTGAACCTCGGTTGCGCCACGGGCCATCCGAGCTTCGTGATGTCCGCCTCCTTCACCAATCAGGTACTGGCCCAGATCGAGCTCTTCAACCACTCGAAGAAGTACCAGAAGAAGGTCTACGTGCTGCCCAAGGTGCTGGACGAGAAGGTGGCGCGGCTGCATTTGAAGAAGCTTGGTGTGCATCTCACCACGCTTTCCAAGGAGCAGGCCGCCTACATCGACGTGCCGGTTTCTGGCCCCTACAAGCCGGACCACTACCGCTACTAGTTCGAATCGTTAACGCTGGAAACACGAAGGGCGCCTCCCCAACCGGGAGGCGCCCTTTTTTCTGGCGTGATGGTAGTGAGTTCAGTTGTTTTCGTGGTATGGCCGAGGAGGCATCTTCTCGAAGATTCGACCCATCTCAAAGTCGATGTAACGGTGAATAAGGGCAACGTGACCATCTCGGAACGTGATTCGACAAGTGCAGAGAAATGGCCCATAGGCGCTTGTGGAAATACCGATTAGGCCATCCTTCGGTTCTTCACGAAACACCTTGTTGCCCCAGTAATGCCCGAAAAAGAACTCCGCGCTCTCGATATCGTCAAATTCTTCTGATTTATGCCGGACAAGGAAAATAAAGATATCATATTGCTGGCCAACCATGCCTGATGGCTCCAACACATGTGCCAGAAAGACGCCCCGGCTGTTTTCGTATAAGGCGTTTCGTTCGTTGGGCCAGTCAATCAAGCCGTTTGTTGTCGTCGCCGATAGGATATTCTGCTCTTTTGGTTGATCCGGAGTCGGTTTTACATATTCCAATTCGCGTAAATCTTCGCCGAGTTCAATGGGTCCAGCTTTGATAGAGCTGCCTCGTTCGATCCGAAGGCGGATGGCATCGAGAATCATTTTGCATTGCTTTCTGAAAAAGGCCAAGCCTACGCCGATCAACACCACCCAGGTAACAGTTTGCAACAGAGGGACAAAAGGAGCGAGAGCTTCTAGCCAAGTCAGCATAGGCGTTACCTCTCAAGTTGTTTGATTTGCTTGTTATCGCCACGCTGTTCCGCGTTGTCAATGACAATAGTCTGACGTGATGATTGGTGCTCCGGCTGGGTTTTTGAAATCACAAATTGTGATTTCAATCTGTCTGCCTGCGCCGAACGGCGATGGCAAGCGCATTGGCCGTGCCAGTCTTTGAGGTCACAGGTTGTGACCTTAAGCGAGTTGTTTTTCAGCGCATCAATTCCTTGAAATAAACAATGGAGGGGAAGCGGGCCGAATAGGCAATGGGTTTTTGGCTGCTGGGGCGGGCTACGTAGATGCAGTGGCCCATGCCGTATTGGGCGGCGGAGAGGAGCACCTTTTCGGTATCGTCGCCGAGCATGGTCCGCTCCTTCTGAAAGCCCAGCATCTTTTCAAGGCGCACCCAGAACTCCGGCACCTCCTTGGCCAGGCCCACCTCCTCGGCGCAGATGATGCGGTCGAAGTGACCGGCCAGGGCGGTCTTGTTCATCTTGATGTCGAGGGTCTTGCTGTGGGCGTTGGTGACCAGATAGACCCCTTTGCCGATGGCGCGGCAGAAGCGCAAGAAGTCCGGCACATAGGGGTGGACCGCGATGAGGTGGTCTATCTCCATCTTCAGGATCGGGATGTCGAGGCCGAGCTGATCGGACCAGAAGTCGAGATCGGTCCAGGCGAGCGTCCCTTCGTGCCCTTTGTACTTGGCCAGCAGCTCAACCTTGGCGTGGGCAAGGTCGAGGCCGTGGAGCGCGGCATACTGTTCCGGCACGTAGTGCTCCCAGAAGTAGTCGTCGAAATGGCGATCGAGCAGGGTGCCGTCCATGTCGAGGAGCACGGTGTCGATCTCCTGCCAATCAAAGTGCGGCACGATCTGCGGATGGGTCATGAGCGCGCCTCCTGGAGCCACTGCTCGAAGGTCTTGGTGTTGATCTCGTGTCGGAAGAGATCGTCGATGAGCGGTGTGACCACGCCCCGTTCCTCCGGCGCCATCAGGAAGCCGGGAATGGGGGCTGTGGGTTCACCAAAGCCATCTGCCCTCCCCTCCCCTGCCAGCCCACCCAAAATTTCCGCCAGGGTGCCCCAGCGGCCGTTTTCGTCCAGATGTTCGATGCACTGGAGCAGGATGGTGCTGGCGGTGAGGTAGCCCGGCGGCATGTCGGCGGCGCCGTTTGTGGCGCAGGGGGCGAGGGAGGCGAAGAGGCGGCAGCCGAAGGGCCGCACGGCGTAGATGGTGCAGGTGTTGTCGGCCAGGAAGGGACAGGGGCGCAGATCCCAGCCGGCTGGTTCTTCGACCGCCTCGCCCCGGAGGTGGGCGCCAACAAATCCGTTGGTGGTGAGTCGGGCGGGATTGTGCGATGAGGGATGAAAGTCAGGGCCGGAGATTTCTGCCCCCCTACCCTGCTCCACGAGGTGGGTGTGGATCATCCTCCCTTCAAGGGTGGTCATGGTCACACTCTGGGTGCAGCAGGTGGCACACCCCTTGTGGCAGGCAAAGGGGAAGCGACGCGACCATCTTTCGAACGCGTCGTAGATCGCCTGAAGCAGTATACCCTGTCGATCAAGAGCGAGCATTGCAGCCAGAAAGGGTTCAGGCGGCCAGGGTGCCGACTAACTCGCGCAGTGACGTCATTTTATGCGCCTCGAGGTAGCTGCCGATCCCGGCCAGAATCTCCTCGCAGGCCCGTGGGTTGACGAAGTTGGCAGTGCCGACCTCGATGGCCGAGGCCCCGGCGATGAGAAACTCCAGGGCGTCCTCAGGGGTGGTGATGCCGCCGATGCCGATCACCGGGATCTGCACCGCCCTGGCCACCTGCCAGACCATGCGCAGGGCCACCGGCTTGATCGCCGGGCCGGAGAGGCCGCCCACCACGTTGGCCAGCCGCGGCTTTCGGGTGCGGATGTCGATGGCCATGCCCAGCAGGGTGTTGATCAGGGAGACCGCGTCGGCCCCGGCCCCCTCTACTGCCTTCGCCATGAGGGTGATGTCGGTGACGTTGGGCGAGAGCTTGATGATGACCGGAAGAGTGGTGGCGCCCTTCACCGCGCGGGTGACCGCCGCGGCCATTTCCGGGTCGGTGCCAAAGGCGACCCCGCCCTTCTTCACATTGGGGCAGGAGATGTTCACCTCGATGGCCGCGATTCCCTCCACCCCGTCGAGGCGGCCGGCGAGTTCGGCGTACTCCTCCACCGCATCGCCCAGGATGTTGACGATCACCGTGGCCCGCATGCCGCGCAGGTAGGGGAGCTTGTCGCTCAGGAAATGTTCCACCCCGACGTTTTCCAGGCCAATGGCGTTCAACATGCCGCAGGCGGTCTCAACCACCCGAGGCGGCGGGTTGCCGCGCCGGGGCGCCAGCGAGATGCCCTTCACCACCACCGCGCCGAGGCGATGGAGGTTGACGAAGGATTCGAACTCCCGGCCGTAGCCAAAGGTGCCCGAGGCGGTCAGCACCGGGTTCTGGAGGGTGAGAGAGCCGATACGGCAGCTCAGATCGAGATCGGTTAGAGCCATGCGACCTCCTCGGCATTGAAGACCGGGCCGTCCTTGCAGACGTGCTTGTAGGGGCCGTCGAGCTGGGCGGCCGGGATGGCGCAGCCGAGGCAGGCGGAGATGCCGCAGGCCATCATGGTTTCCAGCGAGACCTGGCAGTGCCATCCCTGCTCGCGGCAGAGCTTGGCCACCGCCCGCATCATGGGGTATGGCCCGCAGGTGTAGACCCGCCACGGCTCGCCACTGGCCATGAGCTCGCTCAGGTGGTCGATCACCAGGCCGTGGTGGCCCAAGGTGCCGTCGTCGGTGGCAAGGCGCGTTTCCAGGCCCAGGGACACGAAGTCGTCGGCCAGGGGGCGCAACTCAGCGGCCGTGCGGGCGCCCAGCAGTGGCACCACCCGCTCGGGCGGATTGCTCCGCTGGAGTTCGCGGGCCAGGAAATAGAGTGGCGCAATGCCCATGCCGCCGCCAATGAGGCAGTGGTTGCCGTGATTTTCCAAGGCAAAGCGGTTGCCCAGCGGGCCGACCACGTCCACCGCCTGGCCGGGGGCGAGCGCGGCCAGAAGGCGGGTGCCCTGGCCCACCACCTTGAAGAGCACCTGGACCCAGCCGCTGGTGGTGACTTGGTGGATGGAGAGAGGGCGGCGCAGGAGCGGGTCCCTGCCTTCCCCCACGCGGAGCATGAGAAACTGGCCGGGCCGGGCCGCGGCGGCGAGATCAGGGGCCAGGAAGGTGAGGCGGATGAGTTCCGGGGCAAGGGTCTCGCGCCGGAGAATTTCCGCTTTCTGTTGCAATGGGGCCATGGTCGTCTTCGTTCGATAATGTGGGCGGATGTTATTGCGCGCGCACAATCCGCGCCATGAGCCGTTCCAGGTCGTCGCTACTGGCGTATTCGATCTCCACCTTGCCGCGGTTGCCGTTTTGCACGAGGCGCACCCTGGTTTCGAGGTACTTGCCGAGGTTGCTGGTGAAGGATTTGCAGTAGCTCTCGGAGAGCTGCTGCCGGGCGCGCTTCACCGGCTTGCGCACGGCTACCGGCTTGTTCTTCTTCTGGCGCACCAGTTCCTCGGCCTGGCGGACGTTCAGCCCCTTTTCCATGATCAGGTCGCGCGCCTCCCGCATGGACTCCTCATCCGGCAGGCTCAGGAGTACGCGGGCGTGGCCCATGGTCAACATGCCGCTGGCCAGGTCCTCCTTGGCGAAGTCCGGCAGATGGTTGATCCTGAGGGCGTTGGCCACGGTGGAGCGCTCCTTGCCCACCCTTTTCGCCACCTCATCCTGGGTGAGGTTGAATTCGTTCACCAGCCGCAGGTAGGCCTCGGCCTCTTCCAGCGGGTTCAAGTCCTGGCGCTGGATGTTTTCCACCAGGGCCATTTCCAGTTGATCGAGCGGCGAGACATCCTTGACCAGCACCGGCACCTCGTCGAGGCCCGCCAGTTTGGCCGCCCGCCAGCGGCGTTCACCCGCGATGATCTCGAACATCTCTTCGGCGGTCTGGCGCACCACGAGCGGGAGCAGCACCCCCTTTTCGCGGATCGATTCGGCAAGACCATGGAGGGCGGTGTCGTCCATCCGCTTGCGCGGCTGGCTCGGGTTGGGGGCGATGGTGTCGATGGCGCAGAGGAAGAAGTCGCGGTCCTCGGACTGGCTGGGCAGCAGTGCGCCCAAACCCTTGCCCAGGGGGCTCCGTTTGCCCAGCGGTTTGCTCATCATCTTGCTCATCAGTTGGCCCTCCCGTTGGTGTTGTTGCGCAGGAACTCCTTGCCGAGCTGGAGATAGCTCATGGCGCCGGTGGATTTGCGGTCGTAGAGCAGGGCGGGCTTGCCGTGGCTGGGCGCCTCGCTCAGGCGGACATTCCGGGGGATCACCGTCTTGTAGACCCGGTCCTTGAAGTGGGTCTGCACCTCGGTGGAGACGTGGTGGGTCAGCTTGTTGCGGCCGTCGTACATGGTGAGGAGCAGCCCCTCGATGGCGAGCCGCTTGTTGTAGGAGTTCTTCACCAGCCGGATGGTGCGCACCAGCTGGCTCAACCCCTCCAGGGCGAAGTATTCGCACTGCATGGGGATGATGACCGCGTCGGCGGCGGTGAGCGCGTTGATGGTGAGGAGCCCCAGGGAGGGCGGGCAATCGACAAAGACGAAATCGTAGTCGCCGAGCACCGGCGCGAGCAGCCTCTCCAGATAGCGTTCCCGCTGGCTCGCGTTCATCAGCTCCACCTCCACGCCGATGAGATCGACATGGGTGGGCAGCAGCGCCAGCCGCTTCATCTCCGCCACCGGCACGATGGTGCTGCTGGCGGGTACCTCCTCGGTATAGCAGTGGTAGAGGTGGGGGGCGCCGTTGCTGTTGTCGAAGCCAAGACCGCTGGAGGCATTGCCCTGTGGGTCGGAATCGACCACCAGCACCCGCTTGCCGAGTGCGGCCACCGAGGCGGCCAGGTTGATGGTGGTGGTTGTCTTGCCCACCCCACCCTTCTGGTTCGCCAACGCAATCACCTTTGCCTGTGCTGCCATGCGTTCTCCTCCTTCCTCTTTCGTTGCAGAAATGCTCATCTTGCCGCCGGGACGACAGAAAGCCATTGCCGATACAGCAGGTTTCCGGGTGTTGCCAGAACGCGCCGTCCGCCAGGAAAGGCCGATGCAGCGCGGAGTTCGCGATAGGGGGGTGCGGGGAATGCAGCGATGTGTGCGTTTGCGGCAAACATGATGTTTCCGCTATAACATCATGTTTGCCGCAGCGTTGCAACGGGAAAAGTGGCGGGAAAGAAAAAAAGAGGTGGCGCAGTGCTTGCCGGATCAATGTTTCACGTGAAACACCATCCAGTCTTTTTGTTTTGTTTCAATGTGTTACAATGGATCTGGTGAGTTCGGCAGTGCGGGCCATGGCGTCCAGAGTCACCGATTCCTCGGTGGTGTGGACATCGGCCATGCCGATGCCGAGGATCATGGTGGCCAGGCCGTGGGCGTTGAAGATGTTGGCGTCGCTGCCGCCGCCGGCCACGATGTATTCCAGGGGGCGGCCGAGGGTTTTTGCCGCCGCTGCCAGCCGCTGCCAGACGGGTTGCACCTCGGTGATCCGCATGGCGGGGTATTGGGGTTCCACCACAAAGTCGAGGCGTGGGCGGCCCGGCGCCACGCCTTCCGGATCCCGCCACTCGGCAACTGCCTTCCGGAAGGCAGCCTCGATCTGGGCGGTGTGGTGGGCCAGCCTGGCAGGGTCGTGGCTGCGCACCTCGCCGTCGAGGCGCACCCGTTCCGGGATGATGTTGGTGGCGGTGCCGCCGTTGATCAGGCCGATGTTGGCGGTGCTCTCGTCATCGAGACGGCCCAGGGGAAGCTGGGCCGTGGCCCGGGCTGCGAGCTGGATGGCGTTGATCCCCTTTTCCGGGTGCAGGCCGGCATGGGCGGCCAGGCCGTGGATTTCGGCGGCAAAGCGGTTGGCCGCCGGCGCGCCGATGATGGCAAGGTCGATGCCGGAACTGTCCAGGGCGTACCCCATGCGCGAACGGATCAGGGAGAAATCGAGGTGCTTGGCGCCGAGTAAGCCGATCTCCTCGCAGGTGGTGAAGATCAGTTCAAAGGGCGCGTGGGGTGTGCCGCTTTCTTTGAGGCTTCGTATCATTTCAATGAGTGCCGCGATGCCCGCCTTGTCGTCGCCGCCCAGCACGGTGGCGCCGGCGCTGAAGAAGGTGTCGCCCTCCCGCCGCACCTTCACCCCCACTCCCGGCTGCACCGTGTCCATGTGGCAATTGAAGAAGAGAGGCGGCGCGTCCAGCGTACCGGCGAAGCGGGCGATCAGGTTGCCGCACTCGGAGCCGGTCTTTGTGGCGGAATCGTCTTCGAGAACCTGCTCGGCACCCAGTTCGCGGGCACAGAGGTCCCTGAGCAAGGCGGCCACCCGCCCCTCGCTTCTGGAGGGGCTGTCGGTTTCACAGAGCTGGACAAAGGTAGCGGCAAGGCGTTCACGGTTCATGGGGCACCTGGGCGGTGGAGTTTTTCGCGAAAAAAGGCTCGCCATCGGCTGGGCCGATGCGGCATGATAAAGGTACCCGAAAAGAGAGGCGCCGGAAAGTGTCATGGCAGGAAAACCGAACCGCACCCGCTACGAGGCGATACCACCGTACACCACCAAGGATGGCTCCACCATCCGGGAGCTGATGCACCCGGACCACACAGCGGTGCGCAATCTGAGCGTGGCCGAGGCCGCTGTCCTGCCAGGGCAGGTCACCCTTCCCCATACCCATCAATCCAGCGAGGAGGTCTACCACATCCTGGCCGGCCAGGGGCGAATAACCTTGGGCGGAGATCTTTTCGATGTGGCAGCCGGAGACACGGTGGTCATCCCTCCTGGCACCATCCACACCATTGCCAACACCGGAAGCGCAGCCTTGCGGATTCTCTGTTGCTGTGCTCCACCCTACCGACATGACGATACCTCCCTTGCGGGGGCATTGAACCAACCACAACCAGAGGAGTGAGCTATGGCAACCTTCAAATGCGACAAATGTGGCGCCACCAGGGAGACCCGCTGTCAGCCCAAGAAATGCGACGCCTGCGGGGCCAGCGCCTGCATGATCAAGCAGGGTGAGGCCAAGAAAGGCAGCGGCTGCGGGTGCGCCTGCAAGAGCAAGAAGAAGTAGGAGGCGCTCGTCCCCTCCCCTTTCCGCCCCGGCGCCGGCCGGGGCGGAATCCTGGCCGCGCTTTTTCTGCTGCAATTCCTGTTTGCCAAAGTCCGCTTGCCTCATATACCATGAGCCACGAGGCCATTGCGGCCATTGCCATGAGGAGGGCGTTCATGCGGGAGGTGCTCACCACCTGTGTCTATTGCGGCTGCGGCTGCGGCGTCTATCTCCGTGAAGAGGGCGGCCGGGTGGTCGGTGCCTTTCCCAGCCGCAACCATCCCGTTTCCCGCGGCAACCTCTGCGTCAAGGGCTGGCATCTCCACGAGTTCATCCACGATCCCGCCCGCCTCACCACCCCTCTCATCCGCAAAAAAGGGGGGCTGACCCCTGCCTCCTGGGAGGAGGCGCTCGACCATACCGCGAGCGAACTCCTCCGGATCAAGGCGGCGCATGGCCCCGACGCCCTGGGGGTGCTCGCCTCGGCCAAGTGCACCAACGAGGAGAACTACCTTCTCCAGCAGTTCACCCGGGCGGTCTTGGGCACCAACAACATCGACCATTGCGCCCGCCTCTGACACGCCCCCACCGTGGCCGGTCTGGCCACCACCTTCGGCAGCGGCGCCATGACCAACTCCATCAACGAGATCGAGCAGGCCCAGGTCATCCTCGCCTCGGGCACCAACACCACCGAGGCGCACCCCCAGGTGGCGCGGCGGATGCTCGACGCGGTGGACCGCGGGGCCAAACTCATCGTCATCGATCCGCGCCGCACCCGCCTTGCCGAGTGCGCCACCCTCCACCTCGCCCTCCGGCCCGGCACCGACATCGCCCTCATCAACGGCATGATGCGGGTCATCCTCGACGAGAACCTCCATGACGACCTCTTCATGGAGATGCGCACCGAGAACTTCCTCGCCCTGCGCGACATGCTCTACCGCCTTGACCTGGCCGAAATAGAGGCGATCACCGGCGTGCCGCTCGATCAGATCACTGCCGCGGCCCGCCTCTATGCCCGGGCACAAAAGGCGGTGATCTGCTACTGCCTCGGCATCACCCAGCACATCTGCGGTACCGACAACGTGCAGTCCATCGCCAATCTCGCCATGCTCACCGGCCACGTGGAAAAGGAGAACACCGGCGTCGATCCCCTGCGCGGCCAGAACAACGTGCAGGGCGCCTGCGACATGGGGGCCTTGCCCACTGTCTACCCGAGCTACCAGCCGGTGAGCGACCCGGAATACCGGAAGAAATTCGAGGCAGCCTGGGGGGTGCCCTTGCCGGAGACGCCGGGACTCACCCTGCTCGACATGACCCACGGTTCGACCCTCAGGGGGATGTTCATCGTGGGCGAGAATCCGGTGCTGAGTGATCCGGACAGCAGCAAGGTGGAGGCGACCCTCGGGGGCCTCGATTTCCTCGCGGTGAGCGACCTCTTCCTTACCGAAACCGCCCGGCTCGCCCATGTGGTTTTCCCTGCCGCCTCCTTTGCCGAAAAAACGGGCACCTTCACCAACTCCGAGCGTCGTGTGCAGCTGGCGCGCCAGGCGATTCCGCCCATCGGCGAGAGCTGGCCGGACAGCGCCATCGTCATGGCCCTGGCCGCCCGCCTGGGCCACCCCATGGAGTACGACAGCCCGGCCGAGGTCATGGAGGAGATCGCGCTCCTGGCCCCCATCTACAGCGGCATCTTCCACGACCGGCTGGAAACAAGTTGGGGGCTGCAGTGGCCCTGCTGGGGCCGTGAACACCCGGGCACCCCCTTTCTCCACAAGTACTACTTCACCCGGGGCAAGGGCCGGTTCGTGCCGGCCCAGCACGTGCCGGCCAGCGAATTGCCGGACGAGGAATTCCCCCTGGTGCTCAATACTGGCCGCGTCTACCACCAGTACCATACCGGCACCATGACCCGGCAGAGCCCCACCCTACAGCGGGAGGCGGAGCGGGCCCTGCTCCAGCTCAACCCGGCGGATGCGCAACGCCTCAACATCCGCCAAGGCGAAACCGTGCGGCTCACCTCCCGCCGGGGCAGCATCGAACTGGCGGCCCTGCTCACCAGCGAGGTGGCGCTGGGCAGCGTCTATACCTCCTTCCACTTCCCCGAGGCGCCCATCAACCGGCTCACCACTGCGGCGGCAGACCCCAAGGCCAGGTGCCCCGAATACAAGGTCTGCGCCGTGCGCGTGGAAAAGGCGGTGCCATGACGGCCACCACGTTTCTCCTCAGGAAGGATCATCTGGCCCCCCTGCTCCGCCGGCTTGCCAAGGAATACCGGCTGGTGGCCCCGACCCGCAACAGTCATGGCGACACCCTCTTCACCGAGGTGGAGGATGTCGATGCCATGGCCCTGGACCTTGACCACCAGCCCCAGGAGTCGCTCAAGCCCTTTCTCTTTCCCCAGCAGGAGACCATTGCCACCTACAGCGCACTCTCGCCAGAGGCATACAGTATAACGCCCTCCCGGCCCTTTACCCCGGCCACCCTCTATTTCGGGGTGCGCTCCTGCGATCTGGCCGCCATCCTTTATATGGATGTGGTCTTCAGCCAGCGCGCCAGGGAGGCGCACTATCTCGCCCGCCGCCACCAGTCGGTCCTGGTGGGGCTCAACTGCAACGCCCCCTTCCCCAACTGCTTCTGCGATGCCACCAGGAACGGCCCCTTCCGCGAACTGGGGGCCGATCTCCAGCTCACCGACCTGGGCAACCGCTTTCTGGTGGAGGCGGGTCGGGCGCAGGGCGAGGCGATCATCAAACGCTGGCCCCAGTTCTTTGCCGAGGCCGGGGAAGAGGAGACCAGGAAGCAGTATCAGCTCTATCTCGAGGCGCGGGGCGGATTTGCGCGCCAGGTCCATGTGGATCTCGCCATCAGGCGCCTGGCCGAGGGCAAGGTGGAGGAGGCGGTGTGGGAGCAGCTCTCCCTGCGCTGCCAAGATTGCGCCGGCTGCGCCTATGTCTGCCCCACCTGCACCTGCTTCACCATCATCGACCGGCCCGGCACGGAGAGGGCGGGCGAGCGGCTGCGCTGCTGGGATGCCTGTACCTTTGCCGGCTTCACCCGCATGGCCGGGGGCCACAATCCGGTGGTGGCGAAGAGCGCGGCCATCAAGAACCGCTTTCTGCACAAGCTGCGCTACGACGTGGAAAAACACGGCCGGCCGAGCTGCGTGGGCTGCGGCCGCTGCCTTGGCATCTGCTTCGGCGGCACCGACATCGCCCGCTTCGTCGAGTTGGCGAGCGGCGATTGAAGAACGTCAAATGGCAAAAGGAAAAAGGCAAAGAGTGCGGAAGGAGCATTCCTTTCTTTTTGGCCTTTGCCATGTGCCTTTTGACTTCGGGCAGCGCGAGATGAACCGCAGGCGAGGTAAAGAATCGTAACCGGATGAGGAGAGAGTATTCCCATGCCCCACCATCTGCCTGACCCCTACCTGCCGAAACCGGCGCGCATCCTGAAGGTCATCGAGGAGAACTCCCAGATCAGGACCTTTGTCCTCGCCTTTACCGACCCGGAGGTGCATGCGGCCTTTTGCTACGAGCCCGGCCAGTTTGTCATGGTCTCGGTTCCCCATTGCGGGGAGGCACCCATCTCGATTTCCTCGGCACAGCGGGCCACCCCGGGCGAAATTCATTTAAGCGTGCGGAGAGCGGGGAAATTGACCTCGGCAATGCACTCGCTTGCCCAAGGGGCGATCGTCGCTCTACGGGGTCCTTACGGCCGTTTTTTCCCCATGTCTGACCTTTCTGGCAAAAATCTGGTGTTTGTGGGGGGCGGCATCGGCCTGGCCCCCCTCCGTGCGGTGATCGAGTCCTGCCTTGTGGAACGAAAACGGTATGGCACCATCACCATCCTCTACGGCAGCCGGACCCCATCGGACATCGCCTTCCGCGATGATCTGGCCCGCTGGGAAAAAAAGAGCGGCGTGAAATGCCTGCTCACGGTGGACACCCCGGAGCCCGGCTGGACGGGTGAGACCGGCGTGGTGCCCAGGCTGCTCGATCAGGTTTCGCTCGATCCCTCCACCAGCAAGGCCCTGGTCTGCGGGCCGCCGCTCATGATCAAGTTCACCCTGGCCGCCTTGAGCGCCAAGGGCTTTGGCGACCACGACATCATCACCACCCTGGAACGCCACATGAAGTGTGGGGTCGGCCTCTGCCGCCACTGTCATCTCGACCACAAACTGGTCTGCGTCGATGGCCCGGTCTTCACCAAGGCGGAACTCAACACCCTGCATGTGATGGAGCTCCCCTGATGGCAGACGAAACCACCTTCGCCCGCGTCACCTTTCTGCCCAGCGGCCGCACCGCGGAGGTGAAGGGGGGCGACACCATCATCAAGGCCGCGCGCCAGGCCGGAATCCACATCAACGCCTCCTGCGGCGGCAGCGGGGTGTGCGGCAAGTGCCGCGTGCTCATCGAACAGGGCACGGTGGCGGGCGGCAGGAGCGAAAAGCTCTCCGACGAGGAGTTCGGCGCCGGCTGGCGCCAGGCCTGCACCGCCCAGGTGGCGGGCGTGGTCACCGTGCGCATTCCGGCCACTTCCGGCATGGGCAAGGGCGGCCTCACCACCGAGATTCCGCAGCGACACCGGGCGCGGATGCATGTGTACAACATCGAGGATCTCCGCGAGGAAGGCATCTTCCAGCCGCCGGTGGAGAAATTCTTCCTGGAACTGCCCCGGCCTGCGGCGCACGACAACATGGCCGACGCCGGCCGCATCCTCCAGGGCCTAAGCAACCAGTACGACGAACGCGGGGTGGTCATCTCGCTGCCGGTGCTCCGAAAGGTGCCGGATGCCCTGCGGGCCGACGACTTCCGGGTCACGGCCACCATCGCCAATCCGGTGCGCAGCGGCAAGAAGTATATGATGGACGTCCAGCCCGGCAACTGGACCCACCGCAACTTCGGCCTGGCCTTCGACATCGGCACCACCACGGTCTACGGCATCCTCATCGACCTCAACACCGGCGCGGTGCTCGCCCGGGCCGGCGAGTACAACGGGCAAATCAGCTACGGCGAGGATGTCATCTCCCGCATCATCTACGCGGAGAAGCCCAAGGGGCTCGACCTCATGCAGGAGCTGGTCACCTCCACCATCAACGGCGTCATCGACACCCTGCTCATGAAGGCCAGGGTGCCGGAAGGGCCGGAGCGCGGGCCGATCCAGCGCGAGGAGATCGGCTCCATCACCCTGGCCGGCAACACCACCATGACCCATCTCCTGCTCCACCTCGACCCGCGCCACATCCGGCGCGCGCCCTATGTGCCGGTCACCACCTTCCTGCCGCCCATCCGCGCCATGGACCTGCGCCTCGACCTGCCCCGCCATGCGGTGGCCCTGCTCTACCCTTCCATCTCCAGCTACGTGGGCGGAGACATCGTGGCCGGGGTGATGGGCTCGGGCCTTTACCGCACCGATCTCGTCACCCTCTACGTGGACATCGGCACCAACGCCGAGATCGTCATCGGCAACAAGGAGTGGCTGGTCTGCGCGGCCTGTTCGGCCGGGCCCGCCTTTGAGGGCGGCGGCATCACCCACGGCATGCGGGCGGCCGAGGGCGCCATCGAGGACTTCAGCCTCGACCCGGAAACGTACGAGCCGATGAACCTCACCGTCGGCAACAAGCCGCCGGTGGGCATCTGCGGCTCCGGCCTGCTGGTGATCGTTGCCACCTTCCTGGAACAGGGGGTGATCGACCCCAGCGGCAAGTTCAGCCGCACCGTGGCCACCCCGCGGTTGCGCGAGGGGAAGAGCGGCTACGAGTTCGTGCTGGCCTGGGCCGCGGAGTCAGGCAGCGGCCACGACATTGTGCTCAACGAGGTGGACATCGAGAATTTCATCCGGGCCAAGGCCGCCATCTACGCGGGAGTCAAGACCCTGGTGGAGGAGGTGGGGCTCACCATGGACGGCATCGAGCAGATCATCCTGGCCGGCGCCTTTGGCAGCTACATCGATCTCGACGCCGCCATGACCGTGGGGCTCTTGCCCGAGGTGGAGACCGGGCGCGTGCTCTACGTGGGCAACGGCTCGCTGCTGGGTGCCTGGATGAGCGAGATGAGCAACCACATCCGGCAGGACGTGGTGGAGGTGGTGCGGCGGATGACGAGCTTTGAACTCTCCGAGGTGCCCCACTTCAAGGACCAGTACATCGCCTCGCACTTCCTGCCCCACACGGACATGGGGTTGTTTCCGAGGGTGCGGGCGCGGTTGGAGCGGGAAGGCTGAAGGCAAAAAGTAAAAGTCAAAAGGCAAAGAGAGTGGTACGTTTCTTTATTTTTGCCTTTTGACTTGTCACTTTTGCCATCTCGCTGCTTTAGGCGGCGAGCTCGATATCGCCATTCAGCGAAACCTCCATGGCGCGGGCCGGGCAGACGCCGACGCAGAGGCCGCAGGCCGTGCACTTGTCCGGGTCGAAGGCCACCGCCATCTCGGGACGGACGATGTGCAGGGCGCCGGTGGGACAGATGCCGGTGCAGGCGCCGCACTGGTAGCATTTCTCGTCATCGCGGCGGATGCTGCCCGCCAGGCTCTGCACCTTGACCCCCATCTCTTCGAGATACTTGATCCCCTTCCGGACGTTGGCCTTGTGGCCGCTCAGTTCCAGCACCATCACCCCTTCCTGCTGCATGAGGATGGTGGCCTTGAGGATGTTGAACTCGATGTCGAATTTTTTGACCAGGTTGCAGATGATGGGCTGGTCGATGACCTCTTTGGGGAAGCGCAAGACGTGGATGCGGGTGTTCATAAGCGTGTCCTTCGGCAAAATCCGTTGTGGTGCCCTCACCATTGCAGCAGCTGGTCGAGTTTGTCAAGGGCCGCGTCGATACGCAGATCGGTATCCAGGCGAACGAGCTGGTCGGCCGCAAGCTCGGTCGGCGTCTCGAAGCGCGCCTTCTGCTGGAGATAGATCTCCCAGCGGCCGTCCGAAACCGCGTCGGGATCCTGGGCGCGAAGCGCCAGCCGCGCTTTTTTCACCGCATCGTCGCAGTCGCAGAGAACAAAGCGGACCGGAGTCTTGAGGCGACTTGCCAGGGTCACCACCTTGCCGCGTTCCTCGCGGTTCTGGTAGGATGCATCGAGGATCACCCCCCTTCCCTGCCCGATTGCCGCCTCGGCCCGGGCGAGCAGGGCGTCGTAGGTCTTGCGGCTGAATTCCCTGGTGTAGATGCCCTGGTCCACCCCCTCCTTCTGGCTGGCAGTGGGGGATAATCCCGCCAGCTCCTTGCGCACCACGTCGGAGTTGGCGTAGGCCAAGCCATGGCGCTCGGCCCACGCCTGGGCCAGGGTGGACTTGCCGGTGGCGATCAGGCCGAAGAAGACGTAAATGGCGGGGCGATCAGAGGAAGTATTCATGGCGGTATCCGTTTTCAACTTCGCGGCGTAGCCTTGCGGGAGGGCAAAAGTGATAAGGCAAAAGTCAAAAAGCGCGGTACGTTTCCTCGATTTTTGCCTTCCCCCTTTTGCCCTTTGCCTTCATTGTGCCGTGGCATACTGCTCCGCCAGGGCAAAGTATTTTCCCGCCATCGCAAAGCACGCCGCCTTTGTGGCATTGTCCACCTCCGGCGCATGGGCGGTGAAGAGGTTGATCTTGCCCCGCACGTAGGCCCGGTAGCATTTGTAGAAGTTGAGCATGGCGGGCAGCCCGGTGTCTCCCGACGTGGCCACAAAGGTCTCGATGAAGGAGCGGGAAAGGTCGGCGAGGCCGTGGAAATCGAGGTCCATGGCCAGGAAAGCCACGTCGCTGGCCACGTCGCAGTAACGGAAGCGCTGGTTGAACTCGATGCAGTCAAAGACGTGGACTTTGTCGCCGTCGAAGCAGATGTTGGCGGAGTAGAGGTCGCCGTGGCAGTCGCGGATGCGGCCGGCAGCGATGCGCTCATTGAAGCGCGCCTCCTGGGCGAGCACCCCCTTGGCGTAGTTGCTGATGGTGTCGAATTGCTGCTGGGAGAGCGACGGGCAGCCGATGAAGCCGGTGGTCTGGTCGAAGTTCTCCAGCACATTGACGCTCACCGCCTGGGCCGAGCCGAATTTTTGGATTTCCGGCCCACCTTCGGCCTTCCGGTAGAAAGGCACCAGGATGGCGACGATGCGGTCGACCATGGCCCGGTCGAGCTTGCCGCTGGCAATGAAGTTGGCCATCATCCCCTCTTCCGGCATGCGTGCCATCTTGACCCCGAATTCCACTGGTTCGCCTGGGCCGTTGAGGGCCAGCGTGCCGCCTGTCTCGTTCACCGTCACGGTGCCGAGGTAAAGGTCCGGGCAGAGGCGGCGATTGAGGAGCAACTCCTGCTCGCAGAAATGTTTGCGCTTCTCCAGGGTGGTGAAGTCGAGGAAGCCGAAGTTCACCGGCTTCTTGAACTTGTAGACAAAGTCGCCGGCCAGGAAGACGTAGGAGATGTGGGTCTGGACCAGCTTGACCTCCGTGGCCGGATGGGGGTAGCTGGCAGGCGAGAGGAGCAGGCGGACAAAGGGGGGCAGAGTGGCGTCGGGCATGGTTTTTTGAGGGTGAAGGTTATGGATGGTCGGTATGGTCGTCGCGTCGCCGCTTGAAGGGGAGCGGCGGGCTGTGTACTCCTTCCCGCAACTTGTGGAAGGTGTTTTCCAGAAGTTCGACGCCGGTGAGCACGCCGACGGTGATGACTGCCAGCACCACGGCGCCGTGTTCGTAGCCAAGGCCGATGGCCGAACCGATGGCGGCCAGAACCCAGATCACCGCCGCCGAGGTGACGCCCTGCACCAGTCCCTCCTTGGCCATGATGACGCCGGCACCGAGGAAACCGATGCCGGTGACCACCTGGCCCACCACCCGGCTGGGGTCGGCGCCGGGAACGGCGGTGAGCAGGGCGCCCAGGGCGACAAAGACCTCGGTGCCGAGGCAGATGAGGATGCTGGTGCGGATGCCGGCAGGCTTGCCGCGCAGCTGGCGTTCCAGGCCGATGATGCCTCCGCAGAGAATGGCGACGAGGATGCGCTGCCAGAAAATCTGGTTGTAGGGCTCGAACAGGGGCATGGTGTTCAGCTCCGCTGGGGTTCGCACAATCGGGGCGGCTGGGGGTCGAGAGCCTTGAGTGCTGCGAGCAGCCGGTCAAGGGGGAGGCAGGCCGGCATCTGTGCCCGGTATCTTTCCAGAACGGCTACGGCCTTTGTTGCCATCTTCCGCGCTGCCTCGGGTTGACCCATAGCGAGCTTGATGTACATCCCGGCCGCCCGGATCATGGCCTGGTAAATTTCTTTTTCCGTGCCGCGCGCGTGGTGCCAGGCGTGTTCGAGGATTTCGTGCACCTCGAAAAAGAGGTCCAGATCCCAGAGCACCAAGCCGCGGGCAAGCACGTCGTCCACGCCGTTGGCGCGGATGACATGGAACGCCTGCTGATAGCGGGCCAGCCGGGCGGCAATGTATGCCTCATAAAACGGAGCCAGGGCAGAGGCCCGATAGTGCGCCGCCACCGTGTTGACCGGGGCGAGGTTCCCTGCTGCCAGCGCTTCGGCAAAGGCCTCGGAGAGCTGATTCCTGATGTCGCGGCTCAACCGGTCGTTGAGCGGGTCGAACTGCCGGGCGGTCATGGCCAGAGGGTACCAAAAGGAGCGCCAGGAGGGAAGGGGGATGACGGAAAAAAGAAGGGCAGGGAGAGGTGGCTCTCCCTGCCCGCTCTGTTTCTGGTGTGCCCTGTGTCCTAGAAGGAATACTTCATGGTGGCAAAGAACACATTCGCCTCATACGACTGGTCCTTGTAGGCGCCGGTCAGGTAGTTGGTGGCGGTCAGGCTCGTGTTGCTGAAGAAGTAGCGGTAATTGTCCAGCGCAGCGTCGCTGTATTTGTACTTTTCGTAGGCATAGCCAAAGGTGGAGACCAGATTCTTGTTGATGTCGTAGATCGCCTTGAGCTGGAGCGAATCCTTCCGGTAGTCGTCCCAATTCGCCTGATCCACGGTGTCGTTGGTGAAATCGGTAGGAATGGATTCATACAACGTAAAATCCAGGGTTCCATTGGAGTTGACGTGATCGAACTGGGCCTTGATCCGCCATTTGTCGGGCACCAGGGCGACCTCCGCCGAGAGGCCATAATCATAGCTGATGTTTTCTTCGTTGATTTGCCAGTTGTAGTGACCATCGCCCACCGTGGTGTCGGTGAGGGGATTTGCCGCGGCAGCACTGGTGAAGCGCCGCTGGAACTGGAACTGGTCGGTTTTTTCGTAGCTGAAGTAGCCGGCCAGGGTCACCTTGCCCAGGGTGTAGTCGGCGGAAACGTCAAAGATGTCGGTTTCATCGTCGCGCAGGCCGAGGATGGTGTCGGTGTACTCAGATTTTTTGTGCTGGTATCCCAAGCCAATGCCGAGGTTGTCGGTGGGAGAGATATCCAGGGAGAGTTTGTAGGTGTCCTGATCCAACGGCGCCGCATCAAAGCGCCTGATGAACGGCTCGATGGCGTTCGCGGTCGCCTGGGTGCCGGTTACCAGAGTCAGCTGCTGCCAGTCGGAACTGCGTTCCAGCCGTTCGTAGCCGGCGCGGACCGTCAGGAAATCCAGCCCGCTCCAGCGTGCCGCTATGCCGTAGATGTCATCCTTCGACACCGGCAGGTCGCCGCGGTGCCGTTCCGTTTTGACATGCTTGTACGACGGGGTGAGGGTGAAATTCGCCGGCAGCTTGATCCCGATCTCGCCGCCATAGGTGTCTTTTTCATAGCCAAAGAGGTGGTTGTGGAACGGGTCTAGGCCGGCCAGCACCCGGGTATGGGTGATCTCGTCTGATTTGTTTTCTTTCTCGTAAAACTTGTAGAAAAGCTTCCCGTGAAGAAACGACAACGGGTTGCCGGTCAAGATGACGTCGTAGTTGGTGGTCACCACCTTGCCATCGAACACCGAATCCGACAAGACATAGCTCGTGGTGGTCGTGGTGGCGCCGTTTGTGTCGAGGAACGAACTGAAGAGCCCCACCGAGGTCTCTGCCACCGAGCGACCGGCATTGAGGTTCAGGGTGCTGCTCATCGGCAGCTTGGCCCCGCCCTTGAAGGCAAACTTGTAGTAGTCGTTGTCCGGCGCCAGGGTAAAGGCATCGGAGTTGGCCGAAACGGTGTGCCGGAAAAAGAGGTTGTCGTTGTCGTTCTCGAACTTGCTGTAGAGGTAGGAAACCGAGGCGAAGATGGGATCGAGGGAGTAGCCGATTTCCGCCTTCAGGTTGTCGGTGACGTAATCCACCGGTTCCGGCAGTTCCAGGGCGCTGCTGCCGCCGGTCGTGCCGGGTGCCAGGCCGGCAGGCTTGATGCCTTCCCGCTTTTCCTGCTTGAAGGAGACATCCATGTAGAGGGGTTTCAGCAGATCCAGGCGGAGGCCTGCCCCCTGATTCTTGCGGTCCACCTCATAGTCAAAGGTGTTCCAGGTGGAGGTGTCGGTCGAGGGGACGACATTGACGAGGTTGGCCCCGCTGTAGGTAAGGTTTGCCGTGCCGGCGCCGGAATAAAAGGTCTTGGCGTCGTAGGTCAGGTTGTGGGGAATTTCGTCATAAAAAAGATTGAATTTATATCTGCCATAGTCGCCACCATGCACCCGGTAACTCTGGGTGTCGTAAAGGATGTCATCGGCCTGGAAGTTGAAGAAGAAAGTATCCGTTTCCTTCCAGAGCCGGACAGCGCCGTACAGGCCATCTTCAATGTCGCGGTATTCGTTGAACTTTGCCTTGCTGCCGCTGACATCCGCCAGGGTGGGCGCCACTTCGATTGAGCCGCCAGCGCTCTTGTCGTCAGCATAACTCGCCAGGGGAAGCAGGACGGCCAGCATGGCGGTTACAGGAATATATGCTTTCTTCATTTCCCATCTCCGTTGATTTTTTCTGCTCATGGTCGTCCCTCCTCTTAACGCACGAACCGCAGCCCGCGGACGCCAGGACCGTTGCTGCCATGGACGTTGTTATGGCAGTTGAGGCAGTTGCGCGCGATCATTTGCTTGGCCGGGGTTGGTTCGGTGAAGTTGCCCGCAGCAGTGTACGGGCCGCCGGGATGCTGGGTCCAGTCGTGGCAGCTCTGGCAGAGGTTCGGCCCCTTGCGGGTGAGGAGTTTCGTGTGGTTGCTGCCGTGGGCGGTGTGGCAGATCATGCAGTTCTCTTCCACCGGCGGATGCTCCCACATGTAGGGCCCGCGCTTGTCGGCGTGGCATTTGAAGCAAAGTTCGTTCACGCTGTCCGCCTTGATCATCTTGTTGCCGAAGCCACCGTGCGGATCATGGCAGTCGGAGCAGGAGACCTTGCCCTCCCTGATGGGGTGATGCGACTGGCGGTTGGCCTGGGAGCGGATGTCCTTGTGGCAGGAATAGCAGAGCTCGCTCTGGGGCTTCTTCAGGTTTTTCGGCAGATTGGAATGGCCGGTGTGGCAGCTGTCACAGGCCATGCCGGCTGATTTGTGCTTGCTGGTTTCCCAGAAGGCCACGTGGTTGGATGAACCGTGGCAGGTGAGGCACTGGGCCGCGCGTTCCTTGGCCGACCGGCCGCCGTCCTTGCTGAAGGAGATGATGGTCTGCTTGGATTGTTCCTTGTTGAGGTGCTGGTCGGTGGGGCCGTGGCAGGACTGGCAGCCGTTGGCGCCCTTCCATGCCTTGGCGTGGTAGGAACTGTTGAAGCTTGCCGTTGCCTGGTCGTGGCAATCGGCGCAGGGCACTGGGGCCCCGGCTCCGGTTGCGGGCGCTGGCGTTCCCCCCAGAACGACCAGCGCGCCAGCGGCGCCCACACAGAGCGCCACGGTCCGTGCGTACTTCCGGAGCCGTTGCAAAATGGCATGTTGCATGTTTCCCTCCTTTCTCTCTTGGTGAAAAGGGCCCAATTCCGAAGAGGATTCCCTCCATGGGCCAGTCATATTTTCCACCCAACAGAAATTTTTTTTTGGTTGTCAATAAAATAATTCACAGAAGCTTTACAGAAAAAACGGGATGTTAACGGCGAGATTAAATGCTTAAGCGCTGTTTTTTGGTATCCCACGCTGTGGTAATTCCATGGGGGGGGGGGCGGATTTGAAATGATTTCACCGTCTGTTTCGTTGGGTGTTTTATCTCAATCAGATATCGTAACGACGCGGAGTTCCTTTAAAAGGGCATTGACAGGCAGGGCGGAAGCCGGTATGGCTTTCCCTGCTGAGTGCTGAGTGCTGAGTGCTGAGTGCTGAGTGCTGAGTGCTGAGTGCTGAGTGCTGAGTGCTGAGTGCTGAGTGCTGAGTGCTGAGTGCTGAGTGCTGAGTGCTGAGTGCTGAGTGCTGAGT
>JBFLXY010000008.1:0-32395 GCA_040757055.1 Thermodesulfobacteriota bacterium | reverse complement strand
TGCTGAGTGCTGAGTGCTGAGTGCTGAGTGCTGAGTGCTGAGTGCTGAGTGCTGAGTGCTGAGTGCTGAGTGCTGAGTGCTGAGTGCTGAGTGCTGAGTGCTGAGTGCTGAGTGCTGAGTGCTGAGTATGGAGAACCTGATGGTTGCGGAACAGGAACTGTGGCAGGTGATGGCCGACTTTCTCGACATGGGCCACGTGGAGAACATCATGGCCATGGTGCGCCAGGATCCGTCGTTCTATCGTTTCACCGGCGATTTGTTGCGCGACGAGCGCTTCATGGTGCGGGTGGGGGTGGCGGTGCTTTTTGAGGCGATGCGGGAGGAGCGGCCTAACGAGGTGGCGCTGGCGATCCCTTCACTCAAGCCGCTGCTGAGCGAGCCGACCCCGTGGGTTCGCGGCGAGGCGGCGAACATCCTCGGCCTTATCAACACGCCGGAGGCGCTAGAACTGCTTGCCACTCTGCGCGATGATCCGGAGCCACAGATCCGGGAGATCGTCGGCGACTACCTGCCGGCTGCGCCGGAAGGCGCAGCCAAGGCAAAAGGCAAAGGGTAAAAGGCAAAGGGTAAAAGGCAAAAGGAGAAACTTTCCCGCCCTTTTTGCCTTTTGACTTCCCCCTTTTGCCTTCTCTTATTCTTTCCAGTCCGGCCGTAACGACAACTCGGTGAGCTGCTTTCGTGCCACGGTGGAGGGCGCCTCGGTGAGCGGGCAGGTGGCCTTCTGGGTCTTGGGGAAGGCGATCACGTCGCGGATGGTGTCGCGGCCGGCGATGATCATCATCAAGCGGTCCAGGCCAAAGGCGAGGCCGCCATGGGGCGGCGCACCCAGTTCCAGGGCCTTGAGCAGGAAGTCGAACTTGTCCTTGGCCTCCTCCTCGGAGATGCCCAGGGTCCGGAAGACTGTCTGCTGCACCTCGGGCTGGTGGATGCGGATGGAACCGCCGCCGATCTCGGTGCCATTGAGGGCCAGGTCGTAGGCGCGGCTGCGCACCTTGCCGGGGTCAGTGGCGAGCAGGGCCATGTCCTCTTCCACCGGGGCGGTGAAGGGGTGGTGCACCGCCATGTGGCGGCGCTGGTCGTGGTCCCACTCCAGGAGCGGGAAGTCGGTGACCCAGACGAAGCTGAAGCTCTTCTTGTCGATGAATCCCAGGCGGCGGCCCAGTTCCAGGCGCAGCTCGCTTAAGGCAGCATAGACCACAGAGGGCGTGTCGGCGCCGAAGAAGAGCAGGTCGCCCGGCACCGCGTCCAGGGTGCGGGTCATGGCAGCCCGCTCCTCGTCGGTGAAGAACTTGGCAATGGGGGACTGCCACTCGCCGTCCTCCTTGATCTTCACCCATGCCAACCCCTTGGCCCCGAACTGGGCCACGTAGGCGGTGAGATCGTCGAGATCCTTGCGGCTGAAGGTGGCACACCCCTTGGCGTTGATCGCCTTGACCATGCCGCCCTTTTCCACCACGTCGCGGAAGACCTTGAAGCCGCAGTTCTTCACCTCTTCGAAGAGATCGACGAGTTCCAGGCCGAAGCGGGTATCCGGCTTGTCCGAGCCGTAGCGGTTCATGGCCTCTGCGTAGGTCATGCGCGGGAAAGGGGTGATTGGTTCGTGGCCGATGGTCGATTTGAAAAGGTGGCTGATCATCCCCTCCATCAGGGTGAAGATCTCCTCCTCGTCGACAAAGGAGAGCTCCATATCCACCTGGGTGAACTCGGGCTGGCGGTCGGCGCGCAGGTCCTCGTCGCGGAAGCATTTGACGATCTGGTAGTAGCGGTCCATGCCCGCCACCATGAGGAGCTGCTTGAAGAGCTGCGGCGACTGGGGCAGGGCGTAGAACTTGCCGGGGTTGACCCGGCTTGGCACCAGGTAGTCGCGGGCGCCTTCCGGGGTGGAGCGGGTGAGGACCGGGGTCTCGATCTCGAGGAAGCCGTTGTCGTTCAGGTAGGAGCGAATCGCCTGGCTCGCCTTGTGGCGCAGGACCAGATTGTCCGCCATGCCGGGCCGGCGGAGGTCGAGGTAGCGGTACTTGAGGCGGAGAGTCTCCGAGACCTCGATCTCCTCGTCATCCAGCGGGAAGGGCGGGGTCTGGCTCTGGTTCAAGATGCGCAGTTCGCTCACCAGAATCTCGATGGCGCCGGTGGCGAGCTTGGGGTTGACCATGCCCTCGGGCCGTGCCTCGACCCGGCCCCTGATCGCCAGCACCCATTCGCTCCGGAGGCCGTGGGCCTTGGCGTGGACCTCGGGGTTGATCTCCGGGTTGAAGACCACCTGGGTGAGGCCCCAGCGGTCGCGCAGGTCGATGAAGATGACGCCGCCGTGGTCGCGGCGCCGGAGGACCCAGCCCATGAGGGTGACCTCCTGGCCGATGTGGTCGGAGGAGAGGGCGTTGCAGTGGTGGGTCCGCTTGAGGCTGCCCATGGATTCCATAAGGGTTCCTTTTGAGTTTAAGGTATCCAGAATTCAGGAGTCAGGGGGCCAGAATAAAGAACCACTTCACAGAGTATTCTGTCTTCTGGACTCTGACTCCTGTCTTCTCATGATGTCGTTGCGTCAATGAGAGCCATGACCGTTGCCGGATCGTCACCAAGCGGCACCGTCTGCTGTTCCTTGCTCGCCATGTCGCGCAGCACTGCCTCGCCCTTGGCCAACTCCTCTTCGCCGAGGATGAGGGTGTAGCGCGCCATCAGGCGGTCGGCCTGCTTCATCTGGCTTTTCAGGCTCTTGCCTTCCAGGTCCATGGCCGCCTTCATACCCTTGGCCCGCAGGGCATGGAGGAGCGGGAAGGCGCGATTCACCGCGGCCTCGCCCAGGGCGGCGATGAAGCAGTCGATGGTGGTCTGGGGTACTGCCGTGCTTTTCTGCTGTTCCAGCAGCAGAGTGAGGCGTTCCATGCCCATGGCAAAGCCGATGCCAGGCAGCTTGGGGCCGCCCAGTTGCTCGATGAGGCCGTCGTAGCGGCCGCCCGCCCCCACCGCGCTCTGGGCGCCCAGGGCATCCGTGAGCAACTCGAAGGTGGTGCGGGTGTAGTAATCGAGCCCGCGCACCATGAAGCCATTGACCCCGTAGGGGATGGCGAGCTGGTCGAGGCTCGATTTCACCGCGCTGAAGTGGTCCGCGCAGCCGGCGCAGAGGTGGTCGAGGATCATGGGCGCGCCCTGGTACTGCTCCTGGCAGTGAGCGCTCTTGCAGTCGAGCACCCGCAGGGGATTCGTTTCGCTGCGGCGCTTGCAGTCGTCGCAGACCTTGTCCAGGCGGGCAGCGAGGAAGTCGAGCAGGGCCTGGCGGTAGGCGGGCCGGCAGGCCGGGCAGCCCAGGGAGTTGATCTGGAGCGAGGCGGAAAGGCCCAGCTCGCGCAAGAGCTCCCAGGCCATGGCAATGATCTCGGCATCAAGGCGCGGGTGGTCAGAGCCGATGGCCTCGACGCTCATCTGGTGGAACTGGCGGAGCCGCCCCTTCTGCGGCCGTTCGTGACGGAACATGGGGCCGATGGTGTAGAGTTTGGTCAGCGGCTGGCGCGCCTGGAGGTTGTGCTCGATAAAGGCGCGCAGCACCGAGGCGGTGCCCTCCGGCCGCATGGTGATCTGCTCGCCGTTGCGGTCGGTGAAGGTATACATCTCCTTTTCGACGATGTCGGTGGCCTCGCCGATGGAGCGGGCAAAGAGTTCGGTCTTTTCGAGAATCGGTACCTTGATCTCGCCGAAGCCGAAGCGGTGGAACACCGCGCGGGCCGTGGACTCCACCCACTGCCAGGTGGGGCTCTCGTCGGGAAGGATATCCTTGAAGCCTTTCAGGGCCTGCATGATTTCTGATCCTTGTGAACGTCGGTCAGCGCCGCAAAAGGGCGCGGAATCAAAAGGATGGTTTTTTATCCCGTTTGCCGTGAAAAGTCAAGGCACAGGGGAGGGGCGCGGGGTGTTCGGCTAGAGGAGTTCGTGGTCGGTCTTGATGCAGCGGTCCATGACCACGAACAGCCCGGCGGCCTTCGCCTTGGCCGCTGCGGCCTCGTTGACGACGCCCTCCTGCATCCACACCGCCCTGGCGCCGATGGCAACGGCCTCGTCCACCACCGGCCCCACTTCGTCGGCTTTGCGGAAGATGTCGACGATGTCCACCGGCTCGGGGATGGACGCAAGGTCGGGGTAGCAGGGCAGGCCGAGGATGGTCTCCTGGCCGGGGTTGACCGGGATCACCTTAAAGCCGGCGCTGATGAGATAGCGGGCCACCATGTTGCTGGGCCGGGCCTCCTTGGGCGAGAGGCCCACCACCGCGACGGTGCGGCTGGTGGCGAGCAGATGGCGGATCTGGTTGAGGTCAACAAGCATGGTCTCTTCGTCCTGAGGTGAAGCGGGGCTGGGCCAGGAATCCGTTGCGCCCGGAGCCGCTTTTTTGTATCTCTACCACAAGGACGGACCACAGAGCAACGACAGTCCGCGCCAGGGAGGGATGGTATGTGCCAGATGAAGGTGGTGCTGGAAAAGGATGGGGAGCAGCAGACCATACTGGAAAACGTGTCGCTGCTGGAGGTGGAGGGCGATGCCGTGCGGGTGAGCGCGCTTTTTGAGACCCCGCAGGTGGTTCCGTCCGCCCATGTGACGAAGATCGACTTCATGAGCGGCACGGTGACGCTCGCAACCCGGAAGGGCCAATGATTATGGAAGCGAAAACCACCAGGGAAAAACTGCAGGTGCTGATTCCCCACTGGCTGGAGCACAACCACGGCCATGCCCACGAGTTCAGGAAATGGGCCGATGCGGCCCGGCAGGAGGGGCTTGTTGCCGAGGCGGGGCTCATCGACAAGGCTATCGCCATCATGCACGAGGCCGATGCCCTGCTCTCCGAGGCGCTGGTCAAGCTGGGCGGGCCGGCCGCCGGCGGCGGCCATCATCACCACCATCACGGCCAGGATCACCATCACGAATAGCCGTTATCCGCCGGTCTCGAAGCGGCGGAGGGAGGCGACGAAGGATTCCCGGTCCGCGGCTTTGAGTTCGGCGTGGATCTTGAGCAGCCAGTATTCGCCCGGATTGGCCTCAATTTCCTGGCGGAGTTGCGGCGAGATGGTGTGGGAATCGTCGGCCAGGTTGTAAAAAACCGTGTCGATGCCGAAGAAGCCGTCCACCAGATGGGCCACCGTGTGGACGAGCTTGCTCTGGTAGCCCTTGGGCAGGGTGCAGAGGTCGTCGAACCGTCGCAGGCCGCTCTCCTTGAGTTCCCCGATGAGATCGTGCAGGACCATCTGGTTCTGGCGCATCCCTTCTTCCACCCGCGGCCAGAAGTCGGGGTGGCTGGCGGGGCAGGAGGCGGCCTCGTCCACTGCCACCAAATCGTAGCGCACCAGCGGCGTTCTGGCGAAGAAACGCAGGGCATGGTCGCGGCTCCGGGCAAAGTCCGGACCCACCACCAGCATCTCGTGGCTGATCTCCAGTTTCATGGCCTTTTCTCCTCCAAAAAGTCAGGGATCAGAAGACTGAAGCCGGAATAACGCCGTAAATGCCATGGGTTGCCTTTCCTTTCCTGAGTTCTGGTTCTGACCCTTGGGCTTCTGCCCCATCAAAAAATGGGCAGTTTCGTGATCTCCATGAAGCATTCTACATGATACTCCGCCGCAAGGGATGGATTCTTGAAGGCGATGAGCCGCATGCCCGCCCTCGCGGCGTGTTCCTGGTCCACCTTGGAGTCCCCGATGTAGATCGCTTCATGGGCCTGCATCCCGAAATGGCCGAGGATCTGATGGATCGCCTCGGGGTCGGGCTTGGGCCGGGCCACGTCGAGGGCGGTCACCACCTTGTCGAAGAGCGGCGCGAGGTGGAACATCGCGAGGATGGCCGGCATGGTGGTGGTGCGGTTGGTGCTGATCGCGGTCTTGCGGGTCGGCCGCAGCCAGGCGAGAAATTCGCACAGGTCCGGCTCCATGAGCATGTGCTGGAGAAAGGGGGTGTAGTCGAGTTGCTGGCGAAAGGCGTGGGCCGCCGCGATCTCGCCGGGGTAGTGGCGGAAGATGTGGCTCACCGAGGCCATGACGTGGTGCACGTGCACGTAGTCGAGCTCCGCCGCGTCCATGGGCGGGTGGCCGAAGCGGGCGAGGATCTGGTTATAGTAGATGCGATTCGCCTCCCGCGAGTCGAACATGACGCCGTCGCAGTCGAAGATCACCAGTTTGAGGGTGTGGTTCATGGAAGAATCCTTGCCAAGGCCGGCGAGCCGGGATAGTTTGTATTCGCCCCATACATACCAGAAACCACCCGGCTTTGAAACCTTGAACCGCCAGCATCGCGGCGGCGCCTGAGCCCATGGAACAGACCACCGACTTTCTCGTCGTCGGCAGCGGCATCGCCGGCCTCTCCTTTGCCCTCAAGGCCGCCCGCCTGGGCACAGTCACCCTCATCACCAAGAAGGCGCAGGTGGATACCGCCACCAACCTGGCCCAGGGCGGCATTGCCGCTGTGCTCTCGGCGGAGGATACCTTCGAGGCCCATATCCGGGACACCCTTGCCTCCGGGGCGGGCCTCTGCCACGAGGACGTGGTGCGGATGGTGGTGGAGAACGGCCCGGCCCGGGTGCACGAACTCATCGCCCTGGGCATCCAGTTCCAGCACGACCGCGAGCATGCCGACCAGCTTGACCTCGGCAGGGAAGGGGGCCACTCCGCCCGCCGGATCGCCCACGCCATGGACCTCACCGGCAGGCAGATCGAGGAGGGGCTCCTCAGGCGGGTGGCGGAGAATCCGAATATTACGGTGCTGGAAAACCATGTGGCCGTGGATCTGCTCATCGGCTCCAAGGCCGGGGTGCGGGCGACCCATCCCTTTCTCGACCGCTGCCTCGGCGCTTACGTCCTGAACCGGCAGGGCAACACCATCGAGACCTGGCTCGCCCGGGTCACCGTGCTCTGCACCGGCGGGGCGGGCAAGGTCTATCTCTACACCACCAACCCCGACATCGCCACCGGCGACGGCATTGCCATGGCCTGGCGGGCCGGCGCCCGGGTGGGCAACCTGGAATTCGTCCAGTTCCACCCCACCTGCCTCTTCCACCCGAAGACCAAGAATTTTCTCATTTCCGAGGCGGTGCGCGGCGAGGGCGGCCGGCTCATCGACGAACGCGGCAACCCCTTCATGCAGAAGTACGATCCGCTGGGCGACCTCGCCACCCGCGACAAGGTGGCCAGGGCCATTGACCTGGAGATGAAGGCGAGCGGCGACGACTGCGTCTATCTCGACATCTCGCACCAGCCGGCGGACTTCCTGAAGAAGCGCTTCCCCACCATTTACGGTACCTGCCTCAGGCTGGGCATCGACATCACCAAAGAGCCGATCCCGGTGGTGCCGGCAGCCCACTATATGTGCGGCGGGGTACTCACCGACATCATGGGCCGCACCAGCCTCGAGAACCTCTATGCCCTGGGCGAGACCTCCTGCACCGGGCTGCACGGCGGCAACCGGCTGGCCAGCAACTCGCTGCTGGAGGCGGTGGTTTTTGCCGACCAGGCCGCGCGCCAGTGCGCCGAAGAGTGGCCGCGGCTTGAGGGCCAGCGCCATCACCCCGTCGCCACCTGGCGTGCCGGCAAGGCCCAGCGCATCGACGAAGGGGTGCTCATCAGCCACAACTGGGACCAGATCCGCCGCCTGATGTGGAACTACGTCGGCATCGTGCGCAAGGAAAAGCGGCTGGGGCTGGTGAAGGAGCGCCTCGCCGCCATCCTTGCCGAGGTGGACCAGCACTACCGCGACTACCTCCTCACCCCGGACCTGGTGGAACTCCGCAACATCGCCCAGGTTTCCGAACTCATCGTCCGTTGTGCCCTGATCCGCAAGGAGTCGCGCGGCCTGCATTACATCCTCGACTACCCCCGCACCGACGACCGCCACTGGAAGAAGGACACCATCATCGCCAGGCGATAGTGCCCCACAGGGGGCGATTTTGCCCCGTTCATGGGGCGGAGGCCCGGGCGCACCGAGCTATTTCCCTGTTTTCCCGCCTGAAACCATTTTTTTCATTCCCGCCGTTTTTTCGCTTGACCGGTACACCACATCTTGTGCAATAATGGGCATCACAACACAACAGGTCGTGTTGTTGCTGGGAAACAGGGGCTCAGCAGTTCATTAAATTCTTTAACACGAGAGAGCACAAGGAGAAACAGGGGATGGGAGTAGTCATGCCGTTGAAAGCAGAGGCTCGGGAGATGACCACCAGGGAGGTGGCCAAGGCGGATTCCACCGATATCGCGCTGTTCGTTCGGACCTCGCAGGAAGACATGATGGGCTGGGACCGCCAGCGCATCGTCGATGCCCTGCTGCGCGAGACGTATCTCGACCGGGACACCGCCGAGAAGATCAGCAAGGAGGTGGAGAAGGTCATCCAGACCGGCACGGTCAAGACGGTGACCGGCCCGCTCATCCGCGAGATGGTCAACGCCAAGCTGCTCGAGATGGGGCTTGAAGAGGCGCGGCGCATGCACACCCGCCTTGGTGTGCCCCTCTACGACGTGGACCAGCTTCTGGTCCAGCACAACAAGGAGAACGCCAACGTGCCCCACGGCCCGGAGGCGACCAACCTCACCCTGGCCGAGGGGATCAAGAAGGAGTATGCGCTGCTCCACGTCTTCACCCCGGACGTGGCCGATGCCCATCTTTTGGGCGACCTGCACCTCCACGACCTGGGCTTCATCGACCGTCCGTACTGCTCGGGCCAGTCGCTGGAGTACATCAAGAAGTTCGGCCTCAACCTGCCGCACGCCCTTTCCATGGCCAAGCCGGCCAAACACGCCGAGGTGCTTCTGGCCCACATGGTCAAATTCGCCGCCGCGCTCCAGAGCCACTTTGCCGGCGCCATCGGCTGGGACGCCATCAATCTCTTCTTCGCCCCCTACCTGGAAGAGTTGGACGACCGCGGGGTGAAGCAGCTCGCCCAGATGCTCATCTACGAGTTCTCCCAGCAGGCCGTGGCCCGCGGCGGCCAGGCGATCTTCTCCGACATCAACGTCTACTGGGAGGTGCCCAAGCACTTCGTGGACGTCCCGGCCATCGGCCCGGGGGGCGTCTACACCGGCAAGACCTACGGCGAGTACGAAAAGCAGGCGCAGCGCTTTGCCTGGGCCCTGTTCGACGTCTACAGGGAGGGTGATGCCGCCGGCCGGCCCTTCTTCTTCCCCAAGCCGCTGGTGCACATCACCGAGAAGTTCTTCAAGACCGAAGGGCACATGGACTTCCTCCACCACATCTGCGAGGTGGCGGCGGTCAAGGGCAACACCTACTTCATCTTCGACCGCGGCGAGACCGCCAAGATCTCCGAGTGCTGCCGCCTCTCCTTCAAGCTGGAGGCCAGCGACTTCGAGGACGCCAAGGAGCCGTGGAAGATGCGCTACTCGGCGCTCCAGAACGTGACGGTCAACCTGCCGCGTCTGGCGTATCAGGCCAAGGGCGACGACACCAAACTCTTCACCCTCTTGACCGAGAAGATGCAGCTTGCGGCCAAGGCCCACGAGCAGAAGAAGAAGTTCATTGAAAAGCTCCTCTCCATGGGGACCAACGGCCCGTTGTCGCTCCTGGCCATGAACTTGGACGGCCAGAGCTACCTCCGGCTCCACCGCTGCTCCTACCTCATCGGCATGGTGGGGCTCAATGAGCTGGTCAAGGTCCACACCGGCCAGGAACTCCACGACTCCGACGCGGCCATGAAGTTCGGCCTCAAGGTCATTGCCCACATGAACATCGTCTGCGCCAAGATGGCGGAGTCCATGGGCATGAAGTTCGTGCTGGAGCAGACCCCGGCCGAATCCACTGCCTACCGTTTCGCCAAGCTCGATCTGGCCCACTTCCCGGAGCAGGCCGCCAAGACCGTGCAGGGCAATCTCGCCAAAAACGAGGTCTACTACACCAACTCCACCCTCTACCACGTGGGCGCCACCATGAACCCCATCACCCGGGTGGACAGCGAGGGGCTCTTCCATCCGCTCATCGAGGCGGGGGCCATCACCCACCTCTGGCTGGGCGAGGCGCAGCCGGACAAGGAGGCCATCGCCAGCTTCATCATCAATGTCTTCCGCCATACCCAGAACGATCAGATCGCCTTCTCGCCGGAGTTCACCTGCTGCCTGGAATGCGGCAAGACCAGCCGCGGGTTGAGCGAGCAGTGCCCCCACTGCGGCTCCGAAAAGGTGGACGGCATCACCCGCATCACCGGCTACTTCACCAAGATTTCGAGCTGGAACAAGGGGAAACTGGGCGAACTCAAGGAACGCTACCGCAACCAGCGGCAGTTCGCCCAGGCATAGGCTTCCGGTTCATGAACACGCCATCCGGCTCGTTTTTGGCCGCGAGCCGGATGGCGAGGGGAAAATCAGCGAGAGAAAAAAGGGGAAACCATATGACGCTTTTTACCAAAGACGATTGCGTGCTCTGCGAGCAGATCAAGCAGCAGTTCGACCTGCAGGCGCTGGATGTCAAGATCGAGGTACTCAACAGCAACGATGCCGGCGCCCTGGCCCACCTGGCCTGGCACCGGCTGGTGGAAACGGCCCGCAAGCGCTTGCCGATTCTTGTTTTGGACGATTCCTCTTCGGTGGACGAATTCACCCACATCGAGCGCCATCTCGCCGCACGGGCGCAGGAGCGCGGTGTGGCCATCCAGGCGTCCGCCACCCGTGCTGCCTGTGAATCGGGCAGTTGCGCGCTGTAGTCCTCTTCTCCGCGGCGGGGAGCCTTCGTGGGGGGCAGTCGCGTTGCAGGTCCTTCCTCCTGCCCCTCACTCCCCGCCCTCTGTGGTGACGGACATGCCGGCGATCAAAGGCTTTCTCGAAACCTCCTTCATCGACTGGCCGGGATGCCTCTGCTCGGTGGTCTTCCTCGGGGGGTGCAATTTTCGCTGCCCCTTCTGCCACAACCACCCGCTGGTGCTGGAACCCAGCACCTTCGAGACCATCCCGCTGGATCATGTTTTGAAACGACTCAGCGAGATGCGGCCCTGGCTGGGGGGGGTCTGCGTCACCGGCGGCGAACCGACCCTGGCGCCGGATCTGGCCGAACTGCTGCGTGCCTTCAAGGCCGCCGGGATTCCAGTCAAGCTCGACACCAACGGCACCCGGCCCGATGAGCTGGAACATCTGGTGATGGAAGGGCTCGTCGCCATGGTCGCCATGGATGTGAAGGCGCCGCTCGATCAGGCCAGGTACGACGCCTGCGCCGGAGTGGCGGTGGATCTCGCCGCCATCCGCCGCAGCATTGCCCTGCTCAAGGAGAGCGGCCTGCCGCACCAGTTCCGCATGACCGTAGTGCCGAAGCTGCACCGCGAGGAGGATGTCCGCTGCTGGCGGGAAACCTTGGCCGGGTCGCCACTGAAGCTCCAGAACTTCAACCCCCAATCGCCGCTGCTCCCTGAGTTTTCCCAGGAAAAAGGCTTCAGTCCGGAGGCCTTTGCCGCCCTTCAGGCCCTGGTCGGCTGATTCTCTTCTTTTTGCGCGCTTTTGCGGCGGCAGCGCCTGGTCAGGCTCCGGCGCAGGGGCTTTCCTCTTGCGGAAAAACGAAATGACCGTTAGACCAAGCGCAACCGCCGATAATTCCTCCATGTCTGGTGCCGCACCATGTCCAGCCTTTACCGCAGCATGTGCCTTATCACCTCTCCCGGCGTAACGGGAAGCGCGGTTTCCCGGGCAGGCGGGGTGAGTCCGGCGCCCTACGGGCCGCTCAATCTCAGCTTCGGAGTGGGCGATGCGGAGGCCAATGTGCGGGAGAACCGGCAGCGTCTCAAGGTCGAACTGGGGATTAGCGTGCTTGCGTCGGCCCGGCAGGTGCATGGTGATGCGGTGTGGGTGATTGATCATCCACTTGCGCAGGACACTGAGGAGAGGGGCTATGATGCCCTGGTGACCGATCAGCCCGGCCTCGGCCTTTTGATCCAGCAGGCGGACTGCCAGGCGGTGCTGCTCCACGACCCGGTGCGCAGGGTCGTTGCCGCCATTCACGCAGGGTGGCGCGGCAGTGTGGCAGGCATCATTGGCAAGACCATCCGCACGATGACTGAACGGTTCAACACCGTGCCGGCCGACCTGGCGGCTGCCATCAGCCCATCGCTGGGCCCCTGTTGTGCCGAGTTCGTGAATTACCTGACCGAGTTGCCAGAGTCCTTTCATGGGTATCAGGTGGCGCCGAACCATTTCGATTTTTGGGCCATCAGCCGGGATCAATTGCACCAGGCCGGGGTGCGGGAAGAGCGGATCGAGACTGCCCGCATCTGCACCCGGTGCTGCCCCGATTATTTTTCCTTCCGTCGAGAACGGGTCACCGGGCGGTTCGGTTCGGTGATCATGCTTTCTCCCCTTGCTGCATGATGCAATCCCCCCGCCAGATCGCCATCAAGGTGCTTGTGGGCGCTGCCCACAAGGGACAGCCTGTGGACCGGATTTTTGACCAGCAGCAGGCAGGCCGATCCCATGGCGACCAGCGCGACACCCAGCTTGCCATGGCTTTGGTTTATGGCGTGCTCCGCTGGCAAGGCTATCTCGATCAGGTGATCGCGGGTTTTTCCAGTCACCCCATGACCAAGATGAAGCCGCTCACCCTGGCGGCCTTGCGGGTGGGGGCGTATCAGCTGCTCTTCATGGATCGGGTGCCGGATTCCGCGGCGATCAACGAGACCGTACAGGCATTGAAAGCGGCAGGGCAGCCCAAATGGTTGACAGGGTTTGCCAATGGGGTACTCCGGGCCCTGGCGCGGGGGAGGGATGCGGTTTTGCCGGCCGCGAGCCGTGAGGCGCTCTTTTTGAGCCATCCCTCGTGGCTGGTGGCGCGCTGGCGGCAGCGGTATGGCGACGAGGTTGCCGAGGAGATTTGCCGGGCCAACAACGGACAGCCACTCCTGGTGCTGCGGGTCAATACGCGGCGGATTGGGCGACAGGGGTATCTGCGACTGTTGACCGATGCCGCCGTCGAAGCAGAAGGTGGCGCCTATGCGCCCGACGCGATTCGTCTGATTGGTTATCGGGGGGGCATTGCCGATCTGCCCGGGTATGGTGAGGGTTTGTTTCAGGTGCAGGACGAGGCGGCCCAGTTGGCGACGCTTCTGCTGGGAGAATTAAAGGTCGGCCGTTATCTCGATGGCTGTGCCGGTTTGGGCGGCAAAACGAGCCACATGGCGCAGCTGCTGCCCGCTGGCGGTGAGGTGGTCGCGGTGGAACCGCACGGTGGCCGCAGAAAATTGCTTCGCGAGAACCTGAATCGACTTGGCCTGGATGCCACGGTTTTTGAGGGCGAGTTGCAGTCCTTTGCAAAGGCGCAGCCGCAACCGTTCCAGGGCATCCTCATCGACGCCCCCTGTTCCGGCCTCGGCGTTATCGGCCGCCAGCCGGATATCCGCTGGCAGCGGAGTGAGGTTGATCTGCCACGCTATGCCGCGCGGCAGCGCGACCTGCTTGAGAAAGCGGCCACCCTGCTCGCCCCGGGCGGGGTGCTCGTCTATGCCACCTGCTCCACCGAGCCGGAGGAGAACGAGGGGGTGGTTACTTCCTTTCTCGCCAGCCATCCCGAGTTTGTCGTTGCTGATGCCAACTCCTTCCTTCCCGCCCCGGCTCGCAAGATGGTCGATAACCACGGCCATCTGCGAACGCTGCCCCACCACGGGCTCGACGGCTTTTTTGCCGCCCGCCTCGAAAAAAAGGGCTCCTGACCGCGCCGTGACATTTGGCGCTCAATGTCTTACTGTAGACCCCAAGATTTCATCTCCTGAGGCCATACGTGATGGAACCGCAACAGCTTCGCATCCGGGGCGCCCGGATGCACAACCTGAAGAACATCGATGTCGATCTGCCCCGCAACCGGCTGGTGGTCTTTACCGGCCTTTCCGGTTCGGGCAAATCGTCGCTGGCCTTCGACACCCTCTATGCCGAAGGGCAGCGCCGTTACGTCGAATCGCTCTCCACCTATGCCCGCCAGTTCTTAGGCCAGATGGACAAACCCGATGTCGATCTGCTGGAAGGGCTCTCGCCGGCGGTTTCCATCGAGCAGCGCACCACCAGCCGCAATCCCCGCTCCACTGTAGGCACCATTACCGAGATCTACGACCACCTTCGTCTGCTTTACGCCCGGGTGGGCCAGCCCCACTGCCCCGAGTGCGGGGCCGCCATCCGACCGCAGTCGGTGCAGGAGATGGTGGCCAGCCTCATGGCCCTGGCCGAAGGGTCCAAGATCATCCTGCTGGCGCCGGTTATTGACGCGAAAAAGGGGGAGCACCAGCAGGTGCTCGACCGGTTGCGCAAGGATGGTTTTGTCCGGGTGCGGATCGATGGCGAGATTCGGGGGCTGGAGGAGCCGATCAGCCTGGATAAGAACAAGCGCCACACCATTGCCGCGGTGGTGGATCGGCTGATCATCAAGGAGTCGGTGGCGCGGCGCCTCTCCGAATCCGTGGCCACGGCGGTGCATTTGGCCGATGGCCTGCTGCTGGTCAATTTCCCCGATAGCGGCGAGGAGGTGCTTTACAGCGAAAAAGCGGCCTGCAGCCAGTGCGGCCGCAGCCTGCCGGAACTGACCCCGCAGCTCTTTTCCTTCAACAATCCCAAGGGCGCCTGCGAGGAGTGCGGCGGCCTCGGGGTGAAGCAGTTTTTCGACGCCCAGCTGGTGGTGCCGGACCCGTCCAGAACCCTGCGCCAGGGCGCGGTGGCGGTCTGGGACATGAAGTCCCCCTCCACCTATGTGGAGGAATTGCTCGGTGCCCTTGGCGTTGACCTCGACACCCCCTTTGCCAGGTTGCCCAGGCGCGCCAGGGAAGCGATCCTCCACGGCACCGGCAATCAGGCGCTCCACTTCAGCTATGTTCGTTTCCACCGCCACCAGGAGCACCGCAAGCCCTTTGAGGGCATCCTGCCGCAACTCGCCCGGCGCTATCTCGAAACCGATTCCGCTGCGGTGCACGAAGAGCTGGAGCAGTTCATGAACGAGCAACTTTGCCCGGAGTGCCATGGGGCGCGGCTCAAGCCCGCGGCCTTGGCGGTGCGGGTGGGAGGGTGGGCGATCCATGAACTGACCGGCCTCAGTATCGGCAGGCTGCTGGCGGAGCTGCCGGCCATCGACTTTGCCGCCCAGGATCGGCCCATTGCCGAGCGGATACTCAAGGAGACCATCGACCGGCTCACCTTTCTCCACGACGTGGGGCTGGGCTACATCTCCCTCGACCGCCGCGCCTCCACCCTTTCGGGCGGCGAGGCGCAGCGCATCCGACTGGCCTCCCAGATCGGCTCCCGCTTGGCCGGGGTGCTCTATATCCTTGACGAACCCAGCATCGGCCTCCACCAGCGCGACAACCAGCGGCTGATCAACACCCTTGTCCGCCTGCGCGACCTGGGGAACACGGTGATCGTGGTGGAACACGACGAGGAGACCATTCTGGCGGCCGACCACGTCCTCGACATGGGGCCGGGCGCCGGAGTTCATGGCGGGCGGGTGGTCTACAACGGCGATGTGGCAGGGCTGCTGGCCCATGAGAAATCCCTCACCGGCGGCTACCTCTCGGGGCGTCTCGCCATCCCGGTGCCCAGGAAGCGGCGGGCTCCCGGCAAGGGCGAGTGGCTCACCATCAAACACGCCCACGCCAACAACCTGAAACACATTACCGTGAAAATCCCCCTGGGCGTCATGACCAGCGTCACCGGCGTTTCAGGCTCCGGCAAAAGCACCCTGGTACTGGAAACGCTCTTCAAGGGGGCCATGAATCATCTGCACCAGGGCCACGCCGTGGCGGGCGCCTACGGCGGCATGACGGGGCTTGATCGGATCGACAAGGTGATCGACATCGACCAGAGCCCCATCGGCCGCACCCCGCGCTCCAACCCTGCCACCTATACCGGAGTACTCACCCCGATCCGCGAACTCTTTTCCCAGCTGCCCGAGGCGCGGGCCCGGGGCTACAAGCCGGGCCGCTTCAGCTTCAACCTCAAGGGCGGCCGCTGCGAAGGATGCGAGGGCGAGGGGGTGATCAAGATCGCCATGCACTTCCTGCCCGATATCTACGTGACCTGCGAGAGCTGCCACGGCCAGCGCTACAACTACGAGACCCTGGACATCCGTTACAAGGGCAAGAACATCGCCGAGGTGCTCGCCATGAACGTGGAGGAGGCCCTGGCATTTTTTGCCAAGGTGCCGGTGGTGAGCGGCAAGCTCCAGACCCTGATGGACGTAGGGCTCGGCTATCTGCCCCTAGGGCAATCCTCGGTGACCCTCTCCGGCGGCGAGGCCCAGCGGATCAAGCTCTCGCGGGAATTGAGCCGGCGCGGCACCGGTCGTACCCTTTACATCCTTGATGAACCGACCACCGGCCTCCATCCGGCCGATGTGCGCCATCTGCTCCAGGTGCTCGGCCGTTTGGTGGAGGGCGGCAACACCGTGGTGGTGATCGAGCACAATCTCGACGTGATCAAGACCGCGGATTACGTCATCGACCTTGGCCCGGAGGGGGGCGATGGCGGAGGCGAGGTGGTGGCCTGCGGCACCCCGGAGGAGGTGGCGGCCTGCGCGGCATCCCATACCGGCCAGCATCTGCGCAAGGCGTTGGGGCTGGAGACTCGGCCGCGAACGAAGCGCAAACGGTGATTCCGCCGCTTTCCTTGCTTGTCTCTTTGGCCTTCATCCGGTATAACCGGTGGAGCGGTTTGTACCAACGAGGCGTTGCCTCTTTATTCTGGAAAGGAGAAAGGAATGTCAGACCAGCAAGCGGACACCACGACCCAGGAACAGGCAGCGCCGATTTTCCGGCTGCAGAAAATGTATGTGAAGGATCTTTCCTTTGAGAACCCCAATGCGCCGGAGATCTTTCTGGAGAAAGGCGGCGAGCCCAAGGTGGATGTGAACCTGGGCCTCAAGCACCGCAAGCTGGATGCCGAGGACCACTACGAGGTGACCCTGGCCATCACCGTGAAGGTTACGGCCAGCACCTCTGCTAAGTCGCTCTTTCTCATCGAGGTGGAGCATGCCGGCGTCTTCCTGCTGAAGAACATTCCGGCCGAGCATATCGCCCCGGTCCTCTCCGTGGAGTGTCCGGCGCTCCTTTTCCCCTTTACTCGGCAGATCATCAGCCAGGCCTCGGTGGACGGCGGCTTCATCCCCTTCCTCATGGAGCCGGTGAATTTCCTGGCGCTCTACGAAAATTCCCGCCGGCAGCAGGCGGAAGGGGAGAAGCAGTAATCACGCGCGACCTCCCGGAAGTAACAAAGGCGTCAACGAAAAAGCCCGGCGAAAGCCGGGCTTTTTTATGTATATGTCAGGGTGGATTCTTATAAAATCTTCGGCTGGAGCAAAATAATTAGTTCTGTTTTCTTGGTGGTCTTGGTCGAATGGGAGAAAAGGGCGCCCACTCCAGGCACATCGCCCAGGAAGGGGACTTTCTTTTGGGAATCTCCCTCCGCATTGTCGATCAGGCCACCCACCACCAGTACCTCGCCGCTTTTAATGCGTACCGTGGTGTTCATCTCCCGGAGCTTGATTCTGGGGACACCAACGGTTACACCTCCGACATCGATGTAATCAACGTCATCGGGATCTTCTTTGCCCGCAAGCTTCGACGTGACCGGAGTGAGGGAGAGGATGATTTCGTCATTCTCCATGATGGTGGCAAGCACCGACATGCCCAGGCCGGACATGAGGGTGGCGGTGGTGACGGTATAGGTTGGGACGCCGCTGTCGCTGACCGTGGTCTCGACTTTGTCGATATACTTGATGCTTTCGCCCGCGCTGATCAGTGCGGGTTGGCCATTCATGACGCTCAACTTTGGGTTGGCCAAGACGGTGGATGGGCCTTGGGTGTCAAGAAAGTCGAGGGCAACGGCAAAGGGATTCCCTGTTACTTCAATCTTGGTTACTCCACGACTTCTGTTAGCCCGATTTGGGTCATAAATAACGCCGTTTGTTGTTGCGGTTGCACCAAAGAGATACATCGAAAGTCCTTTTCCACTCAAAAAATCGGTCCAGTCGATACCCCGGGTGCTGGTATTGTCGATGACCACCTCCACGATCTTGGCCTCGATGGAGACCTGGCGGTAGAGTTCCTTCTTCAGGTTGTCGAGGTAGGTGGCGATTTTTTCCACCAGCGGCCGCGGAGCGGTGACGGTGATGAGGCCGATGGGCTTGTCGATGCTGTAGTAGCCCTTGCCGGCCTGCACATTCCGTTTGGTCGTCGTTGCCGCCGTGGCGGCGGCAGGTTGGGTGGCCGGAGCTTGCGGAGCGCCAGCCTGAGGAGTTGTGCTGGTTGCCGCGGCAGGCGCGGGAACGGTCTCTTCCCAGATTTCCAGAATCTGGTCAATGTTCTTCTTGATGTTGTCCCAGATGTCGAACTGGTTGTTTTCGCTGGTGATCTGGATATTCCCCTTGACGGCGGAAGTGGTGCCAAGGCTGCTTCCCAGGACATCGCCGCCCACGGCGGTGTTGTAGGTTGTTTTCATAAAGGGCATGGCCACGTGGAATTTCCTGGTCTCGCGGTATTGCACCACGATGGTGTTGCCCTTGACCTCATGGTAGTAGTCGACTTGGCGGAGGATGTTGTCGATGGCCTCGAAGAAGTCATCCTCAGCCTTGATGTCCACGTCCACCATGGAGGATTGGTCCACATCGCTGGCCCAACTGACGTTCATCTTCTTGAGGGCGGCCAGCCGTTTCAGGATGTCCCGCAGCGCCACCGGCCCGGTGGTGGAGGAGATGTCGGCGCCCACCGGTATTTTGATCTCCGTGGTTTCTCCCAGCCCCAGCTGGGCGCCGGCGGCCGATTCCTTCAGCATGTAGGAAGGCTGCTGGAAGCGGACCGGCAGCTGTCCAGGTTCCAGGGGGCGTTGGCTCTGGGCCTCGGCCTCCTTGGCCGGCGGCGGCGCCGTTCTGGTTTTCGCTGCCGGCGCACAGGCGCAGAGCAGCGCCAGCAGGGCCACCATCGCGATGCGTGTCACTCCGTGCGGGTGTTTCATGGTCGTGTCTCTGTGCCGGGATTGTTTGTGTCGGGTCATCATGGTCATCCGTTCGGGCTACATGTTTTCGGCCGCAGCGACCCGGCCCCTGATGTATTGGTGGAGGTCTGCCGGCAATTCATAGCCGGAGAGCAGAATGGTTCGGTATTGCTCGGCAGCGGCCTCGCGGTCGCCCTTTTTGTCGAGGACCCTGGCGATGGCCACCATGCTGTCCAGGGTGTCGCCATGGAGTTCGGCATGACGGCCCAGCAGGGCCAGGGCGCCGTTGAAGCTGTTGTATTCCTCGGCAAAGGCAGCATAACTCAGGAGCGATTCCCGTGCGGCCTGCTCGCTGTTGATCGCCTTGTCGAAGTATTCCTTGGCCTCCGGCACCTTCTTCATGTTGGCCAGGGCGATGGCCGCCTGCAGGGCCGCGTTCAGGTTGGCGGGATCGGCGGCGAAGGCGGCCTTGGCGTAGTGGGCAGCCTTGGCGTTCTGGCCGAGGTGCACCAGGGAGAGGGTGGCCATCCGCCCGGCGAGCTGGCTGTTGTCCGGCCATAACCCCAGAGCCTTTTCATAGCCGGCCAGGGCCGCAGCATAATCCCCCTTCTTGTCCAGGGCACTGGCCTCACGGATGATATTCTTGGCCTCCACGACCCCCCTTGGGGTCTCGATCCGTTGCCGGATGGAGATGGGCTCCAGTTTTTCGCCGCCTTCGGAAATGGCGATGTTCTGGGTAGCGGCCTTGGGCCAGGCGAGCGGTTTGGACTTGGGAGCGATGACGATGGTGCTGAACCGCTCCTCCTTCTGGAGATCCTTGAGGTTGAGGATGATATCCAGGGCGAAATCCCAGGGAACCTCGTTGAGGGCCAGGGTGAGAGTGCCGGTCACCGCCTCGTCCACCACGATGTTCTGGCCGCTGATTTCGCCAAAGAGCCGGAAGACGTTGTGGAGGTCGATCTTGTAGAAATCGACGCTGATCCGTTGCTTCTGGTAGCCGGCAAAGCTGTAGGCGTCTGTCGCCGAAGCGGGTTTGGCTATCTTGGCGGCCGCGGCCTTCTTCGCCTTGGCCGGCTTGGCGGGCGCAGGGAGAGACGCGCCCTTGGTTTTCCGGAGCAGAGGCAGGATCGGCTTGATCAGCTCTTCGGCGTTTTCAGCCGCCCGCAGAAGGGCGGCGAGGCTTGCGGTATCGGCCGGTAGCGGGGAGGAAGCCTCGGCGGTGTCGGTGGGGGGTGGGGCCGCTGGGGCGGCGGTCGCCAGGCTGGGTGCATCCTGGGGGGCGGCGATGCTGACCACCATGCCATCGGGCTGGCTCTGCACATCGTAGGCAAAGAGTTCCGCCAGGCCGGAGTCAAAGACGACCCGCACCGTGCCGTTGCGCTGCGCCGCGCGGACGGCTTCCAGGGGGGGGCTGCCGACTTTGTGCTGGAGCGCCTTGCTCTGCAGTTTCACGCCGGGGATGTCGAGGTACATGCGGTCTGGTCGGGTGGCGGTCTTCCTGAGTTCCGCTTTTGTGTATCTGGCGATGGGACCGTCCGCCCGCAGAAAGACCCGGGTCACCACCGGATTGCTGGTGTCAACAACCACCTCCCGCAGCCGGGTGGCCACCGGGCCACCAGTCTCCACCTGGACAGCGGATGTTCCGGTGCCACTGGTTCCCTCGCTGTCTGTGGTCTCTGGTGTTTTGGCCTTTTTCGACCTGGGCAAAACGGCCTTGTCGCTCTTCATCTCTTTGGCAAAGGAGATGACGATGTCGTTGTTGCGCCGCTCCACCGAATAGCCGCGATCCTCGGCCAGAACGATTTCCACCCGGGTGATGGCCGGATCCTGCTCGTGCAGCACCTGGGTGTTGACCTGGAAGATCGGACCCTGGGGCACATCGGTGGGCAGGGCCGGGGTGGCGGTCAGCGAGGCATCGGCCACGTCGATGATGACCCGCAACGGCTCAAAAAGCTCGTACATGGTGTAGGTGGGGGGCGAGTTGCCCCGAATGCGGAGCTGGAATTCCTCGGCGTTCTGTTCCACCGCGATGGCGGATATCTGATACGCGGGTTCTTTTTTCGCAACGGCGGCACCTGCAGCCGTTGCGGTCCAGCGAGCCGATGACAGCGCCAGCACCAGAAGGGCGGTGAGGATGAGGGGCAGTCGGGCGCGCACGATCATGGTTTCTTGTCTCCCTCTTTCGTTAGCACCATTTCCGTGGTGCGGTACTGTTTTTCCTTGGTCGTTGAAAAGGCCTCCTGCCGGATGATGACCTTGTTGCCGACAATGTCCACCACCTCCCCGCTGCGGCCGATGGGGGAACCGCGGCGGAGGGTGTAGCCGATGCCGGCGGAATCCTGCACCATGGCCACCGGTCCTCTGGCGGAATGAACGATGGCCACCAGCCGCAGCTGGCCAGGTTCAAAGCGCTGCATCCCGCTCAACTCGCCGCCGGCATCCCCTTTCTGTGGTTGCTGGGTAAGGAAGGGAAAGAAGGGATCGGGCCGGCCCTCACGCAGATAAACAAAGGACGAGGCGGCTGAATTCTCCTGCAGCAGCTTTTCGATGGCCGCCATCGGGTCCGGTTCTTCCGGGGCGGCCGGGGAGGGGGATGCCGCCGGAGCCGGCGGAGGAGGCAAGGGCATTCCGCCTTGCTGCGCCAAGGCAAGCCAGGCCGGAACGCAGGCCAGCCAGAGTCCCAAACCTGCAGCAACCGGCACGATGCGGCGCAGTCGCCGGTCGTTATTTTTTCTTCTTTGCTTTCGCATTGGCGTCCGGTGGTGGTGTTTCGATAAAGCGGTAGGTCACCAGATTAAAGGTGGAGTTGAGGAACATCTCCTTGCCGACCTGGGTGGGGGTGCCCATATTGAGGTTCACCACCGAGACGATGCGCGGCAGTTTGCTGATTTTGTCCAGAAAAACGCCGACGCTGTGGTAAGGGCCGGAGACGGCAATATCCACAGGAATCTCGGCATAAAATTCCTTGGGCACCTCGGGTTTTGGCTGGAACGAGAGGAATTCGAGCCCCGAATTGGTGCCCTGGCCCGAGATGTTGGTCAGCAGGTTGGGGATCTCCTGCTGTTCCGGCAAAAGGACCGCAGCGGCCTTGAACTGCTCTTCCACCGCCGCCATTTCGGCCCGGTGCCTGTCGATTTCCTTGGCGGTTCTTTCGACCTTGCGGAGTTCCTGCTCGATGGTGCCCTTCTTGGCTTTCAACTGGGTGATCTCCGTGTTCTTCGGCATGAACACAAGAAAGGTGCAGGCAATCACCGGCAGGGCCCAGGAGCCGATGCAGATCAGCAGCTTGTGCTGGGGGGTGAGGCGGCTGACCTTGGTGTCGACAAAGGTGTCGAATCCCTTTCTGAGGGCGTCGAGTTTCAGGTTCATCGGGGTTTGGCGCCCTCCTTGGCGGCTGAGGCGGTCGAATCCGCAGGCGGGACCGTCTGGAGCGGCGTAATGGCCATGGCGAGGGAGAAGGATTTCAGCTTCTGGCCGGCCACCACGGTCTGCGAGGCATTGGCCAGTTCCGGCGGGCCAAAGTATTCAGAGGATTCCAGTGCCCGCATGTACTGGGCGATGGTGGCGTTGTCCAGGGCAACGCCACTGAGTTGCAGGGAGGTGCCGCTGACCTTGAGCGAGGTGAGCCACATGCTCGCCGTGGGGGTGCGGTTGGCGACCTCGTCCAGCACATGCACCATGAGCTGGGATTCGGACTTGAGCTTGTCGATGGCCTGCAGCTTGGTTTCCAATGCCTTTTTGTCTTTCTGCAGCTTGTCGATCTGCTTGACGATCCGTTCAACGGACTTCCGCTTGTTTTCCAGGGAGGTGATCTCCGCGGTAAGGGCACTCACCTTCTGGGCCATGCCCAGGCTGAGGCTGGCGAGCACGATCAGAATCCCCAGCAGGGCGGCGGCAAAGAAAGCCACCTCGTTGCGGAGGCGGATTTTGCGTTTGATTTCCTTGATGGGCAGCAGGTTGATGCGGATCATGCCGTTTAAAACTCCACGGGGCGGGTTGCCAGGCCGGCAGCCAGCGCCATCTGCGGGGCGATGGCCTTGAGGTAGACGGGATCGATGGTACTGGTGTCACACTCCGCCGTGGCAAAGGGGTTGAAAATCTCGGCCGGTATGCCGGTTTCCCTGGCGATGAAATCGGCCAAGCCGGCAATGCGGGCGCCGCCGCCGGAGAGTACCAGCCTGGAGATGGGTACATCGGGATAATTGGAGGCGTAAAAATCCAGGGCCCGTTTGATTTCGGTCACCCACTGGCGGCAGGTCTCGGTGAAGATGCGCTCGACGCCCTCCTGCAGGTCGCCTGCGGGCTGGCTGCCGGTCTTGAGGGCCTCGGCCTCCTCGTAGGGCAGGTCGAAGCGGCCCTGAATCTGCTCGGTCAGCTGGCGGCTGCCGAGGACCACATCCCGGGCCAGGGTGGAGATGCCGCCGGAGATGATGTTGATGTTCATCTTGGAGGCGCCGATGTCGATGAGCACCACGTTCTCCTTGAGCCCGAAGTTGGCTTCAAAGGCATTTTCCAAGGCAAAGGCGTCCACGTCCACCACCACCGGTTTCAGGCCGGCCGTGCGCAGCATGTTGAGATAGCCGTCCACCACCTCGCGTTTGGCCGCCACCAGCATGACGTCGGTGCGCTCCTCCCCTTCGGTGTTGGTGTGCAGGTCCTGGAAATCGAGATAGACGTCGTTGATGTCGAAGGGGATATATTGCTCCGCCTCTTCGTGGATGTGCTTTTCCAGTTCCGCTTCAGTCATGACCTCGAGGTTGATTTTTTTCACGATGACCGAATAGCCGGAAACGGAAAAGGCCACCTGTTTCCCCCTGATTTTCAGGTTGCTGACCAGGGTGGCGATCACCTTGGCCACGGCGTCCGGATCGAGCAGTGCCCCGTCTTCCATGGAATCGGGCGGCATGAGCGCACTGCCGAGGGCAAGGAGTTTGTATCCGCCCTTGGCAGTCTGGACGAATTCGCAGATTTTGATGGAGTGGGACCCGATGTCGAGACCGAGGGAGAGCGGCTGCTTTTTGCCGAGGGAGAGGGAAAAACCCTTGGGCAGCGAGGGCAGGCGAAGATGGGGTAGTTTGAAATCCATAACTGACGCTCGCAAGCTCCCGGCGATAGCGACTTTTTCTTGTAGTATCGTGGTTCAGCCGCAGGGGGCAGGGAAAAAGACCGCAAAATCATGGCCCTGCGCCAGGCGGTGCCCGTCTTCTTGCATTAGAGACAGAAAAAAAGAGGGGTGTCAAGCGAAAACAGGAGCTAACTGGCGGATTTTTTGAAAAAAGTAGCCTTCGGCAGTGGTGGACGTTGGTGGCCGGCACGATCTGACGACGCTTTTTTTGGTAAAAAAAACAACAAGTTGAGGTTCGGCGAAGGGAGCGCCGTGCCGGCGGGCAGAGCCGTGGGATGCCGGCCTGCGCGGCGTGGCTGCACCTGCGTCCAGAAGGACCTTGTCTTTTGTGGTGCTTTCGGGTATCTTCGACTCGGTTTTTATCCCGAATGGAGGCATTTCCTGTTGCGCACCGCATCCGCCGAGGTCACCAAAAAGTCCGTATTCCGCGAGTACGCGGAGGCCATCGGCATCGCCCTGCTTCTTGCCCTTTTTATTCGCTCCTTTGTGGTCCAGGCATTCAAGATTCCTTCCGGCTCCATGATTCCCACCCTGCTGATCGGAGATCACATCCTGGTCAGCAAGTTCGCCTATGGCATCAGAAATCCCCTGACCGGCGCAGTCTGGATGCCGGTGGGTGAACCGCAGCGCGGCGAGGTGATCGTCTTCAAGTTTCCCCAAAACCCGGATCAGGACTTCATCAAGCGGGTAGTGGGGATTCCGGGGGACACGGTACAGGGCATCGACAAAAAGGTGTATGTCAACGGCAAGGAGCTCCGCGACCCTTGGGCAGTGCATCTTGATCCGCAGCTTATTCCCGGCGGGATCCAGCCCCGCGACACCTTTGGCCCGATAACGGTGCCGCCCAATGCCCTCTTTGTCATGGGCGACAACCGCGACAACAGCCATGACAGCCGTTTCTGGCAGTTCGTCGATTTTCGGGCGGTCAAGGGCAAGGCCTTTATGCTATATTGGTCGTGGGACCGCGACAATTTTGCCGTGCGGTGGAGCCGGATCGGCAATCTTATTCACTAGAAGCAGCTGGCGGCCTGGGGTCGTTCCTCCAAATAAAAGCGCATTGAGAGCGTTCCGCTGGTGTCCCCCGGGGGCATTCACGGAGCAGGGTGGCGCATGGCAATTGAGCAGCCTTTTTCGCACAAGCACGTCCTGAGTCTGGCTGATCTGGCGCCGGAGGATATCGGTCTGGTGCTGCAGACCGCTTCCTCCTTCAAGGAGATTTCCCAGCGCGCCATCAAGAAGGTGCCCACCCTGCGGGGCAAGACGGTGATCAATCTCTTTTTCGAGCCCAGCACCAGGACCCGCCTTTCCTTTGAGGTGGCGGCCAAGCGCATGAGCGCCGATACCTTCAATATCTCCAACTCCGGCAGCAGCACCGCCAAGGGCGAGACCCTGATCGACACCGCGAAGAATCTTGCGGCAATGAATCCGGACTGCATCATCATCCGCCACTCCCGTTCCGGCTCCGCCCGGTTGCTGGCCGACCACATCAACGCCTCGGTGATCAACGCCGGCGACGGCACCCATGAACATCCGAGCCAGGGATTGCTCGACCTCATGACCGTTCAGGAGCGGAAGGGCCGGATCGCCGGCCTCAAGGTGGCCATTGTCGGCGACATTGCCCACAGCCGGGTGGCCCATTCCGATATCATCGGCTTCACCAGGATGGGGGCCGAGGTGCATGTCAGCGGACCGGCAACCCTGATCCCCCGAGGCATCACGGAGATGGGCGCTGTGGTGGCACCGACGGTGCAGGCGGCGGTGGCCGATGCCGACGTGGTCATGGCCCTGCGCATCCAGAAGGAACGGCAGCAGGATCCCCTCTTCCCCTCCCTGCGCGAATATGCGACCTTTTTCGGGATCAGCCGGACGGTGGCCGAACTGGCTAGGCCCGATGCCCTGATCATGCACCCGGGGCCGATCAACCGGGGGGTGGAGATCGATCCGCAACTGGCCGACGGCCCGCGTTCCGTGATCCTCGATCAGGTCACCAACGGTGTGGCGGTGCGCATGGCCCTGCTCTATCTCATCATGGGAGGCGATCGAAGCTCATGAGTCAGGGGTGGTTGCTTGCAGGCGGCCGGATCATCGACCCGGCCAACAATATTGATGGCCAGGGCGACCTGCTCATCGAGGACGGGGTCATTGCCGGTGTTTTCCCCGGCGGCGCGCCGGCCGAACGGGTGGCTGCGGCCGAGGTGGTCGATGCCGCCGGCCGATGGGTCGTGCCGGGCCTGATCGACATGCATGTCCACCTGCGGGAGCCGGGGGAGGAATATAAGGAAACCATTGCCAGCGGCACCCGTGCGGCGGCCGTCGGCGGCTTCACTGCCGTGGCCTGCATGCCCAACACCAGGCCGGTGAATGACAGCGAGGCGGTCACCGCTTTCATCCTTGCCCGGGCGCGGGAACAGGGAGCGGCCCGTGTCTATCCGGTGGGCGCGATCAGCCGGGCGATGCAGGGCGAGACCCTGGCCCCCCTGGGCGAGATGCGACGGGCCGGGATAGTGGCAGTGACCGACGACGGCCGGCCGGTGGCCAACAGCCAGCTCATGCGGCGGGCCATGGAGTACGCCGGCAACCATGGGCTGCTGGTGATCTCCCATGCCGAGGAGATGAGCCTCAGCGAAAACGGGGTGATGAACGAGGGGGCGCTGGCGACCCGCCTCGGCCTGCGCGGCATCCCGCATATTGCCGAGGAGATCATGGTCTACCGCGACCTCGCCCTGGCACTCTATACCGGCCGACCGCTGCACATCGCCCACGTCAGCACCCGCGAGTCGGTGGACCTCATCCGTCGGGCCAAGGCCCGGGGCTGCCCGGTGACGGCCGAGACCGCGCCACACTACTTTACCCTTACTGAAGCCGCGGTGGATCGCTACAACACCCGGGCCAAGATGAATCCGCCCCTGCGCACGGCCGAGGATGTGGCCGCCATCCGGCAGGGGTTGGCTGACGGCACCCTCGACGCCATCGCCACCGACCACGCGCCCCACAGCGAGCTGGAAAAAGAGGTGGAGTTCGATCTGGCAGCCAACGGCATCATCGGCCTTGAGACCTCGTTGCCGCTCAGTCTGGCCCTGGTGCGCGACGGCGTTCTGACCCCGTCGCGGCTGGTGGACGTGATGAGCCGGAACCCGGCCCGCATCCTCGGGGTGGCCGGCGGCACGCTCGGGGTCGGGGCAGCGGCGGATGTGACCGTCATCGACCCCGAGGCGCGTTTCGTCTTCACCGAGGCGGAGATTGTCTCAAAGAGCCGCAACTCGCCTTTTCTGGAGTGGGAGTTGCAGGGGCGGGCGGTGTTCACCCTGCTGGCCGGGCGGGTGAGCTTTCGGCGATAGAGCCGGTTTCATGCCATGAAAAAAGCCCGTTCTCTTGCGGAGAACGGGCTTTTTTTGGGAAATTTCTTTCTCAGCTCTTGGTGTCCAGCAGCATGCCGAGCATGGCATCCTCGGTCTGCACGGTCTTGAGGTTGGCCTGGAAAAAGCGGCGGCTCAACATCAGGTTGGGCAGTTCCTCCGCCAGATCGACGTTGGACTGCTCCACCAGGACTTCGCCCTCGCTGGTCGGCTCATAGGCCATGGGACCAGGGGTGTTGACGGTGGAAACCTGGGCCGTCACTCCCTGCGGCGTCTGTTCGGCCAGGGTCACCACGGTTTTCTTGTAACCGTCGGTGTCGACGTTGACCGTATTGTGGGCCGTCGATTCCACCTTTTTCTGGAGGGCCATCAGGCCGGAAAGGGCGGCGTGGATTCCTGATACCATAGAACCTCCTTGGCGCGGTCAGCGCACACGTTCCCTTTTCATCGTTCGTATCGGATTGCCTGAGGGAAAAGTTAAGAAAAAAATCGTTCCCCCTCAAGGGAAAAATAAAATCCCTGTCTTTCCAGATTGTTATGCTTCAGGTGCGCTGCCGTCGTCGTCGAGCTTGCGGGTATAGCCGCAGGTTTTGTCGGGGCAGCGCAGCGTGTGGCCGCTCTTTTTGCTCTCCTTTTCCAGAAGATAGGGGGATCCGCAGAGGGGGCAGGGTTCCTTGACCGGCTTGTCCCACAGGGCGAAGGTGCACTTGGGGTAGCGGCTGCAGCTGTAGAAGACCTTGCCGCGTTTGGATATCTTCTGCACCAGCTCGCCGTCGCAACCAGGCTCCGGGCAGGGTACCCCCGTGGACATGGCCCGCACGTTCTTGCATTTCGGGTAGCCCGAACAGGCGAGGAAGCGGCCGTAGCGCCCCTGACGGTAGACCAGCGGCTGGCCGCATTTTTCACAGACCTCACCCGACTCCTCCGGCACCTCGGGGGCCACCGGCACGATGACGCCCTCTTCGTTGCGGCTGAAGTTCTGGGTGTGCTTGCAGGTGGGGAAGTTTTCGCAGGCCAGGAACTCGCCGTTCTTGCCCCACTTGATCACCATTGTGCCGGGGCAGAGGGCGCAGGGGATATCGGTGGGGATGGCGCTCCGCTTCACCGACTTCATCTCCTCCTTGGCCTTGTCCAGCGTCTGGCTGAAGGGGCCGTAGAAATCGCGCAGCACCTTGACCCACTTCGCCTTTCCCGATTCGATGGCGTCGAGCTTCTCCTCCATGGAGGCGGTGAAGTCGATGTCCATGACCCCCGGGAAGTGGGCGACCAAAAGCTCGTTCACCAGCTTGCCGAGATCGGTGGGCAGAAACTTGCGCTGGGCCAGGGTGACGTATTCCTTTTCCTGGATGGTGGAGATGATGGCGGCGTAGGTGCTGGGACGGCCGACGCCGTTTTCCTCCAGGGCCTTGACCAGGGTCGCCTCGGTGTAGCGGGGCGGCGGCTGGGTGAAGTGCTGCTTGGGGGCCAAATCAAGAAGTTTGAGGGAGTCGCCCTTTTTCAGATCGGGCAGCGCGGCCTCGCTCTCGGTGTCCGCGTCCGCGGCGTCAGTTTCATCGGCGGATTCCACGTAGAGAGTCATGAAGCCCAGGAAGCGCATGATGGAGCCCACCGCCTTGAGGCCGTAGTCGCCGGCTGCAATCTGGATGGTGGTCTGGTCGTAGATGGCCGGAGCCATCTGGCAGGCGACAAAGCGCTTCCAGACCAGGGTATAGAGCGCCAGCATGTCCTTGTCGAGGAAGGGGGCCAAGCTTTCCGGCGTCTTGGTGATGTCGGTGGGCCGGATCGCCTCGTGGGCATCCTGGGCCGACTTTTTGGTCTTGTAGGCCACGGGCTTGGGAGGCAGGAACTCCTTTCCGTACTGGGCCGCGATATGGTCGCGCACCCCGCCGACCGCCTCGTCGCTGATCCGGGTCGAGTCGGTACGCATGTAGGTGATAAGCCCGGTGGGGCCCTCGTCGCCCAGTTCGATGCCCTCGTAGAGGCGCTGGGCCAGCGACATGGTCTTCTTGGCGGTGAAGCGGAGTTTGCGGTTCGCCTCCATCTGCAGGGTGGAGGTGATGAAGGGCGGGCTCGGGAAGCGCCGTTTTTCCTTCTTTTCCACCTTGGCCACCGTGTAGGTGGCGGCTTGAAGCGCCGTGGCGTGCTGCCGGGCCGCGGCCTCGTCGCCGATCTTCTCCTTGCGGTGGTCGAGCTTCTTGCCGCCGATGCTCTCCAGTTGCGCGGCAAAAGGCGGCGGGTTCTTGCCCTCCAAGCGGGCGCCAATGGTCCAGTATTCCTCGGACACGAAGCGGCTGATCTCCTCCTCCCGCTCGCAGATCATGCGCACTGCCACCGATTGCACCCGGCCGGCGGAAAGCCCGCGGCGGACCTTGTCCCAGAGAAGGGGCGAGATCTGGTAGCCCACCAGCCGGTCGAGGATGCGGCGCGCCTGCTGCGCCTCGAAAAGGTGTTCGTTGATGGTGGTGGCCTGCTCCAGGGCGGCAAGGATCGCCTTCTTGGTCAGTTCGTGGAAGAGCACGCGGTGGACCGGCTTCTTGGTCTCGCCCAGGGTTTCGGCGATATGGTGGGCAATGGCCTCGCCTTCGCGGTCCGGGTCAGGGGCCAGGTAGATGGCGTCGGCCTTGGCGGCCGCGCTCTGCAGTTCGCTGATCACCTTGCTCTTGCCCTTGATGGTCACATACTTGGGGGCAAAGTCGTGCTCGATGTCCACCCCGAGAGTTTTGACCGGCAGGTCGCGGATGTGGCCGACCGAGGCCTTGACCGTATAGGCCTTGCCCAGATATTTCTGCAGGGTGCGGGCCTTGGCCGGCGATTCGACGATGATGAGCGATTTTCCCATGAAACGGATACCTTTTTTGGAAATTACGGGGTGGCGCCGAGGCGCTGGTATTGCTGGCCGGGGTGGGCGGTGACGAGTCCCTTGAGTTCCAGGCCCAGCAGCAGGGTGGCCACCTTCTGGGCCGAGAGCCGGGTGGTGGTAATGATGGCGTCGATGTCTTTCGGGTACGCCTCCAGGCAGGCAACAATGGTTTGTTCTTCCGGGCTGAGGTTCAGGGGGAGAGCCGGTGGCGCCTGGGGCGATGGGGCTGGAGCGGGATAGTCGAGTTCGGCAAGGATGTCGGCCACTGAGTGGACGAGGGTGGCGCCCTCGCGGATCAGCCGGTGGCATCCCTCGCTCTTGGCGGAATCGATCCGGCCGGGCACGGCAAAGACCTCGCGTCCCTGCTCCATGGCCAATTCCGCAGTGATGAGCGAGCCGGAGTGTCTGGCTGCCTCAATCACCACCACCCCGCGGCACAGCCCGCTGATGATCCGGTTGCGGGCCGGAAAGCGGAATCCCTCCGGCGGCGTACCCAGCGGATAATCGCTGACCAGGGCGCCCTGATCGGCGATCGCTTCATAAAGGCCGCGGTGTTGGGACGGGTAGGGCAGGTCGACGCCGCAGCCGAGCACCGCGATGGTCTTGCCGCCGGTCGTAAGCACGCTGCGATGGGCCGCGCCGTCGATGCCCAAGGCCAGACCGCTTACCACGGTGAAGCCGTGGCGGGCAAGGCCGGCGCTAATCTCGCCGGCGATCTTCTGTCCATAGGCAGTGGCGGCCCGGGCGCCGACCACCGCCAGGGCCGGAACAGCCAGCAGCCCGGCGTCCCCCTTGACATGGAGCACCATGGGTGGGTTGGCGATCTCCTTGAGCAGGGCCGGATAGCGCGGATCATCCCAAGCGATGAGCTGCACCCCCGCTTTTTCGCAGCGTTCCAGTTCCTTCTGGGCCTGCTGTCGGATAGCGGGATCGCTCAGGTGGCGGCGGACCTCATCTCGCAGGCCCGGGATGCCGGCCAGGGCCTCGGGTGTCGCGCAGGCCGCGCCGGTCTCGCCCAGGTGGGCGAGCAGGCGCCGTGCGGTGGCAGGACCGCAACCAGGGGTCAGGGCAAGAGTGAGCCAGTCGAGTAACGGCATGATTTTGCGGATAAAATTCTTTTTTGTCGGGGCAAGGGACACGGGCCACAGCCTAGTGGCAGGGTGGCCATGGTGTCAATCGATTTTTATCTTGTCCGCGCTGGGGGCGGTATGTCAAGGGGATGGGGAAAAAGAAGGCGGGATGCGGCATGAGGCCGCATCCCGCCGTCCGGAACGCCGGGTCAGTCGTTGTAAAAGGAGTGGAGCAGATTGCGTCGTGACGGATGTTTCAGCTTCTTGAGGGCCTTGGCCTCGATCTGGCGGATGCGCTCGCGGGTGACGGAAAAACTCTCCCCCACCTCTTCCAGGGTGAGGTCCACCGCGGTGTCGATGCCGAAGCGCATGCGCAGCACCATCTCCTCGCGCGGGGTAAGGGTTTTCAGCACCCGCCTGAGGCTGACCCGCAGGTTTTCCAGCATGGTCGCCTCGTCCGGGGCCAGGGTGGAGGAGTCCTCGATGAAGTCGGCCAGATAGCTGTCTTCGCCGCTGCCGATGGGGGTGTCGAGGGAAAGGGGTTCCTTGGCGATCTTGAGGATGTTCTTGACCTTGCTCAGGTCGATTTCCAGCCGCTCGGCCATCTCTTCGGGAGTGGGTTCCCGGCCGGTCTCGCGCAGGAAATCCTTGGCGCCCTTCAAAAGGCGGTTGATGGTGTCGATCATGTGCACCGGGATGCGAATGGTGCGGCCCTGATCGGCGATGGCCCGGGTGATCGCCTGGCGGATCCACCAGGTGGCGTAGGTGCTGAACTTGTAGCCGCGGCGGTATTCGAATTTCTCCACCGCCTTCATCAGGCCGATGTTGCCTTCCTGGATGAGGTCGAGCAGCTGGAGCCCCCGGTTGGCATATTTCTTGGCCACGCTCACCACCAGGCGGAGGTTGGCCTGCACCAGCAGGTTCTTGGCTTCGCGGCTGACGGTTTCACCCTCGGTCACCTCGGTCAGGATCTCGTGCAGGGTCTCGTGGTCGATACGGTGGGCCTTGAGGCAGCCGCAGCGGTAGGCGCAGCACTTCTCGGTTCCGGCTTTGGCGAGGGCGGGCTCGGGCCGCAATTT
>JBFLXY010000007.1:0-149529 GCA_040757055.1 Thermodesulfobacteriota bacterium | reverse complement strand
GTCATGACGCTCTCCTGTTCTGAGGTTGATGAAGCTTCGCAACTCCATCTTTACCCCAGCCAAGGGAGGCATGACCACCTCTTCAAATCAAGGCAGACTGTCAGGTTATAACCATCTCAGAACAACCTGAGGGTCTGTAAATCAAACTGTGTAACTGCCTGATTTCAAAGTGCCGCCAAGGGCACCCGGTCCTCGCCGAACATCAATTGAAACGTCTGAAGCGCTGGTTTCCAGTTGTGGATCATCTTCCAGTTCCGCGATGCCTGCCGGATCGAGAGGTAAAGCGCCTTGAATGCCGCCTCGTCGTTGGGGAAAATGCGCCGGTTGCGGGTCAGCTTCCGCAGGCTCATGTTCAATGACTCGACGGCATTGGTCGTATAGATAACCTTTCTGATCTCCGGCGGAAACTGGAAAAAAGGGATGATGTTGTCCCAGTTGCCGCGCCAAAGCCGCACCACCGCCCGGTATTGCCCGCCCCACTCGGCCTCGAACTGTACCAGTTCGGCAAGCGCCTCTTCGGCGCTGGCCGACTGGTAAATCCTCTTGAGCGCCGCCACCACCGCCTTGCTGTTCTTGGCACTGACGTATCGGAGGCTGGCCCGCACCAGATGGACGATGCAGAACTGCGTCAGGGTCTGCGGGAAAATGGCGTTGACCGCCTCCGGCAGCCCTTTGAGTCCGTCCATGCAGGCGATGAAGACGTCCTGGACACCCCGATGGCGAAGCTCAGTCAGGACTGCCAGCCAGAATTTCGCCCCTTCGTTTTCGGCAATCCAGACCCCCAGCACCTCTTTTTCGCCCCGCAGGTTGACGCCGAGCACCACGTGCGCCGACTTGTTGGTCACCTGCTTGCCATGGTGGACTTTCATGACCAGCCCGTCCAGCCACAGGATCGGATATACTGCATCCAGGGGCCTGTTCTGCCAAGCCCGGGCCTCTTCCAGCACCGCCTCGGTCACTTCGGAGATGACGGTGTGAGAGATGTTCACGCCGTACAACTCCACCAGGGCCTGCTCGATGTCGCGGGTGGTCATGCCCTTGGCATAGAGAGCCAGGATCTTTTCTTCCATCCCGGCCAGGCGCGTCTGGCGCTTCTTGACCAACTGTGGCTGAAGCTGCCCTCGCGGTCCCGGGGCGTCTCGATCTCCAGTTCGCCGAACGTGCCCTTGACCGTCTTCTTCGTGATCCCGTTGCGGGTGTTGCCTCGTCGGCCGTTCACGCCACCTTTTTCACCCCGGCCGTATCCTACGTGCGCGGTCATTTCGGCTTCGAGGCTGCGATTGATCATCCGCTGCAGCAACTGCGAATACAGGTTATCCACGTCGCCCGTCGTCTTGCATCCGGCCAGCAGCTCGTCCAACAACTCTCGCTTGATCTCCTCCATTGTCTCCGCTCCCTTGGGGGCATTCCCGCCCCAGTCTTACATGGAGCAGATACACAGTTCAACTTACACTCCCCGATGAACTGACTCCTGGCCGGGTTCTCGACTATCTTCAGGTTCAGGCGCGGACAAGATCGGGGCACGCGGCCAACAAGGACCGAAAGAATGTCGTCGCGGCATGGAACTGGGGAATCAAGTACATGGGACTCTCCACCCCAAATCCCTGCCTGGTGGAACGGTTCCCGGAACAGCGTCAGGATCGTTACGTACCGCCGCCAGAGGATTTCTGGAAGGTATATAACGCAGCAGACAACGAACCGGACCGGGCCATGCTCCTGGCCTACCTTCACCTTGCCGCCCGTCGTTCAGAGTTGTTCGGGTTGCGGTGGGATGATGTGGATTTTGACGAGAGAAAAGTCAGACTCTACACTAGGAAGCGGCGGGATGGTTCGCTGGAATATGACTGGCTCCCCATGACCAAGGAACTGCATGAAGCACTACACCGCCTCCATCAACAGCGGTTGACCGAGTGCGAGTGGGTATTTCCGGAACCAGAGACAGGGAAACCCTATCTCTACCGGCAGCATTTCATGCGGCGCCTCTGTTTGCGGGCAGGGGTCAAACCCTTCGGTTTCCACGCGATCCGACACCTGACGGCAAGCATCCTGGCCAAAGCGAATGTATCCATGGTGGAAATCAAAGGGATTCTGCGGCATTGCAACCTTGCCACCACCGAACGGTACATCGGGAGATTGTCCTCCCTGCGCCCTGCATTGGAAGTGCTGGCAAGTGGTGGTTACCACCAGGAACCACCAAACCGAACCACCAAAACAAAAAAGGATTTAGGCATGGCTGCCTAAATCCTTGAATTTACTTGGTGACCCCTACGGGACTCGAACCCGTGTTACCGGCGTGAGAGGCCAGCGTCCTAGACCGCTAGACGAAGGGGCCACAATCTGTGGGCCACTATCTAAAAGATATGGCCCGGTTTGTCAATCATAATTCTTGGCAGCGGGCCTGGCGGGGCTTCCGGCTCAGACGGCAATCCGGCGGCCAAAGGCCTCGGCCTCGGCGAGTTGCGCGGCGTCCTGCAGCATTTCGCCCTTGCGGTCGATGCCGCGCACCAGCAGTTCCTCGCCATATGCCGCCCCCATGGCCTCAAAGGCATACTGGGCGGTCAGACGGGCGCCTTCAAAGAGTTTCGCGCCGCGGGTAGCAGCCACGGCCACCAGATACCCCTTGCGCTCCGGGTTGTCCTGCCATGTCCCGGCCCGTTCGAGGAGACGGCGGCGGCTCCACAAGGCCTGGCAACGGTCGACAAAACCCTTGGCCTGGGCGGTGATCCCGTAAAAATAGATGGGCGAGGCGAGGATGATCCGGTCGGCCGCCAGAATCTTCGGATAGAGAGCGGTCATGTCATCTTCCAGCACGCATTCACCGGTCTTTTCGCAGCCGCCGCAGCCAGTGCACGGGTGGATGTCAAGGTCGCTCACCCGGATCACCTCCCAGTCCGCGCCGGCCACAGAGGTCCCATTGCCGATGGCCGCAAGCAGCGTCTCGGTGTTGCCCCGCCGGCGGGGGCTGCCATTGATGGCCAGGAGATGGCAAGTTCCTTTTTTCATGGTCCCTCAGAGCCGATTGTAGAAGGCAGTTTCTTCGCGGAGCGAATCGCCCACCGCATCGGTCAGAAAACGCGCCGCCACGCGCCAGCGCCAGTTGCCCTTGGGTGTGCCCGGCGTGTTCATGCGGCAGTCGCTGCCGAATCCCAGCACATCCTGGAGCGGCACCAGCGCCACCGCTGCCACGGAGGCGAAGGCCATGCGGATGAAATCCCAGTGGACCGGGCTGCCTTCCTGACTGTGGACGTAACGCAAGGCCCACTTCTTGCTGGTGGCAGCCACCTTGTCGCTGAAGTACCAGCCCACCGTGGTGTCGTTGTCGTGGGTGCCGGTGTAGACCACGCAGTTGGTGGTGGTGAAGTTGTGGGGGAGATAGCCATTCCGGATGTCGCCATCAAAGGCGAACTGCAGCACCTTCATGCCGGGGAACCCCAAGGAGTCGCGCAATTTTTCCACTGCCGGCGTGATGATGCCGAGGTCCTCGGCAATGATGGGCAGGTCGCCGATGGTCGCCTTCATTTCGGCAAAGAAGTGGCGATCCGGCCCCTTGACCCAGCGTCCCTTCACCGCATCGGGTTCGCTGGCGGGGACCTCCCAATAGGACTCGAAGCCGCGGAAGTGATCGATGCGGACAATGTCCACCGTGGCGAAAATCTGCCGGAAGCGCTCCCGCCACCAGCCATAGAGGCGCTCCCGCACCCGCGGGTCGCGGCTGTGCCACCGGAAGAGCGGGTTGCCCCAGCGCTGGCCGGTCTCGCTGAAATAATCGGGCGGCACCCCGGCCACATGGGTGGGCCGGAGAGCCCTGGCATGGAGGGTGAAGCACTCCTGTCCGGCCCAGACATCGGCGCTGTCCGGCGCCACGTAGATAGGGATGTCGCCGATGAGCCGCACCCCCCGCTCCGCGGCATGGGCGCGCAACCGCTGCCATTGCCGGTAGAAGCAGTACTGGAGGAACTGATGATAGCGGACGCGCTCAAAAAGCCGCTGCCGGCTGGCGGCCAATGCTCCTCCCTCCCGGCCGGCCAGGGGCCTGGGCCACTCGTACCAAGGGCGCAGGCGCTGCTCCTCGCGCAGGGCCATGAAGAGGGCGTAGTCATCGAGCCAGGGGGCGGTCCGGCAGAACTCGTCGAAGCCCTCGGCTCCGCCCTCGTACTGGAAGAGTTGAAAGGCCGCGGCCAGCAGTTCCTGCTTCCAGGGAATGACCCGATCGTAATCGACCAGATATTCGGAGAAATCCGGCACCGAATCAAGATGACGCCGGGGCAGCAGCCCCTCTTCCAGCAGCAGGTCGGGGCTGATAAGGAGCGGGTTGCCGGCAAAGGCCGAAAGGCCCATGTAGGGGGAATTGTCCAATCCCCGGCTGGTGGGGCCAAGAGGCAGAAATTGCCAGTATTTCTGACCGGCCGCGGCGAGGAAATCGACAAAGGCATGGGCGCTGCGCCCCAGATCACCGACGCCATAACGGCCCGGCAGGGAGGTGATGTGCAGCAGAATCCCGCTGCCGCGTTCAAGCAACATGGCCATCCTCGGCAAAAGTGTCGTTCCCACGCCTTCCTGATCCAAAATAGCACCCTGTCTCTTTACAATCCAGCGGGAATGTTTATTAGATAAAAATGAGGAAGACACCGTCCCGCGCCCCATGGCCCTTCCGCTTCCCTTTCCGTCGTTCTGCCGCGAATTCATTGCGTCCACTTTTCTCTTGCTTTTTGCAGAACAATTTTTTAGAATGCAAGGTTTTGGCGCCTAGTTCTTTTTCGGCCCACCCCAGAGGCAACAACCCGAAATCAGGAGAAAACACCAGTGTCTTCCAACATCAAAGCACGCTTGCTTGAAGTGGGAAAAGATGAAGGGTGTGTCACGCTCGCCTACCTGAATGACCTCATTCCGGACGGCAAGGACCCGGATACCATCGACGGGATCTTCGACTTTCTCCAGAAGAACAACATTGAGGTCGTTACCCACGAGAAGGGCGGCAAAAAGAAAACCCTGGGCGGCCGCCACCTGGACGATGGCGAGGCCAAAGAGGCCATGACCGCCGACGAGATCCTCGACGAAGAGACCCTCTTCCTCGAAAAGGCCGCCGAGAAGGAAGAAAGCTCCGAACCCGAAGAAACCACCACCACCTACCTGCGGGAGATGGGCCAGTTTGAGTTGCTCACCCCGGAAGAAGAAGAGAAATACAGCAAGACCATCCGCGAAGGCTTCGACGCCATCATCCGCGCCATCCGCAACGACAAATCGAACCTGGCGGAGATGAAGGCGCTGGTGGAGCGCATCGACCTGTGGGAAAAGCGCGACCCCACCCTGAAACCCAAGAAGCAGCACCTCAACTACATGGTGCGCGGAGTGGCCAAGGTCTGCGAAAAGTACCCGACCCGCAAGAAGCTCGGCGAGATGCGCTGCCGCATCGAGCTCTACACCCGCTCCATCGAGGTGGCCAAGGATGCGATGATCAAGGCCAACCTGCGGCTGGTGGTGAGCATTGCCAAACGCTACATGCACCAGGGCCTCACCCTGGCCGACCTCATTCAGGAAGGCAATCTCGGCCTGATGCGCGCAGTGTTCCGCTTCGACTACACCAAGGGCAACAAGTTCAGCACCTATGCGAGCTGGTGGATCCGCCAGGCAATCACCCGGGCGATCCTCGACAAGACCCGCACCATCCGCCTGCCGGTGCACTTCCTTGAGCTGCGGAGCCAGTTCTTCAAGGCCTTTTACTCGCTCCTGAAGGAACTCGGCCGCGAGCCGACCCCCATCGAGATCTCCACCAAGACCGGGCTGCCCATGGACAAGATCCTCGCCATCCTCGAGGCCTCGCGCGAGCCGATCTCGCTGGAGACCCCGGTGGGGGACGACGACTCCACCCTGGGCGATTTCCTGGAGAACCAGGAATCGATCTCGCCCTATGAGGCGGTCAAGGGCAAGGAACTCTCCGACCGGGTGACCAACATCCTCTCCACCCTGAGCACCCGCGAGGAAAAAATCATCCGCCTGCGCTTCGGCATCGGCGAGGATGCCGAATACACCCTGGAGGAGATCGGCAAGCGCTTCAATGTCTCCCGCGAGCGCATCCGCCAGATCGAGAAGAAGGCTCTGAACCGCCTGCGCCATTCCAGCCGGCGGGAAAAACTCAAGCACTTCCTGGACTGAACCGGAACCGAACGCGCCCTCCTTTTGGCCCGCCAGAAGGAGGGCTTTTCCTGGCCGCGCGCCGGGTCTCTCTCTTCCCTCCCAGCCGCCGAGGACCATGGCCACGGGGCTCATCGACCGGACCAGCCGCTCTCTCCTCCCTGTGACCCTGGCCTTTGCCGCCGGCGTTGGAGCGGCAAGCCGCGTCGTGTTTCCTGCCGCGGCCATGACCGCCGCCCTGGTGGCCCTTGCCGTCATCCTGCTCTGGGCCTACTTTTCCGGGCGCCGCCGATTCGCCATCCTGCTGTTGCTCCCCTCTTTCTTCCTGACCGGCCTTTGGCACGGCGCTCCGGCCTTCCGCCCGCCCGACGATCCGCATCACGTCGCCAGGCTGCTCGGTGAAACGCACCAGGACGTGGTGCTGGCCGGCTTTCTCGCCGGGGCCGCCGAAAAAAAGGAAGAGCGCACCAGGGTGCTGCTGGCAGTGGCCGAAGTCCGGCGGCCTGAAGGCGCCATCCCGGCGCACGGCCTGGTGCGCCTCACCGTGAATGGCAGCATCCGGCAGCAACTCCTGCCCGGCGACCCTGTGCTGGTCCGGACCCGCGTCGGCCCCCATCGCTCCCATCGGGTGCCGGGGGCCATGGACTACCGCACCTTTCTCCACCGTCAGGGCATCTGGCTGGCCGGCTGGGCGGAAACGCCCCTCCACGTCGTCCCCCTCACCCCAAGCCCGCCCCGACCGGTGCCGTTGGCTTTTCTGCCGGAGCGCCTGCGAGCCCAGGCCGATGAGCAGATCCGTCAACTGGCGCCGGCGGCAAGCGTTCCCCTGTATCGGGCCTTGCTCACCGGCAGCCGCGGCGACGTGCCGGAAAAGGTCCTCGAACACTTCAAGGCCACCGGTGCCATGCACCTGCTTGCCATCTCCGGCATGCACCTCGGCTTGGTCACCCTGCTCTTCGCCGGACTCGCCACCTGGCTGCTGAAGCGTTCCACCTGGCTGCTCCTCCATCTGCCAGCCCGCAAACTCGCCCTGCTGCTCACCCTGATTCCGCTCCTCGGCTACGCCGGGATCACCGGCCTGCAGCCGCCGGCAGTCCGCGCCCTGATCATGGTTCTGGTCTTCATCGCCGCCATCTTCCTCGACCGCCAATGGTGCAGCCTGAACAACCTCGCCGTGGCCGCCCTGCTGATCCTGCTGGTGGAGCCAGCCTGCCTGCTGGGCGTCTCCTTCCAGCTCTCCTTCACTGCCACGGCGGCCATCATCCTCGCCTACCGTTTCCGGCTTCCCTTGCTGCCCATCCCGCAAGGATCCTTCAGCCATCGGCTGGGCGCCTGGCTTCTCACCGGCCTCACCATCTCCGTGGTGGCCACCTGCGCCACCGCCCCCCTTTCTCTCCTCTACTTCAACCGGCTGTCGGTCCTCAGTCCCGTCTCCACCCTCCTGCTCTCCCCGCTGCTCTGCTTCTGGGTCATCCCGCTGGGACTGCTGGGCCTCGCCCTGGCGGCACCCTTGCCGGTCCTGGCCGGTCATCTTTTCACTGCCGGCAACTGGGGCATTGCAGCCGCGCTGACCATGGCGGAGACCCTTGCCAAATTCCCGTGGGCCTCCTTCTTTCTGCCCACGCCGACCCTCCTCGAGGTGGCCGCCGGCCTCGCCATGCTCCTGGCACTGCTGGCATGGCGGCGCGGCAGAACCGCCCGGATCGCCGCGCTGGCCCTCTGCGCCATGCTTGTTGCCTCCCCGCCCATCCGTCACGCCATCCGCCTTGCCGACCCGAGCAGCCGGGTCAGTTTTCTCGATGTGGGCCAGGGCAGCGCGGTGGTGGTGGAGCTGCCCCACGGCAAAACGGTGCTGATCGACGCCGGCGGCATGGATGGTGAGCGTTTCAACATCGGGGAACGGCTCGTCGCCCCCTTCCTCTGGGGCCGCGGCATCAGCCACCTCGACGCCGTGGTCGTCAGCCACCCCCACACCGACCACTGGAACGGCCTGCCCTTCCTCATCGAACGCTTCCGCCCCGCCACCTTGTGGATCAACGGCGACCGGCAGGGCGAGGGCGATTATGCCGCTCTGCTGGCCAGAGCCGAGGCCATGGGCATCGCCATCAAGGTGCCGCAGGCAGGCGAGATCCTTGCCCGCAACGGCGCGGCAAGCCTGCGCAATGTCGCGGCGCTGCACCTGGTGCCGGCCAAAGGCCGGCCCGATCCCAATAACCAGAGCCTGGTGCTCCAGCTCCGCCATGGCTCCCAGGCCTGCCTGCTGCCCGGCGACATCGATTCCGCCCATGAGGAAATCCTGGTGGCAAAGAGGGCGGTGGCAAGCACGGTGCTGCTGGCCCCGCACCATGGCAGCAGACACTCCAGCAGCCCGAAATTCATCACGGCGGTCCGGCCGCGGACCATCGTGGTCTCGGCCCAGGGCGGCCCCAGGGCGCGCTTTCCTCATCCGGAAAAACGGAAGATGTGGCAGGAGATGGGCATTCCGATACTGGTTACCGGAGTGAACGGCACCATCGGCGTGCGGATGGAGGGCGAGAACCTGCAGATCGCGCCCCTTGGCGATTAAACATCGGTGAAATCCGCTGGCGGCTTCTTCAGGAACTGGGCGAACTTGCCCTTGTCGATGCAGTTGACATAGGCGTCCTCGGCCGCGATCCACCCCTTGTTCAGCAAATCGAGTATGGCATCGTCCAGGGTCTGCATGCCGAACTTCTTCCCGGTCTGCATGGCCGAAGGAATCTGATAGGTCTTGCCCTCGCGGATGAGGTTGCGTACCGCAGGGGTGCAGATGAGGATCTCCAGGGCGGCGCAGCGCCCCTTCTTGTCGATCCGCTTGAACAGGGTCTGGGAGACCACCGCCTTCAGGGCGTCCGCCAAGGTGGAACGCACTTGGGCCTGCTGGCTGGAGGGGAAGATCTCGATGACGCGGTCCACGGTCTTGTTGGCATTGAGGGTGTGCAGGGTGCCGAAGACCAGGTGGCCGGTCATGGCCGCCTCCATGGCCAAGGCGATGGTTTCGAGGTCGCGCATTTCGCCGACCAGGATGATGTCCGGATCCTCGCGGAGCGCCCCGCGCAGGGCGGCGGAGAAGCTCCTGGTGTGCAGCCCCACCTCGCGGTGGTTGACAATGCAGTTCTGGCTCTTGTGCACGAACTCGATGGGATCCTCGATGGTGAGGATGTGATCCTTGCGGAGCTTGTTGGCCTGATCGACGATGGCGGCCAGGGTGGTCGATTTGCCGCTGCCGGTAGGCCCGGTGACCAGCACCATGCCCTTGGGCAGGGTGGCGAGCTTGGCCACCACGCCCGGCAGCCCGAGCTGCTCGCAGGTGAGGATGGTGCTGGGAATCTCGCGAAAGACCGCGCCGATGCCGTATTTCTGCTGGAAAAGGTTGCCGCGGTAGCGGGCCAGCCCGGGAATCTCGTAGCCGAAGTCGATGTCGCCCGTCTCCTCGAAGATCTTGATCTTCTCCTCGGAAACAATCTCGTAGAGCATGGCCTTCAGCTCGTCGTTGCTCAGCACGTTGTACTTGACCTTCTCCATGTCGCCCCGGATACGCAGGATCGGCTGCTGGCCCGAAACCATGTGCAGGTCCGAGGCGCCCTGCTCGTGCATCAGTTTGAAAAATGCGTCGATCTGGGCCATGGGGGCGCTCCTTGTGCTTCTCCGGGTTCGGCATCGTGAAGGGTGCGGCAATCCGCGGGCAACAATGGTACTATAGCATAACTCTTCGGCCGGTTGACAACCAAAAAGCACAGGAACAGCCCCGCCCCATGCCCTGGATCGACCTCCACACCCATTCCCGCTATTCCGACGGCACCCTCACCCCCGCCGCCCTTGTCGCGCTGGCCGCAAAACGCAAGCTCGCGGCCATCGCGCTCACCGACCACGACACCGTGGCCGGGGTAGAGGAATTCCTGGCATGCGCGGCGCATTGCCGCCTCCCCGCCCTCGGCGGGGTGGAGATCAGCGCCTGGCATGAAGACCTGACCATCCACATCCTGGGCTACGGCCTGGATCATACCAGCCCCCGGCTGCTGGCTGGGCTGGCCGAACTCCAGGCCGCCCGCCAACAGCGCAACCTGGGTATCTTCGACAGGCTGCGCCAGCTCGGCATCCGTGCGGAAATGGCCGAGATCACCCAGGAGGAAAACGGCCAGATCGGCCGGCCCCACATCGCCCGCCTGCTGGTCCGCAAAAAAATCGTCCGCACCGTGCATGAGGCATTCAGCCGCTTCCTGAAACGCGGCGGCGCCGCTTACGTGGAAAGCCTCCGCATCCATGCCGGCGAGGCCATCCGCCTGGTGCGCGAGGCCGGCGGCCTGCCCATGCTGGCCCATCCCGCCATCATCGACGCCCGACTCGACACCGTGGCGGAACTGGTCCGGAAGTTCCAGCCCGTAGGGCTCGCCGGCATCGAGGCATACTATCCCACCCACACCGGAAAACAGACCAGGGCGTTGCTCGATCTGGCGGCCGAATACGGCCTGCTGGCCTGCGGCGGCACCGATTTTCACGGCGATGCCCGCCACGGCGCGCCGCTGGGCGGCAGTGCGGGTACGGTCCGGGTGCCGGACGCCGTTTTCGAGCGGCTCACCGCCGCCCTGGGTCGTCGCCCCTGACCCGCCATCCCCTCCCGCCCCCTCCCCGACCTGACCGCCATTTTTCCCTTGCCCCGCATCGCAAAAAATTCATACGATAGGAAGGTGCACCCCCTTTCCCGACCTGCCATTGAACCTGCCATGGAGCACGAGTGATGGAGAAACGGTACAAGGTCCTCATCGTCGACGACTCGAAAAGCGTGCTCAAGGTCCTGGAAGAGGCCTTTGCCGATTCGAATTTTCAGGTCACCACCACCGCCAGCCCCGTCGCCGCCTACGAAATGATCGAAAACGAACATTTCGACATCGTGATCAGCGACATCATGATGCCGGAGATGGACGGCCTCACCCTGCTCCGGAAGATCAAAAACTTCAACGGCATGATCCAGGTGATCATCATCACCGGCTACATCACCATCAACAACACCCTGAACGCCTTCCGCTACGGGGCCAACGACATCTTCTTCAAGCCCTTCGACGACGAGGCCGAAATCGTCCGGGCCGCCGAGGCCGCCGCCGCCAAACTGGACCGGATCAATGCCATTCTCAAACGATTGACCAAGGAAAAAAGGGGTTGATATGGCTGGCGAAGTCGATCTGGATGCGTTGCGCGGCTTTATCGACGAATCGAACGACTCGATGCAGACCATCGAGGCGGATTTCATCGAACTGGAAAACGATCCCAGCAACCGGGAGATCATCAACCGCATCTTCCGCCCGGTGCATAGCCTCAAGGGCAACTCTGGCTTCTTCGGGCTGACCAACATCAACAAGTTCTCCCACCGTCTGGAAAACCTGCTTGATGCCGCGCGCAACGGCGAACTGCTCATCAGCCGCGAGATCATCGACGTATTGCTCACTGGCATCGACTATCTGCGCAAGATGCTGGAACGGGCCACCGCCGATCCCACCGATACGGCCCTGCGGCCCGCGGAACAGGATTTCCTCGCCGGGCTGGAACGCTACAAACCCCAGGAAATGGCCGGCTCGATCCAGAGTGTCCTTGACCTCGAAACCCTTCTCCACTCCTATCTGGACCTGGGTTACTCCCTCCAGGACAACTCGCTCATTGTCGGCCTCCTCGGCCAGATCGCCAAGGCCAACGACGCCATCCGCAAACTCCTCGCCGAGCAGGCCAAACCTGCGGAAAAGAGCGCCTTTTCCGCCGACCTCCTCTACTTCCACGCTGGCCGCGACTACACCGCACAGGTCCGTCCCTTTGGCCAGGTCTTTGAAAGCCTCACGGCCGGCAAACCGTTGGAGCCGGCATTGCTCCAGCATTTTTCCCTCTCGCTCCAGGGATTCGGCACCCTCTTCAAAGACAACGCGGAACTGGCCAAAGAGATCGATGAACTCATGAGCCTGCGCAACTTCATGGACGATGAACTCATGGCGGCCAACGAAGAGTTCACCGTGAGCGCCCGCCGTCTGCTGAACCGCGTTCTCACCACTTTCGAGCGAAAACACGTGAGCGGCGACAGCCAGAAACTCGGCGAGATCCTTCTGGAACAGGGGCTGGTTTCCCAGGAACAGATCGAGGCCGCCCTGGGCAAGCAGAAAAAAATCGGCGAACTGCTGGTGGAGGAAGGGGCCATCGCCAAGGAGGACCTGGAAAAGGCGCTGACCATCCAGAACAAGAGGGTGCTCGACGCGCATCTCAAGCAAGGCGCGCCAGCCGAAAGCATCAAGACCATCCGCATCGACCAGGACAAACTCGACAGCTTCGCCAATTCGGTGGGCGAACTCTTCATCGGCCTCGATTCGGTGAACTACGTCCGCAAGCTGCTGGAAGAGGCGGCAGCGGATTTCGCCCTCATCTCGCGGTTCGATTCGGCGGTGGCCACTCTGGACGAACGGGTGGAGCGGCTCCACGACAACATCATGAACATCCGCCGGGTGCCGGTGAAAAATCTCTTCCAGCGCTTCCCGCGGGTGGTGCGCCAACTGGCCGCCTCGCTGGGCAAAGAGATCAGGTTTCGGGAAATCGGCGAGGATACGGTCATTGACAAGGATCTGCTGGAAACCATCGAAAACCCGCTGGTCCACATCCTGCGCAACTCGGTGGACCACGGCCTCGAAACGCCGGAGGTCCGCAAGCAAAAAGGCAAGGTCGCCGAAGGCCTGCTGGAACTCATCGCCTCCTCCGACGAAAACAACGTCTACATCACGATCCGCGACGACGGCCAGGGCATCGACCCGATGAAAATGAAGGAAAGCGCGATCAAGAAGGGCTTTCTCACCCGCCAGGAAGCGGAGCATCTTTCGGAGAACGAACTCATCAACCTCATCTTCAAGCCCGGCTTCAGCACGGCGGAAAAGGTCAGCGACGTCTCGGGGCGCGGGGTGGGCATGGATGTGGTGATGGCGGGACTGCGCGCCAGCAATGGCGCGATCCAGGTGGACTCCGCCATCGGCACCGGCACCACGGTACGGCTCACCATCCCCCTCACCAAGACCCTGGTCACCAAGGAGGCGATGATCGCCGAGGCCGGCGGCCAGAAGTACGTCATCCCCTCGGACGACATCACCACGGTCATCGAAACCGACAACATCATCCCGCTGCTGGCGGCCGACAACTGCATTTCTTACGACAACGCCATTCTGCGCCTCATCGACCTCAACCGCTTCTTCTACCCGCCGCGGCAGACGGAGCCGGACCGGCCGGAAGGACGACAGGTGATCATCGTCTGCAAGGAGCACCAGATCGCCCTCCGGGTGGACCACATCATCAGCCACCAGAAGGTGGTGGCCAAGGATTTCGCCGGCGGCTACCAGCGCCTGCGGCAGATCGAGGGGGTCTGCGGCTATACCATTCTCGGCAACGAGGACATCATCCTCATTGTCGATGTCAAGGAGATCGCCGAACACGCCACCTGACATCGCCGCTTGACTGCCGCCCCGTCGCCTGCTAGGTTGGGGCTGACACACCTCCCCTTTCCCGCTGCGCAAAAGGTTTGCCATGCATACGGTCCTGGTGGTTGACGACGAGCCCAATTATCTGGTGGTCCTCTCCGAACTCCTCATCGAAGAGGGCTACGAGGTCTTCACCGCGCAAAACGGCGAGGCCGCCCTCCACACCGTGCAGGAGACCGACCTCGATCTCGTCATCACCGACATGCGCATGCCCGGCATGGACGGCCTCGCCCTGCTCAAGGCGGTCAAGGAATACAATCCCAACCTGCCGGTCATCATGGTCACCGCCTTCGGCGAGGTGGAGAAGGCGGTGGCGGCCATGCAGGCCGGGGCCTTCAACTATCTGAGCAAGCCCTTCAACAACGACGAACTGGTGTTGAGCGTCGCCAAGGCGATCGAGCATTATTCCGTCATCCGGGAAAACACCCGGCTGCGCGACGAGATGCGGACCCGCACCTCCTTTGCCAGCATGGTGGGCAAAAACCGGAAGATGCAGGAGATTTACACCCTCATCCAGAAGGTGGCGCCCACCACCACCTCGGTGCTCATCACCGGCGAATCCGGCACCGGCAAGGAACTGGTGGCGCGGGCCATCCATTGCCACAGCCGCCGCGAAGAACGGCCCTTTATCTCGCTCAACTGCGCCGGTCTGCCGGAAACGTTGCTGGAGAGCGAACTTTTCGGCCACGAAAAAGGGGCCTTCACCGGCGCCGTGGCCCTGCGCAAAGGGCGGTTCGAGCTGGCCGACACCGGCACCCTTTTCCTCGACGAGGTGGGCGAAATGCCGCTGACCCTGCAGACCAAACTGCTGCGGGTTTTGCAGGAGCGCACCTTCGAACGGGTGGGCGGCACCCAGACCCTGCACGTGGATGTCCGCATCATTGCCGCCACCAACAAGGATCTCAAGGAAGAGGTGGAACAGGGCCGTTTCCGCGAAGACCTCTACTACCGGCTCAACGTGCTGCACATCCATCTGCCGCCGCTCCGCGAGCGCACCGACGACATCCCCATGCTGGCCGCCCATTTCGTGGCCAAATTCGCCAAGGAAATGCAACGGCCGCACCTCGACATCGCCCCGGAAACGGTCCGCTTCCTTACCTCCCTGCCATGGGAGGGCAATGTCCGCGAACTGGAGAACACCATCGAACGGGCGGCGGTGCTCTGTTCGTATGACCTGATCCGGCCGGAGGATGTCCAGCCCGATACCGCCACCGGCCACGAAAGCGTCCAGTGGAGCGAGGAGTTTGACGTAACGCAGCTCATGCCGCCCAACACCCCGCTGCCCGACGTGCTGAACGCCATCGAAAAGAGGTTGGTGGAAAAGGCCCTGGAGCGGGCGGATAACGTCCAGACCCGGGCCGCCGAGGCCCTGGGCATCACCAAGAGCCTGTTGCAGTACAAGATGAAAAAATTCGGCCTGCACCGCCGCTAAGGGGGCAGGAATTGGCTGCCCATGCAGAGAGGCACCGTCGCCCCTTTTCTGGTTGCCACCCGCCGGCAACCCATTTAGAATGGATGCATCAGCCACCGTTTGGCAAAGGAGACCTGTGGTGAACGCGACCGACCTCTTCATCATTCTTGCGGGACTGAGCCTGGTTGTCATTGCCGCAGTCCTGGTTCCGGCCATCCTGCAGTTCAGGCGCACCTACGCCAAGGCCGAGGGGCTGATCGACAGCATCGGCAAGGAACTTCCACCCCTCTGTCAACGGGTGACCGCCGCCGCCGGCGAGGTGGAACTGCTCTCCGCCTCACTTGCCGGCAAGATCGAGCAGACGGACAAGGCATTCCAGGCCCTGCGCCAGTCGGCGGACACCCTGATGCTTACCAGCAACCTGCTCAAAGAGGCGGTGCGCCCGGTCATCACCAACATCGGCGGCATCACCGCCGGCATCAAGACCTTCAGCCACATCCTCTTCCGCTCACGAGACTAACTCTACCCAAAGGTGAACACCATGAACAGCCGTGATGAAAGTTGCAGTGCAGGTATTGCGGTTTTGTCGTTCCTGAGCGGCGCCCTGGTGGGGGCCGCCATCGCCCTTCTGACCACGCCCAAAACCGGCCGCGAAACCCGGGAGATGCTGGCAGGCTATGGTGAGGATCTGCGGGAAAAGGCGCGCCATCTGCCGGAAGAACTGCGGGAACGGTCCGGCTCGGTGCTGGAACACGGCAGGGAAATGATCGAGCGGGGCAAGAGCCTCATCGAAAAGGGGACCGAGCTGGCAAACCAGGGCAAGGACTATCTCGACGAGAAGAAGCGGACCCTGTCCGCAGCCATCGAGGCGGGAAAAAAGGCGATGGAGCAGGAAAAAGAGGCGCTGAACCGCGCCCTCGAATCCGAAGAGGTCTGATCATCGGGGCAGCGTCCGCACCGGGCGCTGCCCTTTCCCTTCCCGACCGGGTTGGCTAACTGCCGGGTCGGGTTCCTCCCCAGTTCAACTTCCCGCGCAGAATCTCGAAATAGCCTTTGCGGGGCGAAGAGATGAGCCTGAGCGGCTTTTCCGCCGCCTCCACCTCCAGCGTATCGCCCGCGTGCATCTCCCAGGCGAACTGGCCATCGACAATCACCTTGACGTCGCGGCCGGTGGCCTGGTTCCGGCCGTCGGCCAGCTGGGTCCGCAACCGGGCGACCGGCGGCAGGAGAATCGGCCGGCTTTCCAGCATGAAGGGGCAGATGGGGGTCACCAGCATGGCGTGGAGCCTGGGCTGGACTATGGGGCCGCCCGCGGAAAGGTTGTAGGCGGTGGAGCCGGTAGGCGTCGAAACGATCAGGCCATCGGCCCGGTACGTGGTGATGTACTCGGCATCGGCCCAGGCGCTCAACTCCACGAGCTGATCGACGTTGCCCTTGCTGATGACCACGTCGTTCAGGGCATAGCGCCATTCACCCACCCCGGCCGAGGAGACGAGGCGGACCTTGAGCATCATCCGCTCCTCCACCGTCATCTCGCCGGCCAGTATCTGCTCAAACACCGCGTAGCGCTCATCCACGGCGATCTCGGTCAGGAAGCCCAGACCGCCCAGGTTGACGCCCACCACCGGAATGCCGCGGGCACTGGCTTGGGCCGCCACGTGGAGCAACGTGCCGTCGCCACCCAGGATGACCAGGAGGTCCATCCCCGCCTCGACCGCATCAAAGACTACCGCAACTGAGCGCGCCGCAAACCACGCCGCCAGCTCTTCGCCGATGCGGCGCGGCTCGTCGGACCCCTTTTTGAGGATGATGCCGACCGTGCGAATCGCCATGGCCATCAGTCGGCAGCGCCCTTGGCGAGTTCGCGGGAACGGAGCGTGGCCGCTTCCACCGCATCCATGATCAGGCCGCGGAAGGCGCCGCGCTCCAAGGCATGGAGGCCGGCGATGGTGGTGCCGCCCGGCGAGGTGACCATGGCGCGCAACTCGGCGGGGTGGCCCTGCGTTTCAAGGGCAAGCTGCACCGAACCCAGGATGGTCTGGAGCGCCAGGGTCTCGGCCACCGGCCGCGCCAGCCCCACCTTCACCCCGGCGTCGGTCAGCGCCTCCAAAAAAGAAAAAACGTAGGCCGGACCGCTGCCGGAGAGCCCGGTGACCGCGTCGAGATAGCACTCATCGAGCACCACGCTGGTGCCCACCGCGTCGAAAATGGCCTTGGCGCAGGCCAGATCCTTCTCGGTGGCGTAACGGCCCGGACTCAAGGCCGAGGCCGCAGCCAGCACCAGGGCCGGGGTATTGGGCATGACCCGGACCACCCTGGCCCGGCAGTGGGAGAGACAGCCCTCCAGCAGTGCCAGCGGCACGCCCGCGGCGATGGAGATGATGAGATGGCTGACGGTGACCAGTTCGCGCGACTCCGCCAGCACCGCCTTCACCACCTGCGGCTTCACCGCCAGGATCACGATCTCGCACTCCTGCCAGACCTTGTCGGCAGTGGCGTGGGTCTTGATCCTGTACTCCCTGGCCAGGGTCTCCCGCCGCTCCTTGCTGGGGTCGGCCGCTGCCAGGTATTTGGCCTGGGTGAGCCCCGAGGCGAGCATGCCCTTCACCAGGGCCTCGGCCATGCGTCCGCCGCCAACGAATCCGATCTTCTGCGTCAAACCCATCGCCTTTCTCCTCATGCGCGGTGCGTTGTTGTCACGAATTTCTTTTGATGTACCGCACTTGCCCTCACTTTTCAACGAATTCCAGCCCGCTGACGCAGGAGGGGGGCCGGGAACGCCGCACAAAAAAAGCCCGCGGGACATACTCCCGCGGGCCTTGTGCCATCTTGCGAAACGCCGATTACGCGGGGCAGCGTTGCCCCGCCAGGGCCAGGGACGGCGGCATCAGGTAGGGAAGCAACCGGTCGCCGGCCGCCTTGGTGGTATGGGCCAGCTGTTTCAATACCCGGCTCTCACCCTGCTTTTCAAAGGCCACGATGTCCCATGCCTCCGGGTGGTCGGCTACTGCCCGCATGAAGCCCAGGTGCTGGGTGTGGCCGGACTTCTTGGCAATCACATGGCCGAGCAGCGGGAAGCCGAGCAGGGCCAGGTCGCCGACCAGGTCGAGCACCTTGTGGCGGGCAAACTCATCGCTGAAGCGCAGGCCGCCCGCATTGAGCACGCCGGAGTCATCCACCACCACCGCATTGTCGAGGGAACCGCCCAGGGCCAGGCCATTGGCCCGCAGCATCTCCACCTCGCGGAGGAAGCCGAAGGTACGGGCCGCCGCGATCTCTTCGGCAAAGAGCTTCGGGGTCACCTCCACGGTCACGGACTGCCGACGGATCAGGGGATGATCAAATTCGATCTCGGCCGTCACCTTGAAGCCGTTGTAGGGCTCGATCCGCACCGCACGGCCATTGTCCTCGAAGGAGACCGGACGGCGGAACTTGAGCATCCACTTGCAGGCCCGCTGCCGCTCGCGACCGATACGGCGCAGCACATGGACAAAGGGCGCGGCGCTGCCGTCCATGATCGGCACCTCCGGCCCGTGCAGCTCGACGAGGGCGTTGTCGATGCCCAGGCCCGCGATGGCTGAGAGGAGATGCTCGGTGGTCGCCACGGTGGCGTCGTCATCGTTGACCAGGGTGGTGGCAAGCCGGGTGTCCACCACCCGATCCATGAAGGCCGGGGTCGGCACATGCTGGCCCAGATCGGCCCGCAGAAAACGGATGCCGCTGTTGACCTCGGCGGGATGGACCGCCACCGTCACCGGCTCGCCCGAATGGAGGCCGATGCCGGCGAAGCGCACGCTTTTCTTGAGGGTATGCTGGAAAGATTCCATGATATTCGCCAACCTCGCTGCAAGGTAAAGGAACCGGTTTCGTTGTCGCCTGTTAATTATGCACGAATCGGTCCAGCCAGCAGGGCAAGGCTAAAAAAAGGAAAAAACAGCAAAAAAAACAAGGAAATAAGATGAGAGGCGGTCACCGGCTCCCCTTGGCGTCGCCCTGCCCCATGTTGCAAAAAAAACACACCCGCCCCCGCAAGGAAGGGTGGTGTGGCAAATATCACACAGAAGGAAAGGAGGGTCAGGGACTCCGCTGTCTGGCCATCCGCGCCGCCAGGAAAAGATCAAATTCCTCTTCCATGAAAAGCTCCACCCTCAGGGCCAGGAGCGGAAACTCCTTGAACAAGGGGGCAAGCTTGACATAGTCCTTCTCGGTGGTGACGAGTGCCGCTGCCTTCCGGCTGCGGGCCGCAGCGATGAGGCTCTCGACATCCGCCGCCGTATAGCGATGATGATCGGGGAAACCGATAAAGCCGGTGAGCAGGAACCGCTCCCTTTCCAGGGTGCGGCGGAAGGAATCCGGGTTGGCGATGCCGGCAAAGCCGTAGAGCGGCATGTGGCGCGCCTTGTCGATGGCAAAGGTCTTGCTCTGCTGGCTGTGCAGCAGGCAGACGGGCAGGTATTCGCCCATGAAGACCGGCTTTTCCGGAAAAAGGCCGGCAAGCCGCTGTTTGAAAGCCTCTGCCCCGGCCCTGCTCTCTTTGTCCACACCGGTGATGACGAAGCCGTGGACGCGTCGCAGCGCTGCCATGGGTTCCCGCAACGGCCCGCCGGGAAAGACACGACCGTTGCCGAGAAGCGTCCGGGCGCTGAAAAGGACGAGGTCGAAATCCCTGGCCACGGCCAGATGCTGGAAGCCGTCGTCAAGGATCAGGGTGTCCACCGGGAAACGGTCCAGGGCTGCCCGGCCCAACGTGGCCCGCTTCGGCCCCACCAGCACCGGCACGCCGGGCAGGGACTCGGCCAGCAGGAGCGGCTCATCCCCGGCCTCGCTGGCGGAAAGGCCTATGGTCGAGCCATCGGAGACCACGTTCACCGGCCCCTTGGCCTTGCCGCCATAGCCACGGCTCAGGATGGCAGGCTTGCGCCCCAGGGCCAGCAACTGGCGCGTCACATACATCACCAGCGGCGTCTTGCCGGTGCCACCCAAGGTAAGATTGCCGATGCTCACCACCGGCAGCGGCAACTTTTCCTGCTTGAGCAGCACGCCGTGGCGGTACATCCAGGCCCGCAGCCGCATCGCCAGGCCGTAGAGGGGCGAGAAGAGCCAGCCGATGGCAAAAAGGAATCGCAGCCTGGCCGGCATCACGCATCCTCCCCATCGAGCAGCCGCGCCACCGTGGCGAGGTAGCGAGACACGATTCCCTGCTGTCGCTCCGCAACCAGCGCCAGCCCCTGCGCGCCTACCCCCTGGGCTCGGCCCGGATCGGCCAGCCAGGCGGCAAGTTGTTCGGCCAGCGCGGCCTCGTCCGCCACCCGCACCGCGGCCCCATGAGCCACGAGATCGCGGCTGATCTCGGCAAAATCCTCCATGTGCGGGCCGAAGAGCACCGGCTTGCCGAGGGCCGCCGGCTCCAGAGGATTGTGCCCCCGCTCCTCCACCAGGCTGCCGCCGATAAAGGCAGCATCGGCCACGGCATAGAGTGTGGCCAGTTCGCCCAGGGTATCGAGGATGAGGAGGTTGACCCCGGGCATTCGTGGCATGGAGCGGAGACCTGCCTTGAGGCCGAGGTGGTGCGCCTCGTCGAGCAGCGCACCGGCCCTGCTCACGTCCCGCGGAGCCAGAATCATGAAGAGATCGGGAAAGCGCTCGATGAGCCTGGCAAAGGCACGGAAGAGCACCGCCTCCTCGCCGGGGTGGGTGCTGCCTGCCACCCAGACCCGCTTTCCCGGAGGAATTGCAAAACGCTGCCGCACCGCTGCCGCCGACGCCTGTTCCGGCAGCACGGCATATTTCAGGTTGCCCAGGGACTCCACCCTCCCCGTCTCCACCCCGAGTTGCCGCATCTGTTCGGCATCCCCTTCGGTCTGCATGGAGAGAAGGCGGAAGGAGTTAAAAAGTGGGGCAAAAAGGAAACGGAAGCGCTGGTAGTTGCGGAAGCCCTCAGCGGAGATACGGCCATTCACCAGAAGGGCGGGAATTCTTCGACCTGCGAGCTGGCCCAGCATATTGGGCCAGAAATCGGTCTCCACCAGGATAAAGAGATCAGGGTGCACAAGCTGGATCGCTCGCCGGACGGACCAGTAAAAATCATAGGGAAAGGGGATCACCCGATCCACCGTCTTGCCCAAGGTCTCGCGGGCATAAACCAAACCGGCACGGGTGGTGGCGGAGAAGATGAGGGTCGCGTCGGGGTAGCGCTCCCGCAGACCGAAGACCAGGGCCCGGGAGGAAGAAACCTCACCCACGGAGAGGGCATGAATCCAGAGGCGCGGCCTGCCCTCAGGCAGCCTCCCCACCTCTTTCGCGAGGCCAAGTCCGAGGCGCAGACCAATCCGCCCCCGGTGGCGCGGGGTCAGGATACTTTTGACGAAAAACAGGGGAGCGACTACAATCAGCGCCACCACCTGCAGGATGTTGTAGAAAACGAGCACCCGTCTCATGGAGCCATGAACCTGATTCTCCTCTTTCCGGAGGAGGTGAGCGGCGACCACGTCACCCTCACCGACCAACGGGCCGAACATATCCGCACCGTGTTGCGCAGCACCGAGGGCGACCAGTTACGGGTCGGCGTGCTCAACGGCCCCATCGGCACTGCCACGGTGGAGTCCGTTGCCCGCAGCAACGTTTCCCTGCGCCTTGATCTGCACGGGCCGGTGCCGCCGATACCGCCCACGGCCCTCATCCTCGCCCTGCCCCGGCCGATCATGCTCAAACGTGTCCTGGCCCAGGCCACGGCGCTCGGGGTGGCGCGCATCTTCCTCATCAACGCCAACCGGGTGGAGAAGAGCTTTTTCCAGGCCTCCCTCCTCCAGGACAAGGCCTACGAAAGCGCCCTCATCCAGGGGCTGGAACAGGCAGTGGACACCCGGCTGCCCGAGGTAACTATCCACCAGCGCTTCCGCCCCTTTGTCGAGGACATCCTCCCTGCCTATCTCGCCGACTATCCCGTCCGGCTCATCGCCCACCCGAATGCGGCAGCACCGCTTCCCGAGGTGGCGCCGGTGCCGCTTGCCGAGCAGACCATCCTCGCCATCGGCCCGGAGGGCGGCTGGGTCGATTTCGAACTCGACCGCTTCACGGCCTGCGGCTTCCAAGGCTTCACCCTGGGCCCCCGCATCCTGCGGGTCGATTCCGCGGTGCCCGCGCTCCTTGCACAGCTCGAACTGCTGCGGCGGATGGCGCCGCGCGCCAGCTAAGCCCGCAGAAAACGCCCCCGGAACTTATCCACCAGCACCGTCAACTCCCGTACCCGCAGGAGATAGAGCGCCGCGCCATAGAGCGCCGCGCTGGTCCCCATCACCACGACAAGCCCGGCAGCCTCGGCCACACGGCTGTGGGGCAGAACGCTCTCCAAACCAAGGCGCAGTCCATAGAGCCAACCGCCCATCACCAGCGAGGCAGCCACCACCTTGAAAAATCCCTTCATCACATAGCCGAGCGGGTACCCCTCCACCTTGCGATAGAGCGCGGTGCTCAGGAAAAGGAAGTTGCAGGTCATGGCCAGCGAGATGGAAAGGGCCAATGCCTTGTGCTGCAAGGTACCCACGGTGAGGAAGATGAAGACCACGTTGAGCAGCATGGTGAGGAAGCTGCCGATCACCGGGAACTTGGTGTCGTTCAAGGCATAGAAGACCGGCACCATGATCTTCACCGCGGCGTAGGCAAAGAGGCCCACGCTATAGCAGCTCAGCACCTCGGCGGTGCGCATGGTGGTGAAGGCGTCGAAACGGCCGTACTGGTACACCAGGCGGACGATGGGCTCGGCCAGCATGATGAGCCCCACGCTGGCCGGGATGGTGAGGCAGAAGGCCATAATCAGCGAAGAGACCACCGTCTCCCGCACCTTTCCCATCTCGCGCTGGGCGGCATAGCGGGAGATCACCGGCATGGTCGCCGTGGAAAGGGCCACCCCGAAGATGCCCACCGGGAAGAAGAAGAGGCGGAAGGCGTAGTTGAGCCAGGAGATGGTCCCTTCGGCCAAGGAGGAGGCAAAGTAGGTGTTGACCAGCACGTTCACCTGGAGCGGCGCCAGGCCGATCACCGCCGGCACCATGAGGCGCAGGATACGGCGCAGGCCAGGGTCTTTCAGATCAAAGTGCCAACGGAAACGGAATCCGGTCTTCAAGAGGGTGGGCAGCTGGCCGACCAGTTGCAGAATCCCGCCGAGCATGGTGCCGATGGCCATGCCCATAATGGCGGGCTGGCCGAACCAGGGCATGATCATCGCCATGGAAATACCGCCAACGAGCGAGCCCACGTTGAAGAAGCTCGCCGCGAGCGCCGGGATGAAGAAACGCCCCTTGGTGTTGAGTATCCCCATCACCACCGAGGAAAGGGAGACAACCAGCAGGAAGGGAAACATGATGGTGGTGAGTTTCGCGGTCAGCTCCACCTTGCCGGGGATCTGCTCGAAATCCGCCTCCACCATGAAGCGGACGATCTCGTCGGCAAAGAAGATGCCCAGGAGCACCAGACCGCTCAGCACCACACAGAAGAAGGCGAGCACCGTGTTGGCGAGCTGCCACGTTTTCTCGGTGCCCTGGTTTTCGTCGTAATCGGAAAAGACCGCGACAAAGGCGGCGGAGAGCGCCCCTTCGGCAAAGAGGTCGCGCAGGAGGTTGGGGATGCGGAAGGCCACGACAAAGGCGTCAAAGGCAAAGCCGGCGCCAAAGAGGAAGGCAAAGACCTGCTCCCGCACCAGCCCCAGCACCCGGCTGCACATGACGGCAATGCCGACCGTGCCGGCCGAGCGGGCAATGGTGCCGGTATCCTGTGCCGCCTTGCTCATGCGCCTCCCTCACGCTGCGGCCCGCTCCGCCGCCAGCCAGTCCAGCAATTTTCAAGCACCATAGCAGGTTCCCATTGGAAACACAACCGGGATTCGGAATAGTTCCTTGACTTCATTATGTTTTTTTGGTGAATAGAAACAAGGATTCAAACAGACGAGGAACCTGCATGCCCCCATACACCTGCGCCGTTCTCACTGTCAGCGACAAGGGCTCCCGCAACGAGCGGCAGGACACCAGCGGCCCGGCCCTCTGCGAGATGCTGCTGGCCCAAGGCTACACCGTCACGGCCACCGCCATCGTGCCCGACCGGATCGAGGCGATCCAGCAGGCCATGCGCGCCTGGATCGACCAGCAGGGGATCGACCTTGTCGTCTCCACCGGCGGCACCGGCGTGGCGCCCACCGACGTGACCCCCGAGGCGGTGCGCCCCCTCTTCGACAAGGAGGTGCCGGGCATGGCCGAGGCCATGCGCCAGCAGAGCCTGCTCAAGACCCCAAACGCCATGCTCTCCCGCGGGGTGGTGGGCATCCGAGGCACAAGCCTCATCATCACCCTGCCCGGCAGCCAGAAGGCGGCCACCGAAAACCTGACCGTTATCCTGCCCGCGCTTCACCACGCCATTGCCAAGATCAAGGGCGACCCGGCCGACTGCGCGCCGCCTGCTGCATAAAAAAAGCCCGGAAACCCCCGGGCTTTTTCTGCCTGCCAAGCCCAGGGCTCAGCCGAGCTTGCCATAGGCCTTGGCAAACTCCTTGGCAAAATAGGTGAGGATGATCTCCGCGCCGGCGCGGCGGATGCCGATCAAGCTCTCGCACATCACCCGCTCGCCGTCGATCCAGCCTCGTTCGGCCGCGGCCTTGATCATGGCGTATTCGCCGCTCACCTGGTAGGCGGCGATGGGCAGGTCGAACTCGTCGCGCAGCATGCGGATGATGTCCAGGTAGGGCATGGCGGGCTTCACCATGAGGATATCGGCGCCCTCGTCCACATCAAGCGTAGCCTCGCGCAGGGCCTCGCGGGCATTGGCCGGGTCCATCTGGTAGGCCTTGCGATCCCCCTCCTGGGGCGCGCAGTCCGCGGCATCGCGGAAGGGGCCGTAGAAGGCAGAGGCGTACTTCACCGCGTAGGACATGATCGGCACCATCTCGAAATTGTTCTCGTCGAGTGCCGCGCGGATCGCCCCCACCCGGCCGTCCATCATATCGGAAGGAGCCACCATGTCGGCGCCGGCCATGGCGTGGGACAGCGCCGTCTGGGCGAGGATTTCCAGGGTGGCGTCGTTGTCCACCTGCCTGTTCAGGATCACCCCGCAGTGGCCGTGGCTGGTGTATTCGCAGAGGCAGACATCGGTGGAGACCATGAGCTGCGGCTCCCTGTTCTTCAGCTCCTTGATCGCCCGCTGGATGATGCCGTCCTTGGCGTGCGCCCCGGAGCCCATGGGGTCCTTCTTCTCCGGCAGGCCGAAGAGGATAACATGGTTGATGCCCAAGCTCAGGCACTCCTGCGCCTCTTTGGCCAGCTGATCGACCGTGAGGCGGAAGACGCCGGGCATGGAGCCCACCTCCTCCCGCTTGTTCTTGCCCGGCATGACAAAAAGCGGATAAATGAGATGCGCCGGCGACAGCGTGGTCTCGCGGATGAGCGCGCGCAGCGGCTCATTACGCCGCAGGCGGCGGGGACGATACTCGGGGAACATCATGGATTCTCTCCTTTTCCTGAAAGGGCTTATTCCACCTTGAATGCCTTGCTCACGAGGGCATTGATATATTTGTCCGGCATGTCGATCCCCTCGGCCGGAATCACCACGCCGGTGATCTCCTTTTTCTGGCTCAGGAGCCGCAATCCGTATTCCATGGCCTGGAGGATCGCCTCGCAGGTCTGGTTGATGGTTGCCTCGTCGCGCGGCTCCTTGGTCAGGATGCGGTCGATGGCGTCATCGCTGAAGGTGACCGGCACCCCGCACTTTTCGGAAATCTTTTTCGCGCATTCGAGGATGCGCTGGACCAGCCGGATGAACTGGTCGCAGACCTCGCGCGGGTCGAGGTCTTCGGCCTGGGCCTGTCTGGCCATCAACGCCAGCCGGGAAGGTGTGGCCAGCACCTCGTTGGTTTCGAGGTAATTCCCCATGCGCTCCAGGATGAAATCGACGAGGCGCTTGTACTCCACGTGCTCCAGCACCTCGTAGCGCTCGCGGTGCATGGCCTGGCAGGCCGGATCGTCGAGCAGCCGCAACAATTCGGCCTTGGGGCTGCGTACCACATCGAGGGTGACCACCAGATGGCGGATGGGGGTGGAAGGCAGCTTCTTCTCGAAATGGAGCAGGGTGCGCTCCATGACGCTGGACAGTCCCCGGGCGCCGGTGCGCTCGCAGAAGGCCCGCTCGGCGATCTCGCGCAATGCCGGGTCCTCGAACTGGATCTTGATGCCATAGGCGCGAAAGTCCTGCTTTTTGCCCACGGTCACCGAACTGTTGGGGTTGAGGAGAATGGCATAGAGGTCGTCGACGGAGAGTTCCTCCAGCACCGCCAGCACCGGCAGCCGGCCGACAAACTCGCTCTCGAAGCCGAACTGGATCAGGTCCTCGGCCTTGACGTGCTTCAAAAATTTGCCGGCGTCCCTGGCGGAATGCACCGCCTTTTCAAAGCCGATGGCCTGCTGCTGCACCCGTTTGCGGATGATCTCGTCCAGGCCGGCAAAAGCGCCGCTCATGATGAAGAGGATGTTGCGGGTATTGATACTCCGCTTCTCACGCCTGCCGGTGGCGCGAAAGTGCTCGATGGCCTCGATCTGCGAGATGGGGTCGTGGGGCACCTTGAGTTCCACCTCGGTCTCCTCCATGGGCTTCAACAAGGCGCGCTGCACACCGGTACGGGAGACATCGGCGCCGATGCGGTATTCGCTGGCCGCGATCTTGTCGATCTCGTCGATGTAGATGATGCCGTACTGGGCGCGTTCGAGGTCGCCATCTGCCTGGCGCACCAGGTCGCGGACCAGGTCCTCCACGTCGCCGCCCACGTAGCCGGTCTCGCTGAACTTGGTGGCGTCGCCCTTGATGAAGGGCACGCCCAGGCGCTGGGCAATGAGCTTGATGAGGAAGGTCTTGCCCACCCCGGTGGGGCCCATCATCAGCACGTTGTTCTTGATCTGGCCGACGTTGCGCCTGGCCTGGCGCGGGTGCTTCAGGGCGTAGCTGATCCGGTTGAAATGGGTGCAGATCTTGGTGGCGAGGATCGCCTTGGCCTCGTCCTGGCGGATGACGTACTGGTCGAGATGGGCGATGAGTTCCTCCGGGGTGATGTCGAAGTGGAACGGCGCAGCCGCTTTGACCGGCGGCGATCCCGCCTCGCCCTCCTCCTGGTCGGCCATGGGAAATAAGCCGGAAGAGACGATCTTCACCTTGCGTCCGTACTTGCGGGTGAGGTAGTCGCCGATTTCGCGCTCCAGTTCTTTCTGGTCCGGCAGGTTGGTGTCGTAGTCCGTCATCGGTATCCTCCGTCGGGCGGCGGCCGGGCTGGCCGTCCTTACCCTTCGCCCCCCTCCATGGCGAGCGATTTCATCTTCTTGTGAAGATGACTCCGCTCCAGGCCGATTTGTTCCGCGGTCTGCGAGATATTGCCGTGGTTGGCGGCCAGTTGCAGACCGAGATAGTCGCGCTCGAAGAGGCGCTTCGCCTCCTTGTAGGAGAGATTTTTATAGGCAGCGAGATATTCCTCGGGGCTCTGGGGCGCGGCCTTGGCCGCGCCGCCGCCCAGCAGCATCCGCACCTCCGCCTCGCTCACCTCCTCGCCCGGACTCATGATCAAGGCCCGTTCGACAAAGTTGCGCAGTTCGCGCACGTTGCCGGGCCACGGGTGCCGGGCCATGAGCTGCAGCGCCGCCCTGGCAAAGCGTTTGCGGCCGAATCCCTTGCGAAAGCAGTCGGCCACGAAATCCTCCACCAGCAGCGGCAGGTCTTCCAGCCGCTCACGAAGCGGCGGCACGAAGATGGGCACCACATTGAGCCGGTAAAAAAGATCGGCCCGGAAGGTTCCCTGCTCGATCTCCGCCTCCAGATTCTTGTTGGTGGCGGCCAGCACCCGCACATTGACGCTGATGGTCTTGGCGCCGCCCACCCGCTCGAACTTCTGCTCCTGGAGGATGCGCAGGATCTTGGCCTGGGTCTTCAGACTCATGTCGCCGATCTCGTCCAGAAAGAGCATGCCGCCGTTGGCCAGGTCGAATTTGCCGCGCCGGCTGCCGGTGGCGCCGGTGAAGGAACCCTTTTCATGGCCAAAGAGTTCGCTCTCGATCAATTCCTCGGGAATCGCCGCGCAGTTGATCGCCACCATGGGTTTCGCGGCCAGCGGCGAGAGCTGATGGAGAGTCTGGGCCACCAGCTCCTTGCCGGTGCCGTGCTCGCCGCGGATGAGCACCCAGGCGTCGGTGGGCGCCACCCGCTCGATCTGCGCCTTGAGCTGGAGCATGACCGGCGAGTTGCCGGTGATGCCACGATGCCGGCCCGCCGCCTGCTCCCGCAGGATACGGTTTTCCTGGGCCAGGGCGGCCAGCTGCAGGGCATTGTGTATGGCCAGGATGATCTTGTCGTAGGAAAGGGGCTTTTCGATGAAATCGAAGGCGCCGAGACGGGTGGCCTGCACCGCGGTCTCGATGGTGCCGTGGCCGGAGATCATGATCACCGGCAGGTCGGGATAGAGTTCCTTGATCTTCTTGAGCGCCTCCATGCCGTCCATGCCCGGCATCCAGATGTCGAGCAGCACCAGGTCGGCCCGCACCTCTTCGAGGCGAACAAGGCCTTCTTCGGCATTGGCGGCGGCAAGCGGCGAAAAGCCCTCGTCCGACAGGATGCCGGAGAGCGATTCCCGGATGCTCGCCTCGTCGTCGATGATCAGAACCCGTTGCTGCGCCATGTTCCCACTATACCAGAGCAGTCCCTCTTTGTTCGTGCCTTTTCGCTATTCAAAAGCGAGCGGCAGTTCCACCACGAAGACCGCGCCGGCCGGCACATTGTCCCGCACCCGGATGGCACCGCCGTGGTCGGTCACCGCGGTGCTGGCAATGGCAAGGCCAAGGCCGGTGCCGGACTTCTTGGTGGAGAAATAGGGCTCAAAGAGCCGCAGCTTGTCTTCATCGCGCACCCCGGGGCCGTCATCGGCCACCTCCAGAATCGCCAGCTTCCTCTCCCGGTCGCAGGCAATGGCAACGTCGATGGCTCCCTGCTCGCCGATGGCCGCCACCGCATTGTCGAGCAGGTTGATAAAGACCCGCTTCAACTGCTTCAGATCGAAGAGAAATTCCGGCATTTCCTCGGCAACCCGCAGGGTGAAGCGAATATTCTTGTGCGCCTCCTGGTAGAGGGCCAGCACCTCCTTCGCCATCTCCGCCAGATTGTTGCGCGACTTCTGGATGGCCGGCATGCGGGCGAAGCTGGAGAATTCGCTCACCAGCCGTTGCAGCTCATCGACCTGGTTGATGATGGTCTTGGTGCAGAGGTCGAAGACCTCGCCCTCGGCGGCGAACTGGTCCAGGTATTTCTTGCGCAGGCGCTGGGCCGAGAGCTGGATCGGGGTGAGGGGATTCTTGACCTCGTGGGCGATGCGACGCGCCACCTCACGCCAGGCCGCCATGCGCTGGGCCTTTTCCAGTTCGGTGAGGTTGTCGAAAACCAGCACCACGCCAAGGGGCCGGTGTTCCTCATCCTCCAGCCTGGTGAAATTGACGCGCAGGGAGAAGGTCTCCTCACCCACCGTGAGCCGCAGCGGCCGCTGGATCGAGGATTTGCCCGAGCGCCCCAGCTCGGCAAGGAATCCTTCGAGGATATGCAGGTGCTCCTGGCGCAGGATGGCGCGGTAGTGACGGCCGAGCAGGTCTTCCCGGCGTATCTTGAGCAGTTCCTCGGCAAAGCGGTTGATGGTGATGATCTTGCCGGAGTCGTCAAGCGAGATGACGCCGGCGGCCACGTTCTGAAGAATGATCTCGGTGTAGCGCCGCCGGTTGTCGAGTTCCTGGCTGGTGGCCACGATCTGCTCCCGGCTCACCTTGAGATCGTGGGTCATCTGGTTGAAGGAATCCACCAGGGTGCCCATCTCGTCGCCCGAGGTCTTCTCCAGCACGAAATCGAGGTCGCCCTCGGCAATGCGGTGGGTGGCGTCGGCCAGCCGCTTGATCGGGCCGGTGAGGCCGTTGGCCACGTAAAAACCGAACCAGACCGCGCAGAAAACGATGAGCAGGGTGACGATGAGCAGCATGACGATGAGGCTCGTCTTGAGCGGCGCCTTGAGGATCATGAGCTGGCGGTAGCCTTCGACCCCGGTGGAGATGGTTTCCATCCGAGCCAGCCGCTCCCGCGGGATGAGCCGGCTGATGACCAGCACCCCCGGCCGGCCGCTCTCGACCAGGACCGGCGTAAAGCCGCGGAGCAGTTCCCCGCCGTCGGTCAGCGGCTGGGCCGCCACCAGCCCCCTTTCTCCCTCCAGGGTGCGGCGCAGGTATTCCATGGGAATTTCCGGCAGGGAGCGGCCTGCCAAGGAAGACGCAAATTCCGCCGCGACCACCACCCGCTCGTCGGAAACCACTTCCAGGCCAGCCAGGCCATGACCGGCCAGTTCCTCCTTCAGGGTCGGGGTCAGGGGATGGCCGGCCGGCCGCACCTCCAGTTGCCCGGCAACCACCCGCCCCTGCCGCACTACCTCGTCCTCGGTGGCCTGATAGACCTCCTTGGCGATGTTGAGCGATTCGAGGAGCGACTGTTCGACATTGCTGTTGAACCAGTAGTCCATGCTGGTGGAGATGAACTGGAGGGCCACGAAAAAAAGCAGCCCGGTGGGGATGAGGGAGAGGGAGACAAAGGAGATGACCAGCTTGGTCCGCAGCCGGGTGCCGAGAATGCGGCGCTTGCGCTCGAAGACGAGCTGGGTCAGCTCGCGCAGCACCAGAAAAATCACCAGCAGCAAAAGAAGCATGTTGAGGTTGATGAGCACGAAGATGAGGACATTGCCGCTCACCGGCAACGGCAGCGTGCCCAGATCGAAGACCCTGGTTTCCAGGTAGGTGAAGAGCGCGAACAGGGCGAGAGAAACCAGGATGATGACCCGGAGCCGCTTTTTGCGGCGCCGCCGGTCTCGCTCGATGACTGCTTCCTCGGGGGGCCGGGGATCAGTAGCGGAACTGTATGGAATACCAGTCGGTTTCAAAATCCCACAGGCTCCAGAAGGGGATGACGTAATGGAAAGAGAGGGGCAGCGTCTTTTCCGCCAGACGCGCCTTGATCTTGAGCGTATATTCGGCGTCCGCCATCAGGGCGGAGAGGGGGCTCAGGACAAAGCCGTTGACCTGGGCCATCAGCTCCCGCGCCTGGGCCATGGTCTTGACGATCACGGTCTTGCCGTTGTGTTCGCCATACACGATGCGGTACTCGTCCTTCAGGGTGTCGTAGGTCAGGATGTGCTCGAAACTGCGGATCACCACCTTCTGGTCGAGCCAGCCGCTGCGGTGCCGGTAGAGCTCGACATAAAAGGTGAAGGTCACCGGGATGCCGCTCTGCACCCCTTTTTCCATCTCCGGAGTAAAGGCATTGCGCACCGCCAGATAGAGCAGCACCTCCCGGCTCGAATTGGTGACGATCACCTCGTCGATGGTAGCCTGCCTGGCCGCCTCCGCCGCAACGGGCAGGCCGACGGGCAGCAGCAGAAAAAGCAGCAGCCACTTCCTGCCGCGGGCCATGGAATGCCAAAAGCGCCTCACGTCCGTTGATCCTTGTTGCATCCGCGCCGGGCAAAAGAAGCCCGGCAGCGGCCGGTTGTCGGGGTTGCCATACAAAAACGCGCATCAGGGTCGCCCCCGAGCGCGGGTTCACACCATCTTATACCCGGCAAAAGGAATTTTTGCGAGCAAATCAGAACGTTAGACCACGACCGGCCAAGGAGGGGGGATCAGACCTGTCCGCCCTCGGTCCGCGGATTCCATTCCTTGAGCACCATTTGCTGCGCCCTGGCGAGAAAGGGGCCGAAGGTGGCAGGGTTCAGGGCGCTCAATGCCACGGCCTGGTGGCTGGCCAGCTGCTCCTCGACCACGGCGGGATCGACCAGATCGATCTTGTTGAAAACGGTCAAGCGCGGGATCGCCTCCAGATCAAGTTCCTTGAGCAGCCCCTCCACCACGGCCATGTGGTCGACGAAGCGGGGGTTGCTCAGGTCCACCACGTGGAGAAGCACGTCGGCCTCGTGAAGTTCTTCCAGCGTCGCCTTGAATGCCTGCTTGAGTTCCGCCGGCAGATGGCGGATGAACCCCACGGTGTCGGTGATGATTACTTCCATGTCCTGCGGGAAGCGGAGGCGGCGGCTGGTGGGATCCAGGGTGGCGAAGAGCTTGTCCTCGGCCAGGATCTCGCTGCGGGTAAGGGTGTTCAGGAGCGTCGATTTGCCGGCGTTGGTGTAGCCGACCAGCGAGAGCACCGGGAGTTCCCGCTTGCGGCGCCGGGCCCGGCGCTGGGAGCGCTCGCGGGCCACCTCTTCAAGCTTCTTGTCGAGCTTGTTGAGCCGGTCCTTGATGCGGCGGCGGTCCACCTCCAGCCGGGTCTCGCCGGGGCCGCGGCCGCCGATGCCGCCGGTAAGCCGCGAAAGGGCGTCATCGCGGGTTGTGAGCCGCGGCATCAGGTACTTGAGCTGGGCCATCTCGATCTGCAGCCGCCCCTCGCGGCTGAGCGCCCGGCGGGCAAAGATGTCGAGGATGAGCTGGGTGCGGTCGATGACCCGCAGTTCGGTATGGTCGGTGATGGAGCGGATCTGCGACGGATTCAGCTCCTGGTCGAAAACCAGCAGGTTGGCGTTGAGCTGCAACGCCTTGAGCATGATCTCGCCCAGCTTGCCCCTGCCGAGGATGAAGCGGGGGTTGATCTGATCGCGACGCTGGATCACGGTATCGAGCACCACCACGTCGTCGGAGCGGGCCAGTTCCACCAGTTCATCCATGGACTCCTGCGCCCTGGCCTTGGGCGCGGTGGTAACGCTGACCAGGATGGCGCGGTCCTTGCCCTGGTCCACGGCCTTGGTGGGCCGCGAGCGGGCGAACTCGTCCTCCAGGGCGGCAAGCTGGGCGCGCAGGGTGCGGGGCTGCTGCGAGGGTACCACCGGCGGCAGGAAGGCCCACGGCGTACCGGCAGCGGACTCCGGCACCAGATGGGCGCTGTAGAGCCGCTCCGGCAGGCCGTCGGGCTGCGCCTTGATCACGGTGAGGAGGTCGAGGCGCAGGAAAAGGAGGTCCATGAGGTCGTCCTGGCTGATCTCCTCGCCTGCCAGGTGGGTGTGGACCAGACGCAGCCCCTTGAGCCGGCCGCCGGCCGAGCGGAACCCGGCAAGCGCCGGGATGAGCAGCCCCTTGTGATCGCCGACAATGACCATCTCCACCTGGCCGGCGCGGTTCAGCAGCAGGCCGATCTGGCGGTTGCACTCCACCGAAAGCGCGGTGAGTTCCCGCGCCAATTCAGGGCTGACGATGAGGTCCGGCTCCACCCGGCGGCGGGTGAGGCGTTCCAGCGCCTTCATCTGCGCGGTTTTGAGTCCGCCGGTATTGCCGCTTATGGTGCTGATGGACGGTCTCCGTGCTCAGGCATTGCGGTCGCGCAGGATGCGCTTGTCGCCCACCCGGATGGTGAGCTTGATCCTGTCGAAGTACTCCAGGAGCGGAATGGAGAATTTGCGGGTCAGCCCGGTCAAATCCTTGAAGCGCGGGGCGTCGATCTCCCCCTCCTGGCGGATGAAGGCGGTCATCTTTTCCTTGAGGCTGGCAAGGGCCGCGGCGTCAAAGTACAAATCCTCCGAGACCTTGACCAGCTGCCCTTCCCGCACCAGCACCTCCTGCACCTCCTGCACCAGCTTGGCGGGATAGGTGGCAAAGCGGTCGCGCACCTCCTTGACCGTGGGAGCAGCAAGACCGGCCTCGCGGTAGCAGTGCGTCATTTCGACCCGCAGGGCCTCGGCGTCGGCAGCCAGAGAAACCTGATGGGTCGCCAGCCGGATGGTGGTGGCATCGAGTACCGTCACCCCCCTCTTGCCCAATTCGCTCAGCAGCAACTGGAAGAGTCGCTGATCCAGAGCGCGATGCAGCCGGCTGCGCAGCTCCTCGAGCGGCAGCCCCTGCTTCATCGGCTGCTGGCGATGGAAGTCGGCCAGCAGCGTCTCCACCTGGCCGACCAGGGTATCGAGCACCGTGGCGGCGATGAGCCGCTGCCGCTCGGAATCGACCATGATCACCCGGCGATTGGTGAGCAGGGGGTCCATCACCTTCTTGAGCCGCTTGCCAAAAAGACCCAGCTTTACCGACAACTCGGCCATGGGCACGCCGGCGAGCCCGCCCTCCTCCAGATGGAACAGGGCCAGATCCTCCTGAGAGCCGGAGCGGTAGAGGGCAAAAGCGCGCTGGTTGATCTCCTTGTAGCGCCGCCGCCGGGGCGGCGAACAGTTCCAGATCTCGCCGCCGCCGATGGTATGGACCGGCGAATAGCTGCGGATCACATAATGGTCGCCGGGCCAGACGCTGGCCTCCTCTTCGAGCAGAAGCTGCACATCGGCCCGGCTGCCGGGCGCGAGTTCATCCGCCTCAAGCAGCACCACCCTGGCCATGATTTCGGCGGTGCCGAGATGGAGCCGCACCCGGGCCCGGTTTTTGAGCGGCTTGCTGTTCATGGAAAGGTAGAGCAGATCGGCGTCGAGCCGCAGCGACGGCTGGAGGCAGCCGGGCGAGGCGAGCACGTCGCCGCGTACCGCCTGCTCCTTCTCCACCCCCTGCACGTTGATGGCGGTACGGTTGCCCGCTTCCACTTCCTGGCGCTCCTGGCCATGCACCTGGATGCCGCGGATCCTGCCGGCCACGCCGCGGGGATAGAAGACCACCTCCTCGCCCACCTTGATGCGGCCGGCAATGGAGGAGCCGGTCACCACCACGCCAAAGCCCTTCATGGTGAAGACCCGGTCCACCGGCAGCCGGAAAGGGCCGTACGCCTCGGCAAAGTCGCTCTCCCGCACCAGATGGTCGATCACCTTCCGCGCCTCGTCCATCCCTTCGCCGGTCACGGCGGAAACCGTCACCATGGGGGCCTCGGCCAGGAAGCTGCCGGCGAGAAAACCGCGCACCTCTTCCTGCACCAGCGCCAGCCAGTCAGGCTCCACCATGTCTTTCTTGGTGATGACGATGAGGCCGCGTTTGACGCCGAGGAGCCTGCAGATCTCAAAATGCTCGCGGGTCTGGGGCATGATGCCCTCGTCCGCCGCGACGATGAAGGCGACCAGGTCGATGCCAGCAGCACCCGCCACCATGTTTTTCACGAAGCGCTCATGGCCCGGCACATCGACGATGCCAAGGCGATGGCCGCAAGGGAGATCGAGGTAGGCAAACCCGAGCTCGATGGTGATGCCGCGCGCCTTCTCCTCCTTGAGCCGGTCGGTGTCGATGCCGGTCAGAGCCCTGACAAAGCTGGTCTTGCCATGATCGACATGGCCGGCGGTGCCGAGCACGACCTCGCGCATCGCCTACCAGCCTCCGCTGAGATAAGGATTGTCGCGGGCCTCGTCGGCGATGGTGGAACGCGAGCCGCCGTAGCCATGGCCCGGCCAGACCACCGTTTCCGGCGGCAGGGTGAGAATTTTTTGCTTGAGGGACTCCATGAGCTGGCGGGTATCCCCGCCGGGGAAATCGGTGCGGCCGACGCCGCCAACGAAAAGGGTGTCGCCGCTAAAGAGGTGCGGCGCGCTGTAGAGGCAGATGCCGCCCGGCGTGTGGCCAGGGGTATGGAGCACGGTGAGATGCACGGTACCGACGGTGAGGGTATCGCCGTCCCGCACCACCTGGTCGGCCAGCGGCGAGGGCGGCAGCCCCAGCATGGAAAAGTATTCCCGCACCTGCGGGTCGCCAAAGAAGGCGGCATCCTCGGCATGGAGCACTATCCTGGCGCCGGTGGCGGCCTTGATCTTCGCGTTGCCGCAGACATGGTCGGGATGGCCATGGGTGCCGACGATATATTTTATCGTGAGCCCCTGGCGCTGGCAGTAATCGAGGATATCCTGCTCGTTGCCGCCGGCATCGATGACGAGCCCCTCTTTGGTCTCCTCGCAGGCCACCACATAGCAGCAGACGCCCATGGCACCCACCACCATCTGTTTGATCAGCATTTTTCCCCCTTCACGGGCCGAACTCGTCCCGCCAGAATTCCTAGCAGTTGCACTTGTTCGGGTCGCAACCAGTCGGCCCGCAGGCGCAGCCGCCACCGGCCATGGCCAGCGGGGGGGCCAGCGGCCCTTTGGCCGGCAGCTCCTCCTCCACCCTGGCGAGCATCTCTTCAAAGGCGGCGGTGGTCTGGCTGGCAGCGCCGGAGGAAAGATAGGGGGTGCCGTCGTCGCCGGCCATCACCACCTTGGGGTCCACCGGAATGCGGCCGAGAAACTTCAGGCCGAACTCCTTGGCCAGCGCTTCGCCGCCGCCGGTCTTGAAAATCTCCACCGGCTTGTCGCAGTGGGGGCAGATGAAGCCGCTCATGTTCTCAACGAGACCCAAGATCGCCATCTTCACGTGCTTGCAGAAGTTGATCGACTTGCGCACGTCGGCCAGGGCCACCTGCTGCGGTGTGGTCACCACCAGGGCCTTGGCGTCTTTGATGGTGTGGGCCACGGTCATGGGCTCGTCGCCGGTGCCCGGCGGCGCATCGATCACCAGATAGTCGAGGTCGCCCCACGCCACGTCGGCGATGAACTGGCGGATCGCCTGGTTCTTCAGCGGGCCGCGCCAGATGATGGCCTCGTCGCGGTTCTCCATCATGCTTTCCAGCGACATCACCTTGAGGTTCTCGCTGTACTGCATGGGCGGCATCTTGCCCTCCTTGGTCAGCTCGCCTTCCATGCGGCCGTGCATGTTGAGCATGCGGACGATGTCCGGGCCGTGCAGGTCCACGTCCATGAGGCCGACCTTGTAGCCCTTCTTGGCCAGGCCGATGGCCACGTTGACCGACACCGTGCTCTTGCCCACCCCGCCCTTGCCGCTCATCACCAGAATCTTGTGACGGATGCGGCCGAGGGACTGGTCGATGGCCACGTTCTGCTGGGCCACCGCCGCATCGGCCGAACCGCAGGTTTGCGTTTTGCCGCCACACTTGGAACTGCACGCCGTTGTCATACTGAAACCTCCACACCACTCTTTATTGAAACGACAGAATCTGTGCTCATGATCAGGAACTGGCGCAACTATAATGCACCAGCAGCCACTTGGAAAGGGCGAAACACATCGCGCCAGCCGCCAAAAAGCGAAGGCCGGCAATGGCCGGCCCTGGCGTGGCAACCGATGTGGGCCGGCAGTTATTTCATCGGGACGAACTCGGTGCGCTCCATGGCCAGCTCCATGGAAAAACGGTAGGTTTCCAGGCTGAAGACCAGGCGGCGGTTGTCCTGAAACTCGGAGTCCGGGGTGAGGGTGATGGCGCTATTGAGGGCAATGGCCTTGGGCTGGCCCATGTTGGCCACCAGGTCGAACTTGCTCTCCACCATGCGGAGCGACCTTCCCATGATCTGGTTGGTCATCTCGCCCATGGTGTCCACCACCTCGGCCGAGGTGTAGTCCTTGGCCAGCTCGCTCTCCGGCAGCCCCATGGTGAGCATGTAGCTGCGGTAGAGTTCCATGGCGGCATCGGCGGAAAAATTCATCACCACCAGGCCGTTGTAGTCGCCGGTGAACTGGACAAAGCAGCCCAGTTCCGGCCGCAGGCTCACCTTGGGGATGGATTGCAGGGTGTTGGAATACTTGATGCTCTTGCCGGTGCCCTTGTCCAGGGTCTTCTTGGTGGCCTGGCAGAAGAGACTGGCAACGGTGTCGATGGTGGCGGGTTTGTCGTGGTGCATGCTGGTGTCCCTTGCGTTGATCTGATAACGGCCGTGATGGCGACGCTCCCATGCGGGGCGTCTCACCCCTTCTAGCCGAATTTTCTCCGGCCGGCAAGCGGGAAGACTGGAGGGTTTGGCAGCAGACGATCTGCCTTCCCCGGCGCCCCGGTCATTTCACAGCAAAATCCCCACGCCCAAGAGGCTCTGGGCAAGGTAGAGCAGCAAAAGCAGCAGGCCAAGGGCGGCATGGAAGGTGCGAACGGCAGCGGCCGACCCGATGACCCGCCGCGACGAGGCGTAGAGGGCGGCAAGCACCAGCATGAGCACCACCCCCACCGCCAGATGCAGGGGATGTTCGCCCAACCGTCCCTCGTGGACCAAGGCCAAACCTGCCCCTGCCAGAAAGCCCAAGGCTGCTGCCAGGGCGAGCAGCGGTCCGATTTGCCGGTGCTGCCTGACAATGGCAAGCGGTAGCGCCAGACCCTGTTGCCGTGCCTGCCGAATGCCGAACCCCAACCACCCCTGACGGACAAAAAAGCCAAAGACCAGCAGATTGAAGCCCCCGTGGCCCAAGGCCAGGTAGGGCATCAATTGCTTGGCCCAGGGAGGCAAAGGCGGCCCGGCCGGAGAGGTGCCTTGCTGCTCCGCCACGCGCTGCTGGGTGCCGTCGGCGTCCACCACGACGGCCTGATCTCTTTCCTTCTCGTGGGCCACGGCAGCAAAACCACCCGCCAGCAGCATGAAAAGCACCAAAAAAGGAATCTTCCACCGCATACGATGCCTCCTGTTCTGATCACAGCGACAACCGCGCCCGCATGCCGGAACCGGCCAGGGCATATCGGGTGCCCTAGCCTTTCCGGGCGACAATATCTTGGATCTGCGCGGCGATCTCGTTGGCCTTGGCCAAAATAACGGGTTCGTCCAGGGTCAGCAGTCTGCGATCCTGCATCACCACCTGGCCGTTGATGACGGAATGGACCACATCGCCGCCCCTGGCCGCGTAAACGAGGTGCGAGGGGATGTGGTAGAGGGGGGTGAGGTGGGGCTGGTCGAGGTCGAGGACGATGAGGTCCGCCTTCTTGCCCACCTCGAGGGAGCCGATCATTGTTTCCGCGCCCAGCACCTTGGCGCCGCCACGGGTGGCCATGGCGACCACGGTTTCAGCAGACATCAGCGTAGGGTCGAGGCGGTGCACCTTGTGGATTTTCGCGGCGGTGTCCATCTCGCCGAACATGTCCACGTCGTTGTTGCTGGCCGCGCCGTCGGTGCCAAGACCCACAATGGCGCCGGCCGCGAGCAGCTCCGGCACCGGGGCAATGCCGGAGGCAAGCTTCAGGTTGCTCTCCGGGCAGTGGGCCACCCGCACGCCCCGTTCGGCCAGCAGGTCGATCTCCTCGCTGGTCAGCTCCACGCAGTGGTCCGCCACCACCCGGCCATCAAGCACCCCCAGCCGGTCGAGGTGGGCCACCGGCCGCACCCCGTATTGCTTCAAACAGCCCGCCACCTCGTCTTTCGTCTCGGAGAGATGGATCACATAAAGGGCCTCGTGCCGCTCCGCCATGGTGTGCAACCGCTGGAGCAGGGCCGGCGAGCAGGTATAGACGGCATGGGGGTCCGCGGTGATGGTGATGCACCGGTCGCCCTGGTAGTGCGCGAACAGCTCCTCCACGTAGGCAAAGCCGTTTTCAGGTTCGCCGTAATTGGGCGAAGGGAAGTCGTAGAGCACCTCGCCGATCCACGCCCGCATGCCGCTCGCCTTGGCGGCCGCGGCCACCTCCCTGGCAAAGAGGTACATGTCGCAGAAGCTGGTGGTGCCGGATTTGATCATCTCGGCAATGGAAAGCAGGGTGGAGTGGTAGACGATCTCGCGGGTGAGCTTGGACTCGGCCGGGAAGATGTACTCGGTGAGCCAGGTCATGAGCGGCAGGTCGTCGGCCAGGCCGCGGAAACAGGCCATGGGGGCGTGGGTGTGGGTGTTGATGAGCCCCGGCATGATGAGGCCGTACGGGGTGTGGAGCCGTTTGGCCCGCGGGTAGCGAGCCGCGAGTTCCGCCGCCTTCCCCACCGCCACGATGGTGTCGCCGCAGATGGCCACCGCACCTTCCGCCACCACCTGCCCTGCCTCGTCCATGGGCAACAGGTGGCTGCCGCTCACCAGCAAATCGGCCTGTTCCGTCATTGTCCTTGGTCCTGCATCAGATTTCCTGAAGAAAGGCCACCAGCAACTCCTGAAGGCGCGCACCGCAACGCTCGGTTTCGCTGATGATCTCGTCGATCAGGATGGGCTTGAAGTTGTCCGGGTCGTTGACATTGGAGACCACCGAAACCCCGAGCACCCGGAGCCCGGCATGAATGGCGACGATCACCTCGGGCACCGTGGACATCCCCACCGCGTCCGCCCCGATCTGGCGGAGATATCTGGTCTCGGCCGGGGTTTCAAGGCTGGGGCCGGGGATGGCCACATAGACGCCGCTGGTCACGTTGGGAATGTTGCGCCGTGCGGCACAGCGAAGCATGGCAGCAATGAGCGCCTGGTCGTAAGGCGCGGAGAGGTCGGGGAAGCGCGGCCCCCAGGCCTCGATGTTCGGCCCGCGCAGGGGATTGTCGGGAATCAGGTTGATGTGGTCACGAAGGCACATGATGGTGCCGGGGGCGAAAGCCGGATTGAGGCCGCCGGCGGCGTTGGAGACGATGAGCATCCTGGCGCCGAGCAGGGCCAGCACCCGCACCGGCAAGGTGAGAAGGCGGGTGGAGTAGCCTTCGTAGAAATGAAAACGCCCCTGGAGCGCCGCCACCCGCTTGCCGCCCAAGGTGCCGACGATGAGGTTGCCGGCGTGGCTTGCCACGGTGGCCTGGGGAAAGTGGGGAATTCCGGCATAGGGGATGACCTGCGCCTCTTGGATGCGATCGGCCAGTCCCCCCAGACCGGTGCCGAGCACCAGGGCAATTTCCGGCGGCGGACCGATGCGGGCGGCAAGAAAGCGTACCGCCGCCTCCACCTCATCCTGAAAACGCTCCATTCCTTCACCCATAGGTTACCCCCGGCGCTGCCCGCCACGGGAGCACATTACCTGATCGCACCTCGGGGAGAAAGGAAAAATCAGGCCAGCGGCAGGGTAAAGACAAAGGTGGTGCCGCCGCCGGGTTTGGACTCGAAGAAGAGTATGCCGCCGTGCCCCTTTTCGATGATGAATTTGCAGGAGGCGAGCCCCAGACCGCTCCCCTTGGCCTTGGTGGTGAAATGGGACTGGAAGATTTTCTCCTTCAGATTCTCGGGAATCCCCCTGCCCTGATCCCGCACCTTCACCATGGCCTGACCGTTGCGCCGCCCCACCTCGACCTCGATGGCGGCACCGGGGCCGCTTGCCTGGGCCGCGTTGACGATGAGATTGTTCAATACCCGGCGAACATCGAGGCTGCTGAACGCGAATTCGGGCAGTTCCTCTTCCACCCGCACCCGCAGCTCCTTGCCGGCCAGATCGGGATGCGCGGCAAATTCCGAGGCCACCACCCCGCGCACCAGGTCGGGCAGGGAATGGGGCACCTTGCGCGAGGGCCATTCCAGCCGCTTGGCGCTGGCCAGGGCCTCGTCCATCATGAGGAGCAGGTTGTCGCGGGCCAGGGTCATGTATTCCACGTAGCGGTGGCCCGCCACCTGGGGCACTTTCTTCTCCAGCACCTCCAGCAGATAGAAGGGCGAAAGCAGATTCTTCATGTCGTGGATCATCATGTTCGCCTTTTCGCACTCCGCGGCGATGTCCTCGGTGTCGCGGCGGATGCGCCGGCTCAGGGTGGTCATCATGGCGACCAGGGAGGGCGGCTGGCGGGAAAAGAATTCGTGGAAGAGTTCCAGGGTCACCCTGAGGAGCAGCGAGGGCATCAGGGCCTGGACGCTGGCAGAGCGGTTCTTCTGCTCGATGATGGCCATCTCGCCCACGTAGTCCATGGGCTCGATCAGGGTGATGGTGCGGCTTTCCCGGAAGACCTTGAGCCGGCCCGAGACCAGGATGTACATGTCGTAACCCGCATCGCCCTCGCGGAAGAGCAGCTCGCCCTCGGCAAGGCTGATCTCGTCGATCTTGGCGGCGAATTCGCTGAGATCCTCCTTGGAGAAGGAGGAAAAAAGGTCGATGTTTCCGAGAAAGGCAAGACGTTCGTCGATCTGCATCGTTTCCGGACCCCCATTCACTCGCTGCCACTTTAGCGTATCACCAACCCGGAGCGGATGGCCAGCGAAAAGGGAAGCAGGTGATGGAAACCTGGCTAGAGGGCGTGGGACTCGACGAATGCCTTGACGGTGGCGGTATCGGCGTCGAGCACCTCGCAGCGCGCGGGTTTGCCTGCCAGGTTCGCGAGGCTTGCGGGCATCTCCGGTCCGCGGCCGATGGCCCGGGTGACCGCCTCCCCGAATTTGGCCGGGTGGGCCGTGGCCAGGCAGACCAGCGGCACTCTCTCACGGCGGCAGGCACCTCCGGCATGGACCCCCACCGCCGTGTGCGGGTCAAGGACATAGCCGGTAGCCTGATGGAAATCGCGGATGGTGGCGATGGTCTCCGCCTCGCTGGCGCTTCGCGAGGCAAAATCCGCCCGGATGCGTTGCTGCGCTGCCGCGTCGAACTGCAGCGAACCCGAGGCGGCGAACCGCTCCATATCCGACCTGGTCCGCTCCGCATCCTCGTTGTTGAGATAGTAGAGATAACGCTCGAAGTTGCTCGCCACCTGGATGTCCATGGAGGGCGAGCTGGTCGCCGCCACTTTTCCCACCGAATAATCGCCGTGCAGCACGAAACGGGTGAGGAGGTTGTTCTCGTTGGTGGCGAGGATCAGTTGGCCGATCTCCTTGGGCATGAGGTGCCGCGCCACAAAACCGGCAAAGATGTCGCCGAAGTTGCCTGTGGGCACGGCAAAGTCCACCGTGGCTGCCCGGCCTTCGCCGGTGAGCTTGAGCGCCGCGTAGACGTAATAGACCACCTGGGCCACGATCCGCGCCCAGTTGATGGAGTTGATGGCCCCGAGCTGGTGCTTCTCCTTGAAGGGGATGTCGTTGAAGATCTGCTTGACGATGGCCTGGCCGTCGTCAAAGGTACCGCGCACCGCGATGTTGAAGACGTTGGCGTCGGTCACCGTGGTCATCTGCAGTTCCTGGACCGGGCTCACCCGCTTGTGCGGATGGAGGATGAAGATGTTGATCCGCTCCTTGCCCCGCACCCCGTAGATGGCGGCGCTGCCGGTATCGCCCGAGGTGGCGCCCAGGATGTTCATGCGGCCGCCCGATCTCCTGAGCAAGTACTCGAAGAGGTTGCCCAGAAGCTGCAGGGCCACGTCCTTGAAGGCGAGGGTCGGGCCGTGGAAGAGTTCGAGGATGTGGCAGTCGCCCTGCTGATTGAGCGGCGTCACCTCAGGGTGGTCGAAGGTGCTGTAGGAGCGGCGGACCAGTTCCTTGAGGTCCGCCGGCGGGATGTCGTCGATAAAGAGCGAGAGCACCGCGCAGGCGAGATCCGGGTAGAAAAGCTGGCGCCAGGCATCCACAGTGGCGCCATCCACGGTGGGCAGCTTCTCGGGCAGCAACAGGCCGCCGTCGGTGGCCAGGCCCATCATGACGGCTTCGGTAAAGGGAATCGGCGCAATCTGGCCGCGGGTGCTGATGTATTTCATTTCTTCGGTTTTCCGTCTTCGCTCAGATTCATCGGGATTCGGTTCCCTGTTTTTTTACCCAGTCCTCAGCACCCAGCACGCAGTCCTGCCTGTTCCCTCCTCACTCCTTACACCTCACCCTTCACCAGCAGGCTCCTGCTCTCCATCTCCGCCGGGACCGGCAGCCCCATGAGGTCGAGGATGGTGGGCGCGATGTTGGTCAGGGTGCCGTCATCTCGCAGCCTCCATCCCTGCACTCCATTGCCCACCATGAGAAAGGGTACCGGATTGGAGGAGTGGGCGGTAAAGGGGCCGCCGGTGACCGGATCGACCATGATCTCGGCATTGCCGTGGTCGGCGGTGATGAGCACCACCCCGCCCTGGGCGGTGAACTTTTCCACGATCCGCCCCAGGCACTGGTCCACCGCCTCGCACGCCTTGATTGCCGCGGCCAGGTTCCCGCTGTGGCCCACCATGTCGCCGTTGGCGAAGTTCAACACCACCAGGCCATAGGGGTTGCCCTCCAGCAGGCCGAGCAGTTCCTCGGTCACGGCAAAGGCGCTCATCTCCGGTTTCTGGTCGTAGGTGGCCACCTCTTTGGGCGAGGGGATCAACACCCTGTCCTCCAAGGGAAGGGGATCTTCGCGGCCGCCGTTGAAAAAGTAGGTGACGTGGGCGTATTTTTCCGTCTCCGCGATGCGCAGCTGCCGCAAGCCGTGACGGCTGATCTCCTCGCCGAGGATGCGGGTCAGCGACTGGGGCGGAAAGGCCACCGGCAGGTCAAAATGCTTGTCGTAGCTGGTAAAGGTGACCAGCTCGGCCAGCTGCGGCCGCCGGCGGCAGGGGAATTCGTTGAACGCCGCATCGGTCAGGGCATGGGTGAGCTGGCGGGCGCGATCGGCCCGGAAATTGAAAAAGATCACCACGTCATGGTCGTCTATGGTGGCCAGCGGCCGGCCGTTTCCGGCAATGACCGTCGGCTTGATGAATTCGTCGGTCTCGCCCCGGCCATAGGCCGCCTCCACCGCCGCCACCGGTCCGGTGGCCGTGAACTCGGCCGTCCCGTCCACCAGGGCCTCCCATGCCAGCCGCACCCGGCCCCAGCGGTTGTCGCGATCCATGGCGTAGTAGCGGCCGCAGACCGTGGCAACCCGTCCTGTCCCAATCCGGTCCATGGCCTCCTGCAACTGGGCCATGTAACCGGCCCCGCTCTTGGGCGGCGTGTCGCGGCCATCCATGAAGGCGTGCACAAAAACCTCGCGCAGCCCGATGCCGGCCGCCATCTCCAGCAGGGCGACCAGGTGGTTGATATGGCTGTGCACCCCGCCGTCGGAAACGAGCCCCAGCAGGTGAAGGCTGCCGCCCGCAGCGGCCACCTTGCCCATGGCGGCGGAGAGCACCGGATTCTGCCTGAAGCTGCCGGTGACGATCTCGCGGTTGATGCGGGTGAAATCCTGATAGACGATACGGCCGGCACCGATGTTGAGGTGCCCGACCTCGGAGTTGCCCATCTGCCCCTCGGGCAGGCCGACGGCGCCGTTGTGGGCAATCAGGGTGGTAAAGGGGTATTCCCGCTGCCAGCGGTCCATGTTCGGGGTGTTGGCCAGGTGAATGGCGTTGGTCGCCGATGGCTCGCCGTAGCCCCAGCCATCGAGGATGGCCAGCAACACCGGAGTGGTGGCGGTCGTCATGGCTAGTCCTCTCCCGGCTTGGTTGCCGGGGTCTCCGGCAGCGGTACCCGCGGGGCGTCGTGCCACAACCCCTCCAGATCGTAAAACTCCCTGGTATCGCTGTAGAAGATGTGCACCACGATCTCGCCGTAATCGAGCAGCACCCAGTGCCCCTCGTGCAACCCCTCGGCACTGGTGGACTTGAGCCGCTTGCTGGCCAGGGCCTCATCCACCGCTTGAGCCAACCCCTGCACGTGGCGGGTGGAGCGGCCACTCATGATGACGAAGCAGTCGGTGAAGGAGGCCAGTCCCTCCACATCGAGGATGACAAGATTCTCCGCTTTCTTGTCGATGGCCGCCCGGGCCGCGATCCGGGCCAGTTCGAGGCTCGGCAGGGCGGCAAGCTTCTTGTCGATTTTCTTCATGGCAGTTCCCTGTTCCTTCGTGAAAACGAGGAGGCCATCATAAATGGCGGCGGCCGATAACACAACCACGAAAAATGATCCCCCGGCAAAAGGGAGGAGGCAGGGCCGCACCGGAACGATGCTCCCCTGCGCGGAACCCGCGACGCGGGCCCGGCGGCGGGCGCCGACCTGACCCGGAATCCCCCTTCAGGCGGCCGGCTTTTCCCCGACCACTTCGGCCATCACGGCGAAAAGCACCTCGGGCTGGATGGGCTTCGGGCAATAGCCGTCCATGCCGGCGTCCAGGCACTGCTCCCTGTACCCCTTGAGGGCGTGGGCGGTGAGCGCGATGATCGGCGTATGCCGGCCGCTGGGTTTTTCCAGGGCACGAATGGCGGCAGTGGCGGCAAAACCGTCCATGTCCGGCATCTGGATATCCATGAGGATGAGGTCGAAGTAGCCCCGTTCAACGGCCGCCACCGCCTCCTTGCCGTTTGCAGCCACCGTCACCACGTGGCCGCGCTTTTCCAGCATCCGCAGCGCCAGCTTCTGGTTGACCAGATTGTCTTCCGCCACCAGGATATGCAACGGCCTGGCCAGCCCGTCGATGGTGGTGCCGCGGGCACTCCGGGTGCGGCCGCATTCCTCGGGCGCCTCTCCCAGTATCCGCAGCAGAGCCCCCAGCAAACGTCCGCGCCGCACCGGTTTGGGCAGGCAGCCCAGCCCTTCGAGCTGCCGGCTGCAGAAAGCCTTCTCCCGCAGGTCTACGGCATTGAGCATCAGCACCACCGGGATGGCCGGCTGCGACTGCCGCCGCAACTCTTCATAGAGGGCAAAGCCATCCATTTCCGGCATGTCTGCATCGATCAAGGCCAGGGCGAAAGGAACCCCGGAGGCCTGGGCCTCCTGCAGCCGCGTCTCCGCCCCGGCAGCGCCGGAGAACTCCTCCACCTCCATGCCCCATTCCCGCAGCATGGTGGCCAGAATGCCGCGGCTCGCCTCGTTGTCGTCCACCAGCAGCACCCGTCTTCCCCGCAAGCTTTCGGCCAGCGGCTCCCCCACGCTCCCTGTCTCACCGGCCGTCACCGGGAAGGGAATTTCGAAGAAGAATGTACTTCCCCTGCCTTCCTCGCTGAGTACGCCGATGGCGCCGCCCATCATCTCGACCAGCTGCTTGGAGATCGCCAGCCCGAGGCCGGTGCCGCCATACCTGCGCGAATAGGAGCCGTCGATCTGGGTGAAGGACTGGAAAAGGCGGCCGACGGCCTCGGCAGGGATACCGATGCCGGTATCGGTGATGGCGAAGCGGAGGCCCGTCGCGCCGGCGGTCTCCCTGCCCGCTGCCGTCCGCTGGACCTGGATGGTGATCTCGCCCTGGTGAGTGAACTTGAGGGCGTTGCCCAGCAGATTGGTGATGATCTGCCGCACCCGCACCGGGTCGCCCTGGACCACCGCCGGCACGTCGGCAGCCACGTAGGAAGCGATCTCCAGCCCCTTGCCGTGGGCCTGGGGGGCGAAGATGTCCACCACCTCCTCCACCAGTTCCCGGAGATCCACGTCGATGCATTCCAGTTCCAGCTTGCCCGCCTCGATCTTGGAGAAATCGAGAATCTCGTTGATGATGGCCAGCAGCGACTCGGCGGAGGTATAGACGGTTTCGGCGTATTCGCGCTGTTCCCGGTCGAGGTCGGTGCTGAGCAGCAGTTGCGCCATGCCGAGCACCCCGTTCATCGGTGTGCGGATCTCATGGCTCATGTTGGCCAGGAATTCGCTCTTGAGCCGGTTGGCCGCCTCCGCCGCCTGCCGCGCCTCCTCCAGGCTCTTGATCGCCGCCTGCAGATGCTCCGTGCGCTCCCGCACCTTGCCTTCCAGTTCCTCCTGGTGCGCCAGCAACTGCGCCTGCGACGCCTCCAGTTCCGCCACCATGGCGTTGAAGGTGGTGAAGACGGTGTCCATCTCGTCGCTGCCCCTGCCTTCCAGACGCACTCCCAGGTTGCCGCGCCCCACTTCGCCGGTGGCTGCCACCAGCCGTTCGATGGGCCGCATGAAGAGGCGCTGCAGGCCATTGACCAGCACCAGGGCCATGACCACCACGGTGACCAGGGTGACCGTGAGCACCTGCATGCCCACGAGGCGGGAGGCGGCCAGCAGTTGGGCCTGGGGCAGCGCCATCAATACCCACAGGTTGTCGCTGATCCGATGGGCCTTGACGAACGAGGGCTCGTCCAGTTCGCGGCTCAGCACCCGTTTGCTGCTGCCGCTGCACACCAGCTCGGCGCAGAGCTTCGGCGGCAGAGGCTGCCCGATCCTCTTGCCGTCCGGATGCATGAGGATGCGGCCGCTGTGGTCGACAAAAAAGAGCAGCCCCTTGCCGTCTCCGGCAAGGCCTTCGCGCAGTTGCTCGCGGAGAAAATCGAGCCGCACGGTCAGCACCAGATATCCCTTGAGCGCGGTCGGCGTCCCGACTTTGCGGGCATAGAGCAGGGCCGGTTCGTTGTTGTCGGGATTGGTCACGAAACAGGCATGGTTCGCGGTGGCGGAGCGCGACAGCTCCTGAAACCAGGCAGACCCGCTCTCGTTGCTCCGGGCCCTGGCGCTTCCTGCCGCCGCCAGCCGGGCATCCTCGGAACCGTCCGGCAGCAGCACCCGGATCTCGTAGTACTCGGGATGGACTGCCATATATGTGCCGAACTGGGAGAGGAGCGGGGTCTGGAAGATTTCATACCTGGTGGCGGCGTCTTCCACCGCAAGGTAGTTGCGCAGGAGATCGGAATCGGCGAAAAGGGTGAGGTCGGCCTCCACGCCTCGCAGGTAGCTCTGCACGCCGGTCGCAACCTGGGTCATCAGCACATCCGACTGCCGCAGCGCCGTCGCCTGGGTCTGTTCGCGCAACTGGCCATAGGCCAGCCACCCGACCAGGAGCAGCGGCACCACCAGCAGGGGAATCAGGCCGATGAGAATTTTCAGCCGCAGCCGCATAATTTACCGAACCCTGGTTGGCCTCATCGACATTGCCTAGCGCAGGCCCGCCGAAGCCCGGCTGAAAATCTCGTTGTAGCGCTTCAGCACCTGCGGCGGCAGCGGCGCATAGAACTCGCACTTCTCCAGCACCGCCCTGGGCGGATAGATGTGGGGGTTGTCGAGGTATTCCCGGGGCAGAATTTTCCGGGCCGCGGCATTGGGGGTGGCCATGGAGACGAAGGCCGCGAGTCTGGCCGCATTTTCAGGCTCATGCAGGAAATTGATGAACTGGAAGGCGAGGGCCCGGCGCCGGGAATCCTTGAGCACCATGATGGAATCGAGCCAGAGGGCGGTGCCCTCCTCCGGGGTGACGTAGGCGATGTGGGGGGAAAGCTCGGCCAGGGTCAGGGCGTCGCCGCTGTAGACCATGGCCATCCAGTAGGTGCCCCTGATGAGGCCGGACGTTTTGTTGAGCTGCAGGTAGCCGTATTTCTTTACCGCCGGCCGCTGGGCCAGGAGCAGCTTCTCCGCCGCATCGAGTTCCGCCGGGTTCTGTGAATTGAGGGAATAGCCCAGGGACTTGAGCGCGGCCCCCACCACGTCGCGCACGTCCCCGATCATCATGATCCGGCCGCCCATCCCCTGTCCCGGCTGCAGGAGCTGCTTCCAGCCGGTGACCCGCTCCTTGACCAGATCCTTGCGAAAGGCGATGCCCACCGTGCCCCAGAGATGGGGCACCACATAGCGGGCCAGATCCTCATCGTGCGGCAGATTGCCGGTATCGAGATGTTTCAGGTTGGGTATCAGACTGCGGTCCACCGGCGCGAGCCACCCCCGCTTGACGAGGCTCGGCACCTTGGTGTGGCTGGCCACCACCAGATCGTACTTCTTGCCGCCGGTATAGGAGAGCAACTGGTCCATGTTCGCTTCGGTTTCGTAATGGACCTCGCGCACCCGGACATTGTATTTCTCCTCAAAGGCCTTGAGCAGCGCCGGGTCCATGTAATCCGGCCAGTTGAGAAGGACGAGGGTCTCCTGCCTCGGGGCGGCGCAAACAGGGGGGACGACCAGAACCGCCAGCCAGACGACGCCCAGAAGCACAGCTCGGAACAACCGGAACACGTTCATACAATTCCTCTCGTACACCAACGTTTTCAAAAGGTCGGCATGGGCATGCGGCCCCATTTGTGGCTCTCGCTGGTCTTCACCACGTGGAGCACCTCGTGGGTGCGGGCATCGAGGTCCACCAGCAGCGCCGGCGTGCGGGAAAGACCCATGGCCAGAAGACGCTCCGAAGCAACGCTCCGGCCGGCGGGGTCATGCACCGCCACAAAGACCAGCCGCTCGATCTCGTAGTCGGTATGCACCGTGCCCCACGTGCTGACAAAATTATAAAAGATCCGGAAAAATTTCCCCAGCCCGCCCCGGAACTTGTGCTGGTGCCATTCGAGGATCTCGGGGAACCGCTCGATCATCTCGTCGGAAAAGCGGCGGTCGGCATCGGTGACCAGGGCCATGAGAAAAAAGTCGCCGGGCATAAGGTAGGCCAGGTTGATGTCCTCCCTGTTTGCCAGCAGGCGGGCCACCAGCGGATCGGCCAGGGCGGCCCGGTGGATTTCCTGCACCGGTGCCACCTCCCGCGGGAAAACCGGCACCACCGTCGTGGCGCCGGCGGCCACCAGCGGCACGGTGCGCACCGCATAGGCCCGCACCCCCATGGCCAGCCCCACTGCCCCCGCCAGGGTCAGGAGGTAGAGCACCGCAATCCCCGCCCATTTCGGCCTGATCCAGCCGAACAGCGCCCGATAGATGCGACCGCCCGGCTCGCCCGGCAGGAACATCGGGGTGGCGGCCATATACTGCTCGTAAGCGGCCGGCGCCTCTTGGCGCATGCGCCATTCCTCGTTGCGGGCCAGCAGGTAATAGACAAAGAGCATGGTGACGTACATGATGAGGATGATGAAGCGCGGCCAGTAGAGCAGCAGCCCGAAGCCGGAGATGGCGAGAAAGAGGTACTGCGGATGGCGGATCTTTCTGTAGAAGCTGATCTGCACCACCCCCTTGCCGGTGAAACGGCCATAGTAAAGGGGAATGGCGGCGGAAAAAAAGAGAACCAGCCCCACCACCAGCAGCACCTGGAGATAGGAAAAGGCGAGGATCAGGGGATCGTCGGGGAAGACCAGGTGGGGCAGGAAGAACTCGGTGGTCCAGCCGGTATAGGGAGAGGCGGCAAGACGGTCGAGGATCGGGCCGTAGACCGAATAGAAGTAGAGGGCAAAGGGCGAGATCATGATGATGATCTCCACCCCGATGAGGCAGTAGGCGGCGATGGTGGTCCAGAGCAGGAAGCGGCTTCTGGTCATTTTCCCTGTCCCTCCAGATGGCGGGCGATGGTCTCCCGCAGCTCCTCCAGACTGATCGGCTTGCGGAGCACCGCGTGCGCCCCGCTCCGCTCCAGCAGCTCTTCCATGCGCGGCACGTCGATGGCGGTGATGACGATGATGAACAGCTCCTGGTTGAGCCGTTTGGCGTGGTTCAGCACCTCGTAGCCGTCCATGCCCGGCATGCGGATGTCCAGCGTCATCACCCGCGGCTGCTCCTCCTTGATGAGGTCCAGGGCGTGCTCGCCGTTGGTGGCGATGATCGTCTCATAGCCCAGCTTGGCGAGATAGAGCCTGAGCGTCTTGCAGAAGGCATACTCGTCATCCACGATCAGAATGCGAACCTTGTCCTCTCCCATGTTTCCCCCGCTCGCGGCTTCCGGCCGCGGTTCATGGCTGGGCCGGCGTTGCCGGCGCATAGCGCTTCAATGGCAGATGAATGAAGAATTCCGTGCCCCTGTCCGGCTCGGAATGGACCTCGATGGTGCCGCCGTGGCTTTCGATGATGGAATAGACGATGGAAAGCCCCAAACCCGTGCCGTGACCCGGGTCCTTGGTGGTGAAGAAGGGATCGAAGACCTTACCGAGATGCTCCGGCGGAATGCCGCTGCCGGTGTCGGCAAAGGCGACGAGGATCGCGTCCTCCACCCGCCGGGTGCGGATGGTGATGCGCCGTTCCGGGCGGCCGGCCATGGCATCGCGGGCATTGCTGATGAAATTGAGAAAAACCTGGGCCAGCTGGTCCTCGTCGGCGTCCAGCGTAGGCAGTTCCGGGTCGTAATCGCGATCCACCAGGATGTTGTCCAGATTGAGGTCGTGCTCCACCAGCACCAGGGTGCGGTCGAGGAAGGCATTGAGGTCCACCGGGCCGATGGCGGCCTCCTTGTGGTGGGAGAACATCCGCAGGTTGTTGGTGATCTTGGTGGCGCGGCGGATCTGGGCCATGACCGCGCCGAGCTGTTCCTGCACCGGAGGGGGCAGTTCTTCCATCTGCAGGAGCTGGACAATGGAGCTGATGATGTTCAGGGGATTCAGAATCTCGTGGGCCACCCCCGAGGCCAGGGTGCCGATGGAGGCGAGCTTCTCCTGCCGCACCATGACCACCTGCGCCCGCTGGAGTTCCCCCAGCGTGTCCTGCAGCTGCTCGGTGGAGCGGCGCAGGGTTTCCTCGGCCAGCCGGCGGTCGGTGATGTCGCGAAACAGGGCGATGATGGACGAGGCGCCGTTGTCCTTCACCGGGTAGAGAACCACCGAGATCTGCCGCGCTCCGAGGACAAACGGTTCCTCCTCCGGCAGCATCACCGGGCCATCCTTCACCCTGGCCACCGCATCCCGCAGGCGATTGGAGAGGGGTGGGGGGAAGAGGGAAAAAAAATCTCCGGCGAGCACCTCCTCCTCGGCGCGGCCGATGACCGCCGCCGCCGCCGGATTGATGTAAATGATCCGCTGGTCCCGGCTGAATTCAACGATCCCTTCGGCCATGTTGTTCAGGATCACCTCGTAATGGCGCTTCGAAATGAGGAGTTCCCGGGTGATGGTCCGTTCGTAGACCTCGTCCAGCCCGAACACCGTGCCGGGGCGCTCGCCGCCCGGTTTCTCCGCCTCGGCGAGCGCCCGCTCCACATGGGCGGCGATGCGGTCGAAGGACCCCTTGGCGATGCAGGCATCGGCGCCGAAGCGCCGGACATCGAGCCGCTCTTCGGCGGCAATGGCGGAGAGGATGACGATGTAGACCCCCTTGAGATGCTCCATGCCGCGGACAATACGGCAGAGCTTCTCGCCGTCGATGTTGGGCATCACCAGATCGATGAAGATGATGTCAGGCACATAGTCCGCGAGCACCTCCAGGGCCGCCAGGCCGTCGGCCGCAGTGCGCACCGCATGGCCGAGCCGTTCGAGCTGGCTGCCCAGCAGCCGCAGCACCACGGGGTTGTTGTCCACCACCAGGATTTTTTTCATGCTGTCCTCTGCCGGTCTGCCTGCCGCGGGATCGCCTGCCGCCCGATGCCCCTGGCGGACTGTTTCATTCTACCATGAGCGGGGCAGGGAATCAGCGCAAAAATCGCGCCCTCTTCCCTGCCCTTTCCTCCCCCGGTTTTGCACTTTGACATCTCCGGCAGGTAAGGTATAATCTCGCCGCAAATCGCACTGTTCCGCGGCCCGGCGCCTTGTGGCCCACCGCTTCGCAGTTCCCATCCGCAGCAGGCAGAAGGAGCCGCTCAATGCAGAAAGCCCTGAAATGGAAACTCGCCCTCTTGGTATCCATGATCCTCATCGCCGGCGTCATGGTGCTGCCCTCCTTCTACGCCAACACTCCCTCCTGGTGGAAGAAATACCTGGCCCCGGAAGGGCTGCGCCTCGGCCTCGACCTCCAGGGCGGCATGCATCTGGTGCTCAAGGTGGAGCTCGACAGGGCCGAGGAAAACTCCCTCAACCTGGCGGCCCAGGAACTCAAGGAGGCGCTGGCGGAAAAGCAGATCACCCTGGTGCAGACCAGGTCCGGGGACCCGCGCGCCGCCATCTTCACCCTGCCCAACACCGGCGCCCTGGAGCAGGTGCGCGAGGTGGTGAAAAACGACTTCCCCAACCTGGCCGCCGACATCCAGGCCGAGAGCGGCGTCTTCCCCCGGGTAACCCTGCGCCTCACCGACGAGCAGGTGCAGTTCATCCGCAAGCACGCGGTGGACCAGTCGCTGGAAATCATCCGCAACCGCATCGACCAGTTCGGCGTGGCCGAGCCGGTAATCATCCGCCAGGGTGCCGACGAGATCGTGGTGCAGCTGCCTGGCGTCAAGGACCCGCAGCGCGCCCTTTCCCTCATCGGCCAGACCGCGCAGCTCGAATTCAAGCTGGTGGAGGACGGCGCCGCCGTTGATCTCAACACCCTGATTTCCCAGGCCGTGGCCGCCGGCCAGTGGCAGCCGGGCCAGAGCCGCCGGCAGCTCAACTTCGCGCTGCAGAGCCGGCTGCCCGCCGGCAGCGAAATCTACTTCATGCAGGATATCGACAAGCAGACCGGCAAGGAAGTCCGGGTGCCGATCCTGCTCAAGAGCCAGACCCTCATGACCGGCGAGATGATCAAGGACGCCCAGGTCCGGGTGGGCGGCAACTTCAACGAACCCTACGTCAGCCTCGATTTCACGAGCCGCGGCGGCAAGGTCTTCGGCCAGATCACCGAGCGCAGCGTGGGCAAGCGCTTTGCCATCGTGCTCGACGAGGTGGTGCGCTCCGCCCCGGTGATCCGCGAGAAAATCCTGGGCGGCAGCGCCCAGATCTCCGGCGGCTTCACTTACAACGAGGCGGCGGATCTCGCCATCGTCCTCAGGGTCGGGGCCCTGCCGGCACCGGTGGACATTATCCAGAACCTCACCGTCGGCGCCTCGCTGGGCCAGGACTCGATCAGCAAGGGGCTGATGAGCGGCCTCCTCGGCACGGCGCTGGTTTTCGGCTTCATGCTCATCTTCTACCGCCTCTCCGGCGTCATCGCCAACGCGGCGCTCGTTCTGAACATCCTTTTCCTCTTTGCCGGGCTGGCCGCCCTCCAGGCCACCCTGACCCTGCCGGGCATCGCCGGCATCATTCTTTCCATCGGCATGGCGGTGGACTCCAACATCCTCATCTTCGAACGCATGCGTGACGAGTTCGCCCTGGGCAAGTCGGTCAAATCCGGCGTTGACGGCGGCTACGCCAAGGCGCTCTGGTCCATCGTCGATTCCCAGGTCACCACCCTCATCACCGCCCTTGCCCTCTTCCTCTTCGGCACCGGCCCCATCAAGGGCTTTGCCGTCACCCTCTCGCTGGGCATCATCTTCAATCTCTTCACCACCCTCTTCGGCACCCGGCTCATCTACGACATCCTCTTCGGAGGGAGGAAGCTCAAGGAGCTTCGCTTCCTGCCCTTCCCCGCCAAACCGAACATCAACTTCATGGGCACCCGCAAGGTCGCCTTCGTCTTCTCCGCCGTGGTTTCGCTCATCGGCCTCATCGCCTTTGTCCAGTTCGGCCGGGGCGCCGCCAACATGGGCATCGACTTTGCCGGCGGCACCATGCTCCAGTACAAGGCAGAACACTCCTTCACCCTGCCCGAGGTGCGCAGGGCCCTGGCCGCCTCCGGCCTCGCCGAAGTCGATCTCCAGCAGGTCGAGGGGGAAAACCGCCTCATCGTCAAGATCAAAAGCGCTGCGGAAAAGGTGAGCGGGATCACCGGGCAGGTGAGCGGAGCCTTGCAGGAACAGCTGGCCGCCAAAGGCTTTGCCCTGGAAAGCCAGTCTGAAATCGGCTCCTCCGTGAGCGACGCCCTGCGGGAAAAGGCGCTGGAGGCCATCATCATCTCCATGATCGGCGTCATCCTCTACCTCGCGCTCCGCTTCGACCTCAAGTTCGGCCTGGCCGCAGCCATCTCCACCTTCCACGACGTACTGGCGGTGCTGGCCATCTGCTGGCTCCTGGACATCGAAATGAACCTGCTCATCGTCACCTCGCTCCTGACGCTGGCCGGCTACTCCCTGAACGACACCGTGGTCATCTTCGACCGCGTCCGCGAACAGATGAAGAAGATGCCCGACACCGACCTGCTCACCGTCATCAATGTCAGCACCAACGAGGTGCTCTTCCGCTCGCTGATGACCGCCGGCACCACCATGCTGGTGCTGATGGCGCTCCTCCTCTTCGGTGGTACGGTGATCCACGACTTTGCCTTCACCCTGCTCTTCGGCATCGCCTTCGGCACCTACTCCTCGGTCTTCGTGGCCAGTCCGGTTCTCCACCTGCTGCGGAAAAGGAGCGCGACCCCGGCGTGACCATGCAGATGCTCTCCGATCACGTCCGGCCGCTCACGGAGGACGAACGCTTCCGCTTCCGCTGCCATCCGGGCGTGAGCTGCTTCACCGAGTGCTGCCGCGAACTGGAGCTGGCCCTCTCGCCCTACGACGTGGTGCGCCTGGCCCGCCGGCTGGGGATCGCCACCTCCCTCTTCCTCGACCGCTACGCCATAGTGGAACAGGGAGAGGGCGACCCCTTCCCGCGGGTCTTCCTCGCCATGGTTGACGACGGCCGGGCCAGCTGCCCCTTTGTGAGCCCGCAGGGCTGCACGGTCTACGAGGACCGGCCCGCGCCCTGCCGCACCTATCCCTTGGGCCGCGGCGCATCGCTGAGAGAGGATGGTTCGGTCACCGTTCTTCATGTGCTGCTCAGCGAGCCGCACTGCCGCGGCTTTGCCGAAAACGAGGAGCAGGACGTGGCGCTCTGGACCGCGGATCAGGAACTGCTCCCCTACCATCGGATGAACGACCTCCTGCTCCGCCTGCTCCAGCATCCCCGCATCAAGGCGGGCTGGCAGCCGAGCGAGTCCCGATGCCGGCAGTATCTCGCCACCCTCTACGACCTCGACCGCTTCCGGAACGAGCTGCCGGCGGCCACGCCGGATCGCGAGGCATTGCTCGCCGATGACGGGAAGCTGCTCGCCTTTGCCGTCGACCACCTCATCCGGGAACTGTATGGCGACTGAACAGGAAAAACCGGCATACGCGGACAGCCTGCGCAAGGCGGAGACCAGCGCCGCCGCCCCGCTAGGAACCGCGCTGACCGAGCGGCTCCGCGCCATCTCCCACGAATACTGCATCAGCGAGGGCGGCTGCCACGGGCCGGACCACACCGAGCGGGTCCATGATCTCGCCATGCACATCGGCCGGATGATGGGGGCGAAGCTCGACATCCTGAGCGCCGCGGCCCTGCTGCACGACATCGGCCGCCGCCACGAGATGGAACAGCGGGGCACCATCTGCCACGCCGAAAAAGGGGCGGAAATGGCCGAAGGGATATTGATCGGCCTCGGCATGCCCACCGAGCAGATCCAGGCCGTGGTCCACTGCATCGAGAGCCACCGCTACCGCAACGACAAGGTTCCCCAGAGTCTGGAGGCGCAAATCCTTTACGACGCCGACAAGCTGGACTCCATCGGCGCCATCGGCATCGGCCGCGCCTTCCTCTTTGCCGGCCAGGTGGGCGCCCGGCTGCACAACCGCGCAAGCGACATCACCAACACCACCTCCTATTCGGTGGAAGACACGGCTTACCGCGAATTCCGGGTCAAGCTCTGCAAGGTCAAGGAGACCATGCTCACCCCGGAAGGCCGCCGCATCGCCCAGGAGCGCCACGAGTTCATGGAGGTCTTCTTCCGCCGCCTGGAGCGTGAGATCAACGGCGACGACACCGCCCGCAAGCGCCCTCAATCGTAGCTGCCGGCTGTTGCCATGCCCCTGGATACCCCGCACCAACTGGCAGCCATCATCAACGGACTGCGGCGTTCCGCGCTGCGGCTGCTCGGCCTGCTGCTGGCCACCACCGCCGGCTGCTTCCTGCTGGCGCCGCAACTGCTCCGGATATTCCAACGCCATCTCCGCCAGGAACTCGCCTTTTTCACGGTGACCGAGCCCTTTCTTGCCCACGTCAAGCTGGCTCTGGCCGCCGCCGCCTTCCTGCTGGCGCCGGTCTTCATCGCCTGGTTCTGGCGGGCCCTGGCCAGGCCCTTCCGCCTGCCCGCCGCCACCGTCTTCTGGTTCATTCTCTTCACCTCGTTTCTTTTCTACAGCGGCGCCGGTTTCTGCTATTACATCACCCTGCCCTATGGCGTCGATTTTCTCCTGGGTTTCCAGTCGGCCCAGCTCAAGCCGCTCATCGCCATCGACCGCTTCATCGCCTTTGTCACCCTCTTTGTCCTCGCCTTCGGCTTCATTTTCGAGCTGCCGATCTTCATGGTCTTCCTCGCCAGGACCGGCCTCTGCACGCGCCGGTCCTTTGAACGCCACCGCCGCTACGCAGTGCTGGTCATCAGTATCGTCGCCGCCCTGCTCACCCCGACCCCGGACGTCTTCAACATGATGCTCATGGGCCTGCCGCTCTATCTGCTCTACGAGGCCGGAATCATCGCCATCCGCCTGCTCCGCATCAGCTGAAAGGTGGCGACAAGAGGGATTGCGGCCCGGCCGCTGCTGTGATATGAAGGGACAGGCAGATACTCCGCTGTTCCACCCTGAACCGGGCCAGACTCCGCATGCCGCTGCCCTACAAGAAAATCAGAAGACCGGAACGGCAGCGATGGCTCGCCTTTTTCGCCGTATTGGTTCTGGCCTTTGCGGCATGGCTCACCTTCAGCCCTTATGGCGCAGTGAGATACTATCGGGTGCATCGCGACCTCCGCGCCGCCACGGCGGAAAATCAGCGGATCAGGACGGAGAACGAGCAGCTCGCGGCGGAGAATGCCCGGCTCAGGAGTGACCGCGCCTACCAGAAGGAGGTGGCGCGCCGGAACTTCGGGATGGTCGGAAAAAACGAGATGGTCTTCGACTTCAGCAGCGAAAGGAAAAAGGGCCGGGACGAGGAATAACCAGGCAGGGATTCAGGCCGCCAGGTCGCGGAGAATCCAGCCCACCGCCTCGTAAAGATCCTCGGCCACCCAATGGGGCTGCACGGCCTGGCCGGGGCCGATATACTCCCGATCGCCGCGGCCGTAGCCGGTCAGCACCAGCACCCCTTTGGCGCCGCAGGCCGCGGCCGCCTTCAGGTCCGACCAGCGATCCCCCACCACATACGATCTGGCCAGATCAAGGTCGAGTTCCGCTGCCGCCCGGGTGAAGAGCCCGGTCTTCGGCTTGCGGCAGGGGCACGCGACGCGATACCGCTCCTCCCTGGCCTCGGGATGATGGGGGCAGACATAGATGCCGTCGAGCCGGGCGCCGGCCGCGGCCAGCCCGGCCGTCATTTTGGCATGCACCGCCGTGAGCAGCGACTCCGGAAAGTAACCGCGGGCCAGACCAGACTGGTTGGTGGCCACCACCACCGGAATCCCGCGCTCATTGAGGAGCCGGATCGCCTCCCCCACCCGCGGCAGCAGGACAAAACGGCTCAGATGGTTGACGTACCCCATCTGCTCGTTGATGGTGCCGTCCCGATCAAGAAAGACCGCCGGCTGCATGGCCCACCTCCTCCCCCTTGGCCTCCAGCAGGCCGGCTACGGCAACGAAGACCTCGTCCACCTCGATGCCGGCCATGCACTGGTAGTGGCCGAAACGGCAATGGGTCTTGAAGCAGGGGCTGCACGGCAGCGCCTTCTTCAGAATCACCGCGGTATGGCAGAAGGGGCCGGTGGCCACCTCGTCGGTGGAGCCGAAGATCGCGACCAGGGGCACCTTTTGCGCCGCGGCCACGTGCATCAGCCCCGAATCGTTGGTGACAAAGGCGTCGCAGCAGCCGATCAGGGCCATGGCCTCGGCGAGCGTCGTCTTGCCGGAGAGGTCCACCACCTGCTCCGGCGCCTCGGCCTTGATGAGCGCCGCCGCCTCCTGGTCGGCGGCGGTGCCGAAGACCAGCAGGGTGGCGCCGTATTCACGGTGGAGGCGGGCGGCAAGGCCGGCATAGCGTTCGGCCGCCCACTTTTTCGCCGGGCCATAGGCGGCGCCAGGGTTCAGCCCCACCACCCGGCGTGGCCTGCGGCTGGCCAGGAACTCTCGTGCCCAGCGACTGGTTTCGGTCGGCAGTTGCAGGAAAAGCTCGTCCGGACCAAGGGAAAGCCCCAGTTCTGCCAGCAGCCCCTGATAGTAGTGGACCTGGTGGAGCCGCCGCACCTCGGGCCGGATGGTCACCCCATGGGTAAGCAACAGGCCGCGGCCGTCACGGCGGTAACCGGCCCGTACCGGAATGCCGGCAAGGTTCGCCAACAGCGCCGCCTCGAAGGCATTCTGCAGCAGAATGGCCATGTCGAAACACCGCTCGCGCAGTTCGCGGCCAAGCTGCCACAGGCCGTGCAGCCCTTGGTGGCGGCCTTTTTTCTGGTAGATGAGCACCTCGTCCACATGGGGACTGGCGGCGAAGATGTCCGCCACCCACGGGTAGGCGAGGATGGAGATCTTCGCCCCGGGAAAGTTGGCGCGAATGGTGCGCACCGCCGGCGTGGTCATGATGGCGTCGCCCACCCAGTTGGTGGAGCGGACCAGGATGGTGCGCGGCTGGTACTCGGCAAGATGTCTCATGAATGGCTCAGTGGGCTCTCGATGGGGGGCAGTTTGGTTGTTTTGGCCCGTCGCGTCAAGACTTTTCTCCATCGCCAGCCGTATTCGCCGCGCCTGTATGGCTGCGCCGCTTTTTCCCGCCATCACCCTTGCAAAATCGTGGCAACAGTGGTAAAAGGTGCGGGTTTTACAACGTCGCACATCCCACGAACACTCCCACTGGTGCCCGGCAGAGCCGGGTCGGGAAACGGGATGGAGGGTTTCCGCTCCGCGAGACCGGAACGGAGACACAACCAAAAACACCAAGGAGTACGCACCATGTCCCACGTCACCATGCAGGAAATGCTGGAGGCCGGCCTGCACTTCGGCCATCAGACCCGCCGCTGGAATCCGAAGATGAAGCCCTACATCTTCGGAGAGCGCAACAAGATCTACATCATCAACCTCGACAAGACCCTGCCTCTCTTCAACCATGCCTACGACTTCGTCGAGAACCTGGCGGCCAGGGGCGGCAACATCCTCTTTGTCGGCACCAAGCGCCAGGCCCAGGAGATCATCCGCGAAGAGGCGACCCGCTGCGGCATGTTCTACGTCGACTACCGCTGGCTGGGCGGCATGCTCACCAACCACCAGACCATCAAGAAGAGCGTCGAGCGCCTGAAACACTTCAAGGCCATGGAAGAGGACGGCACCATCAACCGCTACAAGAAGAAGGAAGCCCTCACCATGCAGAAGGAGGCCGAAAAGCTGGAGCGCAACATCGGCGGCATCAAGAACATGAAGAGCCTGCCGGACGCCCTCTTCATCATCGACCCCAAGAGGGAGAGCATCGCGGTGGACGAAGCCAACCGCCTCGGCATCCCGGTCATCGCCACCGCCGATACCAACTGCGACCCGGACGGCATCGACTACCTGATCCCCGGCAACGACGACGCCATCAAGTCGGTCCGGCTCATCACCTCGCGGATGGCCGATGCGGTCCTCGCCGGCCGTGCCAAGTACGGCGAGCAGCGCCAGGCCGCGGCCGACAAGGACGAAGTGGCCGAACAGGCCGCCGCTGAATAACGACCCGGCACAGCGCGGGCTCCGGTCGCACGGCCAGGAGCCCGCCGGCCGTTTCTTCTCTTTTTCACGTTGAACCCATAGCTTAACGAGGTACTGCCCGTGCAGATAACCAGCCAGATGGTCAAGGAACTCCGCGACAAGACCAATGCGGGGATGATGGATTGCAAGAAGGCGCTCGCCGACACCGGCGGCGACATGGAAAAGGCCGTGGACCTGCTGCGGCAGAAGGGCCTGGCCGTGGCCAAGAAGCGGGCCGACCGCGCCACCAGCGAGGGCGTGATCGAGACTTACATCCACGCCGGCAGCAAGCTCGGCGTCATGGTGGAGGTCGGCTGCGAGACCGACTTCGTGGCCAAGAGCCCGGCCTTCATCGAGTTCGCCAAAAACGTGGCCATGCACATCGCCGCTTCCAATCCGGTCTCCATCAAGCGCGAGGACGTGCCCGCCGACCTCATCGAGCGCGAGCGCAACATCTACAAGCAGCAGGCCATGGACTCCGGCAAGCCGGAGAACATCGCCGAAAAGATGGTGGGCGGCAAGATGGACAAGTTCTACGCCGAAAACTGCCTCCTGGAGCAGAAGTTCGTCAAAAACCCCGATCTCTCCATCCAGGATCTGCTGAACGAACTCATCGCCAAGATGGGCGAGAACATCAGCGTCAAGCGCTTTGCCCGCTTCCAGGTCGGCGCCTGAACCAACCGCGGAAACCCGGCCATGGCGAAGAGCAAGTACAAACGGGTGCTGTTGAAGCTGAGCGGCGAAGCCCTGATGGGCGACGCCGCCTTCGGCATCAGCACCGAGGTGCTCAACTACGTGGCCAGGGAAATCAGGGAACTGGTCGCCCTCGATGTCCAGCTTGCCCTGGTGATCGGGGCAGGCAACATCTTCCGCGGCGTCTCCGGCGCTTCAAGCGGCATGGACCGGGCGGCGGCCGACAACATGGGCATGCTGGCCACGGTGATCAACGCCCTGGCCCTGCACGACGCATTGGAGCGCCACGACGTTTCGGCACGGGTGCTCTCCGCCATCCCCATGCTCACGGTCTGCGAGTCCTTCTCCCGCCAGAAGGCGATCCACCATCTCCAGAAGAGACGGGTGGTGATCTTCGGGGCCGGCACCGGCAACCCCTACTTCACCACCGACACCGCCGCCATGCTGCGAGCCTTGGAGATCAACGCCGACCTCGTCTGCAAGGCGACCCGGGTGGACGGGGTTTACGACAAGGACCCGCTCAGGCACAAGGACGCGGTCCGGTTCGACACCCTGAGCTACGACGAGGTTCTGCAACGCCACCTCAAGGTGATGGACGCCGCCGCCATCTCGCTGGCCATGGACAACAACACCGCCATTCTGGTCATCGACATGAACACGCCGGGCAACATGAAGAAGGCGGTGTGCGGCGAATCCATCGGCACACTGATCAGGGGGTAAGAGATGCATCCGACCATTCTCGCCATGAACGAAAAGATGGACCACAGCATGGAGGCCTACCGCCGCGAGCTGACCAGGATCCGCACCGGCCGCGCCTCGCTCGCCCTGCTCGACGGCATCAAGGTCTCTGCCTACGGTTCGCCCATGCTCTTGAACCAGGTGGCCAACCTCACCATCCCGGAGAGCCGGATGATCGTGATCCAGCCCTGGGACACCCAGCTCCTCGCCGCCATCGAGAAGGCGATCTTTGGCTCCGATATCGGCCTTAATCCTTCCAACGACGGCAAGGTGATCCGCATCAACATCCCGCAGCTCACCGAAGAGCGCCGCAAGGAGCTGGTCAAGCAGGTGAAGAAGATCAGCGAGGAGTACCGGGTGGCGATCCGCAACTGCCGCCGCGATGCCATCGACGCCCTCAAAAAACAGAAAGGCAGCAAGGAGCTGGCCGAGGACGAATTCTTCAAGCTCCAGGAAGAGGCCCAGAAGGCCACGGACAGGCACATCAAGAAAATCGACGAGATCATGGCGGAAAAGGAAAAGGAGGTCATGGAGGTCTGACCTCATGGCATCCGCACCGTTTTCCGCAAAGTCTCCGTGCAGAAAGGATATCGTCATGGTATCCTTTTTTCGTTTGTGCGATCGTGAACACCGATGACCATGCCCCCCACTGAACCCGACCACCGCAGGCTGCCCCGTCATGTCGCCATCATCATGGACGGCAATGGCCGATGGGCCGAACAGCGTGGTCTGCCGCGCGCCATAGGCCACAAGGCCGGGGTCGAATCGGTGCGGGAAATCGTCGAGGCGGCCGGCGAACTGGGCATCACGGCGCTCACCCTCTATGCCTTTTCCACCGAGAACTGGCAACGGCCGCCCCTGGAAGTCCAGGCGCTCATGAGCCTGCTCCGCGCCTACCTCGAAAGCCAGCTCGCCCCCATGCTGGAAAAAGGGGTGCGCCTCAGGTGCAGCGGCGAGATCGAGCGCCTGCCCAAAGACGTGCAGGCCCTGCTCGGAAAGACCATCGACAGGACCGCCGGCAACCGCGGCCTCATCCTCAATCTGGCCCTGAGCTACGGCGGCAGAAGCGAACTCGTCCGCGCAGCCCGGCTTTTGGCACAGCAATGTGTGGCCGGCACCCTCACGCCCGAGGCGATCACCGAAGAGCGGCTGAACGAACACCTCTACACCGCAGGGCTCCCCGACCCGGATCTCCTCATCCGCACCGGCGGCGAGTCCCGCCTCAGCAACTTCCTCCTCTGGCAGACCTCCTACAGCGAACTCTACTTCACTCCCATCCTCTGGCCCGACTTCCGCAAAGCGCAGTTCCATGCCGCCCTGGACGACTACCAGGGACGACAGCGGCGCTTCGGCAAGACCGGCGCCCAAGTGGTGGCAGGCTGAGGCATACCGATGGAACGACTGCTCACCGGAATGGCCCTGGGTGCCGGCTGGCTACTGCTGCTGCTCTACGGCCCGACCCTGCTCTTCTGGCTGGTGGCCTGCGGCCTCGGCTTCGTCGCGCTTCACGAATACTGCATCATGAGCCTCAAGGGCGCCACCGAAACAGCACTGCGCCCTTTTCTGCTGCTGGCCCTGGCCCTGCCACTGCTGGCCTCGCTCTTCGGCAACCTGCCCATCGTGAGCGCGGCCCTGGCCCTGGCCTTCTGCTGCCTCGCCTTCCTCACCGTGCGGGCCTATGGCCGGCTGGCCGATCCCTTCACTTTCCTGAGCCGCACGGCCTTCGGCCTCCTCTACATCGGCTTCGGCGCCGCTCACCTGCCGCTCCTTTTTCACCTGCCTGCCGGCAACCGCTGGGTCGTGCTGCTGACCCTGATCATCGTTGCCGCCGATGCCGGTGCCTACTACACCGGCTCCAACTTCGGCCGCCGCAAACTCTGCCCGGCAGTGAGTCCCAACAAGACGGTGGAAGGACTCATGGGCGGACTCGGCCTGGCAGTGGTCGCGGCCTCAGTAACCGGCCCGTTGCTGCTCTCCGCCCCCCTGTTCGCTTCCGCCGCCGCCGGCCTGCTCCTCGCTGCCGTGGGGGCGGTGGGCGACCTCATCGAATCGGTGCTCAAGCGCGCCATGGGAGTCAAGGATTCCGGCACCCTGCTGCCCGGCCACGGCGGCATCCTCGATCGGGCCGACTCCCTGCTGCTGGCGGCGCCGGTGCTCTACTATCTGCTCATCCTCGGCGTGCTGTAAGGAAAGAGCCATGACCAAACATCTCGCCCTGCTCGGCTCCACCGGCTCCATCGGCCGCAACGTCCTCGAGGTGGTGCGCCAGTTCCCCGGCCGCTTCCGCATCGTGGGTCTGGCCGCCGGCACCAATATCGGGCTGCTCCGCGAACAGATTGAGGCCTTCAATCCGGCCAAGGTCGCCATCTCGACCCCGGAACTGGCCGGCGACCTCATCCAAAGCCTGCCTTCCGGCTGGGGCAATCGCATCGTGGTCGGCACCGCCGGCAACGAAGAAATCGCGACGCTACCTGAAGCAGACACCATGGTCTCAGCCATTGTCGGCGCTGCCGGACTCACCCCGACCATGGCGGCCATCGAGGCGGGCAAGGAGATCGCCCTGGCCAACAAGGAAACCCTGGTCATGGCCGGCAATCTGGTGATGGAGGCCGTGGCGAAAAGAGGCGTGCGCCTTTTGCCCATCGACAGCGAACACAGCGCCATTGCCCAGGCCCTGGAAGCGGGCCGCCGGGAAGACGTGAGCCGCCTCATCCTCACCGCCTCGGGCGGTCCCTTCCGCAACAAGAGCGAACGCGAACTGTGGGAGGTCACTCCGGAGGCCGCCCTGGCCCACCCCAACTGGGACATGGGCGCCAAGATCTCCATCGACTCCGCCACCCTCATGAACAAGGGGCTGGAGGTGATCGAGGCGCGCTGGCTCTTCGACATCCCGGTGGAGAACATCGAGGTGCTCATCCACCCGCAGAGCATCGTCCATTCCCTGGTGGAATACATCGACGGCTCGGTGGTGGCGCAGCTCGGCATCCCGGACATGCGCATCCCCATCATCTACGCCCTTTCCTACCCGGAGCGGTTGCGCCTCGGCCTGCCGCGGCTCAACCTTGCCAAGGCCCACGACCTGCAATTTGCGCCGCCCGATTTTACCCGCTTCCCGGCCCTGCAGCTCGCCTACCAGGCGTGCAAGCGGGGCGGCACCCTGCCGGCTGTGCTCAACGCCGCCAACGAGATCGCGGTGGATGCCTTCCTGGCCAAAAAGATCCGCTTTCCGGAGATCGCGCTGGTGGTGGCGGAGTCGGTGAACCGGGTGGAAAGGAAGGAAGCGGCCACCATCGCCGCCGTGCTGGAGGCCGATCTCGCCGCCCGCATGCAGGCCGAATCAGTGGTGGAGGCCCTGCAACTCAAGATGCAGCAACGGCAGGCCAACGAGGCCTCGCCGGCAACGCCCACCGCATAAGGGAATCCCATGAACTCCGTCATCTCCTTCATCATCGTCCTCGGCCTGCTCATCTTTGTCCACGAGTTCGGCCACTTCCTCTTTGCCAAGCTCTTCGGGGTGAAGGTCCTGCGCTTTTCGCTGGGCTTCGGCCCCAAGCTCTTCGGCAGGCAGGTGGGCGAGACCGAATATCTGGTGAGCGCCTTCCCCCTGGGCGGCTACGTGAAGATGTACGGCGAGAACCCCGGCGACGAGGTGGAGCCGGCCGAGGCGGGCCGCGCCTTCAGCGACAAGCCGCTCTGGCAGCGCTTCTGCATCGTGGCCGCCGGGCCCGTCTTCAACCTGCTCTTCGCCGTGGTGCTCTTCTTCCTGATCTACGCCATCGTCGGCCTGCCCAAGCCCATCCCCGGCACCAAGATCGGCCAGGTCGGCCCGGATTCCCCGGCGGCCAAGGCGGGCATCATGGCCGGCGACGTGGTGCTCTCCATCAACGGCCACTCCACCAGCGAATGGGAGCAGATCTCCGAACTCGTCCGCCAGGGCAACGGCGCGCCGGTAACGCTCGTGCTCAAGCGCGGCAGCGAGACCATCACCGTCACCGGCACCCCCACACGGCAGGAGGTGAAGAACCTCTTCGGCGAAAAGGTGGGCGAGCGCTATCTTTTGGGCATCTCCCGCTCCGAGGAGTTGATTTTCGAGAGGGTCTCGCTCCTCACGGCCCTGGGCGCGGGATTTTCCCAGACCTGGAACCTCATCTACCTGACGCTCCTGAGCCTGGTGAAGATCATCCAGAAGGTGGTGCCGGCCTCGGAACTGGGCGGCCCCATCCTCATTGCCCAGCTGGCAGGCCAGCAGATGGAGGCGGGCTGGATGAACCTGGTCTATTTCATGGGGTTACTCAGCGTGAACCTCGGCATTCTGAACCTCTTCCCCATCCCGATCCTGGACGGCGGCCATTTGCTCTTCTTTACGGTGGAAGGCATCATGCGCCGGCCGCTCAGCATGAAAACGCGGGAAATGCTCCAGCAGATCGGCCTGGTGCTGCTGGTGTCGCTGATGTTCTTTGTCTTCTACAACGACATCATGCGCCTGATCGGCCGCGGCTGATCGGGCCATGGCAGGCGAGACCCACACCCCGCTGCTGCTGGCCCTTGAAACCTCAGGCACCATCGGCAGCGTCGCCCTGGTTGCCCCGGAGTGCTCTCTTGCCGAACTGGCGGTGGAAGCGAGCCAGACCCACGCCCAGCAGCTCCTGCCGGCCATCGACCGGCTGCTCCGCGAAACCAGTACCGACTGGCAGCAGATCGATGCTATTGCCGTAAGCCTCGGCCCGGGCAGCTTCACCGGACTGCGCATTGGCCTGGCAACGGCCAAAGGGCTCAGCTTTGCGGCTGCAAAACCGTTGATCGGCGTGCCAAGCCTCGATGGGCTGGCACACCAGTGCCTGGGGCAGAACCTCCCAATCTGCGCCCTGATCGACGCCCGCAAAAAAGAGGTCTATGCCGCCCTCTACCGCGAAAACAACACGGGCGAGATGGTGCGCGAAAGCGAGTACCTCGCCCTCTCCCCTGCCGCCCTGGCCGAACGCATTACCGAACCCACCTTTCTCCTGGGCAGCGGCGCGGAACTCTACCGCGAGGTTCTTGCCGAGACCCTCGGCAACCGCGCCCGCATTGCCGACCCCACCCGCTATTTTGCCCGCGCCTCAAGCGTGGGCCAACTCGCCATCACCAAGTTCCGCAATCAGGACTTTCTGCCCTCAGACGCCGGCCCACTCTATGTCCGCGCCTCGGACGCAGAACTGCAACTAGGTACCGCGCGCAAATAGCTTGCCTCGCCGTCGAATAGCGCCTCACCGCCATTGCATTTTCAGCGGGAAACGGCGTCTGTGCGGGTTCTCGTGGCGCAGAAAAAAGCTAACCTTCCGCCATCGCAACCAAACCCAAAGAAACCACCTCTCAGATCGACACACCGATTTTTTTACTAGTGCATTTCACTTGACACTAGTGTTTCACTATGATCTACTAGTGACAACAACTCACTCTAACACCAGGAGACTGAAATGCCTAAATTCACTGTTGACGAAGACCTCGCTGCGCTGGTTGAAAGGCTTGCAAAGCCGAAGCCGTTTGAAAATCTTTCATTCAATGATGCACTGAGGCGCATACTTCAGCAGCACATCAAACCGAAGAAGGTTGACGAGGAACTGGAGAGGCTCTTGGCAGAGTCAATGGCGTTGACACGAAAAGAGCCCAAAAAAGTTCCCACACCCAGCCCTCAACAGTGGACAACGATGGTGCCAGAGCTAAAAAAGGAAAAAGGGTTGAACACCTGGCGGGCAATTTGCAATCTGCTCGAAATCGAAACCGCAGGCGACTCTGCCAGAAGAAAGCTGAAGAATTGGGTCAAAGCAAATCGTCCGACTTGGCCGCCTGTGCCAGAACTCAACGGAGACTAACCCGGAATGTGGTGCAGGTCTTGAGTTATAAGTAACGTCATCTTGCAAGACCTGCCTCTTATCCAAGATAATCCGGGCAACAGTTCCAGGGCCACCGTATTAAATTGACAGTGCCTGGAGAGACAGAATTTACCTGACACTCCTGCCTGACGGTTGACAACCACCCCCCCATGACTGTACAATATCCTGTACATACAGGAGGCGCCCATGAACACCATCACTTACACCGCCGCCCGCGGCAATCTGGCCCAGACCATGCAGCAGGTCTGCGCCGACCATGAGCCGGTTATCATCACCCGCAAGGATGAGGCCGTGGTGATGCTCTCGCTGGAGGATTACAAGTCCCTGGAAGAAACCGCCTACCTGCTGCGCAGCCCCAAAAGCGCCAGGCGGTTGCTGGAATCGGTGGCCGAACTGGAAGGCGGCAACGGCACGGAACGGAAGCTGACCAAGTGAAGCTCATCTTCGCGGAGCACGCCTGGGAGGATTATCTCTACTGGCAGCAGGCCGACCGCAAGATGCTCCTGCGCATCAACGCGCTCATCAAGGAAATCCAGCGCCAGCCCTTCGAGGGCATCGGCAAGCCCGAACCCCTTCGCCATGCTTTGGCCGGCTACTGGTCCCGCCGCATCAACGACGAACACCGCGTTGTCTACAAAGTCACGGAAGACGCGGTACTCATCGCCCAGCTCCGCTACCATTACTAGGCATAAAAAAAGGGAGAGAGCCTACCGGCCCTCTCCCTTGGTTGTTTCGTCGTTGCCTGACTGTTGGCTTTTAATCAAAAGCCGAACTCGGCCAGCAGGTCGTCCACCAGATCCTGCTTCATGGGCGTGGTGGTGGCGGCGTGGACCTCGCGGAGCATTTCCTTTTTTCGCTCCACGTTCTCGGCGGAACTGTCCCGGCGGATATTGAGCACCACCAGCACCTCGATGAGCCAGTCGCGAATCTGGCCAAGGTCGGCGATGATCTTCTCCATCCGCTGCCGGGCCACATCCTGATAGGACTGGGAGGCGATGATGTCGTACATCGCCGTCTTCATGGCCGTCACTGCCGCGAGCATGGCGGCCTGATCGGCATCCCCCCGGCGGATCATGTCCTCCAGGGCCTCGGCATCCATGATGACCCTGTCGGATTTGTCCAGCACCGCGCCGGTGGTCTGCTCCATGAGCTGCACCACATCCTGGGCGTGGTTGACCACGTTGGGCGCCTGCTCGCCGGCATTGGCCAGGGGTACCTGCACGGTCCGCATGTTGACCAGCATGGTGTTGATCTTCTGGGCCAGACCCGACAGCAACCCTTCGGCATCGAGTTCCGGCAGATCGTCCTGGAATTCGCCCCGCAACAGGGCGTCGGTCACCTCCACCAGGGAGGCGATGCCTTTCTCGAACTGCGCCTGGTTGTTTTTTGGCATACGGACCCCCACACACCGCGACCCGGTCATCGCAGAAAAAAATCTCCGAGATGCTTGGTTTACCCTAACGACCTGCTTCCGGCAACAGGATGTTCAACCGCTGGATTCCTCCAGGCGCGGCAGGGAATCGGCTCAACGCCGCCCGTCTCCCGCCTTGTAGAAAGCCTCTTTGGCCGAATACATCCGCCGGTCCGCTTCAGCCAAAAGGGATTCCACCGGATGCCGGTCGGAACCCGCCCGGCCGATACTCACCGTGACCGCAAAGGCAGTGCCATCGGGGAGCGGGATCGAAAGCGCGGCAAAAATCTCCTGCTGCAACCGGTCGACAAAATGGCCGGCCTCCTCATCGGTCGTATTGGTCAGAAGGAGAACAAATTCATCACCGCCGGTCCGCGCGGCGACATCGGTGACGCGCAGGCTCTGCTGCATGGCCCTGGCGACGGCAACGATCAACTGATCGCCGCACTCGTGGCCATGCTGATCGTTGAGCCGCTTCAGGCCGTTGATATCCGCCACCACCACCGCATGGTGAATCCCGTACTGCTTATACTTCTGCCGCTCCTCACCCAGGGCCATGGTCAGGTAGCCCCGGTTGAAAAGGCCGGTCAGGGCATCCTTGTTCGCCTTTTCCTCAAGCTGGCGGTAGAGCAGCTGGTTTTGGAAATAGGCGCCCAGCGGCTCGGTGACCAGCCGGAGGAAGCCCAGCGTCTCCTCGCCCATCTCGCCCTCGAGGAGCACCAGCCCCACCCGCTGGCCTTTGGCGCCCACCAGCGGCACCTGCCGGCTCTGCCGCCAGGGCAGCAATCCCTCGGCAATGCATTCATCGGCCTTCTGCGTCTGCGCCCCCCGACTCAGACAGGCCCTGGTCAAGGCCTTGAACTCATCCGCCGCCATGTGGCGCTGTTCGGCAAGCCACAGGTTGCCGGCCCGGAGGTCCTGAACAAAAAGGGCCGCGGCGCCCTGATGGAGACTGGGCAGCACGGTATCGAGGAAGTAATCGACCACCTCCTGCACATCGCTCCCTTTCTGCAAACAGGTGCCGAAATCAACCAGCAGGGAAAGCAGCTTGTTCTTGCGGGCAATCTCCTCCTGGTGGGAACGGATCTGGCTGATGAGGTCGAACTGCCGGGTGATATCCCGAAAGAGCAGCAGCCCGCCCTGGCCGTTGGGGGCGACGGAAAAAATTTCGGTAAAGACCCGGCCGGCGAGCGTCTGGCTCTTTTTGTAGCCGTCGGCCCTGGCAAAGCCTGATGCCGCAGGGCAGGCCGGGCAGGGCTGGCTGTGGCCGAAGATGGCATAACAGTGGCGGTGCTCCCCGCCGGCGAGCATGGTGCCCGCCGCACTGTTGCTGCGCTGCACCGCAAAATGGGCGTCCACGGTGACCATGGCGTCGGGCAGGCTGTCCATGAGCTGGGCCAGGCACTCCTGCTCCTCGGCGTTCAACCGCCGCCGCCGCTCCAGCAGGATATTCTTGGCGTGGAATTCCTTGCGGTCGAGATGCGATTGGCGCAGCAGGGTGATTTCCTGGGTCACGTCGTGGAGGGTCAGCAGATAGTGATCCTGCCAGGGATGGCAGAAGACCCGCAGATAGATGTCGCCTTCCGGCCGGTTGAGTGAAAGGGAGTGGCGCCGGGGCGCCGCCCCTTCGGGCAGGCCGGCGGGGCAACCTTCACAGGGGGACTGGCTGCCGAAAAGGAGCTGATGACAGGATTGACCAGTGGCTGCCAGGGCGGGCCGGCCCAGGATGGCCTCGGCCGTGCGGTTGGTAAAAACCGCGCGATACCCCTGATCGCAATGCAGGAGGCCGGTCTGGACCGCATCGAGAAGTTGTTGCAGTTGCCGGTCTGATGCTGGTTTGTGGGGCACCATCGCGTCCGTCGTTGTCCCGGTCAGTCGTCCGAATTGTTGCAAGCCACTATAGCATACTTTTGCCGGAAAACACACCGTCTCCCCCCGGCCCGGCCGCCTCACCGCAACAGCTCGAACTCACGCCATTTTTCTTCGAGCCTCCTGGCCGAGACCGGGTAGGCGGTCTTCAACTCCTGGGCAAAAAGGCTCACCTTGAACTCCTCCACCATCTCGCGGTACTCGGCGAGCAGCTTCCGCTTGGCCTCGCCCATGGCAGCCTCGTCGTTCAGTGTGGCAAGGCGTTTCTCAAAAGGAGCGAGCTGCCTGGCCTTGGCCTCGTCCTTGGCCTGGTCCACCTGGGCCCGCTCCAGGCGCAGCCGCAACGCCTTGAGGTAGCGCGGCAGGCTGGCAAGTTGGGCCAGGGTATAGCGTGCGAGAAAATCGGGCGGCACCAGACCGGCCACGGCCGCGCGGAAGTCGGCAACGCGGCTGACCCGCCCCTTGACCTGCGTCGTCAGGCGATTGATGGCGTCAAGGGTCTCCCGCCGGGCCTGGAGCATGGCCAGGACCGGCTCAAAAGCCCTTTTGGCCAGGAGAGTGATGCCCTGCTGCCGCACCTCACTCACCTGGCGGGCAAAGTCCGCCGGAGTGGGCACCGCGGCTTCCCGCAGGCCGAACATCTCGATCAGCACAAAGTCCCAGAGCGCGGCGTTCAACTCGTCGTGGCCGCCGAGCCCCTCGCAGAGCGCCCAGTGCTGGCGGGGGATGGCGCATTCCTTTTTGATGGACTTGAGTGCCTGTTTGAACTCCTGACTGTAGAGGTGGCAGAGGGCCGCACGGGTGGCCTGCCGGGCTGCCGACTGTTCGCGGAAGAGACGCAGCCCCACCCCCTGGCCGGCAACCAGCTCCAGGCCGGGGTAGAGATAGCCGGCCAAGCGGCCCGAGCTGTCGGAGAGCGGCAGTTGCGCCACCACCTCGGGGAGGGTCTCCGGCCCGATTCCGTCGCGCTCCCACTGGCGGCGCAGGGCCGCGGCCTCGCGGTCGTCCGGGATCGCCATCCCCTCCATGGTGCGGATCTCCTGAAAGCTGCGGCTCTCCTTGAGCATCTTGCCCTGGCTGTTCACCAACCGAAAGCGGAAGCGGAGATGGGGCGGCAGACTCTCGATGGCCCAGTCCGCAGGCGTCACCCTTACCCCATACAGTTCCTGCACCGCCCGCGCCAAGGCCGTGTAAAGGGAGCCTTGACAGGGCGTCAGTTCCTGGGCAATGCGCTCGGCAGCCTGCGCCACCGGCACCAGCGGCCGCCGGAGCGACTTGGGCAGGCTTTTCAGCAGGAAGGTGATTTTTTCGAGCAGCAGCCCCGGCACCAGCCACTCGAAGGATTCGGGCCGCAGATGACCGACGAGGTGGAGGGGCACCGCCACCGTCACCCCATCCTCTGCGCTGCCCGGGGCAAAGGTGTAGGTGAGGGCCAGCTCCACGCCGTCCAGGTGGAGGTGAGCGGGGAATTGTTCCAGCTCGTGGTTCTCCGGCAACTGGCGGAGGAGGTCGCCTTCGGTGAGGCGCAGTTGCTGGTCCGCGCCGGGCTGTTTCAAAATGCGGCGCAGGCTGGCCTGGTCCCACACATCGGCAGGGAGACGCGCATCATAGAATTGATAAATCACCTGCTCGTCCACCAGCACGTCGCGGCGGCGGACCCGCTCCTCCAGGGCCTGGAGGTCGGCCACCAGTTTCTGGTTGTGGGCGAGGAAATCATAATCTCCCTGCAACTCCCCCTCCACCAGGGCGGACTGGATGAAGAGCTGCCGCGCCTCGGCGGGTTTGATCCGGCCGTAGTTCACCTTGCGGCCCGTGACGATCACGAGGCCGAAGAGGGTCGCCTTTTCGGAGGCCACCACCTGACCGCGCCGTTTTTCCCAGTGCGGGTCGCTGTAGGCATAACGGCACAAATCGCGGGCCAGGGGTTCAAGCCACTCCACCTTGATGTTCGCCACGGTGCGGGCATAAAGCCGGGTGGTCTCCACCACCTCGGCGGCCATGAGCCACTGCCCCCCCTTGTTGTAGAGGGCCGAGCCGGGAAAGATCACCACCTCGCGGCCGCCCGCGCCCTGATAGATATTTTTCTCTTTCTTAAGCCCGATGTTGCGCAGGTTGCCGGAAAGGAGCGCCCGGTGGACCGCGTCGTGGGAGGCGGGCTCGCTGTTCATGGCAAAGCCCGGCTCCTCGGCCAGGATGCGCTCGATCTGCTCGTGGATGTCCAGCCATTCGGCCAGGCGCAGGTAGGAGAGATAGTGGCTTTTGGCGAACTTGCGCATCCGCGACTGGCTCTTGATCTTCGTGAGGGTCTGGTGGTAGGTGTCCCACAGGTTGAGGAAGAAAAGAAAATCGGAATGGGGGCTCACGAACCGGGCATGGGCCGCGTCGGCCGCGCCCTCCTTCTCCGCCGGCCGCACCCGCGGATCCTGGATGCTGAGTGCCGCAGCGATCACCGCCACCTCACGCAGGGCATTCTCGTTGCGCGCCTCGACGATCATCCTGGCAATGCGCGGGTCAAGCGGCAAGCGGGCCATGAGCTGGCCCACCCTGGTGAGGCGCTGCTTGTCGTCAATCGCCTCCAGTTCCGCAAGCAGGGCGTAGCCGTCGCGGATGGCCCGGGGCGAAGGGGGATCGACAAAGGGGAAGGAGGCCGGCTCGCCGAGATGGAGCGAAATCATGCGCAGAATCACCTCGGCGAGATTCGTGCGCACGATCTCGGGCAGGGTGAACTCGGGTCGGGCCAGGTACTCCTCCTCGCTGTAGAGGCGGATGCAGATGCCCGGCCCCACCCGGCCACAGCGGCCCTTGCGCTGGTCGCAGCTGGCGCGGGAGACCGGCATCACCGGCAGCTTGTGGGTACGGGCCCGCGGGTTGTAGCTCGCGATGCGGGCCAAGCCGGTGTCGATCACGTAGCGGATGCCGGGCACGGTGATGGAGGTCTCGGCCACGTTGGTGGCCACCACGATCTTCTGCCCCCTGGCCGGCTGGAAGATGCGGGTCTGCTCGCTAGGCGCAAGGCGACCGAAGAGCGGCAGCACCGTGGCCTCGCTGCCGCCGTGGCGCTGGCGTTCGGCCCGAATCGCCTCGCCCAGGGCATCCACGGTCTCGCGGATGTCCCGCTCGGTGGGCATGAAGATGAGGATGTCGCCCTGGCGGTCCTCCTGGCGCAGGGCAAGCACGGCGGCCACGGCCCGGTCCACGTAGGTCTCCTCGCCCTCCTCCTCCCGCTCGTGGTCCAGCGGCTGGTAGCGCACCTCCACCGGGTAGGCGCGGCCCGCCACGTCGATGACCGGCGCCTCGCCGAAGGCCCTGGCGAACTTTTGGGTGTCGATGGTGGCCGAGGTGATGATGAGCTTGAGTTCGGGCCGTTTCGCCAGGAGCTGCTTGAGTAAGCCGAGGAGAAAGTCGATGTTCAGGCTGCGTTCGTGGGCCTCGTCCACGATGATGGTATCGTAGGCCCGGAGCTGCGGGTCGTGCTGCGCCTCGGCCAAGAGGATGCCGTCGGTCATGAACTTGATCCGGGTGGCGCGGCTGGTCTCGTCGCGGAAGCGGATCTTGTAGCCCACGAGTCCGGCGCCCTCCGGCCCCAGCTCCTCGGCCACCCGTGAGGCAATCGAAATCGCCGCGATACGGCGCGGCTGGGTGCAGCCGATCCGGCCGCGCCTTCCCCGCCCCGCCTCGATGCAGAGCTTGGGCAACTGGGTGGTCTTGCCGCTGCCCGGCTCGCCGGCAACGATGACCACCTGGTGCTCCCGGATGGCCGCCACCAGCTCGGCCCGGTGGGCGCAAATCGGCAGCTCCCCGGGGTAGCGGAGGCAGGCGGGATCGAGGATGGGGGCAAAGGGGGGCGACGGTGGCATAAGGCTCCGGGGGTCGGCTCGGTAACTCCTTGCTTTTTCTTGATTCTCCGCAGCGATGCAATGTTTTTTTGCGGCCTGACCTTAAAAAATCTTCAAGATTCCCTCGAACGTGGCGAAAATAAAGTAGAATTTTTACTATTCCGAAAGTACAATGACTTTGATTTTTCGCACCAGAGCCTTTGCGAGGGGTGGAATCCTTCTCGCCGCCTGGCGAAAAACCGCTCGATGAGCGTGCTGTGAGGCGGCAGTGGTTTCAGGAGAGAGGAAACATGGGAGGAAAAAAGATGGCCGAAGAAATGAACAATGTCGATACCGCGATCCAGGCATCGCACAAAACCGTGGTGTCGCGGGAAAAAGAAATCGGTGAAGAGGCGGAACGCCCCACCGGCCCGGTCGGTCTCGATATCGGCACCAGCCACATCGTGATGGCCCAGAACAAGGGCAAGAACATCCACACGGTCAAGCAGCTCAACGCCTTCTTCACCATCCCCTACTCCAAGTTCACCAAGAAGATCCTGGTGGAAAACGAGGTGACCTTCTTCGAGAAGAACGACATGTTCTACATCCTCGGCTATTCGGCCGAGAACTTCGCCAACATGTTCAACACCAACACCCGCCGCACCATGGAAAAGGGCGTGTTGAGCTCCCGCGAGGACGAGGGCATCACGGTGCTGCAGGCGATCATCAGCACCCTGATCAAGAAGCCGAAGAACCCCGGCGAGATCATCTGCTTCAGCACGCCGGGCCAGCCCATCGACAGCCCCACCTCGGTGGTCTACCACGAGTCCATCCTCAAGATGTACCTCGCCTCGGTGGGCTACAATCCCATCTCCATCAACGAGGGCCTGGCCACCGTCATGTCCGAGCTGGCCGAGGACAACTTTACCGGCATCGGCATCAGCATGGGCGGCGGCATGTGCAACATCTGCCTCGCCTACCTCTCGGTGCCGGTCATCACCTACAGCATCCAGAAGGGCGGCGACTACATCGACCAGATGGTGGGAAGCTCGGTGGGCGAGCCCGCCACCAAAATCAAGACCATCAAGGAAGGTTCCCTCTCCCTGGCCAAGACCCCGAAGAACCGGGTCGAGACCGCCCTGCACATCTACTACGACGACCTCATGCACAGCCTGCTCCACAGCCTGCAGGACGTGCTCCACTCCTCGGACAAGATTCCGAAGATCGCGAAACCCGTGCCCATCGTGCTGGCCGGCGGCACCGTGCTGCCCACTGGCTTCAAGGAGCATTTCGAAAAGACGTTGAAGGCCGTCAGCCTGCCCATCGACGTGGCCGAGGTGCGCATCGCCGAAGACCCGCTCAATACCACAGCCAAGGGCGCCATGGTCATGGCCCTGTCCGAAGAAATCTAAGCAGTATTCACAGAGCACAACGCACAAGGGCGACCCCGATGGGGCCGCCCTTTTTGTTTGCTTCTCTCTTTACCCGCGGAACGCTTCTCGCTTCAGCCGTTTATAGACATCGTCATCGTTGCGCTTGCCGATGAGAGCAACCTTGAGAACATCCCCCACCACCCGACAGACGATGCGGTACTCTCCAACGTCTGCACGGCGAAAGGGGTGACCAACGAGTTCCCTGGAGTCGTGAGGTTCCGGATTCTCCATCAAGCTGAAAACCTTGTTCGCCACCTGCCGATATTGCTTTGGCGGCAACTGTTCGAGAAAACCCAAGGCAGCCTTGGTCAAATCCAGCTTAAGCATGCTTCTTTTTCAGAAATGCCATGCTTTTCTCCGTGCCGACATACCCTTCCTGCTCTGCCTGGAGAGCCTTCTGCGCCCAGTAGGCGTCTTCCAGTTCGGTGAGCCGTTTATATTCCTCGTAAGAGAGCAACACCGCGGTCTTCCTGCCGGTCTTGTCCACAATCACCGGCTCCACCCGCGAGACGTCCAGATATTTCCCAAGCTTGTTCTTCAATTCCGTGGCGGTAATTTCCATAGGCCACCTCCCATAAAGCCAAAATAGACATTTTAGCTAAAACAGGCAAGAAAATTCACCGCGATAGACAGAAACGGCCGCCTTGGTCACCGGACCCTTTCACCAAAAGGCTGCCACCCTTGCGGCAAGAAAGCAACAGGAAAACGTCAGGAAAAGCGAGGAGAACTACATCACAGCGGCGCCGTGGTCGGCCTTGGCCTCTACCCTGCCGGCAACGGGTTTCACCACCAACTGCTGCTGGCCGATGAGCTTTTTGTCATGGAAAATCTGGACCACCCAGGTGCCTTCGATGTTCCGCGCCTTGGGGGGGATGGTGTAGGACTCCAGCTGGTGCTGGCTGAACTTGACCTTCCTGCTTTTGGTCTGGATCACCTGGCCGCCAGGGGAGAGCCATTTGATCTCCAGCGGCAGCTCCACGTTGGCGGGCATGAAATTCACCGAATAGAGCACGCCGAAGGTCGCACCCGGCCTGGCGGGAATTTCCTGCGGTCCGGCGGCGAAGATCTGGAGCTTCACCATGTTCGCTTCCACATCGGGGATGTTCTCAAAGGCCTTGCCGATGTCGGGCATGGCGGCGAACTGCTCCCGCACCAGCCCGGCCCCCTCCACATCCAGCCGCCAGATCTTGATGTTCTTCGGCGGTTCGCCGGCAGGCAGTTGCTCATTGCCCGCTGCGGCAGCCCGCTTCCGCTCCGGACCGGTCTCCTTGCGGTTGGTTTTGGCCATTGCCTTGTCAAAGCCTGTGGCCGCCCGGATCTTTTTCGCCTTTTCCAGATTTTTCACGTTGTACAGGGTCGCGTCGGAAAGATCGGCCCCCTCGAAGTTGGCGCGGTTCAGTTCCGCATCGTTGAGATTGGCTCCGGTGAGCCGCGCGCGGGAAAGATCGGCGTCGGTGAGGTTGGCCCAGCGCAGGTCCGCCTCGTCGAGGTTGGCTTCTCGCAGGCTTGCGTTGGTGAGATCGGCGTTGGTCAGATCGACGTGGCGCAGATCCGCCTTGGCGAGATTGGCGTTGATCAGGTTGGCGTTCCTGAGGTCGAAACGGACAAGCTTTACCCCGGCAAAGACCGTGGACTGGAGGTTCTTGAAGGCAAGGCTGCCGGCGGTGAGGTTGATGCCGGTGAGATTCGCCTCCTTGAGGTCGGCGCTGGAAAGGTCGGCATCGGAAAGATCGGCGCGGGTGAGGTTGGCCCGGTTGAGATAGGCACGGTTGAGCTTGGCCTTGGTCAGGGCCACCTCGAAGAGGTCGGCACCCGTGAGGTTGGCGCTGGAAAGATCGGCGCCGGAAAGGTCGGCCTTGCGCAGGGTCACGCCGGTGAGGTTGGCGTTCACCAGGGTGGCGCGGGCCGAGAGATCGACCTCTTCGAGGTTGGCGCCGGTGAGGTTGGCGCCGCCGAGGTTCGCCTTGGCCAGATTGGCCTTGGCCAGGTTGGCTGAGGTGAGGTTGGCCTCGACGAAGTTGGCGCCGCTGCAATTGGCGCCGGTGAGGTTGGCCCGGGTGAGGTTGGCCCCCCGGTAGTCCGCATATTTCGAAGAGGCGCCGGAGAGATTGACGCTGTGCAGATTGACCCGGACCAGCACGGCGCGGGTGAGGTCGGCGCCGGAAAGATCGGCGCCGGAAAGATCGGCATCGGCCAGCGACGATTCGCCGAGGTCCACCCCCCGGAGGCTCGCGCCGTAAAGATTGGCGCCGGCCAGCTCCGCCTTGGCCAGCCGCACGGTGTCGAGCTGCATGCGGCTCAGGTTGGCCCGCGCCAGCTTGGCGCCGGCCAGGTCAGCGGCGAGGATGTTGGTGCGCGTCAGGGTGGCGCCGGCGAGGTTGGCTTCCTGGAGACCCGCTTCGGTAAAGTTGGCCTGATCGAGATTCGCCCCGGCAAGATCGGCCCCGCGCCAGTCGGTCTTGGTGCAGTCCGCCTCATGGAGCAGCACCCCGGCGGCACCTGCCCCCTCCAGCGTGGCGCCGGTGAGGTTGGCGCGGGAGAGATCGGCATCCACCAGGTTGGCGCGGGAAAGATCGGCGTGGTTGAGGTCGACCCGGGCCATCTTCGCCTCGGAAAGCCACGCCCCTTTCAGGTTGGCCTTGCTGAGGTCGGCCATGGCGAGGTCGGCCTGTCTGAGGTCGGCACCGGCCAGATTCGCCCCCTGGAAACGCACGCCGCTCAGGATGGCGCGCTGGAAGTTGGCTCCGCGCAGGTCCACCCCGGTAAAATCGATGGACGAAAGGTCCCGGCCGGAAAAATCGCGGCCGGCGGCGAGGATCTGCTGGACCTCGGCCAGGCCGGTGGGATCTTTGAAGGAGTTGCCGGCGCCGGCGAGCGGGGCAGGCCTGGGGATGGCGACCTTGGTCCAGGGCAGATGCACCCGGTGGGTGGCCAGATAGCCGGCGCCGCCGCCAATGCCCACGGCAACCAGCGCCAGGAGGATCAGCAGCAGGGCCGCCTGATTGCCGCCCTCCTTTTTGGGGGCTTGGGAGGGAGCCGCAGGGGCTTCCTTTTTTGCCGGCGCCTCCTCGACACGGATCTCGCCGACGCTCCGGCACTTGGGGCATGGAACCCTGGCTCCCGCATGGCTCTTGGGCACGGCCTGATAATGGCCGCAGCGGGTGCAGAGGAAAGAGGCGCCCGTGGAAGGCGGCGCCGCTCGGGTCGCGCCCTTGCGCACCGTTACCGGTTTGCGGCACTGCGGGCACGGCACGGTCTTGCCGGCGTGCTCCGCCGCCACCGTCTTGCTGTATCCGCACTGGCACTGGACGCTGGCAGACATCGGACTGGCTGGTTCTCCCTTGGTTTTCACTGCAATTATCGGCACTTTCCGGGCCAGGCTTCAACACTTTTCCAAGGATGGCAGGCAGGTTCCGAAGGCCCGCGGCGGAACCCGAGGCCAGGGGCAGCATCGACGCCCGGCGCTCATGGTTTCCAGTTGTCTTCCCGATAAAGTCAGGTACAATAACGTGGTGATGCGTACCAGCAAAGGGGGCTGCCAGTTGTTATTTTCCCGTTTTTCCATGCGCTTTTCAATGAGAAACATGGCGCCGCCCCCTGCGCCCTGAACCGCCGTCCATCCAGCCGTCGTGACCACCCCGAACGAAAAAAAGCCCCGGCCCTCCGCCGGCCCCGCCGGTGACGAACCGGAGCGCAAGGGCCCGCTCGATCCCAAGGAACAGGCGATCAAGTACAAGGCATTCCGCCACATCTTCACCGAAAAAGAGATCGCCAAGGGCCTCGACGAAAAGGCCATCATGAAAAAAATCCGGCGGAGCAAGAGCCTCGCCGGCCGCTATCAGCAATACGTCGAGATGCTGGAGGGGGAAGGGCTCGGCAACAAGCACCTCTATCCCTGGCACAACCCCTTCAACCATTTTCTCTTCTGGCTCGCCTACTGGTCGCCGAAGGTGGCCAAATGGGGGGCCATCGGCCTGCTGGCCCTGCTGACGGTCAACTACATCCCCGGCCCGACCCAGCACATCGTCGAGGTGATCTTTGCCCGGGCCATCTACGATACCGCACCTGTGGACCGGCTGCCCGACGATCTCGAAAACTACGCCCATTCGGCCCGGATCGTCGATGCTGGCGGTGCGGTGATCAAGTCGTACGGCAAACGGCAGGTGACCCAGCCAATCCCGGAGAGGGCGCAGAAGGCGGTACTCGCCTGCGAGGATCATTACCTGCTGCCCCACCCCAACAACCCCTGGTACGTCAATGCCTTCCTCATCCACCCCGGCGTGAGCTGGCCCAACCTCTTCGGGGCGGTGCTCGACGTCTTCCGTGGCCAGACCCGCGGCGCGAGCACCATCGTCATGCAAAACGCCAAGAAGATCGTTGGCAACACCGACCGCACCATCGCCAACAAGCTGGAAGAGATCATCCTCTCCTACATGATGGTTTCCAAGTTCGGCAAGGAGAAGAACCTCAATTTCTACGCCAACACCGTGCCGGTGGGGGCCAACATCTACGGCCTCCCCGAGGCGGCGGCCAGCTACTTCAAAAAACCGCTGGCCGAACTCAACTACCAGCAGCTGGTGGCGATCGGCGCCTTCATCCCCAACCACAACCGGCAGATCGCCTTTTACGAAATCATCCGCGGCAGGAGCCTCGCCCAGCTCGACCCTGCCCTGGCCCGCCATGCCCGCGAGGCGATGAACAAGGTCAACCTGGCGCTCACCCATCTGCGCCGGCTAAACGAGATCAGCGAGGAGGACTACCGGCGCTGGTATCTGCGCGACGAGGACGCCATCCGGCGCATCGGCTTCCGCGACTTCCGCTCGCCGCTCTATGGCGAGGAGGAATGGACCTCGTGGAACGTGATCAGGGAGGTCACCAGCCGCACCTACCGGATCAATGGCCGCGAGGTGAGCGGCACCCAGCTCATCCTCGACGAGCGCGGCGACGTGGTGGTCGAAACCGCGGTGGACCTTTCCCTGGTGGAACGGATCAAGGCGAGCATCGCCACCTATCTTGCCAGCCCGGGCTACCGCGAGGCCCTGCGCCGCAGCAACGCCTCCATGTGGCAGCGGGACCAGGAGCAGTATCTGGCCCGCAAGATCGACCCGCCGTACACCGACTTCGAGAGCTACATGGAGTTCCTCTTCCGGCACCTCAACGTCGGCGTCATCGCCGTCAACCAGCGGGGCGAGGTGGTGGCCTACGTGGGCGGCAAGGAGTTTCTCCAGCACAATCCGGACGACGATTTCATCGCCGCCGGCGAAAAGCCGGCCAAGGAGACCAGGGAAGAGGAGATCAACCGGGTCATCATCGACCTGATGCACAAAAAGGCGAAGATCATCCCTTCCTCCACCGTCAAGCCGCTCATCGCCTATTTCGGCATGGAAGCAGGCGGCCTCAAGATGGAGGACACCTTTGCCGACCGGCCCCTGGAGTACAAATATGTCGAAAGCGAGGGCCGCCAGGTCTGGCTGCCCCGCAACTGGTACGACTACGACGGCACCCATCCCATGGGCCGCCTCTACAACCTGATGGAGGCGCAGGTCGTCTCCATCAACACCATCTTCGCCAGGCTTTACACCGAACGGTCGCTGCGCGACGCGATGCTCGCCTCCTTCGACGAGATCCGCCTCGACTACAGCCGCGAGGAGGCCAAATACTGGCCCTTCGGCATCGGCGCCTTCAGCGTGCCGGTCCAGCAGTGGCTCGGCGTCTACAACGCCTTTCTCGACGGCAACTACCGGGAGCCCTCCTTTGTCAAGCGCATCGTGGTCAACGGCAAGGTCATCTACCAGCGCGACAGCGACCCGACCAGCCAACCCAAACCCTTTCTCGACACGAAAAAGGTCCGCGACGAGGAGATGCGCGCCCTCTACGAGGTGTGCAACCGCGGCACCGCCTCCAGCATGAAGACGGAGTTCCCCTTCCACAGGAACCTGGTCTCCGGCAAGACCGGCACCGCCACCAGCGAGAAATCGGCCCTCTTCATCAGCCATTTCAACCCCTACCGCGACCGCAGCCGCTACCCGGACCGCACCCTCACCATGCTGGTGACGGTGACCACCAACACCGGCGGCCACAAGAGCGTCGGCGCCTCGGGGCTGGCGCCGGCAAAAATCGCCGGCATGGTCTACAACCATCTCTTCCAGCAGGAACTCCAGCAGATGATGGACCAGAAGATCGAAAAAGCCAAACACACCGACACCCGCTTCCGCAACAACCACGTCTACTGGGCCAACGTGAACCGCTACATGGACACCCTCATGCGGGACAAGTGCGGCAACGGCTTCATCCACGAAAACGTCCTCGGGGTGGACGGCTACGCCGAGGCGCTGGACCAGATACTGAACAGCACCAACCAGATCTACACCGGCCGCGACGCCATCTTCCAGCAACTGGTCAACTATTACTGCGACCAGGCCAAGGTGGTAAAGATGGAGGCGGCTGACGGCCGCTAGTCGCCCTTTACAAAGGGGGCGAGTCGTGGCATAGTGGCGACTCACCGCAACGAGACAGCGAGGAGACCATGGCACGAATCGGCAGAAACGACCCCTGCCCCTGCGGCAGCGGCAAGAAGTTCAAGAAGTGTTGCATCGACAAACAGCAGGCCATGACCGCCCCCAGCGCCCCGCCCTCGCTGAACCAGGAGGTGGCCCTGCTCCAGCAGGCTGCCGCAGAAAAGCGCGACACCCTGAAGGCCTTGGGGGTCTTTGTCCTCTTCTCCACCGTCGCCGGCGACGCCTGGCTGCTTGAAGTGACGGAAATGGACGCCATCCAGGTGGCCAGGGACGGCGAGAAGGTGGCGGTGGAAATCGTCGAGAATCCGGAAACCATCGAGATCAACTGGACCCACAAGTTCGCGGTGAAGAACAAGAATTTCGTGCTCACCGCCTACGCGGACAAGTCCGAGCAGGTGGTGGCCGGCTACCCGACCCAACGAATTTCCGCGGCGGTCAAAAAGATCATGAAGCGCATCCCGCCGGAACTCTTGCAGAAGCTCCATGTGGCCGAGAGCGCGGCAGCATAAGCATCCCCTCACCCCACGAACTGCCAAAGCCCATGCCCCTTCCGGCGGCATGGGCTTTTTTGTTGCCAGGCTGGATGTTTTTTTGCTGGACAACCATTAAGCAAATGCTTAAATATTGGCCAGCGTCATTCACCATCAGCAACCGGAGGAATCGCCATGCCGATCTACGAATTCCGCTGCCAGGAGTGCAAGACCCTCTTCGAGGCCATCGTTGCCTCGTGCGACGCCATCAAGGATGTGACCTGCAAGAAGTGCAACAGCGCCCGGGTGGAAAAAACCATCTCCGCCAGCAGCTTCCGCATCGCCTCTTCCGGCAGCTCGATCCCGGCAGGGGCGCTCTCCGGCTGCTCGTCCAAATCAGGCTTCTCCTGAGCGTAAGAGATCGACAGCCCGTGCGGCTGTCAGCAAAAGCTGAAATCCTGGTCGCTCGAAGTTACGGCAGGGTCCCGCGGTAATTGAAGGTGCTCAACCGTTGACGCGATTGGGCTTTGCCAAGAGTGCGCAGGAACTGGGCCGCCTCGCGCAGCCCCATCCCCATGTGGGAGAGATCGACCACCCCGTAAGCCACGCCCATGGCCACCAGCTCCGCCTGGAATGACAGCAGCGAGAACGGCTGCTGGGCCACGGCCACGGTCTGGCCAAAGGCCTTCTTCAGTTCGAAAACCTCGTTCCTGGGACTGACAAAGGGCTGATCGTAGCGGAAGAAGCGCGGCATCAGCCGGGCGGTGAAGAGCGGCGGCCGGCCATGGACCATCAGCCCGAGCGGCCCGGCCTTGGCTGCGGCCATAGCCGCGAGGCTCTCCCGGTCAGTCTCCACCGCGGCCTCCACCGTGGCCAACCCCATCGCCGACAAAACCCGCTGGCTCACGGAATTGAGCACATTGAGCCGGTAGTCGCCGTGCAGGCCGGCCAATTCCCCTGCGCCCCGGCCCGGCCCCCGCGCCTTGCCCCTCCCGGCAAAGAACCCCACCTGGCTCACGTGGCTGAGCTGCCAGGCAACAAAGCCCTGGTCGCGCAAGGCCGCCACCGCCTTGGCGTAGAAGGGCATATCCGCCTCCAGGATCACCGGCGGCAGGGCCCAAACCAGCTTCTGGCGCAACGGTGCCAGGGGACGGGCAAGCTTCTGATACTGCGCCATGGTCTCCGGGACAAGCAGCGCCGCCACCGCCTTGATCTCGGCGGGCAGCCGCTGGTTGAGCAGCCGCAGGTCATCCACCTTGAGCCAGAGGGGCAATGAGGCCGGGGTGGCCGGCCGCCCCTTTCCCTCTCTCCGGCCTGCCTGGACCTTGGCCTTGCCGATCCCCAGCCTGGCGAGGATTGCTCCCGCCTGTTTCGGTTCCTCCAACTGGCCAGCGAGCCTGGCAAAATGACGCGGGTCGATGGCCTGCCGCCCGGCCGCCAGAGCCCGGCGTTCCGACACATCCACCTTGTACAGGCTATCCCCGGGGTGGGCGGCGCCAAGGACGGCGATCTCGACCCGCGCCCCTGCCGCGGCCTCGGCCACCGGTTTTCCCTGCAGCCGCAACTCTCTGAGGGTAAAGCTCTGGCGCTCGCCGCTCCCCTCGCCATGGAGGCGCAGGCGGTCGGCGCTCCGCAGCGCATCCCGCAGCAGCACCACCGCCCGCCCGCCCTTGAGTCGTTCGATCTTGCCCAAAAAAATACCGATGTTGCCTGAATGGTGCGGGGTGATGATGCCCGCCGGCTGTGCGGTGCGGAAGTAGCCCACCGTGGCCTTGCGGCCCATGGCGAGGCCCAGCATCGCCTCGGCCTCGGCCAGGGCGGTTTCATCGCCAGCGTGATCCAGTGCCAGACGGTAGGCGGCCACCACCTGGGCCACATACTGGGCGCTGCGCATGCGTCCTTCGATCTTGAGCGAACCCACCCCGGCCGCCTTGAGTTCCGGCAGCAGCCGCAGGGCGGAAAGATCGTTCATGGAAAAGAGATAGCCGCCTTCTTTTTTGCTTCCCTGCCAGAGGTACCGGCGCCGGCAGGGCTGAACGCAGCGGCCCCGCAGGCCGCTCTTCCCGCCGAGGTAGGAACTGAAGAGGCAGAGGCCGGAATAGCTGAAGCACATGGCGCCCTGGACAAAGACCTCCAGCTCCACCGGGCTCTGCTGGCGGAACTGGCGGATCTCCGCGATGGTCACCTCGCGGGCCAGCACCACCCGCGCAAAGCCCATGGCGGCAAAATGGCGTACCGCCATGGAGTTGTGGGCCAGCATCAGGGTGCTGGCGTGGAGGCGCAGGGAGGGGAAATGGTCGCGGGCCAGGCCGTAAACGCCCAGATCCTGAAGAATCACCGCGTCCACCTTGAGTTCGGCGAGCGCGGCCAGCAGCTTCACCGCCGCCGGGATCTCCGCCTCCTTCATCAGGCTGTTCATGGCCGCATACACCTTGACCCCGCGGCCATGGGCATGGTCGATCATGGCCGCGATCTCGGCCAGGGAAAACTGTTTGGCCAGGGCCCTGGCATTGAGGGCCGGCGCGCCGATGTAGACCGCATCCGCCCCGGCCGCCACCGCCGCGCTGAAGGCATCCAGGCTGCCCGCCGGGGCCAGAAGCTCCATGGGCTTTGCCTTCGACTGGGCCGCGCTCATGCCTCCTCCCCGCCGGCAAAGAAACGCCAGCGCCGGAAGTTGCGGACGAAAAAGCGCACCAGCACGATACCGCCGACAAAGCCGCCCACGTGCGCCCACCACGCCACGCCGCCTTCGGAACCGCCCGCCGCGCTCAACTGCTGCATGGTGCCCTGCAAAAACTGGAGGAAAAACCAGAAGCCGATGAAGAAAACCGCCGGCACCTCCAGGAGGTAGAAAAAGATGAAGACCGGGATGAACGTGAGGATGCGGGCCCCGGGGAAGAGGAGGAAATAGGCGCCGAGCACCCCGGCGATGGCGCCGCTCGCCCCGATCATCGGCACCGCCGCCTCCGGCGCCGACCAGACCTGGGCCGCCACCGCCGCCACGCCGCAGAGAAGGTAAAAGAGCAGATAGCGGCCATGGCCCATGCGGTCCTCGACGTTGTCGCCAAAGACCCAGAGCATCCACATGTTGGCCAGGATGTGGAGCAGGTTGCCGTGCAGGAACATGGAGGTGAAGATCGGCAGCAGCGGCGGCCCCTCGCCGTCAAAAAACCGGGCCGGGACGAAGCCGTAGTCGTAGACAAAGGCCTCCATGCCGTCGCGTCCCAGGGTGAGCTGATAGAGGAAGACCAGCACGTTGGCGGCGATGAGCAGAAGATTCACCGCCGGGAAACGCTCGGCGGGCACATCGTCCTTGAGCGGAAACATGGGGGCTAGCCCTGCCGGGCCGCGTCTTCACCGGCGCCGTCCGACAACGGCAGGATGAAGTAGAAGTTGTTGCCCTCCTCGGTCGGCTCGTACCCCACCATGCCGCCGTGGATCTCCACCACATGCTTGACAAAGGAGAGGCCATGGCCGGTGCCGGGTTCATCCTTGCCACGTTCGCCGCGGAAGCCGTCCTTGTAGATCGCCCCGGCTTCCTCAGCGCTGAGATGCCGGCCGGTGGTGAAGACATTGAACTTGATGCCGTCCTTGCCGGAGCCGAAGAACCCGCGCAGAATCTCACGGCCGTAGGCCATGGCCCGCTTGCGGTTGCCGCGGCGATCGACAACTTCGTCGGTGTACTTCACCGCATTGGAAAAGAGGTTGGCATAGACCTGCGACAGCAGCCCCACATCGACCTGGAGGGGGATCTCCTCGTCGATCATGTCGCGGGGCTGTTCGATCACGATGCCGCGCCGCTCCAGCCGGCCGACGTAATGCTCCAGCTGGGGGATGATGATCTCCTTTTCGATGGAACAGCTCTTGGGCCGCAGCACCAGATGGCCCTTGCGAAAATGGTCGCGCCGGAAGAGGCTTTCGAGAAAGAGGCTGTAGTGGGCGTGGTGCTCCTGGAGTTCGTGGTGGTTGGCCATCAGCTCTTCGTAGAGGTTGGACAGCCGGGAGGTGAGGGTTTCGCAGGCGGCCCCGGCCTCTCCCTCCGGTTTTGCCGCCGCCTTCAGCTCCAGAAAAAGCCTTTTCACCTCCTCCAGTTCCTTGATCCGCTTGCGGAGTTGGTTGAAGAGATGCTTGAAGTACATGTTGGGGGTGATGACGTTGTGCTCGATATCCATCACCAGGTTGTTGATGAACTTCAAGTGGCGGATGTTCTGCTGGGCGATGAAGCGGTTGTGCAGGTTGTAGCCGATGCGGTTGGAATACTTGCGCAGGAAGAAGCGGTCGGCGGGGGTGAGCCGCGCGGCGGGGTAGACCTCCAGCATCCCGAGCACCAGATCGGTGAGTTCCCGGCGGCCGCCCTTTTCCTCCTCGCTGGAGGGCGGCTTGCGGTGGATGGGCACGTAACAGGAATCCTCCACCTCGTAGGTGGCACAGGTCAGGCGCAGGGTGGGGGCGGCATCCCGGGGCGGCCTGACCAGACCGCCGACGCTGTCGCAGACGAGCTGCAGATGCTGGCGGGACTGGTCGAGTACGTAAAGGCGGCTGTCGAAGCCGAGGAACTCCCGGGGCGCCACCACGCAGACCCGGTAGAAGTCCTCCATGGCGTCATATTCCTGGGCCAGGTCGAAAAAGGTCCGCAACAAGGCGTGCTGCGCCTCGGAGAAATTGTAGCGCCGGTAACTCTCGCCCTTTTCGCGGATGCGCCGCCGGATGCGTTCCAGGGCCGCGCTGTCTTCCCACTTCGGCTCCATCTTCCCCCTTCCCGGCTGGCCGGCACCTCCTGGCAGAATGTTGAAAAAGTCTTCCCTGACCTTTTTCAACCACGAACCCGCGGAATTCACTTCCGTGGGGCGCACGCAGGCCGCCGAAAAACAGGCTTTTCAACGGCCTGCTAGCGCTGGACCAGCAGCACCTCATCGCTGCCGTCATGCTCCCGCAGCAGCACATGAACATGCTCGTCGACGCCCACCTGGATGTCCATGCCCGTGTAATCGGCCTGAATGGGCAACTCGCGGCCACCGCGGTCGATGAGTGCCGCCAGCTGGATGCTGCGCGGCCGGCCCAGGTCCATGATCGCATCCAGCGCGGCCCGGATGGTGCGGCCGGTGTAGATCACGTCGTCCACCAGCACCACCACCCGATCGGCCAGGGGGAAATCGATGTCGGTCCTTTTCAGCACGGGGTTCTGGGTGGCCAGACTCCAATCATCCCGGTAGAGGGTGATGTCGAGGCTGCCGGTGGGCAGGGTGGTCTTTTCCCGCTCCAGCACGATGCGCTGCAGCCGTTGGGCGAGATAGACGCCGCCGGTATGGATGCCGATGAGGGCAAGGTGTTCCACCCCATGGTTGCGCTCGGCGATCTGCATGGCAATCCGGTTCAGGGACCGCTCGATATCCTCCGCGCTCATCACCCGCGTCCTGCTTTCCATCGCCGCACCCCCTAACAAGATGTTGAAAAAAGTCATCCATGATCTTTTTCAACCACGACCGTGCCGAAGTGAATCCGGCACGGTCTCACCATTCCGGCACGTTACCGACGTGCCGGATGACCGGCCATCCCTGGACCGGACGCAGGCCGCCGAAAAACAAGTTTTTCAACGGCCTGCTAAAGCCTTGGCCGGAGAGCCAGTGCCCTCCAATACAACTTAACTTACCCCACCGGACCCGCTCCGCTCAAGGGAATTATGGCGCGGGCCAGAAGGCGTCCACCCCTCGGGCGGCCACCATGTTGACCGCTTCGGGGTAGGCTTCGCACTCGGCGGCAAAAACCCTGCCGGCAATATCCTCCGGTGTATCTCCCGGTTCCAGGGCCACGCATTTCTGCACCACGATGGGTCCTTCGTCGTAGATCTCGTTGGCGAAATGGACGGTGCAGCCGCTCACCTTGACCCCGCGGGCATGCACCGCCCGGTGCACCTTCATGCCGTACATGCCGGCCCCGCAGAAGGAAGGAATCAACGACGGGTGGATGTTGAGCACGGCCCGCTTCAGCCGCGCCGGCGGCGCGTAGAGCTTGAGAAAACCGGCCAGCAGCACCAGATCGACCCGGTACTCCTCGATCAGGGCGTTGATCGCCTCGTTGCCCTTGGCGCTAAAAGCCGGGTAGCCGTAGTTTCTCGCCTTGGCAAGCCCCAGGGCATCGGCGGTGTTGGAGATCACCACCACGATCTCGCCGGCCATGGTACCGGCCTTGATCCGCTGGTGGAAATTGTCCAGGGTCCGGCCGGAGCCGGAAAGCAGTATGCCCAGCCGCATGGCTCACTCCGCGAAGTAAGGGTTGGTCTCCACGTTCACCGTCTTGAGCCATTTGGTGATGGCGGTATCGTAGGCGGAGGTCAGCTCGAAGACCTTGACCGCCAGACGGAAGCGGGTCTTCAAGGTGGTGTTGCCCTGCTCTTTCAGCTCCTTCAAGACCTGCGGATAGTCGGCCGGATCGACGATGACGGTGACGTCGTGGAAATTCTTGGCCGAGGAGCGCAGCATGGTGGGGCCGCCGATGTCGATGTTCTCGATGGCGTCACCCAGGGTGCAGGCGGGGTTGGTCACGGTCTTCTCAAAGGCGTAGAGGTTGACCGCCACGATGTCGATGGCCTCAAGACCGTGCTCGGCCATCTGCTTCACGTGGTCCGGGTTGGTCTTCTGGGCGAGGATGCCGCCATGCACCTTGGGGTGCAGGGTCTTGACCCGGCCGTCCAGCATCTCGGGAAAACCGGTGAACTCGGCCACATCCTTCACCCTGATGCCGCTCTCCCGCATCTTCTTGGCGGTGCCGCCGGTGGAGAGGATCTCGATCCCCAGTTTCTCCAGTTCTTTTGCAAAATCCTCGATGCCGGATTTATCGGTGAGACTGATCAATGCCCGTTCCGCCTTGCGCATGCCCCGCTCCTTTTCTGGTTGTACGTATTCAAAAATTGAAGCCAGAATCCTGGAGATACCCAAACGAACCCTCCTCCCTCCTGACTCCTCACTCCCCGCTCTGCTAATCCTTGCGGATGAATTTCTTGATCAGCCGCCGGTCCCTTTTCCCGGGCCGGGAGGCCGGCGGGACGATGCCGGCCTCCCGCCGCAACCGCCGTTCCTCACGCACGGCCTCGCGCTGCTCCTGGCTGGCCGCGGTCTCGCGATAGAGTTGCTGTGCCTCAGGGGCGGCAAGCCGCCTGGGCGCCAGCCCCAGCACGGTCACCACGAACTCGTACGGCCCCTTCTGGATCCGCACTTCCTCGCCCACGCCGATGGCGCGGGCCGGCTTGACCCGCAGCCCTCCCACGTGCACCTTGCCGCCGGCCACGGCCTCGGCGGCCTGGGAACGGGTCTTGAAGAAGCGGGCCGCCCACAGCCATTTGTCGATGCGGATTTTCTCGTCTGCGGTCATTGCTGCCTGTGCCACGCCGGATTGGCCACCAGCCTACCACACTTCCGGCGGTTCAGCTACGCTCTTGTGGCGCTGCCGCTTACCGGGCACCACCGCTTTTCCGTGCGAGACACCTTTGGCTTTGAGAAGCGGCGAAAACGGGGTATAAGACACCTCACCATGGAACTCAAAAGCGTCGGCATCACCAACATCCGCTACCCCATCACCGTACGGGAGAAGTCCGGCGGGTTGCAGCAGACCGTGGCCAGCATCGATCTCCAGGCCAACCTGCCCCGCCAGTACCGCGACAGCTGCGTGGCCGCCTTCATCGAGGTGCTGAACACGCATCAGGACGAGATGAGCAACCGCATCTTCCGCCGGCTGCTCCTGGAGGTCAGGGAGCGGCTGCGGGCCGAGTCCGCCCACGTGGAGATGACTTTTCCCTATTTCATCGAAAAGCGCGCGCCGGTCAGCGGCACGCCAAGCCTCATGGAATACACCTGCCGCTTCACCGGCGGCGTCGGCCAGGACGAGGACTTCATGCTCTCAGTCTGGGTGCCGGTCACCACCCTCTGCCCCTGCTCCAAGGAGATCAGCGCCATGGGCGCCCACAACCAGCGGGGCGAGGTGAACCTCAACGTCAAGTACACCGACTTCATCTGGCTGGAGGATCTCATCGCCATGGCCGAAGCCGGCGCCTCCTGCGAGGTCTTTGCCCTCTTAAAAAGGCCGGATGAGAAATTCGTCACCGAGCGGGCCTACGACAACCCGATGTTCGTCGAGGACGTGGTGCGCAAGGTGGCGGAGGCAGCGCTGACCCACCCCACCATCGCCTGGTTCTCGGTGGGGGTGGAGAGCTTCGAGTCGATCCACAAGCACAGCGCCTACGCCTACGTGGACAGCGACGAACTGCGCTGAAATTCAGGGCCCGCCCTCCCTTCTGACCGCTGCCTACAGCACCGCTCTTCCTCGTCCAATTCTTTATCCTTTCCTTACCCCGCGCCCCTTGGCCACTCTTGGCCAGAACGATCTGCTCCGCCCTCCCATTTTTCACCGAGCCACCAACTTACCAAAATTACAGGGCTTTTTTCTCAGTTGACAACAAATGTAACAATTGTTACCGTTGTTACAAACAGAACAACATGCACAACACCCGGGAGGATTCGCCATGACAACCATCACCCAAAAGCTGAACCTTTTGTTCACCGATGTTGCACTGGCAGAGGCCCGTGAATTCCCGCCGGCAGACTGGAGACTCCACGAAATCACCCGCTCTTGGGATGACGCCTTTGTCGCGGCCGCCCTTGCCGAGACGGGGACCTTCACTCTGCCGGCAACGGTTGCCGCGCCGGCAGCAACGGCAAAGAGGGCTCGTCGGCCGCATCGCGCACAGCGGAAACACCAAAAACGTCACGGTTGCCGGGTACGGCTGTGACAGAAGACTCTTCCAAGAACGGTGACAGGGACGGACTATGAAGAAAGCATCGACCAAACGACCAACCGGGCCAGATGGCTGGATTCTCTTTTTCTATTCCGTCCCAGCCAAGCCGGTAAACAACCGCATGAAGGTGTGGCGGAAACTCCTTGGTTCCGGAGCCATCCAACTCAAGGGCGCAGTCTACCTCTTGCCGCAAGGGGACGAACAGCTTGAGTTCGTCCAATGGCTCACCGACGAGATTGCGGCCATGGGCGGCGAAGCGGCCTTTGTTCGGGTTGCGCATATCGACACCATGGCGGATGCGGAACTGATCGAACTTTTCAACCAGCAGCGGACGCAGGAATACGCACCTGTTGTTAAGGGGCTCTCTGACATGGAACAACGCGTGACCGCCATCAACAAGGGCGGCAGCCAATCAGCCAAGGGACTGGTCAGCCAATTCGCCAAAGTGCAACGGGGATTCGAGGCGGTCCACCGCCTCGATTTTTTCTCCTCACCCGCAGGAACCGACTTAGAGAAACAATTATTCCGCGTGAAAGCCGGACTCGACGCCCTCCTCTCATCCACCGGCCAAACGGAACTCCAGGCCACGATCCCGATCAGACCCATTGAGGACTATCGCGGCCGGACCTGGGTCACCAGGAAAAAACCCTTTGTAGACCGGATGGCATCGGCCTGGCTTATCAAACGTTTCATCGACCCGGCAGCCACCTTCACCTTCAGCGACAGCGCCCAAAAGACGCCTGCCGATGCGATCACCTTCGACATGCCGGGCGGCGCATTCACCCATGTGGGCGATCTCTGCACCTTCGAGGTGCTGCTCAAAACCTTTGGCCTCATGGAAAAGACGCTCACCAAAATGGCTGAACTCATCCACGACCTCGATCTGAAGGACGGGAAATACGGAGCCGCAGAGGCCGAGGGCGTGGAAACAATTCTCACCGGCATCCGCAACACCGCAGCCGATGATCAGGAAACCCTGCGCCGGGGAATGGAGATATTCGAGATGCTCTTTCTGTCGCAGGCAACGTAACCAAACAACTCACCAGCCACCGCAAAGGAGGAACCACCATGCCGCCGACTGAAAAACACTTCGAAACCAGCCTGAGGAGAACCGGCAAGGAGTATGCCGAACTGCACCGCTGGATCGACGATCCGGACAACAAGAACGAGCGCCACGACTTCACCCGCATCTGGGATTTCGGACCGCAGATCGCCGCGCAGTATGGCGAGGAGGGGGTGCGGGAGTACATCGAACACCTGCGGGAAGACATGGCCACCAAGTTCAAGAAGATCCGCCACCAGTACAAGGACGCCATGAAGGAGGCCCAGAGCTACTTCGGCATCACGGCCCGGGAGGAATGACCATGGAGTACCATATCGAACAGCAAGACATCGAGCTGCTTCGTCAGGCCGGTCTGGCGGAGTGCGACATCGAACACAGCCGACGGGTGGCCGAGAAGGCCCTGGAGATCGCCCGCCGCACCGGCGCCGACCTCGACCTGGAGCTGGTGGGCCGCGGCGCGCTCTTCCACGACCTGGGCAAGGGGGTGACCCATGCCATCGAACACGGCAGAATCGGCGCCGAACTGGGCGCCAAGCTCGGGCTGCCGCCGGCCATCACCGCCATCATGGAAAAACACATCCGCGGCGGCCTCTCCGAGCCGGAGGCGGTGGAACTGGGGCTGCCGGTAAAGGACTACACCCTCAACCGGCTTGAGGAACGGATCATCATCTACGCCGACCGGCTGGTGGACATCATCCACGACGGCATCATCCCGCTCCACGACGAGCAGGATGCGGAAACCCGCTTTGCGGAAATCCTCACCACCTGCCCCAAGTACGGCAAGAACGAGACCACCCTCAGACGCTACCTGGGCTACCACGAAGAGATCCAGGGGTTGATCAGCGGACGGATCATCGATACGGCCCGGTTACAGGAATTGCTCGCCCAAGGGGTGGTCTCCCTGCTGGATGTCCGCCGCAAGGCGGATCATGAAGCAGCGCCCCGGATGATCCCCGGCGCCACCTGGCGCGATCCGGAGCAGGTAGCGCAGTGGGGTGCCACTTTGCCCAAAGAGAGCCGCACCGTGATCTACTGCGTCCGGGGCGGCTCGGTGAGCAAGACGGTGAGCGAACAACTCCGCAGCCAGGGCGTTGCCGTCAGCTATCTCGATGGCGGCCTTGCGGCCTGGACTGGCCAGGGCAATCCGGTTGCCTGAATCAGACACACAAACAGGAGGACACAGCCATGACGGACAAAAAACACACGATCACGGAAGAGATTGAAACCACCCTGGCATGTACCGCCTTCGCGGAGGAGGGCGCACCCTGCCCGCTTTGTGGTGAAAAGGCGAAAAAGGCGGAACCCCCGCAGACAGCGCCAGCCAGAAAAGAATCCCTTCTGGACTCGGTTGAAAACGACTTTGCCTGCACCGCGTTCCACGACCAGAACGAGGAATGCCCCATCCATAGGGAAGGGGAGTGAAGGCGGTTTCGTCGAAGCATGCCCTTTGGACTGACCGGAGGTTGCCATGGCGCTCATCGACTTCTTCAAAAGGGAAACCACCTGCCGCTTGCTTTCCCGGCTCGATGGGCCGCTGGTCGAGAAGTACCGGCACTTCCGGGAATTTCTCCGTCTCAACCGGGACGCACTGAACCTCATGGCGGAACTGGAGCAGACCTACTACAGCGGAAGCGGATTCAGCGAAACCGCCGTTCGGAACAAGGCGGAGGCGCTGCTGGAGACCACGCGCAGCCTCATCGAAACCATCAACACCATCTCAGGGGACAAATACCGGCAACTGCAAGGCACATGCGAGACCATCGGCCAGAGTATCCAAGCCGTCTTCACGCCCGAACCGCCGGCCGCGGATGGCCCCATGACCCTGCCCCTGGACGCGCTCGCTCCGGAGATGCTTCCCATGGCCGGCGCCAAGGCAACGCACCTCGCCACCATGAGGAACACCATCGGGTTGCGTGTGCCCCATGGTTTTGTGATAACGGCGCATGCCTTCCAGCGATTCCTGGGCGAAAGCGGACTGACCCCCATCATCGCCGACAAGCTGGCGCAGCTGGAGAAAAGCCCGCAGGCGGATCTGGAGGGCATCAGCAAAGACATCCGGGCCCTGGTCCGCGAAGCGCCTTTGCCCAACCCCATTGCCGAAGCCATCATGGAAGCATACCGCGACCTGGAGGGAAAAACCAGACCAGGAGTCCGCGTCGCCATGCGGAGCAGCGCGGTGGGGGAGGACTCGGAGGCCTCCTTTGCCGGACAGTACACCACCGTGCTCAACGTGAGCCATGCCACCCTCCTTGACGCCTACAAGGAGGTGGTGGCCAGCAAATATTCTCCCCGCGCCATCCTCTACCGCCGCCAATTCGGCTTTGCCGACGAAGAGACGCCCATGTGCGTGGCCGGTATCGAGATGATCGACGCCAGGGTGAGCGGCGTGCTCTACACGGTGGACCCGGCGCGTCCCAACGCCGACGAGATGAAGATCAGCGCCATTCTCGGCTTGGGTGAACATCTGGTGAGCGGCGAGTCCTCCCCAGACGAATACTTTCTGGATCGCGGCACCGGCCAAATCGTGCAGCGCGAGCTGCGCCCCAAGACCACCCGCCTCGTGGCCGGGGAAAACGGCGGCACTCGCCTGGAAGAGGTTTCCGCACCGGAGAGGTTGGAGCCGTCCATCGACGATACGACCGTCTTGGCCCTTGCCGAGGCCGGCAAGAGGGCGGAAGAGCACTTCCAGAGCCCGCAGGATATGGAATGGGCCATGGACCAGAAGCAGCGCCTTTTTTTCCTGCAATCCCGCCCCTTGGGCGTGGTCAGGGAGGATGAAGGGGAAGCCGGCCTCGCGGCCATCCTGGCAGCCCATGCGATCCGGCTGCAAGGCGGGGTGTCGGCCTGCCCCGGCATTGCCACGGGAAGAGTCTTTCTGTCCGACGGCGGAAACCTCTCCGCCCTGCCCGAAGACGCCATCCTGGTCGCCAGGACCGCCTCTCCCGATTACGCCGAAGTTGCGGGAAAGGTCAGGGGGATCATCACCGATGTCGGGAGCGTGGCCAGCCATCTCGCTTCCGTTGCCCGTGAATTCAGGGTGCCAGCCCTCTTTGACGCCAAAGAGGCCACCAGCATCCTGCACCACGGCGAGGCCATCACCCTGGTAAGCCAACAGATGACAGTCTACCACGGGATTGCCGAGGGGTTACCGGCCCACATCAAGGCAGGCGGCGGGCTCATCATCAACAGCCCTGTTCACCAACGGCTGCGCGCCGTGCTGGATCTGACTTCCCCCCTGAACCTGCTGGAGCCGGATGCAGCCAACTTCTCTCCCGAGGGCTGCCAGACCATCCACGACATCATCCGTTTCGCCCATGAGCGGATCATGAAGGAAATCTTTTTCCTCTCCGAGGAAACCGCAGGCGCCCCCTCGGTCCGCCTGCAGGCGAACATCCCGCTGGTGCTCCACTGCATCGACCTGGGTGGCGGGCTCCGGGACAACCTCACCACCTGCGACGAAGTCACCCCCAACCACCTCACCTCCATTCCCATGAAGGCCATGTGGGGTGGCTTCATGCATCCCGGCATCACCTGGGCCGGAACGATCAACCTCGACATGAACAACTTTTTCACCCTCATGTCGTCAACCGCTGTTTCCGAATTCGGCCCCCAGCCAGGCGGGGACAGCTATGCGGTCATCTCCCGCGAATACATGAACCTGAGCGCCAAATTCGGGTACCACTACGCCAACGTGGACGCCTTCTGTGCCGTGGGCGAGGAAAACGCCGGCCAGAACCACATCCTCCTGCAATTCTCCGGCGGGGTGGGCTCCTTTGTGGGACGGTCGCTGCGCATCCAGTTCCTGGCGAATGTCCTGGGACGACTTGGCTTCCACCTCACCATCACCGGCGACCTGCTGGAGGCCTCCCTCAAAAACGCCGGGCAAAAAATCATGGAAGAAGCCCTCGACCAGTTGGGCCGCCTGTTGGCCTCCAGCCGCCTGCTGGATATGGCCATAGCGAATCCGGATCAGGTGGAGGCCATGACGGAGGCCTTTTTCCGGGGCGATTACGATTTTCTCGGTCAGGGGGTCACGAACAGCCTCCCCGGTTACTATACCCCCTTGGGCAACTGGCGGGCCGAAGAAGACACTCTGCTGGTTCAGGACGGCTCCCGTTGGCTGACCAGCCTCGGAGCGGGCTTTGCCGGCTTCATGGGCCGGGTCGCGGGAGCAAAATACCAGGAGTTTCTGGACAATATCGGCGCCTACTACCATTTTCCGCTGGCCATTGCCAAGGAAAGCGGCACGGGCGATGCCGTTCTCTCGGTCCAAGTGCAGCCCGCGGGCGGGCATATCGACCAGGCCGGGGGGCTTGCCTTTGGCCTTCGCAACGTGGGCAACTACTTCGTCCTGCGCATCAACGCCCTCGAAAACAACTGCATCCTGTTCGAATTCGTCAACAACCGGCGTTACACGCGGGCAACCGCCGCCGTGGAAGTGCGGACCGGCCAATGGTATACAGTCCGGGTAAAAATTTGCGGAAATCACATCACCGGCTCCCTCGACGGCGCCACCCTCCTGGAATACGAGGCCGCATGGCCGGTGCACGGGCATGTCGGCCTCTGGACCAAGGCCGACTCGCTGACGCGCTTCCGTAATCTTCACAGGAAAGAATTTGCCGGGCGATAACTGACGAGACCATGCGACTTCCACCGTTCACGGCACTCTGCGCCACCGGGATGCTGGCGATCTTCAGCGCCACCATCGCGAAGAGCCCGGTATTGCCGCTTTTTGCCGCGCATCTGGGGGCGAGTCCCAGTGGCGTTGGCCTCGTCGCCTCGGTTTCCGCCTTTGCCGGCGTTGTGTTCAGCGTGCCCGCCGGCCTCCTGGCCGACCGCTTTGGCAGGAAACGGTTGCTCGTGGTTTCTGCCCTGCTTTTCGCCCTGGTCCCCTGGGGATACCTCCTGGTCCGGCAGCTCTGGCAGCTCGCCCTGATCCGCTTTGCCCACGGTTTCGCCACCGCCATCTTCGTGCCGGTGGCCATGGCCATGGTCTCCACCTTTTCCGCCAGCGAACGCGGCGAGAAGATGGGATGGTTCTCCACCGCCACCCTGCTCGGCCGCTTCCTCGCCCCCCTGGCCGGAGCAGGTATCCTCGGCGCCCTGGTTCTCAGTCCGGCGCGCGCCTTCCAGGCGGTCTATATGGTCTGCGCCATGGCCGGCGGCCTCACCCTGCTGCTGGCCGCCAACCTGCCGGTCGATACCGCCGGCGGCCAGGCGCAGCCCTGGTCCGCAACCTTCCGCCACTTCAAGGCAGTGGTGCTCCATCGCGCCATCCTCCTCACCAGCCTGGTGGAGGCGGCCATCCTCTTTGGCTACGGTGCCTTCGAAACCTTTCTCCCCCTCCATGTACTGGCCCAGGGGATGACCGCCTACGAAATCGGCCTGCTCCTCGCGGCCCAGGTCATCACCCTGGCGCTCACCAAACCCTTCATGGGGAGATTTTCCGACCGGCACGGCCGCCGGCCGCAAATCATCGCCGGGGCGCTTTTCGGCAGCCTCTGCCTCGGTCTGCTGGGACAGGCCACCACCTTGCTGCCGCTGCTGTGCCTCAGCATCGCCTTTGGCCTGGGGCTCTCCATCGTCACCTCGGCCACGGCCAGCCACATCGCCGATCTCTCCCACGGCCGGGCGCGCGGGTCGGCCATGGGCCTCCTCGGCTCCATCATGGACATCGGCCATACCACCGGCCCGCTGGTGGCAGGATGCATTGCCGCGGCGCATGGATACGGCAGCGCCTTCCGCGGCGCCAGCCTGGTCCTGCTGTTGACGGGCCTGATCTTTCTCTGCCTGGGAAAGAGCCGCGAAGGCGGCGAAGAAACGGCGTCAACGCCCGCCGGTTGAGGGCCGGTAGAGGCCGTGGCGGGCGATGTAGCCGGCCACCTCCCCCGGCACGAGACCGGCCAGGGACTCCCCCCGCGCAGCCCGCTCCCGCACCAGAGTCGAAGAGACCGGCACGCCTGGCATGGCGAGGGCATAAATGCGGCCGGGGCCATCCGCCTCTGCCCACGCCCTTTCCCCTCCCTGCCGGAAATGCGGCAGTTCGGCGGCGATAAAATCGGCAAGGGCCATCCCGCCGGAATCCGGCCGCTCCACCACCACGAAGCCGGCATAATGGAAGAGTTCGGCATACTTCTTCCATGAGGTGATCTCGGCAAAGGCATCCATGCCGATGCAGAAGAAGAGACGCGCTTCTTCCCCCAGTTGCTGGCGCAATTCCTTCAGGGTGTCGATGCTGTAGGAGGGGCCGGGGCGGTCCCGCTCCATCTCGGAGATGGCAAAACCTGGATGCTCCGCCAGGGCAAGGCGGAGCATGGCGACCCGGTCGGCAAAGGGGGCCAGGGGCGCCCGCAGCTTGTGGGGCGGCGAGGCCGCGGGGATGAAGAGGAGTGTATCGAGGGCCAGATGCTCCCGGGCCGCCTCAGCCACGGCCAGATGGCCCAGGTGGACCGGATCGAAGGTGCCGCCCAGGATGCCGACGCGGCGGCCCGGCAAGGCAACAAGGCATTCCATGGCCGGCCTAGCTGCGCACCTGCCCGCTGCCGTAGACGATGAACTTCTGGGTGGTCAGTTCCTTGAGCCCCATGGGGCCGTAGGCGTGGAGTTTGGTGGTGCTGATGCCGATCTCGGCGCCGAGGCCGAACTGGCCGCCGTCGTTGAAACGGGTCGAGGCGTTGACCATCACCGCCGAGGCATCCACCTCGCGCAGGAAGCGCTGGGAATGGGCGTAGTTGTTGGTGACGATCACCTCGGTGTGGAGCGAGCCGTACTGGACGATATGCTCCATGGCCGCGTCGAGATCATCCACCACCTTCACCGCCAGGATGAGGTCGAGGAACTCCATGCCCCAGTCGGTGGGTAATGCCGGGGTGACCGTGGGAACGATGGCGCGGGTTCGCTCGCAGCCGCGGATATCCACCGTGGCTGCGGCGAGCTTCGCGCAAATGAGCGGCAGGAAGGCCGGAGCCACGTTCTTATGGATCAGCAGGGTCTCCAGGGCATTGCAGACGCCGGGCCGCTGGGTCTTGCCGTTCATGACGAGGTTGGTGGCCATGTCGAAATCGGCGCTCTCGTCGACAAAAAGGTGGCAGACGCCCTTGTAGTGCTTGAGCACCGGAATCCGCGAATTCTCCGAAACAAAGCGGATCAGCCCCTCGCCGCCGCGGGGGATGACCAGGTCGATCTGCTCTTCGAGCTGGAGCATGGCGGTGATCGCCTCGCGGTCGGTGACCGGGATCACCTGCACCGCCGCCGGGTTCACCCCTTCGGCCGCGAGCACTTCCTGGAGCACCTTGGCCAGGGCCAGGTTGGAATGGATCGCCTCGGAGCCGCCCCGCAGCACCACACCATTGCCCGCCTTGAGACAAAGGGCCGCGGCATCGACGGTGACGTTGGGTCGCGATTCGTAGATCATGGCGATGACGCCGAGCGGCACCCGCATGCGGCCCACGGAGATGCCGCTCGGCCGCTGCACCAGCTCGGAAACCTCGCCCACCGGGTCGGGCAGGGCCGCCACTTCTTTCAGGCCCGCGACCATGCTGTCGATGGTCTTGCCGGTCAGGGCCAACCGGTCAAGCATGGCGGCGGAGAGCCCCTTGGCCCGGCCAGCAGCCAGGTCCTTCTCATTTTCCCTCTGGATCAGCGCCTTGTTGGCGATGAGCGCCTCGGCCATATTGAGCAGCACCCGGTTCTTCGCGGTGGTGGAGAGGCTCGCCACCTGGCGGGCCGCGCTCTTGGCCTCGACGGCCAGCTTCTTGATGGTCTCTGCAATGGTCATAACCAATCCCTCCTCCACGCCTAGAGAATGACCAGATTGTCGCGGTGAATGATCTCGTCGCTGTCCTTGTAGCCCAGCGTCTCTTCGATCTGGCTCGTCTTCAGGCCCTGGATCTTCCGTACCGCCTCGGCATCGTAGTTCACCAGCCCGGCCGCCACCGCATGACCCTCACTGTCGAGGCAGTGGACCGGGTCGCCGATGCCGAACCTGCCGCGCACCTCGACGATGCCCGAGGGCAGCAGGCTCTTGCCGTTCTCGACAATAGCGCGGCAGGCGCCGGCGTCGAGCACCAGAAAGCCCTTGGGCCGCAGGGTGTAGGCGATCCAGTGCTTGCGGCCGGCCAGCTTGGTTTCCCGGCCGAGGAACAAGGTGCCCAGCGGCTCGCCGTCCATGAGGCGAGTGAGCACTCCGGGTTCGCGGCCCGGCGCCACCACCGAGCAGCCGCCACGGGCGGCCACCATCCTGGCGGCATTGACCTTGCTCCGCATGCCGCCGGTGCCCACCCCGCTCACCACCTGGCCGGCCATCTCCTCCACCTCGCGGCCCACCCTGGTCACCACGTAGATCTGTTTGGCAGCCGGGTCGAGAGCGGGGTTGCCGGTGAAAAGGCCGGCCACGTCGGTGAGGCAGATGAGCAGTTCCGCCTCGATGAGGTTGGTCACCATGGCGCCCAGGGTGTCGTTGTCGCCGAAGCGCAGCTCCTCCACCGAGACGGTGTCGTTCTCGTTGATGATCGGCACCAGCCCCCACTCCAGCAGGGTGAGCAGGGTGTTGCGAACGTTCAGATAGCGGTCGCGGTGGGAGAGGGCGTCGTGGGTGAGGAGCACCTGGGCCACCTTGTGGCCGAGCTGCTCGAAGATTTTTTCATAGGCGCGCATGAGGCTCGATTGGCCGACGGCGGCCGCGGCCTGCTTTTCCCGCAGGCTGATGGCGCGGCCGCCCAACCCCAGCTTGCGCCGGCCGGCCGCCACCGCCCCGGAGCTGACCAGGATCACTTCGCGGCCCTGCTGGCGCAGGACGGCGATCTGGGCGGCCAGGGCGTCGAGCACCGGGTAATTGAGCCCCTCGCTGGTGGTGAGCACGGCACTGCCCACCTTGACCACCACCCGTTTCGCCTTGCCAAGCAGGCGTTGCCGCAGTTCGCGGCCCTGTTCCTGGTTCACCTGATAGCTCATGCAGGATTCTCGTCCAGCAATTGGCCTATGGCTTCCTTGAGTTCGTCGATCCCCTCGCCGGTGAGGGCCGAGATCGCGAGCGTCCGTATCCCCTCTTGGGCAAAGCGGGCGGCCAGTTCGGCAACGCGGCCGCGGTCGGCGACCTGGTCGATCTTGTTCAGCAGCATCAGGCGGTGGCGGCCGAGCAACTCCACATTGTACTGGGCCAGCTCATGCTCCAGGGTCTGGTACTGCTGCCACGGCTCGTCGTCCGGGGCGGAGGCATCAATAACGTGCAACAAAATCCGGGTTCTTTCAACATGTTTGAGAAATTTATGGCCGAGCCCCGCGCCCTCGTGCGCCCCTTCGATGAGACCGGGGATGTCCGCCACTATGCAGGAAGGCCGGTCAGGAAAATGGAGCACCCCGAGCTGCGGCGCGATGGTGGTGAAGGGATAGTCGGCCACCTTGGGGGTAGCGGCGGAGAGCCTGGAGAGCAGGGTGGATTTGCCGGCATTGGGCAGGCCGATGAGGCCGACGTCGGCAAGCAGCTTCAGCTCGATGCGGTACCAGCGCTCATCACCGGGCTTCCCCTTGGTGGCAATGCGCGGGGCGCGGTTCTGCGAGGTGGCGAAGTGGACGTTGCCCCGCCCTCCCGCGCCGCCGCGGGCCGCGACAAAGCGGTCGCCGTCGGCCATGAGCTCGGCCAGCACCTCGCCGGAGTCCACGTCCTTGATCAGCGATCCGGGCGGCACGCGCAGGATGCAGTCGCCGCCGTTTTTGCCGTGCATGCGCTTGCCCTGGCCATGGCCGCCGTTGTCGGCCAAAAAATGGGATCGGTACTTGAAGTCGAGAAGGGAAGTGAGACGGCCGGAGGCCTCGATGATCACGGAACCGCCGTCGCCGCCGTCGCCGCCATCCGGCCCGCCCTTGGGCACGAACTTCTCGCGCCGGAAGCTGACGCAGCCATTGCCGCCGTCACCGGCCTTGACGAAAAACTTTGCCTCATCGATAAACGCCATCGCGGTCGCCTGTGCGCTCGCCCCCGCTTGCACGGGGGCGCCGATGAAGCCGGGGAGAACAAATGGGGGTTATTCGGCGTCGGCCACCGGATAGACGCTGACGCGCTTGCGGTCCTGGCCGAACTCCTCGAAGGCCACCACGCCGTCGATCTTGGCAAAGAGGGTATAGTCACGGCCCAGGCCGACATTCTTGCCGGGATGGATCTTGGTGCCGAGCTGGCGCACCAGGATGCTGCCCGCACGCACTTCCTGGCCGCCGAAGCGTTTCACTCCGCGACGCTGCCCGTTACTGTCACGACCGTTTCTGGAACTGCCACCTGCTTTTTTATGAGCCACAGCAACACCTCATGTGGTTGGAAGTCGAAATTAGGCGGAAATCTGCTGCACTTCAAGACCGGTGAAGGCCTGACGATGCCCCTGCATGCGCTGATAGCCCTTGCGCCGCTTCTTCTTGAAGACCAGGATCTTCTTGTCCTTGTCCTGCTCGACGATGCGGGCAGTGACCTTGGCGCCGGCCACCACCGGCTGGCCCACCGTCACCTTGTCGCCGTCGGCCACCAGCAGCACCTCGGTCAGCTCCACCGTCTCGCCGATCTCGCCGGCCAGCTTCTCCACGCGGACACGCGCGCCCGGAGCCACCTGATACTGCTTTCCGCCGGTGCGAATAATTGCGTACATATCTTCCTCCGATACCGTATCATTCCTGCCGCTGCCACTGCCGGCAACAGCCTCGACAACATCCCGAAACAACTTTAAAAATTCACCCCCTGGCCAGCGAAATGCCCGACCCGGGAAACAGTCATAGATACCACAACGCCTGTATTTGTCAAGGGCAATTGTCGCCCCGCATCCCGCCAACCCCGCCGGCTGCCCAGAGCGGTCAGCTCCAGACGATCTCGTACTTTTCGATGTGCAGATCCTTCACCGGCTGGATGGTCAACTGCCGGCCGGTGCGATGCTGGAGATAGTCGATGGTGGCGGCCTCCTCCTTGAGCATCAGCGCAGCCACCTTGGGGTGCACCTGGAGGGTGACGTTCTGGACGGTGGCCTTTTTCGCTTCGCGCTCGATCCGGCGGAATATCTCGTAGCAGATGGTGCGGGCCGACTTGAGCATCCCCTCGCCGTGGCAGTAGAGGCAGGGCTCGCACATCATGTGGCGCAGATCCTCGCGGTTGCGCTTCCTGGTCATCTGCACCAGCCCGAACTCCGAAACCTTGAGGATGTTGACCCGGCTCTTGTCCTTGCGCACCGCCTCCCGCAGCGCATTGAAGACCTCCTCGCGGTGGGGCTCCTCCTCCATGTCGATGAAGTCGATGATGATGATGCCGCCGATGTTGCGGAGGCGCAACTGGTAGGCGATCTCCTTGACCGCCTCCATGTTGGTCTTGAAGATCGTCTCCTCAAGGCCGCTCTTGCCCACGTAGCGCCCGGTGTTGACGTCGATGACGGTGAGCGCCTCGGTGGTGTCGATGATGATGTAGCCGCCGCAGCGCAACCAGATCTTCTTGTCCAGCGCCCGGTTGACTTCCATCTCGATGCCGTGGGCGTCGAAAAGCGGCGAATCGGTCTGGGACAGGGTCACCCGCCCCTTGAGCCGCGGGGCAAAGGTATCGACAAAGCGCAGCACCCGTTCGCAAGTTTTGCGGTCGTCCACCACCACCCGCTCCACCTCGGGCGAAAAAACATCGCGCACCACCCGCAGGGTAATGTCGAGGTCCTCGTAGACCAGGCTGGGCAGCGGGGCCTTGGCCGCCAGATCCTGGATCTCGCCCCAGGTATGGAGGAGAAACTCCATGTCCGCCTCAAGATCCTCGTTGGTGGCGTTCTCCGCCACGGTGCGGACAATGAAGCCGGTGCCGGCGGGCCGCAGATGTTCGATGTCCTTGCGGAGCTGCTGGCGCACCTCCTCGTTTTCGATCTTGCGGGAGATGCCGATGTGGTCGGTCATCGGCATGAAGACCAGGTTCCGGCACGGCAGGGTGATGTGGCAGGTGAGCCGCGCCCCCTTGGTGCCGATGGGCTCCTTGCACACCTGCACCAGGACGTCCTGCCCCTCGCGGAGCAGATCCTCGATGTTCAGGCCCGGGGAACGGCGGCAGAGGGACTCCGGCACTTCGCCGCTGCAGCCGGTGCAGTCGCCGCCGTCGTGGCGGTCGCACTTGGCGAACCGCTTTTCGAATTCGGCGGAGTTGGTGTAAACGTCATCGACATAGAGAAAGCCGGTGCGCTCAAGGCCGATGTCGACAAAGGCGGCCTGCATGCCCGGCAGCACCCGCACCACCTTGCCGCGGTAGATGTTGCCGATGAGTCCCTTTTCGGTCGGATGCTCAAGATAGAATTCCACCAGATTGCCATGTTCGACCAGGGCAATGCGGATCTCGTAGGGCGTGGCATTGATCAGCAATTCGGTTGGCATGGTTCCCCCTGTCAGGCGGCTGCAAAAAGACGGCGTGCCGCCTGCGCTTATTCTTCCCGGCTCCAGACCTTGATGACCCTGGTGCCGAACATCTCCTCCGGCGACAGGCCCAACACCTCACGCAGCAGTTCCATGGGCTTGACTCCGGCCCGGCCGGTCTCGCTCCACAAGGTCATTTCCACCACGCCGTCGGACCGCACGCCCAGATGGCGCACCTGCGGCCGCACGTCGATGGCGCGCTCCCTGCCCTTGCGCTGGACAGTGATAACAAATTGCGGGCTGTTGAGCAACCGCACAAAAGATTCCGCCGCCGGCCGGGCGGGCAGGGAAACCTCGTAGCCCTGGAGCAGCCGTTGGGGCTGATCGCCGCTGGCCGGAGCCATGACCTCGACGCTGAGCCCGGCCGGCAGTTCCTGGTTGAGCCGTGCCTGCCAGACCGTCAGATTGCCCAGCGGCTCCCCCACCTCGATATAGAGATACTCCGCCAGGCTCTCGGTGCCCAGCGGCAGGGCCGGTCCAAAGGAGACCTTGGGAGTGGGATTGAACCCCCGGGAATAGAGCAGCGGCAGATGCGCCCGCCGGAAGGCCCGGAAGATCACCTGGATCAGTTCCAGATGGCTCAACAGCCGCGATTCGCCCCGCCGGGCGTAGTCGAGACGGTAGACGAATTTTGCCGGCTGGCCCTTGTCTTGGCCAGTGCCGGGCGCGGGTGCAGCGGCAGCCGGTGCCGGCGGTGCATCCGCCGCCCCGCGGCAGACCACGGGCCTGACCGTCTTGAAGTCGCAGAGGCCGCACCCCTGGCAGCCGTGCACCCGGCAGTCCGGGGTGTACTCACCCTTCTCTGCCTTGACCAGTTCCTCGGCAAAGAATTGCGGATCCACCCCGGCATCGAGGTGGTCCCAGGGCAGAGGGGCTCCCGGGGCACGGCGGGCAAGATACTGGCCCAGATCAAGGCCCAGCTCCTGGGCCACCCTCTGCCAAAGGTCGAGATTGAGAAAATCGGACCAGGCGTCGAGCCGGGCGCCGCCCTGCCAGGCCGCCTCGACCACCCGGGACAGGCGGCGGTCGCCGCGGCAGAGCACGCCTTCGAGGTAGCTCTGGCGCGGGTCGTGCCACTTGAAGGAAAAGGCGCGCCCCTTGAGCCGGTCGCGCATGAGATGAAGCCGCCGCAACCCCTCTTCGACGGAAAGCTGCGGCTCGCGCTCAAAGGGGGTGTGGGGCTTGGGTACGAAGACCGCAGCACTCACCGTCACCTGGCGGCCGCCGCCGGGGCTGGTGCGCAGTACCTTCCAGGCAAGTTCCGGAATGGCCGCGATATCCTCCTCGGTCTCGGTGGGCAGGCCGCACATGAAGTAGAGCTTGATCTGCTTCCAGCCCAGGCCGAAGGCCGCGCCGGTGGCGGCGAGCAGATCCGCCTCGGTGATGCCCTTGTTGATCACCTGGCGCAGCCGATCGGTACCGGCCTCGGGGGCCAGGGTGAAGCCGGTCTTGCGCACCCGCCGGATCTGCTCCATGATCGCCGGGGTGAGGGTGCCCACCCGCATGGAGGGCATGGAGACCGAGACCCGCTCCGGGGTAAGGGCGTCCATGAGGCGAATCAGCAGGTCGCCGAGGCAGGCATAGTCGCCCGTACTGAGGGACAGCAAGGCCATCTCCTCGAAACCGGTGGCCTCGATCCCCTGCCGGGCCAGGTCGAGCACCTGCTCCGGCGAGCGTTCGCGCACCGGCCGGTAGATGATGCCGGCCTGACAGAAACGGCAGCCGCGGGTGCAGCCGCGGGCGATTTCTATCCCCAGCCGGTCGTGAACAATGCGGGTGGTGGGCACCAGCGGCGCCTCGGGCGGCGGGACCGCATCGAGGCGAGGCAGAATGCGGCGCCGCACCTTGGGGTATTCGGGCCGCAGGGGGATGATCCCGGCAAACGCCCCCGAGTCGTCGTAGCGGGGCGCAAAGAAACGGGGCACATAGATCCCGGGGATGGCCGCAAGGCGAACGAGCAGTTCCTCGCGGCCGAGCCCTTCCTCCTTGGCCTGCGCCACGCAGCCGGCGATTTCGCCAATGGCCTCCTCGCCGTCGCCCAGCAGGATGGCATCGAAAAAATCCGCCACCGGCTCGGGGTGGAAGGCGCAGGGGCCGCCGCCGATCACCAGCGGAAAACGTTCATCGCGCTCGATTGCCCGGAACGGCAGGCCGGCCATGTCGAGGATGGTCAGGATGTTGGTGTAGCAGAGTTCATAGGGCAGGGTGATGCCGAGGATGTCGAACTCGGCAAGCGGCCGCCGCGATTCCAGCGAAAAGAGCGGCAGCCCTTCCTCGCGCAGCACCCGCTCCAGGTCGCGATCCGGCGCATAGACCCGTTCGGCCAGCCACTCCGGCTGCCGGTTGACGAGATGATAGAGAATCTGCAACCCCTGATGGGACATGCCGATCTCGTAGAGGTCCGGGAAGGCAAGCACCATGCGCAGCGCCGCCGCATCCCATTCCTTTCTGACCGCATTGAATTCGTTGCCGCAGTAACGGCTCGGCTTGGCGACCTGGGCCAGCACCCTGTCGAAATTCACTCTACCTTCTCCGTCGCAAAGCCGGGCGGCACCGGCACGACAAAATCCGCGTCGCTGCAGGTGGTGCCCAAAAGCCAGTTGCTGAAATGCACGGCCAGGGCCGCGCCTTTTTGTTTTGGGCCGGAAACCGTCACCCTGCCGGGCAGGCGGCAGCCGGCGGCCCCGCCCAGCGCCTCCACCTGCCGATATGCCTCGTAGGTCACCTCAAGGAGCGGCTGCCCGTCCTGATCCAGCAGCACGGCGCGGGTGATGGCGCCCCCGGCCGGGTCGAAGAGCACGCGATGATCGCCTTCCGCGCCGTTGGCCAGCGCGAGCCAGTACCCGTTGCCGGCCTCATCGCGACTGACTCCGATGATCCGGCTATCGCGGGGCAGCCGGCCGATGAGCCAGAAGAAGGTGGCGTGCGGATCAAGGCCGGCGGGCGCATATTTGCGGAAGGCCGCTGCCGTGGTGGCGCCTTCGTAGGCAGTGGCCGCCGCCACTGAAAGAAAGCGGAAAGAACTGCCATCGGTGGCCAGCACCAGCAACGGCTGGCCGACGGGGGAGAGGCCGACGAACTTGAGCGCCCCCGGCGCCCGGGCCAGCAGATATCCCTCCACCGTGCCCGACTGCCAGAGGGAGTGCACCACCACCCGCGCCTCCACATCAAGACATTGGCCGCAGCCATCCACCGGCACAAGAAGGGAGGCCGCCTCCTGCCGCATCTGCCGTTCTTCCTCGGGGTCGAGGGCAGAAAACGCCGGGCGCGTCGTCGCGCAGCCGGACAGGGCAACAAAAAAGCCGCCCACCAGCAGGGCGGCAGAAAATCGCGCAAAAAAAATCCTCATTGGAGGGGCAATGCCTCGCGCTTGCGGCGGACCGCCTCTCTTTTCGCCGGCTCATCATAGAGTTCCGCGGCCCGGTCGTAGGCCCCGGCGGCCTCGGCATACCGCTTCAGCCTGGCGTAGGCATCACCCAGATGATCGTAAATGGTGGCGTCCTCGTCGTTGGCCAGTTCCACCGCCTTCTCCAGCTCCCGCACCGCCCGCTCGTAGTCGCCCAGGCGGTAATAGACCCAGCCGAGGCTGTCGCGGATGAAGCCATCCTCGGGCCGCTGGCTCACCGCCTCTTCGATATAGGCCCTGGCCTCCTCAAGGCGCTCGCCGCGGTCGGCCCAGGTGTAGCCCACGTAGTTCAGGGCATAGGGATTGCGGGGCTCCAAGGCCAGCACCTCGTGCATCTTGGCCAGCGCCGCGTCGGTATTGCCGATGCGTTCGAGAAAGAGGCCGTACTCGAAGCGCAACTTGGAATCGGTCGGCAGCGCCTGCTGCGCCTCGTCGAACACCGCATACGCCTTGGGCAATTCCTGCCGCTCGCGGTAGAGCGCCGCAAGGGCCACATAGAAAACCACCTTGCGCTCGCTTTCCGCCTCGGCAATCGCCTGCCGCAACACCTTTTCGGCGCCGGCCAGGTCCTTTTCGTCCTGAAGCAGCCGGGCCAGCATCAGCACCGCTTCCTCGTAGCCCGCCATCCCCGGCCGCACCTCGGCCAGCATCTTCCTGGCCCGGACCTTGTCGCCTTTCTGGTAGTACGTGAGGACCAGCAACGAACGGATGCTGACCTGACCCGGGTCTTCGGCGAGGATCCTGGTCAGGTGGGCGATGGCCGCATCGTAGCGCTTGGCCTCCAGCAGGACGCGGCCGATGGTCAGATCCACCCGCAGCGTCTCGCTGGCGGTTTGCCGCAATTCCCGCAGTTCCGCCAGGGCGGCATCGATCTTGTTCTGCTGGAGATAGCTGTTGGCCAGCAGGCCACGGGCGCGCTCATCGGCAGGGTCATCATCGAGAATGCGCCGGTAGAGCTTGGCGCTCTCCGCGTAGCGCGACAACGATTCGTAAAAATCAGCCGCTTCGTAAGCCAGGGGCGCGGACCAGTTCAGGGACAGGGCCTTGGTATAGGCCGCGGCCGCCTTGGGACCCAACCGCATCTCCCGGTACAACTTGGCCAGATAGTAATGGCCGGCATAGGATTCAGGCGCGATCCGCACCAGTTCTTCCAGTTGCGCCCTGGCCTTCTCGTACTGACGGTTGCCTGCATAGAGCGAACCGAGCATCAGCATGACGTTCTGGTTCCCGGGATCCTTGGCCAGGATCGCCCGGTAGGCCGCCTCGGCCTGGCCGGTTTCGCCGATGGAGACATAGAGGTTGGCCAGCAGCGACTGGGCGCCGACATCGTCGGGCCTGGCGGCCAGAATCTTGTTGACCCAGGCAATGGCCTGCTGCCGCTTGTCGGTGCGGATGAGGGACATGGCCAGGTTGCGCATCACATATTCAGCCGCCGGGTCGCACTCCAGAGCCTGCTCGAAATGAAAGATGGCCTCTTCCGGCCGGCCAGCCGCCTCGGCAGCCTTGCCCCAGAGAAAATGGGCATAGGCGCAGCTCTGGTCGCTCTCGGCGCCCTGACGGGATCGGCGCTCATCCGCCGGCCCGCCCGCTTCCTCAGTCAGAGGCGCACAGGCAACCAACCCCAGCAGCAGAACCATGGCATAGAGCATTTTCTTCCGCATCAGCACTCCCTGGCATCCCCGGCCATTGCAACCCCTTTTTCCCGCAGCAGCGGCACCATCACGGCCCACACACCGGCCGCCACCGCCTCCACCGGCTGTTCCGCGGCAATGCGGCGGATGAACGGCCGTTCAAGGCCGTCGAAAATCGCCGCCACCCGGGCCAGCCCCTGCTCCTGCTCAAAGTCGTTCAGCGTCTCCTGACGGAATTTCTGCACCCGGTGGATACCCACTGCCGGCGCGGCGGTGAGCAGCACCACCAGGTCCGGCACCGGCGCGAATTCCTCATTCCGGGCGATGATCGCCTGCGGATCATGTCCAAGGGCGCCCTGATAGGCGGCGGTGGAGAAGTAGTAGCGGTCGGTGAGCACTATTGTACCACGCCCGAGGGCCGGCGCAATGACCTGATCCACATGCTCCCGGCGGTCGGCGACAAAAAGGGCCAGTTCCTCCTCCGGGGTGACGCTGGCCCGGTTGGTGAAGAGCTCGCGGATGCGGCGGCCATACAGGCCGTCGGTGGGCTCGCGGGTGGCCAGCACCGGCAATCCCTCGCCGCGCAGCCGTTCGGCCAGCAGCCGGATCTGGGTACTCTTGCCGGTGCCGTCGATTCCCTCGAAGGCAATGAGCAGGCCGCGGCGATTGGCAGGAACGCTCATGCCGTGCCCCGCCGCTCTGTCGCAGCCCGGCGACGGTTTTCAACGATGACCCCGGCCAGCGCAAAGGCGGCGGCCAGACTGGCCGCATCGGCGATGCCTTTGCCGGCGATGTCGTAGGCGGTGCCGTGATCCACCGACGTGCGGACAATGGGCAGCCCCAGGGTCACGTTGACTCCGTCCCGGAAATGAAGCAGCTTGAAGGGGATCAAACCCTGATCGTGATACATGGCCACCACCGCGTCGAACTGTCCCTGGCTGGCCCGGTAGAAGACGGTATCCGGCGGCAGCGGGCCGCTCACCTGCCAGCCCCGCGCCGCAGCCGTGCGGACTGCCGGGGCGATGACCTCTTCCTCCTCGCGGCCGAAGAGTCCGCCCTCGCCGGCATGGGGATTGAGGCCGGCCACTGCGATGCGCGGCTCTGCCAGGGCGAAATCCCGCATCAGAGAACTGTGGGTGATGGCGATGAGCTGTTCCACCGCGGCCTGGCTCAGGGCAGCCGCCGCCTGGACCAGGGCCTGGTGGATGGTGACCAGGGTGACCCGCAGGCTGCCGCCGGCCATCATCATGGCATAGTCGCTGGCCCCGCAGAAGGCGGCCAGCATCTCGGTATGGCCCGGATAGCTGTACCCCGCCATCTTGAGCGCGCTCTTGGCGATGGGACAGGTGACCATGGCCGCCAGTTCGCCGGCCGCAATGAGGCGCACCGCCTCCTCGATGTAGCGGGCCATGGCGCGTCCGGTCCCGGCGTCCGGCTGCCCCCAGCGCAGTCCGGACCCGAGGTCGGAGAGGGAATGGACATTGACCGCTCCCGGCTGCACTGGCGTACCGGGCTGCCACGCCACCACCGGCGTCTCCATCCCGAGCAGTTGCGCCGTGCGGTGGAGCACCCCAAGGTCGCCCAGCACCACCGGCGTAAAGGCATGGGTTGAGTCGCCGGCCAGAAAGCGCAGGAGGATCTCCGGGCCCACCCCGACGGGGCAGCCCATGGTGATACCGATGACATGTGGTGGCGTTCCGGCGTGCTGCATCTCACCCCTCATCGAGTGCAAAGGCGTTTTTCATGAGTTCAATGCGCGGCCCGCCACCACCAAAGGTGACGGCCACGACGTCGAAGCGGGCAGCCCGCTCGTTCTGGCCGTGGCGGGTCAGATAGTCCAGCGCCACCCGCGCCATCTGGCGGCGCTTGCTGGCGGTCACCGCCTCGAAGGGACCCACTGCGGCGCCATCCCGCCTGGTTTTCACCTCGACAAAGACCACGACCCCGCCCTCCTCGGCAACAAGATCAAGTTCACCCAATCGCGACCGGTAGTTGCGGGCCACGATCCTGTAGCCGGCCCGCGCAAGATACGCTGCGGCCAGCCCCTCGCCCTGCCTGCCCAGTTCCTTGCCCGGATCGCTCATTCCTCCCCCTTTGCCAGCGCCTCCCGCACCGGCCGAAAACTGCGACGGTGCAGCAGGCAAGGCCCATGAAGCCGGAGCAGCCGGCAGTGCTCGGCGGTGCCGTACCCCTTGTGGCGCTGAAAATTGTAGTGGGGATATTCCTGGTGCATGGCGTCCATCAAGGCATCGCGGGCAACCTTGGCGATGATGGACGCCGCGGCGATGGAGGCGCTGCGGCTATCGCCCCTGATCACCGCCTGCTGGGGAATGGCGAGCGGCAGGGTGTGCCGGCCGTCCACCAGCAAAAAATCCGGGGCAAGGGGCAGGTTTTCCACCGCAAGGCGCATGGCGAGCAGCGAGGCCTGCAGGATGTTGAGCCGGTCGATCTCAGCCGCATCCGCCATACCGACGCCGATCAGGGCGCCGCTCGCCTTCAGTTCTTCGGCCAGCGTTACCCGCTGCGCGTGGGAGAGCTGTTTCGAATCCCGATAGCGTTGCGGGTCGCACTCCGGCGGTAAAATGACACAGGCCGCCACCACTGGCCCAGCCAGTGGTCCGCGGCCCACCTCATCCGTGCCGGCGATCCGAAGGTAGCCCTGTTCCCGCAGCGACCGTTCATAGACAAAACGGTCCAGCGCGGGGGATTCAGGCCACAGTCGTTTCGGGCGCGGCAAATGGCTCACCCCACGGCAAGGGGACCAGCTGCAAAACAGCCGCCCCTTGCCAGGAAGAACGCCTAGTTGATGTCCTTGTCCTTGATGCGCGCTGCCTTACCGCGCAGGTTCCGCAGATAATAAAGCTTGGAGCGCCGCACCCGGCCGCGGCTCACCAGCTCGATCTTCTCCAGACGCGGGTTGTGGATGCAGAAGGTCTTCTCCACCCCGACGCCATGGGAGATCTTGCGCACGGTGACCGAGGCGCCCATGGTGCCGCGGTGCTGGCGGGTAACCACGCCTTCGTACACCTGGACCCGCTCCTTGTTGCCCTCGATGATGCGGATATGCACCTTCACCGTGTCGCCGGGGCGGAAATCGGGCACATCGTGCCGCATGTTCTCCTGCTCAATCATCTCGATTACGTTCATGGTCTTCCTCTTTTCGCTTCTCGGCTTGCCCGGGAGCGATCACTAATCGCTCCTGAATCCTCAATTTATCTCTTTCCCAACACTCTGTCGAGCACGATGGCGGCTGCCGATCGCACCGACAGGTGATTATACTCCGTTGCCCCGGCAATCGGCGGCAGGGTGGCGTCCACCCTGGCCATAACTTCAGGGGTCAACCCCCAACCGGTGCCGAACAGGAGCAGAAACCGCTCCCCTGCTGCCAGCCGCTGCCGCACTGCTTCGTAGCTCACGGTGTTCGGTTGCGGCCTGGCGCAGGTGGCAAGCACCGTGGGACGCCCGCCCGCCGATGCCGCAGCCTGGACATACAGCGCCTCAAGGCTTTCGCAAATCCGCACCAGGGAAAGGGCGGCCTTGCGTTTCTCGTTATAGACACTCCCCCGGCCAGTCAGCCAGTGATCGAGGATCTCAGCCACCAGCTGCTGCTGGTCCTCATAGGGAGTGACGATGTAATATGTCGCGATCCCGAAGGTGCGGCCGGCCCTGGCGATATCGTGGATATCCAGGTTGGTGACCGCCGACCCGATGGTCTCGCCGTTCTTGTTGACCACCGGGTAATGCACCAGGGCCAGTTCCAATTGCCCGCCAGTCGCGGCAACATTCTGCGGCTTCATGGGCTTCGTGCGCCGCGCTGCCGCTCACGGACCGCGTCGAGCAGTCCATGTTTCTTGAGCAACTTCTCTTCCTGCCGGCTGAAAGCCATGGTGGCCAGCAGTTCCGGCCGCCGGTCCAACGTCTGCCGCACCGCTGCCAGAAAACGCCACTCGCCCACCGCGGCATGGTCGCCGGAACAGAGCACCTCCGGCACCTCGTCGCCTTCAAAAACCCGCGGCCGGGTGTACTGCGGATATTTGAGGCCGCCGCGGCTGAAGGTGTCGTTGGAGGCCGAATCGGCGCAGCCAAGCACCCCAGGCAACAAGCGGATGATGGAATCCACCACCACCATCGCTGCCAATTCCCCGCCGGTGAGGATGTAGTCACCGATGGAGACTTCGAGATCCACATAATGGTCCCGGAATCGTTCGTCCACCCCTTCGTAGCGGCCGCAGACCAGGATGAGGTGCGGTTCGCTTGCCAGTTCGCTCGCCAGCGCCTGGTCGTAGGTGCGGCCCTGGGGGGAGAGCAGCACCACCTTGCCGCCCGGTACCTGCCTCCGCACATGCTGCACCGCGGCAGCCAGCGGCTCGGGCTTCATGACCATGCCTTCGCCGCCGCCAAAGGGGCGGTCGTCGGTCATGGCATGCTTGTCCGTGGCAAAGTCACGGATGTTGTGGATGGCGATCTCTGCCTTGCCATCCTGGATCGCCCGCCGGATAATTCCCTCGGTGAGCGGCGAGGCCAGCAGGTCGGGGAATATCGTGAGGATATCAAAACGCATGCTGGCGAGTCCCGCACCACCTGTGCGCGGCAAGCGCTATGAAACTGCGTTCATCTCAAGCAGCCCCGGCGGCGGAGTGACCACCAGGGTGCCGTCGGCCGAGCGGTGGGAGATAAATTCCTCGACCACCGGGATCAGGTATTCCCGGCCATATTCTCCCTGCGCCACCAGCACCTCCTGGGCACCGTTGTGCATCAGTTCCCGCGCTGCCCCGAGATGACGGCCTTCGGCGGTCATCACCGGCGCGCCTTCCAGCTCATGCCAGTAAGCCGCATTCGCATCAAGGGGCGGCATCACTGCCCGCGCCGCCCGCACCTCCCAGCCGCGCAGCCGCTCGGCGCTGTCACGGTCGGCAAGGCCCTGCAAGCGCAGGATCAGCAGCCGTTCATGGCTGCCGCTTTTCTCTATCACCACCTGCCGGATGCTGCCGCTCGCCGGATCGGCCAGCGTCACCTCCCGAAACTGTGGCAGTGCATCAGCTCGGCCGGCCGGCAGCACCTTGATCTCCCCGCGGATGCCGTGGGGCTTCACCACCGTGCCGACCATCACTTGATCGGCGCCGCGGGCGGGGCCGAGGTTGACGATGCGCAACAACTACTCCAGGATCTCGAGCCGGGCCTTCTTGTTCTGCTTGCCCGCCGCGGCATTCAAAAGCGCCCGCATTGCCCGCGCGGTGCGGCCCTGCTTGCCGATGACCTTGCCGAGATCCTCTTTCGCCACCCGCAATTCGAGCACAGTGGTGTCTTCCTGCTCGGTCTCGGTCACCGAAACCGCCTCAGACGCATCCACCAGCTGGGTAGCGACCGCCGCAATCAACTCCTTCATCGCCGGTTATTCCGCGGCGGTGGCGCCCTTCAGCAGGCTGCGCACGGTGTCGCTCGGCTTGGCGCCACGGGCGAGCCAGTCCTGCACGCGATCCTGCTTGATGCTGACCGCGGCCGGATTCTGGTTCGGGTCGTAGGTGCCGACCACTTCCAGGAAACGGCCATCGCGCTTGGCCTCGGAATCGGCAACCACGATACGGTAAAACGGCTTCTTCTTCTTGCCCAGACGGGTCAAACGGATACGTACCGCCATTCTGAAACTCCTCCTACGACGAATGGATGTTGGCCCCGGCACTTGCCGCACGGCCAACGGTTATCACACGGAAAACTCGAACCTAGCGAAACAGCCCTTTGGGCCGCTTTACTTTCTTCTTGGGGGCGCCGATGTTGCCCAGCCCCGCCTTGCCACCGAATTTCTTCATCATCTTGAGCATCTCGGTGTAGCTCTTGATCACCTTGTTGACGTCCTGGACGTCGGTGCCGCTGCCCTTGGCAATGCGCTGCCGGCGGCTGGCATTGATGATCCCGTGGTTCCGCCGCTCCTTGACGGTCATGGAGTTGATGATGGCCTCCACCTTCGTCAATTCCCGCTCATCCGGCTTGGGCATATTCTGCATCTGCTTGAGCTTGTTCATGCCCGGGATCATGCCCATGATCTGTTCCAGGCTGCCCAGCTTCTTGATCTGCTGGAGCTGATCGCGGAAGTCTTCGAGGTCGAAGCCCTCCTTCTTGATCTTCTTGGCCAGCTGCTCGGCCTTGTCCTGATCGACCGCGGCCTGGGCCTTTTCGATCAGGGTGAGGACGTCGCCCATCCCCAGGATGCGCGAGGCCATGCGGTCCGGGTGGAAGGGTTCCAGGGCATCGAGCCCTTCGCCCATGCCCACGAACTTGATGGGCCTTCCCGTGACCTTCTTGATCGACAGGGCCGCGCCACCGCGGGCGTCGCCATCAAGCTTGGTCAGGATCACGCCGCTCACGGCCAGGTCCTGGTTGAACTTGTCCGCCACGGTCACCGCATCCTGGCCGGTCATGGCGTCGGCCACGAAAAGGATCTCGGCCGGCTGCACCGCTTCCTTGATGCGGCGCAACTCCTCCATGAGGGGTTCGTCCACATGGAGGCGGCCGGCGGTATCGATGAGCACCGTGTCGCAGCCGCTCTGCTGGGCAGCGTGGAAGGCCTGCTGGCAGATGGCCACCGGGTCCTGGTCCGCCCGCGAGGGGTGGACCGGTACTGCCAGCTTCTCGCCCAGCACCCGCAACTGCTCGATGGCTGCCGGGCGATAGACGTCGGCCGGCACCAGGTAGGGCTTGCGGCCCTTGCCCTTGAGCATGTGGGCCAGCTTGCCCGCCGAGGTGGTCTTGCCGGAGCCCTGGAGGCCGACCATCATCATCACCACCGGCTGGCGGCCGGTCAGGGTGAGGCCGACGTTCTCGCCGCCAAGCAGCGCCACGAGCTGCTCGTGCACCGCCTTGACGACCTGCTGGCCAGGGGCCAGGCTTTTGAGCACCTCCTGGCCCACCGCCTTTTCAGCAACCGCAGCGACGAACTCCTTGACGACCTTGAAGTTGACGTCCGCTTCCAGCAGCGCCAGCCGCACCTCGCGGAGCGCTTCCTGGATATTCTCCTCGCTCAGCGTGCCGTGGCCGCGGAGCTTCTTGAAGACGTCCTGCAGGCGGTCGGAAAGGGTATCAAACATGCCAAAGACCGAATAATTGCGTTTCTCAATCGAACGTTAACTTCGCCGCTTCGCTGCTGCCGGCTAAACGCGCGGCGCGGCTCCTCGCCGTACTCAACCGTACTGCCTCGTCGCTGCTCGCTTGCCTTCGCGTTTCCATTTCGCCTGAGAAACGCAATAAATTCAGACAGATTTTATCGAATCACCCCAACACGGGGGAGTCCATACGCACCACTACCCAAGCCGTCCTGGCCGGAAAACGGACAAAGATACTTGGTGGGCCGGCACTTGTCAAGCCCCAATGTCGCCGGCCGAAAGGCTTACAACTCTGCAAGGCACTGGGTCAGGGTGGCCGGGGTGTCCACCTGGAGCGTCTTGTGGCTGGACTCCGGCGGCAGGATCTTCTTCATGAGGCCGGTGAGCACCGTCTTCGGCCCCACCTCGATGAAGGTATCAACCCCGGCGGCCAGCAGATGCTGGACAATCTCGTACCAGCGCACCGTAGCGGCGATCTGGCGGGCCATGGTGGCCCGGATCCTTGCCGGGTCGGTCTCTGCTGCCGCAGTGACGTTAAAGAGCAACGGGGTGTGCGGAGATTTAACATCAACCTTGGCCAGAGCCTGCTCAAAATCAGGCACCGCGCCCTTGATGAGGTCGCTATGCCAGGCACCGCTGACTTTGAGCGGAATCGCCTTGCCGCCCTTTTCCTTCACCAGTTCGGCGGCAGCATCGAGAGCCGCGGTCTCGCCGGAAATGACGATCTGCTCGGCCGAATTGTGGTTGGCCAGCGTCAGCGCCCCCTTGGCCTGGGCCGCAGCGACGATGCCGCGCACCGTGTCGATGTCGAGCTTCACCACCGCGTGCATGCCCCCCGGATTGGCACCGGCCTCGCGCTCCATGAGCCGGCCGCGCTCAGTGACCAGGGCCAGCGTCTCCTCGGTGCCCAGAACGCCTGCGGCGCAGAGGGCCGCGTATTCGCCCAGGCTGTGGCCGGCGAAAAAATCGGCCTTCACCCCGGCCTTGCCGAGCGCCTGCCAGCAGATGAGGTTCACCACGGTCATGGCCGGCTGGAGAGAAAGGGTCCGGGTCAACTCCTCTATGGGGCCTTCGAGGCAGAGGCAGCCAAGGGGCATGCCGCTCACCCGCTCCGCCATGGCCATGAGTTCCCGCGCCTCGGCGTCCGCTTCGAGAAATTCCTTGGCCATGCCCACGTACTGCGAACCCTGGCCCGGGAAAAGGACTGCGATCTTTTTCGCTGCCATTGCCACCCTTCCTTATGCTGCGTTCTGTGAAGACCGGGAGGAGAAGAAACTTCCCAGCAGAAAGAGGCCGACGCCCACACAGATGGCGGAATCCGCCACGTTGAAGGCTGGCCAATGGTAGTTGTTGACGTACACATCGAGGAAATCGACCACCGCGCCGAAGCGCACCCGGTCGATGAGGTTGCCCACCGCGCCGCCGGCAATGAGCCCCAGGGCATGGGGCATAAGGCGCTGCTCGCCGCAGAGCTGACGCCAGCCCAGGATGATGACAGCAAGGGCCACCACGGCGATGGCCACAAAAAAGAGCATCCGCAGGGTCGATTGCTCGCCGGCGAGGATCCCGAAGGCCGCGCCGGTGTTGGTGACATAGGTCAGATTGAAAAAACCGGGGATGATCTCCCGGCTGTCATGGAGCAGGAAATTCGCCTGGATGAGCCACTTGGTGAACTGATCCAGGGCCACCACGCCGCCGCCCCAGAGGATGAGCGGCCAATAGGAGGGCCGCTCGCTCACAGGGCAGCCACCACCGGGGCGCACCGGCCGCAGAGGCCTGGCCGGGCCGCATCGCTGCCCACGCTCTCGGAACGGATCCAGCAACGCTCGCATTTCTGGCCAGTGGCTGCGGCCACCGCCACCTGCAACCCCGGAATCTCCTCACTCGCATAGGTCACATAGGTCATATTGGTCACATCGGCCAAGGCGCCCGTTCGGCGCAGATCCGAAACAATGGCGATGTCCAGAAGAGTCTTGTGATTGGCCTCCAGGAACGCCGCCAGCTCACCCTCTGCCGCCACCGTGACCACCGCCTCCAGCGAATGGCCGATCACCTTGTCTCGGCGGGCGATCTCCAGGGCCCTGGTCAGCTCACCCCGCACCTTGAGGAGCTGCTCCCAACGGCGGATCAGCTCCTCATCCTGCAAACGCCCCTCCTTGACCTCGGGAAAGAGGGCGGTGAAAACCAGGGCCGGCCGGGCCGGGTCACGGGGCAGGAACTCCCACGCCTCGGCCGAGAGAAACGAGAGCACCGGGGCCATGAGGCGCAAGAGCCCCTCGGTGATCTCGTAGAAGACCGTCTGCGCGGCCCGCCGCTCCGGCGAGGCAGCCGGCAGGACATAGAGGCGGTCCTTCAGGATATCGAGATAGAGCGAACTGAGCGTCACTGTGCAGAACTGGGAGAGGCTGTGATAGACCAAATGGAACTCGAAGCTCTCGTAGGCCGCGAGAATCCGCTTCTTGAGCAGCTCGAACTGGGCCAGGGCCCAGCGGTCCAGCTCGCCCATGGCCGCATCATCCACCCGGTCGGTGGCCGGGTGGAAGTCGTAGAGGTTGCCGAGCATGAAGCGCACGGTGTTGCGGATCTTGCGGTAGGCATCGGCCAGTTGCTTCAGGATGTCGTCGGAGATCTTGATATCGTCGCGGTAGTCCTCCGAGGCGGCCCACAGGCGCAAAATCTCGGCGCCGTAGTTCTTGATGATCGTCTCCGGCGCGATGACGTTGCCGATGGATTTGGACATCTTCTTGCCCTGGCCATCCACCACGAAGCCGTGGGTGAGCACGCCCTTGTAGGGGGCATGGCCACGGGTGCCCACCGCCGCCAGCAGCGAACTCTGGAACCAACCGCGATGCTGATCGCTGCCTTCGAGGTAGAGGTCGGCCGGGGCGGCCAGTTCGTCGCGCTCTTCGAGTACCGCGGCGTAGCTCACCCCGGAGTCGAACCAGACATCAAGGATGTCTTCTTCCTTGACGAATTCCTTGCCGCCGCACTTGGCGCAGGTGGCATCGGTTCCGATGAAATCAGAGAGCGGGTGGCTGTACCAGGCATCCGCCCCCTCCTGCTCGAAGAGGGTGGTGATCTTCACCATCACCTGCTCATCGTTCTTGATCTCGCCGCACTTGGCACAGTACGCCACGGTGAGCGGCACACCCCAGGCGCGCTGGCGCGACAGGCACCAGTCCGGCCGCCCTTCCACCATGCCGTAAATCCGCTCCATGCCCCATTTGGGAATCCAGGCCACCTGCTTGATCTCGGCCAAGGCCTTGTGCCGCAGGCCGTTCTGCTCCATGGAGATGAACCACTGCTCGGTGGCGCGGAAGGCCACCGGCTTCTTGCAGCGCCAGCAATGCGGGTAGCTGTGGCTGACCTTGCCCTCTTTCAGCAGGAAGCCACTGGCCGTGAGATCGGCATTGATGACCTTATTCGCCTCCCAGGTGAACATGCCGGCGTACGGCCCGGCCTCGTCGGTAAAGCGGCCATCCGCGGCCACGGGTGAAAGTATCGGCAACCCGTAGCGCACACCGCTCAGATAGTCCTCGCGGCCGTGGCCCGGCGCGGTATGGACGCAGCCGGTGCCGGCGTCCAGGGTCACGTAGTCGGCCAGGATGATGAGCGACTCACGCTCCAGAAAGGGATGGCGGCACTTCTTGCCTTCAAGGATTCGCGCCGAGAAGGTGGCGATGATCTCGTACTCGGTCAACCCGCACTCCTGCACCACCCGGTCGAGGAGCCCCTGGGCCATGAGGAGCACCTCGCCCTTGCTCTCCACCGCCACGTAGTCGTAGTCCGGGTGGAAGGCCACGGCCAGGTTGGCGGGCAGGGTCCAGGGGGTGGTGGTCCAGATGAGGGCCGCCACCTTCTTGCCACTGAGCGCGGGCAGTTCGGCGCGGAGGTCGTCCGCCACCGGGAATTTCACGTAGATGGAGGGCGAGGAATGGTCGGCGTACTCCACCTCGGCCTCGGCCAGGGCGGTCTGGCAGGAGGAACACCAGTGGACCGGCTTCTTGCTGCGGGTCACCGCACCCGAAAGGAGGAAACGGTTGAATTCCCGGGCAATGGCGGCCTCGTATTTATAGTCGATGGTGAGGTAGGGATGCTCCCAGTCGCCCAGGACGCCAAGGCGCTTGAACTCCTCCTTCTGGATAGTGATCCACTTGGCCGCATACTTGCGGCAGGCGTCGCGGAAAGCGATCTTCGGGATCTCCCGCTTCCTGCTGCCCAGTTCCTTGTCCACATTGAGTTCAATGGGCAGGCCGTGGCAGTCCCAGCCCGGCACATAGGGGCAGTGGTGGCCGGCCATACGCTTCGACTTGAGGATAACGTCTTTCAGAATCTTGTTCAGGGCATGGCCCATGTGGGTGCGGCCGTTGGCGTAGGGCGGGCCGTCGTGCAGCACGTAAAGAGGCCGGCCGGCCGTGGCCTGCTGGACTGTGGCGTAGAGATTCTGCTCATCCCATTGCTTCAAAAACTCCGGCTCCCGCTGGGCGAGGTTCGCCTTCATCTTGAAGTCGGTCTGGGGCAGGTTGAGGGTTGCCTTGTAATCCGTGGTTTTTTCCGTCATTTCCGTCACATCCCCGTGGTGCACGCCATGAAAAAATCAAACGGCTAACATACCAACTCAGCCCCAAGTTGCAAGGTAAAATTCGGGGATTTCCCATGGGTTGCGCCACGTCGGGCCGCTTTGAATTGACATGGCCGGCAGGGCTGCCTATATTTGCTCTCTTTAGAGAAGTCAGAATACAGGAGCCAGAATCCAGAATTATGGGAAGCAACCGCTCTTCTGACTTCTGGCTCCTGGCTTCTGAATTCGCTTTTATTCCTTGATCCGGAGAGAAACAAAATGACCAAAGTCATCGCCATGGCGGGCAAGGGCGGGGTCGGCAAGACCACCCTCTCGGCCCTGCTCATCAACTATCTGCTGGCCAGGGGCCAGACCCCGGTGCTGGCCGTGGACGCCGATTCCAACGCCAACCTCAACGAACTCCTGGAGCTTGAGGTGGGGATCACCATCGGCCAGGTGCGCAAGGAACTGAAGGGCGACATGCCGCCCAACATCACCCGCGACCAGTACATGGAGATGAAGGTGCACCAAGCCCTGGTGGAGGCCACCGGCTTCGACCTGCTCACCATGGGCCAGCCCGATGGGCCTGGCTGCTACTGCGCCGCCAACCAGCACCTGGCCATGACCATGGACCACCTGGCCGGCAACTACAGGTACATCCTAGTGGACAACGAGGCGGGCATGGAGCACCTGAGCCGCATGAACCTCAGGGTCATCGACTACTTCTTCGTGATCTCCGACCCCTCGGCCCGCGGCATCCTCACGGCCAAGCGCATCGCCGAACTGACCGGCCCGCTCGGCATCGACGTGAAGAAGAAGTGCCTTATCGTCAACCGGGTACCGGACCCGGCAGGCCCGGAGCTGATGGCCAAGATCAACGAGGCGGTCACCTCCGCCGATCTGCCCCTGGGTGGCCTGCTGCCCGCCAGCAACGAACTGGTCAGCCAGGAACTGGCCGGCCATTCCTATCTCAAGCTCGATGCCTCGGTACCGGTGGTGGCCAAGGCATTTGCCATCTTCGACCGGTTTCTCAGCTAAGAGGATGTTGAAAAAATCCTCCATGACCTTTTCCAACCACGAACCCGCGAAAGTGAATTCCGCGGGTTCTCACAATTCCGGCGCCTTACAAACTCGCCGGAACTGGCACCCCATCCGTGGGGCGCACGCAGGCCGCCGAAAAACAGGTTTTTCAACGGCCTGCCAAGACAGATGATTCAACGGCCGCGGTCGGGGCGTCCGCCACCCCCACCATTGCCGAAATTCCGCCGGCCCTGGCCGCGATCCCGTATCTCCGGCCGCTCACGTTCTTCCCGGTCGCGGAAGCGCTCCCTGTACGTCTCTTTTTTCTCCGCCGGAAGCTGCTTCCAACGGTCGAGGAGCTGCTGGCGCCGCTCCGGCGTCATCTGCTGAAAGCGGTCGCGGGCCTGGCGGAGCCGCTCCTGTTCCTCACGCGGCAGCCTGCGGAACTGCTCAAAGCGTTCGCGGACCTGCTGCCGCTCCTCCGGCGCCATCCGGCGCCATTGCTCCAGTTTCCTGCCCGCCTCCCGGCGCTGGTCAGGGGTCATGGCGACCCAGCGTTCGGCCCCCTTCTGCAGCCGCTGCTGCCGCTCGGCCGGCAGGGCGTCCCATTGGTCGGCATAGGGCTTGAGCACCTGCCGGGTTTCCGGAGCCAGTTGTTGCCAGCCAACCCCCTCCTGAGCAAGGGTCGGCACGGGGCGAACGAGGCAGAGCAGGCCCGTCAGCATCCCCAGCAGTATCACGCCGATCTTATTTCCGGTTGCGCGTTTGTTCATGACTCGGCTCCTGCGTCGATACCCGCTTTTCTTCTTTTTCCGTGGGGTCAAACCAGACGCCTTCCCTGGTCTGCCATTCCCCCAGAAACTCCAGCATCTCCAATGAGGGCTGTTCGTCGCCGGCCTTCGGCTCCGCTGCCATCACCGGCCTGCTGCCCAGCGCCACCAGGAACAAAGCAGCGACCATTCCCATCCTAGCCCGCATGTTCCTCCCCTTCGGCCAGCCACTGGTAAAATTCCAGGTCGGCATAAAAATCCGGCGCCTCGGCCGCGGTGATGATCTCCAGGTCCGCTGTCATCTCCGTCGCCGGCGGGGTTACACCGGAACCGCCCTGGAAGAACAGGGCGGCAGCCACCAGCACCATCGCCAGCGTGGCGACGAACGGCGCAAGCAGCCGGAAACGCCGCCGGGACGTCTTGGGCGAAAACCCTTCCTCCACCGCGCGCATCCGTGCGCGGGCCAGCCGGTGCCGGGTGGCAGCATCAAGCTGGTCGCCGCCTCCATCCAAAGCCCGGCGAACCGCGGCGAGGAACTCCTGTTCGTCCTTGTCTTTTTTCATGGCCAATGCCCTTCCAGTTGCTGCCGCAGGGCGTGCACCGCCCGGGAATAATGGGTCTTCACGCTGCCGGCCGTGCAACCCATGGCAACGGCTGTTTCCTCGACGCTCAAACCCTGCCAGGCACGGAGCAGAAAGGTCTGCTGCTGCCTGAGCGGCAGCTTTTTGAGCTCCGCCACCAGCGCGGCCAGCGCCGCGCCGCCCTCCACCTGCCGGGCCGGATTGCAGGTCTCCGCCGCCGGCACCTCATGAAAGGGGTCAGCCTCCTCTTCGGCCTCGCCGCTGCGCCATTGTTCCAGCCAGCCGCGCCAGCGCCGGCGCACCCGCTCCCGCCGGTGCCAATCGCGGATACGGCTTTGAAGAATCCGAAAGAAAAGAGGCCGCCACTCTGTCTCCGGCCTGGAGGCATACTGCCGTACCAGCCCCAGCATGGCGTCCTGCACCAGATCGAGCGCCCCGTCGGCATTCCCCATCGCGATCACGGCCATCTGGTACGCCTGTTTTTCAACAGCGGCCAGAAAACGCTCCATTGCCCGACCCTGATCCACCATGCGGCGCCCTGCGGGCAGAGGGCGGCCACGAAGGCCGCCCTGCCCACCCGTTTCGTTTTTTTAACGCTGACGGCCGGACATCCTGCCGGAAGCGCGACCGCCCTGGCGGTCCATGCGATGCGCCGCGCGGTCTCCGCCACCCTGACTGAATCGCTCCTGCCGGCGCTCACCCTGGCGGTCGGCCCGTTCTTCACGCCGCTCCCCACGGCGGTCGGCCCGCTCCTCCCGCCGTTCGCCCTGGCGATCCAGCCGCTCGTCGATGCGGTCGCCCCTGCGATCCAGCCGTTCGTCGATCCGGTTCCCCTTCCTGTCGAGCCGATCCGCCACATCCTCCCTGCCCAGTGCCTCGGCGCGCTCCGCCTGGCGGTCCAGACGCTCGTTGATCCGGTCTCCCTGGCGGTCGAGACGCTCCTCGATGCGGTCGCCCCGCTGATCCATGCGTTCCGCTGCCTGTCCGGCCCGTTCTTCCCAACGATTCCGTACCGACTCGCCCGTTGCCTCTTCAGCGGCCCATGCGGGGATTCCCATCAACAACAACATGCCGCTTGCCACCACCATGCTCTTCTTCATCGTATCCCTCCTGTTGGTTTGATCGCGATCAGCACGTGCTGACCCTGCTGTTACTGATACCAACGCAGGAGAAACGGATTGGTTGACACTGCCGGCACCTTTTTTTTGGTGTTACCATAATCAACAGGAATAACTCGCAAAAAAAATGGCTGACCGGATGACTCCGGCCAGCCATGGCGCCCAGAAGAAAAAGGGCCGCTCACTACCGCTTGATATTGATCAGGTCGTTGAGCATCTCGTCGGTTGTGGTGATGACCTTGGAGTTGGCCTGGAAGCCGCGCTGGGTGGTGATGAGCTTCACGAACTCGGTGCCGAGGTCCACGTTGGACTGCTCCAGCGAGTTGGGGGCGATGGAACCCAGGCCGTTGGTCCCGGGCGCGCCGGTGACCGGGGCGCCAGACTCGGTGGTCTCGCGGAAGATGTTGCCGCCCTCCTTGCGCAACCCCTGGGTGTTGTTGAAGCTGGCCAGGGCCACCTGCGCCTTTTTCAACACCTGGCCGTTGGAGTAGTTGCCGGTGATGATGCCGCCGGTATCCACGGCCACCGACTGCAGGAAGCCTGCGGCAAAACCGTCCTGATCCTGGAAGATGGTGGTGGAGCTGTTGGCATACTGGGTGGAGGCCAGGGCCTCGGTGGTGAACTCGATGCTCACCGTGTCGCCCTGGCGGCTGCCGTCCTCGCTGGCGCCGTCGGAAACGATGGTATCGAAGGTGGCGGTGCCGAAAAGATTCGGCGTGCCGGCCCCATAGGCCACCGCGGAAATAGCCAGGCTGCTGGTGTAGCCGCCGGTGGCGGCCTCATCCGCCCGGCGGTCGGAGAGCACCAGCCGGCCGGCGCCGTCGATGGCCGCCTCGGCGTCGAACTGGTCCTCCAGCCAGGAGAGCAGGTCCACCACCGAACCGCTCACCGCCGTGAGCGGCGGGCCGTAGTTGGTGCCCACCGTGAAGGTGGCGCTTACGGCGGTGCCGTCGCCCCGCTGGCCGGTGAAGGTAAAGGTATCGCCGTTTGCCACCGCGTCGCCGCTGCCGGTGGTGTCGTAGACATTGGCCCAGTCGGTGCTGGCCGTGATCACCGGCTCGTTGCCCGTGGCCGTGGTCACGGCCCGACCCTGGGAAACCACCTGCTGTTTGGAAGAGGAGACATTGACCTGGGTGGCGTAGATCGTCTGGGCAGCGAACACCGAGGCGTTGGCGCCCAGGGGACGGGAGGCACCACCGACTGTAGCGGTGAGGGTGATCCCCATGCCGGTGCCGCCGGTGTTGTCCACGATGCGGATACGGCCGTCGGAGCCCAGGGTGGCGGTCACGGTGTTGTTGGTGAGATAACTGCTGTCCACCGCAGCGTTGTCGTAAAGGTCTTCGAGGAAATTGAGCAGATCCTGCACCGTGCTGGCCGCACCCACCGTGAAGTTGGCCGTGGCAGCCGCGCCGGTGACGTCGGTGCCGGTGAACTGGAACTGGTCACCGTTGACGATCAGCACGTTGCTGTCGTCCCGCAGGGTATTGAGCAGGGCGCTGGCGCTGGTGGCCGGGGTGGTGCCGTCGGTGGTGAAGAAGTTGTTGGTGCCGCCGCCGGAGATCCGGGCATGGTTGCCCACCAGCGCCCCGCCGCCGAAGGGAGTGGCGTTGTTGGCGGAAACCAGCGTGAAGTCGGTCACGTACATGCCGGAAGCGCCGCCGGTCTTGTCGGTCATGCGGATGCGGCCCTGGGCGTCGATGGTGGCGGTGCAGCCGAAGGTGCTGTCCAGCGCGGTCAGCAGGGCCTGGACCTTGTCCGTGGTGTCCACCGTATAGATGCCGGAGACCGCGGTGCCGTCGTTGTCGTAGCCGGCGAAGTAGAAGCTGTCGCCACTGGTCACCTGGACGCCGGCGCTGTCGTACACCGAACTCCAGAGGGTCTCCTTGGTGATGAAGTTGGCGCCGCCCGAGGTGCTCCGCGCGCCGTCGTCGCTCACCAGGATCTGGGTGATGTCCGTGGACTGGCCGCTGTAACGGGCGCCGAAGTTGAGAGCAATGGCCTGGTTTACCGTGGCGCCGGTGAAGTTGCTCTCAAAGGAGTAATACTGATCTGTGGTGCCCAGCACCAGCCGGTTCTCGTTGCTGGCCGGGTCCACCTTGCCGTCCGGCGGCACCCGCCACGCCCACATCCGGTCGATCTCGCCGGAGACGCTGAAGTCGATTACGCCGTAGAGCAAAGCGCCTGCCCCTTTGTGGTTGGCGTAGTTGAAGGTGGTGTCCGGGGCATAGATGGAGAGTTCGTCGTTGGTGCCGTCCAGATTGCCGGCGGTGTCGAGGCCGTCGTTCAGGGTCCGGTGATCCTCGCTGGGCTCGCAGGTGATGAGGAACTCCCACTGGTTGTCCAGGGTGGTGCGGTCGAAATAGATGGAGATGTCGTGGGCCGCGCCCTTGGAGTCGTAAATCTTGATGGCCGAGGTGTATTCGTAGGCCGCGGCGGCGATCGGGTCGGTGGGCACCGCTGCCGCGGTGTTGCGGCCATCCCACGCCTCATAGAGCCGGGATTCGTTGGTCTCGTTGTTCTTGCGGGAATCGACGTTGACGATGATGTCGATCTGGGTGGTGGCCACCGGCGGGGTGGACTTGCCCAGCAGAATGTCGCCGATGGTGCCCTCGATCTCGCCCGAGGTGGAGTTGATGGTCCACCCCTGGACAAAGGCGCCGGCCGGGCTGATGAGATTGCCCTCGGTGTTGAAGCGGAACTCGCCGGCCCGGGTGTACATGTCGGCCTGGGCGCTGCCGGCGGCGCGCAGCATGAAGAAGCCGTCGCCGCCGATGGCGAGATCCGTCGGGGTGGAGGTGGTCTCAAACGAACCCTGGGCAAAGAGGCCGTCCACGGTACTGAGCGTCACGCCGCGGCCCACCTGGGCCGAACCGGCCGCAGTGGCCAGCGACTGGGAAAGCACGTCCTGGAAGGTGGCGCGGCTCGATTTGAAGGCGATGGTGTTCACGTTGGCCACGTTGTCGCCCAGCACGCTCATGGCGTTGCCCATGGTGGAGAGACCGCTGATGCTCGCATACAATGAATTCGAAAGGCCCATGTATTTCCTCCTGTTGGGTTGGTGCTTCCCCGGTAAACGTTTTACCTGACCTCGGTGATGCTGCCGACTTCCATGGTGATCCTGTCGTCCACCACCACCTGCGCCACGCCGCTGTCGAAGTTGAGGCCGGTCACCGTGCCGGTGGTGCGATAGTCCACCTCGATCTGCTGACCGGCGCCATCCACCGCATCGACCTCGTAGCGGTACTTGCCGTCCGCCACGGTGTTGCCGTTGAAATCCTTGCCATCCCAGGCCACGTCGTGGGCACCGTAATCGGCCCGGCCCAGGTTGAGGGTCCGGACCATGCGGCCGCTGGCGTCATAGATGTTGACCATGCAGAGGTCGGCGGCATTGGCAAGGGAGAACTCGGCCGGGGCGGCCACGCCCTCCTTGACCGCGAATTCGTTGCCCGCCACCTGGACGCTCTTGCCAATGAGCCCCAGCAGTTGCAGGTTGTTCTGGGATTTCTGGTAGGCGAGCAGGCTTTCAATGCTCTCCGCCATCTTCATGGTGGCGTCCATGGTGGAGAACTGCGCCATCTGCGAGGCCATCTCGTAGCTGTCCATGGGCTTCATCGGGTCCTGGTACTGGAGCTGGGTGATGAAGAGCTTCATGAAGTCGTCCCGGCTCAGCTCGCTCTTGCCGGTGGTCTGCATGGCGGAAGGCTCCAGGTACGGAACCGTGGAACTGACGGTGGATACGGCCATCTTCTTCTCCTTCTCTTCTCGGGTGTTCAGGCAAAAAGATCGATGCCGGCTTCCCGGCCCTGCCCCGGGGCGGGCCGCAGGTACAGAACATCGCCCGCCACTTCGGCCAGGCTCGTCCGCTGGTCATCGCCGCGGCGCTCCTGCCACGCCTGCACGAACTGGCGCCAGGCATCGGTGGTGTCGTCGTGCTGGTGGTTCACCGAAACCATGCACTCCTCCAGGGTGAATCCCTGCTGTTCCAGATTCTGCTGGAACATGTCCATGTTCTTTTCCAGCACCTCTTTGACCCGCGAGTTTTCCATGGCAAAAGAAAGGGCCACATGATTGTCACGCACCATCATCTCCACCTTGACCTCGCCCAGCTCCTTGGGGTAGAGGCGGAGGACCAGGTGATGTTCATTGGAACGCAGGCCGCGGATCACGCCTTCGGAAAGGCGCTCGAAGGTCTGCTGCTCCAGGGCCGGCGCCAGACGGGGCGCATGGTGGGGGGTTCTGACCTCCCGCGCCACGGTTGCCGGCTCCGGGCGGGGGGCCTCGCCGGAGGCAACCACAGGCTCGTGCTCGCGGACAAGGCCGGCCGCCGCTCCCTCCTGCTGCCGCCCGGCCTGCTCCTCCGCCGCGAGCGGCACGGGGCTGCGCTCTTTTCCCGCCATCAGCGGAGCGCCCTTTTCTTTTTCGGCCCCGGCAAAGACGATGGGTTCAGGGGCCGTCTCCTCGGTGGCTGTTTCGTCGGGAAAGGCGGTCAACTCCGCGCCGGTCCCGGTCGCCGGCTTCCGGGGGGCGGCCTTTTCCATCCGCACCGCGGCCAGGTCCACATTCTCCAGCACCGCCTGGTAGGCGTCCTCCATGGCCTTCTGCACTGCGGGGCTCCAGCCCACGGTTTTCTCGGCAAAGCCGGACTCGGCAAAAATTGCCTTGAGGTCGGCAATGAGGTTGGGGAAATCCGGCTTGCGCCGGTGGTCGGCGATGTCCTGCATGCCTTGGGTCAGCAGGTTGCGCAGCCGGTCCAGGGTCATGGTGACGGGCCGGTGCGGCTGATTCGGGTTATCCCAGGGGGTATGGCGCTCAGGCAGCAGGGCGCGCTGCATGAGGCGGGAGACCCCGGCCTCGTCGAGCAGATTCTGCAGCTGCTCGCTTTCCAGCGCGCTCAGTTTGGTGGGCTGGGTCGCCTGCGCACCGCCGAGGGCCTCCAGGAATCTGGCCAGATCGAGCTGGTTGTCGCCGGTCACGGCGTGTTCGCCGATCTGCTGGATTTGCTCCGCCGGCACGCCCATGCGCTCCAGGATCAGTTCCAGCAGGGGCAGTTCGGTTTCGGCGACGCTCACCGGCTGTTCGTTCTGGCTGGCCTGAAAGTGGTTGACCAGCGAGGCCAGCAGCGAATCAAGCTCGATAACGCCCTGGTTCTCCTCGAACTGCCGGAGAAGCGCCGCGCTCTCCGCCTCGCCCATGCCGGCATCCGCCGCCAGCCTGGTGAGCAGCGATCCATCGGGCAGGGCGAGGGTCCAGGCACCGGGGCCGGCATCGGCCTCTTTAGCCTGACCGCGGATATCGGCCAGAAACTGGCCGAACAGGGCATGGAGGCTGGCTTTTTCCGCCGCATCATCCGCTGCCCCGTCTGCGGGCCGGGCGTTTTTTTCCGCCGCCCTGGCCGCCTTGTTTCGGCCGGCGCCGAGCAGATTTTTCCGCTCGGCCGGCTCCGCCACCATCTTCCGCTCCAGGTAGTCGGAAAAGGAAGAACTCTTCTCCGCCCGGCCGCCGGCTTTCACCTCCGGCCGGGCAGCCGGATCGCTCACCGGCGGCATCGCTGGAATCATCAGGTTTTCCACGGGTCGCTCCTCTCCCTGGGGTTGCTGGTGCCGGGCGTTTCCTGCCGGCTTTGCACCCCTTTTTAGCAAGAGCTGTGCCAGCGACCGGAATGGGCAGCGAAATAAGGACGCAATTGCTGATGGGCGTGAGGGAAATGGACAGAGGGCGATACGCCGAAGGGGAGAAAAAAGGGGGAAATCGCGGCGCCCACCGGGACGCTTTTGCCGGGTGCGCCTCCTCCGGCTCAGGGGGTATCGAGCGGACTTCTCACCCCCAGCCGGTTTTTGCTGGTCACATGGGTGTAAATCATGGTGGTTTGCAGCTTGCTGTGGCCGAGTAGTTCCTGGATGGTGCGGATGTCGTACCCGTTTTCCAGCAGATGGGTGGCGAAGCTGTGCCGCAGGGTATGCACCGAAACCTGCTTGGCGAGCCCGCTTCTGCGCGCCGCATTTTTGATTTGCCGCTGCAGGGTGTCCGGGAAAACATGGTGCCGGCGGACCACCTGCGAGCGGGGATCAACCGACAGCGCACGGGCCGGGAAGACCCAGAACCAGCCCCATTCTTTACCGGCATTGGGGTATTTCCGCTCAAGCGCGCCGGGCAAAGCGACACCGGGTGTGTCGTTGCTTCTGTCCTGTTCATAGAGATGCCGCACGTCCCGCAGATGCCGCTGCAGTTCCTCCACCAGACTCTCCGGCAGCACCGTTCGCCTGTCTTTATCACCCTTTCCTGCGCGAACGATCAGACATCCCTGCGCAAAATCCACATCCTTGACCCGCAGCGCCAGGCACTCGTTCAGCCGCAGCCCGCATCCATAAATCAGGCGGGCCATCAGGAGGTAGACCCCGTCGAGTTGCGCAAAAAGGGCAGCAATCTCCTGGCGCGACAGCACCACAGGAAGCCGCTGCCCTCTCTTCGCACGCACCGCCAGGGAAGAGACATCCAGCTCCAGGCCAAGAACGTTCCTGAAAAGAAACAGCAGGGCGTTGAACGCCTGAGACTGTGTTGCCTTGGCAATCTTCTTTTCCACCGCCAAATGGGTAAGGAATGCGGTCACCTTTGCGCCGTCAAGGTCGCCGGTGGCACAGTCACCGCACCAGACCAGAAATTGCCGGAGCCAACCAATGTAGGTTCTTTCCGTGGCAAGGGAAAGATGCCTCAACCTGACCACCCGACGCATTTTTTCTTCGAGACCAAGCAAATCCGTGGTATTTTGGTCAGGCGTCGAGATTCCATCTTCCTGGCTTTGCAGAAAGAAGGAGTAAAGGCGCACCGCATCCCCCGCCTGCCTGATTTGCCACTCTTCGTGGGTGGTGGCCAGAGAGCGGCTGAAGGCTTCGAGTTCGTGGCCGTCCACCGGCGCTGCCTCGTCGCCCCCACGGAAGGCGACGAAGCGAACGGCCCAAATTCCGTAAAACTTCAACCTGTGTTCCGGCACAAGGTGACGTTCGGATAAGAATCTTATGAACTTCTCCTTATTCTGCATAATATCCCGTTTACGCCCAGAAACAGGAATTTTCAACCATAAAATATGTCAGGAAAGCGCTCTTTGCGCCCTAAAATTACGCAAACGAGAGAGACACCGGCCGAAAACCGGAAATCCGTATAATATCTAATGTTGGCCGGGAATAAAGTCACATCATGCGAAATCCGGCAATGAAAATTTTCCCTGTCTGTAGTAAAGTTGTTGGGCTAATCATATTAAAGAGAACAATGCATTTACAAACAGATAGAGCGACATGGAGAAATTAAACGTATTTGACGCCTTTGCGGGTGCAGGCGGTTTTAGTTTGGGGTTTGAATTAGCGGGTTGTAACGTTGTCGGCGCCATCGAGCAAGATGAGTGGGCATGTGAAACCTTTGCCTATAATCACCCCGAAGCAAAAGTCATTAAGAATGACATAACATCACTTTCTGACGATGAAATAAGGACAATTTTTCAAAAAAATAAGCCTGATATCATTTTAGGTGGACCTCCATGCCAAGGTTTTTCAATTTGCAACAAAAACAACAATGATCCAAAAGATCCAAGAAATAGCCTCTTCGAGGAATTTATAAGGCTCGGGAGAATATTTTCGCCATCATTCATGGTGATGGAAAACGTCCCGAATCTAATCAAAGCCAAAACATCTTCGAAGGAACAAGTTATTGAAATTATTTGTTCAGAGCTAAAGAAAATTGGTTACCACGTTTATTATGACATCCTTGAAGCAACCAATTATGGTGTCCCGCAAATAAGGAAAAGGCTATTTGTTATAGGTTCAAAGAAACAATTATCTAACCCTTTCCCCAAAGCTACTCACCGAATCTTTAACGGTCAGCAAACACTATTTGGAAACACATTAAAGAAGTGCCCCACTCTTTGGGACGCGATATCGGATTTGCCAGAAATAGAAGCACGCGAAGGGGCAGAAGAACAAAATTACGACAAGCCCCCACAGAATGATTACCAAAAAGCATTAAGGTCAAAATCAAAATTACTTTTCAACCATAAAGCAATGAACCATTCAAGACGTTTGGTTTCACGCTTTGCTTCCATGAAATGGGGGGATTCAACCTCTGATGTTCCTGATCACTTGATGCCACACGCAAGAAATGGAAATGGAACAATTTCTGGTAAAGCCTACGATCAAAACAATCGGCGCATGCACCCGGAGAAACAATGTCATACTGTCCCAGCTTCTTTTTATGCCAATTTTGTGCACCCTTTTAAAGATCGTAATTTTACGGCAAGGGAAGGTGCTAGAATACAATCGTTCCCAGATTGGTATGTTTTTAAAGGGAAACCAACTGTGGTAAGCCATAAGTTACTTGAGAGGGAAGGTAGAACTCACGAAAAGCATTTATGCCAATACAATCAAATTGGGAATGCCGTTCCACCACTACTTGCCAAGGCTTTAGCTGAAAACTTAATTAGCCAAATATAAAGGGTATATCAATATGTATGTCCATGGGAACAATCTGGAGCAAAAGGAAAATCATAAAACTAAATATCGAGACGAAGAATCTAAACAGTTTCTTTCTGAAATAAGAAAGGAATATAACAAGTGGAAAGCAAGTAACGAAGAACTTGTTGGCCCAGGTAGAGACGAATCAGAGAACGATTCTGACATAATATCCCAACGTGTTAAGTTGTTAAATACATACAAGGATTTTCTAGACCAACAACACTACGCCGAAAAATTTGATTCCAGATCAAATCTACATTCAAGCGTTCTTGAAGAGTTCATGTTTTTTCTGTTCAAAGATATTGTGGCTAGTTTTTCAGAGCATGCACTAATTGGAAAATCTCATACATTTAAAGATATTTTCTTTCGGTCTAGCAATTACCAGCATATGATTGAAACTCCGAACGCCCTCATAGAAATCAAAGATCACGATTTTGCTATTGGAACAAAGATTTCAGCCAATATGAATTGTAGAGGTTCGGAAGTAGTTGAAAATCATATCTGGGACATACCGGCTGTGGCGGTTGAATGTAAAACATATCTCGACAAAACTATGCTGCAAGACGCATCAACAGCCGCAGAGCAGCTAAAGCACAGGAACCCAAATGCAATGTATATTGTTGTTGCAGAATGGTTGAAGCTCACAGAATCTGTAAATTTGCGAAAGTTCAAAATTGATCAAATTTATGTTTTGAGAAAACAAAAAAATACTGACCGTGAGTTTAGATATGACGCCAAATATGTCAAAAACCCAATATACTCTGATGTAGTAGAGCATTTGTTCCGGAATGTCAGGACATTTTTAACAACTGACTGGGAGGGTGGTATAGCTTTTGGGCTTAATCAAGGCTATTTGGTATGAACAAAAAAACGGCCAACAAGGCGCTGCACATTGACCGCAAGGGGCGCGGGCTTATAGCCTGTTTGCCCCTTTTGTGTTTCCGGTGGTTGTTGCATAGTTTGTCATCCCCTTGCGGCAAGTGAGCTTGGTCGTTCTGATGCTCCGATGCGTGGGCAAATGGGCATTGCCCACTTGCGCCTTATGTGCTATGGTGAAATTTAGGAGGGTATCCGCATGTTGCTACAAACAGACGCCAGACGCCGCATTACCCTGCCCCCCTTCCTCGGCATTCAGCCAGGAGACGCCATCGACCTGGAAGTCTTGGAGGATGGCCGGATCATGCTGATTCCGGTGGAGCCGGTACCCAAGCACCAGATGTGGGCATGGACACCGGAGAACAAGGAGGCCATTGCCGCCTCCCTGGCCGATCCTCGCCCGTCCTTGGAGGTCAAAACCGCGAAGCAGGCGGCGGCGCTGGCTAAACGGTGGAGCGATGCGGGTTGAGGTCCGCCCTGCCTTCGACGAAGCAGTCATGGCCGCCGAGTTGCCGGTTCGCAAGGCAGCCGCCAAGATGCTTCAGCTTCTCCTTTCTCTCGACCTGCCGCAACTCTGGAACCATCCCGGTCTCAACTTCGAAAAGCTGCACGGCATGATCGAACCCGCCTCCGGAGAACAGCTCTACTCCCTGCGGCTCGGCAGTGCCGCGCGGGCCATTGCCTGTCTGCGCAAGGGGCCAACCCTCGTGCTGGTCAGCCTCCATGTCCAACACGACAAGGCGTATCGGAAGTAACGCAACTCGCCCCTGATTGCCCACGACGCGCTGCTAAAGCAGGCCCATCATCCGGCTCAGGCGCACCGCCTTTTCCTGCTCCAGCTTGGGCATGATCTTGGCCACGTGGTCGGTCTTGAGCCCTTTGAGCACCGCAAGGGCCTCGTTGTCTTCCATCTGGTTCAAGAGCGGCGCCACCTTGGAGGGGCTCATGGCGGTGTAGACCTTCATCAGGTCGTTGAACTGCTTGTCCTTGACCACCTGCAACTGGGCGAGCTTGGCCTTGAGGTCGTTCTGGGTGGCCAGCAGGGTGGCCAGCTTCGCATCCACCTCCTGCTGCCGCGCCTTCAGTTCCTCCTCCTTTTCCGCCAGTTCCTTCTCCCTGGCCGCCACCAGCTTTTCCCGGTCGCGCAGCTCGTTGGCCTGGGCCAGCTCTTCCGAGGTCGAATTTTCCACCTTTTTCGCGGTCTGGCCAAAACCCACCGGGATGGTCGCGGCAAGCAGCACCCCCGCCACCAGTCCGATCACGAAGATCCATATCCTGCGCCGTTTTCCTGGTTGCCCATTCTCCATCGCCGCACCTCCTTACCGCGCCAGCCGGCTGCCGTGGCGGTTAAAGCGGAGCACCATCTGCTCGTCGCTCGCCTTCTGTTCCTGCTGCAGCACGTCCCGCAGATATTTTTCCTGGTCCCGTTCCCGGGCCTTTTCCATCATCTTGCGTTCCCTGACCCGCTCGGTCAGATGCTGCCGCGCCCGCTCCACCGCCTTGACCTGGGCCGCGATCACCCGCTGCTGGCGGACGATGTCCCGCTCCTTGCGGTCGATGGCCTGCATGTACAGGGAATAAAGCGGGGCCGGCACGGGTTTTTGCTTGCGCTGCTCCAGCTCCTCCACCAGCCGGCGCAGCTCTGCCTCGAACTGCGCCAGTTGTTTCCGCTGGCCGTCGAGCACCATCTGCTCCCGCGCCAGTTTCTGCTGGGCAACCTCTTCCAGGTTGCGGCGGTAGCTGAGTACCGATTCGAGCCGGAACTTGTAGGCCATGGCTCCCCTGCCCCCTTACCGCCGGGCCGGTGCGGCCGGCTTCGGTTCGGCGCTGAAGAGCCCCTGGAGCTGGGAAAGACTCTCCGCCAGCCCCACCTTTTCCTCCACCGGCTGGCGGAGATAGCCGTTCAGGTGATCGATCATCTCGATGGCGCTGTCGATCCCGGGGTTGCTGCCCCGGGCATAGGCCCCGATGTTGATGAGATCCTCGGAGCGGCGGTAGGTGGCCATCATCTCCAGGAAGCGGTGGGCCAGCGTGACCTGCTCTTTTGCCACCACGTCGCCCATGCAGCGGCTGACGCTGCCCATGACCTCGATGGAGGGATAATGGCCGCGGCTGGCCAGCTCGCGGCTCAGGACGATGTGGCCGTCGACGATGGAGCGCACCGCGTCGGCAATGGGCTCGTTCATGTCGTCGCCCTCGACGAGCACGGTGTAGATGCCGGTGATGCTGCCCTTGCCGACACAGGTGCCGGCCCGCTCCAGCAGCTTGGGGAGCTGGCCGAAGACCGAGGGCGTGTAGCCGCGCGAGGTGGGGGGCTCGCCGATGGCCAGCCCCACCTCGCGGCTGGACATGGCAAATCGGGTCACCGAGTCCATCATCATGATGACGTCGCGCCCGAGATCGCGGAAATACTCGGCAATGGCCATGGCAAGATAGGCCCCGCGCATGCGCACCAGGGGCGGCTGGTCCGAGGTGGCCACCACCACCACGGAACGGGCCAGCCCCTCGGGGCCGAGATCGCGCTCGATGAAGTCCTTGAGTTCGCGGCCGCGCTCGCCAATGAGCGCGATGACGCTGATGTCCGCCGCGGTGTGGCGGGCAATCATGCCGAGCAGGGTGGACTTGCCCACCCCGGAGCCGGCAAGGATGCCGATGCGCTGGCCCTTGCCCAGGGTCAAGAGGCCGTTGATCGCCCGCACCCCCACATCCACGGGCTGGAGGATGCGTTCGCGGGTCATGGGATTCAATGGTTCGGCGTAGAGGGGATAAAGCTGATCGGCGCAAAGCGGCCCCTTGCCGTCCATGGGACGACCCAGGCCATCTATCACCCGGCCGAGCAGGCTCTGGGAGACCGGCACGCTGGCCTGGCCGCCGACGAGCCGGATGGCGCTGCCCGGCTCGATGCCGCGCATCTCGCCCAGCGGCATCAGGAGCACCCTCCCTTCGCGGAAGCCCACCACCTCCGCCGGCACCCGGCTTGCCCCCTTGAAGACCTCCACCTCGCAGATGCTGCCCACCGGAATACCGGGGCCCTCGCTCTCGATCACCATGCCGATGACCTGATTGACCCGGCCGCCCACGGAAATGAGCGGAGCCTCTTCGGCAACACGGATGGCGCGGGCAAAGTCCATGGCAACCTGCTCAGGAGGACGGAGGCTCGCCCGCGCCGGTGTCGGCGGCCAGCGCCGCCAGGAATGCCTGTTCCACGGCCTCGCAGAGCTTTGCCTTTCCCCCCTCCAGCGTCGCGTCGATTTCGCCGAAGCTGGTCTTCAAAAGGCAGCCGCCCTGGCTGATGGCCGGGTCCTCCACCAGCTGCACCCGGTTCTTGCCCTCGAAGAGCGTGGGGTCTTCCAGGCTGATCTCCTTGATCCGGTGCAGGTCCTCGCTGTGGAGATGGACCTTGACCAGCGAATTCTCCACCACAAAGGCCATGGCCTCTTTCAGACAAGCCTGGATCACCAGGGGATTGACCGAAACCTCGTGGCGAACCAGTCGATCCACCATGGTGGTGACCAGGGTCATGATCTCCCGCTCGTAACGGCTGAGCACCTCGCGGCGCTGATCCTGCAAGGCATCGAGAAAACGGGCAACGTCCCGTACCCTGGCCTCATATTCCTCCTTGCCCGCGGCCCGTCCCGCGGCCTCGCCCTGGGCAAACCCCTGCTCCCTGGCCTCCTGCTCGATGCGGGCCGCCTCGACCTGGGCCTGCCGCACGATCTCCTCGGCCTGCCGGCGGGCCAGCTCCCGTTCATCGCGTGGTTCCGGTGCGCTCGCGGTGGCCGCCCCCTCCTGCGGCGAGCCAGCCCCCACCCCGCTCCGCTTCCAGAAATCGGTGAGCGGGAGGAACTCGTCGGATCGGGGCAGGGCCGCCAGACGACCGGACGTTGTTTTGGGCTGCCCCGTGCCCGCCGCCGGGGCCGACTGGGGCAGCTTGTAAATATTAGACAAATTCGTCCTCCCCGCCGCCCTGCATGAGCTGGATCTTGCCCTCCTGCTCCAGGCGTTTGGCGATCTTGATGATGTTCTGCTGGGCCGCCTCGACGTCCTTGACCCGGGTCGGCCCCATGATCTCCATGTCTTCCTTGAGCATCTCCACCGCGCGGGTGGACATGCAGGTGAAGATCTTTTCCCTGAGATCGTCGGAAGCGATCTTGAGGGCCACCTTGAGGTCGTCGGTGCTGACCTCCTTCAATACCGCCTGGATGCCGCGGTTGTCCACGTTGATGAGGTCCTCGAAGACGAACATCAGCCGCCGGATCTCGTCGGCCAGGGTTTCGCGCTGCTCCTCCACCCCTTCCAGAATGGAGGCCTCCATGGCGCGATCGGCGTTGTTCAGGATCTCGGCCACCGCCTCGACCCCGCCCAGGCGCTGGCCCTCCATGCCCTCCACCGACAGCAGCTCATCCTGCAGCACCCGGTCCACATCGACCAGTATCTCCGGACTCACCTTGTCGAGCTCGGCCATGCGCATGACGATTTCCACCTGATTGTCTTCGGGGAATTCGGCCAGAATCTGGGCCGCCTGGGTGTGGTCGAGCACAGCCAGCACCAGGGCCACGGTCTGCGGATGCTCGTTGCGCAGGAAGTTGACCAGAACTTTGGGTTCGAGCTTGCGTGCCTTCTGGAACAGGGTGAGCTTCCAGTCGGAACGGATGTCTTCCAGGATCTCCTGGGCCTTTTCCGAGGAGAGGGCCCTTTTCACCGCCTGCTCCAGCATGTCGTTGCCCGAGAGGAAGAGGTCGGCCTCGCCGGTGTCGCTCTTGAATTCCTTGAGCAGCCCCTCCAGATCTTCCTTGTCGATCTTGTCGATCTTGGCCATCTGGCGACCGACCAGCTTGATCTCTTCCGGGTCGAGCCGCTGGAAGACCTGGGCGGTGAACTCCTCGCCCACGGTGAGCAGAAAGATGGCGGCCTTTTCCGGGCCACTCAGATTGTCGGCCCCGCCTTTTTCCTTTTTATGGGGAGCAGCCATGGGTGTCAGGCTCCTTCACGCAGCCAGCGGCGGACCAGATCGGCGGCGCGGTCCGGGTCGCTCTGCGCCAGCCGGTAGATCCGTTCCTGATCGGTCAACCCCTTGGGAGACAAGGAGAGATCCTCTTCCTCTGCCCCCATGCCTGCCGGCACCCCAGCCACATAGTGGCCACCCTCGACCCGTTCCACCGTCCGCCGGCCCTCGAGCTGCTTGGTGGTGAGAATCCGGAAGAAGGGCTTGATCACGAAGAGCAGCACGCCGACGGCAATGAGCAGATAGACGATGGGCATGGCCAGCCACTCCACAACCTCCCGCCATTTCTCCAGGGCGGCGGGCTCGGGCTCGACCATGGTGGAGAGGGCAAAGGACATGCTGGCCACCTCGACCTGATCCCCCCGCTCTTCGCTGAAACCGATGGCATTCCTCACCAGCTTCTCGAAATACTGCATCTCCTCGGGGCTTCGTGGCTTATATTGTAGGGTGGTGCCCTTTTCCTTGTCAACGTTCTTGTCGTAGGTGCCATCGACCATGACCGCCACCGAGAGCCGTTTCACCGCGCCGCCCATCTCCTGAATGTGCCGGGTCTGGCGGCTGATCTCGTAGTTGCGGGTCACGTTGCTGCGCTTGTAGGCATTGCCCCCTCCTGCCCCCTCGCCGGATTCAGCAAAGGTGGCCAGTTCCCCCTTGGCGCCGGGGATTCCCTCCGGCGACGGTCCTCCGCGCTGGTCCTCCTCGGTGAGCATCTGCTCGCTGCGCACCACCTGCGCCTCGGGGTCGAAATTCTCTTCGGTCACCTCCCTGCGGTTGAAGTCGATGTCGGCTGTGACGCTGGCCCGCACCCTGCCGACGCCCACCACCTCCTCCAGCATGGACTCCACCTTCTTGCGCAGGGTCTCTTCCACCTTGAACTGGTATTCGAGCTGATTGCCGGAAAGCACCCCGCCCTGCTCGCCGCTCTTGCGGTAAAGGAGGCGGCCGGCGGTATCGACCAGGGTGATGTTCTCCGGGGTGAGCCCCGGCACGGCGCAGGCCACCAGGTTGACGATGCTCTGCACCTGGTGCTGGGAGAGCTGCTCGCGGCCGCGCAGCTTCACGCTCACCGAGGCAGTCACCGGCTTTTCGTCCTCGACGAAAACCGATTCCTTGGGGGTGGCGATGTGGACGCGGGCCTCGAGCACCTGCTGGAACTGCCGGATAGTGCGGGTCAGTTCGCCCTGGAGCGCCCGCTGATAGTTGAGCCGCTGGACAAAATCGGTGGTTCCGAGGCTGGTCTTATCGAATACCTCGAAGCCGACCCCGCCGCCGCGGGGCAATCCCTCGCCGGCCATTGCCAGCCGCACCTCATAGACCTGACCGGCCGGCACCATGATCGCACCGCCATCCCCGGAAAGCTTGTAGGTGATCCGCTGCTCCTTGAGGCGGTTCACCACCTCGGCGGCGTCCTCCTGGGTCAGTCCGGAGAAGAGCACCTTGTACTCGGTGGTGTCGCCGCCCATGGTGGTCAGGGCTATGAGGCCGCCCAGCACCACGACGACCACCCCGACGCCGACCAGTTTCTGGACCAGGGACAGCCCCCGGAAGACCGAGACGAACTGCGCAAGAATTTCCTTGGGTCCTGCCATAATTCCCCCTTAGCACGCGCGGTGGTTAGAGCTGCATCCGCATGATTTCCAGGTAGGCGTCGAGCGCCTTCTGCTGGACCCGGGTCATGAGCCGGAAGGAGATGCCTGCCTGCTCAGCGGCGATCATGGTCTCGTGGATGTTGGCGTGCTGGCCGCTGGCCAGCCCCCGGGCCAGGGCGTCCGCCTCCTGCATCCGGGTGTTCACCGCATCGACGGCCTGGCTCAAGACCTGGCCAAAACCCTCGGCGGCCGTGGCCGGGATCCTGTCGGGCCGCTGGGCGGCGATGCCGGCCGGGGCAACGGAAGCAAGGGAAATTTCCTTCATGGCGCCACTCCTTCTCCAGGACAAAAGAAACCGGTCACCGGTTCGCCGGTGCCGAACTAACGGCTGATCTCCAGCGCCCGCAGCGCCATATTTTTGACAGCATCGAGGGCAGTGACGTTGGCCTCGTAGGAGCGCTTGGCGCTCATCATGTCCACCATCTGTTCCGCCACGTTGACGTTGGGCATGCGGACAATGCCGTTGGCGTCGGCATCCGGATGGGAGGGGTCGTAGACCTCGGCAAAAGGTGCCTTGTCTTCCACGACCCTGGCAACCTCCACCGTGCGCAACCGCTCGGCCGTGGAGTTGAGGGTGTCGCGGAAGGTCCCCGGGAGCGGCTTAGCGGCAAAGATCACCGATTTGGCCTTGTAAGGTCCCCCCTCCAGGGTACGGGTGGTGTTGGCGTTGGCCAGATTCATGGCCGCGATGTTGAGGCGCGCCCGTTCCGCCTTGAGGGCGGAACCGCTGATGTGCATGGCTGTCAGTTCGTCCATGGCTTATTTCCCTCCTTCGTCGATGACGTAGCGTAATCCTTCGAATTTCTTGGTGATGAGCCGTGTGGTCACCTGATACATGAGCTGGTTCTCCGCCAGCTTGACCATTTCCTCGTCGAGATCGACCGGTCGCGCCTCCCTGGCGTATTCGCCGCTCTTGGTGGCCTCCACCGGATCGATTGTCAAATGTTTGGCATGGGTGCGCCGCAGATCGGCCGTTCCGCTCATGGTGCGCTCCATGACCCGGGCAAAAGAGAAGTCCTTGGTGGTGTAGCCCGGCGTTTCCTGGTTGGCGATGTTGGACTGGATCAGCCCCTGTTTTTCCAGCCGCAGATCAAGGGCTTGGCGCATGATGGCGATGCTGCCGCCGTACAGTTTGTTGACCGGCATGGTGACCTCCTGGTTCGGGTGCAACCGCTGCCAGAATTTAATGCAAATACAATGCCAACTTCAGGACCGGGAATCCGGGATCAGGGGACAGAAACGAAAAAAAAGGGGAGAAAACCAGCAGCGCAAGCAGGTCAGTCGAGCACCCCCTGGGTGCGGTATTCGTTCAGCTTGTTGCGGAGGGTGCGGACGCTGATGCCGAGGATTCTTGCGGCATGGGTCCGGTTGTCGCCGGTCTTCTGCAGGGCCTGCAGGATCATCTGCCGCTCCACCTCGCGCAGACTCTGACCCTCCACCGCGATGGCCGCCGACTCGTTCGCCAAGGCCACTGCCTGTGCCGCCACGGGATCGGGGGGTGCGGCGACCGGCAGGCCGGCGGGCCGTTCCATCTCCTCCCAGAAGTCCCAAGGTTCCAGCTCGGGGTCGATGCCGAGCAGCACCGCCCGCTCGATCATGTTCTCCATTTCACGTACATTGCCCGGCCAGCCGTAGGAGAGAAAGCGCTCACTGGCGGCAGGGGAGAGTCTTTTGAACGGCCGGCCGTACTGGCGGGAATGCTTCTCGATAAAGTGGGTCGCCAGCAGCGGAATATCGTCCCGCCGCTCCCGCAGGGCCGGAAGCCGCAGGGGGATGACGTTGAGCCGGTAATAGAGGTCCTGGCGGAACTCGCCCTTGGCTACTGCCTCCTTGAGATCGCGGTTGGTGGTGGCGACCACGTGGACGTCGATCCGGATGGGCGCCTTGCCGCCGAGGCGGTCCACCTCCTCCTCCTGCAGAACGCGCAGCAGCTTGGCCTGGAGGTGGAGGGGGATCTCGCCGATCTCGTCGAGCAGCAGGGTGCCGCCGTCGGCCAGTTCGAATTTCCCCTTCTTGGTGACGATGGCGCCGGTAAAGGCCCCTTTTTCGTGGCCGAAAAGTTCGCTCTCCAGCAATCCCTCCGGCAGGGCGGCGCAGTTCAAGGCCACAAACGGCCCTTCCCGCCGGTCGCTGGCCTGATGGATGAGCCGGGCAAAGACCTCCTTGCCGGTGCCAGACTCACCGAGAATCAGCACGGTGGCCTTGCTGGAGGCGACATTTTTCGCCCGCTCCAGCAGGGCCAGGAATCTGGCGTCCTGGCCGATGATCGGCCGGCTCGGCGCCGCCGGCGCGGCGTCCTGCCCGGACCGCGGCGCCGCCGTTCCGGCTCCGGCCCCCACCGGCCTCGCGGCAGCGGCAAAGACCCGCTTCACCGTCTCTTCGATCACCTCCACCGGAAAGGGCTTCAGGATGTAGTCGAAGGCCCCCCGCTTCATGGCCTCGAGAGCGGTCTCCACCGTGGCATAGCCGGTGATGATCACCACCGGCAGATCCGGCCACTCCGCCTTGATCTGTCGCAGCAGTTCGATGCCGTCCATGCCCGGCATCCTGATGTCGCTGATCACCAGGTCGGGCACGGCCTTGCGCATCAGATCCAGGGCCATGCCACCGCTTTCCGCCACCTGCACCTCATGGCCATAGCGGCTCAGGGCCTCGAACAGGGCCACCCGCATGTTCTGCTCATCATCGACCACCAGGATCCGACGGTTCGTCTCAGGCATGGTTGTGTCTCATGTGTGGCGGTTCCCGGAACACGGCCCCCTGATTGTAGGGCAGCAGCACGGTAAAGAGGGCGCCCTTGCCGGCTTCGCTCTCCACCCGCACCACCCCGCCATGGGCCTCGGCGATGTGGTGCACGATGGCGAGCCCCAACCCGCGGCTGCCCCCTTTGGTGGTGAAAAACGGGTCAAAGATACGGACCTGGTCCGCGGCCGGAATGCCGACGCCGGCATCCCGGCAGTGGATCTCCAGCAGCGGCGGATGATGGCGATCGGGGGGCAGGGTCCGGGTGCCCAAATACACCATCCCGCCTTGCGGCATGCTTTCCATGGCGTTGATGCCGAGGTTCAGCAGCAACTGGCCGAAGAGTTCGGCATCGCCGTAAAAGGAATCCAGATGGTGCTGCATCCCGGCCTCAAAGCTCACCCCCTGCTCGCGCCCCAGCAGCAGCAGCTTGTCGATCACGGCGCGGATCACCTGCTCCACCGAAAACTCCCGGCGCGCCGGCTTCGGCAGCCGGGCAAAGGTGAGGTGGTTGTCGAGGAGGTGACTCATGGTCCGCACCGCGTTGAGCATCTGGGTGGTGAGCCGCTGGTAGTCGGGGTCAACGGCCAGATCCCGTTGCAGGAGCGAGGCGAGCAGTTCCAGGCTGCCGAGCGGATTTTTCAGTTCCTGGCTCATGGACTCGGCCATATCCTGCATGGCGCGGAACCGTTTGCGCCGGTCGAACTGGGCCTCGACCATGGCGGGGTAGGTGACATCCTCGATCAGCAGAAAAAAACCTCCCACATGGAGAAAGGGGCTCTGCAAATCGTTGCGGGAAAGCAGCAGATGCGCCAGCCCCTGCCCTGCCGGATCACGGTGCGCGACCAGCACCGAGCCGCCGGCCCGGCCAAGGGGCGCCAGTTCCGGCGCCGTCACCCCGAGTTCCCGCCGCAACACCTCCCAGCAGTTGCGGTTCTGGATGGAAGAGCCGGCCAGATGCAGCATCTGGCGCGCCTTCTGGTTGGCGGCGACGAGCATGCCCCCCGGCTCGGCAAGCAGCACCCCGCCAGGCATGCTTTCCAGCATGGCAAAAAGGAACTCCCGCAGATGTTCTGCCGTGTCATCGAAAAAGGTTGTCATCTGTGGCTGCGGCACGCGAGGTTCTCACTTCTGGCGCAAAAGGGGCTGCAGCACCGAAAGCGAACGGTCGATCTCCAGCTGGTTGAGACGCTCCTCGGCGAGTTTTTTCAGGAAGGGATCCGCCCCCGTCTGCGCCTTGCGGAAATGATCGCGGCCCCGTTCGAACTCGCCAAGCTGCACCAGCAGATCGCCAAGGTGCAGGTGAACCCCCTGGGCCACACCGCCCTCCTGGGGCATGTTTTCACCCACGGCGCCGAGATATGCCTTGATCGTCTCTTCGGTCCTGCTTTCCCGCCGCAGCATGTCGCCCACCTTCCGGTACCAGCCCTGCAGCGATACCGCGCTGAGCCAGCCCTCCTTCCGGTAGGAGTCGAGACTGACCAGCATCTCGGAAAAGCGCTTGCCATGGAGCAGCATCCGCAACCGCCCCTCACCGCAGAGCTGCTTCTTCTCCGGCTGTGAAAGCTCCGGCAACGCCTGATCGTAAAAGGCCAGCGCCTCGTCGTAGCGCTTCTGTTCCTCGCGCAGCCGGCCGCTGTAATAGAGAATCTCGCCCAGCCCCCCGGTGCCGGCATAACTCTTGCGCAGGTGCTCCAGCAACCGTTCCGCCGAGGCGAAATCCTTCAGGGCCAGGTAGACATGGGCCCGGCGGACATAGAGGTCCAGCTTGTCGGCATCGGCAAGCGGAAAGGCCAGGGCACGGTAATAGAGGGCAGCGGCCTGCTCGTTCCGATCCATGGCCTGCAGGGCCTGTCCCACCAGATACCGCAACCGGCCTTCTCCCGACTTTTCCACATGGCCCGCTTCGGCACGGTAGAACTTCTGAATCTCCTGATATGCTCCCCGTCCCAGCAGTTCTTCCACGAGCGCGGCCATGACCTCGGCGCCGACATCCCCTTTCTCGCCGGGGTTCGGACCGGGCGGATCGTGACGCAGGAAGCTTCGGCCCATTTCCGCGGCCAGATCATGGTTTCCCCGGGCGCGATACCGGAGGAACAGCAGGTAACGGGCATCCTGGGCAATGGGTTCGTGCCGGTACCCCTCCAGCACACGCTGATAGAGCGCATCGCCCTCCGGGTCGTTCAGGTCGCGGCGGCGCTGCCAGCTCGAAAGCTTCCGGCGGGGATCGTCGAGGTATTCGCTCTGCCGGAACTGGGAGAGGAGCACCGGCCGGCTGCCCGGCTCACCGTCCTCCACCACCCTGGCATAAAGCTTCTGGGCAGTGGCGTCGTCACCCTGGCGGTGGAAGCTCTCCCCCAGCTCAAAGAGCACCTCAAAGCGGCGGGGCGACTGGGGAAGCAGATTGACGAAATGGAAAAGCCTCCGCTGCCCCTCCGCCTCCCTGCCGACCTTGAGGTAGGCCATACCCAGGGAAAGGAGCAGCTCCGGGTCTTCCAGGGCGGCCCGCGGCGTCCTGGCCAGCAACCCCTCGAAGCTCTCGATCGCCCGGGCATAATCCTTCTTCGCCACATACGCCTTGCCGATGCCGGCCAGGGCCACGGTCCGCTGCTGCTCATCCTCGCCCTGCGCCACCTGCTGGAAAACCGCAATGGCTTCATCGAGCCGGCCCACCTCCATCAGGGTCCTGCCCTGCCAGGAGCGGGCGGAGGCCGCCAGGGGGGATTGGGGATAACGCTTCTGGAACAGCTTGAAATAGGTGGCGGCCTCCCGGAAAAAGCGCATGTGGTAATGGGCGACGCCCAGTTCAAAATAGGCCTCCGGGTACCGGGCGGACTTGGGGTAATCGGCGGCATACAGCCGGAAGAGATCGCGGACCTGGCCCCAGTCCGGATCCTTGGCCTCGCCCGCCGCCTTTCTGGCGAGCTGCGCCGCCTGCCACAGGGCGTCCTCCGCCTTGGCCGCCTTGGGAAACTCTTTGTGGAGGCGTTGATACAGCGCGGAGGCCTCGGACCATTTCCCCTCGCCGGCGGCGGTCGTGGCCTCCTGCCACAGACTCTCCGGGGTGGCGGGCTGCACAGTGGTCGCCTTTGCCTCATCCGCCGCCGGCACGCCGCTCCCTTCCGCTGCCCAGGTCGGGCACGCGGCCAGCAGCAGCAGGAGCATTATCCCCAAAGTGCGGTTTCCCATCCTCTCCGATCCGTGTCAAAAATCCTGCACTTTCAGGTGTTGTTTTCCGGCTGCATGAGTCCGAAACGCTTCATCTTCTCGATCAGGGTGGTGCGGTTCACATTGAGCAGTCTGGCCGCGCGGTTCCTGATCCAGCCCGTCTGATCGAGGGCCTGGACAATGAGCCGCTTCTCGAAATTCGCCATCACCTCGTTGAGGAAAAAGCCCTCGCCCGGTATTTCATGCACATCCTGTGCCGCCACTGCGGCAGGGGACGCCCCGACCAAGCGGTCCGGCAGATCTTCCACGGTCAGTTCCCGGCCCGCGGCCAGGATCACCATGCGCTCCACGGTATTTTCCAGCTCCCGCACATTGCCGGGCCAGGGGTACTGCAGCAGCTGGCGCATGGCCTCCGGCGCCACCCCGCTGATCTTCTTCTGCCGCGCCCGGTTGAACTTGTCGATGAAGTGATCGACGAGCAGGGCGATGTCCCCCTTGCGCTCCCGGAGCGGCGGCGCCTCGATGGGAATGACGTTGAGCCGGTAATAGAGGTCCTCGCGGAAGCGCCCTTCGGCCACTTCCTGGTCCAGATCGCGATTGGTGGCGGCAACGACGCGAAAGTCCGACTGGATGGTGCGAGTGCCGCCGATGCGCTCGAACTTGCGCTCCTGCAGGACCCGCAGCAGCTTCACCTGCAGCATCGGACTCATTTCGGATATCTCGTCCAGAAAGACGGTGCCGCCGTGGGCCAGTTCGAAACGCCCCATCCGGGTGCGGATGGCGTGGGTAAAGGCCCCCTTTTCGTGGCCGAAAAGCTCGCTCTCCAGCAGTTCGCCGGGGATGGCGCCGCAGTTGACCGCGATGAACGGTCCGCTGCGCCGCGCCCCTTCGTAGTGCAGGGCCTGGGCGATGAGTTCCTTGCCGGTACCCGACTCACCGCGGATCAGCACGGTGGTGTCGGTATCGGCAACTTTTCTGATCAGGGAAAAGACCTTGGCCATCCGCTCGCTCTTGCCGATGATGGCGACGCAGCCGCGGGCCTGCCCGCCTTCGGCCGCCGGCCCCGGCCCGGCTTCGGTCCAGAGGCGGGTCAGGAGCCCATCGAGCGCCGGCCAGGCAAAGGGCGCCTCAACATACTCAGCCACCCCGACCCGGGCGGCGGCCATGGCCTCGGCCACCGACGGCGCGCCCGCCAGCACCACACAAGGAAGGTCCGCGGCCACTCCCTCCAGAAAGAGGAGGGCCTCGCTCCCCAAGGCGGCCGGCGCATGCCAGAAAAGGGCATCGCAGGTATTGCCTTCGAGCCAAGAGGTCGCCGCCGCCGGCGTGGGCAGCCAGGTCACGGCGCCCCATTTTTTCCCAAGGGTCATGACTAGAACAGCACTTTAAAAAGTGTGCTAACATCTAGTTATGACGATGAAAAACAAGTATGCAAAGCGTTCAAAAATTTCGGAGCCCAAATTCCGGGAGCTGGTTAAGCTTTTTGCT
>JBFLXY010000006.1:0-174931 GCA_040757055.1 Thermodesulfobacteriota bacterium | reverse complement strand
TTGGGGAAGTTTGTTATCGTTTCAACCATCGGACTGAAAACCTGAAACCCTCGCTAATCAAGCTTCTCAAGGCAACCAGTATTCAGGAAATCAGTCCTAAATTGGTCCAGATTCGTTAGGTATTACCAAAAGTAAAAAGGCAAGAAGATACGTCGCTCTTTACAGGAACCCGCCGCGTGCCTATAGTGATTTCCAGTTGGATGGCGGTCCGTGGCGGACCAACTTTCTGTTCCTTAAAACCGGAAGGGGGTAGACCATGAAAAAAGCACATCTGATTGGCGTGGCGGCTTTGGCGTTCCTGATGCTCTTCTCCGGCATGGCGCTGGCCAAACACCATGCGGTGAAAATCTCCGACAAGGCCGGGGTGGACAAACACCTGACCGATACCGAGGGCAAGACGCTCTACTGGTTCAAAAACGACTCCGCAGGCAAGAGCACCTGCGCAGGCCCCTGCGTGGAAAAATGGCCGCTCTATTATCGGGAGACCGTTGCCGCCCCGGCCGGTGTTGCAGCAACCGACTTCGGCACCATCACGCGCGAGGATGGCCAGAAACAGACCACCTTCCGTGGTTATCCGCTTTACTATTTCCAAGGCGATGCCAAGGCCGGCGACACCAACGGGCAAGGCGTGAAAGACGTCTGGTTCGTGGTGAATCCGGAAAATTTCCCGCCCAAAAAGTAACAACGGCCGCAGAGCGGCAAGGAGTTTCCTCGCCGCCCTGCGCAAATCCAAACCGTTTGGCGCAGAAAGAACAGTCTGCCAAAAGGTGCCCCGCCCTAAACCTACCCCCAGGAGCGATGCATGAAAGACCGCGATGCCTATGTGAAGGAAATCAAGGCCAGAATCGACGAGTGGAACAAGGAGATCGACAAGCTGAGCGCCAAGGTGGCCAAGGCCAGGAAAGAGGCACAGAAGACGGCCGAGGAACAGCTCGCCTCCCTGCGGAAGGAGACCAAGGGTTACCAGAAAAAATTCGCCGAACTGCAGAAGGCCAGCGGCAAGGCGTGGGACGACCTCCGGGACGGCCTCGAAGAGGCGGGCGACACCCTGAAAGACGCCTTCAAAAAGGCGAAAAAGCATTTCGATTGAGCGGCGCTGCCGCGCCGACCCAGCCATGAACCGCCACGCCGTTCCTGCCGAGAACGCCCGGCTGCTCCGGCAGGCCACCCATGCCTCGGTGGCCACGGCGGTGGTGCTGCTGCTGGCCAAGGGGGCCGCCTGGCATGCCACCGGCTCCCTCAGCGTGCTCGCCTCGGTGGTCGATTCCCTCATGGACGCGGCGGCCTCGGGAATCAACCTGGTTGCGGTGGCCTATTCGCTGCGGGCGGCGGATGCGGAGCACAAATTCGGCCATGGCAAGGCCGAATCCCTGGCCGGCCTGGCCCAGGCGGTTTTCATCGGCGCCTCGGCCCTCTTCCTCATGGCCCAGGCAGTCCGCCGCCTGGCCGCTCCCCAACCGCTCAACGACCTCGGCATCGGCTTTGCGGTGATGGGGTTCGCCCTGCTGCTCACCGTGCTGCTCCTCCTCTTCCAGCACCGCGTTGTTAGCCGGACCGGCTCCACCGCCATCCGGGCCGATTCGCTCCACTACCGCTCCGATGTGCTCACCACCCTGGCCACCATCGCGGCCCTCTTCCTCACCGCCCGAGGCTGGCCGCTGGCCGATCCGCTGCTCGCCCTGGCCATTGCCGCCTACATCCTGCGCAGCGCCTGGACCATCGTCCGCGAGGCAGCCCAGCACCTCATGGACCGCGAACTGGCCGACGGGATCCAGAGGACCATCTGCGATATCGCCCTGGCCCACCCGCAGGTGCTCGGGTTGCATGACCTCCGCACCCGGCAGTCCGGCCAGATCAAGATCATCCAGCTCCACCTCGATCTCGACGACCAGATGCCGCTCATCACCGCCCACACGGTGGTTAAAGAGGTGGAACGCCGGATCGCCGCCGCCTTCCCCGGCTCCGACATCATCATCCACCAGGACCCGGTGAGCCGCTGCCGCACCCTGCCCTGCGACGATCCCTGCCCCGACCGCCGCTGACCCGGACCCGCCTCACCGCCGCCTTTGCCTCCGCCCCTGGCGGCCGTTTTCCCCGGCCAGCGCAGCGCCAACCCCGACAAGATATCTTGCCCCATCAAGAAAAATTGCCCCGGCGGGAAATGGGCCCTGGCCGCGGCGTTCGGCCGATGGCCGCCATCGGGCACGGCGTGCATCAACATTCCCTGTTGGCCAGCGTCCCGCCGGGGCGTCATCCGCATCACCAAAAAACATCGTACTTTCAAGACAATATCGCCAGACGCGGAAGTGGCACGGTTTTTTCTAACACCATCGTAACGGAATCCTCTAGAATGACTGCAAAACCATCCATCCACGAGGGGAGAAACACTATGAAGCTGTCGTTGCGCGCCAAGGTTATGGGAATTCCGCTGGCACTGGTGGTCTCCGCCATTACCCTGCTGGTCGTCACCTCGCTGTGGGTGGTCACCAGCATGTGGCAGGCGGAGATGAGGGCCCTGGGTCAGCAACAGGCCGGGCTGACCGAAAAGGGCATCGAAAGCCTCAAGAAACAGGCACTGGTGCTGGCCAGCTTTTCCGCCCAGGTGCCGGGTGTGCAGGAGGCATACCAGCTTGCCCACCAGGGCAGCGAGGCCGAGGGCCGCGCCGTCCTGCGCAAAAGCTTCGACCCCATCCATGCGGAACTGGCCAAATCCCTCAAGGTCAAGACGGTGGAGATCCACTTCCACCTGCCGCCAGCCAAGAGTTTTCTCCGCGTCTGGCGCAAGGCCGGTGAGCGGGACGGCGGCGACGACCTGACCGCCTTCCGCAAGACCGTGCTCAAGGCGAACACCGAGAAAACCCAGGTGGTGGGCATCGAGGTCGGTGACGAGGGCTTTGCCATCCGCGGCATCCTGCCCATCGTCGGGCCGGGCGGCGAATATCTCGGCACCGTGGAGGGCATCATGCCCCTGGGCAAGGTGTTCGAAACCGCCAAGGCCCTGGAAACCGACAACGTCGCGGTCTACCTGCTCGCCACCCAGCTTGACTTCGCCAAGAAGGCCAAGGAATCCAAACCGCCGATCATCGGGGAACTGGCACGGATCTTCAGTTCCGCGGCAGAGGAGACCGATCCCTTCATCAGCGAAAAGTTCCTGCAGCAGGCCATGGATGGTCTGGTGACGGAAGAAAACGACGGCCGGCTGGTCACCGCCATGCCGATCCGCGACTTCACCGACGAGACCAGGGGCGTGCTGGTCTTTGTCCGCGACGCCAGCGACCAGGCCCGCAAGATACACGCGCTGCAGTGGGGACTCAGCCTCGGCGGCATCGCGCTTCTGGTGGTGCTCTCGCTGCTGCTCTATTTCTCCACCGGCACCATCACCAAACAGCTCAACGCCACCATCACCACCCTGGAAGAGAGCGGGGGCAGCATGCTGACCGCCTCGCAGGAGATCAACAGCACCAGCCACCAGCTGGCGGAAGGCGCCTCGGAACAGGCGGCATCCCTGGAGGAGACCTCCTCGTCGCTGGAGGAAATGGCCGCCATGACCCGCCACAACTCGGAAAATGCCCATCAGGCCGAGGGGTTGGTGCGGGAAACCAACACCACCATCGGCCATGCCGGCGATTCCATGCAGCGGCTCACCGTCTCCATGGAGGATATTTCCCGGGCCAGCGAGGAGACCAGCAAGATCGTGAAAACCATCGACGAGATCGCCTTCCAGACCAACCTGCTGGCGCTGAACGCGGCGGTGGAGGCGGCGCGGGCCGGCGAGGCCGGGGCAGGATTTGCGGTGGTGGCCGACGAGGTGCGCAACCTCGCCATGCGGGCCGCCGAGGCGGCCAAGAACACCGCCACCATGATCGAGGACACGGTCAAGAAGGTGCGCAACGGCTCCGAACTGGTGACCGAGACCAACGACTCCTTTGCCAAGGTGGCCGATGCCTCGGGCCGCATCAACACCCTGGTCAGCGAGATCGCCACCGCCTCCCGGGAGCAGGCCAACGGCATCGACCAGATCAACAAGGCGATCACCCAGATCGACTCGGTGACGCAGCGGACCGCGGCCAGCGCCGAGGAATCCGCCTCTGCCTCCGAGGAGATGAGCGACCAGGCGCGGCGGATGAAGCAGATCGTCACCAACCTGGCCGCCCTGGTTTCCGGCGACGTGACGGCCCAGGCGCTGCCGGCAAAAACTCCGCCGCCCGTTGCCAGGCCGCAGCAGAAACTTCTTCGCCCGCCAACGGCGGCTAAGCCGGCAGCCGCCCCTCCGCCGAAACGCGAAAAGGCTCCGGCCAAGCTCATTCCCCTCGACAGCAAGGAGGAGTTCGAGGACTTCTAGGCGGCAAAGCCTTCTTTGCTGGTTCACCAAAGCCCCTGCCGGGAGCAGGGGCTTTTTTGCCCCATCCCTGCCGCACCATGGGGCCATGAACAGGGCTCGGGAAAGAAACATCGCGCCGGAACCGCCGTCGCTGCGCCACCCGCGGGAATGATTCCGCAGCAACAGGAGAAACCACCATGAATTTTGTCGGACAAATGCCCCTTAAAACCCAGATCCGTCTGCTGGTCGCGATCCCGCTCTTCTTTCTGGTCGGGCTCACCCTGCTGAATGGCATCGGCAAATACCAGACCCTGAGCCGGGCGACCTCCCTCAAGGAGCTGGCCGCCATTGCCGGCATGGTCACCGAAATCGCCCACGAGGCACAGAAAGAGCGCGGCATGACCGCGGGATTCCTCGGCAGCCAGGGGCAAAAGTTCCGCGACCGGCTTCCGGGCCAGCGCGCGGAAACCGACAAGCGCCTCGACACCCTCAGGCAATTCCTGGCCATCTCCACTGCGGACAAGAACGACGGGGACCTCGCGAAAAAGCTGGCCGCCGCCCTTGCCGCGGCCGAGGGCCGCGCCTCCATCCGACAGCAGGCCGATGGCCTGACCATCAGCGGACCGGATGCCATCGCCTTCTATACCGGCATGATCCGCGAATTCCTGACCACCATCCCCATCATTGCCCGAACCAGTCCGGACAAGGAAACCGCCCAGGCCCTCATCGCCTATTACAATTTCGTCGAGGCCAAGGAGCGCATGGGCATCGAGCGGGCAGTACTCAGCAACACCTTTGCCGCCGACAGCTTTGCGCCGGGCATGTACAAGCGGCTCGCCGAAATCCTGGCGGCCCAGAAGCTCTTTCTCGACTCCTTTGCGGCCTTTGCCTCGCCGGCGGCCATCGCCTTTTACGAGGAGAAGATGCGTGCGCCGGTGGTCGCCCAGGTGGCCGCCATGGAAAAAACCGCTCTCGACAGATACGCCGAAGGCGGCTTCGGGGTCGATGCCACCCAGTGGTTCGACGCCATTACCGAAAAAATCAACCTGATGAAGGAGGTCGAGAGCTGGCTGGCGGCGGATGCCGTGGCCCTGGCCACAAAGACCATCGGGGCCGCCCGCACCGCCCTCGTCGCCACCACGGTAACGGCCCTGGCCGTCATCGCCCTCAGCCTTTTGCTGGCGGTCTTTCTCTCCTCGCGGATCGGCAAGGCACTGGAACACATCAGCGAAGATCTCACCAACGGCGCCCACGAGGTGAACGCGGCGGCAAGCCAGGTCTCCTCGGTGAGCCAGTCCCTGGCCGACGGGGCCGGCAACCAGGCGGCGGCCATCGAGGAGACCTCGGCCTCGCTGGAGGAAATCTCGGCGGTGACCAAGCAGAATGCCGACAACGTCGGACGGGCCGAGACCCTCACCCGGGAGGCGCGCACCATGATCGAGACCGCCAATGGCGCCATGGGCCGCCTCACCGTCTCCATGGCCGAAATCTCCCAGGCCAGCGACGAAACCTCGAAGATCGTGAAAACCATCGACGAGATCGCCTTCCAGACCAATCTGCTGGCGCTGAACGCGGCAGTGGAGGCGGCGCGGGCCGGCGAGGCCGGAGCCGGCTTCGCGGTGGTGGCCAACGAGGTGCGCAACCTCGCCATGCGGGCCGCCGAGGCGGCCAAGAACACCGCGCAGCTCATCGAGGGCACGGTGCAGAAGGTTCAGGGCGGCGCCACCCTGGTCACCACCACCAATGACTCCTTCCAGGAGGTGGCGGACAATACCGCCAAGATCGCCCTGCTGATGCAGGAACTGGCCTCGGCCTCTCGGGAACAGGCATCGGGCGTGCAGCAGGTCAATCTCGCGGTGACCGAACTGGACACCGTCACCCAGCACAATGCCGCCACGGCGGAAGAGGCGGCCAGCGCGGCCGAGGAACTGAACGCCCAGGCCGGCCAGATGCAGGAAACCGTGCGGGTGCTGACCGCCCTGGTGCGGGGTGCCGGCCGCGGCTGAGTGTCCGCCGGCCGGGATCGCATCCTCAAAGCCCTTGCCAAGCGCAGGGGCTTTTTTTATGGTCAGGACAGAACAACGCCGACACTGGCAGACCGTTGAAAAACTTGTTTTTCAACGGTCTGCATGCGCCCATGGAAGGGGCGCCAATTCCGGCGAGTTCGTCATTCGCCGGAATTGTGAGAACCCGCGGGATTCATTTCCGTGGGTTCGTGGTTGAAAAAGGTCATGGATGACTTTTTTCAACATCCTGCTAGGGAGGAGCCGCCATGATCAACCACAAACTCGTGCTGCCGGGGCACCTCAATCAGTACGGTTACCTCTTTGGCGGCAACCTGCTCAAATGGGTGGACGAATACGCCTGGATCGCCGCCACCCTGGACTATCCGGGCGCCAACTTCGTCACCATCGCCATGGACCGGGTGGAGTTCAAAAAGAGCATCCAGGAGGGGTCGGTGCTCCGCTTCGAGATCAACCGCAGCCGCGAAGGCACCACCTCGGTGCAGTACGGGGTCACGGTCTTTGCCAACAATCTCCACACCGGCGCCGCGGAGCTGGTCTTCTCCACCGGGGTGACCTTCGTGCGCATCGACCAGCACGGCCAAAAGATGCCGCTGCGCTGAGGAGGCGACATGCGGCTCGATGTTCCCTGCATCGCCCACCGGCCCTACGTCGAACTTCTGCAGGGGCTGCGGGAACGGCTGGCCGCCGTCCATTTCGGACTGCCGCTGCCCGCGGCGCTGGACAGCCGCAACCTGCCGCGCCGGGACGAGCTGGCCACGCTGAACGAACTTCTCAGCCTGCTGCCCGGCCCGCGCAAGCATGGCCTGCTGAACAGCCGCTTCTATTCCCCCCGCCTCTATGCCGCGCCGGAAGCGCTGACCCTGGTTCTGACCGCCCTGCGCGCCCTGGCCGCCCACGGCAACCTGCACGGCATCGTCTTCAGCGACCATTACCTGCTTCAGGCCCTGGGCCGGGCCGACCCGGAACTTTGCAGCCGGCTGGAGGCGATCCCCAGCGTCAATGCCATGCTGGGCAGCTTCGACGCCATCAGCGCCCACCTGGAACTGATCGCCTCAACGCCGTTCCAGTCGCCGACGCAACTGGTGCTCGACCGCTCCCTGAACCGCGATCTGGAAAGGCTTGCCGAGGTGAGCCGGCGCTGCCGCCGGACCTTCCCCGAAATCCGCCTCTCGCTTCTGGCCAACGAGGGCTGCCTCTCGCAGTGCCCCTTCAAGCCGGCCCACGACGCCCACATTGCCCTGGCCAACCTGGAGGGGCAAAGCGACATCGGGCTGCTGAACGCGACCCTGGGCTGCATCGACCATCTGGCCGCGCATCCGGCCCGCCTCTTCAAGTCGCCTTTCATCCGGCCGGAAGACCAGCGCCACTACCGTGCCTATGTGGAGCAGATCAAGCTCTGCGGCCGCACCCTGGGCCCGGATTTCCTGATGCCGCTGGTGACCGCCTACGCAGAGGAACGTTACGACGGCAACCTGCTCGACCTCTTCGACACCATGGCCTGGCTGGCCCGCCACGTCTCCGTGCCCAACGGGCGCATACCGCCCGGGTTCTTCGCCATGGTCAGCGGCTGCAGAAAGGAATGCGAGCCCTGCGGTTACTGCCACCGGCTTTACAGCGCCATTGCCAGGCCGCGGCCCGTGACGCTTCCCGACCTGCGGCCGGCCCCCACCCCCTGATTGGTCCCCATGCCGAAGCCGTTTTTTTCTTCGATTCCCCTTTCCCTGCGTGGTACATTGACCCGGCAGATACCCCGGCACGCACCACCCCGGCCCCAATCAACCGAACCGCCACGGACGCGCCCATGACCGAGATCGATTTCAATGCCCAGCGCCTGGATCATGCAAAAAAGATCGTCAGCAAGATCACGCTGCCGGCGCAGCCCACCATCGTCATCGAGATCAACAAGGAACTGCGCGACGAACACCCCAACTTCGGGCGGATCGGCAACCTGGTGGCCCAGGACGCCTCCATGAGCGCCAAGGTCATCAACGTCATCAACTCCCCCTTCTTCGGCCTAGCCCGCAAGTGCGAATCCATCGTCAAGGCGCTCTCCCTCATGGGACTTGAAAACTTCAAGAAGGTGGTGCTCACCGCCTGCCTGCAGGACGCCATGGGCGGCGGCAGCGAGGCGGACAAGGTCTTCTGGGACCATTCGCTGCACACGGCGGTGGCGGCCGAGGCCCTGGCCAAATCGGTACGCGGCATCCTGGCCGCCGAGGGCATCACCCCGGACATGGCCTACATGACCGGTCTTTTCCACGACTGCGCCATCCCGCTGCTCTTGAAGCGCAGCCAGGACTACCTGCCCTTCACCAACTACGCCCTGAGCCACAAACGCGACATCATCCAGGAGGAGGACAAACTCATCGGCTCGGATCACTGCGTGGTGGGCGGGCTGCTGGCCAAATCCTGGTCCTTGCCCGAACCGGTGTGCAAGACCATCATCCACCATCACACCTCCGACCTCTCCAAGCAGGGGAGCGTGCCGAACAAGCTCATCGCCCTGCTCAAGGTGGCGGACTACATCGCCTACACCTTTGGCTATTCCATCGGCCGGGTGGACCGGGTCATCGAAGGGGAGTGGGATCTGGAAGAGTGGAGCGACTTGAACGACGCGGTGCTCACCGAGGTGCATCTCGGCGTCGATGACCTGGAAGACATCAAAAGTCAGATCTTCGAGCAGCTCTCCGAGCAGTAGGCCGGATCGTTTTTGGCGAAAAAGGCACGGGCCCGCGCAGAGGCCTGGGACATGGAATCGCTCGACTGCACCGCTGCCGCAAGGCGCAGGCCAAAGGGATAGTTTTTGGCAAAATAGTGGGTGAATTCCTTGAGCCGCCCCAGCCGGCGTTCCGGGGCAAAATTCTCCGTGAGGTTGGCAAGGAAGCGGAAGTAAACCGCCGGCCGCGAAAGGTTCGGCGGCGCCACCTCCAGCCCATAGACCTCCCGGGCAATCTCGGCGAAGAGCCACGGTTGCTGGGCCGCGGCCCGGCCGATCATCAGGCCGTCCGCGCCGCTCATGGCCAGACACTGCCTGGCGTCCTCCGCAGAAGCAATGCCGCCATTGGCGACTATCGGCACCTTGACCCACTCCTTGACCTGGGCGATCCGCTCCCAGCGCGGCTTGCGGCAGAACTTCTCCCCGCTCAGCCGGGCATGGACCGTGAGCAGTTCAATCCCCTCCCCTTCCAGCATCCGGCAGAACTCCCTGAGTTCGCCGCCATCAATCGTGGCACCCAAACGGATCTTGGCGGAAAGGGGAAGAGACGTTGCGCGCCGCGCCTCGGCAACGAGTTGCCGGGTGAACTCCGGCCGCTCGCGCAGGCTGCTGCCGCCGCCGATGCGCCGGACATTGGGGGCGGGGCAGCCGAGGTTCAGATCAATGGCATCGGCGCCCAAGCGATGGAGCGCGGCAAAGGCCGGGGCCACCTCCTCCACCTTGCCGAGCAACACCTGATAGCAGAGCGGGCTTTCGACCGGAGTGCGCACCAGATAGGGAGAGATTGCCGGGGATTCGCTGGGCAGCCGGGCAGCGGAGAGCATCTCGGTGGCGAGCAGCCCCACCCCGCCCAGTCCCACCACCAGCCGGCGCAGGGCGGAATGGGTGAGGCCGGCCATGGGGGCCAGAAAAAGGGGCGGCAAGATGGTGAGGGTGCCGAAGCGGAGGCTTTCGGGCGCGGCAGAGGGCACGACGGGAACTGCTTAGAGTTGCTGGCCGAGCAGCCGTCTGGCGAGCCCCGCCACCTTGGATTCACGGGTGCGAAAAAAATCGAAATCCACCCGAGCCTCCAGTTCGGGCCGGGTCGCCAGCAGCAGGGCGGCGGCGATCTCCGCCCCGCCGCCGGTCAATTCCTTGCAGCTCGCGCCTTTTTTTTCCTTGCGCCGCTTGAGCAGGATGCGGCAGCAGGTGGCGCCGAAACGCTCCCTGAAGCGGTCGTGCATGGCCCTGGCCACCTGCTCGAACTCCTTCTTCTTCATGCCGCCCGACTGGCGGGGGCCAAGGAACAGGCTCAGCCCCACCTCGGCACCGGCCAGCGAGCCGCAGGTGCAGCCGGCACCGCCCATGCCGTGGCAGAAGCCGGAGCCGAGGCGCACCGCCATCTCCGGGGCGAGTTCCCCGCCGAAGCCTTGGTTGAGGACGCAGAGCACCGCCTCGGCGCAGCAGTAGCCGCGGGCGTCAAAGACGTTCTCCGCCCGTTCGCCCACCAGGCGCACAATCTCCTGCCCGGTGGCTGACAAGGCGGGGCATGCCGCCGACAGAGGGTTGGGCCTCTCGCTCATTTTTTCTTTTCTCCCATGGGATTGAAAGCCTCTTCCTTTACCACAGCCGGCCGGTTCCGTGCATAAAAAAGCGCCCGGCCATAACGGTCCGGGCGCTGGCATACCCTGGCGCCTCCGGTTATCCCTTGCGGAATTCCAATTTACCAGCCCCCTTGTCCACCACGATGCGGTCGCCTTCGGCAAAGGCGCCGGAGAGGATCTGCATGGCCAGCGCATCCTGCACGTGGCGCTGGATGGCGCGCTTGAGTGGCCTCGCGCCGAACTGCGGGTCGTACCCCACCTCGATGAGGAACTCCCTGGCCGCAGGCGTCAGTTCGATGGTGTACTTCTGCTCGGCCAGGCGCTTGGTGAGCAGTTCGGTCTGGATATCGACGATCCTGGCCAGGTGCTCGCGGCCCAAGGCGTGGAAGATGATGATCTCGTCGATCCGGTTCAGGAACTCCGGCCGGAACTGGCGGTGGAGCAGCTCGTCCACCTGGGTCCGCATCTCCTCGCGCCGGCCTTCGCCCATCTCCATGATGAGCTGGCTGCCCAGGTTGGAGGTCATGATGAGAATGGTGTTCTTGAAATCCACGGTGCGGCCCTGGCCGTCGGTGAGCCGGCCGTCGTCCAGGATCTGCAACAGCACATTGAAGACATCCGGGTGCGCCTTTTCGATCTCGTCGAAAAGGACCACCGAATAAGGCCGCCGCCGCACCGCCTCGGTGAGGTAGCCGCCCTCCTCGTAGCCCACGTAGCCCGGAGGCGCGCCGATGAGCCGGGCCACCGAATGCTTTTCCATGAACTCGGACATGTCGATGCGGATCATCGCCTTTTCGGTGTCGAAGAGGAACCGGGCGAGGCTCCGCGCCAGCTCGGTCTTGCCGACGCCGGTGGGTCCGAGGAAGATGAAGGAGCCCAACGGCCGGTTCGGGTCCTGGAGTCCGGCCCGGGCCCGGCGCACCGCATTGGCCACCGCGCCAATCGCCTCCCCCTGGCCCACCACCCGGCGGGCCAGCTCCTCATCGGCATGGACGAGCTTGGCCTTCTCGCCCTCCAGGAGCCTGTCCACCGGAATGCCGGTCCACTTGGCCACCACCGCGGCCACGTCCTCCTCGTCCACTTCCTCTTTCAGCATCTGGCTCTCTTTCTGGATGGCGGCCAGCCGCTCGGTTTCAGCGGCAAGCTGCCGCTCAAGCTCCACGATCCTGCCGTAGCGGATCTCGCTCACCCGGCCGAGGTCGCCCTGGCGCTCGGCCCGCTGCTCCTCCACCCGCGCCTCGTCGATCTGGGATTTCACGGTGCGGATCTTCTGGATGATCTCCTTTTCCAGATTCCAGTGGCCCTTCATGCCGTTCAGGGTTTCGTTCAGGTTGGCGAGTTCCGCCTCAAGTTTCTGAAGCCGTTCCTTGGAGGGTTTGTCGCTCTCCTTTTTCAGCGCCTCGCGCTCGATCTCCAGCATGATCTTCCTGCGCTCGATCTCGTCGATCTCTGTGGGCATGGAGTCGATCTCGATGCGAAGGCGGGAGGCTGCCTCGTCGATGAGGTCGATGGCCTTGTCCGGCAGGAAGCGGTCGGTGATGTAGCGGTTCGATAAGGTCGCCGCCGCCACGGTGGCCGAGTCCTTGATGCGCACGCCGTGGTGCACCTCGTACTTCTCCTTGATGCCGCGCAGGATGGCAATGGTGTCCTCCAGCGACGGTTCCTGCACCAGGACCTGCTGGAATCTTCGCTCCAGGGCCGGGTCCTTCTCGATGTACTTGCGGTATTCGTTCAGGGTGGTGGCGCCCACGCAGTGCAGTTCGCCGCGGGCCAGGGCGGGTTTCAGCATGTTGGAGGCGTCCATGGCGCCCTCGGCCGCACCCGCGCCCACCAGGGTGTGGATCTCGTCGATGAAGAGGATGATCTCGCCGCTGCGCTTCTCGATCTCCTTCAGCACTGCCTTGAGCCTGTCCTCGAACTCGCCGCGGTACTTGGCGCCGGCCACGAGCGACCCCATGTCGAGGGCCACCACCTGCTTGTTGCGCAGGGTGTCGGGAACGTCGCCGTTGACGATGCGCTGGGCCAACCCCTCGACGATAGCGGTCTTGCCCACGCCGGGTTCGCCGATCAGGACCGGGTTGTTCTTGGTGCGGCGAGAGAGGACCTGCACCACCCGGCGCACCTCGTCGTCCCGGCCGATGACCGGATCGAGCTTGCCCTGGCGCGCCACGTCGGTGAGGTTGCGGGCGTACTTTTCCAGGGCCTGGTATTTGGCCTCCGGATTCTGGTCGGTGACCCGCTGGCTGCCGCGCACGGCGACAAGGGCTTTCAATAAGGCGTCGCGGGTGAGCCCCTTGCCGGCAAGCGCCTTGGCCGCTGCGGAATCACGGTCGTCGAGGGCCGCCAGCAGCAGATGCTCCTGGCTCACGAACTCGTCCTGCATTTCGGAGGCCACCTTGAAGGCGCGGTCGAGCAGGCGGCGGAAGGCGGCCGAGGCATATACCTGGCCTGCGCCCGGGCCGCTCACCTTGGGCAGCCGGCCGATCAGGGACTCCATCTCCGCCACCAGGGCCTCGCGGCTGATGCCCAGCTTCTGCAGAGTGGGGGCAATGACGCCGTCCCGATCCTCAAAAAGCCCTTTGAGCAGATGCTCGGGCTGCAACTCCTGGTTGCCGTACTGGTCCGCCAGGCTCTGGGCCGCCTGCAGGGCCTCCTGCGATTTCATGGTGAACTTGTCGAACTGCATGCAACATCCTCCTTAGCTCCTATCCGTGCCCCATCCGGGCGATATTTGCGTGGGGTGCTCCGGCGCGCACTATTCCCGCCGGGGGCCGCGCCGCCGCTTCCTGGGGCAAACTGTAAGAGCGGCCCGCCGCGCTGTCAAGCCGGGCCGCCAGCGCGAACAACGCCCCGGCCGCTGCCGGGCAGAAGCTGTCGAATATTTGACGCGGAGAAAACAAAAAAAGAAACCGGGCCAGCCTGTGGGGGAGCCTGACCCGGCTTGAACGGGGAACAACGGAGACAGCGTCTGCTGTCAGGGGGCCGAAGGAAGAATCACACCGCGGTACAGACCCGGCAACGGCCGGCAGCCTTGGCTTCGTACAGCACCTCGTCAGCCTTGAGCAGCCAGGCGGTCAGACTCATCGCCGGCTGCCATTGCACCAGGCCGATACTGATGCCCAGCCGGCTGCCCTTGCCGTTGCCGATGGCGAGGCCATCCACCGCCCGGCACAGCCGCTCGGCCAGCACCTTGGCAGCGTGCAGTCCGGTATTGGGCAGTACCAGCACAAACTCGTCGCCGCCCATGCGCACCAAGAGGTCGCTGTTGCGAACCATGGCAGCCAGCAGTTGCGCCACCTTGCGCAGCACCTTGTCGCCGGCGGCGTGACCGAGGCTATCGTTGATCTGCTTGAAGTGGTCGAGGTCCATGCTGGCGAGGGTGATCGGATGGCCGTGGCGCCTGGCGCTTTCCAGCATGGGCCCGATGCGGTCCTCAAAGACCCGGCGGTTCTCAAGGCCGGTGAGCACATCGCGGCGGGACTGCTCGAAAATATCCTCATAATCCAGGGCGCGCTGCAGGGGTTCTGCCAGGATGTCCATGGCCCTGCCGAGCAGTTCGGTTTCGTCGGCCTCCAGGGCCTTGGCCCGGCGCAACACAAGAATCTGGCCGATGTCGCCATTGCCTTTGAGCTGCCAGCGGAAGCCGTGGAATTCGTCCCGCCACCGGCAGTGCGCGCCGACCGTTCCGGCAGGCTCATCGAAGAGGTCGGCGGCCACCCCCATCACCTTGCGCCGCTCAGGCCCATGGCAGGAACACAGCATGTGCTCGCGGGTACGGCAGGCATTGCGGTAGGCGATGAGGTCGTGGTCCACCAGCGGCATGAGCCAGACCGAAAAGGCTTCGATCATGCTCTGCAGATCGGTGGCCCCGGCCAGCCGGGCATGGAGGCGATTGGCCAGGGCGAGCCACTCCGTCTGCCTGCGGTAATGATCCAGCTGCACCAGCAGGTGGTCCACACTGACGGCGGGATGATGCTCTTCGGCAATCGAGATGGCGGCGTTCATGGCAAGTGCTCTCCGGGTTTGGGTGCCTTCGCTCTTGCCCAACCCCTTGTTGCCAGTTTCGTGCCAAACGGCAAAAAACTTGAGGCAAATGTGCGTCCCGCTGCCAAACCGACACCCCTTTCCCAATACAACTTGCTTGTTTTATTGATAAAAACCACGAAAAGGAAAGAGGGCTTGCAATGGGTCGGGAAAGGTCGCACAATGGCGGCGACGGGGCGGGCGGCAAATTTTTCCGGCCGTGGCTCCTCCCCTGATGTCAAAATTCCAACACCACACGCTCCCTGACCCCATGTCCCGAAAGCCGCGCCAGATCCTCCACCTCGACATGGACGCCTTCTACGCCTCGGTGGAGGTGCTCGACGACCCGGAACTGCGCGGCAGGCCGGTGATCGTGGGCGGTTCCTCCTGCCGCGGGGTGGTCTCGGCCGCCTCTTATGAAGCCCGAAAATTCGGGGTCCGCTCCGCCATGCCCATGGTGGCGGCCCGCAAACTCTGCCCGGACGGCGTCTTCCTGCCGGTGCGCATGGCCCGCTACCGCGAACTCTCGGAACAGATCATGGCGATCTTTCACCGCTTCACCCCGCTGGTGGAGCCCTTGTCGCTGGACGAGGCCTTCCTCGACGTCACCGCCAGCCGGCAGCTCCTTGGCAGCGGCGAGACCATTGCCAGGGCGATCAAGCAGCTGGTGCGGGAAGAGACCGGGCTCACCGTTTCCGCCGGGGTGGCGACGGTCAAGCTGGTGGCCAAGATCGCCTCGGACCTCAGGAAGCCCGACGGCCTCACCGTGGTGCCTGCCGGCCAGGAACGGGATTTTTTGGCGCCGCTGCCCATCGGCCGCCTCTGGGGCGTGGGCGGCGCCACTGCCAAAACCCTTTCCCTGATGGGCGTCCGCACCATCGGCGATCTGGCCCGCCTGCCGCTGCCGCTGCTGATCGCAAAACTCGGCGCCAACCATGCCGGGCATCTCCATCTGGTGGCGCAGGGCATCGACGAACGGGAGGTGGAACCGGAACAGGAGGCCAAGTCCATCGGCAACGAAGAGACCTTCGAGACCGATCTGCGGGACCGGCATACCATCGCGCGGGAATTGCTGGCCCTGTCCACCAAGGTCGCGCGCCGATTGCGCCGCCATGCGCTCTGCGGCCGCACCGTCACCCTCAAGGTGAAATACCACGACTTCAGGCAGATCACCCGCAGCGTGACCTTGACGAGTGCCACCTGTGACGAGGGGGAGATTTACGCGGCGCTCAAGACGCTGCTCGCCAGAACCGAGGCGGGCCGCATCCCGGTGCGCCTCCTGGGCGTCTCGGTTTCCGGCCTCGCGGCGGAAGGGGCAGGCCACCAGCTCAGCCTCTTTCCCCCAAAAAAGCGCGGCAGGCAGCAGGGGCTCCACGAGGCGGTGGACCGCATTGCCGGCAAGTATGGCCACCAGGCCATCACACCGGCGGCCCTGCTGGAAACGGGGGAAAACGAGGAATAGAAACAGAGGGACAGAAGCCGTTCCCCGGCGGGCAACCCACCGGGCCGCCGCCTTTACCAGTTGCCGGCCGCGGCAGGCACGGCGGCCCGATCGACAAGCCGGACGGCGCCGTGCTGACAGGCGGGGCGGCAGACCCCGCAGCCATAACAGGCGGCAGCATTCACCGTGCATTTTTTGTTTTCCCGGTCAAAACCAATGGCATCGAAAAAGCAGCGCTTCAGGCACAGTTTGCAGCCGGTGCAGAGGAGCGGGTCGATGGCGGCCACGTACTCCGCCTTCCACATGGTGCGGGTCACCCCCAAGGTCACCTGGGCGCGGTAGGCCATGCAGTCCTGGTCGCAGTTGCAGATGGCGCCGATGAAGGGGGTATTGAAGGTCCAGACGCTGTGGGTCTTGCCTTCCTCGTCGAGCCGACGGATAAAGGTCTTGGCCTGCTCCCTGGTCCAGTGCTCGAAGGCGGCAAAATCCGGCACCTCCTTCAAAATCGGGGTGAGGTCCATGCCCACGCCGAAGCAGTAGCGCTGCTCGCTAGCCAGGGTCACCCGGCGGCAGACGCAGGGAAGCCGCACGATGTGCTCCACCTGGTCGAGAATCGCCTCCACGTCTTCCAGCGGCACCACCTGACCGAAGTGGGTCTTCTCCATCCTGCGGGAGACAAGGGGATAGACGATCAAGCGGTAGATGCGCGGAAAGCGGCGCTGCCAGCAGGCCGCGGTGGCAACATCATCCCGCAGCGACTTGGTGAAGTTGCGCAGGAAGCGGGTGAGATTCTCGCTGGAGTTCACCTCGCGAAACATGGCCGTGGTGTAGTTGGCCATGTTCTCGTACCACTTCTTGCCCTCGCCGTGCTGGGTGCAGAACTGGCACATCGGATAGAACGGCTAGACCGACTCGCCGGTGGCGATGACCGGGCCGGGATAGTCGCCGGCCTGGCGGCAGGGCGCAACCACGCAGTTGCGGCCGATGGTGGTGTTGGCTGGCACCTCGGCCTCCTTGCCGATGAGGGTGATGCCGGTGTAGAGGTGCTTGGGCTGTTCGCGGTTGGCCACGTTCTTGTCGTCGCCATGGCCGACCACCGCGCCCTGCCCCACCTGCACGCGCTTGTCGAGGATGGCCAGATCGACCACGGCGCCCTCGCTCACCACGCAGTCGTGGAGCAGGATGGAATCGCGCACCGTCGCCCCCCTGGCCACCTTCACCCCTGGCGAGAGCACCGAGTTGACCACCGTGCCCTCGATGCAGCAGCCCGCCGAAACAAGGGAATTCTGCACCATGCAGCCGCCGGCAAAACGAGCCGGGGTGCGGTCTGCCGGGCGGCCTTCCGCCGCGGGATTCGGCCGGATGCCCCACGCCTCGGGGTGGATGGGTGCGTCGGGCCGCAAGAGGTCCATGTTCGCCTCCCAGTATGCCTGGATGGTGCCGACATCGCGCCAGTAGCCGCGGAACGGGTAGGCAAAGACCTGATCGCTGGCAATGGCCTTGGGGATGATGTCCATGCCGAAGTCGAGGTCGTCGCGGTAGGTTTCCAGCATCCGCAAGAGATAGGCGGTGTCGAAGACGTAGATGCCCATGGAGGCGAGATCGGTCCGCGGCACCTTGGGCTTTTCCTCCCACTCGACGATGCGGCCCTCGCTGTTGGTGATGCCGGCGCCGAACTGATGGATCTGCTCGCGGGGCACCACCATCATGCCGATGGTCATGTCCGCCCTCTTGCGGCGGTGGAAATGGAGCATGTCGTCCAGGTCCATGCGGTAGATATGGTCGCCGGAGAGGATGATGAGCTCCCTGGAGGGGTGCGCCTTGATGAAGTCGATGTTCTGGCGCACCGCATCGGCGGTGCCCTTGTACCAGTCGGAGTCCTGGGAGCCGGTACGGGGCGGCAGTATCTTCACCCCGCGGGTGCGGCCGGTGAAATCCCATGCCTCGCCGGTGCCGATGTGGCGCATGAGCGAGAGCGGCTTGTACTGGGTGAGCACCCCCACCTGGCTGAAGCCGGCGTTCATGATGTTCGAGAGGCTGAAGTCGATGATCCGGTAGAGGCCGGCAAAGGGCACCGCCGGCTTGGCCCTGGTCTGGACCAGAATGTTCAGGCGGCTGCCCACCCCGCCGGCCAGGAGCAGCACCAGGGTCTTGTCGTCGTCCCGGCTCATCGCACCACCTCGCCCGGGGCAATCTCCGGCCGCGCCAGGTGGTCCGGGACCAGGCTGGGGTAGAGGGTGACGCCGCCGCCGATGATGATGCCCTCGGGAATCTGGTTGTTCCAGCCGACCACCGTGGCCCGCCTGGCCGCCGCCTCGCCCGGTTCGCCCAGCCGCGCCCCCTGGCCGAAACTGACGTTGACGTCGCTCACCACTTTATGGAGCCGGCAGTCGCGGCCCACCACGTTGTTGAAGAAAAGCACCGAGTCGCGCACCGAGGCCCCCGGCTTCACGTGCACGCCGGGGAAGAGCACGGAGTTTGTCACCTCGCCCTCGATGAGGCAGCCGTTATAGATGAGGCTGTTGTGGATGTCGGCCCGGGGGCCGATCTTGAGCGGCTGGCAGTCGCCGGTGCGGCGGTGGTCGAGGTTGGTCCTGAGCCCCCACTCCTCGATCCTGATCTTCGGCTCCGGCCCCAGCAGGTCCATGCTGGTCTGCCAGTATTCGTCGATGGTGCGGGTGTAGCCCCAGTAGCCATGGAACTTGTAGCCGTAAACCCTGTGGGAGCCCGCCATGAGACGGGGAATGATGTTGCGGCCGAACTCGAAGGAATCGTCCTCCCGGGCATTGACGGCCAGAAGGTCGTAGAGCACCTCGGGCCGGAAGCAGTAGACCGTCATCGAGGCCCAGTTGCAGCGCGCCTGCTCAGGTTTTTCCTGATACTGCACCACCCGCCCGCCCAGTTCGCCGTCCTCGTCGTCGATCTCCGCCACGCCGAATCGGTGCGCCTTGTCGAGCGGCACCTCCAGGCAGGCGATGGTGCAGTCCGCCTCCTTTTCCCGGTGGTAGGCCAGAACCTCGCGGTAATCCATGTGATAGACGTGGTCGCCGGAGAGGATCAGGATGGTTTCCGGATTATGGAACTGGATGAAGTCGAGGTTCTGGAAAACCGCGTCGGCCGAGCCCCGGTACCAGCCGCTCTGGCCTGAGCCCTGATAGGGCGGCAGGATGGAAACGCCGCGGTAGCGGCCGATCATGTCCCACGCCGCGCCGATGCCGATGTGGCTGATGAGCGAAAAGCTCCGGTACTGGCTCAAGATCGCCACCAGCTCCAGTCCTGACTGCATGAGATTGCTGAGCGGAAAGTCGATGACCCGGGCAAAGCCGCCAAAGGGCACGGCGGACTTGGGACGGTGGGCGGTGAGCACATTGAGCTCGTCCACCCGGCCGCCGGCCAGGATGATGGAAAGGACCTTGGGTTTCAGCTTCATAGGGGCGCAGGACTCCGCTCTTCGGGGATACGCCCATTATGAAGGGAGGCAGGGTAAAATGCAAGACAGGGGGCCGACAATTTCCGCCGGCCAGGGCCGGGTGCGGCAAAAAACCGCACAGACGCTACAGATGCTTGGTGGTGAGCCGCACCAGGGTGTTGGTGGAAAAATCGGCACCTTCGCGGTCGAGGTTCCTGAGCGGCACCTCGGCCCGGGCTGCCTCGCGATGCCCGCCGGCCGAGCCGATGGCGCTGAATACCTTCTCCGCCAGGCGGCCGGCGTTCTTCTTGTAGCCGTCGCAGCGGAAGATCACCACCAGCTTCTCGTTGTGGATGCCGGAAACAAAGACCCAGGCCACGTCATGCACCTGCTTCAGGAAGTCGGCGATGAGCACCAGCACGTCCGGGCTCGGCACCCGGCCGATGTGGGCATAAAGCCGCTGCTTGGTGACCTTCATCCCGGCCAGGGCGGTCTTGAAATAGTTCAGTTCCGAGCGGCGCAGGGAGGAAAGCTCGATCTTGCGCACCAGGTTCTGGTTGGCAAGCTTGAAGAGATAGCGGAAGGAGATGGCGTCGGCCAGGGTCGCCTTTTTCTCGAAGTTGCTGGTGTCGGTCTTGATCGCATAAAAAAGCGCGGTGGCCAGCGCCACCGAGGGCTTGATCCCGGCGGCCCGGAGGTATTCGACCATCATCGAGGCGGTGGCCCCGTATTCCTTGCGGATATCGACGAACTGCGCCAGCCACCCCTTGGTGGCCGGGTGGTGGTCGATGACCACCTCGCAGGAGAGATTCTCGAAGCTGGGCAGATGGCTGGGCTGGGAATCGAGCATCACCCGTTTGGTGAACTCGGCGGGCTTCACGGTATGGAGCCGCTCGATGGGGATCTTGAGCAGATCCACCATGACCAGGTTGTTGAGCCGCCGGATCTCGTTGGGATAGGCGATGGTGACGCTTTTCACCCGATGGCGCAGCAACCGCCGCAGCGCCATGGCGCTGGCCAGGGCGTCCGGATCGGCATTGATCACCACCAGAACGGTGTCGTCCTTGCCGAAGACCGCCCAGAACTCCTGCAACCGTTCCTTGGCCGTCTTCTTGGAATTGCGCTTGCGGTTCGGGTCTGGCCCGATGAGCGCGGTTCCGTTCGTCGTGGTCATCGTCTCTCCGTCTCGTTACCGGCCAGCGGCCGGCACCCTTGCCAACGAAGGACCCTCTATACCACTTCCGGTGCAGCGTTGCAATACCCCTCATTCCTCGCCGTGGAAGGGCACCGAGGGGAAGAGATGGCGGTCGGTGTGCGGAATGAAGCGGGAACCGGAAAAACGGATCATGAACTCCTGGTTCACGTTCAATTCCACGTAGGTGATCTTGCGGACCAGCGCCAGGGCCCGCTGCCGGGCATCGCCATCCATGAGGATCAGCTCGGCGCCGGCGAGCGAACTGTTGCCGATGGCCTGATAGGTGTCAAGGGGCAGGTCGGGCAGCATGCCCAGCACAATGGCCTGGCGCGGGGCAATGTGGCGCCCAAAGGCGCCGGCCACGCAGATCCTGCGCAGGGCGGCAAAAGGCATGCCCACCTGATGCATCAGGGTGGTGAGGATGGCATACATGGCGGCCTTGGAACGCATGAGGGCGTCAAGGTCCACCTGGGAAAGGAGCACCGGCCTGCCGTCGGCCCCCTCCGCGGCCGGGGCCACCACCAGGGCCGGGCCGTCGATGCCGGCAAGAAGCCGCTCGCCCATGGCGCCGGGACGGAACTTGCCGCGGATGTCGATCATCCGGGCGAGATACAAGCCGGCCACCAGGTCGATGATGCCGGAGCCGCAGATGCCGCGCGGCTTTTCGTTGCCGATGGTGCGGTAACGGATTTCCCGGCTCTCCGGATCGATGGTCACCTGCTCGATGGCGCCGGGCCCGGCCCGCATGCCCATCTTCGCCACCCCGCCCTCCAGGGCCGGGCCGGCGGCGCCGGCGCAGGCGATGAGCCACTCGCGGTTGCCCACCACCACCTCGGCGTTGGTGCCGACGTCGATGAGCATGCTGGTGGTCTCCTCCTGGTCGAGGTTGCTCGCCACGATGCCGGCGATGAGGTCGCCGCCGAAATAGCTGCCGATGCTGGGCAGCACCCAGACCGGCGCCGCCGGGTGGATGGCGAGACCGAGGTCGGCCGCGTGGCACGGGTCCGGGGCGTTGACCATGGGGATGTAGGGTTCCCGGCAGAGATGGTAGGGGCTGAGGCCGAGAAAAAGGTGGACCATGGTGGTGTTGCCGGCGACGCTCAGGGCGCGGATCGCGGCCGGCGCCACCCCGGCCTGCGTTCCCAGCCCGGCGGCCAGGGTGTTGATATCGGCCACCACCGCCTGCTGCAAGGCAGCAAGCCCCCCGCCTTTTGCGGCGAAATGGATGCGGGAGAGGATGTCGGCGCCGTGGCCGGCCTGGCTGTTGGGCAGGGTGGCCCGGGCCAGGCAGGCGCCGTTGGCCAGATCGACGAGGGTCGCCTCAAGATGGGTGGTACCGAGGTCCAGGGCCATGGCCGGCAGTTTTTCCGGCAGGGCGGGCAGGAAATCGACCAGCTCGGCCACCTCCCCCAGCCGGTTGAGGATGGCAACGCCGCGAAAGCCGGCGGCGCGGAAGCGCTCGCCCACCTTGGCCAGCCGGGCGAAGGGCACCACCACCTCCTGCGGCAGGGCGCGGCGAAGGCGGTCGACATCGGCAGTGTTGTCGCCAAGGCTCGGCAGCGGCGCGGCCACTTCGCTCGCTTCCACCAGGGGGATCGGCATGGGGGTTCTCCACGGCATGGTGACGGCGCCACGGGCGCCGGGATTGACGGGATTTCCGCTTCAGGGTATGACATAGCAAATTCCAACGGAGCGGACAAGCCATCATGCTGCATATTCTGGCCATTTGCCTCGGCGGCGGCATCGGCGCCGTACTGCGCTACCTCCTCTTTCTCGCGGTGCAGCGCCCTTCCGGCCCCAACTTTCCCACCGGCACCCTGGTGATCAATCTGCTGGGCTGTCTGGCCATCGGCTTTCTCTGGACCCTGTTCGAGGGCACCAGGCTCACCCCTGGCTGGCGTCTCTTCCTCTTCACCGGGGTGCTCGGCGGCTTCACCACCTTTTCCGCCTTCGGCTTTGAAACCCTGCAGCTCTGGGAGGTGGGGGAGTGGAGGAACGCCCTGCTCTATGTAGCGCTCAGCAACGGGGTGGGGCTGTCGCTGGTGGCGGCCGGAGCCCTCCTGGCCCGCCGGGTCCACTGGTTCGCCGGCTAGCCGGCCGCCTTCCCCCGCCCTGCTCTGCCATGAAAGAGAATGCCTGCTCCGGCATTTTGTGGTATCTGTTGGTGACAATCCCGTGAATGGCTGATATGCCCCTGCTCCTGCTCACATACCTGATCACCGAGATACTGGCGCCCTTCTTCGCCAGCCTCATTATCCTCAATGCTGTTCTCTTCCTCGGCCGGCTGGTGCCGCTGCTGGACATCATCTTCGACTTCGGGGTGGGGCTGGGCGACTTTGTCCGGCTCTGCGCCTACCTGATGCCCAAGCTGCTGCTTTTCTCCATCCCCATGGCCAGCATGATGGGCGCCATCATCGCCATCACCCGCATGGTGAACGACAACGAGATCATGGCGCTCAAGGCCAACGGCGTCGGCCTCTACCGCATGCTGCCGGCGGTCGGCCTCATCGCCCTCTGCTCCGCGACCCTCACCCTCTTCACCGCCGTCTTCCTGCTGCCCCAGGGCACCATCGCCACCAAGCAGCTCTTCTTCCAGGTCGCCAAGGAGCGCATCGACCGCGGCATCCAGGAAAAGCAGTTCAGCGAGGGGATCAAGGAGGTGGTGCTCTACGCCGAGCACGTGGATTCCCGCACCGGCGTCTGGCAGGGCGTCTATGTCTCCGACCTGCGCGACCCGAAGACCCCGGTGACGGTCATGGCGCAAAACGGCTCCCTCACCGCCGACGCCGCCACCATGCAGATCACCCTGCGTCTGGGCGAAGGCAGCCTGCACCGGGCCCTGGGCCCCAAGACCCAGACCATGCATTTCCGCAGCTACACCCTCAGCCTGCCCATGCAGGCGCCCACCGCCATGGCCGGCGACTCCCTCACCCGGGTGGGCAAAAGCGGCATGGGCCTGCGCGAACTGCGGGCCGCAGCGGCAAAGTCCGACACCACCCGGCAGGAGCGGGCTGGCTATCTCATCGAGTTCCATCAGCGCCTCGCCCTGCCGGTGGGCTGTCTGATCCTCACCGTCCTCGGGCTGCCGCTCACCCTGGTCGGCCGGCCCCGGCACCGCTCCATCGGCGTGCCGCTCGGCCTCCTGGTCTTCATCCTCTACTACGTCCTGCTCACCGCGGCCAAAGGCTTTGCCGAAGAAAACCTCCTGCCGGCGGGCCTGCTCCTGTGGCTGCCCAACCTCCTCTTCGCCACCCTCACCTTCCTCTTTGTCCGCCAGGTGGCCAACGAGACCACGCCCCTCTATGACCGCCTGGTCGAGATCGGCGGCAGCCTCATCGAGCGGCTGCCCTGGAAACGGCGGCAGGTGGCGCCATGAAGCTCCTCGACCGCTACCTCATCCTCCAGTTCTCCCGCAACCTGCTGCTGGTGCTGGGCGGCCTCTTGGCCATCTACCTGCTGGTCGATTTCTTCGAGCGGGTGGACAACTTCATGGAGGCGAAAAAGGGCATCGGACTGGCAGTGAGATACCTGCTGCTCAAGGTGCCCCTCATCTACGAACAGATGATCCCGGTCTCGATCCTGCTGGCCGGCATCATCACCCTGGGCATCCTCAATCACCACCACGAATTCATGGCCCTGAAGGCCGGCGGCATCCCGGCCACCCGCATCATCCGCCCGCTCCTTGCAGCGAGCCTCCTCTTCGTGGCGCTGACCCTCGGGGTGAGCCAGTGGCTGCTGCCGCCCACCCTGGCCCAGACCAACAGGATCTGGTACGAGGAAGTCAACAGCCAGACCCCCAAGGGCATCGAGCGCAACGGCCGCATCTACTTCCGCGGCGCCGACGGCATCTACTCCTTTGTCCGGCCGACGCCCACCGAGAACACCTTTGCCGATTTTTCCTACACCACCTGGGACCAGAGCTTCCGCCTGGCCACCCTGCTCACCGCCAGCCGCGCCACCTGGGAAAACAACATCTGGACCTTCCACGGCGGGCAGTTCAAGGCCATGCAGCCAGATGGCAGCCATACGGTGCAGCTCTTTGCCGCGCGTACCGTGCCGCTGCCGGAAACCCCGGAGGATTTCTTCATCCCGGCCTACAAGGCCCAGGAAAAATCCCTCTCCCAGCTGGTTGCCGCCGCCCTGGCCAGCGACAAGCCCATGGCCAGCGAGGCGTGGCTCCTGCTCCAGAAGAAGCTCTCCTACATCTTCCTCGGCCTGCCACTGCTGCTCCTCGGCCTGCCTGTGCTGCTGGCCATGCACCGCGGCCGCGGCCGCGACCTGGCCCTGGCCATCCCGGTGAGCTGCGGGCTGGCCTTTGCCGCCTGGGGCGTCTGGAGCGCCAGCCAGGCCATGGCCCAGGCCGCCTATCTGCCGCCGCTGCTGGCCTCCTGGTCCATCCATCTGGTGGGCGGCGGCGTGGGCTTCTACCTCATCCGGCGGCATGACCACTGAGCCCATGCCCCACGGGGGGAAAATTCACTGGCAGCGGCTCAAAACGGCCGGCATCGTCGGGATGCCGCCGCGCGCGGTGATCGCCGCCCTCAACGACCACGGCGTCGAAATCCACGATCTCGACGAACCGCTGGTGCGGGCCGATCTTGAAACCGCCACCCCTTTCCTGCCCGCGGTCTATTGCGCCATCCTCCGCACCGCCGTGGTCAACGCCCTCCTCTGCCCGCTCGATGCGATCTTCATCGACACCGGCCCCGGCAAGTGCGACGCGGCCCGCTACACCGCCCAGATTCTCGCGCAGACGCTGCCCATCCCGGTGATCCCCACCGAAAATACCGACCATGAGCGGCTGGGCAACCCGATCGCCGAAAGCGGCCTGCCGCTCATCGAGAAATTCCAGCAGATCACCGCCGGGGTCAGACTCGCCGCGCCGCCAGCCGAGCCGCCGTCTTTTACCCCGCCCACCGCCAGCTTCTGGGGCGTGCCGCCGCGGGATTTCTCCATCCTCGAACTCTTTCCCCCTACCACCCATGTCCACGGCTGGACTCGCTGCATGGAGAACAAGACCCCGGCCGATCACGAACTGGAGATGGTGACGGACCTGGCGGTGCCCACCGTCTTCTTTGCCCAGTCCTTCTGTGCCAAGACTGCCCTGGCCCGGTACCTGGCCAAACGCCATCCGCACGGCCTCTACCTCGACCTGGACGCCCACACCACCGCCAGCGCCAAGGCCAAGATCCAGGCGTTTCTCGAACTCTCGGGGGCCATGGCATGAAGATAGGCGACTTCGGCACCTCCTACACCAAGCTGCTCGATCTGTCCGCCGCGGGAGAGACGCCGGAGATCGTGCCCACCAGGGACCTGCCGCCCGATCTCGCCGTCGACTGGGCCACCGGCCACAACGGCAAACGCTGCGCCCGCCACTACGTGAACGAACTCATCGCCCTGGCCCGCGGCGGCGAAATCCTCATCGGCCAGCCCGACTTTCTCCTCCTCGACTGCGGCAGCCGGGACATCAAGTTCATCCGCTACGCCGGCGGCCGGCTCAAGGACATGGGCTGGAACGCGGAGTGCGGCGCCTCCATGGGCTTCACCATCGAGCTGCTGGAGCGCTACTACAACCTCGACCGCCACGCCATGGCAGTGCCGGAGCAGACCTTCTCCGTCACCTGCGGAGTGCTCGGCATGAGCGACATCTTCGACGCGGTGATCGCCGGGGTGCCGGTCTGTGAAGCGGTGGCCCGCTTCGTGCGCGGCATTGCCATAAACGCCCACCGCTTTGCCGGGGCGCCGGACAAGCTCTATCTCTCCGGCGGTCTCTGCGACCACCCGGTCTTTGTCAAAAGCTTCCCCTGCGAAGTGGTGCCGCTCGGCCGCTTCGTGCTCCTTTCCGGACTTGCCGCCGCGGCCAACCGCCTGGAACCGCAGACCTCATGAGCGCCACCACCCCGGAGCGGCCCAACTGCATGGCCTGCCTCCATTTCTACATCACCCACGAACCCGCCTTTCCCTATGGCTGCCGCGCCCTGGGCTTCAAGTCCACCCAGTATCCGGCAATCACCGTCTTCATGAGCTCCGGCATGCACTGCCAGCTCTTTGCGAGAAAGCCGCCCGACCCGATGCCCAAAGGCGAATAACCGCCATGGCCCTGGTCAACTGCGAGAGAGTCCTGCGGGAGGTACTGGCCACCCTCAAGAAAATCGAGCCGCCCGGCGGGCTCACTGTGCTTTCCTACAAGCGCAATCGGGGGATCGATCTGTTGCAACAGGAGGGGGGAAAAATCTGGGTGCGGGAACGGGGCTACCGGGAGGAGGAGCAGACCAGCACCCTGGCCGAGTTGCCCCGGCTGCTCGATGCCATGCTGCGGCGGGAATTCCCGCGCAGCCGCAAGGTCCGGCTCTACCGGCTCAGCGGGCCGCAGGAAGTGGACCAGCCGCGCAAGACCCTCTGAGCCGGCCCCGGCTGCCGGGACGGCGCCGCAACGCGGGCTAGCCTTTTCTGGTGGTGTGATTGCGGATGAAGCGGGCGAGCACGGCCAGTTCCTCTTCGCCCAGCTCGCCGAACTTCATGCCGCAGCGGCGGGTGGCGCCGCCGGAATCGTCGTCGAGCGGCAGGTCGCTGACGCTCTCCAGCGGGACGTTGTCAAAGTAGAGGGTCTCGCCGCCAAAGATGATGCCGAACTCCGCCGGCTTCTTGAGCAGATTCTCGTAAGCGTTGTAGCGAAAGGAAAGGCCGCCGAAACTGATGTCGATCAGTTCGCCGAACACCGAATCCAGCGCGATCACGCCATCCTTCACCTGATAGCGCTGGCACTTGCGGCTGTCGAACGAATTGCTTCCCGACCCCATGAATCTATTGTAGCGCCAACCCATGCTTTTGCAAGCGGCTTTGCCGCTCCCCCCTCGCAAGCTGTCCCCTACATCATCCGCACCCGGCCGCAATCCGGACAGATCCAGGTCGGGCCATTGCTGATCCCCCATTTGTTCTCCTGAAAACAGGCATCGCAAATCTGAAATCCGCAGGGGCAACTCCAGCAGAAGGGCAGCACCTTGCGGCAGCAGTGGCACTGGAACTCCTTGCGCCCTTGGCGCCGCTGCCGGTAGCCCTTGGGTTCCCCACTCATGGCTTTGCCGCCCGCACTTCCGCGGCAAGCCAGGCACCATAGCCGGAGCCGGCAGCCATCACCGGCATGGCCAGAATCTCCGGGGTCTGGTAGGGATGGATCGCGACGATGGCCGCCTCCACCGCGGCGAACAACTCCTGCCGGCTCTTGATAAGACACTGGTATTCGCTCGCCTGCTCCATTTTCCCCTGCCACCAGTAGTGGCTGGTGATGGGCCCCGCGATCTGCACGCAGGCGGCGAGCCGCTGTTCCAACAGGGCCTTGGCGATGCGCTCGGCATCCGCCGCTTCCTCCACCGTGGTGATGATCTGGACAAACCCGCTCATGACCAGCCTCCTGCCTCAAACCATGCGACACCTGCCTGCCGCTGTCAAGCCAACTATCCCTAGACAATTATTGGCTATCCTTGTTAGAGTCAAGAAGCATTGCACTGCGGCCGCGAAAAAATCCGGCCGCTTTCTCAAGCGCCACAGGGTACCCTCATGCTCCTTGCCGTTGACGTGGGCAACAGCCACATGGTGATCGGCCTCTTTGCCGGCCGCGAACTCCGCTGCCACTGGCGGATGAAGACCGATTCCTCCTGTACGGTGGACGAACTCGCCGCCCTTTTCCACGGCCTCTTTGCCATGGAGAAGCTCCAATTTGCCGACATTACGGCCATTGCCATTGCCAGCGTAGTACCCCCCATGGCCCTCACCTGGAAGGCCTTCACCTCCAAGTACCTCCACTGCGAGCCGCTGATGGTCACCAGCGCCACGGCCGGCATCGAGATCCGCACCGACAACCCCGCCGAGGTGGGGGCGGACCGCATCGTCAACGCCGTGGCCGCCTACAGGGAATACCAGAGCGCGCTGGTCATCGTCGATTTCGGCACCGCCATTACGCTGGATTGCGTCGCGGCCGACGGCGCATACTTGGGCGGCGTCATCGCCCCCGGCATGGCCATTTCTCTCGAAGCCTTGGGCAGTCGCACGGCCAAGCTCCCGCGGGTGGACATCTCCACCCCGCCGCCCAATGCCATCGGCACCAACACCATCGACGCCATCAAGGCAGGCATCCTCTTCGGCTACGCCGGCCTCATCGAGGGGCTCATCAAGCGCATCCGCGTGCAGATGTCGCCGGAAAAGCCGCGGGTCATCGCCACCGGCGGCATGGCCGCCCTCATCGCCCCCTACACCGAGGCGATCGAGGCGGTGGACCCGATGCTCACCCTCAAGGGATTGCAGATTCTCCATGAGCAACACCAGTAAGCGCCTCCTGCCGCCGCCCCTTGCCAAGGGCGACACCCTCGGCATCTTCGCCCCTGCCGGGCCCATTGTGGACCAGGATGCCTTTGCCAAGGGCGTGAAAATGCTCAAGGAGCTGGGCTTTGCACTGCGCTTCCAGCGCGGCCTTGAGACGAGGAATACGGGCTATCTCGCCGGCCACGACGAGGAGCGGGCCCGGGAGATCATGGACCTCTGGCGCGACCCGGAGGTGAAGGTTCTGGTGGCCGCGCGCGGCGGCTACGGCTGCCTGCGGCTGCTCGAACTCCTCGACTTTAAGTGCATCGCCGCCATGCCCAAACGGCTGATCGGCTTCTCCGACCTCACCACCCTCCACGCCGCCATCCTCAAGAAGACCAAGCAGCTTGCCCTGCACGGCCCCATGGTGGCCACGCTCGGCAAGAGCGACTCCGCCTCGGTGGACTCCTTTGTCCAGGCGCTGACCAGCCGGTTGCCCGAGGCAATCAAGGTGAAGGAGCTGGAAATCCTCCGGGGCGAGAATGCCGACGGCCATCTCATCGGCGGCAACCTCACCAACCTGGCTCATCTCATCGGTACGCCGTGGGAACCGGAATGGCGAGGGGTAGTCCTGCTGCTGGAAGACATCGGCGAAGCACCCTACCGCATCGACCGCCTGCTCCACCACCTCAAGAGCAGCGGCCGCCTCGATCAGGTGGCTGGCCTCATTCTCGGCACCTTCACCGACTGCGGGGATGCAGAGACCATCTGGAATCTGGCCCTGGACCTCACCAGAGAACGCCGCATTCCCGTCTGGGCCAACTTCCCCGCTGGCCACGGCAACCGCAACCTGACGCTGCCGCTTGGCGCCGATGTGACGCTTGATTCGAATAAGGGAACCCTAAACATAGCAGGAGCAACATAATGATAGAATTCAAACCGATAACTAGTTCGGCAAGGCTACTCTCCGCTACAGGAGACAAGCCCGATCTGTGGCTTTTCTCTGGCTCAACGAAACAAATCCTATTCTTTTACGTAAAATTCTCCCAAAAACGTGGCCACGAAACCATGCGGCTTGCCACTGGCGAACTCATGGAAAACTTGAAAGGATTCGTTCGGTTGCGACGAGGCGTTGATTCTAACGAAAAAGGGGAACGCATCGTTGACACGCTTCAATACAATCCACCTAGTAATGGCGACGAGGACAACCCAGAACCATCACCGTCTTCGTTTTCAATTGAATTATTTGTTGATGAAATTTTATTCGACCAAATCGTTAATCTGAGCCACACTGTTGGACTGCCAACAATCAACCTTCAATTTGACTATCAAAGGGGAATGGTAACCTTCGGTGCTGCTCCCGATGGCTCAGAAATTACCTGGAACAATAATCCACGGCTCTGGGAAAAAATCGAAGGGGCTACGTTTACCCATATATTGTCCCCGCCGCTGACAAGGGCAGATTAAACAAGTCGCTGGGTCGATTAGCAAAAAAACCGGGAAGGATTTATTTTGCCTGAGCAAGCAGCGGGACGCGCACCCTTTTCGCGGCCTTGCGTAAGGCTGCGTCGTTGGTGGCAATCGGAAGGCCAAGCCGCATGGCCAGATCAAGATAGGCGGCATCGTAGGTGGAAAGGCCAAGCTCGCGCGCAAGGCCGAGAATTTCCCGCAGCATGCGTTGGGGCGGCTCCGGTTCGACCACGATGGGAAGTTCGGCCAGCAGGGCCAGGAAGCGGGCGCTGTCCGCTTCGCTCAACCGTTTGCGGCGCTCCGCCACCAGCAGCACATTGCCGATCTCAAGCGGCCATATCGACGGCACCAACGCCTCATCCTGGGCAAGACGATCAAGCACCCCATCGGCATAAGCATCCGCCTCGTCGGCAAAACACCAACTCATCACAATCGAGGCATCAACAACGAACTGCGCTCCCATCTAGCGCCGCCCCTCTGCGATCATCTCCTTGATGCTCAGCCCGCCCAGCGTATGTTGCTGCCGGAACTGACGGAGGGCGGCAATGGCCTGGCCCGGTGCCTGCTTGGGCGCGCCGGGGGCAGGTTGCAATACGGCAATGGGTACACCGTGCCTGGTAATGGTGATCTGCTCACCAGCCTGCACCTGCTCCAGCAACTTGGGCAGGTGAGTTTTGGCTTCATACGCCCCGATGGTTTGCATGGCTTTTCCCCCAAATCTATTCAGACTAGTTTCAGACTAGTCTAAGACGGTGCGGGATATTTGTCAATGGAATCCAACGGGGGTTCCGTTGACGGCGCGCAAGGCAAGGATTTCACGCCGACCGAACCGGGTTCTTCCGATAGGCAGTGCTCGGAGCGCCGTCCACATAGATATTTTCGAGATAGGCAAGCTTGCGCGGTAGTTGGCTCACCGCGCCTCGGGTGACGAGAAAGGTCGCCCGCTGCCCCACGGTCAGCGCGCCTAAATCTTCCATAGCGAAGAAGCGGGCACCGTTTGTCGAAGCGCAGCGGATCGCCTCTTCCAGGGAATAGCCCGCCTTTGTAAAGAGCTTCATCTCCTCCACCATGGCCTCGCCGTGGATGATGCCGAAACTGCCCGCCCCTGTTCCAACCGCCACCACCACGCCCAACTCCCGCGCCAAGCGTAGCTGGGCCATCTGGTCTGCGAGGGTCTTTTTCCAGAGGGCCTCGGCCCCTGGCAACGGCTTACCCGGTGCCACATAACGCTGGGAGAAGCGGCAGCAGACCGCGCCGTCGCTCCGCGCGCCATCGAGGCCATTCTTGGCCGTGAGCAACCGGGGAATCCAGAGCACACCCTTCTCCGCCATGAGTCGCAGATTCGCCTCGCCCATCCCGTACCCCTGCTCGATTCCATTCGCCCCTGCTGCCAGCGCCTCGGCCACCTGCTCTTCGCCGTTGGCCACCACCACCGCCTTCTTTGCCCCCTTCTCGTGCAGCATGCGGCAGAGCTCGGCTTGGCTCAGGCCGGGAGACATGGTCTCTTCGTCCTCGATGCTGGGGGAGTAATAAATCTTCAGGAAATCGGTGCCAGCCATGCGGAGAGCAACATGGTGCCCCTGTTGCTCCGATGCCATGAGACCGGCCAAATCCTCGTTCTCGGCCACGCCGAGCACGCCGTGGTCATGGCAGTAGCGCAGATGCGCCGCCACCAAGGCACGATTCTCCACAGTCCCCCCAGTGGCCACGGGTGAACGGGCCAGGGAGACGGAGCAGTCCACCAGGGCCGGGACAAGCACGCAGTGGGAGAGATCGTCGATGGGAATCTCGCTGGGAGGGGAAAACTCTACCGCAGGAGCGATGGCGGCAATCACCCCATCCTCCACGGTCAGCAGCACGTTCCGGCGCGGGGCGGCTCCGGTGCCGTCGATCAAACTTCCTGCCAGGATATAGCGCACAGCCTCCACTCCGTCATCAACCCCGCTACTTTTCTGTCTTGCGGCCGTCACGCATCACCGGCAGGTAACGGTCCCTGCTCATGGCGGTGAAATCCGGCAGCCGGTCGATCTTTTTCTGCTCTTTCAGGAAGGCGGCGATCTGCTTGAGACTGGCAAGGGTGACGCCGTCGAGCTGCAGGCGGTAGCTGTGCAGGGCCATGGCCTTGGTGGCCAGGGCCGGGAAAAGGCCGGTTTCCTTGCTGAGGATCGCCGCGGCCGCCGCGGGCTCCTGACGGATGAAAGCCTCGGCCCTGGCCAGGGCGCGGAAAAAACGGTGCAGCTCCGCGTCCCGCTTGCGCAGCAACGAATCCTTTGCCAGCAGGAGCAGGGGATAGTTGTTGCCCAGTCCGCCCAGATCCGCCAATTCCCGCCCTCCTTTCATTTCCGCCAGGGAGGGTGTCGGCTCGCTGGCGGCAAAGGCATCCAGGGAGCCGGCGGCCAGGGCATCGGGCATGAGGGCCGGGTCCAGATCGGTCATGGTCAGTTCGCCCGGCGTGATTCCCTGGGCGGCAAGCAGGGCAAGAAAGCCGCCGTGGGTGGAGGTACCCTTTTTGATCCCGATCCGCCTGCCCTTCAGGTCGGCCACGCTGCGCAGGGGGCTGTGTTGCGGCACGACGATCCGGTGCCGCTTCTCCCCTGCCCCGTGGCTGCCGAGAATCCGCAACGTGCTGTCGCGGGCCAGGGCCAGCACCGCGGCGGTATCCCCCATGGTGGCCAGGTCCACCCCGCCGGTGACCAGCGCCTCGGCGCAGGCCGGGCCGTTGTTGAACTGCAGGGCCTTCACCTCCAGCCCCTCGGCGGCAAAAAAATTCCTGCTCACCGCCACGATGGGAACGGCGTCACCCACCCGGTTCTGATAGGCAAAACGCAGGGGTTCTCCGGCCCTGGCACTGGAAAAACCGGCACCAGCCAGGAGCAGAACCAGACACGGCAAAAACAGGCGGCAAAACGGCTTCACGGCGAACATCCTCCTGATGGGCAAGGGGTGATGCAGCAGGGCAGGGCATCAAGCCTGGCCCGCAGCAGGGACTTGATCTCGTTGCATTCCTGACTGTTCCGCGCCCTGGGACGAGGAGCGGGAAGCGCGATGTCGGCATGGATGCTGGCCGGGGCCGGCCCGACAACGATGACCCGCTCGGCCAGGAAAGCCGCCTCTTCCACGCTGTGGGTGATGTAGATGACGGTTGCCGGCCGGGCCGCGCAGATGCGCAACAGCTCAGCCTGCAACCGCTCGCGGCTGTTGGCGTCCAGGGCGCTGAAAGGTTCGTCAAACAGCATCACCTTGGGCTGCAGGGCAAGGATGCGGGCAATGGCCACCCGTTGCCGCATGCCGCCGGAAAGGCGGACCGGCCACTCTCCGGCATGGGCGGCCATGCCCACCAGGGCGAGGCATTCCTCAGCGGCGGCGGTGGCCTGCTCCGGAGCAATCCCCTGCTGGCGCAAGCCGAACCGCACATTATCCAGCACCGTCATCCACGGGAAAAGGGTGGCATCCTGGAAGACCACGCCCCGGTCGGGTCCCGGCCCGCTGACGCCGACACCGTCCACCAGCACCCGGCCGGCGGAAGGGGCAAGAAAGCCCGCCACCAGATTGAGCAGGGTGGTCTTGCCGCAGCCGCTGGGCCCGAGGAGGCAGACAAAGCGGTTGCGCTCCAGAGAAAGGGAAACATCCTGAAGGACGAAGGGCCCGGCCCCGCTGCCGGTTCCGTACCGCTTACTGACCCGGTCGAGAAGGATCATCACCGGGCTCCGCCGTCGAGGCGATAGCGCTGGAGCGTGCGGCGCTCCAAGGGGCGGAACAGGCCATATTCCACCAGAACGCCAATGAGGGCGATCACTGCCAGGCAGGCAAAGGCCCCGGTGTAGTCGAGGGTCCAGCGCGATTCGACAATGGCATAGCCCAGGCCGGTCCCGCTGCCCACCACCATCTCGGCGGCCAGCAGCACTCGCCAGCTGTTGCCCAGGCCGAGGCGCAGGCCGCTCAGGGTGGCGGGCAGGGCTCCGGGCAGCAGCACCTGAAAAAAGAGGGCCTTCCCCCCTGCCCCAAGCATCCGGGCGGCCCGCAGATAGGTGCCGTCCAGATGTCTGACGCCGGCCAGCACGGTAATGGCCACTGCCGGAAAGGCGGCCATGGCGATCATGAAGATGGTGGCCGCCTCGCCGAGACCGAAGATCAGGATGGCGATGGGAATCCAGGCCAGGCCGGGAATGAGTTGCAGAAGATGCACGATCTGGCCGGTGGCCAGCTCAAACCGGTGGTACAGGCCGGCGGTCAGACCATAGAGGAGGCCGATTGCCGCGGCAATCCCGAAGCCGGTGAGCCAGCGCAGCAGGCTGTCGCCGACATGGCGGTACAGGAGGACGTCCGACAGCGGCTCCCCGGCAACGAGCCGCCCCAGCCTGATCATGGTCTGCCAGGGCGTAGGAAACGGCACGCCGCGAAGCCCCTCAACCAGCAGGGCAACCACCTGCCACAGGAGCAGGAAGAGGAGAAAAGGCAGCAGAAAGGCCAAAAATCGACGGATCATGGGGCAGCCATCACCAATAGGGGGTACAAAACTCGCTCCAGGGGCAGCCAGGGCTCCATGCGCCTTACCCCATCAGTTCCGCCACCTTTTGCTGGAGCGACTCGGCGAGTTCGTGCTTCTGCTTGAGGTCGAGGCCGCTGGTGGCAATGGGCGCGCCGAGGCGGATTCTGATCCGGCCGGGCCGGGGCAGGAAGCAGCCCTTGGGCATGACGGCAAAGGAACCGGTGATGGCCACAGGCACCACCGGCACCCTGGCCTTGATCGCCAGCACCATGGCGCCCGCCTTGAAGGGGAGCATGCTGCCATCCTGGCTGCGGGTGCCTTCCGGGAAGATGATCACCGAAATGCCGTCGCTGATGCGCCGGGCCGCCTCGTCGAGGCTTTTCACCGCCTGGCGGCTGTGGGCGCGATCCACCGGAATGTTCTCGGCCCGGTGCATGGCCTGGCCGAAAAGCGGCACCTCGAAGAGTTCCTTCTTGGCCAGCCAGCGGAAATCGAAGGGGAAATGGCCCTGGATGGCAAAGATGTCGAACTGGCTCTGATGATTGGCGGCAAAGATGTAAGGCCCCGGCCCAGTCAGATTCTCAAGCCCGTTGATCTCCACCGTTACCCCGGCGGCCCGGCACAGCACCCGGCCCCACCAGCGCGGGAAGATATGGACCCGGGCGGCGGGCCAGCGGAAGAGAAAGATCGCGATCAAGGCCGCCAGGCTCACCAGCCCGGTGAGCACCACGGCCAGCAGCAGCACGAAAATCCCACGCAGCATCCTCACAACGCGCACTCCCCTTTCCCGTTGCCGGACGGCCCTGCCGGACGCCGCCCGCCTGAATTCTCCTGCACTTTTTCGTCCGGCTTGGTATCTTAGCATGCGAACAAGGAGGTTGCCATCCCTGGCTGAGGAAAAAAGATGCTGGAATCCCTGACCCGACTCATGGCCCAGACCCGCACCTGCCGCCGTTTCGACGAGGCAACGCCGCTCTCCCTCGAAACCCTGCGGCGCCTCATCGACCTCGCCCGGTTGGGCGGTTCGGCCAAAAACCTGCAACCCCTCCGCTACATGCTGGTCAGCGAACCGGCGCTGGCGGCCAGGGTCTTCCCCCTCCTCGGCTGGGCGGGATATCTCCACGACTGGCCGGGGCCGCCGGAAGGGGAACGACCGCCGGCCTACATCGTCTGCCTGCTCGATACCCGCTTGAGCCGCGACGGCCAGTGCGACCTGGGCATCGCGAGCCAGAACATCCTGCTGGGAGCCACGGCCCTGGGGCTGGGCGGCTGTCGCATCGCCTCCTTCTCGTCCCGGCTGCGCGAGGTGCTGCTCGTGCCGCCCCACTTCGACCTGCTCCTGGTCATCGCCCTAGGCCTCCCCCGGGAAACGGTGCGGCTCGAACCCTTGGGACCCGACGGCGACCTCCGCTACTGGCGCGATGCCGAGGGCGTGCACCACGTGCCCAAAAGGGCGCTGGACGACCTGCTCATCCCGCCGCCCAAAGGCTGACCATGCTCCGCCCGCCCTATACCAGCTATCAGCGGCTCTACACCTACCATCTCGACCTGCCGAACCTGCCGGCCCTCGACGACCCGGACCTCATCGGCACCTGGATCGAGGACGACTCCGCCATCCTCTTCTTCCACCGGCCCAAGGAACGGTTGGTGGCCGCACTCTGCGAGCAGAGCGGGGCAAAGGTCCTCTACGAGGCGGATTTGGATTATGCGGACTGGGAGGCAGGCCGCGAGATCGACCCCTTCACGGTGGGCGATCTCACGGTGGCGCCGGTGTGGGATGAGGGGCCGGCGGAGATCCGCCTCGATCCCAGCGTCATCTTTGGCAGCGGTTTTCATCCCACCACCCGCCTCTGCCTCACGGCGCTCCTCCAGCAGCTCGATACGGCAAAGCGGCCCATCCGCTCGGCCCTGGACCTTGGCTGCGGCACCGGCCTGCTGGCCATTGCCGCCGCGAAACGGGGAGTGGAGCGGGTGGTGGCGGTGGACAACAACCCCCTGGCCTGCCAAGTGGCCCGGGCCAATGCGACCACAAACGGGGTAAATGACCGGGTGACGGTGGAGCAGCGCGACCTGCGCCGGCAGCCGCCGGAAACCGGCGGCTATGACGTGGTGATGGCCAATCTCTACAAGGGGCTGATGACGGAACTCTTCAGCCAGGAAGGCTTCTGGCAGGCGCCGCTCCTCATCCTCTCCGGCTTCATCCCCGCCATGGAGGAGGATCTCCTTCGGGCCCTGCCCGCCGAGCGGGTGCGTTTCCTCGACCGCCGGCGCGCCGAACGCTGGTGCCTGTGGGTGCTGGCCAGGAAATGACCGGCAAGGAACAGGCGCCTCCGTCCCCCTGCGCTGGTCCGCCCTAACTGGCCTGCTGGGCCTGCCACCACTGGCAGGCCTGCCGTTTTTCCGGCGGGCAGCCGGTGATCTCCCAGCAGGGGGCATAGCGCAGCAACCTGCCGACCGAGGCGATGTTGATGCCGTTTTCGTGGACCATGGAGACCAGGCACTTGATCCAGGCGATGTCCTTGTGGCTGTAATAGCGCCAGGCGCCCTTGCGGGCCGGCTTGACCAGCCCCGCCTTTTCGTAGTTACGCAGGGTGCGGGGATGGAGGGCCAGCATCGCCGCTGCGGCCGAGATGGTGAACTGTGGTTGCTGCATCACTGACATAACGCGACTCCTTTTGCCAAAAGAACGACCTTCAGCAGGCTGTATCAAAGGTCAGGGGACCCCTGCCGCAGCCTCTCAGTTGACCGGAAACTCCAGGATAATGGTGGTGGATTCGCCGGGCACGCTGGTGATGCTCATGGTGCCGCCATGGCGCCCCACGATCTCGCGGCTGCGGGCCAATCCCTCCTCCGCGCCGGCGCCCCACTCGGATTCGGCCATCTGCTCCAGGTGGCGGGGGGCAATGCCCGGGCCATGGTCGGTGAAGAGCAAGCGCAGCGCCTCGCCGCCCTCGCGCGCCACCACCTGGCCCTCGATCTGGAACCGCTTGTTTTCGTGGCGGCCCGGATAGCGCAGATTCAGCGCCCGTCGGGCATGGTTGCAAATCTCCAGCAGGACCTGCTGCACCTGGTGGGCATTGACCGGCAGGGCCGGGAACTCCTCGGGCAGATTGAGCGCCACCTGCACCCCGGCCTTGCGCATATGGTACTGCTCCAGGGCCACGGCATCGCGCAGCACATCGAGCAGGGGCAGATATTCCTCCGGCTGTCCGGTCTCGCCGTAAAAGACCAGTTTGCCCACCTTGGCCGCCACATGCTCGCCGGCGGTGATGATGTTGTTGAGCAGCGCAGCCTGGGAGGAACCTTCGGCCGCCTCGTCGGCCAGCACCTGGGCATAGTTGATCATGCCGTTGCTGAGATCGCTGATCTCGTGGGCCACACCGATGGCGATCTCGCCCAGCAGTGCCAGGCGGGAAGAGCGGTACACATCCGCCGCAGTGGCTTCGCCGGCAAGGGACGGCTGCGGCCAGGCCACGCACCAGTAGACCGCCGCCCCGGCGTCATCCTCCATCCGGATCACCCGGAACGGCATGGCCTGTTCCTGCTCCCTGGTCTGGATGGCCATGGGCACCGCCGCTTTGCCGCGGCTGCTTTCCTCAAGAAAGGCCGGCAAGGGTGGTGCCTGGCTGGCGTTTTCCCCGCCCTGTGGGCGCAGGAAATGGTGCCACGGGCGGCCGGCAAACTCCTCGGCCGGCCGGCCGGCCAGCTTCACGGCGCCGGCATTGAGCGACAGCAGGCGGCCATTGCCGTCGACCACCGCCACCACGGCATCGAGTTCCGTGCACAGCTGCAGCACCCGCTCCCGGCTGGCGGCGAGCTTTTCCCGGCAGGCGATGGCCGCCAAGGCGCCGCCCAGGGCACCGGCCAGCACCTCCAGGAAGGTGGTTTCCTGCTCGCTGAAACTTTCGTTGGCAGCGGCGTAGATGGAAATGACGCCGTGGAGCACCCCCTGCCACTCCACCGGCAGGGCCAGACACGACGCCTCGCCCTTGGCCAGCGGCGTTCCCTTCAGCAGCCCCAGCGGCACGTCGGCGAGGATGTCCCGCGCCACCACGGCCTTGCGGTTCTGCATGGCCTGCAGGGCCGGATTGTGCCCTTCGCCCTTTTCCTCCGCCTCGGTCAGCAGCACCGCCAGGCAGGAATCGCACTCCTTCTTGTTCATGGTGGTGGAGCCATCGGCCATGATGGGCTGGATGCCGGCGCCGTCCGGGTCCGGCTCCCCGAACCAGACCAGGCAGTATTCCGGATTGTGAAGCAGGGCTCGGCAGACGTCTCGGAAAAGCGGCTCCTTGCCGGAAGAGGTGGCCACGGAAACGATGGCCCGCTTCATGGCGGACGCCAGGTGGCGGCAGCGCGCTGCTGCCAGTTCCGACTGATCCTTGCGCCACAGCAGTTCGGTCACGATCCCGCCCAGGGCATCGATCTCCTGGCAGCCCCTGGGCATCGGTCCGGGTATTTCGCCCTCCCGCAAGGCCAACTCGGCGCGAAGGCCAAGCTGCGCCACCGGCACCACCAGCCGTCGGCGCAGCCAGACCAGCAGACCGACCAGCAAGCTCAGCAGCACGGCCAGGGTACCGATCACCACATCCTGAAAACTGATGAGCCGGGACTTGGCCGAACTCACCAGTAGCCGGTCAAAGACCAGCAGCCGCTCGTTGAGGGCGCGCATCTCTTCGTTGAGTTCCTGGACCCCGTCGGTGGTGAGCGGCCCCTCCGCCAGCCTGCGCACCAGCAGAATGGTGCCGGGCAGGTCCATGCCGTTGAGCAGCCCCAGACGATACTCGGCAGCCACCTCCTTGACCGCCAGCAGGCGGCCGAGGTTGCTGTTCAGCTCTTCCAGTTCTGCCGCCACGCCGGTGAGCTTCCCGTGTTGCCCGGTCAGGAGAAGATCCTGCAGATGTTCGCGGATGATGGTGAACTGGAAGACGACTTTCTCGGCGCGGTCAGCCAGGGCGTCATGCCGGGCCCTGAGCCGCATCTGATGCACGCCGAGCAGGAGAATGGAGGAAAGGACAACCCCGGCGATCAGGACCGCGATGAAGATGGTTTTTCTAAGCGGCAGCGCCATGTTGCCCCCGGAGGACGGTGCCGGCGGCCTCTTGCCGCCGGCACCGGGTTGATGCGGCACCTGTGAAGAAGCGGCTCAGTTCCGCTCCTCTTTCCAGGTGTAGAGTATCGGCAGCCGGGCCAGGATCGCCCGATACACCACGATATAGGTGGCGTAGACGGTGATGACGATCACCACCTCCCGCCAGTGCGGAATCTCCTGATAGAGCTTCCAGTTGAAGGTAATGAGCGCGGTATTGAGCCGGTTCAAGGCGATGCCGAACACCGCCATGAAGGCGCCGAACCGCGCCAGCTTCGCACTGTCGTTGCGCACCGCCATGGTGTAGAGCACGAGCGGCCCGATGACGCCGACGGCCATTTCCAGCAGGAACCACTGGCCCCAGCCGCTGAAGAGGTACTCCCAGTCGTTGTCGTGGGCAATGCCGATGACCTTGATCACCAAATAGGTGATGAGGGCGAGCGAGGCGCCCTTGGCCAGCCCGACGGTAAGATTGTCCAGACTCTGCTTGAAGTTGTCGTCACAGCGCCAGCGCAGGAACCACTTGGAAAGCGTGCTCACCACGATGAGCATGGAAAGTCCCGCGAAAATGGCCGAAACGAGGAAGTGGAACCACTGGAAGGGCGAGGAGTACCACAACGGATGCACCTTGCCCGGCGCGTAAGTGAAGAGCGCGCCCAGCGCACCCTGATGCAGGGTGGAAAGGATGATGCCGGCCACGGTCAGCCCGAGCACCATGCTCTTGATCGCCTTTTTGGCCTTGGGCAGCCCCATCCACTCGGCGTAGGCCGGTACCAGTTCCGCCACCTGGCAGGAAAGATAGGTGGCAACGTGCCAGGCCACCAGGAAGAGCACCGCCGCCGGCCCGAGGGAAACGAACATCGGGTAGATGAGCCGCCATGGCTGGCCCAGGTCCACCTGGAGGAACATGACGGCGAAGAAATAGCCCAACAGGCCGTTCAAAAGGCCGAGCCGCTCGATGGGCTTGAAGTCCTTGCGGCCGAAGAGTTCCACTGTGGTGCCCATCATGAAGCCCGAGGCCGAGAGCGGCACCATGGTGAAGAGACCCCAGGCCAGAAAGAGGCCCCAGGGGTAATCGTAGGAGCCGTGGGTCGCCCAGCCCAGGCCGAAAATGAAGCGACCGACCAGCACCGGCAGGCCGATGGCGTAGATGATCCACAGCAGCCAGTTGAACGGATTGCGCATCTGGACCGCCATGTACTCCTTGGGGGTCAACCCCAGAAGCAGCTTCTCCTTCACCGACCACCGGGTGCCATCCGGCTTCACATGCGAGGTGATCGGCTGAAATCCTCTTCCGACTAATCTATTCATGGTCGCACCCTTTACCCTTTGGACTCTTCTTCTTTCTTTTTGGCTTCCTTGCGATTGGAGAGCAGATGGATGCCGGTGAACAGGGCGGGCCAGATGGTGAGCACCATCGGCACGATGGTCAGGAACTCCTTGACATAGGAGATGATGGGTTCATTGCCCAGATGGGTGTCGAACCCGACCTTGTCGAACGGCACGTCGGAGAGATACATCCAGGAGGTGCCACCCACTTCCTTCTCGCCATAGATGTGGTCGACGTACTTGCCCGGATTCTCCTGGATCCGCTGATGGGCCAGCTTGATGAGATCCTTGCGCTTGCCGAAGACCATCACTTCCTGCGGACATGCCTCGACGCAGGCCGGCGGCCGGCCAAATTTGAGCCGGGTGTCGTAGCACATGATGCACTTCTTCACCACAGGGTCGATGGCGCTGGAGAAACTGTAGGCCGGAATGTAGAAGGGGCAGGCCACCATGCAGGTACGGCAGCCGACACAGACCTTGGGGTCATAGACCACCGCCCCTTCCGGAGTCTTGGTATAGGCATTGACAAAGCAGGAGGTGAGGCAGGCCGGCTCCTGGCAATGGTTGCACTGGATCTTGCGGTATACCGGGCCGCCCTCGCGGTCGGCCACGTCGTAGCGGTTGACCACGGTGTAGGCCTTTTCGGTGGTCCGCCGCTTCTGGCCGTGCAGAACCTCGTCAAAAACCGAGGTGTCGTTGAACGGCTTTTCCGGCTCCGGCAACCCCTGTTCCTTGTTGCAGGCCGCTTCACAGGTGCGGCACCCCACGCATTTGGTGAGATCCACCAGCACCCCCATGCTGTCCGGATAGCCGCCGAAGGTGCCGGCCGCCTTGGCCGTTGCAGCGGTACCGGTGGCGGCAAGCGCGGCACCGCCGGCCAACCCGCCCTTCAGAAAATTTCTGCGATCGATTTTTTTCATCGGTGTCTTCCTCGTCGTAGTGAATCAGCCTCAATGACCGCCCTTCTTGGGAGCAGGCGCCGGGGCATATTTGCCGCTGCGGTAAAAGGCCTCGCCCTTATCCGTTGCCACATGGCAATCCTCACAGCCGGTGGGGCCGCCCATGGACTGATGGCACCCCAGACAGAGCTGGTGGTAGGCCCCCTTCAGCCCCGGCTTGCCGGTGTGGTACAGGCGGGGATTCGCGGCGACCGAGGCCATGTAGCCGGCCTCGAACCGGTCGGCCGGATGGCATTCCCGGCAGGCCACCTGCTGGGCCGGCTGATTGGCCTTGTGGCAGCGGGCGCAGTTTTCCTTCACCGGCGCCCCCCCCAGGGTGTGGTGATGGCATTCCGCACAGTTGCCTGCCAGCTCGGCATGCTTGGCGTGGTCAAAGGTCACTGACCCGAAGAGCCGGGCAAGACTGCCCAGCTCCACCGTCGCCGGCCCGCTCGCCAGACCGACGTGGGGAGCAGCACCCAAGGCCGCGACCATGGCCGCCACTCCCAAGAGTTTCTTTGTTCTACCTCCCATTGCGTCTCTCCTTTTCTGCGTATGGTTAAAAGCATGATGCATGACCAGAGCCATGTGATGCGCCGGGACCTGTGGAGTCCCCCGCCGGCGCCTGCCCCCTCCGTTGCACATATGATGCCAACCTCCCCGCTTCCGGAGGGAGCCTTTTTCCGACAGCACGGTCCCTGGCCGAAAGGGCGTGCAGAGAGTCGCATACCGGCCCCTCTGCGTTGCGACTCTGCAGAAAAAAATATCCCGCCCCAAAGGGGCAGGCCAAGGAGTGCGGATGTCGGAAAGGAAGAAAGTGTTGCACGCCACACTTGTGTGGCAGCACTTGTGTGGCGTGCAACACTCCGAGGGAGGGGGTGCAGCTATGAAGTTGGCTGCCCGTTCCGGGCTGCCTCGTCCACCTTGGGGCATTTGACAATGATATCAACCTCTTCACCATCGATGGTCTCCTGGAGGAGCAGCACCTCGGCGAGTTTGTGGAGGTAGTTGATCTTGCCTTCGAGAATGATCATTGCCTCCTGGTAGCAGTCCGCCACCAGTTTGTTGATTTCCTGATCAATGGTACGAGCCACCTCTTCGCTGTAGGCCCGCTGTCCCCCGCTGCCGCCGAGAAAGCCCTCGGCGGCGGTGACATAGGCGCGTGGTCCCAGCACCTCGCTCATCCCGAACTCGCAGACCATGCGGGTAGCGATGTCGGTGGCAGACTGGAGATCGTTGCTGGCGCCGGTGGAGAACTCCCGGAAGACCAGTTCTTCCGCGGTTCGGCCGCCCAGCAGGATCTTGATCCGGTTCACCAGGTACTCCCGCGAATAGGCATGGCGGTCATCCAGCGGCACCTGCTGGGTCACCCCCATGGCCCGGCCACGGGGAATGATGGTGATCTTGTGGAGCGGGTCGGTGTTGGGCAGGAGCTTGGCCAGAATGGCGTGGCCCGCCTCATGGTAAGCGGTGATCCGGCGCTCCTGCTCGCTGATCACCATGCCCTTACGCTCGGCGCCCATGAGGATCTTGTCGCGGGCGTCCTCGATGTCGGCAAGCTGGATGGCCTCCTTGCCCTTGCGCGCCGCCATCAGGGCTGATTCGTTGATGAGGTTGGCCAGCTCCGCGCCGGTAAATCCCGGCGTGGCCTGCGACACCTCGAAAAGATCCACATCGGGGGCCATCACCACCTGCCGGGCATGCACCTGCAGAATCTGGTGGCGGCCCTTCACGTCCGGCGGCAGGATGGTGACCTGGCGGTCGAAACGGCCGGGCCGGAGCAGGGCCGGATCGAGCACGTCCGGCCGGTTGGTGGCGGCAACCAGGATCACCGTCTCGTCGGAACGGAAGCCGTCCATCTCCACCAGCAGGGCATTCAGGGTCTGTTCCCGCTCGTCCTGGCCGCCCTGGATGCCGGAAGCACCACGGCTGCGGCCCACGGCATCGATTTCGTCGATGAAGATGATGCAGGGCGCGTTCTTTTTCGCCTCCTTGAAGAGTTCCCGCACCCGGGAGGCGCCCACGCCGACGAACATCTCGACAAAGTCCGAACCGCTGATGCTGTAAAACGGCACCCCAGCCTCGCCGGCAATGGCCTTGGCCAGCAGGGTCTTGCCGGTGCCGGGCGGCCCCTGGAGCAGAACGCCTCGCGGGATGCGGCCGCCAAGCCGGGTGATTTTGCGGGAATCGCGCAGGCATTCGACAATCTCCACCAGCTCATCCTTGGCCTCGGGGATGCCGGCCACATCGTCGAAGGTGACCTTGGGCCTGCTGTCCGAAGCCGAGGGCAGGTGCTTGCGCGAAAAGCCGCCCAGTCCGCTGCTGCCTTTCTTCTGCTGCAGGATCATGAAGAGCATCCACCCGCCGAAAAGCAGCAGGACCGGGAAAGTCGAGGTCCAGAAGGCCGAAGCCCGGCTCTCGGGCCGGACGGAGATGGAAACCCCCTTGGCCTCGAGGCGGGGCAGCAACGACTCCGGGGCCGGGGTGAAGGTGGCAAAGGGCTGCCCCATGGCGTCGGTGCCGGTGATCTCGCCGCCGCGCATGGTCACCGACCTGATCTCGCCCTCCCCCAGCTTGGCAAGGAAGGCCGAATATTCGAGATGGGGCGGCATGCTTTCCATGCGGTAGGTATTGAAGCCGATCAGCACGGCAAGGGCGGCGGCCATCAACAGCAGATAGTTGCGAATGTAACGGGCCACGGTGCAGACCTCCCTGCGGTTCGGGCGAGGGGTTGGCCCCCGCCTTCACCCCAAAATAATGCAACAACCGCGCCAGGATGTTCTCTTCCCAAACGCCGAAGCCCGGGGTTTCCCCCGGGCTTCGGATTGGCCGTTGCAGGTGGTCCGTCGATCAGTCGGTGATCGCCGGGGCCTTGGTCCGGTTCACGTACTTGAAGAAGGCCGGGAAGGTGCCCAGGAAGGCCAGGCAGATGATGTACTCCACTCCCTTGATGTGGGTGTAGAAATCAACCAGGGTCTCGAACTCGCCGATGGCGCCCACCGCCACCAGATACTGCCGCAGCAGCTCGCCCGGCTGCCAGCCGGCCTTGGCCAGGCTGAAGACCACCGCCCCGAAGGCCCACAATCCCATTGCCGAACCCAAACCTACCATGCCTACCCAGAAGAGCTTGCCCATCCTCGATTCCGTTGCTGCGTTTGCCATGACCGTTCTCCTTATATTGTCTGATGATGATTCGTAAGAGGGCTCTTGTCCCTGTTGTTTCCTTCGCTTACATGCCGGTGACGGCGCTCAGCCAGCCGCGCAGCAGACCCATCACCCCGCTGTTGACCATCCCGCTGATCAGGCAGCCGATGCCCCAGACGCCCACCAGGGTGGCCAGAGCGATCAGGATGCCGAGTCCGGCCTGAGAGGTTCCTTCCACCATCGCCTCGCGATCCAGCTCGCCGATTCCCACTCCCTTCTTCTCGATACCGGTTGCGTTCTTCATGGCTTGCCTCCTATTTATTTGTTTGTCCGTCATAATCAGTGTGTGCTGATCGTTTGATCAGTCACTTTTGCAGGGGTCGTGCCAATCCGACACCACGCCACCACCCATTTTGCCCAAAAATGCGATCAACCTATCGTTTTCAATGGAAAAAAGATATTTTTCCAGGCAACAGGGAAAATCCCGGAAAACCCACGCAACACCAGTGTGGCAACAAGGTGAAAATATCGGATATACAGTTAATTAGAGAGGAAAGACATGGCGGCCAGGCAGGGGGCCAAGCGGTTGCCGCCCATCACGGGAGGTGTGGCGTGCAACACCTGGCTGCCACACCTTTTGCGGCAGGAGTGTAGCACGGGGCAGGCCATGCCACAGAAGGCTCTGGAACAAAGGGGAAAAACAGAAGGAAGGGGGCTTCCCGGGAAGGCGGTTACTCGCCCTCCCCGGGTTCCAGGTTGTACTGCTTCATCTTGCGGTAAAGGGTGCTGCGGTCAATACCCAGCAACCGCGCCGCCTTGGCCTTGTTGCCGTCCGTCTGGCGCAGGATCCGGCGGATGCGCTCCTCCTCGTTTTCGCCGGGAAGCATCGCCTCGCCAGCAGGCCTGGTCGGCATTGACGGCCCCGCAGCAGCAGCCCCGGCCGAGGCCATTCCCTGGCCACCGCTCCGGACCTCCGCCGGCAGGTCGGCCCCGGTGATGGTGGTATCGGCACAGAGCACGCAGGCACGCTCCAGGACGTGTTCCAGTTCCCGCACGTTGCCCGGCCAACCGTAAGACCGCAAAACGGAAAGCGCCTGGTCCGATATGCCGGTGATGGTCTTGCCCATCCGCTTGCTGAACCGTTCCATGAAAAGATGGGCCAGGGTGACCAGGTCGTCCTCCCGCTCCCGCAACGGCGGCAGGTGGATATCCACCACTCGCAGGCGGTAGTAGAGATCCTCCCGGAAGACTCCCTGCTGCACCTTGGCCTTGAGGTCGGCATTGGTGGCGGCGATCACCCGCACGTTCACCGAAATCGACTGGTCGCTGCCCACCGGGTAGAAGGTGCGCTCCTGCAGGAAGCGCAGCAGCCGCAACTGCATCATCGACGAGATGTCGCCGATCTCGTCGAGGAAGAGGGTGCCGCCGTCGGCCTGGAGGATGCGGCCCTCGCGGTTGCGGTCGGCGCCGGTGAAGGAGCCTTTCTTGTGGCCGAAGAGCTCGCTCTCCAGGAGATTTTCCGGAATGGCGGTGCAATCGACCTTGACAAGCGGCATGTCGCGCCGGGAACTCTCACGGTGCAGGGCCTCGGCCACCAGCTCCTTGCCGGTGCCGGATTCCCCGGTGATGAGCACGGTGGCGTCCACCGGACCGACGTTCTCGATCATGGTGTAGACCGCCTGCATCACCTTGGAACTGCCGGCGATCCGGTGGAACTGGGTCCGCTGTCCCCGCTGCTCCAGAAACTCCATGCGGCTCACGTCGCGGAAAATGAGCACCGCGCCGAGGAAGTTGCCGTGCGGCGCCGCCAGCGGCGCGGCGCTGACCCGCAACACCATCTGCCCGTCGCCGACGGGCACCTCGATCCGGTGTTCATGCACCTCGTTGCGGCTGTCGAGCACGTGGCGCACGTCCTCCACCAGGCCTGCCAGGGCTTCCGGCATCCTGGCCAGGTTCTCCCCCTCGGCCAGATCGGGCGCAGCAGCAGCGGCCCACTCCCGGGCCTGATGGTTCATCTGCACCACCAGCATATCCGGATCGACGGTGATGATCATCTCGCGCACGCTGCGGAAAACGGTTTCGAGATACTGCTGGTACCGCTCCTTCTCCTCCTGCAGCTGGTTCTTTTCCCGCCAGAGGGCATACTGCTGCAGGGCCATGCGGGCGATGCGCAGCAGGTCCTCCTTTTTCACCGGCTTGGCCAGATAGTCGAAGGCGCCGAGCCGCACCGCCTCGGCCGCGGTGTTGATGTTGGGGTAGCCGGTCACCATCACCACCGGGCAGTGCTGGTTCTTCTCGCGGATGCGGCGCAGCAGATCGATGCCCGATTCGCCCTCCATGACGATGTCGCTGATGATGAGATCAAATTCCTCCTGGTTGATGAGGGCCAGCGCCTCGTCGAAGGTGGCAGCGGCCGTCACCGGGCCGTAGCCTTCGCGGCTCAGGAACATGGTGAAGGTGAGCCGCAGACTCTCCTCATCGTCAACCACCAGAATGCGGGAATGGGTCTTGTCGAAATCGATCATGCGCGCTGCCTTTGTCGTTCAGGGTTGCCCGGCGACGGCGGCCGGCCGCGCGAGCGGCAGGTCGATCATCATCGCGGTGAAATGGCCGGGTTCGCTTTCGGCGTGCAGCCGCCCCCGCATGTCGCGGATCAGGCCGTGGCTGATGGAAAGACCGAGGCCGGTGCCCTCGCCCGGTTTTTTGGAAGAAAAGAACGGTTCGAAGATATGGCCCATGATCTCCGGCGGGATGCCGGTGCCATAGTCCTTGACTGTTGTCCGGAGCCAGGGTTGGTCGTCGATGGTGACCTCGGCCGCCACGATTTCCAGCTTCTTTTCGGCCGTCTTGGCCTTGTATCGCTGGTTCAGGGCATAGCGGGCGTTGCTGAAGAGATTCAGGAAGACCTGCTGCAGCTGCTGCGGATTTGCCCAGACCGGCGGCAGGCCGGCCGGCGCCTCCAGGGTGATGGTCACGCCGTCTTTCAGGAGTTGATGACGGATCAGGGCCAGGGCGTCGTCGATGACCGCAGCGATGGCCACCTCCTCCACGGATTCCTCGCGCTGGCGCGCAAAGGCGAGGAGGTTTCTGACAATGCCGGCAATGCGCTCGCCTTCCTTGATGATGCGCTGGAGCACCTCTTCGCCGCCGCGGCCGCCGCCCTCTCCTTCGTCGAGCAGCACCTGGGCATAGTTGATGATGCCGTTGATTGGGTTGTTGATCTCGTGGGCCACGCCGGCGGCCAGCTCACCGATGGAGGCAAGCTGGCCGGCCCTCATGGTCTCGGCCTGCAGGGCCTTTTCCTCGGTGATGTCCCGCAGGAAGATGAGCACCTTGGTCTCGCCGTCCACATCCATGAAGGGCGCGTAGCTCTGTTCGTAAAAGCGGCCGTTGGCCATGACCTCTTCGGTGCGCTGGATGGCGCCGCTTTCGATGGCGGCATGCATGCGGCACACCTCGCAGGGCGTGTCGCGCTGCTTGTAGATCTGATAGCACTTCTCGCCGAGCCGGTTGCCGAACTTGTCGCGCAGGATGTCGTTCTGGTACTCGATCTCGTAGTTGCGGTTGAGAATGTGCATGCCCTGGCCCAGGGCGGAGAGCATGCTCCGGAACTTGTCGCGCTCGGTCCGCAGGGCATCCTCGGTACGCTTCCATTCGGTCACGTCCTCGAAGCTGCCGATGAAGCCGAACACCTCCCCGCCGATGTTGCGCAAGGCCGCGGTGTTGAGCCGGATCACCCGCCGGCGGCCGGCCTTGTCGGTGATCACGCACTCCTGGTCCTTCATGGCGTGGTCCGGGCCACTGGTCGTGGGGCAGCAGCCGGCAGCGGACTGCCGGCCGAGAAAACTGTGGCAGGGCTGGCCCAGCATCTCGGCCCGGTTGTAGCCCGTGATCTCTTCGGCCTTGTCATTCCAGCTCGTGGTCAGGCCCTGCCGGTCCACGGTGAAGATGGCACTGGGGCTGACGCGGTAGAGCAGCTCCGCATGCTCCTTGGCCTGGGCCAGCTCGGCGGTCCGCGCCCGGACTTTTGCCTCCAGCCGTTCCTGACCGCTGCGGAGCAGTGCGGCCGCCTCCTTGCGCTCGGTCACGTCGCGCAGCGACTCGACCATGCCGAGCAGTTCCCCCTCCTCGCTCCACAGCGGCGAGGCGAGGATTTCGAAGGTGCGGACCTGGCCGTCCGGGGAGACATGCTCATGCTCGACCCGCACCTGGCTGCGCTGCGTCTGCATCATCAGGAGCGGGCAGGCCCGGCCGACATGGTCGCAGGTTTCGGCAAGGCCGAAGATGAGCTGGTGGCAGTGGGGCAGTTCGTCGAGAGCGAGGTCACCGCAGCGGGAATAGTCGCGGGCCGCCCGGTTCATCAGCTTAACCCGGAAGTCGATCCCCACCACGATGATGGGGTCGGCCACGCCGTCGATGACCGCCTGCATGAAGCGATATTTGTCGCCCAGATGTTTTCTCAGCAAGGCCCGCCTCTTTCCATGGTCTCACGCCGCGGCGGCATTCGCCGCCCCCCTGTACTGCATGCAATATTGCTGCCAATGCGCGAATTTTTCAAAGCAGCCGGTCCAACTCCCTGGCCAGGTGCCCCAGGTGTTCCTTTTCCTCGTCGGCCATGGAAAGAAAAAAATCGCGGGTGGCGGCGGTGTCGCTCTTCTGGGCCATGCGGCCGTAGAGATCGAGGGCCTGGGTTTCGAGGGCCATGGCCAGTTCCAGGATGTCGCGGGGGGCGCGGAGCAGGTCCTTCACCCGCGCGAGCAGTTCGGCCGGTTGCTGCCCTCCCTCCATGACCGCGCCTGTCCCGGCGGGTATCGCCTCGCCGCCATGGCCAGCGCGATATGCCTCCTCGAGCCGGGCCTTGTGCCTGGCCTCGAAGCCGGCGAGCCGTTCGTAAAGCGCCCTGTGATCCGGCTCTGCGGCCTGGGCGGCCAGTTCCCGATAAAAGCGCTGGAGGCCGTCCTCCATGGCATAGGCCAGGGCCACGGCATCCGCGTACTCCAGGTCGCCGGCAAAGAGTTCCAGCCCCGCCGCCTCCGGGCCGGTGGCCTGCCTGCCCTCCCACGCCTTGATGCCGCCGCTCAGATTGTAGACCTCGCGGAACTCCTGACCGGCCAGGAGCTGGGCCGCGGCCCTGCTGCGCCCCCCGACGGCGCAATAAACGACAAGCGGCCGGGCCTTGTCCAGTTCCGCCATGCGGTCGGGCAATTCGCGGATGGGGATGAGCCTCGCCCCCGGCAGGTGGCCCGCCTCGTACTCCTTGGGCTGGCGCACGTCGAGCAGCTGATAGTCGCTGCTGGCGCGGGCATCCATGTATGCCTTGGCCTCGCGCGGGGTCAGGTCTCGGACCGGGGTGAAAAGATTTTTCCAGTTCATCGGTGTCTCCTTGCCAGGGGGGCTCCGGCGACAACGGGCCTTGCTCTCAAGGTAGGCCCCTTGCCCCGCTTCTTCAATGGGAAATTCATGCTGGGCATTAAAAGGACAGCACCAGCGGCCGGTCCCCTCAGCGATTCCTTCCCGCCGGCATCCGGTCCGCCCGGGTCAGGAGATCCTGCAGCTTCCACGGCGAGGTGAGGCAGGCGCATCCCTGGCTGCATTCCCGCAGCATGATGCAGAAGTCGATGAATTCCCGCATCAGGCCTGTCATCACCTTGTGCTTATAATAAATGATATGGAGCGTCCGCTGCATGTCCACCCCTTCGACGCGCAAACGGGCCAGCCACCCCTCCTCCACCTCCCGGCAGACCGTCAGGCTGGAGAGGCAGGCCACGCCCGCGTCCGCCTCCACCGCCTTCTTGATCGCCTCGCTGTGCCCCAGCTCCATGGCCACCTTCAGGCCGGTGACGTGCCTGCCGAGCTTCTTCTTGAAGACCTGGGCCGTGCCGGAGCCCTTTTCCCGCATGATCCAGGCGCAGCGGCCGAGGTCTTCCGGCACCCGGAACGTTTCCTGGCCGGCCACCTCCTGGGCGGGGCTCGCGATCACCACCAGTTCGTCCTGCAGCCAGGGAAGCAGCATCACCTCTTCGTGGCCGACTTCGCCCTCGACAAAGCCCAGATCCGCCTCCCCTTCCAGGATGAGCTTTTCGGCATGACGGGTATTGCAGACCATCATGTTCAAGGAGGCTGCCGGGTGGAGATTTTTGAAAACCCCGATCAGGTAGGGCAGCACATAGTTGCCGATGGTGGAGCTGGCCACAATCTTGAGGGAGCCGGCCACGCTCTCCCCCTTTTCGCTCATCAGCGCCTCCACGTTGTTGACCTGACTGAGGATCTCCTTGCCAAAGGGGAGCAGATAACGGCCGCGATCGTTGATGAGCAGCCGGCGCCCCCGGCGGTCGAAAAGGGGGCCGCCCAGTTGCTTCTGCAACTCGTTCAATGCCATGCTCACCGCGGACTGGGTGAGGTGCAGCTTTTCACTTGCCCTGGTCACCTGCTGGGTTTCCGCCACCGCGATGAAGATCTCGAGCTGTCGCAAGGTAATCGCCATACTCCCTCCTGCCAGGCCGTCAATATTCAGCAATACTGATGGATTCTATGAACATTATTCATTTTTATTTAGCGATATCCGCCGTTATAACACAACCATCAGCGGCAGGGAATCCCCTTCCGCGCCACCATTACCCCAACCAGGAGAACCGCCATGCCCAGCCCGAACCCCGCCCCCGCCGCCTTCCTGCCCCGCGCCGCAAGAAAGGAGCCCTTCCCCGCCGCCGTTCCGGCCGCCCACCCGGACACCGCGGCGCCGGATTCCATCCACTATCCCAGCTTCATGCCCCGGCGGGAGATGTACGTTCTCCACCGCGAGTTCGGACGGATCGTGGAAATCGGCATGGGCGGCCTCCGCTTCACCTATTTCGCCCAGGAGTTTTTTGCGCTGGCGCCGCCGGCCGAGGGGCTGCTCTTTTCCAACTCCGACGACTTCCTTGAGGAAATCCCCTTTGTGGTCCTTGCCGACAGAACCCTTTCCCTGCCGTTCGCCAGCAAATATCTGCTCCGGGAACGCAGGGTCCGCTTCGGGGAATTGACCGCCAGCCAGACCCGCAGACTGGAGCGCTTCATTCTCAAAAACGCCCACATCCCCCAGCTCTCCCACGACAGCCGCTATGCCGACTTCAGATCGCTTGCCGCCATGCACTCCTGACGGAGGCCCATGGCCCATGGCGGTTTTTCTGCCGGGAACTTCCCTGGCGCCGGCAGAGGACGACGGAAACCGGGACAAAAGGAAAGAGGAGGGTCGGTGCATGGCAATAACGGAAAAACTCGGCATCCCCCACTGGCTTGACCCGGCCGACGCCCGGATCGCCGCCTGGATGGAACGGCACTGCCAGCTTCTGATGCGCATCTCCCTGGCGGCCATCTTCCTCTGGTTCGGCATGCTCAAGCCGCTGGGCATGAGCCCGGAGGGGGAACTGATCAGGCGGACGGTCTACTGGGTGCCGCCGGATGCCTTTATCCCGCTCCTGGGCTGGTGGGAAATGGCCATCGGCGCCGGCCTCCTCTACCGGCCGCTGATTCGCGGCGCCCTCTTCCTGCTGATGCTCCAGCTGCCGGGCACCATGCTCCCGCTCATCCTGCTGCCCGAGGTCTGCTTCACCCGCATCCCCTTCGGGCTCACCCTGGAAGGGCAGTACATCATCAAGAATCTCTTTCTGGTGGGCGCCGCCTTTGTCATCGGCAGCAAGGTGCGCCACCAAAAAGCGAGGGACAACGAGCCCTGAGGCCGGCCTGCCGACGCCCAGGATTCCGGCGCCGGCAGGCCGGCAGCGGGACGCCCGCCCCGCGCGATTTTTCTTTCCAACCTGCCCCGAAACTCTCTACAATGTTTCCGGAAGAAGATCCGAAACGCCCTTGCGGGCGGAAGCGAGGCAGGGAGGAAAGCGCATGGACGAGCCGGCAACCACCGCTCCGCAGGACATCTACACGCAGGACATCGAGTATCTCGTCTTCCAGTCCGGGGGGCAGCTCTTTGCCATCCCCTACCTCTACCTCGTCTCCATCCTCGACTCGCCGTCCGTCACCCCGGTGCCGAACATGGCGCCCCACGTGCGCGGCGTCGTCGATTTCCACGACGGCACCGTGCCGCTCTATGATCTGCGGATCAAGATGGGGCTCCCCTCGCTGCCGGAGGAAATCAGGGAGATCGCGGCCACCCTGAAGCTGCGCAAGCAGGATCACCTGAACTGGCTCGACACCCTGAAAAAAGAGGTGGAATCCGGCGTTACGGTCATCTCCGTGGAGACCGACCCCCACCGTTGCGCCTTCGGCCGCTGGTATGACTCCTACCGGCCCGACTCCCTGGCCCTGCAGGCCTATATGAGCCAGTTCGACTCCCCCCACCAGAAAATCCACCGTATTGCCGTCGAAACCCAGCAGTACGTCAAGAGAAACGACCTGGAGGGCGCCCGGGCCCTGATCGCCGCCACCGAGGCGACGGATCTCAAGCGCCTCGTCCGTCTTTTTGACGAGGCGGAGGAGAAAATCAACAGACTCTCCTTCGAATACGCCATCGTCATCGACCTGCCGGGTCACGACCGTTTCGCCCTCTGCGCCGACGGCCTCAAACATTTCGACCGCTTCGCCGAGGTGATCTACCCCCTGCCCCGGGTCTTCACGGAGGAGCGGCTCAATTTCATCGACGCCATCGGCCGGCAGCAGGGAGCCGAAGGCACGCAGGAGGTACTGATCCTGAACCTGCCCCTCTTCCTCACCCCTGATCTGCCGCCGGTCCGCCCCGCCACCGCGGCCTAGCTCCCCTTTCGTCCCGCTGCGGGCGCACAAAAAAAACGCGGCAGGGCCAAAGCCCCGCCGCGTGATGGCGCTTTTCCTCCCCCTGGACCTCAGCGGGGCCGATAGATGGGCCGGTCGAGCCAGTATCCAGAGGCGACGCCCTGGCGGTAGGCCTCCAATGCCTCGGGCGAGGAGTTGACCCGCAGGTTGCTGTAGCTCTTGTCGGCGTTCTGCCAGCGCTCATGCCAGTATACCGCGGCCTTGAAGCGGGAATAACGGTTCTGCAGGAGCTCGAAGGCGCTCCTGATCCACTCCGCCTTGCTGCCGTGAGCGGGGAATTCCCCCACCCCCCACTCTGCCAGCACCATCGGCTTGGCCTGATCCACCGCCGCCAGCTCCCGGTAGGCGCCTTCGTTCACCTCGATGAACTGGCACCACCCCTGGGTGTTGACCTGCATGCCGTAGGTGCTCATGCCCAGCCAGTCCACGTATTCCGGCCCGGGGTAGTAGCGGGCCATCCGGTTCCACGGAAGGTCCGGAAAGGTGGTGTGGTTGACATGGAAGCCCCAGAGGATGTTGATCACCCCCCGGGCCCGCACCCGGTCCACCACATATCGATAGGCACGCCGGTAAAGCTCCGGCCCCTCGTATTGCGGCGGATCGGTGCCGGGAATCACCCGGCCGGCCCCATAGAAAAACCCCGACCAGGGAAACCAGTTGCCGTTCATCTCCAGACCCCAGGCCACCAGCATCGGCCTGCCAAAGGCCCTGGCGCCGTCGGCCCAGCGGTCGATGTAGCGGTCCCACTTGCCGGCCAGGATCGCATGCAGGCTGAACTTGTCCGGCGGCCGCCGCTGGTCATAGGGACGATCCCACGGCGACCAGAAAACCAGGGGCAGGGAGCCGTGACGACTGAGCAGCTCCAGCTTCTGCGCCGGGAAACTCTGCTCGCCCCAGAAGCTCGAAAAGGCGATGACCGCCTGTCTCTTGCCCACCATCTTCTCGAACTGCTCGATGGCTTCGATGGTCACTTGGTCTTCGGCCTCGCCGAAATCGACATAGGCCCCGGTATAGGCCTTGTCCTGGGGCCAGACCACGGTCTGCGGGCCGGTTGCCATGGATGGCGCTTTTTTCGGTTCCCCCTGCCGGCAGCCAGCCAAGGCCAGGGACAGAAGACAGCCCAGAACCACCAGCCAGCGCCTCCCCCGCCACCTTCCGCTCATGCCCATTCCCTTGCCCGCCCTGCTCATCCGTTTCCGATGGAGGGCATCGTCACCGAACCGCTCCGCTCCTGTTTGCCCCAGCCAACCCACACTCCCTTGCCCGCCTTGACAAGCGATTTCCAGACCACCCAGCTCAGCAGCGGCCGGTAAACAAAGCGCATGGGCACGATGCGCCAGGCATTCCGCAGCGGCTCCGGCTCCAGGCGACAGGCCAGCACGGCCAGCAGCAGATCCATGCCGAGAAAGAAGCCGATGAAGAGGGCGATCCGCAGGCCACCGCCGGCAAAGAGCGCCGACACCAGAAAGGCATCCACCAAAGGCCCCACCGCCACCAGCACGATCTGGAAAAACCACAGCCCCGGCAGGCTGAACCAGCCCAAGGCCCGATTGGGACCGGAAAAGACCAGATCCCGGTGCTTCCAGAGACACTGCAGGGTCCCGAAGGCCCAGCGGAACCGCTGCCTGGCCAGGGAGGCGAACCGCTCCGGCGCCTCGGTCCAGGCGATGGCCGCCGGCGCATAGGCCACCCGATAGCCCAGGCGATGCAGGCAGAGGGTCAGGTCGGTATCCTCGGCCAGGGTGTCGGTACTGATGCCGCCCGCCGACAGGACCGCGCTCTTCCTGAGCGCGCTCACGGCGCCCGGCACCACGGTGATGCAGTTGAGGTGGTGGTAGGCGCGGCGGTCCAGGTTGAAGCCGCAGGTGTATTCGAGATCCTGGCAGCGGGCGATGAAGGTCCGGCGGTTGCCGACCTTGGCATGGCCGGAAACCGCGCCCACCCCGGGGTCGTTGAGCGGCGCCACCAGTTCCCGCACCGTATCCGGCTGGAACTGGGTGTCGGCATCGAGGGTGACCACGATCTCATGGCGGGCCGCGGCCAAGCCAGCCCGCAAAGCCCGCGCCTTGCCGAGGTTCTCCTGACGGATGAGGCGGACCCGGTCATCGCGGCGGCTTACCGCCTCGACCTCTTCGGCGGTGCCGTCGGTGGAGCCGTCGTCCACCACGATGATCTCCATCCCGCCTTCATAATCCGACCGCAGCAGGGCCGTCAGGGTGGAGGCGATGACCTTTTCCTCGTTGTAGGCGGCGATCATCACGCTCACCGGCGGCGCGAAACCGCCAGCGGCCACACTTGCCCGCCGCTGGCGCATGGCCAGCCCGATCACCGCGAAGGTCCGCAGGGCCACCAGGATGGTGGCCACGATCATGAAGGCCCAGAGAAACTTCTCCAGGGAATGGAGCACGGAAAAGCCCCGCTCGCTGACCAGCCTGGCAAAGGGCGACTGGTACGCCGGCGGCGGCATCAGCGCTGCGGACTCAAGGCCGATCAACGCCCCGAGCGGCACGATGCGGTCGCCGCGGGTCTCCAGATAGTCGATGATGGCCGGCAGGGCCTCCACCGTCTGGCGGCGGTCGCCGCCGGCATCGTGCAGCAGGATCACCCGGCCAAAGGCGCGGCCGGCCTTGACCCGTTCGAGCAGCTCTTCTGTTCCCGGCTTCTGCCAGTCCTTGGGGTCGATGCTGTGGCCCACCGTCAGATATCCCAGCCCCTGGGCGATCTGCACCGGGATGATGCCCGCCTCGTTGGCCGGCCGGCTGTCGGCGTTGTAGGGCGGCCGGAAAAGCAGGGTCGAACGGCCGGCGATCTTTTCCAGCAGCCGCTGGGTGGCATTGAGCTCCAGCAGGGCGCGCTCGGCGGAAACCTCGGCCAGGTCGGGGTGGTAGTAAGTATGGACCCCCACCTCATGCCCCTCGGCCAGCATCCGCCGCACCAGCTCCGGGTTGTCCTCCATCTTGTTGCCCACCATGAAAAAGGCGGCCTTCACCTGCCGCTCCTTGAGAATGTCGAGGATTCTCGGGGTCCAACGGGCGTCCGGGCCGTCGTCGAAGGTGATGGCCACCTGGTCGCCGGTCCCCTCGCCCTGATGGGTAACGGTGAGGTAGGAAGGGAAGCGCAGATAGCGGCTGGCGATGGCGCCGTCGGCGGTCACGCGCACGTCGCGGGCACCGTCGGCCCGGGCGTCCTCCACCCGGATGAAATCGCCGCGGCCGAGGTTGGCGATGAGTTCCCCGGCCGGCATGCTTTGGAGAAAGGCAAACTGGCGGCGGTCGGTCGTGGCGACAGGAAGCTTGAGGGTCTGCCAGATCGCCGGATCCTCGGTGCCGAGTTGAAAGATTGCCACGCCGCCAAGCCCGAGACGACGAACAGCGAGGAGCTGATTGGCGAAGGAGACGGCATCGAGGAACCAGACCGTGTGGCGGCGGTTCTCCTCGACATAGGAAAAGAAAGGGTTGCCGTAGGGCGGCTTCACCGAACAGCGCACCCCGGCGCGGCCGGCCCGGGCCATGGCATCGGCAAAGCCGATGAAGTCGGCCTTGCCGCCCTGGGGCCAGTCGTAGCCATAGGTGCCGAGGCTGATCACCCACTGCTCGGGCCGGCCATAGCTGGTCACCACCTTGAGCCAGCCCTCGAACCACGGCTGCGAGGCGATGGGGCCGGGCTCGTCGTACTCGGAGTTCTCGTCGTGGAGCATGCCGACAAAGCGGTCCACCACCGGGGCCAGGGCCTCCAGATCAAAGGCCCGCAGTTCGTCGCCCACCGGGACCCCGAACCAGAGCTGCATCCCGCGCTGGTGCAGGACGGTGGCCAGCTCCAGCAGCAGGCTCGTCACCTGCCCCCGGTACGTCGGGTCGAGCTGGCACCAGTCGATGATGACGCCGCCCGCCTCGGCCTCTGTGAGTTGCTCCACCACCTCGCTGATGAATTTCTCGCGCCGGGCCGGTGGGCCGTAGAGAAGCCCCTCCACCGCCTCGGGCAGCCAAGTGTCGCCCCGCAGGTTGTCGAGCCGCGGCATCAACACGATGCCGGCATCCCTTGCCAGCTCGCGCACATCGTCATCGACCGCCACCTCCAGCGTCCCCTCGCCGTCCACCATGGTCAGCCATTTGGGCGAGAGATGGGTCAGCTCGCCCGCGTGCTCCTTGAGGGAAACGAGGCTGGCCGGGTCCCAGCCGGCATAGAAGCCAAGGCGGATCTCCTTGCCGCCGTTGCCGGCGTGGACACCACCCGCCACCCCCTTGCGGGGCTGGCCCGGAGCGGCCTTGAGCCAGATCGGCTTGGTATCGGCGGGCTTGGCCGCCTCCTGCGCCTGCAATTTCTTCAGGCGGTCCTGCAGCACGGCGAGCGAGCGGGGCTGCTGGAGGCGCGGCATGGTCAGCAGCGACTGGACAAAGAGCACCAGGCCGACAAAGGCGAGGAGAGCCGCAAGCAGCGTCACCAGACGCAGCCGCGGCCAGCGTTTGCCGCCCCGGTCGAGGAATACAAAGGCATCTCGTTCGCTTTCAGCCATACACTAGCCCTGCCAGGGCGGGTTTGAGGAAGGGAAAGGCAATGCGAACAGCGCGGAAAGGGAGGAGAGCATCACCCGGCGACCGGCAACGACCATCGCGCTCATAGATTGTGCGAAACCCTGGGTTTGATGCCGCCCGAAACGCATGAAGGCCAAACCCTGATCGGCTTGGCCCCGCGTCTTCGGCATGCATGATATGTTATGGTGAGCGGAGCGGGATTCGAACCCACGACCTTTGGCTCCGGAGGCCAACGCTCTATCCAGCTGAGCTACCCGCCCAAACACCTCGTTTTGGCTGGCCCCTCAATACCACGGATTGCCGCCGGCGTAAAGAGATTTATGCGGAGAGCAGGGCGAGGCGCACGGTGGCGCCACCCCCCTTCGCGACTCTGGCGGCCTCATCGATGCGCATCCCGGCCACGGCGACGATGCGGCCGTCTGCCGCCTCCACCACCGGCACCCGCCAGCGTTCCCGGGCCGGAATCTTGCGGTCGATGAAAAAGTCGGACAGCTTGCGCCGTCCCGGAGCGCCCAAGGGGTGGAAGCGGTCTCCCGGCCGCATGCTGCGGACCACCAGGGGAAAGGCCACCGCCGCCGCATCGAGCAGGAGGCCGCCGGGCGCAGGATGTTCGGGCGCGGCCTCCAGCCGCTCCACCAGCAGCATCATGCCGATCGCCGGCAAGGCGTATCGGCCGGGGGCCGGAACCGCAACCCGGAAGGAGGAGGGAGGCGGCAGCAGATCGCCGCGTTGACGGCGGCGGTCCTGCGGGTGGGTCAGGCAGAGGGCGTCATCCTGGCGCCAGACCCGCAGCCCCCTGGCGAGATGGAGCCGCCCCGGCTCGCTGGCCATGGCCAACCGCAACAGTTGTTCGATGAGACGAAAGCTCGGGGTGCTGCCGCAGTGAATCACCGCCTGTTCCAGCAAGCGCCGCTGGATCGCCACCGGCTGGGCAAGGAGTTCGCCCCGTTGCAACCGCAATGTCGCAGCCTCCATCGTTACCACCTGTTCCCACGCCGCAGTGGTCAATGCCGCCAGCAGCGTCTCCTCATCTTGGAGCACCGTCGCGGTCTGGCGCAGGGTCCGGCGAATAGCGGGATTGCAACGGCGCTCCAGCCAGGGCAGCAGTTCAAGCCGCACCCGGTTGCGCAGGTAACGGCAGTCGGCATTGGAGCTGTCGGTACAGGGGGTGATATTCCGGTCGCGGAGATAGGCGAGCACTTCCTCTTTGGGGATGGCAAGGAGCGGCCGGATGATCTCGCCGGCCTGGTATGCCATGCCGCTCAAGCCCTTGCGGCCGGCGCCGCGGATGAGGCGCAGCAGCACCTCCTCGGCCTGGTCGTCGGCGGTGTGGGCTACCGCAATGCGGCTTGCGCCATGGCGGGCCGCTGCCTCCCGCAGGAAGCGGTAGCGCAGTTCCCGGCCCGCATGTTCCAGGGAAAGCCCCTCGGCCCTGGCATGCTCGCGCACCGGCAGCACCCCGGTCTCGCAGGCCATGCCGGCGTTCGCCGCCGTATCCCGCACCAGTTGCGCCTCGGCCGCGGTCTCCGCCGGCCGGAGGCCGTGATCCGCATAGGCGGCGATCAGGGTCAGCCGGAACGCGGGGGCCAGGGCGAGCAACAGGTGCCAGAGGGCCAGGGAATCCGGGCCGGCCGAGACGCCGACCACCACCCGTTCCCCTCCGGCCAGCAGTTTCTCGCCAGCAACGATCTTTTCGACCTTCCTTTCCAGCGGATGCATGGTACAATAGCCTGCCATCTGTCCAGTTGAGGGCTCTGCCCCCACTATACCGGAAACGCGGCGCTTTTCCCGCACAAATACCAGGCTGAAAGGGCTTCTTTATGAAAGTACGCAAAGCGGTCATCCCGGTGGCCGGCCTCGGCACCCGCTTTCTGCCGGCCAGCAAGGCCATTCCCAAGGAGATGCTCACCATCGTCGACCGCCCCACCATCCAGTACATCGTCGAGGAGGTGGTGGCCTCGGGCATCGAGGTGATCGTCTTCATCACCAGCCAGGGCAAATCGGCCATCGAGAACCACTTCGACTACGACTTCCAGCTCGACACCCTGCTGCGCCAGAAGAACAAGCTCGACCTCTGCGAAGAGGTCTGCCATATTTCGAACCTGATCGACATCATCTCGGTCCGCCAGAAACGGCCGCTGGGGCTGGGCCACGCCATCTGGACCGCCAGGAACGTCATCGGCAACGAACCCTTCCTGGTGCTCCTGGGGGACGACCTGGTCCTCTCCGACACCCCCTGCTGCCAGCAGATGCTGCGTCTCTACGACGAATTCCAGGAGTCGATCATCGCCATCCAGCAGGTGCCCGAAGCGGAGACCCACCTCTACGGCATTGTCGAGGGCGAGGGTGTCCGTTCCGGCATCCACCGGGTGGAGCGGCTGATGGAAAAGCCGGCCCCCGGCACCACCGATTCCAACCGCGCCATCATCGGCCGCTACCTGCTCCACCCCGAGATCTTCGACCTGCTGGAACAGACTACTCCCGGCCACGGCGGCGAGATTCAGCTCACCGATGCGCTCCAGGCCCTGGCCAAGAAGCGGGCCATGTATGCCTACGAGTTCCAGGGCACCCGCTTCGATGCCGGCGACAAGCTCGGCTACCTCAAGGCAATCCTTGCCTTTGCCCTGCGCCACCCGACCTTGTCGGGAGATTTCAAGAAACACCTCAAGCAGGTCTGCGCCACGCTGTAATCGACGCCGGCCGGGCATAAAAGCATCCTGATGTCTGTGCCAACCACATATCTCGAAGTGGCGGTGGCCGCCCCCATCCACCAGACCCTCACCTATTCCCCGCCGCCGGGCACGGAGACATTGCTGCCGGGCCAGCGGCTGCTGGTGCCTCTGGGCAACCGCCAGGTAACGGGCTATCTGCTCGGCTTTGCCGAAGGGCCGCCTGATGGCATGACCGCCAAGCCGGCAAGCGCGGTGCTCGACCCGGTCCCGCTCTTCCCGGCCAACATGATCCCCTTCTTCCGCTGGATCAGCCGCTACTACCACCACCCTCTGGGCGAGGTGATCAAGACGGCCCTGCCCGGCGGCCTCACCCGCCAGAGCAAACGCCAGCTCGTTCTCACCGAGGAAGGCCGAGCTCCGCTGGCGGACCATCATGCCGAACACGGCGGACCGGACTGGCTTGGCGATCTCCTTGCGCATGGCAGCCTCACCCCGGCAGCCACCGCCAAGGCAATGGGCGGCCCGGGAAAAAAACCCTGCAGCCAATGGCAGCGCAACGGCTGGCTGGAACTTGCCTCGGTGGTCAGCGAGGAGTCCAGCCGGGCCAAGACCGAGGTCATTGTCCGGGTGGCGGAAGGCAGCGACCTCCACTTGCCCAAGCTGAAACCCTCGGAACAGAAGACCCTCGACCTGCTCCACAGCCTTACCGGCAACGAACCACGGGCCATCCCGCGGCGGGAAGTGACCAGGGAATATGCCGGCGCCGGCGCGGCTCTCAAGGGGCTGGCCGAAAAGGGCGTGGTGGTGCTGGAGGAGCGCCGCCTCTTCCGCGATCCGTTTGGCGAACCGCCGCCCTTTTTCCCGGCGCCAGCGCAGTTGACCGACGAACAGCAGAGGGCGCTCACCGCCATCCTGCCGGAAATCGAGGCCCGTCATTTCGCCCCCTTCCTGCTCCACGGCGTCACCGGCAGCGGCAAGACCGAGGTCTACCTCCGCGCCGCCGCGGCAACGCTCAATGCCAACCGCCAGGTGCTGGTGCTGGTGCCGGAGATCGCCCTGGCCACCCAGTTGGAGGCCCATTTCTACTCGCGCTTTGGCGACCAGGTGGCCCTGATCCACAGCGGCCTCAGTGGCGGAGAACGCTTCGACCAGTGGAGCCGCATCCTTGCCGGCGAAGCCAAGGTGGTGATCGGCGCCCGCTCCGCGGTCTTTGCCCCGCTGCCCGCGCCTGGCCTCATCATCGTCGACGAGGAACACGACTCCGCCTACAAGCAGGAGGATGGCCTCCGCTACCATGGCCGCGACCTGGCCATCCTGCGCGGCAGCATGCAGCAGGCCGCGGTGCTGCTCGGCTCCGCCACCCCGGCCATCACCACCTTCCACCAGGCCCAGAGCGGCAAATTCCGGCTCCTCACCCTGGCGAAAAGGGTGGAGGAACGGCCGCTGCCCCAGGTGGAGATCATCGATCTCCAGGCGATCCAAACCGTTTCCGGCCGGCCGCCGCTCTTCTCGCCGCAACTCAGCCAGGCCCTGCGCCGGAACTTCGCCGCGGGCCAGCAATCGCTCCTTTTTTTGAACCGCCGCGGCTTTGCCAACCTGATGCTCTGCCAGGAGTGCGGCCAGACCATGCAGTGCCGCCACTGCCAGGTGAGCCTCACCTTCCACAAGGGGCGCAGGGAACTGCTCTGCCACTACTGCGGCTTTTCCTCGCGGACCGACATCGTCTGCCCTAACTGCCGCTCCGGCTCGCTCGTTCCCGTTGGCTTTGGCACCGAACGGATCGAGGCGGAACTGGCCAACCTGCTGCCCAAGGCGCGCATCGCCCGGCTCGACCGCGACACCACCCAGAACCGCCGAGACTATCTCGCGGTGTTGAAGGCGGTCCATGCCGGGGAGATCGACATCCTGGTCGGCACCCAGATGATCACCAAGGGCCACCACTTCCCGCGGGTGACCCTGGTGGGCATCGTCTGGGCCGACGCCGGCCTGGGCATCCCGGATTTCCGTTCCGGCGAGCGCACCTTCCAGCTCCTGGCCCAGGTCACCGGCCGCGCCGGCCGCGGGGAGACGACCGGCCGGGTCATCGTCCAGACCCACCAGCCCAACCACTACAGCGTGGCCCTGGCCCAGGCCCACGACTACCAGAGCCTCTACGGCAAGGAGATCGGCCTGCGGCAACGCTTGGGCTACCCGCCCTTCAGCCGCCTCATCAACCTGCGGCTCGAAGGGGAGAACGAGGCCCAAGTGCGGACGGCAGCGGAAGAGCTCGGCAACGCGGCGCGGAAAAAGGCGCACGGCAAGGTCGAGGTGCTGGGGCCGGTGCCGGCGCCGCTGGCCAGGCTTCGCAACCACTACCGCTGGCAGCTCCTGCTCAAATCGCCGAAGATCGAAATCCTGCACGGTCTCTGCCGGCAGCTCATCGACCACTACCCGCAGGTCAGCGGCAATTCCGCGGTCAAATTGACGCTGGACGTTGATCCCGAAAATATGTTATAGATTCGATATTATTCACGATCTTCCCCTGCCAACCCCAACTGTTTGCATATGCCATGGCCCTCCGCCCCATTGTCAAATTTCCCGTTGCCAGCCTGAAGGAAGTCGCCAAGCCGGTCACCGACTTCGGCCCTGAACTCGAAGCCCTGGTGGCCGACATGGCCGAGACCATGTACGCCGCGCCGGGCGTGGGCCTGGCGGCCCCGCAGATCGGCGTATCCCTCCAGCTCTGCGTCATCGACGTCAGCCCCAAGGATCAGCCCAGGAACCTCATCGTGCTGGCCAACCCCGAGATCATCAAGGGCGAGGGCGCCCAGGTGGACGAAGAGGGGTGCCTCAGCGTGCGGGAGTACTTTGCCGATGTGAAGCGCTTCGAGCGCGTCTGGGTCAAGGCCCAGGACCTCCACGGCAACCCCATGGAATTCATGGCCGAAGGCTTCTACGCCCGGGTGATCCAACACGAACTGGACCACCTCCGGGGCACCCTTTTCATCGACCGCCTCAGTTCCCTCAAGCGCTCGCTCTACAAAAAGAAACTCAAGAAACTCCTGCAGGAGGAAGAGCAGCAGGCGCAGGAGAAAGGCTAGGCCATGACGCCGTACCGCATCATCTTCATGGGCACCCCGGAGTTCGCGGTGCCGTCGCTGCAGGCCCTCATCGACCACGGCGAACAGGTGGTGGCGGTGGTGAGCCAGCCGGACCGGCCCAAGGGCCGCGGCAGAAAGCTCGCCCCCACGCCGGTGAAGGAACTGGCCCTGGCCCACGGTATCCCGGTGCTCCAGCCCACAAAGATCCGCACCACCGAATTCCTCGACGAGCTGCGCGCCTACAACGCCGACCTCTTCGTGGTCACCGCCTATGGCCGCATCCTGCCCGGGCCGCTCCTGAACCTTCCGCCTTTGGGCACCATCAACGTCCACGGCTCTCTGCTTCCCAAGTACCGGGGCGCAGCACCCGTGCAGTGGGCCATCCTCCGCGGCGAGAGGGAGACCGGCATCACCATCATGCAGATGGACGAGGGCATGGACACCGGCGACATCCTGCTGCCCCGTCGCATGGCCATTGCCCCGGACGACACCTCCGCCTCTCTCGCGGTGAAGATGGCCGAGTTGGGTGGCCAGGCCCTTGTCGATGCCCTGGAACTGCTCAAGGCAGGCAACCTGCCCCCGCAGAAGCAGGACAACAGCCTCGCCACCGATGCCCCGATGCTCACCAAGGAAATGGGCGTGATCGACTGGAACAGGTCGGCCCAGGAACTGAGCAGCCAGATCCGCGGGCTTGATCCGTGGCCCACGGCCCACGCCACGCTCAACGGTGAATCCATCCGCCTCTTTAAGCCTACGGTGGTCAGCGTGGCGACGGGCGAACCGGCCGGCACCGTGATCCGGGCCGACAAGGCCGGCCTGCTGGTGGCCACCGTCAACGGCCTCCTGCAGATCGGCGAACTCCAGCGCGAGGGCGGCAAACGGCTCCCGGCCGCCGACTTCCTCCGCGGCCACCCCATTGCCCCCGGCAGCCGCTTCACGCCATGACCCGTTTTCTCAAACAACGTCTGGTCTGGCTGCTGCTCATCGTTGCTGCGGTGGCGGGCACCATTCTCTACGCCCTCCAGCACGACACCCTGCTCTACGACACCCTTTTCCACATCGAAGCCGCCATGGAGCGGGGCGAGGCGTTGCGGGAAAAAATCCTGGCCCACGGCGCCCTGGCGCCCGTTCTCTACATCGGCCTCCAGATCCTCCAGGTGGTGCTGGCCCCCATCCCCGGCGAGGCAAGCGGCGCCTTGGGCGGCTACCTCTTCGGCGGCTGGGCCGCCTTCATTTACTCCACCATCGGCCTTTCCATCGGCTCCTGGCTCGCCTTTGCCATCGGCCGCATTCTGAGTGACCTCGTACGCAAGCAACTGGAACGGGCCAGAATTTACCAGCGCTTCAACCACCTGGTCTGCAAGGGCGACTTCGTGGTGCCCTTTGTCCTCTTCATCATCCCCGGCTTTCCCAAGGATTCCCTCTCCTATCTCCTGGGGCTCAGCCACATGCCGCTGCCCGCCTTTCTCTTCGTGGCCATTGTCGGCCGCCTGCCCGGCACCCTGCTCCTCTCCTACCAGGGCGCGGATCTGCAGAGCGGCAATTACCTGCGCCTCGGCATCCTGCTGGCAGTCGCCGTGGCAGTGACCCTGCCCTGCTACCTCTCTCGCCACCGGATTCTCGCCTTTCTGGCGCGCCACAGCAAGACCATGGCAAAGGAAGGCGAGGGCGCAGACTACTGCCGGGTGAACAAGCATGAGTAGCACACCGACCATTGCCTATTTCGACTGCTTCTCCGGCATTGCGGGAGACATGGTGCTCGGCGCGCTCATCGACGCCGGCCTGCCAGCCGAGGTGCTCACCGAACAGCTTCGCCTGCTGCCGCTCAATGGCTACGAACTGCGGGTGAAGGAGCGGAAAAAGGGCGCCCTTCGGGCGAAGCAGGTGGTGGTCGAGGTGTCGGAACAGCAGCCCCACCGCACCTGGCCGCAGATTCGGGCCATGATCGAGGGAAGCGCCTTGGCGGCTGGCGTGAAGGAAAAGGCGCTGGCGGTCTTTGCGGCGCTGGCCGAGGCGGAAGGCAAGGTGCATGGCCTGACGCCGGAAGAGGTCCACTTCCACGAGGTGGGGGCCGCGGACTCCATCGTCGATATCGTGGGGACTGCCATTGGCCTGGAATATCTCGGGATCACGCAACTCGCCTGTGCGCCGCTGCCCATGGCACGCGGCTGGGTGGAGTGTGCCCACGGCAAATTGCCGCTGCCCGGCCCAGCGGTCATGGAACTGGCCCGCGGGATTCCCTGCTACGGAGTGGAACTGGAACAGGAGCTGGTGACCCCGACCGGCGCGGCCATTGTCAAGGTCCTCTGCCGGGAGTTCGGCCCCATGCCCCTGATGACCATTCAGGCCGTGGGCTACGGCAGCGGCACCCAGCAACTATTGAATGGCCAGCCCAACCTGCTCCGCCTGGTCCTGGGCCAGAACCTCGATGTGGCGGAGGCGCAGATCGTGGAGGTGATCGAAACCCATCTCGACGACTGGTCGCCCGAGGGGTTCCCCTATCTCTGCGAGCGGCTCTTTGACATCAAGGCCCTGGACGTGGCCCTGGCGCCGATCCAGATGAAGAAAGGCCGGCCCGGCTTTTTGCTCACCGTGCTTGCCGACCCAGCCCACGCGCTGAGCATCAAGCAGTGCATTTTGAGCGAGACCACGGCCATCGGCCTGCGTTTCCACACCGCGCAACGGCTCACCCTGCCGCGCCGGCTCGGGACGGTGCAGACGCCGTGGGGGGAGATCGGGGTCAAACAAGTGGAGACCCCGGCCGGGGTGGTGCTCTATCCGGAATACGAATCCTGCCGCGCGGCTGCGATGCAGCATGGCGTGCCACTCAAACAGATCTACGCCCACATCAGCGGCCTGGCCGCTAATGCCTTCATGCCCGGCAAGGAACACCCGCATGGATAAAGTGCTGATGGCCATTGCCAGCGGCCTGGGCCTGGGCTACCTGCCCATTGCGCCCGGCACATGGGGCACGCTCCTCGCCTTCCCCATCCAGTTCCTGCTGGTGTACCTCGATCTGGCGCCCCTGCCCTATGCCCTGGTGCTGACCGGCCTCTTCTGGCTCGGCGTGGGCGCGGCAGGCTCGGCGGAAAAAATCTTGGACCGCGCCGATCCCGGCCTGGTGGTGATCGACGAGGTGGTGGGCATGCTCATCGGCCTCATTGCCGTGCCCATGACACTGCCGGCCTGGGGCCTCGCCTTCTTCGTCTTCCGCTTCTTCGACATTGTGAAACCCTATCCCATCCGCCTCATCGATCAGCGCTGCCACGGCGGCGTCGGCATCATGCTCGACGATGTCCTGGCCGGCCTCTATACCCTGGCCACCATGCACCTGGCGATCCGGCTGTTTCCGGTGTTGGCCGGCTAACAAAATTCTCTCTTGACATACCCTTAATAGTATAGTCACAATAAGACATGTGGCGCATTGAGGAGCATCGTCGTGTCGACAAGCAACTTTCCGGGTCTGTGCCGCTGGAGATTTTGAAACGCTACGAGAAATGGAAAGACATCGCCATGATTTCAGGCCCGGCAGGCTTGCGTGCCATCAAGGGCTTTCACGACGAAGCGCTGGCAGGCGAATGGAAAGGCCACCGTTCTTCACGATTAGGTTTGCAGTGGCGGGTCATCTACCGCGTCGTTGCGGATGCGTTATTGGTTCAGGTGGTGCACGTCACCCCGCATGACTATCGGAGGCGCTGACATGAAAGAGTTCCGGAGTGCAAAGAAACGGGTTGAGGTCTCGGTCGGTGAGTCGGTGCGCATCATTCGCGAACTTCAGGAACTGAGCCAGAACCAATTGTCGGAGTTGACCGGCATACCCCAATCCACTCTCTCGGCCATCGAGAATGGCCGGGTAAACCTTGGCGTGGAGCGGGCAAAGGTGCTGGCCCGCGCCCTCAAATGCCATCCGGCGGTACTGCTTTTCCCCGGCTGGGATACCTCACTTGAGTCGGCGGCATAATCACGTGCTGGCGTCCTGAATCGCCTCCAACTCTTCCCATCTCGCATAGGCCGCGGCCAGCTTCTGCTCCAGCGTTGCCACCCGTTCCTTGGCCTTGCTGATTACCCCGCTCTCCTGCTGATAAAAGGTCGGCTCGGCCATATCGGCATAGAGCTGCGCCTGCTCCGCCTCCAGGGCCTCAATCTTCCCTGGTAATTCTTCCAGTTCCCGCGCCTCTTTGAAAGTCAACTTGCGCAGGCCAACCGGCTTTTCCTTTTTCTTCTCCGCCTTAGGCGCGGCGGAAGTGGATTCCACCACCTTGGGCTGCGGCCGCTGGACAAGCCAGTCGTCGTAGCCGCCGGCATACTCCTGCACCCGGCCATTCTCCTCGAAGACCAGGGTGGAAGTGACCACGTTGTTCAAGAAGGCGCGGTCGTGGCTGACGAGAAGCAGGGTGCCGGAGAAGTCGAAGAGCAATTCCTCCAGGAGTTCCAGGGTCTCGGCATCGAGGTCGTTGGTGGGTTCGTCCATCACCAGCACGTTGGCCGGCTTGGCCAGGAGTTTCGCCAGCAATAACCGGTTGCGCTCGCCACCTGAGAGGACCTTGGCCGGGGTGCGGGCACGCTCCGGGGTGAAGAGGAAATCCTGCAGATAGCCGATGATGTGGCGGGGCCGGCCGTTGATCACCACGGTGTCGTTGCCCTCGCCCACATTGTCGAGCACCGACTTTTCCTCGTCGATCACCGCCCGCTGCTGGTCGAAATAGGCGACTGCCAGGTTGGTGCCGAGCCGCACCGCTCCCTGTTGCGGGGCTAGCTCCCCGAGGAGCAGACGCAGCAGCGTGGTCTTGCCCGAGCCATTGGGCCCGATGATGCCCACCTTGTCGCCGCGCAGGATGGTGGTGGAAAGGTCGCGGATGATGGTCTTGTCGCCGTAGCCGCAGGAGGCGCCCTTGACTTCCACCACCAGCTTGCCGGAGGACTCTGCCCCCTGGACCTGGATGCGGGCGGTGCCAGTGCGCTCCCGCCGCTGGCGCCGCTCCTCACGCAGAGCCTTCAGGGCCCGCACCCTCCCCTCGTTTCTGGTGCGTCGCGCCTTGATGCCCTGGCGAATCCACACCTCCTCCTCGGCGAGCTTCTTGTCGAACTTCTTCTGCTGGCTCTCCTCGGCAGCAAGTTCCTCCTCGCGGCGGCGCAGGTAGTTGGCGTAATCGCCGGGCCAACTGGTGAGCCGGCCCCGGTCGAGGTTGACGATGCGGGTGGCAAGTTTCTGGAGCAGCATGCGGTCGTGGGTGACAAAGAGCAGGGCGCAACGGGCGGTCAGCAGGAACTCTTCGAGCCAGGTGATGGCCGCGATGTCGAGATGGTTGGTGGGCTCGTCGAGGAGCAGCAGATCGGGCTCGCTGACCAGGGCGCGGCCCAGCAGCACCCGGCGCTTCATGCCGCCGGAGAGGGTGGCGAAATCAAGGTCGGCATCGAGCATGAGGCGCGAGACGATGCTCTCCACCCGTTGCTGCGCCTGCCAGCCGTGGGCGGCATCCAAGCGGTGTTGGAGGGTGTCGAGTTCCACCAGCAGGGTTTCGTCGTGGCTCTCTGCAAGCTGGTGCGCCACGGCGTGATGGCGGATGAGCAACTCCTGCAACTCGCCTAAGCCCGCGGCAATCACCTCGTAGATGGTGCCGGAAATCTCCGCCGGCACCTCCTGGCTCAAGCGCGCCAGCTTGAGCCCCTGCTGGCGGATCACGGTGCCGCTGTCCGGAGTTAGCTCGCCGCTGATCAACTTCATCAAGGTGGATTTGCCCTCGCCGTTGCGGCCCACCAGACAGACCCGTTCGCCAGGGTCGATCTGGAGATCAACGCCGTGGAGCACCGGCAGGCCGCCGAAGCTCAGGGTGATGTCTTGCAGGGAAAGGAGTGGCATGGCAGGGGTTGTAAACCGTTCCCGCGCCCTTGGCAAGGGCAAAGCCGGGAGAGGGATGATGCTTAATGTCCGGAGGCGGCCATCTCCTGCTGCATCGCCTCGATCACCGCGATGGGGTCGGCGGCCTTGGCGATGGGCCGGCCCACCACCACGTGGTCGGCACCGGCGGCCAAGGCACGGCCGGCGGTCATGATCCGGGTCTGGTCGTCGGCATTGTCCATCACGTTAGCGCCGGGCCGGATGCCGGGGGTAACCAGCATGAGCTTCTCACCCAGGCCATCACGCAGGCGGCCCGCTTCGAGGCCGGAGCAGACCACGCCGTCGCAGCCCAGCTCCAGGGCGCGCCTGGCCCGGAAATAGACCAGGTCTTCGATACTCTGGGTCATGCCCATGGCGCGGAGATCCTCCTCGCCGAAGCTGGTGAGCACGGTGACGGCCAGGAGCTTCAGATCGCCGCGCGCCTCCAAGGCCGCCTTGATGATGGCATCGTTGCCGTGGATGGTGGCAAAGGTGATGTGGTGGTCACCAAGCCGCGCCACGGCCCGCTTCACCGTCTCGGGAATGTCGAAGAACTTGAGGTCGAGCATCACCTTGTGGCCGCGCTCCACCAGCCAATCCACGGTCGTAAACCAGCCGGCCATGAAAAGTTCGAGCCCCACCTTGTAGAAGCCCAGGTGCGACTCGGTGCGCAGAACCAGTTCCTTGGCCTTGTCCGGGGTTTCCACGTCCAGGGCCAGGATGATGCGATCTTTCAGGGGGATATTCTTCATAATTCCATTACCAGCTGGTGACCTGCACCCGGCCCGCTACTTTGTAGCCCTTGGTCGCCATGTTGTAGTCCAGGCCGTTGCCGCGGATGTCCAGGGTCTTGCCGGTCATGCGGATCGGCGACCGGCTGGTGATCATCTTGTCTTGTTCGTGGTAGGCCAACTGCTCGGAACGGATGGTGTAGCCGTCGGCAGTGAGCAGGTCCACGCTGCCGCGCAGATTCAGCACCTCGTTCTTGCTGTCGTAGAGGCCGGAAGAGGAGGTGACCTGCATGTTCTCGACGTTGTCGCGGAAAAAGGTGCCCTTGACCGCGGCCATCTCCATGAGGTCGCTGTTGGCGCGATCCGTGGCCAGACGGCTGGTGCGGATGTGCCAGTCCGCCTTGCCGCCCTTCTCCTGGATGTAGAAGACATCCTCCATGACAAAGCGCTTGGTCGCCTCGCCCACCTGGCCCGCCTGGCCGAAATCGCCTCGCGGCGCCAGAAAGCGGGAAAGGGGCGGACCATAGAGGGGCCAGCCCAGGACCAGGGCCAGGGGGATGATCCAGAGAAGGTTGCGGCTGCCGGTCATCATCTCCGGTATTTCTCCAGCAGGGCACGCTCCTTGCCCTGGGCCGCGATGAGGAGCATGCATACCTCGCGCACCGCGCCGCGGCCGCCGGGCACAGTGGCCACGTAATGGGCGGCCTCCCGCACCTCGGCCACCGCGTCCGCCGGGGCGGCTGCAAAGCCCACCCGGATAAGGAGCGGCAGATCGAGCCAGTCGTCGCCCATGTAGGCGACCTGGGCCGGGGTCAACTGTTCCTTGGCCAGGATCTCTTCAAAAACCTCCATCTTGTTGCGGATGCCCTGGTAGACATGGGCCAGCTTCAGGTCTTCGGCCCGGCGTTGCACTGCCTCGGAGCTGCGGGCAGTAATCACCCCCACCGCCACCCCGCTCTCCTGCAGGATGCGGATGCCGAAGCCGTCCTTGGTGCTGAAGCCCTTCATCTCGGTGCCGGAATGGGTGTAGACGATGGTGGAGTCGGTGAGCACGCCGTCCACGTCGAGGAGCAGCAGCTTGATGCCGGTTGCCTTGGCAAGGGCGTTCTGCCACGCCGGGCCGCGGGCCGCAACCTGATCCCGCTCACGGGAACGGGCCAAAAGCCCCTGGGTGACGTCGCAGTCCGAGGGATAGCCGCCAGGGCCGATGGGGCAGCCTGCATCGGTCATCTCAGTCCTCCGGGGTCAGGAAGGGGCTCACGGTGCGGTGAATGGCGAGCAGCTGGCGCAGCAGCGCCTCCACATCGTCGAGCGGCATGGAGTTGGGGCCATCGCAGAGCGCCTTGGCCGGATGGGGATGCACCTCCATGAAGATGCCGTCGATCCCGGCGGCCACCGCGGCCCGCGCCAGGGGCGGGATGAACTCCCGCTGGCCGGCGGAACTGCCGCCGGCGCCACCGGGCAGCTGCACGCTGTGGGTGGCGTCGAAGAGCACCGGGCAGCCCATGCCCCGCAGCACCGGGAAGGAGCGCATGTCCACCACCAGATTGTTGTAGCCAAAGGTGGCGCCGCGCTCGATGAGCATGAGCCGCCCACCACCGCCAGCGGCCCGCACCTTGCCCACCGCGTGCTCCATATCCCACGGCGAGACGAACTGCCCCTTCTTGAGGCTCACCGGCCTGCCGCTCTTGGCGGCCGCCACCAGCAAATCGGTCTGGCGGCAGAGAAAGGCGGGAATCTGGAGGATGTCGAGCACCTCGGCACAGGGGGCCACCTGGGCCACCTCGTGGACGTCCGAGGTCACCGGCACGCCGAATTTCTCCTTGATTGCGGCCAGTATCTTGAGCCCTTCCGTCAACCCCGGCCCGCGGTAGGAGTCGAGCGAGGTGCGGTTGGCCTTGTCGAAGGAGGCCTTGAAGACATAGGAGATGCCGAGCCGGTTGGCGACCTCGACAAGCTTTCCCGCCACCTCCTCGGCCAGCGTCCGGGATTCGAGGACGCACGGCCCGCCGATGAATAAAAAAGGCCGGTTGGCACCGACCTCGAAATGATCTGGAATGGCAACAGTGGCCACGGGGTTCCCTCCGGCCGGGGAGTTATCTCTCGGCGTTGGCGAGCGCCGCCTTGATGAAGTCGCGGAACAGGGGGTGCGGCTTCATGGGGCGCGACTTGAATTCGGGGTGGAACTGGCAGCCCAGGAACCACGGGTGATCGGCGAGCTCGACGATCTCCACCAGTTTGTCGTCCGGCGAGGTGCCGCTGATGATGAGCCCCTTCTCCTCCAACTGCGCCCGATACGTGTTGTTGAACTCGTAGCGGTGGCGGTGGCGCTCGAAGATCTCGCCTTCCTGGTAGGCCGCGTGGGCAAAGGTGCCGTTCTTGAGCTGGCAGGGGTAGGCGCCCAGGCGCAGGGTGCCGCCCATGCCGGAATGCTCGTCGCGGATCTGCACCTGGCCGGTGCGGTAGTCGTACCACTCCTTGATGAAGTAGATCACCGGATGGGGGGCGAGCTGGTCGAACTCGGTGCTGTTGGCCCCTTCGAGCCCGGCGATGTTGCGGGCGAACTCGATGGTGGCGAGCTGCATGCCAAGGCAGATGCCGAAGAAGGGCACCTTGTTCTCGCGGGCATAGGTGATGGCCGCGATCTTGCCGGCCACGCCGCGGTTGCCGAAGCCGCCGGGCACAAGGATGCCGTGGCAGTCCTTGAGCAAGGGGGCCGCGCCCTGGGCCTCGATATCCTCGGCGCTCACATAGCGCAGCTCCACCTTGGCGTCGTTGGCCACGCCGCCGTGGACCAGGGCCTCGTGCAGGCTCTTGTAGGACTCCTTCAACTCGACATACTTGCCGATAATGCCGATGAGCACGCGGCGGGAGGGGTGCTTGATCTTCTCCACCAGCTCCTGCCACGGCTCCAGGCGCGGCGAGCCGGTCCAGATGTTGAGCATCTGCAGGAGCTTGTCGTCGAGCCCCTCGTCGTGGAAACAGAGCGGCACCTCGTAGATGTTCTCCACGTCGCGGGCCGTGATGACCGCGTCCTTGTCCACGTTGCAGAAAAGGGCGATCTTGCCCTTGAGGTCGTCGGAAAGCTTTGCCTCGGTGCGGCAGAGCAGGATATCGGGCTGGATGCCGATGGCACGCAGCTCTTTGACGCTGTGCTGGGTCGGCTTGGTCTTCACCTCGCCGGCGGTCTTGATGTAGGGCACCAGGGTGACGTGGAGATAGAGGGTGTTTTCCCGGCCGAGGTCGGTGCGCAGCTGGCGGATCGCCTCCAGGAAGGGCAGGCTCTCGATGTCGCCGATGGTGCCGCCGATCTCGATGATGGCCACGTCCACGTCGCCTTCGAGCTGGCGCACCGCCTTCTTGATCTCGTCGGTGACGTGCGGGATCACCTGCACGGTGCCGCCCAGGTACTCGCCGCGCCGCTCCCTGGTGATGACCGAGTAGTAGATGCGGCCCGAGGTGTAGTTGTTCTTCTGGCTCAGCACCGCCGAGGTGTAGCGCTCGTAGTGGCCGAGATCGAGATCGGTCTCCGCCCCGTCGTCGGTCACGAACACCTCGCCGTGCTGGAAGGGGTTCATGGTGCCGGGATCGACGTTGATGTACGGGTCGAGCTTCTGGAAGGTGATGGTGAGCCCGCGGCTTTCAAGAAGCGCCCCGATGGAGGCGGCGGCAAGTCCCTTGCCCAGGGAGGAGAGAACGCCGCCGGTGACGAAAATGAACTTGGTCCGGTGAGCCTGATTGGATGGTTTCATGGAAAGCAACTATAGCATTCCCGCCCAGGGAGGCCAAGCGAAAAGAGGCGGCGCGGAGCAAAAGCGCAGGCCGGCCTCAACCTCACTTTTCCCAAGACTTTTTGGACGGGGCTGACTAAAGTAGGGGCAGTCAGCCGAGAAAAATGCCCTCTGCCCGACCTGCATCCATGCGCCCATTGCCTCATTGTTGCCATACCCTGCTCATCGGCCTGCTGCTTGCCGTGGCTGCCCTCGGCTGCCGCCAGGAAAAGGAATCCGCCCCGGCGGCGAAGGCGACACCGCTCCGCTGCACCAGCTGCCATGAGTACACGCTGGACCAGGCCCACGATCTGGGTTGCACCACGTGCCACGGCGGGACGGAACCGGCCGCAAGCCGAGAGGCGGCCCATGCCGGGCTCATCGCCACCCCCGCCCATCCGGAACGGATGGCCGACACCTGCGGCCGCTGTCACCCTGACCTTACCCGCCATGCCGCCCGGTCGCCCCACTTCACCCTGGCCAACGAGGTCAACACGGTGCGCCGCGCCTTTGGCGCCGCCATCTCCCTGGCCAGCCTGACCGAGGTGCCGGTCCCCAAAGAGATCGCCTCGCCGCTCGACCTGGCCGACGACCTCCTGCGCCGCCGCTGCCTTCGCTGCCACCTTTACTCCGAGGGCGACGGCTACCCAGAAACCACCCGCGGCACCGGCTGCGCCGCATGCCACCTGGACTATCGGGACGGCAAACTGGTCAGCCATCAGTTCCGCAAGCACCCGACCGATCAGGGCTGCCTCCACTGCCACTACGGCAACTTTGCCGGTGCCGATTACCACGGCCGCTTCGAACATGATTACGGCGCCGAGTTCCGCACCCCCTATACCGCCGATGGCGGCTCGCACCGGCCCTACGGCGTCGAGTACCACCAGCTCGCGCCGGATGTCCACGCCCAGGCCGGCATGGGCTGCATCGACTGCCACTCGGGCCGCGAAATCATGGCCGTGCCCCATGGCCCGGACCGTACCTCATTCAGCCGCATCACCTGTGAGGACTGCCATGCAGCGAACAGGGCGCTGCCCGCCGGGCTTGACCTGAAACGGACCAAGGCCGGCCTCGTGCTCACCACCAAGGAAGGGGGCAAGGAACTGGTGGTGCCGCAGCTCGCCCATCCGGCCCACCGGGCCTACGGCACCAAAGTGGCCTGCGCGGTGTGCCATGCCCAATGGACATACCACGACGAAGAGACCCACCTGCTGCGGATCGACAGCACCAACCTCGCCCCCTGGAGCCTCATCACCGTCCAGGGCAGCTTCGAGGTGGAAAGCCAGCTCAATGCCGAACTGGAAGGAACCCGGGCGGCAGGCGCCGCGCCTGTCATGCGCGACGCCATCACCGGCATCCCCTCGCCCGGCATCTGGCTCAAAGGCTACCGGTTGCGGCGCTGGGAAACGCCGCGCATCGGCAAGGATGCCTCCGGCCGCCTGGTCATTCAACGCCCGCTCCTCGACCTCTCCCTTTCCCATGTCGATGCCGCGGACCAGGTCCGCTTCGACGCGGTGCGGGCGCAGGAACCGGTTGGCGGTTTCATCCCCTACACCCCGCACACCACCGGCAAGGCCGGTGCCTTCTTCCGCCAGCGCCTGTCCAACCTCAAGCCAAGGCCCACACCATGACCTTTCGCCTTCCCCAGTTCGCCCTGGCCCTTGGCCTGGCCCTGATCGTCAGCGCCTGCGCCCCCAAGGTGGTGCCGCCGCCGACTCTGCCGACCCCGCCGGGCAAACCGGCACCCAAAGGCGCACGTATCCCGGCGACTCAGCGGCCCTATGTGATCGACGGCAAAACCTATTATCCGATCCCCTCGGCAGCGGGGTACGAGGAAACCGGCATCGCCTCGTGGTACGGCCACCCGTTCCATGGCCGCAAAACCTCCAACGGCGAAACTTACGACATGCACGAACTCACCGCGGCCCACAAGATCCTGCCCATGCACACGCCGCTCCTGGTCAGGAACCTGGCCAACGGCCGCGAACTCACCGTGCGGGTCAACGACCGCGGCCCATTCGTAAAGGATCGGATCATCGACCTCTCCTTCCGGGCCGCCACGGAACTCGACATCGTCCGCACCGGCACCGGCCGGGTACGGATCACCGCCCTGGGAGAGGCGGTGAGAACGGTGGAAAACGGAGTGGCCACCACCCGCTTCCTTGAAACCCAGAACCTCCAGAGCGGCGATTTCCATGTGCAGGTCGGCGCCTTCAAGGTGCGGACCAACGCCGAACGGCTGCGCGACCGATTGGTCCGCGAGGGCCGTGCGGCCGCGGTCTTCGACTACGTACGCGGCGACGAGGTCTTTTATCGGGTCCAGGTGAAGGGCGGCACCACCCTCAGCGCGGCCAGAGAGATGGAGCGGGTGATGATCGAAGCCGGTTTCCCGGGTGCTTACGTGGTGGCCCACTGACCCGCTGCTTCGACTTGACTTTTACTGCCCCGGCGCGGTATCCCAAGACAAAGGGCGGTAATGCACCGCCCTTTGTCTTGGGAGCCGGGACATGATTTTTGCCATCTTCCGCAAAAAAGAACTGCCACGTCTTTTTGACCTGCTGGCCGCCAACACGGTGGTCGGGCCGGTGGAAAAGGGCGTGGATCATGCAGGCCGTTCCCTTTTCGACTTCGAGGTGGTCTATCGCTTCCAGGATCTCCGCCTCGACTATCCGGCCACCATCCACTCGGCCAAGCGCCATTTCCTGCCCCACCGCGAATCCCTCTGCTCCTTTACGGTGCAGGGCAAGGACTGGGAAAAAGAGGTGGACTACAACGCCTACAAGCCGCTGGTTTTCTTCGGCCTCCATGCCTGCGACATCAATGCCCTGAACAGGCTCGACAAGGTGCTGGGCGCCCCGCCCTACCCCAACCCCTACTACACGGCCAAGCGCCGGAACATGTTCATCGTCGGCCAGGATTGCCGGCCCCAGCCCCAGTGCTTCTGCCGCTCCATGGGCACCGACACCGCCCTGCACGGCTTCGACCTTTTCCTCACCGACCTGGGCGACCGCTACTTCGCCGAAATCCTCTCCGCCACCGCCTACCAGTTCCTGCAAAAGATCGCCACCCGGCCACCCTCCACCCGGGACCACGACCGCTACAAGAAGGCGGCGGCGGAACGCCACCGGCAGTTCACCACCACGGTGGAAACCGCCGATCTGACCAAGCTGCTCGATCTGGAGTTCGAATCGCCGGCCTGGCAGCAGTGGGGGGACAGATGCCTCTCCTGCGGCACCTGCGCCAGCGTCTGCCCCACCTGCTACTGCTACGGCGTGGAAGAGACGGTGGACCTCGACCTGAAAGGGGCGGCCAAGATCAGGCACCTTTACTCCTGCAACCTCATCGACTTTGCCGAGGTGGCCGGCGGCCACAATTTCCGGCCGCAGAGCGCCACCCGCCTCAAATACCGCTACTACCACAAGCATCGCGGTTTTGTGGAGGCATACGAGGAACCGCTCTGCGTGGGCTGCGGCCGCTGCGGCTCGTCCTGCCTGGCCGGGATCACCGTGCCGGAAGTCATTGCCAGCGTGCGCGCCAAGGGGGAGTGAGATGCTCGACCGCCTGCCGTTCGTCAATATTCTGACCCAACAAGGCCCCATGCGCCGGCAGCACGACCCGGCCAGCTTCGAGTACAGCCACCAGGCCGAGATCACCAACGTCTATCCGCTGACCAGGGCGGAAAAACTCTACCAGCTCCAGATCATCGCCCCGAAGGAACGGCGGCGCTTCACTTTCCAGCCCGGCCAGTTCGTGATGCTGGAAGTGCCCGGCATCGGCGAAGCGCCCTTTTCCATCTCCTCCTCCCCCTTGCGCCATGGGGATATCGAACTCTGCATCCGCGACGCCGGCAACCTCACCCACTTCCTGAGCCGCATGAAACGCGGGGCGCGGGTCGGGATCAGCGGCCCCTTCGGCACCCATTTCCCGGTGGAAGCCATGGTGGGCCAGGATGTGCTCCTCATCGGCGGCGGGCTCGGCATCGTGCCGCTGCGTTCGCCGCTCCTGGCGGTGCTGGAAAACCGCAGCCGCTACGGCCGGGTCGATGTGATGTACGGCGCGAAAAGCCCGGCCGACCTGCTCTTCACCTACCAGTACGACTCCTGGCGGCAGTTCGACATCGACCTCGCCATCACCGTGGACCAGCCCGACCGGCAATGGCGCGGCGCCTCCGGCCTCATTACCGAACTGCTCAAGGCTCGCCTCGCCGCCCCTGATTTCCGGCCTGCCACCACCTTTGCCGTGGTCTGCGGTCCGCCGGTGATGTTCCGCTTCGTCTGCGCCCTGCTCACCGAGGCAGGCCTGCCCATGCAGAAGATGTTCGTCTCGCTGGAACGCCGGATGCACTGCGGCCGCGGCAAGTGCTGCCGCTGCAACATCGGCTCCACCTACACCTGTCTCGACGGCCCGGTCTTCGACTACTGGACGGTGATGAATCTCAAGGAGGCAATCTGATGGCCGGCCCCCTCTCCTACCTCGGCGTCGGGCTCGCCCGGCCGCGGGTCGGCGTCTTCGAGTTCACCTCCTGCGAGGGATGCCAGCTCCAGCTCGTCAACAACGAGGCGACCCTGCTCGACTTCCTCAACCTCATCGAACTGGTCAACTTCCGCGAGGCCATGACCGAACGGAGCGACGACTACGACGTTGCCCTGGTCGAAGGCAGCATCAGCCGGGCCGACGAGGTGGCGCGGCTCAAAAAAATCCGGGCCAACGCCAAAATCCTGGTGGCCCTCGGCTCCTGTGCCTGCTTCGGCGGGGTGAACCAGCTCAAGAACCGCTTCCACGACCTCGACTGGGTGAAGCAAGAGGTCTATGGCGACTTCCCCATCGCCAGCCAGGAGGTGAGACCCCTGAGCGATTTCGTCCCCGTGGACCTCATGATCTACGGCTGCCCGCCCCGAAAGGAGGAGATCGAAAAGGTGGTCACCAATCTCGTGCTGGGCAAGAAGGTCACAGTGCCCAAATACCCGGTCTGCATGGAATGCAAGGCCAACGAGAACATCTGCCTCTTCGACCTCGGCGAGCCCTGCCTGGGGCCGGTCACCCGCGCCGGCTGCGATGCCTGGTGCCCGAACAACCGCCGTGGCTGCTGGGGCTGCCGCGGCCCGGCCGAGGCCGCCAATATCACCGAACTCGAAGCCATCATGGCCCGGCACGGCTTTTCCCGCGAGGCCCTCATCGACCGCCTGGAATGCTTCGGCGGTTTCCAGGGTCAGGTGGCCGAGCTGCGCAAGACGCCTGCCCGCCGGCCCAAGGCAACTGGCAAAACGAGGAGCAGCAGACGGCCATGAAGCCTTCCCGCACCATAGAGATCAACCATCTGACCCGGGTCGAAGGACACGGCAACATCCACATCCGGATCAAACAGGGCCGGGTCGAGGAGGCCCGCTGGGAGGTGGTGGAGACGCCGCGCTTCTTCGAGGCGATGCTCATTGGCAAACTTTGGGAAAACGCCCCCTACCTCTGCGGCCGCATCTGCGGCATCTGCTCCATCGGCCACACCCTGGCAAGCATCCGGGCGGTGGAAAACGCGTTCGGCATCGTGCCGTCCGAGCAGACCAGCCGCCTGCGGCTGCTGCTCAAACACATGGAAACCTTGCAGAGCCACATCCTGCACCTTTACTTCCTGGCGGCGCCTGATTTCCTCGGGGTTGGCAGCGTGCTGCCCCTGACCAGAAGCCACCCGGAAGAGGTGCAGCGGGCCCTGCGGCTGAAACTGCTGGCCAACGACGCCTGCGATATCATCGGCGGCCGGCGGCTCCACCCCACCCGCACCGTGGTTGGCGGCTTCACCATGCTGCCGGAAAAGGCGGAACTCGAACGGCTGGCCCAGCGGCTGCTCGCCGCCCAGGACGATCTCGCTGCCGCGGCCGACCTCTGTGCCGGCTTTACCATCCCGAATTTTCAGCGGGAAACGGAGTTCGTCTCCCTCAGAGCCGATCATTCCTACCCTTTCATCGGCGGGGAGATGGTCTCTTCCGATGGCGTGGTACGCCAGGAAACGGAATACCGTGCCATGACCAACGAGTACTGCGCAAAAGGCTTTACCTCGAAGCTGAGCCGACTCTCCCGCGACTCCTTCGCCGTGGGGGCGCTGGCCAGGGTGAACAACAATTTCCGCCACCTCCATCCGGCGGCCCGTGCAGTGGCAAAACGACTCGGTTTGGCGCCGGTCAATCACAACCCTTTCATGGCCAACATCGCCCGGCTGGTGGAATGCATGCACGTGGTTCACGAATCGCGGGGCCTCATCCGGCACCTGCTCAGACACAGATGGCAGGCCCCCAGAGAGGCCGTCAAACCCCGAAAGGGCAAGGGTGTCAGCGCCGTGGAAGTACCCCGCGGCATCCTCTACCATGCCTACGAGTTCGACAGGGAGGGCCGCATCGTCAAGGCGGACTGCGTCATCCCCACCAGCCAGAACCACGCCAACATCCACGCCGACATCAAGGAACTGGCGCGCCAGTGGGCAGCCCAGGGCAAGGCGGACGCCGACATCGAACTCCTCGCCCAGATGCTGGTCCGGGCCTATGATCCCTGCATCTCCTGTTCGGTGCACTGACATGCGCAAAGCACGGATCACCCCCATCTTTGTCATTGCCTGCGTGGTGGCCGTGGCCTACCACCTGCTCATCGTCTACGTCATCGCCCCCGCCTTCACCGGTTCCTTTGTCACCAAAACCGAAGACGAGGCGCGTCTCATCGCCCATCATATCACCACCATGGTGCTGGCCGACCGCGACACCCTGCCCCCGGCCAGGGACCTCGCCGCCACAGTCTCCCCCCTGGTGCGGGAGTTCCACCTCGAAAAACTCACCGTCTTCAACAAAGAGGGGGTCATTCTCTACTCGACCACACCGGCCGAGATCGGGAGCCGGAATGCCAAAGCCTATTTCCATACCCTGGTCGCCCAGGGCCGTCCGGCCACAAAAGTGGCAAAAAAAGGGGAATTCTCCCTGGAGGGCCGCCTCCTTGCCCGCGACGTGGTGGAAACCTATATGCCGATCATGCGCGGTGGCGAGTTCATCGGCGCCGTGGAACTCTATTACGACATCACCGACCATTTTGCGCGCCATGACCGGGTGCTGACCCTTGCCACCACCCTGCCGCTCCTGCTGATGTTCCTCTTCCTGCTGGCGGTGATCGTGCTCCTCTTCCGGGGGGACCAGCGGCAGCTGGGGAAAACGGCCGACCACCTGCCGGCGCAATCGCCTCACTTCTCGCTGCTCTTCACCCTGGCCTCCATCTTCGCAGTGGAATTTCTGGTCATGCTCCTGCTGGAGCAGTGGCACCTGACCTCCAACACCATCAAGGCGCTGGTGGACGCCCTGCTGCTCGCTCTTTTCATCACCCCGCTCCTCTACCTCTTCATCAACCGGCCGCTGCTCCGGCACATCGCCGAACGCCGCAAAACCGAAGAGGCCCTGCGCGACAGCCAGGAGCGGTTCCGCGACCTGTTCGAAAACACCACCGACCTCATCCAGAGCATCGACGCGAATGGCCGCTTCCTCTATGTCAACCCGGCATGGCGGCAGACCTTGGGGTACACGGAGGAAGAGACCAAACGGATGAAAATTTTCGACATCCTGGCTCCGGAAGAGATCGCCCACTGCCAGGCCGCCTTTGGCGAAGTGATGGCCGGCAGGGCGCTGGAGCGCATCGAAACGGTGTTTCTCGCCAGGGACGGCCGCAGGGTGCTGGTGGAAGGCAATGCCACGGTCAAGTTCGCCGAAGGCAAACCTCTCTATACCCGGACCATCTTCCACGACATCACAGCCCGTAAAGAAGCCGAGGCCCAAATGGAGCGGCTGATCGCCGAACTGCAGAAATCCCTGGCCGAGGTCAAAACCCTGAGCGGACTCTTGCCGATCTGTTCCTGGTGCAAGAAGATCCGCGACGACAAGGGCTACTGGAACCAGCTGGAAAGCTACATCAGCCAGCACTCCAGCGTGGATTTCAGCCACGGCATCTGCCCCGAGTGCATGCGCAAACACTACCCGGAACTGATGGATGACAAAGAAAAGAAATAGGGCAGGCACACCGACCTGCTGGTATCTATCGCCATCCCCGGCACAAAAAAAGGCGCAAGGGAGAACTCCCCTGCGCCTTTCGTATTGTATGAATCCGCGTTGTATTAGTGTTTGAACGAGCGCTGGCCGGTGTACTTCATTGCCACCTTGGGGTTGGCCTCATTGCACGCCTCGATGGTCTCGAAGTCGCGCATGGAGCCGCCAGCCTGGAGGATGGCGGAAACGCCCTGGCGGATGCCGACGTCGGCGCCGTCTCGGTAGGGGAAGAAGGCGTCGGAGATCATCACCGAACCGGGCAGCCCTGCCTTGTCCGCCTTGGTCCTGGCGTCGATGGCCTCGCGGTCCGCCTTGTCCCGCTTGCCCTGCTCGATCTGCAGGACCATGTCGGCGTAGGGGAGCCCAAAGGTGTCGAAGCAGAGGATGTCGGCATATTTGGTGTAGGCCTTGTAGACCGCGATGTCGGCAACACCCACCCGGTCCTGCTCGCCGGTGCCGATGCCCACGGTGCAGCCATCCTTCACGTAGATCACCGAATTGGAGGTCACGCCGTGCTCCACGGCCCAGCCAAAGAGCATGTCGTCGATCTCGCGCTGGGTCGGCTCGCGCTCCACCTTGTACTCCTTGCCCTGGAAGGTGGAGACCGCCGGTTTCAGGTCGGCGGCGGAGCGGATGGAGTTCATGGCGGACTGCTGGACAATGAGGCCGCCGTCGATGAGGCTTTTGAAATCCACGAAGCGGAACTTCTCGAACTCGGCTAGCCGGTCGATGCGGCTGATCTTGATGACCCGCAGGTTCTTGCGCTTGGCGAGAATCTCAAGGGTGCCAGGCTCGAACTCCGGGGCGCAAACCACCTCCAGGTAGTTCTGGCTCAGGAGTTCGGCGCTGTCCTTGTCGCAGGCCCGGTTGAAGATCACCGCCCCGCCGAAGGCGGCGATGCGGTCGGCCCGGTTGGCGCGGTTGTAGGCATCGGCAATGGAAGAACCGTAGGCGGCGCCGCAGGGGTTGTTGTGCTTGAGGATGACCGCGGCCGGCCGGTCCATGAGGTACTTGATGATATTGAGGCCGTTGTCGATGTCGGTGAGGTTGATTTTGCCCGGGTGCTTGCCCACCTGGAGCATGTCCCCGGCATTGATGCCGCTCACCAGGCCGTGGCCCGGCGCGATGAACTGGCAGCCGCCCAGGGTAAGGTTGCCGTTCGTGAGTTCGTAGAGAGCGGCTTCCTGATCCGGATTTTCGCCGTAGCGGATGCCTCGCTCCTCGATGGTTCCGTCGTCCTGGGTGAGCTTCCAGGTCTTCTTCTGGTAGACCAGCTTCTGGTCGCCAAAGGTGATGGTCATCTCCATGGGGAAATGGTCACCGAGGATGGTGGAATACATCTTCTTCAGATCAGCCATGTGCCCTCCTTGCGTTGCGTCTTTGCTCAAATTGCCGGTTCATATTCTCTCTCAGGCCGCCTCGCGCCGGCCCTGATCGTGGTGCTGGAAAATCGCGTCCCAGTCCTTGCGCACCGGATCAAGCCCCCTGGCGCGGATGGCCTCGCTCACCTCGTCGATGCTGCGCTGGTCGCCGATCTCGAACTGGGCGCCGCTGGCCATGGTATCGCCGTAGCCGCCCGGCACCGTGCACGAACCAGCGGAGTAGCGGGTGGGGCCGAGCCCCAGCATGCCGTCCCGGTAACGCGCCTCCTCGCGGGTGGAAAGCACCAGCCCGACATCCGGATCAAAGAGTCGCAGGGCAAAGAGAAGCTGGGTGAGGTTGCGCTCGGAAACCGGGACCAGCGGCGCGAACTCACCTTTGGCCGGCCGGATCCGCGGGAAAGAAACCGTCAGCGCCGTGCGCCAGAAATCTTTGCGCAGGGAACTCAGGTGGTGGCCCAGGGCCAACCCCTCGGCCCGCCAGTCGGAAAGGCCGAGGAGGGCACCGATCCCCACCTCGCGCAGCCCCGCCCTTGCAGCGCGCTCCGGGGTTGCCAACCGGTAATCGAAATCGCGCTTCTTGCCGGCCAGGTGGACTTGGTCGTAGGTCGCCCGGTCGTAAGTCTCCTGATAAACCGCCACGGCGGTGATGCCTGCGGCAAAGAGCCGAGCGTATTCGTCGGTCTCAAGCGGCTGCACCTCGATGGAAATGGCGGCAAACCTGTCGCGCAGCCGCAGGGCAAGTTTTTCCAGGTACTCCACCCCGAGTTTGGCCGGGGCCTCACCGGAGACGAGGAGGATGTGGCTGAAGCCGCGCTTTTGGAGAATCATCGCCTCGGCCTCGGCCTCCTCGAAGGAGAGAACCCGACGCGGCATGGTGTTATCGGAGGAGAAGCCGCAGTAGGCGCAGCGGTTGCCACAGAAGCTCGAGAGATAGAGGGGCGCATAGAGCTGGATCACGTTGCCGAAGCGCTGGCGGGTAAGATGGGCGGAACGCTGCGCCATCTCGGCGAGAAAGGGCTCGGCCGCAGGCGACAGCAGAGCGGCAAGATCGTGTGTGCCCAGCCGCTCCTTGCCGAGCGCCTGCTCCACGGCTTCGCGGCGGCTGACTGAGATCTCTGTGCGCAGTTCTTGAAAATCCGGGACAAGGAACATGGCCGTCATCTCAAGAAATCGAGCCCGCCTTGGGGCGACGAGGCCTCGGCCTCGGTACGCCGGACGCCGAGCCCCGCCTCATATGCCTCGCGGCCGGCCTCCACCGCCTTGGCAAAGGCCCGGGCCATGCGGACCGGGTCGCCGGCCACGGCAATGGCCGTGTTGACCAGCACCGCGTCCGCGCCCATTTCCATGGCCTCGGCCGCGTGCGACGGGGCACCGATGCCGGCATCCACCACCACCGGCACCCGCGCCTGTTCGATGATGATCGCCACCTGGAAGCGGGTCAATACACCTTGGTTGGTACCGATGGGCGAGCCGAGCGGCATCACCGCGGCGGCCCCGGCATCCTGCAGGCGAAGGGCCAGGATGGGATCGGCGTTCATGTAGGGCAGCACCACGAAGCCCGCCTTGGCCAATTCCTCGGTGGCGGCCAGGGTCTCCACCGGGTCAGGCAGCAGGGTGCGCGGGTCGGGGGTAACCTCCAGCTTCACCCAGTTGCCGCCGCCCGAGGCCAGGGCCAATTTGGCCAGCCGCACCGCCTCGGCGGCGTTGCGGGCTCCGGCGGTATTGGGCAGGAAAAAGAAACAGTCGCGGTCGAGGACGCTCATGATGTCGTCGGCCGGATTGCTGAGATCAACGCGACGCAGGGCCACGGTGACCATCTCGCTCCCCGAGGCGATGAGCGCCTCCTTCATGATCTGGGGCGAGGAGAATTTGCCGGTACCGGTAAAAAGCCGCGACCGGAAGGTTTTGCCAGCAATGGTGAGCATCAGCCGCCTCCCACAAAGCGGATCAGTTCCAGGGTCGCGCCCTCGGCGAGCTTCGTTACGGCGTATTCCGAACGATTCAGGATGCGGCCATCAAGTTCCGCCACCACCGTCTCCGGATTGAGGTCCAGGGAACAGATCAGTTCCTCGACGCTCATCTCTCCTGCAAGCCGGCGCGTCTCGCCATTGCACGTTATGGTTATCATCGTTCCTCTTCCACCCCCAGCAGGAGGCGGATCACCTGATTGGCCTGATGATGGGCCGCGATCCCCACCCGGGGAGCCATGAGCCCCTGCCCCGGCTGTGCGGCGCTCTCTCCATCACCCACCACATAGACCCGCGGCCGCAATCGCCGGGTGCGGATGGCGTTGCTGTCGCCATGGCCCGCCACCCCGGAGGACCCGACATAGCCCACGCCGGGCAGGTTCCGCAGGACCGACCGCAGGGCCGCCGCCTTCGTGGCCGGGTCGTCGAAACACTCGGCCAGAACATCCACCTCGGCGAAATACTTGGGAATATCCGCCTCGGTGAGCTGCGCCTCAAGACACTCCACCACCACATGAGGATTGATGCGGGCCAGGGTGGCCTTGAGCGCCGCGGTCTTCATGAGGCCGATCTGGTCGATGAAATAATGCTGCCGGTTGAGGTTGGAGGGCTCCACCACATCGTAATCCGCGAGCAGCAGCCGGCCGACCCCCATGCGGGCGAGAGCCGCTGCCAGGGGGGAGCCCAGACCTCCCAACCCCATGATCCCGACAGCGGCACGTTTGAGAACCTCATGCACCCCGGGGGTGTGGCGGGCATGGAGCAGGTGGTCCATCTCTTCGGCCGAGGGAACCTCGCCCCGCCGGATCAGCCAGCAGTGGTCGCCATCGGCCAGCACCGCGGTCGGCAGTGCCGGGAACCCGTTGACAATGACCACATCGGCTCCGGGTTTGATGCGCGCCGCCAGCTCGGCCACCCGCATCCCCGGCTCCCAGGGGAGCGGTCGGTCATTGACGAAGATCACCGGACCTCCTCCTTGCCCCAAGGCACCCAAGCTTGGAATAGTACCCCACCTCCGGGCCCGATGGTAGCATTTTTTCCACCAAGGGAGGCCTTGGCGGGCGGGCAAAAAAAAAGCTGACATGAGATCCTCATGTCAGCTCTTGTGCATCCGGCCGTGCCGGATGCGACTCACGATTCGGCTTTGGCGCTCTCAACCGGCCCGGTGTAGTTGACCAGTTCGAGGATCGCCATCTCGGCGGCATCGCCCAACCGGTTGCCGGTACGGATGATGCGGGTATAGCCGCCGTTGCGGTCCATATACTCACTGCGAAGCTTGTCGAACAGCTTGGCCACCACGTCCTTGTCGCGGACCACGGCCAGGGCCTGACGCCGGGCATGGAGATCGCCGCGCTTGGCCAGGGTGATCATCTGGTCGGCCACCTTGCGGACTTCCTTGGCCTTGGCCGCGGTGGTGACGATGCGCTCGTGGGCGAGCAGCGAGGTCACCATGTTGCGCACCATGGCCTGGCGGTGGGAGGTGTTCCGACCCAGTCGGTTTCCTGCTTTCTTGTGTCGCATATCACAACCTCGTACGGGCTCGATTATTCTTCAATCTGCTTGGCGTTCGCCTGGGGAGGCTCCCAGCCGTCGATCTTCATGCCCAGGGAAAGATCCATCTCCGAGAGCAACTGCTTGATTTCATTGAGCGATTTGCGGCCAAAGTTCTTGGTCTTCAGCATCTCGGCCTCGCTCTTCTGCACCAGTTCGCCGATATAACGGATCTCGGCATTGCGCAGGCAGTTGGCGGAACGCACCGAGAGTTCCAGATCCTCGACGCTGCGGTAGAGATTGTCGTTGAGGCGCGGCCGTTCATCGCGGCCTTCGTCGGCATAGGCCGGCTCCACCGAGGCCTCGTCGAAGTTGATGAAGACCTGCATCTGCTCCTTGAGGATCTTGGCGGCATAGGCCAGGGCATCCTCCGGCTTCACGCTGCCGTCGGTGGTGATCTCCAGGGTCAGTTTGTCGTAGTCGGTCTGCTGGCCGACGCGGGCCTGGCTGGTCACGACCTTCACGTTGACGATGGGCGTGAAGATGGCATCGATGGGGATGACACCGATGATCTGCTCCTCCGGCAGATGCTTCTCGGCCGGGGAATATCCCTTGCCCCACCGCACCTCCAGTTCGGCGATGAACTTGCCGTCGCCGGTGATGGTGCAGATATGCTTGTCCGGGTTCATCACCTCAACCTTGCCGCCGCCCTGAATGTCGGCCGCGGTCACCACGCCCCTGGCCTTCTTCTCGATCCGCACCCTCTGCGGATGCGGGCTGTTGAGGCGCAGACGAACCTCTTTGAGGTTCAGGATGATCTCAGTGACATCTTCCTTGATCCCGGGAAGGGTCGACAGCTCATGCAGCGCCCCGTCGATCTTGACCGAGGTGATCGCCGCCCCCTGGATCGAGGAGAGCAGGATGCGCCGCAGGGAATTGCCGATGGTGGTGGCAAAACCATGCTCCAGCGGCTGGCAGACGAACTTGCCGTACCGTTCGGTGTGGGTATCCTGATCCACTTCCAGGCGGTCAGGAACGATCAACTCGTGCCAGTTACGGTAAAAGGGATCCGTTTCGATTGCCATGTCGTTCGTATCTTCCTGCGCTGTGTTATTTGGAGTAGAGTTCTACGACCAGCTGCTCCTGAATCGGCATGGTGATCGCCTCACGCTCGGGCAGGGCCTTCACCGTCCCCTTGAAATTGGCCTGATCCATCTCCAGCCAGCCGGGTACGCCACGACGGGCGACAGCCTGCAGACTGTCGGTGATGGCCGCCACGGCCCGGCTCTTCTCCTTCACGGTGACCACATCGTTGACCCGGACCTGGAAGGAAGGGATATTGACTTTCTTGCCGTTCACCAGAAAGTGGTTATGGCGGACCATCTGCCGCGCCTGGTTTCGGGAGTTGGCGAAGCCAAGGCGATAGATGACATTGTCCAACCGGCACTCCAGAAGACGCAGGAGGGTTTCGCCGGTAACGCCCTTGATGCGCTCGGCATTGCCGAAGTAGTTGCGGAACTGGCCTTCCAGCATGCCGTACATGCGCTTCACCTTCTGCTTTTCGCGCAGCTGGACGGCGTAGTCGGAAACCTTGCGCATCCGCGCCTGGCCATGTTGCCCCGGGGCATAGCCGCGGCGCTCGAAGGCACATTTGTCGGAATAGCAGCGGTCCCCTTTCAGGAACAGTTTGAGTTTCTCGCGCCGGCACTGGCGGCAGGCTGCTTCGGTATATCTGGCCAAGTTGGACCTCCTAATACTGCAAAAAGATTATTCGCCTGAACCGGTTCCGCTTATACACGACGCCGCTTGGGCGGCTTGCAGCCATTGTGCGGCACCGGGGTGATGTCGCGGATCACGCTCACTTCGATCCCCGCCACCTGCAAGGCCCGGATGGCCGATTCCCGGCCGGGGCCAGGACCATTCACCCGCACTTCGACCTTGCGCAGTCCGTGCTCCTGGGCCTTTTTTGCCGCGGTATCCACGGCGTTCTGCGCCGCGAACGGAGTGCTCTTGCGGGAGCCCTTGAATCCGAGACAGCCGGCGCTGCACCAGGAAAGCACATTGCCCTGGGGGTCCGTGAAGGACACCAAGGTATTGTTGAAGGTGGACTGAATGAAACAGATCCCCTCCGGTACATTCTTCTTCTCTTTCTTACGAGGACGCGCTACCTTCGCCATCTCCGCTCCTGATACCCGTCAAGGGTTCCGTTCGTTGTTATTTCTTCTTCACCACGCCACGCCGCGGCCCCTTGCGGGTACGGGCGTTGGTGTGGGTCCGCTGGCCACGACAGGGCAGGCCCTTGCGGTGCCTGAGTCCGCGGTAGCAGCCGAGATCCATGAGCCGCTTGATGTCCATGCCCACCTCGCGGCGACGGTCGCCTTCCACCACGAAATGGTCGTCGATGATCTTCCGGATGGCAGCCACATCGTTGTCGGTCAGATCATCGCTGCTCTTGTTGTAAGGCAGGTTGGCGAGATCCAGAATCCTGCGCGCCGACGCCCGTCCGATACCGTGGATGTAGGTGAGCGCGATTTCCATGTGCTTGCCGCGCGGCAAGTCAACACCAGCTAAACGAGCCAAGGTCTTCCTCCCTTGTAACTGAACGCTTTAATTACCCCTGGCGCTGCTTGTGCTTCTTGGTCTTGCACGAAACACGCACCACGCCTTTCCGCTTGAATATGCGGCATTCACTGCATATTTTTTTTACTGAAGCACGTACCTTCATTGCCGTTTCCTTCTCTCTATTTCTTCGCCCGGAAGGTCACCCGACCGCGGGTCAGGTCATAGGGCGAAAGTTCCACTGTTACCCGATCACCAGGAAGGATTTTGATGAAATGCATGCGCATCTTTCCGGAGATATGCGCCAGCACCCGGTGGCCGTTGTCCAGTTCCACACGGAACATCGCATTGGGTAACGGCTCCACGATGGTTCCTTCGACGGTAATCGGTTCTTCCTTTGCCATAAGTCAGCAAAAAACTCCTGTGCGCTGTCCTGCCGGGCATTACCGCAAATCGAAAATTGGCAATATTACCCTATTTTATTTTTTTTGCCGCTCTTTTTTTCGCTTCAGCGCCAAAAATCTATTGGATCCGTTGACTTAACACCAACGGCCCCTCCTCCGTCACCGCCACCGAATGCTCGAAGTGGGCAGAGAGCGAATGATCGCTCGTCACCACGGTCCAGCCGTCGGCCAGCACCTGCACATCGGCGCCGCCGATATTGACCATGGGCTCGATGGCCAGCACCATGCCGGCCAGCAGTTTCGGGGTGCGCTCCGAACGGTGGTAGTTCGGAATCTCCGGCGCCTCATGCAGCTGGCTGCCGATCCCATGGCCGACAAACTGGCGCACCACGGAAAACCCGTGCTGTTCCACATGCTGCTGCACGGCCCGCGAGATGTCGTTGACGCGGTTGCCGATCTGGACCTGCTCGATGGCCTTGCCCAAAGATTCCCGCGTCACCCGCAGCAAATCTGCGGTCCGTTCGGCCACCTCTCCCACCGCCACGGTGATGGCGGCATCGCCGTAAAAGCCCTTATACTTGACGCCAAAATCGATGCTGACGACATCCCCAGGCTGCACCACCACCTTTTTGGAAGGAATGCCGTGCACCACCTGGTCGTTCAGCGAAACGCACAGGCTGGCGGGATAGCCGCGGTAGCCCTTGAAGGCCGGTACAGCCCCGAGTTTTGTCGCGTGCTTCTCCGCCCAGTGATCCAGCTGCCAGGTCGTGACCCCCGGCGCCATCTTTGCTTCCAGCAGGGCCAGGGTATCGGCCACGATCTGATTCGCCTCCCGCATGATCGCGATCTCTGCGGGGGTTTTCAGGATGACGGCCCGGCCCATCCGTCCGGTACCGTTACCGGCGCCCCTTGAACCGGCCGGACTTCATGAAACCGTCGTAATTGCGCATGATCGTGTGGGACTCGATCTGCCCCATGGTGTCGATGGCGACGCCAACCACAATGAGAAGCGCGGTGCCGCCGAAATAGAACGGCACATTGAATTCATTGACCAGCACCGTCGGCAGCACGCAGATGGCGCTGATGTATGCCGCGCCGATCACGGTCAGCCGCACGATGATCCTGTCGATGAACTCCGCCGTCTTCTTGCCGGGCCGCACACCGGGGACAAAGCCGCCGTGCTTCTTGAGGTTCTCGGCCACATCCACCGGATTAAAGGTCACCGCGGTGTAGAAGAAGCAGAAGAAGACGATAAAGCCCACGTACATCAAGGTATGGGGCAGGCTGCCCCAGCTCAACGCCGCGCTCACCCGCTGCACCCAGTCCACTTGGATGAAGTTACCTATGGTCTCAGGGAACATCATGATCGAGGAGGCGAAGATCGGCGGAATGACACCGGACATGTTGATCTTGAGCGGCAGATGGGACTGCTGGCCGCCGTACATCTGGCGACCGACGATGCGCTTGGCGTACTGGATGGGAATCCGGCGCTGGGCGGTCTCGCAGAAGATGATCAACCCCACCACCCCCGCCACCATCACCAGCAGCAAAGGCAGCAGGATCAGGGCCAGCTCGCCGGCGCTCACCATCCGGAAGGTGTTGGCCAGGGCGGCGGGCATCCGCGCCACGATGCCGGCGAAAATGATCATCGAGATGCCGTTGCCGATGCCGCGCTCGGTCATCTGCTCGCCGAGCCACATGATGAAGGCGGTGCCGGAGGTCAGGGTCAGCATGGTCATCAGCCGGAAGCCCCAACCGGAAGTAATGACGATCGCCTCACCGGTGGGTGCGGTCATGCTCTCCAGGCCGATGCTGATGAAAAGCCCCTGCAGCAGGCTGAGCACCACGGTGGCGTACCGGGTGTACTGGGTGATCTTCCGGCGCCCCGCTTCCCCTTCCTTTGAAAGGGCCTCCAGCTGCGGCACCACCACGGTGAGCAGCTGGAAGATGATGGACGCGCTGATATAGGGCATGATGCCCAGGGCGAAGATCGAAAAATTCTCCAGCGCGCCGCCGGAGAACATGTTGAACATGTCAAAGAGGGTGCCGGCCGTCTGGGCAAAAAAATTGGCGAGCGCCTCGCCGTTGATGCCCGGGGTCGGGATCTGCACGCCGGCCCGATAGACCGCCAGCATGATCAGGGTAAAGAAGATGCGCCGGCGCAGTTCCGGAATGTTGGCGGCGTTCTGAACCCCTGCCTTCATGGAATGCCTGCCTACGCCTCGACCTTGCCGCCGGCTGCTTCAATCTTCTGCCGGGCGGAGTCGCTCACCTTGTCGAGCGCCACGGTCAGGGCGTTTTTGATCTCGCCATTGCCGAGCAGCTTGACCAGGGCATATTTCTTGGAAACGAGACCCGCCTCGATCAGCGCCTGACGGTCAATTTTGGTGCCGGCCGCGAAGCGGTCCAGATCCTCGACATTGACAATGGCGTACTGCTTGCGGAAGGGGTTGGTGAAACCTCGCTTCGGCAGACGGCGCTGGAGCGGCATCTGGCCGCCCTCGAAACCTACCTTGATACCGCTGCCGGACCGGGACTTGTAGCCCTTCATGCCGCGGCCGGCATTGGTGCCCTGGCCGGTACCCTGGCCGCGGCCTACACGTTTCTTCTGCTTCTTGGCGCCGGGATGCGGCGAAAGATTGCTCAGCGTCAGCATAATTATTCCTCCACCACCACCAGGTGCCGGACCTTGTCTATCATGCCCCGGATGGCCGGGGTGTCCTTGCGGATGATCGTCTTGTTGGTTCGGGTCAGCCCGAGGCCCACCAGGGTGTCCCGAATCTGCCTGGGACTGCCGATCACGCTTTTCTTCAATGTCAACTTGAGCTCTTTGGTTGCCATGGCTCTTCCTCAAGTTTGTCTGCAATCATTGCGCCTGCCATCGCTGCCGGCAGGCAGTTCGTCCGTCCCGAGGCCGGGACGGCGTTACGCCACGATTTCCTGGAGCTTGCGGCCGCGGCGGGCTGCAATCTGCTCGGGAGTCCGCAACCGGCGCAGGGCATCCAAGGTCGCCTTCACCATATTGTGCGGGTTGTGGGAGCCAAGGCACTTGGTCAGGATGTTATGCACCCCGGCCGCCTCCAGCACCGCACGCACCGGACCACCGGCGATCACGCCGGTACCGGCGGTGGCCGGCTTCAGCAGCACCTGGCCGGCACCGAACTTGCCCATGATCTCATGGGGGATGCTGACCTCGGTGATGGCCACGGTCTTCATGTCCTTGCGGGCTTTCTCGACGCCCTTGCGAATCGCCTCGGGCACTTGGTTGGCCTTGCCCAGGCCGTAGCCGACCCGGCCCCGGCCGTCGCCGACCACCACAATGGCGCTGAAATTGAACCGGCGGCCACCTTTGACCACTTTGGCGGTCCGGTTGATGAAGACGATCTTTTCAATCAGCTGATCATCGGTGCTGCTGCTCTTGAATTCTGCCAAGGTGACACCCCTGAGATACGTGTTTCAGTCTTTTTCCTGCTGCGGCCGCTCAGAAATCCAGCCCGCCTTCGCGGGCGCCATCGGACAGGGCCTTCACCCGACCGTGGTAAATATAGCCGCCCCGGTCAAACACCACCTTCTGGACACCTTTGGCCTTGGCCAGTTCGGCAAGTTTGATGCCGACCTGTTTGGCCACCGCCGTCTTGTCCTTGGCCTCGCCGCGGTTAAAGTCCTTGCTGACCGTGGACATGGCGACAATGGTCCGGCCAGCGGTATCGTCGATGATCTGACCGTAGATATGCTTGGCGCTCTTGAAGACGCGCAACCGCGGCCGTTCCGGGGTGCCGGCGATCTTTTTCCGGATCCGCTTCACCCGCTTCTGTCGTGCCATAAGTGTCGGATTTGTCTTGCTCATTGCTCTTGCCTGTTCTGTCAAGCGTTAATCAACCGCGATTACTTCTTCGAAGCAGCCTTGCCGGCCTTACGGGCGATATACTCGCCGTCGTAACGGATACCCTTGCCCTTGTAAGGCTCCGGCTTGCGAATCGCGCGGATCTTCGCGGCGGTGAGGCCGAGAATTTCCTTGTCGATGGACTGCAGGGTGATGTTGGTCTTTTCGACCACGGCGGCCACCCCTTGCGGGAGCGGAAACTCCACCGGGTTGGAGTAACCGAGGTTCAGTGACAGAGCCTTGCCCTTCAACTCGGCACGGTAGCCGACGCCCTCGATGACCAGCTTCTTCTCGAAGCCCTGCACCACACCCACGATCATGTTGTTGATCAGGGTGCGGGTCAGACCGGTGAAGGCCCGGCTGCGCTGGCTGTTGTCCTTGGCCGAAACCCGGATGACGCCGTCGGTTTGTTCCAGGGCGATTTCCGGGCGCACGGTGCGCTCCAGAGATCCCTTGGGGCCGGTCACCTTGACCATCGTCCCCTTGATATCCACCTTTACACCGTTGGGAACGGTGATCGGTTGTTTGCCAATTCTCGACATGACCCTACTCCGCTTCTCGCTCGGATTGGTAATTACCACACTTCACAGAGCAGTTCGCCACCGAGGCGCTGCTCGCGGGCTTCACGGTCGGTGAGAATGCCCTTGGAAGTGGAGATGATCGCGATGCCCAAACCGCTCATGACCTTGGGAATCTGGTCGTGCTTGACATAGATCCGGCGGCCCGGCTTGCTGACGCGGCGCAACCCGTTGATGACCGGCTCTCGCCGGTTGTCATATCGCATTTCAATGCGCAGGACGCCCTGCACCTTGTCCTCGATAACCTCAAAATCCGTAATAAAGCCTTCGCGCTTCAGGATCGCGGCAACTCCGGACTTCATCTTGGACAGCGGCACGTCGATGCTCTCGTGCTTGACCATGCCGGCATTGCGGATCCTGGTCAGCAGGTCGGCCAGGGGATCACTCATCGCCATGATTGTTGCTCCTTGGTTAAATACGATGTGATATCCGTTCTTGCACCAGGTCCGGCCTACCAGCTGGACTTGGTCACCCCGGCGATCTCACCCTTGGACGCCAGGTTTCTGAAGCAGATACGGCATACGCCGAATTTGCGGAAATAGGCCCGCGGCCGGCCGCAGATCCCGCAGCGGTTATAGCCGCGCACCGAGAATTTCGGCTTCCGATTACACTTTGCGATCATCGACTTCTTAGCCAAGACGTCCTCCCTGCCCTTGTATTACTTACGGAAGGGCATGCCCATTGCCCGCAAGAGAAACCGGCCTTCCTCATCGGTCTTGGCCGTGGTGGTGATGGCAATGTTCAATCCCTTAATCTTGTCGATCTTGTCATAGTCAATCTCCGGGAAAATGATATGCTCCTTGATCCCCAGAGAGTAGTTGCCCCGACCGTCGAAGGCCTTGAGCGATACCCCGCGGAAGTCGCGCACCCGCGGCAGCGCGATGTGCATCAGCTTGGCGAGGAAGTCGTACATCCGGTCGCCGCGCAGGGTCACCCGGCAGCCGATGGGCATGCCCTCGCGGAGCTTGAAGGTGGCGATGGATTTCTTCGCCCGGGTCACCACCGATTTCTGGCCGGCAATGAGGGTCAGCTCATTGTTGGCGGAATCGACGATCTTCGGGTTCTGCACCGCCTCGCCCAGTCCCATGTTGAGAACGATCTTCTCGATCTTCGGAACCTCCATGATGTTCTTATAGCCGAACTCCTTCATGAGCTGCGGCACACATTCATTGAGGTACTGTTCTTTCATTCCAGCCATATCGCCTCCAACCCAGCACTAGGCCTTTGCTTCCACGGATTCGTTGCACTTCTTGCACACGCGAACCCTGGTGCCGTCTTCCAATGTCTTGTTGCCAACCCGGACCGTCTTTGCGCACTTGGGGCAGATCAGCATCAGGTTGGAAAGGGCGACCGGCGCCTCCTTCTCGATGATGCCGCCCTGCTGATTGAGCGCGCTCGGCTTGGTGTGCCGCTTGATGATGTTGATCTTCTCCACCACCGCCCGGCTGCGCGTCCGATCGATCTTGATGATCTTGCCGACCCGGCCCTTGTCCTTGCCGGTGATCACCTCGACCCGATCGTTCAGTTTCAGATGACATGTCTGCTTCTGCATGGCCTCGCCTCTTTCCGCTCAAGACCCTAGAGCACTTCGGGTGCCAGGGAGATTATCTTCATGTAGCCCTTGGGCCGCAACTCGCGGGCCACCGGCCCGAAGATGCGGGTGCCGATGGGCTCGCCGGCATTGTTGATGAGCACGGCGGAGTTATCGTCAAAACGGACCGAAGTCGCGTCCGGACGATGGAGTTCCTTGATGGTCCGAACCACGACGGCCTTGACCACATCGCCCTTCTTCACCTTGGCGTTGGGAATCGCCTCCTTGACGGAGACCACGATCACGTCGCCGATCCGCGCATAGCGCCTCCTGGTGCCGCCAAGCACGCGAATGCACATCACCTTCTTGGCGCCGGAATTGTCGGCCACATTCAATACGGTTTCAGTCTGTATCATTGCCTCACCCGCTGACTAAGCACTCTCGTTTGCGAGAGCGGAATCCTCTCGTTAAACCGCCTTCTCGATGATCTCGCGCACCCGCCACCGCTTCTGCTTGCTCAGCGGCCGGCACTCCTCGATCAGGACCCGGTCGCCGATGCTGCAGAGGTTCTCCGGATCATGGGCCATGTACTTCACCCGGCGGCGGATATATTTGCCGTACAGACCATGCTTGATCAGCTGGTCGGTCTGGACCACGGCGCTCTTGTCCATCTTGTTGCTGATCACCAGACCAATTCTGGTCTTCTTGGACTTTTTCGTTTCGCTCATCTGCGTTCCTACCAGGTTGTGGATAAATCTTCTCTCATCGGTTGGCGAATTACTGCTCGCGCGAGGCGTGCAGCAGGGTCCTGATCCGGGCGATATCCTTGCGCAACGCCCGCATCTTGGCCGTGTTCTCCAAAGGCCGGATGCTGTGCTGGAACTTGAGCTTGAACAGCTCCTCGGAAAGAGCCTTGGCCTTGGCCGCCAATTCCTCGGTGCCCATGGCACGGATTTCTTTCATTTTCATAACGTGCTACCCAACTCGACGATTTTGGTCGGAAAAGGGAGTTTATTGCCGGCCAGCCGCAAAGCCTCCTTGGCGACCTCGGGTTCGACTCCCGCCAGCTCGTAAAGAATCCGGCCGGGCCTGACGATGGCCACCCAGCCTTCCGGGGCGCCCTTGCCGCTGCCCATACGAGTTTCCGCCGGCTTCCTGGTGAAAGGCTTGTCCGGGAAGATGCGAATCCACATCTGGCCGCCACGCTTGACGGTGCGGCTGATGGTGATACGGGCGGCCTCGATCTGCTGGGCGGTCATCTTGCCGCAGCTCATGGCCTTCAGGCCGTATTCGCCAAAGGCGATGGAGGAGCCGCGGTGGGCGGCGCCACGCATCCGGCCTTTCATTACCTTTCTATGCTTTACTTTCTTGGGACTCAGCATATCGCTCCCTAATCCGTCTCAATTTTCCCCGGTGCGGCATCAGGAACGATGCGCACCCGCGTTGCTTCCGGGCTATTCGGCGGCAACCATCTCCTGGTCGCTCAGCACCTCGCCCTTGAAGACCCACACCTTGACGCCGATGATGCCATAGGTGGTTTTGGCCTCGGCAAAACCGTAATCGATGTCCGCCCGCAGGGTATGAAGCGGCACCCGGCCCTCGCGGTACCATTCGCGGCGGGACATCTCCGCGCCGCCGAGCCGGCCGGAACAGGCAATCTTAATGCCCTGGGCGCCAAACTTCAAGGCCATATTCACCGACTTCTTCATGGCGCGGCGGAAGGCAACGCGGCGCTCGAGCTGCTGGGCCACGCTCTCGGCCACCAACTGGGCATCGGCCTCGGGACGGCGCACCTCCTGGATGTCGAGCAGGCACTCGCGGCCGGTGCGGCGCTCCAGATCGCCCTTCAGAACCTCGATCTCGGAACCCTTCTTGCCGATGATGATGCCCGGCCGGGCGGTGTGCAGCTTGACCCGGATCTTCTCGCCGGTGCGGGCGATCTGGATCCGCGACACCCCGGCATGGTAAAGCCTGCTCTTCAGATACTTCCGGAGGCTCTGGTCCTCGAGGAAATACTTGGCGTATTCCTTACCCGCATACCACACCGAATCCCAAGTGCGGATAACGTTCAGCCGTAAACCAACTGGATTGACTTTCTGGCCCAAAACCTTCCTCCATTCACAAGATGTGTGGCCTTGCCGCCACCGTCGAACGTTGTCTTTATTGTTCGTCCAGAATCACGGTGATGTGACTGGTCCGTTTCAGAATCCGGCCGGCACGGCCCATGGGCATCGGCCGAATCCGCTTGAGCATCGCCCCGCCGTCCACGTAGATGGTCTTGACATAGAGGGTATCCACATCAATGGACTCGTTCCGGGTGGCATTGGCCACCGCCGACTCGATGATCTTCTTGAGGATCCGCGCGCCCTTCTTCGGCGTGAACCGCAGGGTGTTCAAGGCATCCTCCACCCGCTTCCCCCGCACCATGTCGGCAACCAGCCGCGCCTTCTGGGGAGAGATCCTAATCTGTCGCGCAAGCGCTTTTGCTTCCATCGCTCACCTACTCCTTCTGCCGTCAATCACACCCAGCGGGCTGACTATTTTTTCTTGTCGGTCCCGTGACCATGGTAGGTCCGGGTAGGAGAAAACTCGCCCAGCTTGTGGCCCACCATGTTCTCGGTGACGTAGACCGGGATGAACTTTTTGCCGTTGTGCACGGCAAAGGTCAGACCGATCATCTCCGGCACGATGTCGGAGCGGCGGGACCAGGTCTGGATGACCTTGCGTGACCCTTCTTCCTTGGCCTTCATGACCTTCTTCAGCAGATGGTCGTCAACGAAGGGCCCTTTCTTGATCGAGCGTGCCATGTGTGCTATCCCCTACTTAGGATCTCTTTTTAACGATATCTTTGTCCGAGCTCTTCCTGCCGCGGGTCTTGAAGCCCTTGGTCGGCATGCCCCATGGCGAACATGGGTGACGGCCACCGGAACTGCGGCCCTCGCCGCCACCCATGGGGTGGTCGAGCGGGTTCATGGCCACGCCGCGGACCTTGGGCCGGCGGCCCTTCCAGCGGCTGCGGCCAGCCTTGCCGATGCTCTCGCTTTCGTGCTCGATATTGCCGATCTGGCCAATGCTGGCACGACAGCTCTTGTGGAAGCGGCGGACCTCGCCGGAAGGAAGCTTCACCAGGACATGCTCCCCTTCCTTGGCCATCAGCTGGGCCGCACCGCCGGCGCTGCGCACCAGCTGACCGCCCTTGCCGATCTTCATCTCCACGTTGTGGATGATGCTGCCGAGCGGCATGTTGCCCATGGGCAGACAGTTGCCCGGCTTGATGTCGACCTGCTCGCCGGCCACCACGGTGTCGCCCACCTTGATGCCGGACGGCGAGAGGATGTAGCGCTTCTCGCCATCCACGTAGTGGAGCAGGGCGATGTTGGCAGTGCGGTTCGGATCGTACTCGATGGCCGCGACCGTGGCGGGAATGTCCACCTTGTCGCGCTTGAAGTCGATCAGGCGGTACTTGCGCTTGTGGCCGCCGCCGAGATGGCGGGCGGTCACCCGGCCGAAATTGTTGCGGCCGCCAGACTTGTTCAGTATCCGGACCAGACCCTTGACCGGTCTCTCCTTGGAAAGATCGTCACGGACGATGGTGACCAGCGTCCGCCGTCCCGGCGATGTTGGTTTGTAGGTTTTCAATGCCATTTGGAACCCCGATTGCTGTGTTGCAGAATGATCCCGACAGGATGGTTGCGCCGTGCAGCAGGCTTCTTCTTAAAGCTCGCCGACAAAATCAACCTTGCTGCCTTCTGCCAAGGTTACAATTGCCTTCTTCCAGTCAGATGTCTGACCCACGTACCGCCCCAGCCGCTTTTCCTTGCCGGGCATGTTGGCAGTCCGTACTTTTTCCACCTTCACACTGAAGAGATCTTCCACTGCCTGCTTGATCTCGTTCTTGTTGGCCTGACGATCGACCCGCAGGACGATCTGGTTGTGTGCTTCCTGCAGGCCCATGCCCTTCTCGGTGAGGCGCGGTTTCTTGATTACCTCATAGATGTTCATGACAATAACCTCGCTTCCAGTTGGCCAATGGAGGGCTGCAGGAGAATGATGTGCTTGTGCAGCAGGATGTCGTAGACATTGAGCCCCGCCGCCGGCAACACCTTGAAACCCGGGACATTGCGGGAGGAACGCTCCAGCGCATCGATCCGCTCCGGGGTGACGATCAGGGCGTTCTCGATGGCAAAGGAATCCATCACGCTCAGGAACTTCTTGGTCTTGATCTCGTCCAGGGTGAAACCGTCGAGCACCACCATGAGATTGTCGCTGAAGCGGGAACTCAACGCCATGCGCAGGCCAAGCTGCCGGACCTTGCGCGGCATCTTGTAGCTGTAGCTGCGCGGAGTCGGCCCGAAGACCGTGCCACCACCACGCCACAGGGGCGACCGGCGGTTGCCGGAACGGGCGCGGCCGGTACCCTTCTGTTTCCAGGGTTTCTTGCCGCTGCCGCTCACGTCGGAACGGGTCTTAGTGCAGGCATTGCCGGAACGGCGGTTGGCACGCTGCATCTGGACGATATCATGGAGGAGGTGCGCATTCACCTCGACTCCGAAGAGGGCGTCGTTCAGCTCGATGTCGCCCACCTTCTCCTTGTTGATGTTGTATACTTGCGTTACGGCCATGAGAGGGTACCCCCAAGTGCAAAAGCGAATTCTGCTCGCTACTTTGTGAAAATCTGGATCAGGCCCTGCTTGGCACCGGGAATGCCGCCCTTGACGATGACGACGTTCTGCTCCGGCCGCACATCAATGACCATGCAGTTCTTCTTGGTCACCAGGCTGGTGCCCATGTGACCGGGCAGTTTCTTGCCCTTGATGACCCGGCTCGGCCAAGCGCTGCAGCCGATGGAACCAGGAGCCCGGTGGAACATGGAGCCATGGGTGGCGCGGCCGCCCTTGAAGCCATGGCGGCGGACAACGCCCTGAAAGCCCCGGCCCTTGGTCTCGCCCTGGATGTCGACCAGATCCCCGGCCTTGAAGAGGTCGGTCACCATGATTTCCTGGCCCACCTCGTACTGGCTCGGATCCGCCACCCGGAACTCCCGGATGTGCTGGAAACCGCCCTTGGCCGCGGCCTTCACATGGCCGGCCATCGGCTTGGTCAGGCGGGACTCCTTGCGGGCCCCAAAGCCGAGCTGGATGGCGTTATATCCTTCCTTCTCAACGGTCTTTTTCTGGAGAACCACGCAGGGACCGGTCTCGATCACCGTGACCGGGACCATATCGCCGCGTTCCGTATACAACCGGCTCATCCCGACCTTTTTCCCCATCAAACCCATTGTTTTAGGCATTTCCGTTACCTATACCGTTCTCGTTTCCTGATCTGCCGCGCCGGATTTCGACGCGCACTATCCTCAACGCCGCGGAAGCGGCGATTACAGCTTGATCTCCACATCGACGCCAGCGGAGAGTTCCAGCTTCATCAGCGCGTCGATGGTCTGCTGCGTCGGTTCCAGAATATCCAGCAGCCGGCGATGGGTCCGCATCTCGAACTGCTCGCGGCTCTTCTTGTCCACGTGCGGCCCTCGCAGAACACAATACTTGTTGATCGAGGTCGGCAGCGGAATCGGGCCGGCCACCGTGGCGCCGGTGCGCTTCGCGGTTTCGACGATTTCCGCCGTGGACTGATCAATCAGCTTGTGATCGTAGCCCTTCAGCCGAATACGGATCTTCTGCGTGTTAATCATGATCGTGTCACCAACTACGCAATGATTTTATTGACAACGCCGGCGCCCACCGTGCGGCCGCCTTCGCGGATCGCAAAACGCAGACCCTCGTCCATCGCGATCGGCGTGATCAGATTCGCCTCCACCGTCACGTTGTCGCCAGGCATAACCATCTCCACTCCCTCGGGCAGCTGCACCACGCCCGTCACGTCCGTCGTCCGGAAGTAAAACTGCGGCCGGTAGCCGTTGAAAAACGGGGTATGGCGGCCACCTTCCTCCTTGGTCAGAATGTAGCACTCCGCCATGAACTTCGTGTGCGGCGTGATGGAGCCCGGCTTGGCCAATACCTGGCCGCGCTCGATCTCCTCGCGCTTGGTGCCGCGGAGAAGAACGCCCACGTTGTCGCCGGCGATACCCTCGTCCAGCAGCTTGCGGAACATCTCAACACCGGTCACCGTCGTCTTCTGGGTCTCACGGATGCCCACGATCTCGATTTCGTCGCCAACCTTCACCTTGCCGCGCTCGATGCGGCCGGTGGCCACCGTGCCGCGGCCGGAGATGGAAAAAACGTCCTCCACCGGCATCAGGAACGGCTTGTCGATGTCGCGCTGCGGCTCCGGAATGAAGCTGTCGCAGGCTGCCATCAGATCCCAGATCGGCTTGGCAACTGCTTCGTTCTCCGGCTCATTGAGGGCATTGAGCGCGCTGCCCTGGATGATCGGGGTGTCGTCGCCAGGGAACTCGTACTTGGAGAGCAGCTCGCGGAGCTCCATCTCCACCAGTTCAATGAGCTCGGGGTCGTCCACCATGTCGCACTTGTTCAGGAACACCACGATGGCCGGCACGCCGACCTGGCGGGCAAGCAGGATGTGCTCGCGGGTCTGCGGCATCGGGCCGTCCGTGGCAGCCACCACCAGGATGGCGCCGTCCATCTGCGCCGCACCGGTGATCATGTTCTTGATGTAGTCCGCGTGGCCAGGGCAGTCCACGTGCGCGTAATGGCGCTTCTCGCTCTCGTACTCCACGTGCGCCGTCGCAATGGTGATGCCGCGCTCCTTCTCCTCAGGAGCCTTGTCGATCTCGTCAAACGCCGTCGCCTTCGCAAAACCCTTGGTCGACAACACCCGGGTGATCGCCGAGGTCAACGTCGTCTTGCCGTGGTCGATGTGACCGATCGTACCAATATTCACATGCGGCTTCTTGCGTTCAAATTTTTCCTTTGCCATCGCTCAACCTCGTTTTCTCGTTTGCACTGTGCCTTATATCAGTCCCCGGACACGCTGAATGATCTTCTCGGCGATGTGGTCCGGCACTCTTTCATACTGCAAGAACTGCATGGTGAAACTCGCCCGCCCTTGCGTCGCGGACCTCAAATCCGTCGAGTAGCCGAACATCTCGGCCAGGGGCACGTGGGCCTTGACGATCTGCAACCCGCCCTCGCGGCTGTCGGTGCCCATGATCTTGGCCCGGCGGCTGTTGCAGTCGGCGATCACCTCGCCGAGATACGAATCCGGCAGGGTGACCTCCAGACTCATGACCGGTTCCAGCAGCACCGGCTTCGCATCCAAGGCCGCCGCGCGGAACGCCATGTTGGCTGCCACGCCGAAGGCCTGCTCGGTGGATTCCTCTTCGTGGTAGGAACCACCCACCAGACTCACCCGAATGTCTGCCACCGGGAATCCGAGCAACGGCCCCGACGAAAGGCTGTCACGCACCGTTTTCTCGATGGCTGGCACAATCGTAGCCGGAATCACCTCTGCGGCGATGCGGCTCTCGAAATGAATGCCCTTGCCGGTTTCGAGCGGCTCCACCGCCAGGACCACATGGCCATACTGGCGTTTGCCGCCGGCGGTGGGCACCTCAAACTTGCCCTCGCCCTTCGCCTTCGCGCTGATGGTCTCCTTGTAGGCGACCTGCGGCTTGCCGACGTTGGCGCCGACTTTGAACTCCCGCACCAGGCGATCGACAATGATCTCGAGATGCAGTTCGCCCATGCCGGAGATGATGGTCTGCCCAGTGTCCGGGTCGGACTTCACGCGGAAGGAGGGATCCTCCAGGGCGATCTTTGTCAAACTTTCAGAGAGCCTGGCCTCGTCGGCCTTCCCCTTGGGCTCGATGGCCACGCCGATAACCGGCTCGGGGAACTCCATGGTTTCGAGCCGCAGGTCATCCCCCAGCTCGCAGAGGGTGTCGCCGGTGGTGGAGAACTTGAGCCCGACCACCGCGCCGATGTCACCGGCATGCAACTCCGCGATATCCTCGCGCTTGTTGGCATGCATGTGCATGATCCGGCCGATCTTTTCCTGCTTGCGCTTGACCGGGTTGAAGACCTTGCCGCCGACCTTGAGCACCCCCGAGTAGACCCGCACGAAGGCCAGATTGTCCACAAAGGGGTCCGAGGCCAGCTTGAAGGCCAGGGCGCACAATTTTTCCTTGTCGCTCGCCTTCCGCTGCTCGGGTTCGCCACCCGCTTTCACCCCTTCCACCGGGGGAACGTCGAGCGGCGACGGCAAAAAATCTACAACCGCATCCAGCAGCGGCTGCACTCCCTTGTTCTTGAAGGAGCTGCCGCACAATACCGGCACCAATTGCAGCCTGAGAGTTGCAGTCCTGATTGCCCGAATTAATTCCTCGGCGGAGAGCGGTTGCTCTTCCAGGAATTTCTCCATGACCCCGTCATCGAAGTCGGCCAACTTCTCGACAAGGGCCGTGCGTGCGGCCGCAGACTCTTCTTTGAATTTCGCCGGGATCGGCTCTTCGAGAACCTGTGCTCCCTGCGACTCTTCGTCGAAGCGGATCATCTTCTCGCGCACGAGATCGATGACTCCCCCGAACGACTCTTCACATCCGACCGGCAGCTGGATGGGCAGCGGCACCGTATGCAGCCGCTCGGCCATCATCGACAGACAGCGCCGGAAATCGGCGCCAACCCGGTCCATCTTGTTGACGTAGGCGATGCGGGGAACGTGATACTTATCCGCCTGCCGCCAGACCGTCTCCGATTGGGGCTCGACGCCGCCAACCGCGCAGAATATCGCTATCGCGCCATCAAGGACCCTCAGGCATCGTTCCACCTCGATGGTGAAATCGACATGACCCGGGGTGTCGATGATGTTGATCTTGTGCTCGTGCCATTCGCAGGTCGTTGCAGCCGCGGTAATGGTGATGCCCCGCTCCTGCTCCTGCTCCATCCAGTCCATGATGGCATTGCCGTCATGGACCTCGCCCATCTTGTGTGACCGGCCCGTGTAATAAAGGATGCGTTCCGTCGTGGTGGTCTTGCCCGCATCGATATGGGCCATTATGCCTATGTTGCGCAGTCGCGCCAAACTCCCGCTGGCTGTCACGATCGCCACTTCCCTTCGGCATCACTTTTCGCCTGGCGCCGAATCAGCGACCCTGAGCCACCGTCCTGCCTTGTTGACAGGAGTGCGGTATTTACCACCGCCGCCCCCCGTTTGTCAACAAAGGAATCGAAGCCGTTCGGCTTGAATCCCCTCTACCACCGATAATGGGCGAACGCCTTGTTGGCGTCGGCCATGCGGTGCGTATCCTCACGCTTCTTCACTGCGGCACCGCGGTTGTTGAAGGCATCCTGCAGTTCGCCGGCCAGCTTGTCGGCCATGGTCTTGCCGGAGCGCTGCTTGGCGTAGCTGACCAGCCAGCGGATAGCCAGGGCATTGCGGCGTTCGGGACGCACCTCAACAGGCACCTGGTAGGTGGCGCCACCAACCCGACGGGATTTTACCTCGACCCGGGGGCGCACCTTGTCCATGGCCTGCTCGAAAATTTCCATGGGCGCGGCTTCCTTGACCCTGCTCTCCAGCAACTCCATGGCATCGTAAAAGATGGAACGGGCGGTGTTCTTCTTGCCGTCTTCCATCAGGCCATTGATAAACTTGGAAACCAGCACGCTGTTAAAACGCGGATCGGCATCAACCGGCCGCCTTGCTACAAGTCTTTTTCTCGGCATCTCGCTTAACTCCCTTTCACAAACCGACGCAGCGCCTTATTTGGGCCGCTTGGCGCCGTACTTGGAACGTCCCTGCTTCCGGTTGGCCACCCCGAGGGTGTCGAGGGTACCACGGATAATATGATAGCGCACACCAGGAAGGTCCTTCACGCGGCCGCCGCGAATGAGCACCACCGAGTGCTCCTGGAGGTTGTGGCCGATACCGGGAATATAGGAGGTCACCTCGATCCCGTTGGTGAGGCGCACCCTGGCAACCTTCCGCAATGCGGAGTTCGGCTTCTTCGGGGTCGTGGTGTAGACACGCACGCAGACGCCGCGCTTCTGCGGGCACGCCTTCATGGCAGGCGTATTGGTCTTCTTGACCTTCTGCTTCCTGCCGTGCCGGACCAGTTGGTTAATGGTGGGCATTGAGTCTGACTCCTGCTCATGATTCGGTTTATCGTGTTCAGCTTCTTGGCCGCGTCCCTTGCGGCACTGGCCAGGAAAACGGCATATATACTCGAAGCCTTGGTGCTTGTCAAACAAATCTTTACTCTTGTCCGGACCCCCATGGCTGTCCATGGGCCATCCCTTTCGGCAACCGCTGATTTTGTCGGACAAAACCAGCCATTCCCCCTGGCTCGCCTTGCCCGACAAACATCAGCAACCGTTCTCAGCTCTCTTCCTCGATGGCGTAGCGCTCGAGTCCGGTACCAGCCGGAATGAGCCGGCCCATGATGACATTTTCCTTGAGGCCGTTCAGGAGGTCGATCTTCCCGGCCATGGCCGCGTTGGTCAACACCTTGGTGGTCTCCTGGAAGGAAGCGGCCGAGATGAAGCTGTCGGTGGAGAGCGAGGCCTTGGTCACGCCGAGCAGGATCGGCTCGGCGGTGGCGGGCCGGCTGCCCTCCTGGAGCAGTTTCTCGTTCTCCTCGCTGAAGCGCCACCACTCAATATGCTCGCCGAGCATGAAGGTGGAATCGCCGACATTGGTGATCTGCACGCGGCGCAGCATCTGGCGCACGATCACCTCGATGTGCTTGTCGTTGATCTTCACGCCCTGGAGGCGGTAAACCTCCTGGATTTCGTTCACCAGGAACTTGGCCAGTTCCTTGACGCCCATGACCCGGAGGATGTCGTTCGGGTCGGGAGAGCCGTCCATCAGGGCCTCGCCGGCCTTGACATAGTCGCCCTCGTGCACGGTGACGTGCTTGCCCTTCGGGATGAGATATTCCTTGGCCTCGCCGACCTCCGGGGTGACGATGACCCGCTTCTTGCCCTTGAGATCCTTGCCGAAGCTGACCTGACCATCGATCTCGCTGATGATCGCGTACTCCTTGGGCTTGCGCACCTCGAAGAGTTCGGCGACCCGGGGCAGACCACCGGTGATATCCTTGGTCTTCGTTGTCTCGCGCGGGATCTTGCCAAGCACCGCACCCGGTTCGACCTCGTCGCCTTCCTTCACGGTGATGATGGTACCCACCGGCAGGGAATAGCGGGCCGGCGACCCGGTCTTGGGCAGCTTGGCGGTCTTGCCGCCCTCCTCCTTCAGGGTGATGCGCGGGTTGTACTGACCGGCGCGGGACTGGATGATCACGTAGCTCGCCTTGCCGGTCACGTTGTCTACGCGCTCCTGCATGGTGATACCTTCGATGATGTCGCCGAACTTGATCGTCCCGCCGATCTCGCTCACGATGGGGATGGTGTAGGGATCCCAGTTGGCCAGCAGGGTGTCGGCCTCCACCGTGGCCCCATCCGCCACGTAGATCTGGGCACCATAGTTGATGGGGTAGCGCTCGCGCTCCCGGCCCTTGGGGCCGAAGATGGAGATTTCGCCGTTGCGGTTCATGACGACGAAGCGGCCGGCGGCGTTGCCAACCGTGTGGAGGTTCTGGTATTTGACCGTACCGCCGTGACGGGTCCGGACCTCGGCCTGTTCGACGGCGCGGCTGGCGGTACCACCGATGTGGAAGGTCCGCATGGTGAGCTGGGTACCCGGCTCGCCGATGGACTGGGCAGCGATGATGCCCACCGACTCGCCCATGTTGACCATGTGGCCGCGGCCGAGATCGCGGCCGTAGCAGAAGCTGCACACGCCGCGCTGCGCCTTGCAGGTAAGCACCGAGCGGATATGGACCCGGTCGATACCGGCTTCATCGATCTTTTTCACCTTCTCTTCGGTGATCTCCACGTTGGCATCCACCAGCACCTCGCCGGTGAAGGGATCCACCACATCTTCCAGGGCCACTCGGCCGAGGATGCGCTCGCCCACCCGCTGGATCACCTCGCCGCCTTCCATCAGCGGCTCCATCATGATGCCGTCCAGGGTGCCGCAGTCGCGTTCGATGATGGTGGCATCCTGGGCCACGTCCACCAGGCGGCGGGTCAGATACCCCGAGTTGGCGGTCTTGAGAGCGGTGTCGGCCAGACCTTTGCGGGCGCCGTGGGTGGAGATGAAGTATTCGAGAACGTTCAACCCCTCGCGGAAATTGGCCTTGATCGGGGTCTCGATGATGGCGCCGGAGGGCTTGGCCATCAGGCCGCGCATGCCGGCCAGCTGCTTGATCTGGTCGCGGCTGCCGCGGGCGCCGGAGTCGGCCATGATGAAGATCGGGTTGAAGCTCGGATGCTCGGTGAGCTTTTTCGATTTGTCGCGGAGATACTGAACGCTCATCTCCTTCATCATCTCGTTGGCCACGTCGTCGGTGGCGCGGGACCAGATGTCCACCACCTTGTTGTATTTCTCGCCATCGGTGATGAGGCCGGCCTCGTACTGCTTCTCGACCTCGAGCACCGCCTTTTCCGCCTTTTCCAGGGTAGCCTCTTTGCCCACCGGAATCATCATGTCGTTGATGCCGATGGAGATTGCCGCCCGGGTGGAATTCTCATAGCCAAGATCCTTGAGGCGGTCGGCCAGGATGACCGTGGCCTTGGTGCCGGCATGGCGATAGGTATGGTCGATGAGTTTGGCCAGCTGCTTCTTGCCCAGGGTCTGATTGACCATGGCAAAGGGTATCTGCGGTGGCAGCAGTTCGCCCACCAGCACCCGGCCGACCGTGGTTTCTACCAGAGCACCGTCCATGCGCACCTTGATCCTGGCCTGGAGATGAACCGCTCCCTGATCGTAGGCAATACGCACCTCGGCCGGCGAGCTGAAGGTCTTACCCTCGCCCGCGACATGGAGGCGCTCGCGGGTCATGTAGTAGAGGCCAAGGACGATGTCCTGCGACGGAATGATGATCGGCTCGCCATGGGCCGGGGAGAGGATGTTGTTGGTGGACATCATCAGCACCCGGGCCTCCATCTGGGCCTCGACGGTGAGCGGCACGTGCACCGCCATCTGGTCGCCGTCGAAGTCGGCGTTGAAGGCTGTACAGACCAGGGGGTGGAGCTGGATCGCCTTGCCTTCCACGAGAATCGGCTCGAAAGCCTGCATGCCGAGGCGGTGCAGGGTGGGGGCGCGGTTCAGGATGACCGGGTACTCGCGGACCACGTCGTCAAGCACGTCCCACACCTCTTTCACGCCCTTTTCCACCATTTTGCGGGCGCTCTTGATGGTGGTGACGTAACCCATGCTTTCGAGCTTGTTGTAGATGAAGGGCTTGAAGAGTTCCAGCGCCATCTTCTTCGGCAGTCCGCACTGGTGGAGCCTCAGGTGCGGACCCACCACGATGACTGTACGGCCCGAGTAGTCCACGCGCTTGCCCAGCAGGTTCTGACGGAAGCGGCCCTGCTTGCCTTTCAGCATGTCGGAAAGGGACTTCAGCGGCCGCTTGTTGGGGCCGGTGATCACCTTGCCACGACGGCCGTTGTCGAAGAGCACGTCCACCGCCTCCTGCAGCATCCGCTTCTCGTTGCGGATGATGATCTCCGGCGCGTCGAGTTCCAGCAGCCTCTTCAGGCGGTTGTTGCGGTTGATCACCCGACGGTAGAGGTCGTTGAGGTCGGAGGTGGCGAACCGGCCGCCTTCCAGCGGCACCAGAGGCCGCAGATCGGGCGGCAGCACCGGAATGACCTCAAGGATCATCCAGTCCGGCTTGTTGCCGGAATCACGGAAGGCCTCGGCCACGTTCAACCGTTTGGCCAGCTTCTTGCGCTTGGCCTCGGAACCGGTCTGGCGCATCTCTTCGCGCAGGGTCTTGGAAAGGGTATCAAGATCCAGCGACTGAAGCATCTCCTTGATGGCCGCTGCGCCGATGCCGACCCGGAATTTGTCCGGAAATTCCTCCCGGGCCTGGCGGTAGTTCTCCTCGGTGAGGAGGCTGCCCACCGGAATCGATGTCTCCTTCGACTCGATGACCACGTAGGAGTCGAAATAGAGCACCTTTTCCAGCTCCTTGAGGGTCATGTCGAGCAGGTTGCCGATCTTGCTCGGCAGACTTTTCAAAAACCAGATATGGGCCACCGGCGCGGCCAGCTCGATATGGCCGAGCCGCTCGCGGCGCACCTTGGACTGGATGACCTCGACCCCGCACTTTTCGCAGACCACGCCGCGGTGCTTCATGCGTTTGTACTTGCCGCAGTTGCACTCATAGTCCTTGACCGGGCCGAAAATCTTGGCGCAGAAAAGACCGTCACGCTCCGGCTTGAAGGTCCGGTAGTTGATGGTTTCGGGCTTCTTCACCTCGCCGTGCGACCAGTCTCGGATCTTCTCCGGCGAGGCGATGGAGATGCGTACCGCCCGGAATTTCACAGGTGACTTGGGTTTGCTAAAAAAGCTGAACAGTTCTTCCACGGCAACTCCCTTTTCGAATATGGGTCCTTAACCTGCCTGGTGCACCGGCACGACTCGGTTTCGGTTATTGCTTGTCCTTGGGCTGCTCCTCCAGGAGCTCCATGTCGAGACAGAGACCCTGCAGCTCCTTGATGAGAACGTGGAACGACTCGGGCAGCCCTGCCTCGAGGAAGTTGTTCCCCTTGACGATCCGCTCGTACATTCGGGTCCGGCCACCGACGTCGTCCGACTTCACGGTGAGGAACTCCTGCAGGGTATAGGCGGCGCCATAGGCCTCCATTGCCCACACTTCCATTTCGCCCAGGCGCTGGCCACCGAACTGGGCCTTGCCGCCCAACGGTTGCTGGGTGACCAGCGAGTAAGGACCTGTGGAACGGGCATGGATCTTGTCGTCGACCAGGTGATGGAGTTTGAGCATGTACATGGCGCCGACGGTAACCTTGTTGTCGAACCTCTCGCCGGTCAAGCCGTCGTACAGGGTGGCCTGACCGACCTCGTCGATCCCCGCCTCCACCAGCATCTGGCGAATCTCGTTCTCATGGGCGCCGTCGAAGACCGGGGTGGCCATGTGGATGCCGTTGCCCATGCGACCGGCCAACTCAAGCAGGTCCTCGTTGGAAAGATCGGCGATCAGCTTCTCGTATTCCGCCTTGCTGTAAATCGCCTGCAGCTTCTTCTTCACTGCCGCGATGTCGCGCAACTCGGCAAAACGCTGCAACTGGGCGCCCAGCTTCTTGGCGGCAAAGCCGAGATGGGTTTCCAGCACTTGGCCCACGTTCATGCGGGAGGGAACGCCCAGCGGGTTGAGGACGATGTCCACCGGCGTGCCGTCCTCGAAATAGGGCATATCCTCTTCCGGCTGGATGCGGGAGACAACACCCTTGTTGCCGTGGCGGCCGGCCATCTTGTCGCCCACCGCCAGTTTGCGCTTGGTGGCGACGTAAACCTTGACCATGCGGATGACGCCGGGAGGCAGATCGTCCCCCTTCTTGAGCCGGGCGATGCGCGCCTCGTAACGATCCCGCACCTCCTTGACCTGATTGTCGTAGCGTTCGAAGAGGAGGTTCACCTCGCCCTCGAGCTTCTTCTTGTCACCGTAGTCGAGCTTCTTGATCTCGGAGGGCGAGAGGTGGTCAATCACCTCGCGGGTGAGCTTCTTGCCCTTGGCCAGCAGCACGTCGCCCTTCTTGCCCTTGACCGGGTTTTTCACGGTCTGGCCCTCGAGCAGATCAGCGAGACTGTTGCGGATGCCCTTCTTGAGACAGGCCAGTTCGTCGTCCAGGTCACGCTCCAGGCTCTTGATCTCGGCCTCCTCGATGGAAAGCGCCCGCTCGTCCTTCTCCACGCCTTTGCGGGAAAAGACTTTGGCATCGATGACAAAGCCCTCGACACCGGGCGGCACCCGCAGCGAGGTATCCTTCACATCGCCGGCCTTCTCGCCGAAAATGGCGCGCAGGAGCTTCTCTTCCGGGGAGAGCTGAGTCTCGCCCTTGGGGGTGACCTTGCCCACCAGGATATCGCCGGCCGTGACCTCGGCACCGATGCGGACGATGCCGGAATCATCGAGGTTGCGGAGCGCCTCCTCGCTGACATTGGGAATGTCGCGGGTGATCTCCTCCTTGCCGAGTTTGGTGTCGCGGGCCACGGTCTCGAAGACCTCGATGTGCAGCGAGGTATAGGTATCCTTCTTCAAGAGCCGCTCGCTGACCAGGATCGAGTCCTCGAAGTTGTAGCCGCGCCATGGCATGAAGGCGATGGTGACGTTCTTGCCCAGCGCCAGTTCGCCCTGATCGCAGGCCGGTCCGTCGGCGAGGATGTCGCCCTTCTGCACCCTTTTTCCCGGCTCCACCAGGGGGCGCTGGGTGAAGCAGGTGTTCTGGTTGGACTTCTTGTATTTTTCCAGGCGATAGATGCCGATGCCGGTAGTGAAGCCGTCGGTGCCCGGCTGGTCGTAGCGGACCACGATGCGGTTGGCATCCACCTCCTCCACCACGCCGTCGCCGCCGGCCAACAGACAGACGCCGGAATCGCGCGCCACCGTGCCTTCCAGGCCGGTGCCAACGAGCGGCGCCTCGGCCCGCAGCAAGGGAACGCCCTGGCGCTGCATGTTGGAGCCCATCAGGGCACGGTTGGCGTCGTCGTTCTCCAGGAACGGCACCATGGAGGCCGCCACGCTCACCAGCTGGTTGGGCGAGACATCCATGTGGGTCACCGCGTCGGCCGAGGCGATCATGACCTCGCCCTCCTGCCGGGCGATGAGGGTGTCAGTCACGATCTTGCCCTTCTTGTCGAGCTCGGTCCGGGCCGGGGCGATGATCTGATCCTTCTCGTCCAAGGCAGACATGTAGAAAATCTCGCTGGTGGCCTTGCGCTCCTCGACCTTGCGGTACGGGGTCTCGATGAAGCCGAATTCGTTGATCCGCGCGTAGGCGGCCAGCGAGACGATGAGGCCGATGTTCGGACCTTCTGGGGTCTCGACCGGGCAGATGCGGCCATAATGGGTCGGATGGACATCGCGCACCTCGAAGCCCGCGCGCTCTCGGGAAAGACCGCCCGGGCCGAGGGCGGAAAGGCGCCGCTTGTGGGTCACCTCGGAGAGCGGGTTGGTCTGATCCATGAACTGGGAGAGCTGGCTGGTGCCGAAAAATTCCTTGATTGCCGCGGTGATCGGTTTCGGGTTGATCAGGTCGTGCGGCATGAGGGTCTCCACCTCCTGAAGGCTCATGCGCTCCTTGATCGCCCGCTCCATGCGGACCAGACCCATGCGGTACTGGTTCTCCACCAATTCGCCCACGGTACGCACCCGGCGATTGCCCAGGTGGTCGATATCGTCGATGGGGCCCTGGGCGTCCTTCAGGCGCACCAGGTAGCGCACCGCCTGCATGATGTCTTCCTTGGTCAGGGTGCGGATGCTGATATCGGTGTTGAGGCCCAGCTTGGCGTTGATCTTGAAACGGCCCACCACGGAAAGATCGTAGGTCTCCGGGCTGAAGAAAAGGTTGGCGAAGAAGCTGGAGGCCACTTCCATGGTGGGCGGGCTCGAAGGCCGCAACCGGCGGTAGATTTCGATCAGGGCCTCGTCGGTGGTGTCCACCCGGTCGAGCGCCAGGGTCTTGCGGAAGGAGTCGGAAACCTTGATGCCGTCGATGAAGAGGACGGAAAACTCCTTGACCTTGGCGTTGACGATGTCGTCGAGCATGGACTCGGAAAGTTCCACGTTGCCGGGAATGACCACCTCGCCGGTTTTGGGATCGACGATGGCTGCGGCAGTGTATTTGCCGATGAGATCGCTCGCCTCGATATCAAGGGAGTCGATCCCTGCCTCGACAATCTTCTGGGCCAGGGACTTGCCGATCTTGCGGCCTTTCTTGGCGATCACCTCGCCGGTCTTGGCGTCCACCAGATCATGGGGCGCCTTTTGCCCGATCATGGTCTCGGGAGTGAAGGCCTTCTTGAATTTCTTGCGGGAGACGGAGATCCGCTCCACGTCGTGGAAATACTGCAGCAGATCGTCGGCGCTGTAACCGAGGGCCTTGAGCAGCGTGGTCACCGGGAACTTGCGACGCCGGTCGATCCGCACGTAGAGGATGTCCTTGGCGTCGAACTCCAGATCGATCCAGGAACCGCGCACCGGGATGATCCGGGCCGAATACAACAGCTTGCCGCCGGAGTGGGTCTTGCCGCCGTCATGGCTGTAGAAAAGACCCGGCGAACGCTGGAGCTGGCTGACGATGACGCGCTCGGTGCCGTTCACCACGAAAACGCCGGCCTTGGTCATCAGCGGGATGCTGCCGAGATAAACTGCCTGCTCCTTGATGTCGCGGATGGACTGCGCGCCGCTCTCCTGGTCCACATCGTAGGTGACCAGCCGCACGGTGATCTTGACCGGCACCTCGTAGGTCATGCCGCGCTGGATACACTCGTCCACGCTGTACTTGGGTTCGCCGAAGGTGTAGCGGACGAACTCCAACGAACAGGTGTTGTTGAAATCCTTGATGGGAAAAATGTTCTTGAAAATTCCCTGCAGGCCGACATCTTCCCGCTGGTCCGCATCCACGTCCATCTGGAGAAACTTTTCGAAGGACAACCGCTGCATCTCGATGAGATGCGGCTTTTCGACAATGGTCTTGGTCTTGGCGAAGCTCTTGCGGATTCGTCTGATCATCTGCATGCAGCAATACCCTCATTCACAGTAGCGGATGGATAAGTGGCCCTGTCCGGGCGCGAAAGGAGTGCGAAACTGCCGGCAACCGAATGGGCCAACCTGACCTCTCCTTACGAAACGCAACAACGCTACGGAGGAAATTCCTCCGTAGCGTTCCTGCTGTATATAAGAAGCTCCCCGGCAAATACCGGGCAGTTGCAGTTCTCCACCGGGTCGGACAACCCTGAACTGCTGGCAAATCCCCAAGCGGGGAAAAACTACTTGATCTCGACGGTACCGCCCGCTGCTTCGATCTTTTTCTTGATCTCCTCGGCCTCGGCTTTGGAAACGGCTTCCTTCAAGGGCTGCGGCGCACCTTCCACCAAGTCCTTGGCCTCTTTGAGGCCCAGCGAGGTCAGGGCGCGGACTTCCTTGATGACGTTGATCTTGGTGGCGCCACCCGAGGTCAAAATCACATTGAACTCGGTCTGGACCTCGGCCGCCGGAGCAGCTTCGCCGCCAGCTGCCGGAGCCGCGGCTACCGCTACCGGAGCAGCGGCGGAAACGCCGAACTTCTCCTCCAGCTCCTTGATCAGGTTGGAGAGTTCGAGCACGCTCATGTTGGAAATGAATTCTACGACATCGTCTTTGGTTACAGCCATGGGAAATACCTCCTCACAAAAGTGTGGTTACTCGTCTTAGTTGTTCTGCTCTTTCTGGTCCTTGAGCGCCTGCAGCAGGTAGACCGCCTTCTGCGGCACCCCGTTCAGGACGCGGACAAAGCCAGTGGGCACCGCCAGCATCAGGCCGAGCAGCTGCGCGCGCAGCTCGTTGATGCCAGGCAGCTTGGAGAGCGCCGTCAGTTCGTCCGACGTGAGCACCTTGCCATCGAGGATGGCGCTCTTCACCGACATTGCGGGATGATCCTTCATGAACTTGACCAGCACTTTGGCCGGAGCAACAGGATCCGCATCGGTGAGCGCCAACGCCGTGTTTCCCTGCAGATGCGACTCGAACGCCGCAAAGGAAGTGCCCTGGATTGCCCGCTTGATCAGCGTGTTCTTGGCAACCCGGACCTCAGCCTTGTTGGTGCGGAGTTCGCGGCGCAGGTTCTGCAGGTTATGCACCGTCAGACCACGATAGTCGGCAAGCACCGCAAGCTTCGCCGTGGCGAACTTCTCGCTCAGTTCCTGCACTATCGCTGCCTTTTCGTCACGTTCCAATGTCCTCAACCTCCTTTTTTACCGTTAATGTTCCACCTCACCGGTGTCTAAAAGCAGCCGAGGCCGATACGGACAGACGAGCATCCCCAAGAAAGCCCCATGGCGGTCATGGTCTTCTGTGGAGGAGCCTTCATCGTCTCGGCAGGCCGGCACCAACATCGCACCGATTAAACCCTAGGTACCCGCTGTCTTCGACGGCTGAACTGCTTAACCAAACGGGGGCGTCTTCCGGACAGACGCCACCGAAACTACCCCAAGGGGGACAGGTTACGCGCCCTTGATCATTCCCCTCACTTCCACGGGATCAAGCTTGAAGCCGGGCCCCATGGTGGTGGAGATGCAGATGCCGCGCAGATAGACGCCCTTGCTGGACGAGGGCTTCAGGTGCACGATCTTTTCGACAAAGGCAAGGATGTTCTCCTTCAGCCTCTGCGAACCGAAGGAGGATTTGCCCATCATGGCGTGCAACACGCCGGCCTTGTCGACCTTGAAGTCGATCTTGCCGGCCTTCATGTCCTGCACCACCTTGGCCACATCAAAGGTAACAGTGCCGAGTTTGGCGTTGGGCATCAGGTTGCGGGGACCGAGAATCTTGCCGATCTTGCCCACGGTGCCCATCATGTCCGGGGTGGCGATGGTCTTGTCGAACTCCAGCCAGCCGCCCTGAATCTTGGCGACGTATTCGTCGCTGCCGGCGTAATCGGCGCCGGCATCCAACGCCTCCTGCACCTTCTCGCCCTTGGCGAAGACCAATACCCGGACCGTCTTGCCGGTGCCATTGGGCAGCACCATGCTGCTGCGGATCATCTGGTCGGCATGCCGGGGATCAACGCCCAGCCGCAGGGCGATGTCCACCGACTCGTCGAATTTGGCATATTTGCCCTTGAGGGCCAGATCCAGAGCCTCGTCCAGGGTATACAACTTGGTCACGTCGCGCAGGATCGCGCTGTTGCTATATTTCTTTCCTCTCTGTGCCATGGCGTTACTCCAAGCTCCTCGCTCTAGGTTAATCCGGTTCCGGTCGCGTCTTAGTCAACTACGGTGATGCCGCAGCTGCGGGCCGTGCCTTCGATGATGCGCATGGCCTGCTCCACGTCATAGCAGTTGAGATCGGGCATCTTTTTTTCCGCGATCTCCCGCACCTTGTCGCGGGTGATCTTGGCAACGCGGTCGCGCTTCGGATGGCTGGAGCCTTTCGGCAGGCCGAGGGCCTTGAACAGCAGAGTGGACGCCGGCGGCGTCTTGGTGACGAAAGTGAACGACTTGTCACTGTACACGGTGATGACCACCGGGATGATGGTGTCGCCTTCGTTCTGGGTCTTGGCGTTGAACGCCTTGCAGAACTCCATGATGTTGACGCCGCGCTGACCGAGCGCCGGGCCAACCGGAGGCGAGGGATTTGCCTTGCCCGCCGGAATCTGCAGCTTGATGTAACCGTCGATCTTCTTAGCCATTACACTGCTCCAAATGTAGAGATGTGGGTCTCAACGCCCCCGGTCTTCATCCGGAGGCTCCCCGAAAACACTGTAGAAATCACCCCTTGGTGACCTGAATGAACTCCAGTTCCACCGGGGTCTCGCGGCCAAAGATGGAAACCATGACGCGCACACGGCCTTTGTCCGGATAGACCGCATCGACCACGCCCTGGAAGTTGGCAAAGGGACCGTCGATGACCCGCACCGCATCACCCTCCTCGTACGAGACCTTGGGCTTGGGCTTCAGGGCGCCATCCTTGATCCGGCCGATGATCTTCATGGCGTCCTCGTCGGAGAGCGGCTCCGGATGGAGATCGTTACCGACAAAGGCTGTCACCTTGGGGGTGTCGCGCACCGTGTGCCACGTCTCCTCGTTGAGGTCGACGTTTACCAGGATATAGCCGGGAAAGAATTTGCGGGAGGAGGTCTTCCTGGTGCCCTTGACCATCTCCACCACCTGCTCGGTCGGCACCAGCACCTCGCCGAAGAGTTCCTCCTGGCCGGCATTCCTGATGCGCTCCAGAAGGCTCGCCTTCACCTGCTCCTCAAACCCCGAATAGGTATGTACGATGTACCAGCGTCGTGCCATGCGATTACCGTAAAATCAGTCCGATGAGCTTGCCGAGAACCAGATCCACCGCGCCCAGATAGAGGGACACCAGTATCACCAGCGCTGCCACCACCATGGTGGAGAGCATCGTCTGCTTCTTGGCAGGCCATACAATCTTGCCGAATTCAGCCTTGACCTCGGCGGTGAATTCGTTGATCCGGCTCAACTGGAAGGAGGACTGCTTCTCCCCATCCTCAGCGTCCTGTTTTTTGGTGCGTTCTTCCTTTGTCATCCGATGCAACCGGCAGTGTCCACAGACGATTTTTCCGCGTTCTCCCAAAAGTGAACTTCGCCCCCAAGGGGGCGAAGTTCACAATCACGCTCAGTTGGCAGGCCAGGAGGGACTCGAACCCCCAGCCCTCGGATTTGGAGTCCGATGCTCTACCATTAGAGCTACTGGCCTACGCGTTTACTTTGTTTCCTTGTGCGGGGTATGGCTCCGGCAGAAGGGGCAGAACTTTTTGAACTCCAGCTTGTTCGGCGTCTTCCGCTTGTTCTTGGTGGTCGTGTAGTTCCGACGCTTGCAGGTCTCACACCCCAGGGTCACGATATCACGCATTTTGCAGCTCCTGCGTCTTACGCAATGATTTTATTGACAACGCCGGCGCCCACCGTGCGGCCGCCTTCGCGGATCGCAAAACGCAGACCCTCGTCCATCGCGATCGGCGTGATCAGATTCGCCTCCACCGTCACGTTGTCGCCAGGCATAACCATCTCCACTCCCTCGGGCAGCTGCACCACGCCCGTCACGTCCGTCGTCCGGAAGTAAAACTGCGGCCGGTAGCCGTTGAAAAACGGGGTATGGCGGCCACCTTCCTCCTTGGTCAGAATGTAGCACTCCGCCATGAACTTCGTGTGCGGCGTGATGGAGCCCGGCTTGGCCAATACCTGGCCGCGCTCGATCTCCTCGCGCTTGGTGCCGCGGAGAAGAACGCCCACGTTGTCGCCGGCGATACCCTCGTCCAGCAGCTTGCGGAACATCTCAACACCGGTCACCGTCGTCTTCTGGGTCTCACGGATGCCCACGATCTCGATTTCGTCGCCAACCTTCACCTTGCCGCGCTCGATGCGGCCGGTGGCCACCGTGCCGCGGCCGGAGATGGAAAAAACGTCCTCCACCGGCATCAGGAACGGCTTGTCGATGTCGCGCTGCGGCTCCGGAATGAAGCTGTCGCAGGCTGCCATCAGATCCCAGATCGGCTTGGCAACTGCTTCGTTCTCCGGCTCATTGAGGGCATTGAGCGCGCTGCCCTGGATGATCGGGGTGTCGTCGCCAGGGAACTCGTACTTGGAGAGCAGCTCGCGGAGCTCCATCTCCACCAGTTCAATGAGCTCGGGGTCGTCCACCATGTCGCACTTGTTCAGGAACACCACGATGGCCGGCACGCCGACCTGGCGGGCAAGCAGGATGTGCTCGCGGGTCTGCGGCATCGGGCCGTCCGTGGCAGCCACCACCAGGATGGCGCCGTCCATCTGCGCCGCACCGGTGATCATGTTCTTGATGTAGTCCGCGTGGCCAGGGCAGTCCACGTGCGCGTAATGGCGCTTCTCGCTCTCGTACTCCACGTGCGCCGTCGCAATGGTGATGCCGCGCTCCTTCTCCTCAGGAGCCTTGTCGATCTCGTCAAACGCCGTCGCCTTCGCAAAACCCTTGGTCGACAACACCCGGGTGATCGCCGAGGTCAACGTCGTCTTGCCGTGGTCGATGTGACCGATCGTACCAATATTCACATGCGGCTTCTTGCGTTCAAATTTTTCCTTTGCCATCGCTCATCTCCTCAGCGCACTGTTGGTTTGTCTGCTCGCTTCTGCCAAGTGCCGACGTTGAGTACACTTTTCAAATTCCACTGGAGCCCACGACCGGACTCGAACCGGTGACTTCTTCCTTACCAAGGAAGTACTCTACCTACTGAGTTACGTGGGCGCCGGACTTTCTTTCCATGCATTCAGCGCCCCCAAAACTGACGGGCGCCAAGAATTGCTCGCTCTGGAGCGGGAAACGGGTCTCGAACCCGCAACCCTCAGCTTGGAAGGCTGATGCTCTACCAATTGAGCTATTCCCGCCTCTGCTGTATCCGCACCGTGCCGGCTCCGGACCGGCACCTGCCGCTTTGCTCTGTGGTGGAGGGGGGAGGATTCGAACCTCCGAAGGCATCGCCGACAGATTTACAGTCTGTTCCCTTTGGCCGCTCGGGAACCCCTCCATCTCTATAAAAAGACCTCGCACACCCAAAGGCCTTGACTACCCTTATGACTCACCTCGCCAGACCGGCCAGCGTCGTTGCCTGCATGGAGCTGGCGATGGGACTTGAACCCGCAACCGGCTGATTACAAATCAGCTGCTCTGCCAATTGAGCTACGCCAGCCTTGTGAGACGGGACATACTACTCCCTTCATTTTCAAACAGCAACCATTTTTTCGCCAACACCCTTATTTTGCTACAAAAGGGTCCAGCGCAAAGGGTGGCCGGCCCGGAAAAATCCGGGCCGGCTATGTAACTGCTCAAGAAAACGTGGAAGGCCTTCCCGCTACTCCGCCTTCACGAAGCTGCTCTCGCGGTACTTCTCGAAAGCCATGGCAAAGGTCCGGTACACCATGTGGGCGAACTTGGTATACGGCATATAGAGGAAGAGCATGAAGACTGAGACCAGATGCAGGAAGTAGAAGAGATAGGCCAGAACCGGGATGCCGAGAAGACGGGTGATCTCGGCGCCCATGCCGGTGACGCCGACCGCCATGATCTCGCCGATCAGGAACCAGTCATAGAAGGTCGGGGTGGCGTTGTTCTCCTCCTCCATGCGGGAACGGTTCATCCACAGGATGCCGATGCCCACCACCAGGGCGATCCCGCTGATGTTGGCCAGCAATTTAAAGGGATCGGCCAGCGACAACGGCGCGTGCAGGCCCTCCACGAACATGCCGATGACGTCCTTGCGGATCATGCTGTAGGCCGTCACGATGAAGAGGCCGATGAAGGCCAGCACCAACGGCAGATGGCCATTGACCCGGTTCAGGTTGGCGCCGCACTGGCGGAAGCGGTTGTGGGCCAGGATCTCCTTCACCGACGGCAGCAGAAAATCGGTGACGAACTGCTTGGCCGACGGCCGGAAGCTGCTCTTGACCGGCAGTTTGGCCGCCATGTCGTTCCACATGGCGGAAACCCCCTTGTAGGCGGCAAAAACGGCAAAGACAAAGGCCGGCACAAAGATGGCGTCGATGAGCAACACGTTCAGGGTCAGGCCGCCGATAATGGTCGGGTGATCCTTGTGCGAATCAAAGAACATGCCAAAATCGATGGCATCCGGCGCCGGCAGGTACATGCCGCCGGACAGGAACCACACCGCCAGGATCAGGAGGGCCGGAATAGCGATCATCACCGGCAGGTTCTTGCCTTGGCTGCAGAGCCTGGCCAGCCCCTGCGGGAAACCGTAGTGGGTATAGGCATAGGCGCGGATGGCGCCGAGCACGTCGCCCGGCTTCGCACCGCGCGGGCAATAGGCGGTGCAGTCGCCGCACTGGTGGCAAAGCATGACATCCGGGTTGCCGACCAGCTTGTCCTTGAGACCCCACTGGGCCCAGATCATCTCCTTGCGGGGAAACGGCTTCTTGTCGGCGGACAACGGGCAGACCACGGAGCAGGTCGCACATTGATAGCACTTCTTCAGGGTGTCGCCGCCAGCGCTCTTCAGATACTTGATAAACTCCAGATCAGGTTGGACCCTCATTCCCTCAGCCATGGTATGCCTCCAGTTATCTCCCTCTTAAGCCGCCAGGGCAGCGTCTCGCGACGCCGCCCGGCAGTCAACTGTCTACAATGGAAACCCGGCAGGCGGTCGCCCCGCCCGCCGGGATGGAACTCCCCTTAGAAGCCCTTGAACGGGTTCGGACCCAGGCCCTTGATCTCCTCAACGAACTCGTTGATGATCGCCGGCACGGTGTCCCACTCGCTGATGGCCACCTGGCGCACCCCGCAACGCTCGGGCTCAAGGCCGAGGCTGCCGAGGGTTTCGCCGATATTGGCCATACGCTTGTCAGCGAGCTCGCTGCCCTTGACAAAGTGGCACTGGTAATCGTCGCCGAACTTGCAGCCCAGGAGCAGGGCGCCATCCATACCGGAGGAAAGAGCGTCCTTGATCCAGACCATGTTCACCGAGCCGAGGCAACGGACCGGAATCACGCGCACCAGGTTATTGAGGCCCAGCTTGCGCATGGCCGCCATGTCGAGAGCCGGATAGGCGTCGTTCTCGCAGACAAAGGCCACGATGCGCAGTTTGTCCTCGTCGTCGTCCGGAACCTCGATGGACTTGACCATGGAGCCGATCATGTCGATGCTGTAGTTCTTGAAGCTGATGATACGCTCCGGGCAGGCGCCCATGCAGGTACCGCAGCGACGGCAGCGGGTCGGATTCGGCTTCGGGGTACCCTTGGCGTCGTCGTCCAGGGCGCCGAAGGGGCATTCCTCGGTGCAGCGCTTGCACTGGGTGCAGCGCTGGAAGAAGAATTCCGGATAGGAGCCGTCACCGGAACGCGGATGCACGGCCACGCCGCGATCAGCAGACTCGATGCACTGGATCGCCTTCAAGGCCGCGCCGCAGGCGTCGTCGATGGTCTCCACCATGTCGGTGGCCTTGCGCACGCCACCGCAGGCGTAGACGCCGGTCCGGCGGGTCTCGTACGGAAAGCAGATGAAGTTGGAGTCGGCATAGCCGTCAAACAGCTCCAGATCGAGGAACGACGGACCCTGACGATAGGAGAGGTTGATGGTCGGCGCGTCGGAGGTGGTGGGTACCATACCGGCGGCAAGCACCACCATATCCACCTTCAGGGCCAGGTCTTCCTGCAACAGGGTGTCTTTGGCCTGCACCACCAGCGCGCCACCCTCCTCGGCAACACCGGTGACGGTAGCCTTGGTGAGGAAGATGCCGTCGTTGTTCTGGGCACCCTTGTAGAACATCTCCATGTTGCCCGGCGTCCGCATGTGCTGATAGAGGATGTACGCCTTGCCGTCGGCGTTGTCCTGCCGCACGTACTGGGCCTGCTTCAGGGCCACCATGGAGGTGACCGAATTGCAGTAGGGGAAATCCTTGTCGTGCTCCTCGCCGCCCGGGCTCATGATGAAGGCGACGCTGGCGGGCACCTTGCCCTCCTTGGCCAGCTTCTCGAACTGGGCGTTGGTCACCACGTTGGCGAGTTTGCCAAAGCCAAGGTGCTCATACTCGGAGACATCGGCCGGATTCCAGCCGGTGGCCAGCACCACGGCACCTATCTTCTCGGCTGCCGGGTCGGCCTCCATGTAATTCTTGAGACCGGCATTGGGGTCTGCCATCTCCCCCTTGGCGATCTTGTCCTGCTCGTCAACGCCGACCTTGGCCGGGGCATCCCACTCGCTCTTGGTGCCGGCGGCCTTCAGGGTCACACTGAAGTCGCCAGGGGCACCGGCGATACGGGCCACCTCGGTTCCGGTCTTGACGGTGATCTTCGCGTCTGCGGTCACGGCGCTGACCAGTGCCTCAATGGTCGGCTCCTCAAGATCGGTCCACGGCGCCTTGGTCGGCATCTGCTTGCGCCAGCCCAGGGCCTTGCCGCCCAGCTTGTCGTTCTTCTCGACGAGCAGCACCTCGCAGCCGGCCTTGGCGGCCTCCCTGGCTGCAGTCAGGCCGGCGATGCCGCCGCCCATGACGAGAATGCGCTTGTTGATGGTCTCGAGCTTATAGGGCTCTGGCAACTCCATCTTCTGGGCCTGGACACAGGCCATGCGGACGTAATCCTGAGCCAGTTCGTTGGTGTACTCGGCAATGGTCTCGGCAGAACGCTCCTCGGTGGGCTGCTCCGCCGACCAGACCACACCCTCGCGCAAATTGGCGCGCACGGTGAGCTTGTCGTCGCCAAAGGAGAACTCCTCCTTCCACACCCGCGGCGAGCAGGCGCAGATGACCACGGTGTTCACGCCGTCGTTGGCAATATCGTCCTTGATCATCTGGCGGCCCGCCTCGCTGCACATCGCCTCATGGGTCTTGGCGGTCATGCTGTAGCTGCCGGCAACGCCGGTCACTCCATCAATGTCGAGGGCGTCGCCAATGCCACACCCGGTACAGACATATACTCCGTATTTCTTGCTCATTGATCCTACCTCCTCGACGCCTGGATCGCTTTCATTGCTGCTGCGGTTGCGCTCTGGCCACTGGTCACGACGTCAACCGCCTTCTTCGCGCAGCCGCAGGAAACCATGCCTTCGTCATCGGACACGATGAAGCCGTTGTTGTCCGTGGCCACGCCAAGCGCCGCGGCCTGAGCCTTGCCCGCCGGCTCCATGCCGGTGGCGAGGATGGCCAGGTCAACCTTCTCATGCACCTTGTCGCCGGTGACCGCATTCTCGGCCACCACGGTCACGCCGCCGTCGGCCTCGGCCACGATGTCGGCCACCTTGCCCTTGACGAACTTGACCTTGGGATCAGCCATGATCTTCTCGCGGAATTTCTCGTACTTGCCCGGAGTACGCAAGTCGATGTAGAAGACCGTCACCGTGGCATCGGGATACTGCTCGCGGATATAGGTGATCTGCTTCATGGTGGCCATGCAGCAGATGTAGGAACAGTACTCCAGATGGTTCTCGTCGCGGCTTCCTGCGCACTGCACGAAGGCGAAGCTCTGCGGCTCCCTGTTGTCGCCGGGGCGGAGGATCTTGCCAGCGGTGGGGCCGTTTGCGGAGGCGAGGCGTTCCATCATCATGTTGGTGATGATCGCGGGGCTGGAACCGAACTTCAGGTTGGTCATCTTGGTCGGCTCGTAGGGGTTCCAGCCGGTGGCCCAGACCACCGAACTCACGGTAAGGGTGAACTCCTTGGCCTGCATGTCGAGGTCCACCGCGTCGTACTTGCAGGCGGCCTTGATCGCCGCCAAGCTCGCCTGGCTGCAGGAGTCCTTGTCGAGGACGTAACGCATCGGGAAGGCGTGGTCATGCGGTTTGCGAACGGCCTTGACCTTGTCCATCCCGAAGTTGAAGGGGTTGGCGATCTCATCGGTGCACGCCTCGGCGCAGGCGCCACAGGCGGTACAGTTGCTGTTGATGTAACGGGGCCTGGTCACCAGGGTCACCTGGTAGTTGCCCGGCCCCCCAGCAACACTCTTCACCTCGGTCATGGTATAGACCCGGACCCGGCGGTTGTTCTTGATCCGCTGGTAGTTGATCTCCAGTCCGCAGGAGGGGGGGCAGAGCTTGGGGAAATACTGGTTGAGCTGGGCAACCCGCCCGCCAAGGTACGGATTTTTTTCAATCACGAACACGTCGTTGCCGACTTCGGCAGCTTCCAGGGCAGCCGTCAGTCCGCTGATGCCACCGCCAACGACGAGTACAGCACCTGCGGGTGCGCTCCGATCGTCTGTCATGCCTCTCCTCCATTCATGGATTTAATATGGAACAGTACCAACTGCTTTGAGTCAGCCGATTTCCCGACGAAACCGCCTCACGCAACCCAATTGGCCCATCCCCCTTCCATAGAAAAATCTCCAGGCGCCGCAAATGCGGCGCCTGGAGATTCGGTTCATCATTTACACTCAGCCGCGGCTGATTAGATCCACGGGGTGGTCTCAACGATGTTGATGCACTCGACCTTCTCGCACTTCCACTCCTGGGTTGCAGGATCGAAGGTGGAGTTGACGAAGGCCTTCCAGTTGGCATCGTCACAGGTCGGGTAGTCAGACCGGTAGTAGAAGCCCGGGTAACGGGATTCCTTCCGGAACTCAATGTGACGGATGTGGGTCTCCACGCACCAGATGCGGTGGTAGTTTTCCCAGGCGCGCATCAGCTCGTGCAGGTCGCCGGCAGCCATCAGCTCGGCGTCTTCGCGCAGCATGCGGAGGAGGTCGAGGCAGATGTTCAGCAGCTTGCCAGAGGTCATGTAGTAGGTGGCAACACCGCCGCCGTACTCATCGGTGGCCTTCATCAGGCGCATCATGAGGCCGGCCGGCTTGCAGTAGTTGGGGTTGACGTCGGCCGCGGTGGTGGCACCAACGTGCTGCAGGTAACGCTTCACCGGGGCGTAAACCTCGTCAGCGTACTCCTGAGCGGACTTCGGCAGCTCCGGCTTGAAGGAGGCATTGTCGCGGCAGAACTTCACCATCTGCTTGGCAACGATACGACCCTCAGCGTGGGAACCGGAGGAGAACTTGTGACCGGAAGCGCCAACGCCGTCGCCAGCGGTGAAGAGACCGTCAACGGTGGTCATGCGGTTGTAGCCCCACTTGTACTGATGGCTACGCGGCTTGCCCTGAACGTCCGGTACCCAGGACTCGGCCGGGCCGGAGGTCCAGATGCCGCAGCAACCGGAGTGGGAACCGAGCATGTACGGTTCGGTCGGCATGATCTCGGAACCGACCTTCTCCGGCTCGATGTTCATGCCGGCCCACAGGCCAGCCTGACCAACGGACATGTCGAGGAAGTCTTCCCATGCCTCGGACTCGAGGTGCTTCCAGAACTTGGCAACGTCCTTGTCGTTCATGCCGGCGGCCTTCTTCTCGTCAAGGAAGGCGTTCAGCGCAACGTCGGTGGCCATGTAGATCGGGCCGCGGCCAGCCTTCAGCTCGTTGAGCATCAGGTGGTTACGCAGACAGGTCGGGGTAACCGGGGACTGGCCGTACGGCATGAACTTGGAGAGCTCGTCCTTCACTGCATCGCTGTTGGCGTAGAACTCGCCGAGGCCGTTCTGTACCTTGGCCTTGAAGAGAAGGAACCATGCACCTACCGGGCCGTAGCCGTCCTTGAAACGGGCCGGGGTGAAGCGGTTCTCCATCATGGTCAGGGTGGCGCCGACCTGGGCGCACATGGTGTAGGTGGAACCAGCGTTCCATACCGGGTACCAGGCGCGGCCCTTGCCCTCACCAGTGGAGCGCGGACGGAAGATGTTTACGGCACCGCCGCAGGCGCAGAGAGCGGTCTTGCAACGGAAGACGTGGACCTTGTTCTCACGGGTGGAGAAACCAACGGCACCGGCGATCTGGTTGGCCTTGTTCTTGTCGAGGATGAGCTTGACGATGAACACGCGCTCCATGATGTTCTCTTCGCCCAGGGCCTTCTTGGCAGCCTCGGCAACGACGCACTTGTAAGACTCGCCGTTGATCATGATCTGCCACTTGCCGGTACGAACCGGCTTGCCACCTTCGGTGAGCTTCGGAGCCGGCTTGGAGCCGTCGAGGTTGTCGCCGTTGGCATCCTTCTTCCATACCGGCAAGCCCCACTCCTCGAAGAGGTGTACGGAGTCGTCTACGTGACGGCCCAGGTCATAGATCAGGTCTTCGCGAACAACGCCCATCAGGTCGTTGCGGACCATCTTGACGTAGTTTTCAATCGGGTTGTCGCCGATGTAGGTGTTGATGGCGGACAGACCCTGCGCAACGGCGCCGGAGCGCTCCATGGCAGCCTTGTCAACCAGCTTGATCTTCATGTCGGCCGGGGCCCACTTCTTGATCTCGAACGCGGTACCGCACGCGGCCATACCACCACCGATGATCAGAACGTCAACGTCGTGCTCGACAACTTCCGGATTGGCAACCGCAGCCAGTTCACCCAGCGGCTTATTAGGTAACGCCATAATCAAATCTCCTTAGTATGTATTAGAAATTCGTTTCGTTTGCGCGACAACTTACTTCGCCAGCATGGTCGGAGCGGGCAGCGACTTCTCGGTGGAGAGCAGCTCGTCGTCCAGGTTGGTGCACTTCAGGCTGGCGTAATCATTGGCCGCGCCCTCAGCGGTGGTCCGGATCGGGAACTTGAAGCGCTTCATGTTGCCGTTGCGGAACTTGACGGTCCACATGATGGAGTCGGAGCTGCGCATCGGGTGAACCATACCGCCCATCGGTACGAAGTCGTTGTAGCCGCGGACCGCGATGGCGCCCTGCGGGCAGATCTTGACGCAGGAGTAGCACTCCCAGCATGCATCCGGCTCCTGATTGTACGCCCTCATCTCGTCCTTGTTCAGGACCATGAGGTCATTGGGGCAGATGTACATGCAGGCGGTCTTGTCGCCGCCCTTGCAACCGTCACACTTTGAAGGATCTACGTAACTTGGCATTCACTTACCTCCTCACTTGGATGGATTGAATTTTTCGGATCCGCCACGGCGTATCCGAACTACCGTATACCTGTTTCGCGCCTGTCGTCGCCGATAGCGGAAGGTGCTCCTTCCGTTGTCCGGCGTCACTCAAGGAAAATCCGATACCGGCGGCCGTAAGCCGCCATCGCCGCGCCCGTTGCGGGCGAGAGGATCATGCAGAACAGCCCGTTTTGTCGTGCTTTGCACAAAACTGAGGGACCACTCAGTTTTTGGAACATTGGTCTGTTTAATTTTTCTCCTGGCAAAAGTCAAGAAAAAAACTCGCCGCCTTCATGGGGGCAAATCCGCCTTCCCCCGGCCCTCGACACCGTGGTTGCCCACCTGCGGAAAGCCGCTTCTCTTTAGCAGTCCGTTGAAAAAACCATCCCTGACTTTTTCAACTGTCGGTTGGCCAAAGGCGCTTTGGCCAATCTCGCGAATTTTTTGGCCCTTTCGGGCCGGCAAAATTCGGCGCCACGTCCCTGTGGTGCCAACAGCCCGTTTTTCAAGGGTCTGTTGGAAATAGGTTTGACACCATCCGGCGCGATGGTTACTTTGTGGCGACTTTAAGCGAATTCTAAAACACTTGGCCCCCGGTTCGACATGCATACCGGACCAGGGCAAGTCTCACTCTTTCATCAGCAAGGACGACCACCATGTGCGCCGCAAAAAAAACAGAATCGGACAGCCCGAAGAGCCTGCCGGGATTCGAGACCAACCCGAGCCATATCCTGCCCCAGAAGTTGACGCTCGACAGCAAGCTCAAATTCCGCTGCCATCCCGGGGTCTCCTGCTTCACCGCCTGTTGCGGCCCGGTCAACATCGTCCTCACTCCCTACGACATCCTTCGCATCCGTCGCGCCCTCAACCTGCCGGCGGATGAATTCCTGCTCCGCTTCACCACCCCGACGTATCTCGAAAAGACCGACCTGCCGGGGGTGAAGCTGCACATGGACGAGAACGGCCGCTGCCCTTTCGTCACCCCGGAAGGGTGCACCATCTACCCGCACCGCCCCACCACCTGCCGCTACTACCCGGTTGGGATGTCCTATTTCCATGCGGCCGGCAGCGAAGGCACCGCGGCGGAGGAGTTCTACTTCCTGGTCAAGGAGCCCCACTGCAAGGGCCACGACGAGGAAAAGGTGCAGACCATCCAGGACTGGCGGATCGATCAGGGCATCGATGAGTCCGACGAGATGAACCGCGACTGGATGGAGATCGTCATGCGCCGCAAGTCGTTCGGCCTCCAGGCGACGCTCAGCGAGCCGGCCAAAAAGATGTTTTTCATGGCCAGCACCGATCTCGACAAATTCCGCTCCTTCGTGCTGAGCACCTCGTTTCTGGAGACTTACGAGGTGGACGAGGAGACCCTTGCCAAAATCAAGGAAGATGATGTCGCCCTGATGCATTTTGCCAACAAATACCTGGCCTCCTCGCTGTTCGGCACCCAGGCGCTCAAGATCAGAGCGGAAAAGATCAGGGAGCGGGCCGAGAAGATCAAGCAGGATCAGGCCAGTATCGAGAAACGCGCCGAGGAGACTTACAAGGAGCTGCTCAAGGATCACGAGCAGTTGAAAAAGCAGGTCACGGAAAAGAAGCAGCGCGATCAGGTGCGCCTCAAGAAGGCAAAAAAGAAGTAATCCACCTCCACGGCGTTGGCGGCAGCAGCCCCAACGCCGTTACCGGCGGGGAAGGATGACCCGGAAGAGAGTTCCCCGCCCCTCCTCGCTCTCCACCTCGATCTTCCCGCCGTGGCCCTCGATGATGTTCTGGACAATGGCCAGCCCCAGCCCGGTGCCCCGGTTTCTGTCGGTGTAGAATGGCGTGAAGATCCGGGTCAACTTGTCCGGCGCGATGCCGACCCCGGTATCCGCCACCTCGACGATCACCCCCCCTGATTCCCCTGCCCGCGGGCGGCTCCGCACCGTCAGTGTGCCGCCCTCGGGCATGGCCTGGCGGCCGTTCATCAGGATATTCAGAAAGGCGCGGTAGAGCTGTTCCCTGTCGATGGCCAGCGGATCGAGCGCACTGTCCAGCTCCCGCACCAGGGTGATGCGATGGTTTTCCAGATCGGACTCGATGAAGCCGGTTACCTTTGCCAGCACATCGTTGACCGAGGCCAGGGCGAATTTCGGCACCTGCGGCCGGGCAAAATCGAGAAACTCCCGGACCACTCCGTCGAGCCGGCCGGTCTCCTCGACGATGATGGCGGCAAGATGTTCGTTGCCCGGCGCGATACTCCTGAGACGCTTGCCCAGGATTTCGGCGGTGCTGCGGACGATGCCCAGCGGGTTCTTGATCTCATGGGAGACCGAAGCGACCATCTTGCCCAGGGTCGCCAGCTTCTCATGCTGGTGGAGCTGCTCCTCCAGCCGTCGCCGCTCCTCGGCGCGGTTTTCGATGATCCGCTCCGCCTTGGCCACAATGAAGCGCAGCACCGCGAAAAGCCCCGACATGATGACAATGAGGATGACGCCCACGTACACCTGAAAACGGACAATCTCTTCCATGTCCTCGGAAAGGTCCTGCACCACCTCGATGACGCCCATGATGGGAGCAGCCTTGTCTTCCGTGGCCTGACGCTGGATAAAGGGGATGTAGGTGTGCAGTTCCGACGAGATAGGCGACGCCCCGGGCAGCAGATTGAAGACGTTGCCCCGCGAGTTGAGACGGGAGGAACTCTGCCGCTCCAGGGCCCGTTGGTACTCGATACCCCCCATGCCCTCGCGGCCGATCAGCTCCTTCTTGGTGCTGAAAGAGATAATGTTTTTACGGGAATCGAAGATGGTGACCGACTGGATGCGCATGCCGTGGGTGGCGTCACGCACCACGCTGTCCAGGGCTTCCTGCTGCTCGGGTTTGCGCAGGGCGATCTTGCCGTAGCGCAGCACCGTAGGCACCACAAACTGCTGGAAGACCTGGTGGCCGAGGTTCTCCGCCACCACCAGGGAATAGGCCTCGCTCCGCTCCAGCAGCACCCGTTTGGCGTGGTTGGTAATCAGCCACGAGAGCGCCAGGGTAAAAAGAAGAAAGACCACCAGGCCGGTGAAGGAAAAAAACTTCACCAGCCGGAAGGGACGGAAGGATGGCAGACTGGCCGTATCGGCGATCTTGGTTTTTCTCGGGGTCATTGGCACACTCCACAGCGCCGGCATCGCGCCACATCGCAGCGCGGCGTGGCCTTGGCCTTGAGCGCCCGCTGGTATTCGGCCCACAGATAATCGCGCCGGAGACCGTGATCGATGATCTCCCAAGGGAACAGTTCGTCCCGCGGCCGTTCACGGCTGGCATAAAATGCCGGGGTCAGGCCATGGGCCGCCAGCGCCTGCTGCCAGGTCTGCTGCCCGTCGAGGACAGCAACGAGCGCCACGCCGAGCCGCCGGTCACCGCGGGCCAGTACCGCCTGAAAAAGGGCCTTGGACGGTGGGTCGGCCGCCAGGCGCACATTGGGCTCGCGGCCCAGTTCCCTGCGCAGGAATTGTAGACCATTTTTGAGCGCTGTCAATGCGGCAAAGGGGTGGTACTGGAAGGGGGTCCAGGGCTTGGGCACGAAGCTGCTGACACTCACGGTGATGTTGGCGAGCCGCCCCCTGGCCCGCCCCACCGCCAGCAGTTCCGCCTTCACCTCCCGCACCAGGGTGGCCATCTCGGCCAGGTCATCCCTGGTCTCGGTGGGCAGGCCAAGCATAAAGTAGAGCTTGAGCTGCGCAATCCCCTGCTCAGCCAGGGTGCTGGCCGCGGCCAGCACCTCCTCTCTGGTGATGCCCTTGTTGATCACCCGACGCAGCCGCTCCGAGGGGCCGTCCGGGGCGATGGTGGCGGTCTTGATGCCGCTTGTTCCCAGCAGGGTCACCAGTTCCGGCCCCAGGGCATCGGCCCGCAGCGAGGAAAAGGAGAGGGCGCACTGCTGGGCCTGCAATTCGGTGGCGATACGGGCAAGGTCCTGCGGCCGTGCCATCTCCATGCCCAAGAGGCCGACCCGCGGAATCTCGGTCGGCCGTTCCCGCAAGGCCGCCAGAATGGCCTCGGCGCCCCACAGCCGCGGCGGCCGATAGACAAAGCCTGCGGCGCAGAAACGGCATCCGCGACTGCAGCCCCGGCCCAGCTCGGCAAGGAAGAGATCGGCAAACTCCGCCTGCGGTGAGAGGAGCCGCGAGTGCCCAGCCACCTCGGTCTGCGACAGGACCACCTTGCGCACCCGCGCCGGCAGCCCCTTGGCCACCGCCACCGCCGCCAGGGTGCCGTCGGGGTGGTAGCGCGGGGTATAAAAATGCGGGGCATAGCAACCCTGCAGGGTGGTGGCGAGATGGCGCAGCAATCCGGCGCGGTCGCCTTTCCCCTGCCGGCTGACCAGGGTATCGAGGATCGTCGGCAGCACCGGCTCCGCCTCGCCCACCATGAAGAGGTCGGTGAAAGGTGCCAAAGGCTCCGGGTTCATGAAGGCGAGCACTCCGCCGCCGATAATGAGCGGCGCGGCTTCGCTCCGGTCAGCGGCCAGAAGCGGGGCGCCGCTCTGGGCCAGCATGGCCAGCAGATTGGGGAAATCCGCCTCAAAGGGGGCGGCATAGCAAATCACCGGAAAATCGCGCAAGGGGCGGCGGGACTCACAGGACAGGAGCGGCACGCCCTCCTCGGGCAGAAAGAATCGTTCGCAGACGATGTCGGGGTGCTGGTTGGCGAGGTGGTAAACGAGCTGGAAGCCGAGGTTCGAGGCGCCGATGCCGTAACGGTTGGGGAAGAGCAGGGCCACCGCCAGCCGGCCAGCCCACTTCTTGCGAATGGTGCCGCGCTCCTGGGCGAGGGGATCCTGGCTGGACGCCGGTTTATGTCGCATGGGCATGCCGCGGCAGCCGACTGTCGGGGAGTCGGCTGCCAGCGGCCTCGGGGCGATCAGCTCTCGTTCTTGCGCAGGAAGGTGGGCTTGTCAAAGTCATCCTCGTTGAGGATGGTGCTGGGAGACCGGCGCTGGCAACCGGCAACCACGCCGCCATTGGCCGCCACCGCCTCCCGCCCCTTGAAAGGCAGGTTCTGGGCCTTGATCTCGCGCTTCGGGATAAGCGGCCGCACCTTTTCGACCACGTCCTCGACCCCCTCCACGGTGCGGATGCCGGTGGCAATGACGGTCACCCGCAGTTCCTCGCCCAGGTTGTCGTCAAAGATGACGCCCAGGATGATGTTGGCATCCTCGTGCACCTCCTCGTAGATCTTGGTGGTGGCCTGGGTCACCTCGGCCATGGTCAGGGTATCCTGGCGGGCGGAGATGTTCACCAGCACGCCGCGGGCGCCGTCAATGCTGATGTCCTGCAAAAGGGGGCTGGCGATGGCCATGTTCACCGCCTCCACCGCGCGGTTGTCGCCGACTCCCTGGCCGGCGCCCATGAGGGCGGGGCCCATCTCGTTCATGACGGTGCGGACGTCGGCAAAGTCGGGGTTGATGTAGCCGGGGAGGTTGATGAGGTCGGTGATGCCTTTCACGGCCTGGACCAGCACGTCGTCGGCCATCTTCATGCCGTCGATGAAACGGGTGCCCTTCTGGGCCAGCGAGATGAGGCGGTCGTTGGGGATGGTGATGATGGTGTCCACATGCTCGCTCAGTTCCTTCCAGCCCGACTCGGCGTTCTTCATCCGGGTGCGGCCCTCGAAGGCAAAAGGCTTGGTGACCACGCCCACGGTCAAGGCCCCCAGTTCCTTGGCCACCCGCGCCACCACAGGGGCAGCGCCGGTGCCGGTGCCGCCGCCCATGCCGGCGGTGACAAAGACCATGTCGCTGTCCTTGAGGAGTTTCCGGATCTCCTCGATGGACTCCGCCGCCGCCGCCCGGCCCACCTCGGGATTGGCGCCGGCTCCGAGCCCCTTGGAGACCGTCGGCCCGATCTGGAGGCGGATATCCGCCTTGGACTGCTCCAGGGCCTGCATGTCCGTGTTGCCGGCGATGAACTCCACGCCGAGGAGATTGCTCTCCACCATGGTGTTGACCGCGTTGCCGCCGCCGCCCCCAACCCCGAATACCTTGATCTTTGCCCGCGATTGTGATTCTGCCAGTTTGAACGACATAGCTCTTAGCTCCCCGTTATGTTCCGACCGCCCGGCACCCGACTGCCGGTATCGCCCCGTTACCCTTACCCGATACTGCTACATCATGTTTTTGAACCAGTCCTTCATCCGCCCGGCCACCCGGCCGATGACGCCGCTGCCCTTGCTGCGCAGGCCCAGCATCGGCTCGTGCCGCATGCCGTAGATCACCAGCCCCACGCCGGTGGCCCACTGCGGCGAGTTCACCACGTCCACCACCCCGCCGACATTCTCCGGATAGCCGATCCGCACCGGCAGATCGAAGATCTGCTCGGCCAGTTCCTCCATGTTGGCCAGAAGCGAAGTGCCGCCGGTCAGCACCATGCCGGAATTGGCCACCTCCTTGAAGTGCGATTCCGCCAGCTCCTGGTTGATGAGGGTCAGCATCTCCTCCACCCGCGGCTCCAGGATCTCGCCCATCACCCGGCGCGAGAGCTTGCGCGACTTGCGGCCGCCCACGCTGGGCACCTCGATGACCTGGTCCTTGTCGATCATCGAGGCCAGGGCACAGCCGTATTCCTCCTTGAGCCGCTCCGCCTCCTTCACCGGCGTGCGCAACCCGACCGAGAGGTCGTTGGTCAGGTTGTGGCCGCCCAGGCCCAGCACAAAGGTGTGCTTGATGGTGCCGTCGGAAAAGACCGCCAGATCCGAGGTGCCGCCTCCGATATCGAGCAGCCCCACGCCCAGCTCCCGCTCCTCCTTGGTCAGCACCGCCTCGGCCGAGGCCAGGGGCTCCAGCACCACGTCGGCCACCTCCAGCCCGGCGCGGTTGCAGCATTTGATGATGTTGTGCACTGCGGTCACCGAACCGGTGACGATATGCACGTCCGCCTCCAGCCGCACCCCGGTCATGCCGATGGGGTCCTGGATGTCGGGCTGGCCGTCCACCATGAACTCCTGCGGCAGCACGTGGATGATCTCCTGGTCCGGCGGGATCGGCACCGCGCGGGCCGCATCCACCACCCGGTCGATGTCGTCCTGGCGGATCTCCGGGTGCTTGATGGCGATGAGGCCATGGCTGTTGAAGCCTTTGATATGGCTGCCGGCGATGCCCACATAGACGGTGCCGATCTCGCAGCCAGCCATGCGCTCCGCCTCCTCCACCGCCTGGCGGATCGACTCCACCGTGCTTTCGATGTTCACCACCACGCCGCGCCGCAGCCCCACCGAGGGGTGCCGGCCGATGCCGATGATATCGACCCGGTTGTCATGGATCTCCCCCACCACGGCGCAGATCTTGGTGGTACCGATATCGAGTCCGACGATCAATTCGCCCCGTTCGCCGCTTGCCATTGCCACACCACTCCGTAAAGATCGTTACACTGCGTCCGCCAAGCCGACCAGCACCTTATCCGGCAGGTAATCCATGCGGATATAGGCGGTGACGGCAAACTCGTTTCCCTTGTAGAGCCGGTTCAATACCCGGGCCAGTCGGTGGTATTTGGTCGCCACCTCGCCCTTGCCGAGGAATATCGGGAAGGGCCGGTCCACCAGAAAAAGAATCAGCGAACCGGCTGGTTCCAGATGAATCTCGGAGATGCTCTGGCCCGGCAGGACGGTGCTGCCCCGACCGGCCAGCCGGATAAACTGCAGGGCCTCACCCAGCGCCGAACCGCTGATCTGCGGCGGCCACTGCTCACGACTGAGGCCGGTGATCACCGGATAATCGAGATCCTCCGGCGGCAGCACCTTGGCGAAGGCGATCCCTTGCCGGTCGAGGTAAAAAAGCCCTTCCCTGAAGCTGACCAGCGCCACCGGCACCCGCTCGCGAATGGTGATCTGCAACCGGTTCGGCCAGTTGCGGTCGACATCGGCGCTCTCCACCCATTCGTGGCTCTCGACCCGCGCCTTCACCTCGTCCAGATCCAGCGCCAGCAGATTGGTGTGGATGTCCACCCCGCTCAGCTCCAGAATCTGATTCTTGGTCACCCGCTGGCTCCCCTGGATACGGATGGCGGTGACCTGAAAGAACTCCGAACGCTCCAGGGCCTTGAGCATGAGAAAGCTGCCGGCCGCCAAGGCGCCGAGCACCACGCAGAAGGCCACCCCGAGGATGATCAGCTTGTTGCGCAGTTCGGCGAAGGCCGAATTCTTCGGCGGCTTCCCCAACCGCTGTTTGACCGGCTTCTTCTTAGGCATGCCCACCCCCAGCGCCACCCTCGGCAACATCGCCCAGCAGATGGACCTCCGGTTCCAGGCGAATGCCAAAGACTGCCTCCACCCGGGCCTGCACCAGCCGCATCAGGGTATACATCTCATACGCCGTGGCGCTGCCGGTGTTGACCAGAAAATTGGCATGGACCGGCGACACCATGGCGCCACCCACCGTGGTGCCCTTGAGACCGGCCTGCTCGATGAGGCGGCCGGCGGCATTCCCTGGCGGATTCTTGAAAAAGGAGCCGGCATTGGCCACGCCCCGGGGCTGTTTGGTCTTGCGCCTGGCAATATATTGGGCCATCTGCGCTTCAATCTCGGGACCATGGCCTGCGGCCAGCGCAAAATGGCCGGCAACGATCACCGTTCCCGGCTCCAGAACCAGATGCCGGTAAGCAAAATCCAACCCCGCCCGCCCGACCCGGCAAAGGGTGCCGCCGGCGTCGACGAGTTCCACGGCATCGACGCACGACCCGATCTCCCGGCCCCAGGCGCCGGCATTCATGGCCAGCGCACCGCCGACACTGCCGGGAATGCCGGCGAGAAATTCGAGGCCACTCAACTCCTGGGCGGCGCACCACTGGAGCAACCTGGCAACGCCGCAGCCGGCCTCGACCCGCACGGTGGTCGGCCCTGCCGCTTCGATGGCGCCGAAGCGCCGGTCAAGCACAATCACCACCCCGTTGTAACCGCGGTCCGCCACCAGCAGGTTGCTGCCGCGGCCGATCACCCGCCACGGCACGATATAGCTCCGGAGCAGGGCCAGCAGGGAGAGAAGCTCGGCAGTGCTCGCCGGCATGGCCACCGCCGCAGCGGGGCCGCCGACATGCAGCGTGGTGAACTCCGCCAGCGGGGCATCCCACAGGATGGTCCCCGGCCACTTCATGGCCAGCGCCTTCTGCCAACCACTCTGTTCAGCCAACGGCCGCTCCCTCAGGTTGGATTCGTATGCCGCGCATGCCAGTCCCATGGTTCCTGCCGCTGCCCCGCGCCTTACGCAGCGGCATCCTTCCTTTCCAGTTCCACCAGCAGTTCCTCGCCCACCCGGTAGATGCTGCCGGCACCTAAAGTGAGCACCACATCGCCCCGCTTCAGATGGGGCTGCACCGCCGCAGCCATCGCCTCCAGGGTCGGCACATATTCGACGAATCGCTGCCCGTGCTGCCTGATCCCGTCCATGAGCGACTCGCCGCTCACTCCCTCGATGGGCGCCTCGCTGGCCGCATAGATCTCGGTGAGCAGCAGGAGGTCCGAATCGTGGAAGGCGGTGCAGAACTCCTTGAACAACCCGGCGGTGCGGGTATAGCGGTGCGGCTGGAAGAGCACCACCAGCCGGCGCTTGGGCCAAGCGCTGCGCAGGGCGGCGAGAGTGGCGCGGATCTCGGTGGGGTGATGGCCGTAGTCGTCCATCACCGTAATGCCCTGCGACTCGCCCTTCACCTGCAAACGGCGCTGCACGCCGGTAAAGCCGCCCAGGGCCTTGCTGATGGTGGCGAAAGGAATCTCCAGTTCCAGCCCCAGGGCAATAGCTGCCAGGGCGTTGTAGACATTGTGCTGACCCGGCACCAGGAGCGAGACCTTGCCAAGCAGTTCGCCGTGCCGCCACACCTCGAAGCGGTTGATGAAGCCCTGGCCCTTGACGTCGCGGGCCTGGATGTCCGCCTGGCTGGCAAAACCGTAGGTGATGGTGCGCTTCTTGATTTCCGGCAGCAGCGAGGCCACATGCGGGTCGTCAAGGCAGAGAATGGCCGCGCCGTAGAAGGGTATCTTGTTGATAAACTCGAGAAAGGCCGCCTTCACCGCCTCGATGTCGGCATAGTGGTCCACATGCTCGAAGTCGATGTTGGTCACGATCTCCAGCACCGGCGAGAGCTTGATGAAGGAGCCGTCGGATTCGTCCGCCTCGGCCACCAGGAACTCTCCGGTGCCGAGCTTGGCGTTGGTGCCCAGGCTGTTGACCTTGCCGCCGATGACCACTGTCGGGTCGAGCCCCGCCTCGGCCATCATCCAGCCCACCATGGAGGTGGTGGTGGTCTTGCCGTGGCTGCCCGCCACCGCGATGCCGTATGCCTGGAGGCGCATGAGTTCGGCCAGCATCTCGGCCCGCGGGATGATGGGCAGATGGGCGTCGCGGGCCGCAAGCACCTCGGGGTTGTCCTGCTTCACTGCCGAAGAGGTGACCACCACGTCGGCCCCCTTCACCCAGGCGGCATCATGGCCGAGATGGATGGTGCCACCCAACCCGGCCAGCCGCCGGGTGATGTCGGACTCGCGCAGGTCCGAGCCGCTGACCCGGTAGCCGAGGTTCAGGAGCAGCTCGGCAATGCCGCTCATGCCGATGCCGCCGATGCCGACGAAGTGGATGCGCTGGTTCTTGCGATACATGTTTCCCTCGTCCTTTCCTCTAGGCGCCTGCCAGCGCCAGACACTCGTTGAGAATGGTTTCGGTGGCCTCCGGCCGTCCCAGCGCCTTTGCCCGCTCCGCCATCTGCCGCCGCTTGGCTGCATCGGCCAACAGTTCCGCCAGCATGGCCGCGAGCTTCGTTCCGTCCAATTCCGCCTCGTCGGCCATCAGGGCCGCCCCCTGCTCCACCAGATAGCGGGCGTTGTACCGCTGGTGGTCGTCCGCCGCATAGGGGTACGGAATCAGGATGGCGGGCCGGCCGAAGACGGTGATCTCGGCCAGGGTCGTGGCCCCGGCCCGGGAGACGATCAGATCCGCCGCGCCATAGACCGCCGCCATGTCGGAAATAAAGGGTTCCACCCGGGCGGCCACGGCCGCCGCATTATACCCGGCCTGCACCCATTCGGCATCATGGATGCCGGTCTGGTGGATGATCTGGATGCGATTTTTTTCGGCAAGCTGTCCCACCGCCTCCACCATCAACCGGTTGATCGCCCGCGCCCCCTGGCTGCCACCCAAAATCAAAATCGTGAGCCGTTCGCGCGGCAAGGTCTCGCGGGCCGCGCCGGCCAGCAGTTCCCGCCGCACCGGATTGCCACTGAGCCGCACCTTGGCCGGCCGGAAAAACCGCTCACTGCCGGGCAGCGACACAAAGACCCGGTCCACGATACGGCCCAGCATCCGGTTGGCGAGTCCCGGAATCGAATTCTGCTCGTGAATGGCGGTGCGGATTCCCAAAAGCCGCGCTGCCACAAGCACCGGCCCGGTGACATAGCCGCCCACCCCGAAAACCACGGCCGGCCTGAATTCCCGCAACAGCCGCATGGCCCGCCAGATGCTCACCGGCACCTGCAACAGCGCGCCGAGCTGCCCCAGCAGGGACTTTCCCTTGAGCGGCCGGCTGGCCAGGGCGACCACCGTGAACGGCTTGTCCCGCAGCGCCTGATTGTCCATATGCCGGTCCGTGCCGATGAAGAGCACCTTGCCCCCGGGAAACCGTTGCAGCATCCCCTCGGCCAGGGCAATCCCCGGAAAGAGATGGCCGCCGGTGCCGCCGCCTGTGATGACCAGCCGCATACCCATCGCGCCCTACTTCACCAACACCGTGTTGCACCCCGACAGCCGCCGGGCCAGATGATCGATCCGGAGCCGCTCCATGGTCGCTGCATAACACTCCGGGCAATAGCCGTGGGACATCCGGCCCGCATCCTGCGTCGTCCGTTTCTTCACCCACTTCTTCCCGCTCTTGGTTCTGTGGCACACGCAGCACACCGTGGTCATGATCCTTCCCCCCCATGCTCACATGACATCTCAGGCAACCAGCGCCTCCATGATCGGACACGGGCTGCCGCCGCCCCGGACCTCCCGCAGCGCAGAACAGAGCGCCTGCACCGCCTGCCGGAACACCTCGCCCCGGTGGGCGTAATTCTCGAACATATCGAAGCTGGCGCACGCCGGCGACAGCAGCACCACATCGCCTCGCTCCGCCAGTTCCCGGGCCTTGCCGACCGCCTCCTCCAGGCCCCCGGCGAAAACAACCGGGATCATATCTGCAAAGGCCGCGGCCATGAGCTGCCGGGCACTGCCGATGAGCACAATGGCCTTGACCTTCTGGCGAACGATCTCCCGCATGAGGCGGTAATCGCCGCCCTTGTCCAGCCCGCCGGCAATGAGCACCACCGGCTGCTGCATGCCCTCGAGGGCCGAAACCACCGCGCCGATGTTGGTGGCCTTGGAGTCGTCGTAGTAGGCGACCCCACCCACCTCGGCCACCAGGGCCAGGCGATGCGGCAGGGGGGCAAAGGCGGCCAGCCCCCGGCGGATCGCCTCGGGAGGGCAGCCGCAGCAGCGGGCGGCAATGATGGCCGTCATGGCGTTGTGACTGTTGGGCGCCAGGGCCAGCGGCGTGCCGCCCAGGTCGTATTCCTCTGCGTCCGCGCCGGCAGCGAGCCGCACCTGAGCGACGGCACCGCACATGGAAGCGCCGATGCCGGCTGCCTGCTCGCCGACCACAAAGCGCCGGGCGAGAAGAGCATGGGGCGAGGCGGGATCGGCGTCGGCCTCGGCCAGCAGCCGGCCGACCTCCGGGTCGTCGCCATCGAGGATGGCAACGTCGCCTGCCTGCTGATGGCGAAAAATCGACCATTTGGAGTCGCCATAGGCGGCAAAGGAGGGATACCGGTCGAGATGGTCCGGGGTGATGTTCAAAAGGATCGCCACCTGCGGCCGGAAGTCGCCGGCAGTATCGAGCTGAAAGCTGGAGACCTCGAGCACCACCCACTCTGCCTCCTGCGGCCCGGCGAGGTACTCGCAGAGCGGGGTGCCCAGGTTGCCGCCGACAAAAACCTTCTTGCCCGCCGCCCTGAGCAAATCGCCCACCAGGGTGGTTGCCGTGCTCTTGCCGTTGGTGCCGGTGATGGCCACCATCGGAGCCCTGAGATAGTCGCGCGCCAGGGCCAGTTCACCAAAGATGGGGATGTCTTTCTCCCGTGCCGCGGCCAGGGCTGGCAACGTGAGCGGCACGCCGGGGCTGAGCAGGATGGCGTCCACCCCGGCGAACAGTTCAGAGGAGTGGCCGCCGACCTCGCAATGAACCCCTTTCTCCTGCAGCCACTGCATCTTTTCCGCGTCCAGATGCGGTGCGCGGCCACCCTCTGAAACCGAAACCCGCATTCCCTGATCAAGCAGAAAGCGCACCGCCGCAAAGCCGGATTTGCCCAGCCCCACCACCAGCACATGATTCCCCTTCTTAAGAATCGGCGTGGGATGTATGGCGTTGTCAGCGTGGTTCATGCGCCTACCGAAGTTTCAACGTGGCAATGGCCATGAGGCCGAGGACGATGGAGACGATCCAGAAACGGACCACCACCTTGGGCTCGGGCCAGCCTTTCTTTTCGAAGTGATGATGGAACGGCGCCATCAGGAAGATGCGCTTGCCGCCGGAGAGCTTGTAATAGCCCACCTGGAGCATGACGGAGAGTGCCTCCATGACGAAGATGCCGCCCACCAGGGCGAGCAGGAACTCCTGCTTGATGATGATGGCGACCAGACCGATCCCCGCCCCCAGGCCCAGGGCGCCGACATCGCCCATGAAGACCCGGGCCGGGTAACAGTTGAACCAGAGAAAGCCCAGGCTCGCTCCCACCAAGGCCGCGCAGAAGACCGCCACCTCGCCTGCCCCGCCGACAAAGGGGATCTGCAGGTAGGCGGCCAGGCCGGCATGGCCGGCGAGATAGGAAAAGAGCAGATAGACGGTGCCGGTCATCACGGTGGGGCCGGCCACCAGGCCGTCGAGGCCATCGGTGAGGTTCACCGCATTGGAGGCGCCCACCACCACCAGCACCGCAAAAATCACATAGTACCAGCCGAGATCGGGCCGGGCGGCCTTGAAGAAGGGCAGGCTCAGATGGCCGTCGAAGCCGGGCAGATGATAGAGGATGAGTCCGGCCAGGGCCGCGCCCAGGAACTGGGAGACCAGCTTGCCCCGGGCGGAGAGGCCGCGGCTGTCCTTCTTCTTGATCTTGCGGTAGTCGTCGTAGGCGCCGATCAGGCCGAACCAGAGGGTGACTCCCAAAAGCAGCCACACGTAGGGATTGGCCAGATCGACCCACAGCAGCGTGGCCAGGGTGATCGCGGAAAGGATGAGGATGCCGCCCATGGTCGGCACCCCGCGCTTGCTGAAATGGCTCTCCGGCCCGTCGTTCCGCACCACCTGGCCGATGAGGTTCCGCTGCAGCATGCGGATGAAGGCCGGCCCGCAGAGCAGCATGATGAGGAAGGCAGTGAGCGCCGCGCCAATGCAACGGAAGGTGATATAGCGGAAGACGTTCAGCGCGCTCAGGTAGGCGTGGAGCGGATAGAGCAGATGATAGAGCATCGGCGTTACCTTTTCTCCGTTGCCGCCAGCGCGGTGGCGATGGTTTCCATGCGCATGCCGCGGGAACCCTTGAGGAGGATGAGGTCGCCGGGGCGCAACGACCCCTGCCGCACCGCCGCCTCAAGCCAGGCCACGATCTCTTCCTTGTCGGCCGCGTGCACTACCTGCTTGGCCGTCATCCCGGCCTTGCGTGCTTCGCCCACCAGTTCGCCGGCGAACGTACCCACGGCCAGCAGATGGTCGAACCCAAGTTTTGCCACCTGCTCGCCGATCATCCGGTGGGCGGTCACGCTGTGGGAGCCGAGTTCCAGCATGTCGCCCAGCACCGCGACGATCCGCTGTTCCCGCTTGAGGTCCCGCACTGCGGTAAGCGCCGCCAGCATGGAGGAGGGGTTGGCGTTGTAGGCGTCGTTGATGAGCTTGAGGCCGCTGGGCAGCACGCTGATCTGCATGCGCTTGTCGTAGGGGCGATGGCTGGCAAGGCCGGCGGCGATCTCCGCCGGCGCCATCCCCACCGCATGGGCCATGGCCGCTGCGGCCAGGGCGTTCATCACGTTATGGACGCCGAGGCTGACAATGGTCATCCGCGCGCTCCAGGAACCGATGTGCAGGGTGAACCGCATCCCCTCTTCGCCAAGGCTCCTGACGCGGGTGGCGCGGACCATGGCCGCACTGCTGCGGCCGAAGCTGATCTTGCGGTGGGGCAGCTTGCGGGCCAGTTTGCGCACCCGAAGGTCGTCGGCGTTCACCACCAGGGTGCCCCAGGCCTTCATCCCGGCAAAGAGTTCGCCCTTCGCCTCCGCCACCCCGTCGATGGTCCCGAGCCCCTCGAGGTGGGCACCCTGCACGTTGGTGATGCAGGCCACATCGGGTTCGGCGATCTCGGCCAGGCGCGCAATCTCGCCCGGCCGGTTCATGCCCATCTCCAGCACTGCGATGTCGTGAAAATGCTCCACCGGCAGCAGCGACAGGGGCAGGCCGATGAGGTTGTTGAAGTTGCCCCTGGTCTTGAGCACGTTGTGGCGCTGTTCGAAAATGGCGCTCACCATCTCCTTGACCGTGGTCTTGCCGGAGCTGCCGGTCACCGCCAGCACGGTAAGCACCGGCATATGCTTGCGCCGGTAATGGGCGAGATCTCCCAGGGCTCGGAGGGTGTCGTGCACCAGAATCACCGAGGCGCGGTGGGGGGCTGCCGGCGGCCGGGAGACCAGAACCCCCGCTGCGCCTTTGGCAATGGCCTGCTCGATGAAATCATGGCCGTCAAAGTTCTCGCCGACAAGGGCGACGAAAAGGTCTCCCTCCTCCACCGCCCGGCTGTCGCTGACAACCCGGGTAAAGGCCATGCCCGTCGCACCCGCCAGAAACCGCCCGCCGGTGGCGAGCAGCACCTGGGCCAACGTCCAGGACGGATTCCGTGCCACGGCAGATGCGGGGCCGACCGCCTGCCGCCGTCCCTGCTGCGGCCTCCTATGTCCTGCCTCAACGCTTACCATACACTCCATTCTCTCCCCCTCTCCCCGGTTCCCCGTTGCACTACCAGCGGATCAGCGCCAGCATCTCCCGCGCCACCAAACAGTCGTCGAAGAAATGGCGGGTCGTGCCGACAATCTGGTAATCCTCATGCCCCTTGCCGCAGATCGCCACGACATCCCCGGGATTGGCATGCCAGATCGCCGCCCGGATCGCCGCCTTGCGGTTGGAGATCACCTCGTACCCCCGCCGGGCCGGATGCGATTGCAGCATGGCCAGCGGCAACCGCGCCGTTCCCGTGGCGCGGAGCCCTTCCTCGATGGCACTGATGATACTCCCCGGCTCCTCGCTCCGCGGATTGTCGGAGGTCACCACCGCCACATCGGCCAATCGTCCGGCAACGGCCCCCATCTGCGGCCGCTTGCCCTGGTCGCGGTCCCCGCCGCAACCAAAGACCACGATCAACCTCCCCTTGGCCAGCCGCCGCAGGGTGTGCAGAATATTCTCCAGGGCATCCGGGGTATGGGCGTAATCGACAAAAACCTCGATGCCGCTGGCGGACGCTACCCGTTCCAGCCGGCCCGGTGCGCCTGGCGCACCGCTGAGCCCCTCGGCAATCACCGCCGGTGCGTAGCCCAGGGCGCTGCCCACTGCCGCCACCCCTAGAAGATTGCGGACATTGAACTCGCCGACCAGCGGCGACTGAACCACCATGCCGCCTTGGGGCAACGCCACTTCCAAAGTCAAGCCGGCCAGATCCTGGCGGGCTGAGGTCAACGCCACCTCGCCGATGCCGACGCCGCAACGCAAAAGGACAGGGCGCTTCTTTGCCTCGCTGCCAGCCAGTTCCGCCAGCAGCCGGCTGCCCCAGGGATCGCCGGCAACGGCGTCCACCACCACGCCCACGCTGCCGGGTTTGAGGTATTCAGTAAAAAGCCGCTTCTTGCTGGCAAAGTACGACTCCATGTCGCCGTGGAAGTCGAGATGGTCACGGCTCAGGTTGGTAAAGAGCGCCACATCGAAGGCGAGGCCCGCCACCCGTTTCTGCTCCAGGGCGTGGGAGGAAACCTCCATGATCACGTGGGTCACGCCGCTGTCCGCCATTTCCCGCAGCAGCCGTTGCAGAGTCTCGGGCGGCGGGGTGGTGTGGGCCGCGGGCAGTACCTTGCCGCCGTAGCGGTAGTTGACGGTGCCGATCACCCCCGGCTTGCCGCCGGCCTTGCGGATCATCGTCTCCAGCAGGTAGGCGCTGGTGGTCTTGCCGTTGGTGCCGGTGATGCCGATCATGGTCATCCGCCGGGCCGGCTCCTGCCAGAAGGCGGCGGCGATCAGGCCCAGTGCCTCACGGCTGTCCTCCACCTCGATGGCGAGGGGCAACGCCTTGGCCTTGGGACGGCGCCCCTTCTCCAGCACTACCCCGGCGCAGCCGCGGCGCACCGCATCGTCGATGAAGTCGTGGCCGTCTACCGCGGTGCCGGACACCGCCACAAAAAGGGTGCCGGCGGTCACCGCCCGGGAATCCGAGGTGATCGCCGTAATCGCCAGATCGGCCATCTCTTTGGTGACGCGACAGTTCACGTGCTGCAGCAGCTCCCGCAGGTTGATCGCATATGCGCTGTTGTTTTGCCGCCCATTCGTCATTCCGCCCGCCTACTGCACCTGCACCATCCGCAGTTCCAGCAGGCCCTCGTCCACCCCCTTGAGGGGGGCGGACGGATGGGGCTGCTGCTCCACCACCTGGCCGCTGCCCACTACCTTGAAGCGCAGCCCGGTCTGCTGCAGGACCTGAAGGGCCTTGCGCAGGCTGAAGCCCTTCACGTCCGGCATGGTGGCAATGGCCGGCGCCATGGCGGTCATGGGCTGGTATTCCGGTTCCTGGTGCAGGGCCAGCCACTTCCTGTAATGGCCGGCCTCCTGGGCTACAAGGATGGTCCGCGCAGGCACCGTGGTTTTTTCAGCCGCATGGCGAAGGGCCTGGACGGCCAGATCCCTGGCCATGGCGCGCGTCGGCGACGGCTTGCCCAGGTCGAACCGGGCGTTGTTCAGCACGATGGCTAGCGCAACGCCGGGCTGGGCACCGGCAGAGGTCGCCAGCAGCACCGCATGGTAGCGCGGGGCCGCCGGCTGGGGGGCCTCCTGAGTTGGCCCCGGCTCCTGAGCCGCTCTGGTGACCGGAGCCACCGACTCGGTCCCGGTGATGAGATCCTGGCGCACCAGCGACTCCATCACCACCAGGCCACCCTGTTCCCCGCCCGGCTTTTTGGCAAGCACACCGCGCAACTGATCGATGACCGGCTGCGCTAGGCCTTTGACCTGCGGCGCCGGCGGCGGCACCCGCCAGAGCTGCTGGCCGTCGGAAAGCCCCAGCAGCAGGTGGGGGGGCACGGCGCCGTTCTGGACCAGGCGGCAGAAGGAACTCAGCAGGCTGACGGTGTCGGTGGCGGCCTGGCCGTTGCCCAAAGCGATCCGGTCACAGCTCGCCGGCAGGCCGCGCAATGGCTTCGGCGCATCACCCGAAGCCAGAGTGATCTCGTCGGCCGCCGATACCACACCCTCGGGCAGATCGACCGGCGTTTCACCGCACAATCCGATGCGCTGGGCAAAAAGCCGTTTCTCTTCCGCCGGCATCGGTACTGCCGGACCGCCCAAGGCCACCAGCTCCGGCGAGAGAAAAACCCCTTCCTGCCCCTCGTGCCAGACGGAGGACGGCGATGCCGGTTCTTCGCCCGCCGCCGCCGACAGCGCCGCGGCCGCCGCCACATCCCCCTTTTCCAGGGCCGCGGCGAGCCAGAAAAAAGCGCGCAGACCGCCGGGATAAACCGGTTCGACAATGGTCCGGTTCTTCCGCTCGTCGCCGGTAAAGGCCCAGAAACGATTGGGGTCATAAACCGGGGCACTGGCCAGGGCCAGAATCTCGCCGCTGGCCGGCAACAGCATCAGTGCCGCTCCGCTTTCCGCCCCGCTTTCGCCGATGAGCTGCTGCAGCCGCCCCTCCAGTTCCCGCTGCACCCGGAGGTCCAAGGTGGTGACCACATGGGCGCCAACCTTGCCGGAGACCACTTCTGCCGGCACCGGCGCCCTGGAGAGCGCCGGATCGTAGGCGCCGCCGCCGCGGAGGATGTTGTCGTAATAGGATTCGATTCCCGCCAGCCCCTGCTCGTCCTTGACGAAGCCCACCACATGGCTCGCCGCCTCATGCTGCGGATAATAGCGGTAGGAGCGCTGGAGAACGTGGATGCCCTTGAGGTTGGCCTCGGCGATCTTGTCCGCCCGCTCCTGCGGGATCTGCCGCCCCACCCAGACGAAACTGCGCTCCGCCTTGAGCGAGGCAAGCAGTTCCGCCTCGTTGACCCCCAGATTGGCGGCCAGGAGTTCCGCTGCCTTTTCCGGCTCCTTCAGCTCCAGGGGACGGGCATAGATCGAGGCCAGGCGGAAGCTCACCGCCAATTCATTGAAATTGCGGTCATAGATGTTCTTGCGCCCGCCGGGAGGGCCGAACGGCGACTCCGCTCCAGCGTCCTCCGCCGCCGGGCCTGAAAAAAAGAAGAGCCGCATGACCCCCAGGGCAACCGCCGGGATCAGCAGCAGCACTGCGGCGCCGGCCAGGAGCCGTCGCCGCCGTTGCGTTTCAACCGGTAGCTTCCGCATCGTTCCTCATGGCCGCTGGACCTGTCCCTGCTGCGGCGGGTAGAGGCCCAGGGTAGCCGCCACCGCCTCGATCCGTTCTTTTTTCATGAGCGCCTGCCGCTGGCCGAGCAGCTTTTCGTGGCGCTGCAGCAGTTCCTGCCGGGTCCGATTCTCCCGGTCCAGCTGTTCAAGACCGGACCGGACCGCCCAACCGAACCAGACGCTGATACCGATGCCAAACAGCATCACCAGGGTGAGCAGGATGCCGCCGATCTTGTTCAACTGGCCATCGCCCCCCGAACCCGCACGGCTGGAACCGCCGGCACCAGAGGCACGCCGGAAGGCGGAATAGCGGGCCGAATAGTCGCGCTTCATGCCCGGCCCTCCACCCGCACCGCCACCCGCAGCTTGGCGCTGCGGGCCCGCGGATTGCGGCTGCACTCCGCCGGGGTCGGCACGATCGGCTTCGCCGTCACCACCTGCAGCAGGGGATTCTCCTGAAAGGACCTCTTCACCAGCCGGTCTTCCAGCGAATGGAAGGAGATCACGCAGAAACGGCCGCCCACCTTAAGCCACTTCGGGCCTTGGGCCAGCACCTGCTGGAGATTTTCCAGTTCCTGATTCACCGCAATACGCAACGCCTGGAACACCTTGGTGGCAACATGGATCTTCCTGGGGTGGAAGCGGCGCGGCACCGCCTGCTCGATGACACCAACCAACTGGGCGGTGGTGTGGAGTGGCTGACGCTTGCGTGCCTCCACCACTGCCTCGGCAATCGGCCGCGCCTGCCGCTCCTCGCCGTAGTAATAGAAAATATCCGCCAGTTCCTGCTGGCTCCTGGTGTTGAGCAGGTCGGCGGCGGTGAGTGGCCGGCGGCTGTCCATCCGCATGTCGAGGGGTTCCTCGCCCCTGAAGCTGAAGCCGCGGCCGCTCAGGTCGAGTTGCAGGGAGGAGAGGCCGAGGTCGAGCAGCAGGCCGTCGATGTGCCCAATCCCGTGCTCCATGAAGGTCTCCTCCAGTGCGGTGAAGTTCCGATGGACGTAGCGGACGCGGTCGCCGAAGCGCGCCAGCCGTTTCCTGGCCCGCGCCATGGCCTCCGCGTCCCAGTCAAATCCGATCAGCCGGCCTCCTGGTGCGCTCTGTTCGAGAATCCGTTCCGCATGACCGCCAAGTCCCAGATTGCCATCGACGTAGAGCCCTCCATCCACCGGGGCCAGGCTGGCGATCACCTCCTCCAGCAGCACCGGCTGATGTATCGCGTCCATCGCCCCTAAAACAGACCAAGCTCGAGCAGGGTCTGCTCCATGGTCTGGAAATTCTCGGAAGAGGGCTTGCTCATCCTCTCCCAGGTCCCTTTGTCCCAAATCTCGAAGTAGGTGATCATGCCGTTGACCACCACATCGCGTTCGATCCTGCCTTCTTCCCGCAGGTTCGGCGGGAGCAGGATGCGCCCCTGCTTGTCGAGGGAGGTTTCGAAGACGCCGCCGATCATGTAGCGGATCAGGTTGATGAGTTCCGGCTGCTTCCTGCCCTCGGCCCGCAGGGTCATTTCCAGTTCTTCCCATTGCGGGAGGGGATAGGCCTTGAGGCAGTTCCGCCACGGGGTGATCATGAGCCGCTCGTCGTACTGTTTGCGCAGGACCTCGCGGAAACGGGTGGCGATGTTGAGCCGCCCCTTCTCGTCCAGCGCATGTTCCGACCGCCCGCGGAAATGATGGATCGGGCTGCGGACACTCCCTTCACTCATGGCTGACACCCCTTCCTTCCCCTTTGCCCCACTTTGCACCACTTTAATGTCCCTTATAGTGGCGGAGTCGCAAAAGTGTCAAGAAAAAAAAGAGGTTAGCTCATCTCCCCTCTGTTCATTGCGCGCCCAGTTGATGCACCATATATAGTTGGCCGTTGACTGCACGTGCACCATATACTGTATATTTGCCAAAATTCCAGCGGAAATTCGCGACCGGGTGGGCCATTTTTTTCAAGGCCGCGAACTCCTTCGGGTTTCCGTGACGCGCAGAAGGCACGTGCACGACCCGCCGCATTTTACTTGCGCCCTGCGCAAATTTCCTTTATGGTAGCCCCCCTTTCTGCACCGAATTTACGAGGTTCTTCGCATGAAGCAGCAGAGCATCCGCAACGTCGCCATCATCGCCCACGTCGATCATGGCAAAACCACCCTGGTGGACCAGCTCTTCAAACAGAGCGGCATCTTCCGGGAAAACCAGCAGATGGCCGAACGGCTCATGGACTCCATGGACCTGGAACGGGAGCGCGGCATCACCATTGCCTCCAAGAACGGTTCCTTCCGCCACGGCGACCACTGGATCAACATCATCGACACCCCGGGCCACGCCGACTTCGGCGGCCAGGTGGAGCGGGTGCTGCGCATGGCCGACGGCTGCCTCCTGCTGGTGGATGCCCAGGAAGGGCCCATGCCCCAGACCTATTTCGTGCTCAAGAAGGCCCTGGCCGCCCATCTGCCCATCATCGTGGTGATCAACAAGATCGACAAGCCCGCGGCCCGGCCCGACTGGGTGCTGGACCAGGTCTTCGACCTCTTTGTCAAGCTGAACGCGCCCGAGGAGCTGCTCGACTTCCCGGTGATCTACGCCTCGGCCAAGGCGGGTTATGCCTCCCTCACCCTGCCGGCAACGGGCGGCGACATGCGCCCCATCGCCGACCTCATCGTCGAGGCGATTCCGGCGCCCAAGGGCGACCCGGCCGCCTCGCTCCAGATGCAGGTCAGCTCGCTCGACTACTCGCCCTACCTGGGCCGGCTCGGCATCGGCAAAGTGGTGAACGGCACCCTCAACATCAACAAGGCGATCAGCGTGATCAAGCGGGACGGCACCATCCAGCCGGCGCGCATCACCAAGATCTATCGCTTCGAGGCGGACCAGAAGGTGCCCACCGACACCGCCACCACCGGCGAGATCGTGGCCGTGGCCGGCATGGACGACATCACCGTGGGCGAGACCTTCACCGACCCGGATAACCCGCAGCCGCTGCCGCTCATCGAGATCGACCCGCCCACCATTGCCATGCACTTCATCCCCAACGACTCGCCCTTTGCCGGGCTCGAGGGGAAATTCGTCACCTCCCGCCATCTCGACGACCGCCTCCAGCGGGAGATCATCGCCGACGTGGCCCTGCGGGTAAGGCCGCTCGGCGTGGGCCTCGGTTTTGAGGTCGCCGGCCGCGGCGAACTCCACCTCTCCATCCTCATTGAAAAGATGCGGCGCGAGGGCTACGAGTTCCAGGTGACGAGGCCGCAGGTCATCACCCGGGAGGAAGAGGGCCAGACCCTGGAGCCCTTCGAGGAACTCACCATCGACGTGGATGAGCGCTACGCCGGCGCGGTCATCGAGAAGCTCGGCCTGCTCAAGGGCCGGATGCTCGAGATGCACCAGGAGAACGGCATGACCCGCCTGGTGTACAAGATCCCCACCCGCGGCCTCTTAGGCTACCGCTCCCAGTTCATGACGGACACCAAGGGATTGGGCGTCATGAACTACGTCTTTCTGGAATACGGCCCCCATGCCGGCGAGATCAAAAACCGCCAGAACGGCGTGCTGGTGGTGAAGGAACCGTGCACCACCGTGGCCTACGCCCTCTTCAACCTCCAGGAGCGCGGCACCCTCTTCCTGGGGCCTGGGGAGAAGGTCTACAAGGGGCAGATCGTCGGGGAGAACAGCCGCGAGGGCGACATGGTGGTCAACCCGGCCAAGGGCAAGAAGCTCACCAACATGCGCGCCTCGGGCTCGGACGAGAACGTCATCCTCACCCCGCCCCGGGTCATGAGCCTGGAGGAGTGCATCGCCTACATCAACGACGACGAACTGGTGGAGATCACCCCGCAGTCCATCCGGCTGCGCAAAAAGGCGTGCTAGCCAAGAAAAGCCAACGGGGCGACGCGCTGCCGCCCCGCCTTCCGTCTTGATCTTGACGCCGGAACATGCGATAGTGGCTCCCTGACAACGGGATCAACTTCACGGAGCGCCCTGGATCAGTGACCGCGACTCGGAAAAAAACCAAAAACCCCCGCTCTGCCCCGCGCCTGCGCAAGGATTCGCCGCTGGTGAAATGGGGAATCCTCGCCGCCCTCGTTCTCTTCGTTCTCCTCGCCTTCTACCTCACCTATCTGGACCAGACGATCCGGGAAAAATTCGAGGGCAAGCGCTGGTCGCTGCCGGCGGTGGTCTATGCCCGCCCCCTGGAACTCTCCCCCGGCATGCGACTGACCACCCGGGAACTGGAAGGGGAACTGCAGCTTCTCGATTACCGCAAGGAGCGCAAGGCAGTGGACGCCGGCGGCTACGACCAGCGCGGCAGGACCGTCCATCTGGTGACCAGGGGCTTCCGCTTTCCGGACGGCATGACAGAGTCGGCGGCCTACACCCTCACCTTCTCCGGCAACACCCTGGCGCGCATCACCCGCACCGACACCGATGAACCGGTGGACAGCGTGCGGCTCGATCCGGCCCGCATCGGCAGCTTTCACCCCAATCAGCATGAAGACCGGATACTGCTCTCCCGGAACGAGCTTCCGGAGTTGCTGGTCAATACCCTGCTGGCAGTGGAAGACCAGAACTTCCGCTACCATCCCGGCATCGACCCGCTCGCCGTGGTGCGGGCGCTCATCGCCAACGCCAGGGCGCAGAAAACCGTGCAGGGCGGCAGCACCCTCACCCAGCAACTGGTCAAGAACCTCTTCCTCACCAACGAGCGCACCTTCGGGCGCAAGATCAACGAGGCATTCATGGCCCTCCTCCTGGAGGCCCACTACAGCAAGGACGAAATTCTCACCGCCTATGCCAACGAAATCTTCCTGGGCCAGGACGGCAACCGCGCCATCCACGGCTTCGGCCTGGCCAGCCACTTCTATTTCCGGAAGGAACTGAACGACCTCTCCCCGGAGCAGATCGCCACCCTGGTCGGCATGATCCGCGGCCCCTCCTACTATGATCCACGCCAGGAACCCAAGCGCTGCCTCAAGCGCCGGCAGGACGTGCTGGCGATCATGCGCGACCAGGAGGTGCTCAGCGAGGAAGAATACCGGCGGGCCAAGGCCGCGCCGCTGGCCATCCAGCCTGTGGCCGGCAGCAGCCGCAACCGCTTCCCCGCCTTCCTCGACCTGGTCCGCCGCCAGTTGGCCGAGGAGTACCGGGAAGAGGCCCTCACCACCGAGGGGCTCAAGATTTTCACCACCCTCGATCCGCGGGTGCAGATGGTGGTGGAGGAACGCCTTGCCCGAACCGTGGGCTGGATGGCACGAGCGCGCGGCATGAACGACCTGGAAGGCGCGGTGGTGGTCACCCGCCGCGAGAGCGGAGAAATCCTCGCCATGGCCGGCGGCCGCACCCCGGGCCTGGCCGGCTTCAACCGCGCCCTCGACGCCCGGCGCAACGTCGGCTCCGTCATCAAGCCGGCGGTCTATCTCACCGCCCTGGCCAAGGGCTACACCCTGGCCTCCCCGGTGGACGACACCGCCATTACCGTACCTAGCGAAGGCGGCGTGCCCTGGCAGCCGATGAACTTCGACCGGAGCCAGCATGGCCGCATCCCGCTCTACCGTGGGCTGGTCCTCTCCCTCAACCTGGCCACCACCAGGCTCGGCATGGAGGTAGGGGTCAAAAATGTCGCCCAGACCATGAGGGATCTCGGCGTGCAGGCGGAGCTTCCGACCTCCCCTGCCGTGCTGCTGGGGGCCGCCTCCCTGACCCCGCTGGAGGTCGCCCAGATGTACCAGACTTTCGCCACGGGCGGCTACTATGTGCCACAGCGGGCAATCAGCAGCGTGCTGGCCGCGGACGACAGGGTGGCGAAACGCTTCACATCCTCTACCAGGCAGCGCTTCGCCCCGGAGGAGGTCTATCTGCTCAACACCGCGCTCCAGAAGGTGGTCCGCGAGGGGACCGGCGCACCGCTCGCCAACTACCTGCCCTCCTCGCACAACGTGGCAGGCAAGACCGGCACCTCCAACGACCTGCGGGACAGCTGGTTTGCCGGCTTCACCGGCGATCTGCTGGCAGTGGTCTGGCTCGGCCGGGACAACAACAAGCCTGCTGGCATGACCGGCGGCCAGGGCGCCTTGGTGGTCTGGGGCGAGATCATGCGGGAACTGCGTCCACAGCCGCTGGAGCTTGTTGCACCGGAAGGGATCGAGTGGCGCTGGGTCAAATTGCGCACCCAGGAGACCTCTGCCACACCCTTCTGGTTCGCCAACCAGGCCAAGCTGCCCTTCACCGCGGCAAGCCTTGCCAACGAACCCAAACCGCCGGAAAAAGAAAAAAACAAAAAGGAGCCCGCCGGGACCAGCGCCGGTCGAGTGCTGCAGAAGATTCTCGATTGGTTCCGTTAGGAAGGCGGGAGAAGATCACTATTACCCGCAGAACGACAGGGCGACCTGGCTCTTCAAGGGCTGGGTTTCTAACTTCACCAACGGCTCCTTCGACCGCGCCAAGAAGCTGTAACTGCACTCCTCTCGTCAACGACCTTCTCGCCTCAGCACGAATTCCAAATCAAAAAGGCGGCCTCCCCATGGATGGCCGCCTTTTGTTATTGAAAAGGGCAGAAGAACGCCGTACCGGCTGTTACCTTACAACACCACAGTCCGCTTGATGTAGTGCACCACCTCTTCCGGGTCGTCCATCACCTGGAAGTAGAGGAGGTCGTCCTTTTCGATCTTGCCGGTGGAGAGCATCTGCTCCTTGATCCACTCGACAAGGCCGCCCCAAAACTCAGAGCCGACCAGGATCACCGGGAAGGCCTTGATGCGGCGGGTCTGCATCAGGGTGAGCGACTCAAAGAGTTCGTCCAGCGTACCGTATCCGCCCGGCATGCCGATGAAGGCCATGGCGTACTTGATGAACATCACCTTGCGGACAAAGAAGTACTTGAAGTTGAGCGGCACATTGGCAAAGCCGTTGGGCTCCTGCTCAAAAGGCAGGTTGATATTGAGCCCGATGGAAAGCCCCTCGGCCTTGGCCGCGCCCCGGTTGGCCGCGGCCATGATGCCGGGGCCGCCGCCGGTGATGATTGCATAGCCGGCCAGGGCCAGCTCATAAGCAATCTTGTCGGCCAGTTCAAAATACTTCTCCCCCAAGGGCGTGCGGGCCGAACCGAAGATGGAGACCGCCGGCCGGCCGATACTGGCCAGGGTATCGAAGCCGTCCACGAACTCGCTCATGATCCGAAAAAGGCGCCACGAATCGCCCACCTGAAAGTTATCGAGGGAATATTGCTGCCGTTCGTCGATCACCCGGCCGGCCTTGGTAATCTTGACCATGGTCTCTCCTTGTGCAGGGGCGGACGCCCCGGATTATTGGCGTACCTGAGCCAGGGCGCTTTTCGCCTCGGCATGGTTGGGTTGCAGGCGCAGCACCTTTTCGTAGAGCCGATGCGCCTCCTTGAGCCGCCCCTGCTCCCGGTAGATGCGGGCAAGCCAGAAGAGCGCGGCGGAATTTTTGCGATCGAGCTGGAGGCAGTGTTTGAGCGAGGCAATGGCATCATCGGCATCGCCCCGGTTCCATTGCACCCAGGCCAGCCGCCGCCAGTGCTCACCCTGGCCGCCATCCAGCGTTACTGCCTCCTGGCAGAGGGAAAGGGCGATCTCGTCGCCTTCCTTTTCCCGGGCATAGAGTTCGCCCAGCATGCTCAGGGCCTGGGCATCGCGGTGGGTAAAGGAAAGCGCCTTCTGGAAGGCAGTAATCGCCTTTTTGTTCTCCCCCAGACCCGCGTGCGCCTCGCCGAGCATCCGCCAGGCCGCAGCGCGATCCCCGTTGCGACGCTCTTCAACTTTCGCGCCGGTCACGCAGCGCCGCAGCAGCTTAACGGCCTCGGCATACCGTTTCTTCCGACAGTAGAGCCTGCCGAGCTGGAGCAACAGGTCGAAGTGATGATCGTTGCTCGCCAGGGCCCGCTCGAACGAGTCGAGGGCCTTGGCGCTCTCCCCGCGGTGGAGGTGGAGGAAGCCGAGGTTGAAAAGGGCCATGAAGTTGCCCGCCTCCAGGCGCAGGGCTGCCTCGAAGCATTGCTGCGCCATGCGGGGCCGCATGAGCTGGGTGTAGGCCACACCAAGGCTGTTGAGCAGGTTGACGTTGGCAGGGTCCAATGCCAGGCCGAGGCGGTATTCCCGCACCGCCTTGGGCAGGTCGCCTCCGTTGTAAAAGACATCGCCGCTGATGTTGCAGCTCACCGCATCGAAAACCGCTTGGGAGCCAGGGCCGAAGAAGGCCGCATGCTGGAGGGCCTTGCGGCAATTGACCGGCATTTGCGCCTTGGTGAAGGAGTGACAGGGATACAGGGCGATGCCCATGGAAAAGGTGGCGCCGGCGGACTGGGCCATGGCCTTGCGGAAGCGGCGCGCCCACTTCGCGGCCTGCTCGCTGCCGGCGCCATCGAGGAAGACCAGGGCCTCGCGCTGGTTCAGCAGGAGATAGGGCTCCTTGCCATCGAGCACCCCGCGCAGCCGCTTGGTGAAGTGGTTGCTCGCCGCCTCCTGGTCCTGACGGACAAGGACCAGAGCAAAGTGCTCCTTGCCGCGCCACCACGCCGCTGCCTTGCGCTGTTCGTTGCGGGTCAGGGGCGGAAAGACCGAGGCCGCGCCGGCCTCCTCATGGACGGCAAGCCCGAACGGCCCGCGTTTGCGGGCCACGGCCAGCGCCTGCCATGCCTCGTCGAGCAGTTCGGCCTCGGTGGCCTGAGCCAGCTGCCGCATGCCGATGTGCGCCTTGGCAAAGCCCTCCCGCCGCAGGCGGTTGAGCAGCATGGTCGCCATCTGCTGCGCTTCGGCCAGGGGGCGATCCTCCCACAGCAGGGCGAAGATGCCGCTGCCGAAATGAAAGAGGCTGGCCACCGCGCCAAAGAGCGAGGTGAGATAGCTGCCCCCTTTCTGGACATAGGCCCAGGCCCGTTCAGCATCGCGGCTCGGCGGATAGAGTTCGAGGAGCACCAGCACGCCGCGGCCAGGGCCCCGGGCCAGAAGATCCCGCAGCTGCCGCTGAAAGAGGAGGCTGTTGGCCATGCCGGTGAGCGGGTCGGCGTAATAGCCACGGAAGGCGGCCAGGTGCACGGCCAGGGCATTGGTCTCCTCCCGCAGAACCTCTGGCGACCAGCGCCGCGCCGCGCACCCGGCAAGGATCGCCACCGCCACCGGCCGCCCGGCGCCGATGGGGAGAAAGAGGCGGACGCCGCCGGCCTCTGCCCCGGCCTGCGGCTCGCCGCTGGCCATCACCCCGGATACCGCCTCCTGCCAAGTCTCGGGAAGAAGCGCCAGCGCTGCCTCATCGTCGGCGCCGACCCAGCGAAAATCATCGCACCCCGTGCGCGCCTTGGCCAACTCCGCCAGCGGTAGAGCGAGCCGCTCCACGTCCTCCAAGGTTATCTGACTGTCCCGCATTACCAAAGGAAAGGCCATTCTTTCACTCCCCGCTTCGCTTCTCTCCCCCGCTCGTCCCGAGCACCCCCCCCAATACCGCTGCCAAGGGCGCAATCTCGTCGTCGGCGACGGTGCGCAGGTCCAGCAGCAGGCAGTCGTTCTCAATCCGGCCAATGACCGGCACGGCCGCCCCCCGCAGCCGCCGCTCCAGTTCGTTCACCCGCATCTTTCTTGGCGCGAGAGCCACCCCGCAACTCGGCAATTCCATCTCCGGAAGCGATCCCCCACCCACCCGTGAACTGATCCGCACCAGGGCGGCAGGGCATGCATCGCCCAGGGTTTGGACAAGCCGGTGGCGGAGTCTCTTGGCCCGCCGCTCGATGGCGGCCAAGGGCATGGTGAGCATGGCCAGGGTCGGGATGGTGGCCAGCGCCTTTTCCTCGTCGAAGTAGAGGCGCAGCACCGCCTCGAGAGCCGCCAGGGTGAATTTGTCGATGCGCAGGGCCCGGTTCATGGGGTTCTGCTTCACCTGCTCGATGATGGCGCGCTTGCCGACAATGAGCCCTGCCTGCGGGCCGCCGAGCATCTTGTCGCCGCTGAAGGTCACGACGTCGGCACCCGCGGCAACGGTCTCCTGCACCGTGGGTTCCTTGGCAAGGCCGTGGCGCGAGAAATCGATGAACGAACCGCTGCCCAGGTCCTCCATCACCGGAATACCGCGGGCGGTACCGAGGGCCACGAGGTCGGCCAGATCCACCTCCTTGGTGAACCCGATCATACGGAAATTGCTGGTGTGGACCTTGAGCAGGAGGGCGGTCTCGTCGGTGATGGCGCGCTCGTAGTCGCGCAGGTGGGTGCGGTTGGTGGCGCCGACCTCGACGAGTCTGGCACCGCTCTTGGCCATCACCTCGGGGATGCGGAAGGAGCCGCCGATCTCGACCAGTTGCCCGCGGGAGACGACGACCTCGCGGCCGGCCGCCAGGGTCTCCAGCACCAGAAGAACGGCGGCGGCGTTGTTGTTCACCACCAGGGCGGCCTCGGCGCCGGTCAGTTCGCAGAGCAGCTCCTCCACCAGAGAGTAGCGGCTGCCGCGTTTGCCAGTGGCCAGATCGAATTCCAGGTTGGCATAATGGGTACCCACCGCCAGCAGGGTCTCCATGGCGGCGGCGGGCAGCAGGGAACGGCCGAGATTGGTGTGGATCACCACCCCGGTGGCGTTGATGACGGTACGGAATTTGGGCCGGAGTTTTGCAGCGATGCGGGATTCGATCTGCGGCTGGAGGCGCTCCTGCGTAAGGGCCGCTGCCTCGGTGAGCTGGCCGCCGAGGATTGATTCGCGTTTCTCCGCCAGCACCCCGCGCACCGCACCCTTGACCAGGGCCGCCGGGGCGGAGGAACCATCGAACCACAACAGGACGTCGTCAACCTTGGGAATTGCCCGGAGAAGCTTCTGTACCGCGGCCGGCGGCTGCCCGGCGTCTTGCGTTTGTTTCGCCATTCGGTCTCCAAGAAGTGCGTCTAACCCGACGGCGCCGGCCACGCGGGCCAGCCGTCTCGATAACTTCTTGAATTGACTTACCGATTTTATGCGGCGCTGTCAAGCAAGTGCGCGCCGGGGATGGCGAAAAATCTCGACCAATCACAACACCGAACTATTCCGATTTCAAGTCAAAAGGAGAACGCGAAGGCAAGCGAGCAGCGACGAGACAGTACCCATAGTACGGCAAGGAGCCGCGCAGCGCAGCCGACAACGTTGTCCGAATGAGTTTGGAATCGGAATCAGAATTCCTCGATGCGACGGCGAAACCAGCGGATGAGCGACTCCTTCTTCTCGCTGATGTCGATGCCGTAGATGTCCTTGGGGAAGAGCAGCTCGGTGACCCCGGAATCGAAGATGCGCTTCACTTCGTACTCGTCGTGGGAGACCCCCCGCTGGAACATGTAGTTCAGGTAGGAACGGTTGGTGTGGACAATGAACTCCACCCGCATCCCGCCCATGCGGGCGAAGAATTTGTACATGGCGGTCTGGGCCGAGCTGCCGATGCTGCCGCCCCGGTGCTCGCCGCCGTGCAGGGTATCCACCACCTCTTCCAGGGTCATCAGCGAACCGGCGCGGCTGGCGCTCTCGGTGAGGTGTTTCTGGAAGAGCTTCACCTCCATGAGGGAGTCCACCACCGCCATGAGGCCGAGTTCGTCATCCACCGCCACTGCCGGGTTTTCCTCGCCCTTCCGGAGGAGCTTCAGCACCTTGGCCTCGGGCAGCTTCTTGCGGATGCTCACATAGACCGGAATCTCCCGGCCGTGGTAGCAGAAACGCCGCCGCTTCAGCATGGTTGCCTTCTCAAGCGGCGCCAACTCCCCGGGCAGCTCTTCCCGCTTCACCACCAGGGCATCGAGCGCGGCATAGGTTTCCGGATCATGGCGGCTTACGAGATAGACGATCTCCAGTTCGCCGATCTTCACCCCACGGCTCCACACCTCGCGGTTGAGGAAATCGAGGAACTGGAGAAACTTCTGCTCCACCTCGGTCTCGCGCTCCCGCTGGTCAATGGAGCCGGCGAGCTGCATGAGGATGAGCTTGCGCTTGGCCTCGAAGCGCGCCTTCTTGTGGTAGCGATCGTCAAAGAGGACCAGCAGCAGTTCCACCGGACTCTTGGTGGAGTCGATCTCGTTGGTCATCTCGATGTAGGAGGCGTAGTTGGCCAGCACCTTGGCCCGCAGGTAGTTGATGACGCCGTCGGCGATGCGGGAATAGGTGTTGATCCGCGAGACGATCTCCCGCTCGTTGCCCTCGATGCCGAACATGTTGCCCAGGAGGGCGTAGGCCCGCCGCTCCACCGCGGCCCTGGCCGCCGGATCGTCGAGCAGGGCACGGATGCCGGCCGTGGAACGCACATTGAGGATTTCGAAGACCTGATTGCGCGTCACCCGATACTTGGTGGCCAGGCCGCTCTTTTTGAGTTCCTTCAGCCACCCCCGCGCTTCGCGCGAAAAAACGCGGCGGGCGGGCGGATGGCTCCGGGTGCGGAACGGCCCGTGCTGGTCGAGCAGGGCATAGATGTTGTTTTTTGCCGCCACCATGGCGTTACCTCGTTGTCTTGCCGCTGTTCACAGGGGCAGGTGGCTCATAGCCATATTTCCGCAGCACGGCCTGCCCGGCCTCACCGAGCAGGAATTGGCGAAAGCGTTCCGCGAGTTTTTTGTTCTTGCTTCGGCGCACCACGCATCCCTGCTGATCGAGCAGGGATGCCTCAGGCACCGAATAGTAAACGCCCTCCCGCCCTTGATCGGACAAGGCGGAGGACAAGGCCACCAACGCCAGTTCCGCGCTGCCCTGGTAGGCAAACTGAAAGGCCTGCCCCACGTTCTGGCCATAGACCAGGCGGCTGGCCAGCCGTTCCCACAAGCCGGCCTTGACCAGGAGATCGCGCGCCGCCATGCCGTACGGAGCAGTGGCAGGATTGGCCAGGGCGATCCGCTCGCCCCAATGGCTCCGCACCGCGCCCTGCCAGTCGATGGCCGGATTCAAATCCTGGGAGACCCACAGCACCAGCTCGCCAGTGGCGTAGGCAAAGGGCTCGCCGCACTGGCCATTCCGCTTGAGCCTTGCCGGCCCGGCGCCATCGGCCGCCAGAAAGAGATCGTAGGGCGCACGCTTGGCGACCTGGGCAGCCAGTATGCCGCTCGCCCCGGTCACCACCTTGACGGTGACGCCCTCCTGTTGCTCGAACTGCGCAGCCAACTCCTGCAGGGGTGCCGCCAGATTGCTGGCCGCGGCCACCGTGAGGGTCTCGGCCCTCACCACGCCGGGCAGCGCCGCCCCCCAACACCATATCGCCAACCACAACCAGCGTCGCTTTTGCATCGCACTCTCCCATGGCATTGAAGCGCACACCGGGGGACCCGTCAAGAAAAACCCCTCTGCCCGCAAGAGGAGAAGCGGACAGAGGGGCCCCAGGAGAGATGGGAGGGGAAGGGGCTAGAAAGTCAGGCTCACCGCCACGCCGCCGTAAATGAAATCGTCGTCCGCCCGGCCGATATAGCCGGTGTTGTCGGCCTTCAGCCGATCCTCCGCATCGCTGCTCAGCGGGAAGGAATAAGAGACCTGCGGGGTAACCGAGACATACTGATTCACCGGAATCTTCATCGAGACCGAGATAAGGCCATCGTGGAAATTGTTGTATTCGTCGGTCGAGTCGCCAGGGTCGGCGTAGGAACTCGCCTCATCCGCCGCCAGGTACCCGATCTGGGCGCCGAGGTTCAAAGCCAGCTCCTTGGTGACAGGCACCGCATGGGAGATGCCCAGAGTGGCATACCAGCCGGCATAGCGATCGAAATCACGGTACACCTTGAGCGTCGGGCTCAGCAGGGTGTTGAGGGTGGCGCTCAAAAAAAGTTCCTGGGTATCGGTGGCGGCATCAAAGGCGTAATAAATATAGCCGGCCGACATGTTCACCGGCCCCATGGCCCAATTGTAGGTCAGGGTCAGGTCGGTTTCGGTCCAGTTGTTGGAGTCGGCGCCGTCGTTGTCCCAGCGGTCGGTATCCAGGTTGCCCCAGAGGTTGACGCTGAAGTCCTTGTAGCCCACGGTCATGGATGGCTGCAACACCACACTGTCCTTGCTGTAGGCCCAACCGCGCCACACATACTGGCTGAGCGCGCTGACGGTGAGATCCGCCGTGGGCTTGGCTTCCTCGGCCCCAGCCGTGGCGGCCAACATTCCCAGCCCGGCCAGACCGAGCGCCATTCCTGCCAGATACTTCTTTGCATTCATGATCGATTCTCCTTCTCCTTAAGATGAGTGATATCAGATGCGGGGCACCAACCCCGCCCTGGTGCGGACACACTGTTACCGCAACGACCCCATGGCACACGCCACGCTCGTTGCCATTCTCAATCAAAAATCGTGCCGCGCCAGACAAAAAAAAGAAAAAACTACACCATTTCAAAAAGTTAACAACGACACCGCCTGCGCCACCCCCTCTTAGTTCATTACGTTTTTGTTTATTTTTTGTGAAAAAAGAAACAACATTTAACAAAAATGGAACCTAAAAAAACGCTACTTCAGCCCCGCCGGCCGAGCCGCTTTTCCATCTTGCGGGCAGGGAGGGATGCGGTATAGTGGCAGAGATGCTGCGGTGCAGCATCGATCAACCCGAAAACAGCGAGGAGAACCTATGAGCGACCATGGACATGGACACGGTCATGCCGAGGACGAGAGCGTCTGCGTCAAGGTGGGGATCATCTTCATCTGCGTGACCGTTGCCCTCTTTGTCATCGCCTACCTGCAGTAGCGGGCAAGGGCGGCATCGCCGCCGGAACCGGGCGACGGGCAGGCGCGGCACCCTTCCCGCCGCCTGCGCGGATCCACGTGGGCAGACACCCTGAAAAGGAGAACGCCATGCAGACCAAGTTCTTTCGCCAGCAGGAGATGATCTTCGCCAGGCACCCCAGGTACGACAATGTACGGATCGCCACCTTCGTCACCGGCGCGGACACCAAGGCCGCCAGTGTCTGCCTGCTGGAGATCGCAGCCGGCACCGAGATCCCGGTACATACCCACGAGCCCCAGGTGGACTCGATTTTCGTGGTGGAGGGGTGCGGCGAGGCGTACGTGAACGGAAAGTGGGAGGCAATCGGTCCGGGCGACTACATCTTCGCTCCGGCCACCGAGGAGCACGGCATCCGGAACACCTGCACCGGCCCGCTCAGGCTCTTTGTCCACCACAGCCCGCCACTGCTGTAGCAACGCCGAAAGCGGAGCGCGGAGCGCCGAAGAGGCTGACAGGTGAGGGGCGGACAAGGGGGAAGGCGGACGAATCGCCCTCTCTCCCCGCCGCTAGTCGTGGTCGCAGTGGTCGTGGCCGCAGCCGCAGCCATCGTGTTTCTCTGCCGCGGAGCGGACAAAGGCTGCGCGCAGCTTTTCTTTCAAATCCGGCGGGGCGTGGTGCAGGCAGTATTCCAGCGCCGCATCCTGCTCCTCGCTCTCGGGCGCGGCGGTCATGCAGACTTTCAGCGCCTCTTCGAAGGAGGTAAATTCCATCGCATCACCTTTGGTCTGGGGTTAAAAGGCCACGCCACCCTACTCCACCCCCGCGGGCCTTGTCAAAGATCAAAACGTCTTTTCCCCGGAATGGGTTGAATTGCCGTCCGCTTCCCGCTACCCTCAAGAAAAGCCATGCCGAAAAACGCCCCGAACAAGAACGCCCCGGCTGCCTCTCCCCCTGCCTCTGGCGAGAACGACTGGGCAACCCGCGTCCATTTCTGGCTCGTGCTCGCCCTGCTGGGACTCATGGCCGCCGAGGTCGTGCTGGTTCTCCGCGACGGCCAGTGGATCAACGCCTTCCTCATTCTGGCGATCATGGCGATCATCCTGGCGCCGTCGGCTTTCCGCCACCGGCTCCCGGTGGACATCCCCTCCGAGTTCCTGGCCCTCGCCGTTCTGTTCGTGTTCGCTTCGCTTTTCCTCGGGGAAATCAGGAGCTACTATGAGCGGTTCTGGTGGTGGGACATCGTCCTCCACGGCAGTTCCGGCCTGCTGCTCGGCATCCTCGGCTTTCTGCTGGTCTACGTGCTCAACGAAAACAAGCGGGTGGACCTCCATATGCGCCCTCGCTTCGTGGCGCTGTTCGCCGCTGTCTTTGCCATCGCAACCGGCGCACTCTGGGAAATCTTCGAGTTCGCCATGGACCAGACGCTGGGAACCACCATGCAGAAACCCATGCTGGGGGATCCCTCCGGGCTCACCGATACGATGTGGGACCTGATTGTCGACAGCGCGGGCGCGCTGGTCATCAGCGGCCTCGGCTGGTGGTACATGGCCCGCCGCGAACGCTCGTTTTTCGACCACTGGATCCGCAAGTTCATCCGGCGCAACCCGCACCTGTTCCCCTCCTGACGCGGGAGGATGGCGCAGACAGGCGAAAAACGCTTTTCCACCCGGGCACCAAGGAGTCCTGCCATGTTCACGTACCTCATCCAATTCAAACGCGGGGTCATTTTTTCGATCACGATCATGATGGCCATGGTTCTGCTGCTGGCGACCATCGAGCTTGGCTGGATTCTGCTCCAGGACATCCTTTCCCCCCCGTTCTTCCTGCTGGAAGTCAACGAACTGCTCGAGCTGTTCGGCCTTTTCATGCTGGTCATCATCGGCGTGGAACTTCTCGAAACCATCATCAAGACCTACCTCGCGGAAAAACCGGTCAACCACGTCGAGGTGGTGATCGCCGTGGCCATCATCGCCATCACCCGCAAGGTCATCATCCTTGACGTCAAGGATGTATCGAGCCTCTCCCTCATCGGAATAGGCGCCATTGTCCTCGCCCTTTCGCTGGGGTATTATCTGGTCCGGCACAAAACGGCCGGGGAGTAAGAAAGGCTGACCGGAAAAGACGGGACCCAAGGGCGCTGCAACGGCCAATGACCCATTCCCTCCGGGGAGATGACTAAAAAAGCGGCAAGAACCATGCGATTCCTGCGAAGCACCTTCTGGATCGGGGTTTATTTCGGCGTGGCCATGGCGCCACTGCTGGCCATGCTCATCGGCCAACCGCCGCCGGGGCGCGGTTTCTGGCGTGAATTTTCCGTGGGCCTCGGCTTTGCCGGGCTCTCAATGATGGGGCTGCAATTCTTCCTGACCGGCAGGTTCAAGAACATCACCGCCCCGTACGGCATAGACGTGGTCTACCATTTTCACCGCGCCATCTCCCTGATCGCCTTTTCTTTCCTTTTCCTGCATGCCGGCGTGCTGCTGCTTTCGAGCCCGGACCTTTTCGTGCTGCTCTATCCCTCCGTGATGCCGGGCTGGATGCTCTGGGGCGCGGCGGGATTCATCGCCTTCGTCGTTGTCATCCTCTCCTCGCTCTTCCGGCTGCCCCTCGGCCTGAACTATGAGCGATGGCGACTCCTCCACGGCTATGTCTCCGTTGCCGCAGTGGTGCTGGCCGTCGCGCATGTCGTGGGGGTGGACTACTACACCGAGAGCCCGGTCAAACGGGGGCTTTGGATTGCCATGGTCATCGCCTGGCTGCTCGCCCTCGTCCACGTAAGGCTCATCAAGTCATCCCTGATGCGCAAACACCCTTACCTTATTGAAAGGGTGGCGCCGGAACGCGGGCGTTCATGGACCCTGCACCTCCGTCCCGTCGGCCATGGCGGCATGAACTTCAAGCCGGGGCAGTTTGCCTGGTTGACCGTGGGCAAGTCTCCCTTCACCATACGCGAGCACCCCTTCTCTTTTTCCTCAAGCGCCTTGGAGGCGGGAGGCGCCATCCGGATGACCGTCAAGGAACTGGGCGATTTCACCTCCGGAATCGGCGGCATACCTCCCGGCACCCACGCCTATCTGGACGGCCCATACGGATCGTTCACCATCGACGGCCGCGATGCTCCAGGATTCTGCTTCATCGCCGGCGGCGTCGGTATCACTCCGATCATGAGCATACTGCACACCATGGCCGACAGGCGGGACAGGCGGCCGGCCCTGCTGTTCTACGGCAGCAGATGCTGGGAAGAGATCACCTTCCGCGAGGAACTCGACACCCTCGCCGAAAGGCTGAACCTCAAGGTCATCCATGTCCTCCAGGAGGCCCCGGCCGGCTGGACGGGGGAACAGGGCCGGGTAACGGCGGAACTCCTGACAAGGCATCTGCCGGAAAACAGGATGCAGATGGAATACTTCCTTTGCGGCCCCGAAGCGATGCAGAAAGCGATGAAGGCGGCACTGGACAACCTCGGCCTGCCGCTGGAAAACATTCAGTCCGAGAGTTTCAACTTCGTTTAATCCGACGACCGCTGTCCGGAGGAATCCGCCATGCGAGAACTTTACTCAACCCAGTTGGCGATCGCCGTGGGAATCCTGATCCTCATTGCCTCCGCGGCCTTTGCCCTCATGCAGTCTCCGGAACTCCTCGAACACGGGGAAACCGCAGCGGTGAGGTCCGCCATGGCAATGCCCCACCCGGTCGAGGGCATGCGCTCCTGCCACCAGTGCCACGGAATAAAGGGCGAGTTGCCCTATCCCCTGAAACATACCGGCTGGAGCGATGCCAGTTGCCCCAAATGCCACAGAGCCGACAAGTGAGGACAACGCGCCATGACCTTTGCCTGCACCAACTACGATTACAACACCGACAAGTGCCAGAAGCTCAAGACCGACTGCATCCCCGGCCGGCCGGGCTGCGTGCTGGAAGGCAAGGTGAGGCTGAGCGACGAATTGCAGAAGCGCATCAGCGGGATCAAGGAGGCGGCTGCCAAACGGCGGAAGAGCTCTACCACAACCCGCAAAAAGAAAAGCTGACCGACGCGCGGGTTAGCGATCGAGCAACCGCAGCGTTGCCTGAACCATTTCACTCAACCGCGCCGCCGGTATCCGGGCCTTGGCCAGCACCACCATCCCCGACGCTGCCGCCGCCAACGCGGTCGCCGTTGCCGCCACCGGCAAAGCTGCATCCAACTCCCCCCGCTCCCTTCCTTTCTCCAGAATTTCCACCAAAATCCGCTGTTCGGCCTGAAACATCGCCTCAGCCATCGCCATGGTCTCGGCATCGTGCTGGTTTGATTCCATGACCGAGAGCACCACCAGGCACCCCCCCGGCGAATCCTTGCTGAAATGAAGATCGATCACCGCTTCGAGCAGGCCGCGGATTGCCTCCCGAGCCGTAGGTGCCTCCATGACGATTTGCTGGAATTTCTCCTGCACAAGAGCGATATACAAGCCGAGTGCCTTCTTGAAGAGGCTGTTTTTATTGCCATAGGCGTTGTACAAACTGGTGCGGGTCAGACCGGTGACAGCCTCCAGATCCTGAATGGAGGCCGCGCCATAGCCCTTGGCCCAAAAAAGCCGCATCGCCGCCACCAGGGCCTGCTGTTCATCGAACTGTTTGCTCCGGGCCACCAATCCCTCCTTTCTGTATCGCTCAGAACAAAAAACTATTGACTATTTGTGCGCAGATTATAATGAATGAAACTGGTCGTTACAAATCAAATCTTTCTTATTGAGCTGGAGGTTCCCATGCACAAGACCCTTGTCCTCGGTGCCGCATTACTCCTCTCCGCAGGTGTCGTCGTCGAACTCCACGCCGCGCCCAAAAGCCGCTTCGACGAAACCACCCAGACCTGCCGGACTCTCGACGACGGCCCCCTGGAGTGGGAGAGCCGGCCGTGGGGCCAGGGCGGCAAACTTTTTCAGGAGCGCTGCAAAAGCTGCCACAGCCGCGGCAACGACAAGGGCGCGCCCTTTCTCTGGGCGGAATCCAAGACCTCCCGGGCCTGGAACCGGGTCTTTGCCGAGAAATACCCCTCTTGCGCCCGGAACAACTCCTGGGGCCCGATGACCATGGAAGAGCAGATGCGGCTCAACGATTATCTCTACCGCTGGGCCAAGAACTCCCAGGACCTCAACGACAGTTGCTGACGCTGACCCCACCCCCGGTCCGGGGGTGCAAAAAACAAAAAAGGCCGCGAAATCGCGGCCTTTTTACACCATCAACGCTCCACCCCGCCGTTACTTCCGGAACAACTTGAGAAACTCGCCATACCCTTCTTTTTCCAGCTCCTCCACCGGAACAAAGCGCAGGGCCGCCGAATTGATGCAGTAACGCAAGCCGGTGGGCCTGGGGCCGTCGGGAAAGACGTGACCCAGGTGGGAATCGCCGCCCCGGCTCCTCACCTCGGTGCGGGTGGCAAACCAGGAGCGATCTTCCTTCTCCACAATGTTGGCAGCCACCAGTGGCCGGGTGAAGCTGGGCCAGCCGGTGCCGGAATCGTATTTATCGAGCGAACTGAAGAGCGGCTCGCCGGAAACCACATCCACGTAAATCCCGGCCTGCTTGGTGTTCCAGTAAGCGTTGTCAAAGGGCGGCTCGGTGCCGTCCTCCTGGGTCACCTTGTACTGCAGCGGCGTAAGGCGCTTTCTCAATTCGCTGCGGTCAGGTTTCACCGCCGCCCCCTTGCCGCGCTCCTTGCCCCAGGCCGCTTCCAGGAAACGATCCCGGCCGGAGCCGCTGCGGTACCACTTGTACCGGAGGGGGTTCTTCCTGGCGTAATCCTGATGGTATTCCTCAGCCGGGTGGAAGATGACCGCCGGCAACACCGGCGTGACAATGGGCTTTTTGAAGACCCCGCCGGCAGCCAATGCCTTTTTCGATGCCTCGGCCAGACGCCGCTGCTCCTCATCGTGAAAAAAGATGGCCGAGGTATAGGCGTGACCACGGTCGACGAACTGGCCGCCGGCATCAGTGGGGTCGATCTGGCGCCAGAAGGTATCGAGCAACTGCTGGTAACCGACCCTGGCCGGGTCGTAGGTCACCTCGATCACCTCGATATGGCCGCCGGCCGCATAATTTTCGTAGGTGGGGCTGGCGGTGGTGCCGCCCATGTAGCCGGAGACCACAGCAACCACGCCGTCCAGCTTCTCAAAGGGCGGCTCCATGCACCAGAAGCAGCCGCCGGCAAAGGTGGCCTTTTTAAGCGGCCGCTCCGCCGCGACGCTCTCGCCGGCAAAGGCTGCCAGCGCCAAAAGCGAAACCAGAAAGCTCATCACCAGCACACTTTTCATGACACACCTCCATGCGGTGGGAAGAAACAAACTCCTTTCCGTTGTGAACAGACAATAAGCATCGTTGCTCCATAAGTCATGGCAGTCACGGGAAAAACGCCATTCCGCTTGCGGTTGCCGAAAAAATCGGCTATACACCTGCCTTCGCTTTCGAATCGTTCGGATTCGAGACGGCAGTCACCACCTGGAGGCAGAAATCCCGGACCATCGGGCCTGTCAGTCACCCATGCATGTCCCTGACAACGCCTCGGGCGTTCTCGTCCCGCCAGCTCTCTCCATCCGCCAGGCCCGCGTTTCTTTCCGGTTCCGGACTCTGCGCACCTTTCTGCTCAAGGCAATCTTTCTCTTCTTTGCCGGCAGCATCGCCCTGACCGTGCTTTTCCGCTGGGTGCCGGTACCTTTCAGCTCGCTCATGGTGCAGCGCCAGATCGCCTCGCTCTGGCAGGAGGGCAAGGACAAAAAATTCCAGTTGCGCTACCGGTGGGTCGGGATCGAGCGGATGTCGCCCCATGCGGCCCTGGCCGTGGTGGCGGCCGAGGACCAGAAATTCCTCGACCATGAGGGCTTCGACTTCAACGCCATCTCCAGAGCGTGGGAGTACAACCAGCACCACAAACGGCAACGGGGTGCCAGCACCATCAGTCAGCAGGTGGCCAAAAATCTCTTCCTCTGGCCGGGCAGAAGCTTTGTCCGCAAGGGCTTTGAGGCCTATTTCACCCTGCTGCTCGAATCCTTCTGGTCCAAACGGCGGATCATGGAAGTCTACCTCAACATCGCCGAATTCGGCCCCGGCGTTTTCGGCATCGAGGCCGCCAGCCGCGCCTATTTCCACAAAGCAGCCACCCGGCTGAACCCCGCCGAGGCGGCCATCCTCGCCGCCATCCTGCCAAGCCCCCTGCGTTCCAACGCCATCCACCCTTCGGGCTACATCCAGGACCGCGCCTGGCACATCCAGCAGCAGATGCGGCAACTGGGCGGCACCGGCTACGTCAGGCCGCTGGTGCCGGCGACCAGAAAAACCAGGAAAAGTTGACCGCAGGGCTCCTCACCGCGCCGGCCGCTGCCAGATGCAGACGCCGTCCCGGTAAACCTCGCGGACCCGATGATAGGGAATGCGCTGGAAGACCCCCTCCTGGTCCAGAACCCCGAAACTCTCCCGTTCCTCCGGCTCGATCACCAACTCGGAAAAAGCCACCCGGACGACTCCTCCGGCAAGGCGATCCTCGTAGCCGACTTCAAAACAGGCCTGCCCAAACTCCCGGTCCCAGCGGATACGGCTCAGGAGGTTGCGGATCGGCAGCACGACGGCCACCTCAATCGATGCGGTTGTCCCGGCCGGGGCAGGGGGTGGAATTGTGGTCGAACAGGGCGATGATCTCCGGCCGCTGCTGCCGGTACGCCTCCCTGGCCAAACGCTTCAGGGCGGGACGGATGGCGTCGAGCGGCGCAGGCGGCGCAATCACCGGCAGCACCTGTTCAATGGGCAGCGGCACCTCGATCTTGAGCTTTTCGGCAAGCCCTTCGCCCAGGCCGACCTCCATGCCGCCCTGCATGGCGCCGGTCGCCTGCTCGTCCCCCAGATGCTTCAGAAAACCCAGAATGGCATTGAGGTCGTTCTGCTGGTAAAAAAGCCGGATCTCCTCGGCAATCGCTCCCTGCTCCGCCTCCAGCTCGGCAATCTTCTCGCGGTAGCGGGCAACATGGAACACCAGCTTTTCGTAGCAGTCGATGAGGAAATTCTGAAAACGGCCGGCCCGGGTGAATCCCCGGAACCGCTGGCATTCAAAGACCCGCGCCCTGATGGTGGCCGACTCGATGAGATAAGGGTCATAGAACAGCTTTTCACTGATGCCGGCCAGGGCCAGAAACTCACTGATGCGCGCATCGCTGCCCAGAAGGAGGTAGATGCGGATAAGATCGAAGCTGATGCGTTTCTGGAGGATGAAGGAGTACTCCCGGATCTTCTGGGCCAGATCGAGTTTGTCCTCCTCGATGAGCCTGCGGAAGCCGAAATAGCGGCCGGCGATATCCTGCCGCACCTCGGAGGTCAGAATCTCGTCGAGGGTCTTGGGGATGGGCATGGAACGATCTCCGCTCTTTCGCACAGGGTTGGACGATCCGGCCGGACCACATTTCTATTTTCCCACAGAAACGCCCGAGAGGCAAGGACAGGGGGCGATCACGCCGCCGCAGGCGACAAATTGCGCGCCTTCGCCGCAAGACATGGTAGAATCGCCAAGGATGGACAGAGATTCACCGGTATCTCAAGGGGGGAAGCGACATGGCACGGTTTGACTTCGACCTCGGCGTGATCGGCGGCGGCGCCGCCGGCCTCACCGTCACCGCGGGCGCCGCCCAACTGGGCGCCAGGACCCTGCTCATTGAAAAGGAGCCAACGCTGGGAGGCGACTGCCTCCATTACGGCTGCGTGCCGAGCAAGACGTTGATCCGCACCGCCGCGGTCTATCACGCCATGCGCCATGCATCGCGCTACGGCTTGCCCGAAGTCGCGCTGCCGCCGGTGGATTTCCGTGCTGTTGCCGCCCGCATCCGATCGGTGATCGATACCATCCAGCAGCATGATTCCGTCGAGCGCTTCTGCAGTCTTGGCGCCCAAGTGGTTTTCGGGCCCGCCGAGTTCACCGATCCGCACACCGTTGCTGTTGGCGGCAAGCGGCACACCGCGGCAAAATGGGTGATCGCCACCGGCTCCTCACCCCTGGTGCCGCCGGTGGCGGGCCTGGCTGCAACGCCGTTCCTGACCAACAGAGAAATCTTCTCCCTTGACCAGCTTCCCCCATCGCTCATTGTGCTGGGAGCAGGCCCCATCGCCATTGAGATGGCCCAGGCCTTTGCCCGGCTGGGGAGCAAGGTCGAGGTAATCCAACGGAGCGGACAGATTCTGAGCAGGGAGGACAAGGATCTGGCCGGCCTGGCCATGAGTTCCCTCATGGCGGAGGGCATCACCTTCCACCTCAACGCCAGGGTGCTCCGCGTGCGCGATCTGGGCAGCGAACGGGAAGTACAGATTCAGGATGGAGAAGGACGGGAACAGGCCCTGCGGGCCGCCGCCCTGCTGTTAGCGCTTGGCCGGTCGGCAAACGTGACGGGCTTGGGGCTGGAACGGCTCGGCGTGGCGCTTGACGCCAAGGGGGTCGCGGTGGACAAGCGGCTGCGCACCAGCCAGAAGCACATCTTTGCCGCAGGCGACGTGCTCGGCAGCCACCAGTTCACCCATGCCGCGGGCTACGAAGGCTCGGTGGTGATCACCAACGCCGTCTTTCATCTGCCCAGGAAAGCCGATTACACCTGGCTGCCCTGGTGCACCTACACCGAGCCGGAGCTGGCCTCCATCGGCATGAACGAGAAGCGCGCCCAGGCCGCGGGCATCGACTACACCGTCTGGACAGAGGATTTCGCTGCCAACGACCGGAGCCTGGCCGAGGGCGAAAAGACCGGCCGCATCAAGCTCCTCCTTGACCCAAAGGGCAAACCCCTGGGGGTGCAGATCTTCGGACTCCATGCCGGCGAATTGCTCGCCGAGTGGGTGGCCACGCTGAACGGCAGGGTCAAGCTCGCCACCCTGGCTGCCGCCATCCATCCCTACCCCACCCTGGGCGAGATCAACAAGCGGGTGGCCGGCAAGATGCTCGGGCAAAAGCTTTTCTCTCCCAAGGCCAGAAAGGCGCTGGCCCTTCTCTTCCGCTATCAGGGGGCAGCTTGCCACGAAAAGTAACGAGTACTGAGTGCTGAGGACTGAGTGAGTGGTCGTCGGAGGATGTTTGGGTAACCCTCGGTCCTCAGCACCCAATCCTCAGCACTCAGTACTCAGTACTCAGTACTCAGCACTCAATCCTCAGCGCCCGGCACTCAAGATGCCCGTCTTCCAACTCACCGACGCCCTGCTCTTCCCGCCGCCGGAACTGGCCCGCGAGGACGGCCTGCTCGCCGTGGGCGGCGACCTTTCCGTTCCCCGCCTGCTGCTCGCGTATCAGAACGGCATCTTCCCCTGGTATTCGCCGGGCGAGCCGATCCTCTGGTGGGCGCCGGACCCGCGCTGCGTGCTTTTCCCTGCCGAGTTCCACCTCTCCCGCCGCACCGAACGTTTACGGCGGCAGGGAAGGTTCACCGTCACCTGTGACACTGCCTTTGCAGAAGTGATGGAGACATGCGCCGAACTGCGCCTTGGCAATGGCAGCGGCACCTGGATCGACACGGCGATGCAGAGGGCGTACGGCGAATTGCACCGGCTGGGCCATGCCCATTCGGTGGAATGCTGGCAGGAAGGGAGACTGGCGGGCGGGCTCTACGGGGTCGCTCTGGGCGGCATCTTCTTCGGCGAATCGATGTGCAGCCCCGTGGCCAATGGCTCGAAGATCGCCCTGGCCGCCCTGGTGGAACGCCTCGCGGCCTGGGAGTTCCACCTCATCGACTGCCAGGTGGAAAACCCCCACCTCATCCGGCTCGGCGCCCGCACCATTGCCGGCGCCGAGTTCCGGCAGCGGCTGACCACAGCCCTCCACAAGGAAGACCGCCGGGGCAGCTGGCAACCGGCCGGTTGAAAATCAGACCAGGCGGCGCAGCCGTTCCTCCATCTCCTGATAGGGAAAAAGCTGAGAGTAGTCCACCATGCCCGCCAGCGCCCTGGACTGGATACGGATGCCGGTCTCCTCCAGAACGGCCACCGGGTTGAGTCCGCCGATCACCACCGCACCCACCCTACCCTCGATCACCGGAATTTCCAGGAGGGGCTGCCCCGGCCACCCCACGGTGAGAAACCCCCCCAACCCCGCCTTTTCCAACTCCCCGATCAGGGCAATCACCCCGTCCCGGCTATCCGCCGGCATCTCCCGGAAGCCGACACCGATACGGCCAGAGCCACTTTCGATGGCCCCCAGATAGTCGGTCATGCCGCTGCGGATGAAGACCTCCAGGGGGTCGAGACTGGTGCCGTCGTACTTGATGATCTCCACAAAGCGGGAGGGTTTGCGATCGCGCAGCTCCAGCAGACCGCCGAAAGCGGAATGGGTGGGAATTCCGTGGGAGAGGAGGACGCCGTTCAGCGTAATGGAGCAGACCGTACCCAGGCCGACCATGTTCCGCGGCACGACCATGTCTTCCACCCGCTCGCCGGGGCCATAGAGGGCCATGAGCCGGCCCATGGAATATCCGGCTTCGTACACCTTGCAGATCAAGGGGGCGACGCGGCCGATGATCTCCCGCGGAATGAAGCTGATGTTGGTGATGACCGTGCCGCTCTTTTTCCTGAGGTCAAAGCTCATCCGGTAGGTGAGCTGATCGATCTTGGCGGTGAGCAAGCCCACCTTGTCGAATACCCTGGCGGTGCCAAGCTCCATCTGACCCAGATCGGTGATGAACCGGCCTCTTTTGCCCACATTCCGGGTGAGACCGCGCCGGTCAAGGTCCAGCAGATAGTGGCGCACCGTCCGCTCGCTGACTTCGTGGCCCATGGCCTGAAGGTTCTCCACCAGCTTGGTGGCGGGCAGGGGGCCATTGGCCTTCTGCAGGAGGCGCAGGATAGCCAGTTCCTTTTTTTCGGTTTTTTCCGTCATGCCGGCAAGGTACCTTTTTTGTTTTTGGGTCATGACTAGAACAGAGGATTTTTTTGGATGATTTTGAGGATCATCCGGTACATGTCCTGGTCGCGATAATTGAATCTAAACTCACACTCCTTGAGGTGCAAGTAGAAGGTGGTCTTGTT
>JBFLXY010000005.1:0-186821 GCA_040757055.1 Thermodesulfobacteriota bacterium | reverse complement strand
GAACAAGACCACCTTCTACTTGCACCTCAAGGAGTGTGAGTTTAGATTCAATTATCGCGACCAGGACATGTACCGGATGATCCTCAAAATCATCCAAAAAAATCCTCTGTTCTAGTCATGACCCTTTTCTTAAAACACCGCCGCACGCGAATCCATCATAGCGCAAGGAGCCCCCATGGAAAAGAAAATCTCCTTTTCCCTTTACTACCTGCTGGTCGCCCTCGGCGTCTTCATGCTGATCCAGCACTGGCTGGCGCCGCAGGTCATCAACGTCTCCTATACCCAGTTCAAAAGACACGTTGCCGAGCGCAAGATCAACTCGGTGGTGATCTCCTCCAACCTGCTCAAGGGGTTCGAAAAGGTGGAAAACGACCAGAAGAAGGAGCCGCTCTTCCCGAAGCAGGTTTACGTCACCCCCCGGGTGGACGATCGGGGGCTGGTCGAGTACCTGGAAAAGAACAACATCGACATCATTGCCGAAAACGAGAACACCCTCCTGCGCACCATCCTTTCCTGGGTGCTGCCGGCCCTGATCTTTGTCGGCATCTGGATGTTCTTCATGCGCCGCATGACCCAGGGCGCGGCCGGCGGGATGATGACTCTGGGTAAGTCCAAGGCCAAGATCATTGCCCAGACCGACCTGGGGGTCAACTTCGAATCCGTGGCCGGCCAGGAGGAGGCCAAGCAGGAGCTGGCCGAAGTGATCGAGTTTTTGAAGACCCCGGAGAAGTTCACCCGCCTGGGCGCCAAGATCCCCAAGGGCATCCTGCTGGTGGGGCCGCCGGGCACCGGCAAGACGCTCCTGGCCAAGGCGGTGGCCGGCGAGTCCGGGGTGCCCTTTTTCTCCATCAGCGGCTCGGACTTCATCGAGATGTTCGTGGGCCTGGGTGCTGCCCGGGTGCGCGACCTCTTCGAGCAGGCCAATGCCAAGGCACCCTGCATCGTCTTCATCGACGAACTCGACTCCCTGGGCAAGGCGCGCGGCACCGGCATGATGGGTGGCCACGACGAGCGGGAGCAGACCCTGAACCAGCTGCTGGCCGAGATGGACGGCTTCGAGGTGAACAAAGGGGTGGTGATCCTGGCGGCCACCAACCGGCCCGAGATCCTCGATCCGGCCTTGCTGCGGCCCGGCCGCTTCGACCGCCACATCCTTGTTGACCGACCCGACTTGAAAGAACGGGTGGCGATCCTCAAGGTCCATACCAAGGGGATCACCCTGGCGCCCGGGGTGGACCTGGAGGTCATTGCCCGCCGCACTCCGGGCTTCACCGGGGCGGATCTGGCCAACCTGGTCAACGAGGCGACGTTGCTCGCGGTGCGTCAGGGCCGCGAGGACGTGAGCCATGAGGAGTTCGAGGCGGCCATCGACCGGATCGTGGCGGGCCTTGAAAAGAAGAACCGGGTGCTCAACGAGCGGGAAAAACGGACGGTCGCCTACCACGAAACCGGACATGCCCTGGTGGCCACCTTCCGCAGCACCGCGGAAAAGGTGCATAAAATCAGCATCGTGCCGCGGGGCATCGGCGCCCTGGGCTACACCATGCAGCTCCCCACCGAGGACCGCTTTCTCATGTCCAGGACCGAGCTTTTGGAGAAGATCGACGTGCTCCTGGGCGGCCGGGCCGCCGAGAAGGTCGTCTTTGGCGAGATCACCACAGGCGCGCAGAACGACCTCCAGCGCGCCACCGAGATCGCCCGCAGCATGGTGGCCATGTACGGCATGAACGACAAGCTCGGCCAGGTCACCTATCAACAGCCGGCCACCCAGTTTTTGCAGCAGGGGATCTTCCAGCCCAAGGAGATCAGCGACCAGACCGCGCGCCTCATCGACGAGGAGGTGCGCAAAATCATCGAGGAGCGCATGGCCGGGGTGGAGCAGACCCTGGCCGAACAGCGCCCCCTGTTGGAAAAGATCGCCCAGACGCTCCTGGAAAAGGAGGCCTTGGACGACGAGGAATTCCGGGCACTGCTTGGCCCGGAAGGCCATCCGGCCCCAAAATGAGGCCGGGGGCGCGCCGGAAAGACCCGGCGTGCCCGACCAGAAAACCGGAACAGATCAGCAGCCTTCCATCTTGGCTTTTTTCTTGTGGCACTGGGTGCAGGTGGTGGGGCCGGCCTGCATCTCTTTGTGGCATCCGATGCAGAGGGCGTGGCCCTTTTCCTTGCCCAGGGCCAGCGGGCCGGGTTTCTGCTCGCCGTGGCAGGCGACGCAGCCGTGGGCATCGGCGTGTTTCTTGTGGGACAGGGTGATGGCGCCCTGCTTGCTGTCCAGGGTCACGGTCGCCGGCGCCAGGGCCTTGCCGGCCGTCTTCTCCGCAGCAGCCGCGACCTGGGCGGCCGCCTTCTCACCCTGGGCCACGACCGCCTCAGCCTCTTTCTGCACTGCGGCGGCTTTTTCCTGGACGGCGGAAGCGGCCTGCTCCGCCTGCTTCACGGCCGAACCAGCGGCCTCCTGCGCCTGCTGCACGGCCTGCCCGAGCGGAGCAGGCGCAGGCGCTTCGGCCTGTTTCTCCCCCTGGCCGCAGCCAGCCAGGGAGAGAAGCGCGACCATTCCGACAACACAGAGCGTTTTCTTCATGCGATACCTCCTTTGGGTGTGGGGAACGTTTGTTTGCGAAAACCGCCGGAGCGTCAGGGTATAGAGCCGGTCAGGCAGCACTTCTTGTGCTTTTTGCCGCTGCCGCAGGGGCAAGGGTCGTTGCGGCCGGTCTTGTGACTGGTCTGCGGCAGCTCGACGCCGTCCACATAGAACCAGGCGCCATCTTCGCGGACAAAGCGGCTGCGCTCGCGGAGCTTCTGCTGGTTGCCCTGGTACGAAAAGGCAGCCACAAATTCGACGATGCCGTCCGTGTCGGTTGGGCCGCCATTGGCCGCAGCCAACACGGTGAGCCCGTGCCAGCCGAGGCCCTCCTCCAGCCCCAGCTTTTCAGGCCGGGTGGAGGGATGCCAGGTGGCCAGGAGATACGGGACATCCTGCCGCACATAGGCGGTGTAGCGCGAGCGCATCAGGGCCTCGGCAGTGGGCGCGGTTTCGCGCCCGTCGAGAAACGGGCCGCAGCACTGCCCATGGGCCGAGGCCGAGCCGCAGGGGCAGGGTTCGCTCATCCCGTCAGGTTCCCCAGCACCTTTTTCACCGCGTTGCCGTCCGCCTTTTTGCCGAAGTGCTTCATGATGGTGCCCATGGCCTGCATCGGCGTCTTGAACTGGGTCAGGTCGATATTGGCCTTGACCCAGGCGAGAATCTCCTCCTCGCTGGCCATCTGCGGCAGGTAGGACTCCAGCACCTGGAGGTAGTCGGAGGAGGCCTCCTTTTTCAGCTCCAGGGTCTGCTTCTCCGACTTGACCAGCCCCTGGATTACCGAGATGACGTCGTCGTTGGTGATCTCCTCCTCCTTTTTGGGCCGGCTCGATTTTTTGCCGCTCTCCAGGGTGATGGGGGTGGTGATCTTGGTGGGGAATTCGCTCATGATCACCCGGATGGCGCCCTTGACCGCCTCGTTTTTTTGCAGCATGGCGGTCTTGAGGTCTGCCTTCATCTTGGCCAGCAGGGGTATCTCCATGCTGTCGTTCCAGCCGTATGTCGTCTCGCTCATTTGGTTCCTCTTGATTCGTTGTCTTGGCACACATGGGGAGCGCCCTTGGGCGCCGCGGCGAGGCAGGCGGCGAGATGCTTCGCCTCCTCGTCGGTGATCTTGGCCCCGAGCTTCTGCATCCGCTTCACGGTGCGGCTCCAGCCCCATTTGCCCCGGGAGCCAAGGACTTGGCAGATGCGGGTTTTATAGTGGCACTGCTCGCAGCGGGTGGTGATGAGCGTGGCGCAGCGCTGGTCGGCCTGGAGATGGGCCGCCGGCAGGAGCAGCATCGGCATCCAGCCGAGGATCAGGAGTGCATGCCGCATCCGCCTCACCCGAAGCGCCAGAGGAGGAAAAGGCCCAGCAGCACCAGCAGCGGGCCATTGGCCACATAGACGAAATAGAGCAGCGGATAGCGCCGGCCCAGGAGTTCCCGCATCCGCTGGCGATTGAAGATCCGGGGCACCCAGAAGAGAATGGTGATGCCAAGGCCGATGGCGATAAAGACCAGGCTGACGAGCCAGAGTTTCATGGTGGTGCCCCGCTATTCCGCGGCCAGTTCGGCAAGCCGCGCCCTGAGCAGCGCGATGCAGCGGCCGGAGCGGGCGCAACCCAGGTCGTTGCCCTTCTGTTCGTAATACATCTGGCTCAGTTCCAGCGATTCGATGGCGAGCCGGATCTCCTTGCGCTGGGTTTTTTCCGGCTCCTGCCGCCAGGTCTCGATGGCTCGCTGCGCGTCCTCTTCGGTGGAAAAGCTCATGGTCTGCCGTCCTGTGTCGTTCCGTCGTGGTGCAACCGGTAGCGGCCCGCCAGCACCGCCACTGCGAAAGGGTATACCATGCGGTGGAGGCGATTCAAATTATAAAATGAAGCGAGCCAGGCCAGCGGGTCGCGGGCCCGGCGGATGCGGCGGAGAAAGCGCTGGTAGCCGCGGCCGGCAAAGCGCTCCCACAGATAGCGGTTGGCCAGGCTCGCCTGCTGGCGGCCGCTAAAGCGGGCCCGGGCCGCGGCGGCATAGTCCGTGCCGTTGATCAGGCTTTGGGCCGCGAGAAAGCCCGAGACCACCGCGCCCTTCAGGCCGAAGCCCCAGAGCATGTCCTGCAGCCCTGCGGCCTCGCCGACCCGCAGCCGGCCCTTCTCGACAAAGCAACTCTCCAGCAAAAAGCCGCCCACCCCGCCAAAGGGGCGCGGGTCCTTCATGGCGACGGGAAAGCGGGCGAGCAGCCGCTGCTTGGCCAGCGCGTAGCCTGCCTGCACCAGGTCGAAGCGGTCGAAAAAGACGGTGCAGAGGCAGCCGTGGCCGCCGGCCACCAGGAGGTAGGCATAGCCCTTGTCCGCCGCCGCATTGTCGAGCAGGCCGCAGGCGATGTCCGGGTGGTCGGTGCGGAAGGTCTCGCCAGCGGCCGCGGCGAAATGGTGACGGTGCAGGGTGCCGGTGGCGACGATGTCCGCCGCGTGCGGCGCCAGGGTCTCGCCGCAGCGGAGAGCGACCCCGCACTCCCGCGCCTGCTCGGCCAGGCCATGGTCGAGGCAGCCCTGCTCCGCGCCGCGGCGGATCAGAAAGAAGGCGGGCCGGTCGCAATGGAAATGGTGTTCGCCGTCGGTCCCGGCCAACACGGTGAGATCGCGAAAAGGAATGGCGTCGAAGTTGATGGAAAGGCCGCAGGAACGGAAGAGGACGAGGGCGTCCTCGTGGTCCGCCCAGTTTTCAAGACCCCGCAGGTCGTTGCGAAAATGGCCGCCCACAGCGGCGTGCCGCTCATAGACGGTGACCGGCCAGCCCGCCCTGGCCAAGATGATGGCCGCGGTGAGCCCGGCGGGCCCGGCGCCTGCGATGGTTACCGGCCGCACCGGCGAGACCCCTTCGAGGAGCATGTCGCCGGCCGGCATGCCGCGCAGGGTGGTCATGGGCTACCAGGGAAGGGGGTCCTTGCCGTGGAAGAAGCCGCCGGTGGGACCGTCCGGCCCCAGGGTGGCGAGGCGCACCGCGGTCCTGGCGCCCTCGGCCACCTCCATCGGCGCCGCCTCGCCACCGAGGTCGGTGCGCACCCAGCCGGGGTGGGCGGCATTGACCTTGATGGGGGTATCCGCCAGCGCCGCAGCCAGGTGGACGGTGAACTGGTTGACCGCGCATTTCGAGGCGTCGTAGGCAAAGGGCTTGGTGGCGGCGAAATCCGAGGCCGGATCGCTGTGCACGGCGAGGGAGCCCAAAATGCTCGAGACGTTGACGATGCGGCCGGCCGGGCTTTTTTTGATGAGCGGCAGCAGGGCCTGGGTCACCTCCACCAGGCCGAAGAAGTTCACATCGAAGGTGCGGCGCAGGACCTCGGGGGAAACGGTGGCTGTGCTGTTGCCGAAGAGCGGCTCTTCCGGGCTGAGTGTGCCGGCGTTGTTGACCAGGATGTCGAGGCGGCCGAAGTGGTTTTCCACATGGTGGCGCACATTGTGGATCTGACCGGAGTTGGTGACGTCCAGCGCCACGAAGTGAACATCGAGTTTTTCTTCCATGAGCCGGGCGGTGGCGGCCTCGCCGAGGAAGCGGTCGCGGGCGGTGAGCAGCACGGTGATGCCCTTGTGGCCGAGCTGGCGGCAGGTCTCAAAGCCCAGTCCCTTGTTGGCCCCGGTGACCAGGGCTATTCGCTGTTGTTTCGCCATGTGCTCCTCCCTGGGTCGCGATGACCGGCCGCTGCGGCGTCACTCGGCCGGGTCGTCGTCGCCGCAGCCGCAGTTCTCTTCCTCCAGCCGGCAAGGGTCGCAGAGCAGCTCTCCGTGCCGCCACTGGAGTTCGGCCGGCGGCAGCACACGGCCACAGCGGTCGCACGGCACGCCGGCCATGGGCTCTTCGGGCGGGTCATCGTTTCGGGCCATCAGCATTATCTTACCACACCCGGCAGATCAGTCCCTTGAGATATTTGCCTTCCGGAAAGTGAAGGGCCGCCGGGTGATCGGCCGCTTGGTCGAGCCACTCCAGCACCCGCGCCTCGCGTCCGGCGTCGAGCGCGGCATAGGCCACGGTCCGCTCAAAAAGGTCGCGGTCCATCAGGCCGGAGCAGGAGAAGGTGGCGAGGATGCCCCCGGGGTTGAGCAGCCGGAAGGCGAGGAGATTGATGTCCTTGTAGCCGCGGCTGGCCCGTTCCAGGTGGCGGCGGGATTCGATGAACTTGGGCGGGTCGAGAACCACCACGTCGAAGGTTTTGCCCTCCTCCACGTAGCGGCGCAGGACGCGAAAGACATCGCCCTCGGTGAAGCGGGCGCGCTCTTCGGCAAAGCCGTTCAGGGCGATGTTCTGGCGGGCCAGGGCCAGGGCCGCGGCCGAGGAGTCGATGTTCTCCACGTCCCGGGCCCCGCTGCCCAGGGCGGCCACACTGAAGCCGCCGGAGTAGGCGAAGCAGTTGAGCACAGCGGCATCTTTGCAGTAGCGGGCCACCCGGGCGCGATTGTCGCGCTGGTCGAGGTAGAAGCCGGTTTTGTGGCCCTGGCGGATGTCCACCTGGTAGCGGAATCCCCCTTCGCTGATTTCGATGAGCGGCGGCGGCTCCGCCCCGGCCAGGCGGCCGCAGCAGCGGGGCAGCCCTTCCTTGTCCCGCACCTCGGCCTCGGAGCGCTCATAGATGCCGGTGCAGCCGGTCAGCTCCTGGAGCAGGCCGGCGATGGCGTTCTTCCAGTGTTCGGTCCCGGCGGAAAAGACCTGGCAGACCAGGAAATCGGCATAGCGGTCCACGATCAGACCGGGCAGGCCGTCGGGTTCGCCGTTTACCAGGCGCTGGGCATTGTCGCCGTTGGTCAGGGGCGGCCGGGAGGCAAGGGCCTGGATGAGGCGGCTGCGGAAAAATTTTTCGTCGATCACCGCAGCCGGGTCGGTGGACCACAGGCGCACGGTGATCTGCGACTCCGGCGACCAGGCGCCCCAGCCCAAGGGGGTGCCGTCCGCCGCCTGCACGGCCACGGTCTCGCCCGGCGCGGGGTCGCCCTCCACCTGGGCAATGGCGCCGGAAAAGATCCAGGGGTGGCGGTGGCGCACCGACTTGTCGCGGCCCTTTTTGAGGATGGCGGTGGCTGGCATGGCGGGCCTTATTTGATGCGGTGGGTGGCGGAGATTTCAGTGAGCCCCGTGGTACAGACGTTCATGTCCTTGATGATGCCGTCGTCGATGGAGTAGATCCAGCCGTGCACCGAGAGCTGCTGGCCCGCCTTCCAGGCGTTCTGCACGATGGTGGTGTGGCAGACGTTGGCCACCTGCTCCACCACGTTCAGTTCGCAGAGCAGGTTGAAGCGTCTGGTCTCGTCCGGCTCGGCGTCCACCGCGGCCTGGTGGTAGCGGTAGACGTCCTGGATGTGGCGGAGCCAGTTGTCGATCAGGCCGTGCTCGCTGTTGTCCAGCGCCGCCCTGACCCCGCCGCAGCCGTAATGGCCGCAGACGATGATGTGCTTCACCTTGAGCACCTCCACCGCATACTGGATCACCGAGAGGCAGTTGAGGTCGGTGTGCACCACCACGTTGGCGATGTTGCGGTGGACAAAGATCTCGCCGGGCATCATGTCCACGATCTCGTTGGCCGGTACCCGGCTGTCGGCGCAGCCGATCCACAGGTATTCCGGCGACTGCTGGCGGGAGAGCTTGGAGAAGAACTCCGGGTCCTGGGCCTTGATCCGGGCGGCCCACCGCTTGTTGTTGTCGAAGAGATGTTTGAGTACGCGCATGGTCCGAATATAGCAGATCGGGGCGGCCAGCGCACCGCCTTCTTGCCGGCGGCTCAGAGCGCGATGGTCCAGGCGGCGCGCTGGTGGAAATCGGGTCGCTCGCCGGGGTGGGCCAGGGCCCAGTGGCTGGTGGCGCCGTCAATGCTGCGCACCACCATGGTCACCCCGAGGAGGAGGGGCTCATGCGGCGCCAGAACACCGCCGAGATCGAGGGTGGCGGCGAGGGAAAGGGCGTTGTCGCGCCTGGACGCGGCGATCTCCGGGGGGGCAACCGCGGCCTCGGGCCGCATGCCGGTGCGATAATCGTCGAAACGGTAGAGCTGCCAGTGGCCGGCGGGCGAGAGGTTGGTCTCCCAGTAACCCGCCTTCTCCGGCCGGGCGAGGAAGCACTCGCTGCAGGTCTGCTGCCAGAGATTGTCCTGCCGGGCCGGGGCCGTGACCGCAGCTGGCCATTCCACTCCGGCCACCGCTCCGGTCAGTTCATAGACCAGGGTGAGGCGGCGGCCCTGGCGCGTCACCGAGCCCCCGATCCGCAGGGGCAGCCGCGACTCGCCGGGGAAGGGAAGCAGGGCAAAGGGGCGGCGGCTCATCCCCCGTCAAGGCCGATGGAGAACATGGCGTCGAGGTCGTGCCGCGAAAAGGCACGGAAGGCGAGCATGGTCTCGGTCCTGGTGATGCCGGGCAGTTGCAGCAGACGGCCGGTGACCAGCTCGGCCAGCTCCTCGTTGGAGTGGACCCGGGCGATGGCCACCAGGTCGTAGCTGCCGCTCACCGAATAGACCTCGGAGATGCCCGGGGTCTCGGCGAGGCGCCCGGCCACCTCGTTGATCTGGCTGCGCTCGACATTGAGCAGGATGATGGATGTCACCATGGCATTACCTCGCAGGGCGGATTAGCTGAGGAAGGAGCAGCAGTAGTCGGTCAGCGCGGTTACCTTCATGCGGAACTCGGAGTGGCCCGGCACCTCGAAGGAGTCGCCGCCCTTGACCGTGCGCCACTCCTTGCTGCCCGGCAGGAGCAGGTCAAGCTCGCCGCTTAGGATCTCCATGATCTCCGGCGCGCCGGTGTCGAAGGTGTATTCGCCGGGCTGCATGATGCCCAGGGTCTTCTTGCTGCCATCGGCAAAGAGCACGGTGCGGCTGACCACGCCGCCGTCGAAATAGACATTGGCTTTTTTGACGACGGTGACGTTGGTGAACTGATCCGACATGGGGCAACTCCTTTAGGGAAGGGTGTGGGAAAAGTTTTCGGCCGGCATCAGAGCAGGCCCGCGGCGAGGCCCAATCCTACCATGACCAGCAGGGTGCCGACAAGTCGTTGCAGGCCCAGCAGGGTGATCTTTTTGAGCAGCCGCCGGCCGGCAAAGGCGCCCAAGAAAGCAGCGGCCGTGGCCGCCGCCACCAGCGGGGCGATGGTCGAGGTGCCGCTCATGGCGGTGGCGTAAAAACCCAGGCCGTAGACCAGCAGCCGGGCGCAGTCCACCACCACCGCCGCCACCGTGCCGGTGGCGACGAACCCTTCCGTGGAGAGTCCCGCCCGCAGCAGGAAGGCGGCGCGGAAGGCGCCCTGGTTGCCGGAAAGGCCGCCGAAGAATCCCGAGAGGAGCCCGCCGGGGATCAGGTATTTCCGGGCAAAGGTGAATGAGCCGAGGCCGGGCAGCAGTTCCAGCAGGGCGAAGCCGACGACAAGGAGGCCGATCACCAGCTTGACCGGTTCGACGGCCTGCAGGCGGCTGCCGAGCTGGTAGTGGAACAGGGGCGGCAAGCCGGCCACCAGATGCAGCACCGCGGCCCCGGCCATGGCGGCCACGGCGCCGGGGATGGCAAAACGCGCCACCACGCCCCAGTCCGCCTCGCGGCCCACCAGCACCACCTTGAAGAGGTTGTTGGCCAGGTGCACCACCGCGGTGGCTGCCACCGCCAGTGGTACCGGGAAGAAGAGGGCAAAGGCCGGCATCAGCAGGGTGCCGAGGCCAAAGCCGGAAAAGAGGGTAAGCCCCGAGACGAGGAACGCCACCGCACAGACGAGCAGGTATTCCATGGGATTTGTCTTGCCGCCGTGCGCTTATGAAGGCAGGCGGGGCCAGGTGATGGCGTTCCACCAGGCGTCGTCGCGTTCCTTCCAGAAGCGCAGGGTCTGGCTGGCGCCGTTGATCACCGCGTGGTGCGGGTCGGAGGCGACGCGGACCTCAAGGCTGGTGTGCGCCGCGATCAGGCGGTCGATTCCGGTGATGCAGCTGCCGCCGCCAGTGAGGCAGATGCCGGAGTCATAGACCTCGGCGGCAAGGTATTCGGGCAGTCGGCGCAGGCTGGTCTCGATCATCCGCAGGATCTTGCCGAACACCGGCTCCATGGCCCCGACGATCTCTTTCTGGCGCACCGCGATCTCCACCTGGCAACGGCGGATGATGTCGATGCCGCTCAGGGTCAGCAGGCGGGGTTCCGCAGTCTCCGGGTCGAGCAGCGCGGCGATTTCGTGGGTCAGGGTTTCCAGGTCGTCGGGGTAGAGCGCCACCCTGTGGCGGGAGAGGATGGCGTTCTTGATCGCCTGCTGGAGGTCGTGGCAGGCGGTGCGCACCGCCGAGGTATAGACCAGGCGGCCATCGCGGATCACCGCCAGATCGGTGACCCCCTGGCCGATGTCGATGAGCAGTTGGGCCGCGGGCGCGGTGACGTCGAGGTCCGCCCCGATGGCCGCGGCCCACGGCTCCGGAATGATGGCCACATGGGCGGCGCCGGCGCCGAGAAGGGCGGCCGCCAGGCGCTTGCGCTCCGGTTCGGTGGTGTCGGTGGGCGCGCAGGCCAGGGTGGCGGGCTGCCGCAGCCAGTGGCGGGAGCGGCGCAGCATCGGCCGCAAAAGCGAGATGGCGTTGCCGACATCGACCACTACCCCGCCGCGCAGGGGGGCGGAAACAAACTGGGCGTTCAGGTGGGCAATATACTCGTCCTGGCAGGAGTCGTCGTCCCCGGTGACATGCTGGACCAGCGACGGCTCTTCGGCAATGGACCCCTGGCCGCAGTCGTAAATGCGGGTGTTGGCGGTGCCAAGGTCGATGGCGATGCACGGCTGGCCGACGAATTTTTCAACGAGAGAACGCATGGCGACACGGTGTTGGGTAACGGAAGGCCCAGGCCGGGCGCGCGCCACGGCCACAGGGCCAACCTGTTCATTTCAGAAGAATTGTAAAGGGGCTGGCGCCAATTGTCCAGCACTCTGTTCGAAAAGTCGCGGGGTTAAACGGCTGCCGCGTGGAGCTCGGCGGACTTGCGCAGGTAGTAGCCATAGTCGCCACCATAGGTGCGCATCTCGCCGTGGTCCACCTCGATCACCTGGTCGATGAGGGAGCGCAGGAAATGGCGGTCGTGGCTTACCAGCACCACGGTGCCGGTGAATTTCCTGAGGGCGTCGAGCAGGATCTCGCGGGAGTGCATGTCGAGATGGTTGGTGGGCTCGTCCAGGATCAGGAAGTTCAATGGCCGGGCGAGGAGGGTGGCCAGCACCAGCCGGCTCTTCTCGCCGCCCGAGAGGGTGCTGACCCGCTTTTCCACGCTATCGCCCTGGAAGAGGAAGGCGGCGCAGAGGTTGCGGATGGTGCCCACCGTGGCCTGGGGCATCACGTCCTGCACAGTCTCGAACACGGTCCTGGTCGGGGTGAGCAGCTCCATGGCGTGCTGGCTGAAATAGCCGGCAAAGACGTTGGCGCCGATCTGCACGGTGCCGCTGGTGGCCTCGGTCTGGCCGGCCAGCACCTTGAGAAAGGTCGACTTGCCCGCGCCGTTCACCCCCACCACCGCGATCTTCTGCCCTCTCCGGATCACGCCGGAAACGCCGCCGAAGACCGACTTCTCCCCGCCATCGGGCCGCGGCCACACCTTGGCGAGGTTGGTCATGGTCACCACCTCGTCGCCGCTCCGGGGCGGCTCGGGGAACTCGAAGCGGATCACCCGCTGCTCGGCCGGCACCTCGATGCGCTCGATCTTTTCCAGCTTCTTCACTCTGGATTGCACCTGGGCCGCGTGGGAGGCGCGGGCCGCGAAGCGGGCGATGAACTCCTCCTCCTTGGCCAGCATATCCTGCTGGCGCTGGTGGCTGGCAATGAGCTGCTCGCGGCGGATGTCGCGCTCGCGTTCGTAAAAATCGTAGTTGCCGCTGTAGGTGGTGACCGCGCCATTGGCCACCTCGATGATCCGGGAGACGAGCCGGTTCATGAAGTCGCGGTCGTGGCAGGTCATGAGCACCGCGCCCTTGAACTCATTGGCCAGCCACTCCTCGAGCCAGAGGATCGACTCGATGTCCAGGTGGTTGGTGGGCTCGTCCAGCAGCAGGACATCCGGGTTGATGGTGAGGATCTTGGCCAGGGCGATGCGCATCTTCCAGCCGCCGCTGAAGGATTCCACCGGCCGGTTGTAGTCTTCCGGCCCGATGCCCAAACCGGTGAGCACGGTCTGGGCCCGGGTTTCGAGGTCATAGCCGCCCCGATGCTCGAACTCCTCCACCGCGTTGCCGTAACGCTCCAGCAGCGCGGCCATGGCGTCGTCCTCCATGGGCTGGGCCATGGCCTCTTCCATCTCGCGGATCGAAATCCCAAGGGCCATCACGTCGCCGGCCGCGGCCATGGTCTCTGCGAGCGCGGAGCGGCCGCTCATCTCGCCCACCTCCTGGGAGAAGTAGCCGATCACCGTGTTCTTGGCGCAGGAGATCTCGCCCTTGTCCGCATGCTCCTCGCCGGTGATGAGGCGGAAGATGGTGCTCTTGCCCGCGCCGTTGGGGCCCACGAGGCCGGTGCGCACGCCGGGCAGGATCTGGAAGCTGGCGTTCTGGAATAAAATCTGGCTGCCGTGCTGGCGGCTGAGGTTGGTGCAGTGGATCATGTTTTCTCCTTGAAAAAAGGTGCTTTTTTAGCACATCAAGGAGCGGGGCGCAAGGGGAAAAGCGGGAGGGGTACGGCTGGGAGCGGGCGGAAAAGGAAAGTGGCGGAGAGAAGGCTTAACGCCAAGTTCAGCCGAGGAAGGCCGCGTATAGCGGTCTGATATCGGCTTGGGCGACGAGTTGGGCATCAATGATCTTGCGCCAATACATCTTCAATTGAGCGATATATTCGTTCGCGGTCATCACCACTCAAACAAGTTTTTAATCGGGTTAGCCGTGATTTGGCAAAGCCCCAAAAGCCTTCGATGCCGTTGATATGAGTCTTGCCTCTGGCGAATTCATTGCGGCCACGATCAACCCGGAGGTGTTTGCCATAGCCGACATCGACAAGGCCATTATAACCACGCCAGCCGTCGGAGTAGATAATGCTTTCTGGCTCAACCTTACCACGGATGATTGCTTGCAACGTGGCCTTGGAGCAGTCGGGGACAATTTCGGTGTAGACTTTGCCATTGCGCTTGAACACACCGAAGACGATCGTTTTGCCATAGGCGCCACGGCCGCGCTTCCCCTTGACGCGCCGAGGGCCGAAGAAAGACTCATCGACCTCTATCTCCCCCGTGAGCGGGGACTGCTGCTCACAGAAGGTTGCCAACCGTTCACGAATGGCGCGGAGAAAACGGTTGATGGTGTTGCGATTGAGAGCTGTTAATTCCGCGATCTGGGTGGCTTCCAGATTGAGGGCAAAGAGCTTAACCAGTTCCCGGAATTTGGGCTCCGAAATTTTTGAACGATTTGCGTACTTGTTTTTCATCGTCACGACTAGATGTTAGCACACTTTTTAAGGTGCTGTTCTAGTCATGACCCTAACTATTATAATGGTTTTGTCTCGTTTTTTGGGTTTTTTGAGACAAAAACGCCAGAACGTCTCACAGGTGAGATTAAAAGATCTTTCCTCCTTCGGCGATGTTGAGCAGTTCCCGGAAGGCAAAGATTCCCCAACGCCGTCCCTTGCCCTCCCGCAAGGGGTGGAGCAGCTGTTCGTCGCGCAGCAAACCGAGAATGCGCGCTGCCGTTGGTCGAGGGATATTCGAATTATGGGTAAAGTGAGGAGAGGCGAAGATGGGGTTCTGAAACAGAAAATCCACCGTCCGAATGGCATGCTGCGAATGGGTCAGGTCGGCAACCCGGATTTTCATGCGGTCATAAAGAGCCAGGATCGCTCGCGCCTTTTGCTCGTTTTCGATGGCCTGCTCGGCAATGCCCCGGAGAAAAAAAGCACACCATTCTGTCCAGGCGCCTTCGCGGGAAACCGCTCTCAGGCGCTCCTGGTAGCTTTCCCGATGGGTCTCCAGATAACCGCTCATATAAAAATCAGGACTGCCAAGCAGCTTTTTTTGAAACAGGAACAAAGGGATCACCATCCGGCCGAGCCTGCCGTTGCCATCTTCAAAGGGATGGAGGGCCTCAAATTCGACATGCACGATGGCCAATTGCACCAGAGGGTCTGGTTCGCTGTCGCTGGTGATAAACTTTTCCCAGGCATCCATGCCGGCGGTCAGGTGTTCCGGGGGAATGGGAATAAAGCCAGCCTCTTCGATGGTGCACCCCTTTGGGCCGATCCAGTTTTGTTTAGTCCGGTATTTTCCGGGTGATTTGTCCTTGCCGCGTACCCCCTGCATGAGGAGTTGATGGGCCTGACGCAACATTTGCTGCGACAACGGCCGCTGTTCAAGCTCGGTGACACAGGCCCGCATGGCCCGGCGATAGTTCATGATTTCCTCAACATCATCCCTCTTGGGCTGGGTAATGCCTTCCGGCTCACCACCCGCTTCCAGTTCGAGAACTTCGCCCATGGTCACATGGGTGCCCTCGATCTTTGAGGACAGAACCGCCTCCTGGGTGGTGAGGGGGGAAAGAAGAACGGATGCATTGGGAATCGCGGAAAGCAGGCCGTCGTACCGGGCCAGACAGGCATTCGCGTTGCCGATGTGGGGGATAAGGGCTTTCCAGTCCAGTTCAGAGGGAGGGAATTTCCCCAAATGGTAATTGACCGGTTGTGTCATTGCCACCTTCCTTGGAAGAGCGGTGAGGCCCACCGCGTGGGAAACGGGCTTTCGCCCTCTTCTTTTGGCCTGTAACGTATCGTGTTGCCAGGCGGATTGTCCAGAAAAACCTTTGATTCGGCAATGGCAACAGGCTGATCCACAGGAGCGTAAATTGGGGAATCTGTGGCCGTGTAATTGGGAACGAGAAAGAGGGAGAGGCCCACGGGAGGCGGGAAAGACGGCAGGCGCGGAGGCGGCGGTTTTCTCCTTGAAAAAAGGAGTTTTTCCGGCTTAAGGTATAAAAGAGGCGCAAGGGTATTCTGGGCGCCGGAATCTCGATGTCATGCTGCGGTCATCTTTTCCGCCCGGCGGCCCTACCTATTGCGGGGCCGGAACCGGCGGCGCTTCTTTTTCCGGACAGCCGGCCGGACAGGGGTGATTCCCCGGCTGGCCCGGAGCCTTTTGGCAGGTCGTGGTGTTGTTTGTTGTACGCGAAGGGCAACATCTTCCGTTTTCCCTGGAGAGCAAACCGAAAAAGGAGGTGATGGCGCGGGCACGGCAGGGAGGCGGCTCCTGTTGCAGAGAGGAACACCAACCAGCAAGGAGGGGATCCATGAAACTGCTACGCCTCGGATTGGCAGCGGCGTTCGTCCTGCTGCCGGCGGCGGCCCAGGCGGCCGCGCCAAAGGCCAACTCCATCGACGAGCTGGCCAGGATGTACGACGTGAGTTCGTGCAAGAAGTGCCACGCCAAGATCTTTGCCGAGTGGGAAAAGTCGTACCATGCCATCTCCCTCATCGGTTCGCCCCGCACCATGGCCACCATCGCCAGCACGGTCAAGGACGGCCTGCTCAAGGAGTACACCCACTCCGGGGCCAAGGAGGTCAAGGACCTCACGGTGGAGCACATGATGATCTGTGCCAAGTGCCACCTGCCCCAGTTGAAGGACGCCACCGACGCCGTGGCCCGGGAGATCGCCCAGGCCGCCATCGACGGCGCCGCGGGCGATGAAAATGCCAAGAAGCAGCTGGCCAAGGTCGGCATCAACTGCCTCATCTGCCACAACCAGAAGGCCCTGATCCACAAGTGGACCGATGGCGAGATCGATCCGAACGCGGTTTACGGCAGCAAGGAGGGCAGCCATCCGGACGCCCGGTTCAAGAAGCTCAAGAAGAGCGCCGCCATGCCGGAATCGATCATGTGCGGCCAGTGCCACGGCCTGGGCCCGAACTTCGACCTGCCGGAGCCGACCCAGTGCGCCACCCTCTACGGCAGCTATCTCCACGCCTATGTGCCCTCGGGCGGCAGCGAGTCGTGCCAGGACTGTCATATCCGCAAGGAGGGACACGGCCACTTCATGCCGGGATACCGTGATCCCGCGGTGGCCAAGGGCGCGGTCAGGGTCGAGGTGGATGCCCGGGGCTATTTTTTCCTGCCCAAGGCGGGCGACTCGGTGCCCACCGCGGTGGTGACGGTGAAGATGACCAGTCAGGCCGGCCACCGCATCCCGGACGGCTGACCGTCTCCCAACCGGCTGGTCCTGGATGTGACCGCGAAAACCAAAGATGGCAAGATCGTGTTCAACGGACAGAAAATCTACATGCCCCAGTCGCCGGCAAAGGGCCGGGACGACAAGATGGTCTACGGGCCGCACCGCAAGTCCGGCATGCTACGGGATACCGCCTTGCAGCCGGGGCAGACCCGGGCCGAGACCATGGAGATCAAGTTCCCCTATGAAGACGTGGAAAAGGACGGCAAGAAGGTCCGCACCGTCACGGCCAAGGAGCTGGACGTGGTGGTGAGCCTCTGGCATCTGCCGGCCGGCGGCGAGCTGGCCGCGCTGGAAGCGGGCAAGGGCAAGTTCCTCTTCCATGAGAGCACCAGGCGGGTTACGGTGAAATAACCGGCCCAGGTGTTGGCGTTGCCGTGGCCGGCCCGTGCGCAGGCGGGGCCGGCCACGGCTTTGTGCGGCATGGGCACGCCGGAAAAGAGCGGGACGATTCGGAGCACGCATGAGACTTGGTCTCAGTTTCAAATTCATCACCGGCTGCTGCCTCACCCTGCTGGCCACCCTCGGCGCCACCTTCTACGTGGTCAACCAGCGCCAGGAAGAGCTCATCCTCCGCCAGGCGGAGAACGAGGCCAGGGCGATTTTCCGGCAGGTGGTGCTGATGCGCCGCTGGATCGCCGACCACGGCGGGGTGTTTGTGGAAAACCTGCCCCATACCCCGCCCTCTCCCTACCTTGCCGAGGCAGAAATCCTCGACCCCCAGGGGCGGCACTATATCAAAAAAACCCCGGCCATGGTCACCAAGGAGCTGGCCAATTACTCGCGGGAGGAGGGGGTGTTCTGGTTCCACATCACCAGCCTCAGGCTGACCAACCCGGAAAACGCTCCCGACCCCTTCGAGCGCCGGGCCCTGCTGGCCTTCGAACAGGAGGCGAAAAGGGAGGTGATCGCCATGGAGCATGTGGATCGCCGTCCCTTCCTCCGCTACATCTCTCCCCTCTATGTCGAGGAGGCGTGCCTGGGCTGCCATGAGACGCAGGGCTATCGGATCGGCGACGTGCGCGGCGCCATCAGCGTGACCCTGCCCCTGGACAAGACCTTTGCCGAGGCGGCGGGCAACCGCCGCCGGATGTTCGCCTCCATGCTGGTGGTGGTGGCGGCCCTGAGCGGGGCGATGATCTTCATGCTGCGCCATCTGGTGCTGGGGCCGGTGCAGCGCCTTTCCGCGGCCATCCGGGATTTTTCCGAAGGCAAGCGCCACGGCGGTGAGGCCCTGCGCACCGGCGACGAGTTCGAAGACCTCTCCCGCGCCTTTGCCGAAATGGCGGCCCGGATCACCGGCCATCACGACGAACTGCGGGAACGGGTCCGCTCGGCCACCAGCGAGCTGGCGGAGAGCAACCAGAAGCTCATCGAGAGCAACCGCCTGCTCTCGGCGGCCAGCGACCGCAAGTCCGACTTCGTGGCCCGCGCCTCCCACGAACTGCGCACCCCGCTCACCACCATCAAGGGCTCCATGGAGTACGTCACCGCCCGGCTGGCCGCGCTCTCCCCCGGCGAGGCCGGCAACTGCCCCCAGAGCGAACTGCGCGATTTCTTCGAGGTCATCTCCCGCAACACCAACCGCCTCATCCGCATGGTCAACACCCTGCTCGACATCGAGCGGATCGAGATGGGGGTCACCTCGGCCCTCGCCTTTTCCCGCATCGATCTCAGTGCGGTGATCCGCGAAACCGCCACCACCCTGGATTGCCTTGCCCGGGAAAAGGGCATCGCCATCATCCTGGAGATCCCGCCCGAGCTGCACCTGCGCGCCGACGAGGACCGCCTCCGCCAGGTGCTCACCAACCTGCTGGCCAACGCCATCAAGTTCGGGCCGGAAAACTCCGCCGTCACCATCCGCGCCCTGCGGGAAGAGGAGCTGGTGGTGGTGGCGGTGCATGACCAGGGGCCGGGAATCGCCCCGGCGGAGCGGGAAAAGGTTTTTGACAAGTTCTACAAACTGGGCAATAAGGAGGGAAGCGGCCTGGGGCTTTCGATCTGCCGGAGCATCATCGCGGCCCACGGCGGGGTGATCGGGGTGGCGGACCAGGGGCCGGGGGCCTGCGTTTATTTCTGGCTGCCCGCCGGCAGCGAGGGGCCAACGGCGTAGCAGGGGGAACCATGGAAGGCAAGGCACCGGTGGCAACGCTGCTGGCCATTGACGACGACCCGGATATCCGCAAGGTGCTCAAGGCGAACCTGGAGCTGCATGGTTTTACCCTGCTCACCGCCGATTCCCTGGCGGCAGCCCGGGCCATCCTTGCCGACCAGCTGCCCGACCTGGTGCTCCTCGACCTGATGCTGCCGGACGGCGATGGCCTGGAGTTCTGCTGCTCCCTCAAATTCCTCTATCCCAACCTGCCGGTCATCATGCTCACGGCCAAGGACAAGGTCTCCGACAAGGTGATCGGCTTCGAGCTGGGGGCGGATGATTACATGGTCAAGCCTTTTGAGACCAGCGAGCTGCTGGCCCGCATCCGGGCCCGGCTCCGCTCCGTGGCCCCGCCCCAGCCGGCCAGCGTCCTCAGTGCCGGCGACCTCTCCATCGACCTGCGCAACGAGAGCGTCACCGTGCGCGGCAGCGAGGTCGCGCTCACCCCCAAGGAGTTCCAGGTGCTGGCCTGCCTCGCGGAAAACCGCAACAACCTGGTGAGCCGCGAGGAGATCCGGCGCCGTCTCTGGGGCGACTCCCAGCTCTATTCCTGGAGTCGGGTCATCGACGTGCACATCCAGCATCTGCGGCGCAAGATCGAGGCCGATCCCTCGGCGCCGCGCTACATCGTCACCGTGCCGGGGCGGGGCTATCGCTTCGAGGGGTAGGGGGCTGAAACCGGAAAGAAAGCGGCCTGGTCTGGCTTGATGGCCGGCAGGGCCTCCGGATGGCAGCGAAGGCCCTGCCATGATGGGGGGTGAGAGCGCTACTCGGAGCAGTGCTCCTTTTTCCATTTCTGGTCCTTGTCATAACCATTTTGTCCGCCGATGCTTACCGCACCGTAGAAAATTAAGGCGGCATCTTCGCAGGCTTTTTCCTGAAAAGCATTGGCGGCGCCTTTGTAATAGTGGTCGCAGATGTACAGCATGTTGTCCCGAAAGTCGTTGTCACAGTGTGCCTTGGCGGTGTCGGAGTGATAGCAGACATCATGTTCGTCGCAGGCAGCCTTAAACACGTGCCGATACATCGGATCGATTTTTTCCGGGACGCTGCAGCCGTCGATTCTCCCGGCCTTGATTATCTTGTCGAGGCACGGCGTGTTGATCTGCTGCGGCATATCCCTGAAGCTGCCGGGCAGGTCGGGACAGTGTTTGGGGCCGCAGGGTTTGCAGACATTGGGCAAATGAAAACAGGTTCCCTGCCAGCCGACGGCGAGATAATCACACGAAGCGGGAATATTCGGGCAACTGGCCAGGGAAGGCTGTGCCACCAGACAGGCAAGAACTCCACAGGCAACAGCGGCGGGAAAGGTTTTTTTCATAACGTCCTCTTTGGGTTCGGGTGATCGGGTCAACACGCCTTGAGAATGCCTCGGCCCTCTTAAAGCGGGAACGGCAAGGGCACAGTGCTCTCTAACAAACAGCGGGCACGAAACAGCATAAGGCTCTGGCAAACAGATTGTCCAGAAAAAAGAGCGGGAGTGAGGCGGGACGACTGCTTAGAAGCGGAAGGAAAGCGGCTTGCGGCCGGCGGTCATCTTCTCGCAGGCGTCGATGCAGGCGCCGCAGTTGTGGCACTGGGGGAAAAGGGAGCCCGAGAGCGGCTCAAGGCCAAGCTGGCAGGCCCTGGCGCACTCGCGGCAGTGGATGCAGGCGTGGAGGGCGTCCTCCGCCATGACCACCCGCAGGGTCTTTTTGCTGCGCAACAGGCCGAGCAGGGTGCCCACCGGGCAGAGGTGGTTGCACCAGACCCGGCGGACCAGCAGGAGTTCGGCGCCGAGGATGGCGCCGATGAGCGCCAGTTCCAGCCCCACGGTGGTTTCATAGATGAAGCGGGCGGTCTGGACCGAGAGGATGCCCGGGGCCGAAAAGAGGCTGGCCAGGGGGACGCCGGTCAGCACGGTGATGGCGAGGATGAGGGCCAGGGCCAGGTAGCGGACCTGGGGCACCGGCGGCGGCGCCGCCAGCCGCCGGAAGCCCGCCCTGGCGGCGATGGCGTCGAAGAGTTCGGAGAGGGTGTTCTGCGGGCAGACCCAGCTGCAGAAGACCCGGCCGAAAAGCAGGGCGATGGCGGCCGGGATCAGGGCCGTGATGAGCAGGGCGAGATCGAAGCGCAACGTGGCCAGGAACGGCTGGAGGGCGATGAGCGGGTCGGTCATGGTTACCGGGCCGATGGTCAGGGAATAGAAGCTGCCGTTGACCACGCTGATGCCCCGGCGGTTTGCCAGCGGCACCGCCACCATGGCAATCAGGGAAAGCATCTGCACGCTGCGCCTGAGCGGGGTGATTCTCATCCGGCCCCTCCGGGAATCACGGTGATGGCCGCCGGGTCCGCAGGGCAGACATGCTCGCAGACCCCGCAGCCGGCGCATTTTTTCTCCTGCACCACCGGACGCAGCTCACTGTCCATGACGATCGCCTCGTTGAAGAGGGGGCAATGGTCGTAGCAGCTCCGGCAGAAGGTGCCCTGCCAGTTGAGGCATTCCTTGCGGTTGAGGCGCGCAATGCCCATCCGTACCTGCTCGCGTTTCTGCACCCGTTTATCCAGCGCGCCGGAGGGACAGACCGGCGGGCACTTCATGCAGAGGTAGCAGGGGGCCTGCCGGGCGCGGATGATGGGGGTGCCCATGATGGTGAGGCCATCGAGCAGCCCGGCGACCCGGATCGCCTGATAGGGGCAGATTTGGGCACACTTGCCGCAGCGGATGCAGCGGCCGAGGAACTCTGCTTCCGCCACCGCGCCCGGCGGCCGGAGCAGCAAGCTACTCATGGACGCGCGCGTAGACCGGATAGACCCCGACGACGCGCTCCACGGCGGCGAGCCGCTGCAGGCCATCGGTAAGCGCCGCCACCGACTCGGCCTCGATCACCGTCACGATCTCGTTCTCCTTGCTGCCGTAGACGGTGGTGTTGGGCAGGCGGCCCAGGTCGGCCTCCACCGCCTCCACCGCGCCGGCTTCCGCTGCCACGATCACACTTGCGATTGCCATGGTTCACCATCCAGAGGGAGGTGTCTTCCCCCCGGCAGCAGGGCGAGAGCCTGCCGCCGCCACCGGGGGAAAGACGAGGGGCTAGGCTTTTTCCAGCTTCACCGCGCAGATCTTGAACTCCGGCTGCTTGGACAGGGCGTCGTAGGCATCGGTGGTCAGCGCGTTGATCATCCGGTCCGGGTAGTGCATGGGCATGAAGACCAGCCCGTCCCGCGGCACGTCCACCACCTTGGCCTCCAGCACGATGGAGCCGCGGCGGGAGGTGACCCGCACCTTGTCCTTGTTTTTGACCCCGACCCTGGCCGCATCCCGCGGATTGATCTCCAGGTAGGCGTCCGGCGCCGAGCGCTTCAGTTCCGGCACCTTGAGGGTCATGGTGCCGGTGTGCCAGTGTTCGATCTGGCGTCCGGTGGTGAGCGCGAAGGGGTACTCCTTGTCGGGCGGCTCAGCCGGCCCCTTGTGAGGCCGGAGCCAGACCGTGACCCGGTTGTTGTCCGCCTTGGCGCTGTAAAAGAGCACGCCTTCTGCCTTGGGGTCCGCCTGTTTGACCAGCACGTCGTATTCCGAGGTGTAGCGCCGGATTGTGCCGGGGTGGCTCTCGGTGGGGCAGGGCCACTGGAGGCCGTGCTCCTTCTTCAGCCGGGCGCGGGTCATGCCCATGAAATCATAGGCCGTTCCCCTGGAGCAGAGGCGGATCTCGTTCCAGACCTCCTCGGAGTTTTTGTAGGGGAAGAGCTTTTTCGCCTCGGTGCCGCGACCCATGGCGGTCATGAGCCGCTGGGCGAAGTCGATCATCACGTTGAGGTCCGGCCGCGCCTCCCCCGGCGGATTCACCGCCTTTTCCACGTACTGGTAGCGCCGCTCGGACTGGCCGTAGGTGCCGTCCTTCTCCACCCAGAGGGCGGCGGGCAGCACCAGGTCGGCCAGCTCGGAGGTGCGGGTCGGGTGATAGGTTTCGGAGACCACCAGGAAGGTGTTCTCGGCGGCCATGCCCTTGCGGTAGACCTCCACGTTGGGCAGGCTCTGGCCGGGGTTGGTGCAGGCCACCCACAGGCAGCGGATGGCGCCGGTGTTCACCCCCTGGAACATCTCCATGGCGGTCAGCCCCGGCTTGGGCTGGATGCGGCCGGCGGGCACGCCCCAGAACTGCTCCATCTCGGCGCGGTCTTTGTCGTTGGCCACCGCCCGGCCGTAAGGCAGGAGGTGGCTCAATAAGCCGCCGTCGCGCACGCCGCCGCAGGCATTGGGCTGGCCGGTGAGGGAAAACGAGGTGGCGCCGGGCCGGCAGATCTGGCCGGTGAGCAGGTGGAGGTTGTGGACCAGGTTGTTGACCCACACCCCGCGGGTGCGCTGGTTCAAGCCCATGCACCAGAAGCTCATGGTCGCCTTGGAGGTGGCGAACCAGCGCGCCGCCTTGACGATCTCGCCGGCCGGGCAGCCGGAGAGCTTCTCCGCCGCCTCGGGGGTGTAGTCGTCGAGGAACTTGACGTAGTCGTCCCAGCTCACCTTGCTGATCTTGGGCGGCGGACCGGGATCGACCATGGTCTTGAACAGGGTGTGCTTGTCGACAAAACCCTTGTCGTAGAGCTTCTCCCTGACGATGACATGGGCCATGGCGTTCAAAATCGCCAGATCGGTGCCGGGGGTGAAGCTCATGTGCAGGTCGGCGATGCGGGCGGAGAGCGTCTTGCGCGGGTCGACCATGACGATCTTCACGTCTTTGCCCTTCTGCTTGCGCTCGTTCACCAGCCGGAAGATGACCGGGTGCGCCTCGGCCATGTTGGAGCCGATGATGAAGAAGCAGTCGGCGTGGTTGATGTCGTCGTAGGCGCCCATGGGCTCGTCCTTGCCGAAGGTGGAGACGTAGCCCACCGCGGCGGAGGCCATGCAGAGCCTCGGGTTGCCGTCGATGTTGTTGGTGCCGAGCCCCCCCTTGAAGAGCTTGTTGATCACATAGGACTCCTCGGTAAAGGCCTGGCCGGAGCCGTAGAAGCCCACGCCGTTGGGGCCGTTCTTGCGGATGGCGTCGTGGAATTTGCCGACCATGAGGTCCATGGCCTCGTTCCAGGAGATGCGCTCGAACTTGTTGCCGCGCCGCAGCAAGGGATACTGGAGGCGGTCCGGCGCGGTCATGATGGCGGGCAGGAAGTTGCCCTTGAGGCAGAGGAAGCCCTTGTTCCAGTTGTCCTTGTCGCCCTTGACCGCCACCACCTTGCCGCCGGCGGTGCCGACGTAGACGCCGCAGCCGGCGCCGCAGTAACGGCAGACCCCCTTGACCCATCTGTCCGGGCCGGCGGCGGCATGCGCGCCCCGGGGCAGCGGCAGGTCAAGGCCGATGGCCGAGGCGGCGGCCATGGCCGCCGAGTATTTCATGAGATCCCGTCGCGTCATTTTCATGGTTATTTGCCTCCCTTGGCGTGGTACGGCTTGGCAAAGGTGCCGGAGACCGTCAGCGCGTGGTAGTCATGGCAGGGGAAACAGCCCTTGTCGGCCTTGGTTCTGGCCCGCTGCGCCTGGGCCACCTCGTCGGCATGGCAGCCGCGGCAGGCGGCAAGTCCGGGTTGGGTGGTGAAGTTTTTGTCGGTGGCGCCGTGGCAGACGATGCACTTGACGTTCATCAGCCCGTGCTTGCCATCGAACCAGACCTTTGCCTGGTCGGCGTGGCATTCGGCGCACTCCTGGTTTTCCGGGGTGGGGATATGCTTGTCCGCCCCCAGGGCGATCTGCCCCGGCAGCAGCAGACACACTCCCGCCAAGACGGTCAGCAGCGATCGGTTCATGGTCTCTCCTTGTGGTCGGGTGCCCGAAAGCGAGACAGCCGGAATGGGTATCATTCCGGCTGTCTCGCGTGCTGTTTGGTTTGCGTGCTCCCTGGCTTACTTGGCCGCCGCGCTCTTCGGCGCCATGGCCTCGGTGAGCAGCTTGATGCCTGCCTGGGACTCATCCATGGACTTGGTCAGCGATTCCTTGGCCAGCTCCGGGTTGTGGAAGCCGTCGGAATTCTCGGCGGTCCAGTACTCCCAGAGGATGTGCGCCTTCAGGTGCTGGTCCTGGGCCTTCTTGATGGTCGCCTCGTCCACGCCCGCCTTCTTGGCCTCGACGATCTTGTCGATCAGCGCAGAGAGATGGAATTCGGCCTTGCGCATCTTGCCCTTGATGTGGGCCTTGACCGAATCAATGGCATACTTGGCCTGCTCCTCGGTCCACTTGGGATGGCACTTGAGGCAGGTCTCCTTGAGCATCACCCGAGGGGTGACGGCGAAGTGCGAGGTGTAGGTCTTGCCCGCCTTGTTCTTCACCTTCGGGGTGTGGCAGGCGTCGCAGCTCACCCCGGCCTTGGCGTGCTTGGAGTTGTAGTAGGTTTCCGCCTCCGGATGCTGGCCCTTCCAGAGCAGGCCGCCGGTGATGGCATGCTTGAAGTCGAGGAAGTTGATCTTGTTCACGTAGTGGTCATAGAGCCCCAAGACGTCCTTGTACGGGAAGTGGTTGGTCCGGCGGTCGCTCATCTTCACCGGCTGGCCGGTCTTGGTGTCGGTGCCGGGGTTGCAGTTGTACTCCACGTGGCACTGGCCGCAGATGAGCCGGGAGTCGTACTTCTCCAGCAGGGCGATCTTGCGGGTGAAGCCGCGGACGCCCATGTCGACGACCTTGAAGTTGGTCCGCTTGGGGTCTTTGTGCCAGAGGGTGTCGCCGTCCGGACGGGTGAGGGCGTCGATGAGGCCGTCGCGGACGATGCGGGGCTTGGCGGCATGGGGATCATGGCAGATGAAGCAGTTGAGCCCGTGCTCGACGTCTTTCGCCGCCTCCACCACGTTGGATTCCCTGGACCACTGGGCGCCTTCCACCTTGTCGCCCATGTAGGACCACTTGAGGATCTGGTCCTGGGTCTTGCACTGGAGGCAGACCGGATTGGCCGCGGCCGCGGTCTGGGGCCGGTAGGGCTTGTGCTCCTTGCTCTCCGGTACGGTATCCACCAGCACGTCCCAGGTCTTGCCCTTTTCGAGCACGTAGTTCCAGCCGTTCTTGGGCTGGAAGCGCCCGCCAAAGGCGCGGTCCACCACCAGCTGGTCGGTGAGCATGTGGACGTGGCTGCGGGTGAGGCTGTGTTCCTTGGTGAAGCCGTGGCCGGCCATCAGCTTGTCCCAGTAGGGGTTGGGCGACCGGTTGGTGAGCTGGGACTTTTCGTCCCGGGCCGGCCGGTGGAAGGAGACCTCCATGAAGCTCTCGTACTGCTCCTTGTGGCAGCTGCCGCAGGTTTCCCAGCTCATCCTGGTTTCCGGCCGGGTCGCCGGGCCGGGATCGGCCAGATGCTTGGCCAGGCCGCCATGGCAACTCACACAGTTCACCTTGCTGTGCTTGCCCATGGTGTGGAGTTCCTTGACCGGCCCGTGGCACTCGTAGCATTCAGCCGGATTCACCTTTTTTTCCTGGGCAGCCTTCGGCGCCTTGGCCTCCGCCGGCGGGATCAGGACCATGGCTGCCGGGGCCATGGCCATCAGGGCCACGGCGGTCACAACGATTTTTTTACGCATACTTCCCCTCCGCTCTGGATGGAACATACGGACCCGGACACGATCGCGCCGGGCACCTCTCTCTCTGCGGTTCCGCTTTTCCTGAAAACCGGAACCTCCCCATGGATCACAACGTAACGGAAAAGAAGGTAAAGGTGGTGTTAATGGAGGTAAATTTTTTGTAAATGCGCGGAAGATATTGCGGCGGGGCCGGGGGGCTCATCTGCGGGGTGACGGGAGGTCAGGTGGCCAATGCGCGGGGGCCAGTGGGAATGACTCCCCACCAGCCCCCCATGTTCCATTGCTTTTGCGGTTAGCAGCAGCACTCAACCAGCCGCATCTCCTGCTTTTCGGTGCTCGACGTACAGCATGACGATTCTTTGCCGCACATCTTGACAAAGATCTCGCGGCCGCACCGGCAACAGGTAATATGTTCACTTTCTCCACTGTAATCACCCGGCAAAAGCTCCATCCGGCATTCCGGACATTGCAGCCTGGTGGATGTTGAGAGTTTGGTTTTCATACTCATTCCTCCCTGTTCGGGTTTTTCTCTCCTCCCCCCATGAAATAATAATAAGCATTCTCCGTTAAGGTGGGGGAGGGAGGCTGGGCAAAGGGGCGCGGCCATGCCGCGTTCCCCTTTTTGCATTGACAACCACCGCTGCCGGGGCCTAGTTTTTGGGTATGAAAACCATCCCGATTCCCTGCCAGTTGAAGAGGGCGGATCCTCGCGGCTGGCTTCCCCGAGGCAGGAGGCCATGAAGCGCATCCTGGTCACCGGCGCCACCGGCCAGATCGGCTCGGAGCTGACCCCGGCCCTGCGCGTCCGCTACGGGGCGGAGAACGTGGTGGCGGCCGGCCACCGCGCCCGGCCCCTGGAAGGCATGGCCGCGGCCGGCCCCCTGGTCTTCCTCGACGTGCGCGATGAGGCCGCCATCGCCGAGGTGGTGCGCCGCTACGGGATCGACACCATTGTCCATCTCGCCGCGCTCCTTTCCGCGGTGGCCGAGGCCGACCCGCGGCGGGCCTGGGAGATCAACATGCAGGGACTGGTCAACGTCCTGGAGGTGGCCCGGCAGCACGGCTGCACGCTCTTTTTCCCCAGCTCCATCGCCGCCTTCGGCCCGGCCGCTCCTCTGGAGCGCACTCCGCAAACCACCATCCAGCGGCCGCAGACCATCTACGGCGTGACCAAGGTGGCGGGCGAGCTGCTCTGCGACTACTACCACCGCCGGTATGGCGTCGACAGCCGCGGGCTCCGCTTTCCGGGGCTGATCTCCCATGCGGCCAGGCCGGGCGGCGGCACCACCGACTATGCGGTGGAGATCTTCCATGCCGCCGTCGAGGGCCGCCCCTTCGCCTGCCCGCTCAAGCCCCACACGCCCCTGGCCATGATGTACATGGCCGATGCCCTGCGGGCCATCATCGAACTCATGGAGGCGGACCCGGCCCGGCTTGAGGACCGCAACGCCTACAACGTGGCGGCCATGAGCTTCACCCCGGCCCAGATCGCGGCCGCCATCAGCAAAAAGGTGGAGGGCTTCACCATGACCTATGAGGTGGACCTCCTGCGCCAGGGGATCGCCGAAGGGTGGCCAGCCAGCCTGGACGACACCGCGGCGCGGCAGCAATGGGGCTGGCAGCCGGCCTTTGATCTCACCGCCACGGTGGACGAGATGCTCACCCGGCTGCGCGCCAGGAGGGGGGAAAGACCATGACCAGCCGAGAGAAGCTCGCTGCCCTCTGCCGGGAACAGCTGGCAGCGCTGGAAAGCCAGGGCCGGCGCAAGGGCAGGGAGCAGGTGGCCACCGCCATCATTCCACCCGCGAACGGGCGCGGCCCCCGGGTGCTGCTGGCCGGCCAGGGCGAGCGGGAATTCCTGCGCATGAACTCCAATTCCTACCTGGGCCTCTCCCTGCACCCCAAGGTGATTCAGGCGGCAGCCCGGGCGGCGGAGCAGTTCGGCGCCGGCCCCGGCGCGGTGCGCTTCATCAGCGGCACCTGTGCCCCGCATGTGGCGCTGGAAGAGCGGCTGGCCCGCTTCCACGGCCGCGAGGCGGCCATGCTCTTCAGCGCCGCCTATGCCGCGGTGGTGGGCATCCTGCCCCAGCTCTTGAGCCCCGAGACCGTGGTGATCAGCGACGCTCTCAACCACAACTGCATCATCAACGCGATCCGCCTGGCGAAACCCCTGGCCAAGGCGATCTATCCCCATCTCGATCTCGGTGAACTGGAAAAGCAGCTTGCGGCCCATCGCGGCAGGGCGAAACGGGCGGTGGTGGTGACCGACGGCATCTTCAGCATGCGGGGCGACCATGCGCCCCTGGCGGCAATCGCTGCCCTCTGCGAGCAGTACCAGAACGAGTATGCCGAGGGAGTGCTCCTGGTGGTGGACGATTCCCACGGGGTGGGCGCCTTTGGCCCGACCGGCCGGGGCACCGAGGAGTACGCGGGGGGACGGGCGGACCTGCTGGTTGCGACGTTAGGCAAGGCCTTGGGCGTGAACGGCGGCTACGTGGCGGCGGATGGAGCGGTGATCGAGCTGCTGCGCGAGACCGCCTCGCTCTATGTCTACTCCAACCCCCTCACCCCGGTGGAGAGTGCGGCGGCCCTTGCGGCCCTCGACATTCTGGACAGCGAGGAAGGGCTCGACCTGCTCGCCACCCTGCGCAGCAATACCGCCCGATTCCGCAGTGGACTGCGAGTCTTGGGTTACGAGACCATCGCCGGCGACCACCCCATCGTGCCGCTTCTGGTCCGCGACACGCAAAAGACCGCCGCAATGGTCCACCGCCTTTTCGAGCGCAACATCCTGGCCACCGGGCTCAACTACCCGATTGTGCCCAAAGGGGAAGAGGAGATCCGCTTCCAGCTCTCCGCCAGCCACACGGAGGGCGATATTGATTATGTGCTGGAGGTGTTGGGGGAAGAAGGGGACAAGGGTAGATAACAATAATATTAACTGGTTTTCCGCTTTTTGCCTGAGGCCTATTCGGATTTTCCGAGGATGAGGCCCAAAAAGTGTTTTCCTGGCCGACCATATGTGCCGATTTTCCGGTTTATGGGCCTGTGGGGTCATTATACAGGTTCCAGCGAAAGGCGGGAAATCCTTATTCGCCTCCTGTATCCCTCGCAGCCGGGGCATGAGCCTTCAACCATCGGATCAGCCTGGCGGCGCCCGGGCCACGGCGTTTTGCCCAGAAGAAACAAGTAATGAAAAGAACGTTGCGGGATGCTACCATAACCGCATCCCGAACCGAAATGCCGAGCCAACTTCAAAAAAGGGGGGAAAACATCATGACCCACCAGGCAACCCTTTTGATGGCCCAGTTTGTGACCCATGACGTCAAGCGCTTTCTCGTCTCGAAACCCGAGGGCTTTGCCTTTACCCCGGGCCAGGGCGTGGAGCTGGTCATTGACCAGGACAAATGGCGCGACGAGGATGGCAGGCCCTTCACCCCCACCAGCCTGGCCAGCGACCGAATCCTGGAGTTCCTCATCAAGCGATATCCCGACCACAAGGGCGTCACCGAGAAGCTGCATACCCTCGCGCCGGGGGCAAGGCTCCTGCTGAGCGACCCGTTCGGCACCATCGCCTATAGGGGTCCCGGCGTTTTCATCGCCGGCGGCGCCGGCATCACGCCCTTTCTGGCGATTATCCGCCAACTGGCGGCCGAGAACAGGCTGGCCGGCAATGCACTGCTCTTTTCCAACAAGACCCCGCAGGACGTGATCTGCGAAAAGGAGCTGCGCCATGCCTTCGGCGACCGCTGCCACCTCATCTGCACCCGGCAGCAGGCGGCGGGCTACGATGGCGGCCGCATCGACCGGAACTATCTGGAGCGGCGGTTGCGCCCGGCCGACCAGTTCTGCTATGTCTGCGGACCGGAACTCTTTGTCACGGAAATGGCGGCCGCCCTCAAGGATCTGGGCCGGGGCGCGGAATCCATCGTTTTTGAGGAGTGAGCGCCGCCGGCCTTCCGTTGCCTCCACGGCACAGAGCCAAAGAGGGGCAGGTAACATGTCGCCGCGCCGTTCACCGCAGCCCGTAGCGGTTGCGCAGGGCCGTGATTCTGAAAAACAAAGCCGAGCCGGCGGTGAAAAGGGCGACGGCGCCGAGGATGAGCGCCATGCGCAGCCAGGGGTAGCCGAGCTCCATCCGGGCCAGGGCAAAGACGAAGATGGTCCGCGCCCACTCAGCGGCGCCCACGAGCAGCGCAGCCTGGACCACCCGCGCGGCCCACGGCTTGCGAGCCAGCAGCAGGAGAGGCAGGAGCAGGGCCAGCGCCACCAGCACCACCTGTCCGGCGCGGAAAAAGTGGGCCGCCAGCAGCAGAAGGCTCAGGACGATGCAGAGATGGGCAAGGAGACTCATCGCAACTCGATGGCGCTGACGGGGCAGCCGGCAATGGCCGCCTCGCAGTCGCAGGTGTGGCACTTGTCCGGCCCGATGACAAAGGATTTGTCGTCCCGCAGTTCAAAGACCTGCGGGCAGATCTCGGCGCAGTTGCCACAGCCAATGCAGAGTTCCTGATCAACCACCGGGTGCATGGGGCTCTCCTTTTTTATGGTGTATGGCCTGGTTTTTCCGGAGGCGTCGTCGCGCCGTTTTCCCAGGTTCGCTTGCTGCCCGGCCCCAACGGAATGAGCAAGGGCGCCAGCCACAGGGCATTCCACCACCTCAGGCCGACGCTTTGCGGGCCGCCATAGGCCCAGACGGCCCAGGCGATCGACAGGAAGATGAGGAGGTAAAGCGGGGCCATCAGTCGCCAGAAGGGGATGGCTGGTCGGCGCCAGGGCGAGAAGGCGCGGATGCACCAGGCCGCCACCCCGGCCAGAAGCAGCCCGGAAAAGGCGGGAACCATGTGGCCCTGCACGAGAAAAACCGCTGCCAGAATGGCCACCCACAAAAAGGCGCCGGCCCAGCCAAGGGTCCAGCCGAGTTGTTCTCCGCGCCTGCTGGTCATCTTTCCTCCTGCCTGTTCAGGTGGTCGCGCGAAACAGGGACTCCATCCGGCGGGCCAGGGCCAGATCCTTTTCCGTCACCCCGCCCGCGTCGTGGGTGGCCAGATCCACCACCAGCCGATTGTAGACATTGAGCCATTCCGGATGGTGATCTGCCTTCTCCGCCAGCAGCGCCACCCGGGTCATGAAGCCGAAGGCCGCGCTGAAATCCGCAAAGTGGTATTCCCGGTGCAGCTTGTTCTCCTTGAGGCTCCAGGCGGGGTGCTCCTGCAGAAAGGCCTGGAGGTCGGCGGGTGGCATTGGCGTCATGCGTTTCTCCTCAGGAGCCCGAGAGCGCCGAGGTGCAGTGGGGGCAGCGGGTTGCCTGGATGGCGATGGTGGAACAGCAGAAGGGGCACTCCCTGGTAGTGGCCGGGGCAGTGGCCTCCTCGCGGCGCAGGCGGTTGATCCCCTTGATGAGCAGGAAAACGGAAAAGGCGACGATGAGGAAGCTGATCACTGCATTGAGAAAAACGCCGTAGTTGATGGTCACAGCGCCGGCGGCCTGGGCCTCGGCCAGTGCCTTGTAGGGCGCGGCATTGGCGCCCTCCTTCAGCACCACGAAGAAGTTGGAGAAATCGACCCCGCCCAGCAACAGGCCCAGCGGCGGCATCATTACGTCGTTGACCAGGCTTTTGACGATGGTGCCGAAGGCCCCGCCGATAATGATGCCCACGGCCATGTCCACCACGTTGCCGCGCATGGCGAATTCCTTGAACTCCTTGAACATGCCCAGCTCCTTTGCCATGAGGTTTGTCGAGTATCCGACCAGCCCTGTCCGCCAGCGGCGGACAGGGCTGGTTGCGGGTAGGGTGCCGCCGTTAGTAGCGGCCGCCGCGCGGCCCCATGCCCTTGCCGGGACCCATGCCGCCGCCACCTGGACCCATGCCGGCCCCGCCCATGGGCGGTTCTTCGGGCAGGGTGACGCCGCGCTCCTTGGCGCGCTGCATCATCTTGTCGTGGTGCTCCTTGCGGATCTTTTCGCGCTCCTCGGCGGTCTTGGCGGCCCGCATCTTGGCGCGCTGTTCGGCCCGCTCCTGCGGGGTCATGATCTGGCTGCCGAAGATCTGTTCCTCGGCCTGGGTTTGGGCAGGGGCGGGATCGGCCGCCAGGGCCGCTCCGGCGGCAAACGGCAGGGTCAGCGCCAGAGCCCACACGATGACAAGCTGTTTTTTCATGGTTTGTTCCCCCTTTGTGGTGGTGGTTCGAAACGGTCACAGGGTGTCCTGTTGCCGCGGATCGCACAGGGCAGGAGGTAAAAACCTACTATACGCCCATGATCGCGAAAAGTCGAGACCGGCCGAAAGGCGCTGCGGATGGGGGCGGCCGCTCAGGGCGGGGCGGCCGTCGGGTCAGGGGGCGCGTCACCGGACTGCCGCCGCAGAAAGAGGCCGATGTGGCGGTCCGCCTCCTGGATGTGTTCGATCACCCAGCTTAGCATCAAGCGCTTGAGCTTGTAGACCAGAAGGTCGAGGTCGTTGCTGGTGCGCAGGGTTTCGTTCATTTCGTGGATGATGGCCTCGTGCAGCACCCGGTGCGCCGGCAGCCCCGGATAGCCGGCCTCGGCCATGAATGCCTCTTCGTGGAGGAAGTGATTTTTGATGTAGTCGCAGAGGGCGACCACGGCCTCGCGCACCCGCTCCAGGCGCTCGCCGCGGCTGCGGAAGCGGAACACCTGATTGGCCATCGCGAAGAGGTGACGGTGCTCCTGGTCGATAGTGGCGTTGTCGACGCTGTAGGCGTCCTTCCAGGTGAATTCGTCCATGCTGATTCCTGTTCCCGGGGGAGGGGGGCAGCCTTCGGTCCGGAATCATTGTAGCGGAGCGAGTTGTCAAAAGGCAACGGTGAAGTGCGGCCGCGGCTCCGGCGTTGCCCGCCGGCCGGTGGGCCTCCCGGGCCGTTGGGGAGGCGGTTCCGCTCCAGGTGATGGTGATGCATCCCGCACCGGACCGGGCAACAGGCCAAGTTTTTTGTGGCCATCCCTTGCCGGGCCTGGGGTTTTGTGCTAAGGAGAGAAAAAGCGGCGATCAATCCAGCAAGGAAAGCGGCCCTGTACTCATCCCTGACCAGCCAGCTGTTCGAGGAGTTCCGCGCCCGGCACGGCTACGCCGGCAAGATCCTGCATGAGCCGTGCAGCCCCGCCATCCGCCAGCGGCTGACCCACGCCATCGCCCAGTTCCACATCCTCGATCAGCTCGGCACCCCCATGATCCCCTATGTCGCGGCCTGGCGCGACGACGGCCTCGACATCTGGTACGAATTCGCCGGCTCTACCCTGCGCACCCTGCTTGGCAGCGGCAGCAACGATCTGGCTGCCGCCTTTCGCGAGAGTCTGATCAGCCGCTGCATGTACCGCAAATTCGGCTCGCCGCCCGCCATCATCAAGGTGGTGCGCGACCGCGAGCAGCTGCGCCAGCTCCGCTCCGCCCTGCGGGCCATGGCGCAGCAGGGCCAGGGAGTGGAGGCGGTCTACCGCCTGGAGGTGCACGGCGAACCCTTGTGGTTCAAGGATTTTGCCCGGGTGGAGCTGTTCGAGGAGGACGGCCTCTTCCTCTCCTTCGGCACCCTGGCGGACATCACCAAGGAGGTGACGCTGGAGGAGGAGCTCAAGCAGGCCAAGCACGAACTGGCGAGACACCGGGACCAGCTCGCCGCCAAGGTGGAGCGCAAGACCCGCAAGCTTCGCCAGGCCCAGCTCGAAGTGGTGACCCGTCTGGCCCAGGCAGCGGCCTGCCGCGATCACCGTACCGGCGGGCATATCAGCCGCATGAGCCACTACAGCAAGCTGCTGGCCAGATCCGCCGGCATCCGCGACCATGCGGCCACGGTGCTCTTCCACGCCACCCCGCTCCACGACGTGGGCAAGCTCGGCATCACCGACCTCATCCTCCACAAGCCAGGAAGGCTCACCGTGGAGGAATTCGAGGTGATGAAGGGCCATTGCCGCCTGGGCGCCGGACTGCTCGACGGCCAGGGCTCCGACCTGCTCCGTGTGGCGCAGACCGTGGCCCTGACCCACCACGAACGCTGGGATGGCTCCGGCTACCCGGCCGGGCTTGCCGGCCCCGACATCCCGCTGGCCGGCCGTATCGCCGCCATCTGCGATGTCTTCGACGCCCTCACCGAGGAGCGCCCCTACAAGCCGGCGTGGACCTTCGCCCAGGCCGCGGAGGAGATCAGACGCCAGCGCGGCCGCCATTTCGACCCCGACCTGGTGGACCTCTTCCTCGGCAACCTGCCGGCCCTTTTCCGCATCTACCGCGGCCAGACCAACTGATTCCGCTTCCAAGTCCCTGCTCCAACATGCTGTTTGCAATCCCGGCCCGTATGTGCTAATGCTGTGGCCTTTGCGTTTGGTATGTCAATGAAAGAAGGAACCGCGCCATGACTACCCAGAAGATCATCTACACGAAAGTGGACGAGGCCCCGGCCCTGGCCACCCATTCCCTGCTGCCGATCCTTACCGCCTACACCAAGGGTTCGGGCATCACCTTTGTGAAGAAGGACATCTCCCTGGCGGGCCGCATCATCGCCAACTTCCCGGAGAAGCTCACGGACGCCCAGCGCCAGCCCGACGACCTGGCCGAGCTGGGCCGGCTGGCCAAGGAGCCCGAGACCAACATCATCAAGCTGCCCAATATCAGCGCCTCGATCCCGCAGCTCAAAGAGGCGCTCAAGGAGCTGCAGTCCCAGGGCTACGATCTGCCCGACTATCCCGAAGCCCCCAAGAGCGAGGCGGAAAAGGAGCTGGCCGGCCGCTTTGCCAAGGTGTTGGGCAGCGCGGTGAACCCGGTGCTGCGCGAAGGCAACTCCGACCGCCGGGCGCCTGCCTCAGTGAAGGAGTTCGGCCGCAAGAACCCGCATAAGCTGATGAAGCCGTGGCCCGCCGGTTCGAAGTCCCGCGTGGCCCACATGAGCGGCAACGACTTTTACGGCAGCGAGAAGTCGGTGACCGTGGAGGCGGCAACCGAGGCGCGCATCGAGTTTGTCGGCGACAACGGCGCCACCACGGTGCTGAAACCCAAGATGCCCCTTTTGGCCGGCGAGGTGGTGGATGCCTCGGTGATGCACGTGGCAAGCCTGCGCACCTTCTACGCCGAGCAGATCGCGGCGGCGAAACAGGAGGGCGTGCTTCTTTCGCTCCACCTCAAGGCCACCATGATGAAGGTCTCCGACCCCATCATGTTCGGCCACTGCGTCGCAGTCTTTTACCAGGAGGTTTTTGCCAAGCACGCCGAAACCATCAAGGAACTCGGGGTGAACGTGAACAACGGCATCGGCGACCTCTACGCCAAGCTCGAAAAATTGCCCGAGGCAAAGCGCGCGGCAATCGAGGCGGACCTCATGGCCGTCTACACAACGAGCTGCGAGCTGGCCATGGTGGATTCCAGCAAGGGGATCACCAACCTCCACGTGCCGAACAACGTGATCATCGATGCCTCCATGCCGGTCTTCATCCGCGACGGCGGCCGCATGTGGGGAGCGGACGACCAGCTGCACGACACCATCGCCATGATCCCGGACCGTTGCTACGCCACCATCTACCAGCAGGTGGTGGAGGATTGCAAACAAAACGGCGCCTTTGACCCGGCCACCATGGGCACCGTGGCCAACGTCGGCCTCATGGCCCAGAAAGCGGAGGAGTACGGTTCCCACGACAAGACCTTTGTCGCGCCGGGCAACGGCGTGATCCGGGTGGTGGATGTGAGCGGCAGCGTTTTTTTGGAGCAGCGGGTGGAGGAGGGCGACATCTTCCGGAGTTGCCAGACCAAGGACGCGCCCATTCAGGACTGGGTGAAGCTGGCCGTGAACCGGGCGCGCGTCTCGAACACCCCGGCCATCTTCTGGCTCGACCCGCACCGCGGCCACGACGCCCAGCTCATCGCCAAGGTGAAGCAGTACCTGCCGAGCTACGATCTGAGCGGGCTCGACATCCGGGTCATGACCCCGGACGAGGCCATGCGCGAGACCCTGGCCCGCACCCGCGCAGGCAAAGACACCATCTCGGTCACCGGCAACGTGCTGCGCGACTACCTCACCGACCTCTTTCCCATCCTCGAGATCGGCACCAGCGCCAAGATGCTCTCCATCGTGCCGCTCATGAACGGCGGCGGCCTCTTTGAAACCGGGGCCGGCGGCTCGGCGCCCAAGCATGTGCAGCAGTTCCTGAAAGAGGGCCACCTGCGCTGGGACTCGCTCGGCGAGTTCTGCGCGCTCGTACCCTCCTTCGAGCATGTGTTCAATACCTACCAGAACCCCAAGGCCCAGCTCTTTGCCGAGACCCTCGATCAGGCCGTGGGCGTCTTCCTGGAGCAGGGCAAGTCGCCCTCCCGCAAGAAGGGCGAGCTCGACACCCGGGGCAGCCACTTCTACCTTGCCCTCTACTGGGCTCAGGCCCTGGCGAGCCAGGAGAAGGATCAGGACGAGAAGAAGCGCTTTACGCCGGTGGCCAAGGCCCTGGCCGACAACGAGGCCAGGATCGTAGCGGAGCTCAACGCTGCCCAGGGCAGGCCAACGGACATCGGCGGCTACTACCACCCCGATGCAGCCAGGACCACCCAGGCCATGCGGCCCAGCGATACTTTCAACGCGATTATTGACGCAATCTGAGTTTCAACGGATTACGGAGCAGCATTCAAAGCCCGCCATTCGGCGGGCTTTTTGTTTGGCAACGGGCTCTGCGGTGGCTGAGACAAAAATCGAAGCTATATGCTTGCGGCCACCTCAAATCCTTTTGCGGTTAAGGCCCATACTCCTCGGGGCGCTTCCGAAACAGGTTTGAGCAGTTGCCGTTCACGCATAGCTCTGACTTCCCATTCGGCACTTTTTTGCCATCGGATGGTGCCGGAGCGAATATCTGCTTTGTCGAAATCGGTCAATTGTGGCGCCATTTCTTTTTCAAGAAGCCCTAGAACCTGTAGTCGGTTCCCTTGCCCGCCCAGTTTTTTTAGGATGCGTAAAATGGGATCCCTAAAAGCATGCTGAGGGGTTTTGAGATTGTGTGATGTTGAGCCGTACGCAGTTTGTTGATTCAGGTTTTTTTCCATCTTAAAGTCCTCCTTCCTTTCCTCGCCGAGTTTAGCGATGCGCCTTAATACGGAGTTTGGAGTATCCTCGAATGGTCGTGCCAACTGCTGTAGCCAAGCATAAACATCATCATCGATTCTAATTGTCGGCATAGTCGCACCCTCCATATAAGTGTTTCAGTGTAACACTACAATAGTGAAGTGACTGTGAAGGGTCAAGCAAAAAACGTTTGTTGGCTTAATATCTGAATAATACTGAATAATTTTGGTACAGATAAAATCTCGCGGAAAGTGGTTCCCGCAGCAAGCAATAGTGATTTTCCGGGAAATAGGCAAAAATTGGTTAGCGGGAAGGCCTTGAAGGAGAACCGTGGAGGGAAGATCGCGACGAAAGGGCAAAGAAAGCCTTTTTTAATGATGTACAGCCTTGTCGATGACCTCGGTGGCCCATTGGTTGAGGCTCTTGCCGTTCGCCTCGGCAGCCATGGCCGCTGCCGCATGGGTTTCCGGCGGTAGCCGCAACATCATCCGACCGGAAAAAGGCTTGTTGGGCTGCTGGCCGAGCTTCTCGCAGGTTTCCAGATAATCATCCACTGCCTCTTCGAAGGCGGCGAGCAATTCTTTGACCGATTCCCCGTGGAAGGTGACGATGTCGCGGATGCCGGCGATGCGGCTGTGAAAGAGGCGGTCTTCGGCGTCAAACTCCACGCGGGCTGCATATCCTTTGTAGGGCAAGGTGTTCATGGTTTTCCTCAGCCCTCGATGAGCCGGAGGAGTTCGGCGGTTTTGCTGGCTAGCAGTGCCTGATCGCCGCGGGTCTCCACGTTGAGGCGCAGCACCGGTTCGGTGTTGGATGCGCGGATGTTGAAGCGGAAATCCTGCGCGGTAAAACTCAGGCCGTCGGTGTAGTCCCTGCTGCCCCGGGTGTCGGCATAGGCGGCCTCGACCTTCGCGATCACCGCCTTGGGGTCACTGACCCGCCGGTTGATCTCGCCGCTCACCGGGAAGGCGGCCTGCCGGTCCTTCACCAGTTCGGAAAGCGGCCGGCCGGTGGTGGAGAGTATCTCCGCCACCAGCAGCCAGGGGATCATGCCTGAGTCGCAGTAGGCAAAGTCGCGGAAGTAGTGGTGGGCGCTCATCTCGCCGCCGTAGAGGGCGTTTTCCTTAAGCATCCGCTCCTTGATGAAGGCGTGGCCGGTCTTGCACAGCACCGGCGTTCCTCCGGCCTTGCGGACCAACTCCTCGGTGTTCCAGACCAGGCGCGGGTCGTGGATGATCTTCTCGCCCGGATGCCTGGCCAGGAGTGCCTGGGCCAGCAAACCCACCAGATAGTAGCCCTCGATAAAGCCCCCCTGTTCGTCAAAGAGGAAGCAGCGGTCGAAGTCGCCGTCCCAGGCGATGCCGAAGTCGGCCCGGTGGTGCTGCACCATCTCGGCGGTGGCGGCCCGGTTCTCCGGCAGCAGCGGGTTGGGCACGCCGTGCGGGAAGGTGCCGTCCGCCTCCCACTGCATGCGGACGAAGGTGAAGGGGAGGCGCTGCTCCAGCAGGTCGATCACCGGCCCGGCGCAGCCGTTGCCCGGGTTGGCCACGATGGTCAATGGCTTGAGCTTGGCCGGGTCGATATAGGAGAGCAGGTGGTCGAGGTAGGCGGCTTTGGTGTCCACCGAGGTGCGGATGCCGGGCCGGGGTGCGGTGATCCGCTGGCCCTCTGCGGCCAGCCGTTCGATTTCCTTGAGCCCCGAGTCGCCGGAGATGGGCTGGCTTGCCTCGCGCACGAATTTCATGCCGTTGTAATCCGCCGGGTTGTGGCTGGCAGTGACGATGATGCCGCCCTCCGCGCCAAGGTGGAAGGTGGCGAAGTAGATCTCCTCGGTGCCGCACAATCCGAGATCGAGCACATCGACGCCCGCCTCGAGAAAACCCTGGCCCAGGGCATAGGCCAGGGCCGGGCTGGAGAGCCGGATATCGTGGCCGATGACCACCTGACGGGGGGAGAGATAGGTGGCAACGGCTTGGCCGATGCGGAAAGCGAGGCCGGCGTCCAGTTCGTCGGGTACGCGGCCGCGCACGTCGTAGGCTTTGAAGCAGGGCAGGGTGGTCATGGTCTCTCCGGTGGCTCGTTGCTGCTACAGGGCCGGTGCCGCAAAGCCCATCGTGCCCTGCCGGGCAGAGTCAGGGGCTTTTGCGGCCATCGGACAACAAAGATCATTTTGTTTGACTTGAGTCAAGGGGATGTTGGAACCTGTTCAGTATAAACAATTCATTTGGCTGCCGGCCAGGGGGGAAGAGATCTGACCGGCAGGAAAAAAAGGAGGCGATGTTCCGGCGGCGGCAAGGCCGTCTCCGGGGCGGGGGAGTGGACAGCAACAATCAGGGGGGCATCATGAAGCTGGACAGGCGGGTTTTCTTGAAGGGCGCGGTGGGCGGCGGCTGCGCCCTGGCGCTGGGACTCAGGTTTTTTCACTTTGCCGATGACGCCACCGGCTATGCCGAGCAGGTGGAACAGCTCATCCGCTCGACCTGCTCGCCGAACTGCACCGGGGCTTGCGGCTACAGGGCCCGGGTCACCAACGGCCGGATCAGCACCCTGATCCAGGCCGCCGATTATCCGGAAGAATCCTACAATCCGCGCGGCTGTCTGCGCGGGCTCTCGATGATGGACCTCATCTACGGCAAGGACCGGCTGAAATACCCGCTGATCCGTACCGGCCCGCGGGGCAGCGGCCAGTTCCGGCGGGCGAGCTGGGACGAGGCCCTGGATTATGCCGCGGGCAAGCTCAAGGCCATTGCCGGCAAATACGGTCCCGAGGCCATTGCCGCCACCATCCAGGTGCCGGGCACCGGCTATGTGCAGAAGGGCGCCATGGTGGCCCTGGCCGGCCTGGCCCATTGGACCATGCACCACGGCTACGACCAGAACGGCGACCTGCCCATGTTCTGGCCCATGACCTTTGGGGTGCAGAGCGAGGAGCTGGAATCCCTGGAATGGCTCAATGCCCGCTACACCATGATCTTCGGCTCCAATGTGATGCAGACCCGGCTGCCGGATGCCCACCACATGATCGAGGCCAAGCGTCGCGGCCGCATGGTGGTGGTGGATCCCGACTTTTGCAGCACCGCGGCCAAGGCGGACGAATGGGTGCCGATCAAGGCCGATACCGATGCCGCGCTGGCCCTGGGCATGGCCAAGGTCATCATCGACCGCCAGCTTTATGACGCCGAATTCCTGCGGGACTTCACCGATTTCCCCATTCTGGTCCGCAAGGATAGCGGCAAGCGACTGCTGGCCGGCGAGGTGGCGGCCCTGGCCGGGGCAGCCCAGGGCCGCGCCATCCCCGAGTACCGCCGCCTCTTTGTGATTCACAACGGCAACGGCCTGCAGATCCTTGATCCGGAAAGGCTGAACCCCACCCATGCCGACCTGGAGGGAGAATACCAGGTCACCCTGACCAGCGGGCAAGTGGTGGCGGTGGAAACGGTCATGACCGCGCTGAAAAGAACGCTGGCCGATTACACCCTGGACAAGGTGGCGGCCATCACCGGCGCCGCTCCGGAGCAGATCGAGCGGATCGCGGTGGAGGCGGCCACCAACACCCCGCTGCACATTATCTACGGCGCCAGCAACTATCAGTGGTACAACGGCGACCTCAAGGGCCGCGCCATCTCCCTGCTGCCGGTGCTGACCGGCAGCATCGGCAAGAGCGGCGCCGGTATTTCCACCTACGCCGGCCAGTACCGGATCCGCTTCAACCTGAAAAGCTGGTGGTTCCCGGAGGGGTCCAGGCTCAACTGGGTGCCCTACCTCCATTTCCTCCAGGGCACGGGCCCCCGCTATCCCGAACACGGGATCAAGGCCATGGTCGGCGGCTGGGGCAACCCCTTTGACCAGCACAACATGAGCAACCGCCTCAAGGAGCGGGCGACGTCCGGCGAGCTGGAGTTCATCCTCACCACGGATTTCCAGATGTCCACCACCTGCCAGTGGTCGGACGTGGTGCTGCCGGCCCCCTCCTGGTACGAAAAGCACGACCTCACCGCCACCATCCTCCACCCTTATCTGCAGCTCCAGCAGCCGGCCATCAAGCCGCTCTTCGAATGCAAATCCGAGCTGTGGATCTTCCGCGAGCTGGCCAAACGGCTGGTGCCGGAGCATGTCGGCCATTTCTTCCCGGAGCTGGACGAGAACGCGGCGGCTCTCAAGGTCATTGAGCTGCTGCTTGCCACCGGCGGCGCGGAAACCGCGGGCATCACCCTGGAGATGCTGCAAAAGGGGCCGGTTCGCCTCCACTCCCCGGCGCCAAACGACCGGCAGGTGCCGTTTTACGAGCAGGTCGCCCACCGGCAGCCCTTTCCGCCCCCCAGCTATCCGGCCCCGCTTGCGGCCACGGCCCAGTTCCTCAGCAGCGGCCGGATCGAGTTCTACAAGGACGAGGACCTCTTCCTTGTCGAGGGCGAACAGCTGCCGGTGCACAAGGAGACCTTTGCCGAGACCGAGTACAAGGTCAACCCGCAGTCCCGCGACAAATACCGGCTGCGCTACGTCACCAAGAACTCTCTCTACCGGGTGCATTCCACCCACTCCAACAACACCATTCTCCTGGAATTGCAGGACAACCAGCCAAAGGTCTTTCTGAACCCGGCGGAGGCACAGGCGCGCGGGATCAAGGACGGCGACCTGGTGCAGATCTACAACGACCGCGGCAAGACCAGGGCCCATGCCATTCTCGACCCCGGCTGCAGCCAGGGCACCGCCATCTTCGAGGAGGGCTGGTGGGGGCGCTATCTGGCCGACGAGTCGTACAATTCGCTGACCTATCCGTGGATCAAGCCGCTGCATGAAATCTACTTCGTCCCCGGCATGTGGTCGCCCACCACGGCCTGGAACGAGTGCCTGGTGGACGTGAGGAGGATCTCGGCATGAAGATGGGAATGGTCATTGATCTTGAGAAATGCATCGGCTGCCGTTCCTGCATGGTGGCCTGCAAGCAGCACAACGCCCAGCCGCCCGGCACTTGGTGGAACCGGGTCTTCACCCCCGGCAGCCATCATCACCTGACGCCGCCGGCACGAGGGGTCGAATTCTTTCTGCCGGTGCATTGCCAGCACTGCGAAAACGCGCCCTGCGAAAAGGTCTGCCCGGTGGGCGCCACCTACCACGCCCCGGACGGCGCGGTGCTCATCGACTTCGAGCGCTGCATCGGCTGCCGCTACTGCATGGCGGCCTGCCCTTACGGGGTGCGGCAATTCAACTGGGAGAGCCCGGAAAAGGCGCATCAGCGGGCGCAGTATCAGGAAAACTACCATTACGGCTATCCGGCGGACCACCGCAAGGAAGGGCGCCTGGTCTACACGCCGCTCCGGCCCAAGGGCGTGGTGGAGAAGTGCACCTTCTGCGCCCAGTACCGGGACAAGGGCGAGCCGCCTGCCTGCGTGCAGGGCTGTCCCGGCAAGGCGCGCATCGTCGGTGACCTGGACGACCCCAACAGCGAGGTGCGCCGTCTCATCCGGGAGCGCAATGCCTTCCAGCTCCTGCCGGAAAAGGGAACCAAGCCCACGGTCTACTATCTGCCGCCCAAACCAAAGGAGATCTAATCATGTCCGCAAAAATGAAAATCAGCCTCTGGCTCAGCGGCATCCTCTTTCTGGTCGCCATGGCGGCCTGGCTCTATCAGCTCAGGGAGGGGCTGGTGCTGACCAACCTCCAGAACTCTTACAGCTGGGGGCTCTACATCTCAGGTTTGGCCTTTTTTGTCGGCAACGCCGCTGGCGGCCTGGTTTTAAGTTCGTCCATCTACCTCTTCGGCGCCAAGAAGTTGAAGCCATTGGCCAAGCTCGGGGCGCTCACCGCCTTTGCCAACGTCACTGCGGCCATGCTCATCGTCCTGCCGGACATCGGCCAGCCGGTCCGGCTCTACAACATGCTGCTGCACCCCAACTTCACGTCGCCGCTGGTGTGGGACGTGATCGTGCTCAACCTCTATGCCGTGGCCTCGGCGGTCTATCTCTACATCCTCATGCTGCCCGACCTCACCGGCCCGCTCTCCCGCTTTGCCGTCAAGGTGCAAAATCCGGCGGAATTTTCCGAGAAATGGGCCAAGCGCATCGCGCCGGTGGCGTTGCTCTTTGCCATCGGCATCCACGTGGTCACCGCCTGGATCTTTTCCACCCAGGGGGCCCGGGACTGGTGGCATTCGCCGGCCATGGCCCCGGATTTCGTGGCGGTGGCCATTGGCGTGGGCACCGCCGTGGTGCTGCTGGCCGGGGCCATCGCTTACGGCACCGGGGAAAAATTCCAGGAGGCCTACCGCACCCTCGCCCTGATCATCTTTGTGACCACCGGCATCCACCTCTTTCTGATGATGAACGATCTGGTGATCCATGCCTGGTACGGCAACGCGGAAACGCACCGGATCATGGAGATTGCCTGGGGCGATTTTGCCTGGGCCCACATCTTCGAGGTGGTGGCGCCGCTCACTGGCGCCTGGCTGCTGCTGCAGGACGGAGTGCGGCGTTCGCTGCCGCGCCTGGCCGGGAGCGCCGGGCTGCTCATCGCCGGGGTCTTTGTCCACCGCTTTCTCATCATGCCGGCGGCCTACAACAACCTGCCCATGACCATGGTTCCCCTCGGCCTGCCGGACAGCCACTGGTCGCTGCCTGTTGCCTCGGGCCGGTTTTTTCCGGGCATGGGCACCTTTGTCGAGCACTATGCCTATGCGCCTTCCTTCATCGAGGTCGTCATCCTGCTCGGCATCATGGCCTACGCGGTCTTCCTGGTCCTGCTGGCCATTGCCAAGCTGCCGATCCTTGCCCGGGAGGCGTCCTGATGATGCCGGCGGGGACGTCCCATGCCGGGCTGCGCTTCGTCTCGCAGCTCTTCAGCTATCCGGAGCAACTGCCGGTTCCTGCGGACCTTCCGGCCGGGATGGCCGCCGAGGCCGGTGCGCTCATGGGGGAAATGGTAGGTGTTGCAGCAGTCCGCCTGCAGAACGAATATGTCCGGCTTTTTGTCAATGCCCTGCCGGAGGTGCCGTGCCCACCCTATGGCTCTGTCTACCTGGAAGGCTCGCTGATGGGCGAAACCACCCTGATGGTGCGCGGCCTCTACCGCAAATACGGCCTGGAGCCCGCCGAGATGCCGGACCATATCGCGGTGGAAAGCGAGTTTCTCGCCTGGCTGCAAGGGCTGGCCGTCAACGACACCGCGGCCCGGCAGGATTTCGAGCATCTGCTCGGCCACCTGCAGGAATGGACCGGCCCCTTCTTTGACCGGGTGGAGCAGCACGACCAGCTCGGCTGCTACCGGCAGAGCGCCCGGCTGGCCCGCGCCATTCTGAACAAGCACTGTTGATGCCCCCCTGTCCCGCCGCGTCTGGCGGGACAGGGGGGGTGCTTCTGCGCCGCCCCCTCCCTTGTTTTCCTGAACAAAGCGCCAGCGACGGGGGGGTTGTCCGCGGCCATAAGTTTGTTTTGTCAAACTGTATTCGCATAATAAAAAAATATATTGACCAACCGATATTGGTTTGGTAATCAAGAAATCCTGCGCCCGGAACGGCGCAAAATTTTTATCATTATTGTTAGTTGCGCCAAACTTATATCCGGAAAGAGACGTGGCGCCGATGGGCGGACGGCTCGCGGTTCAGGCAAGGAGGAAGGCGAATGTGGGAATTGTTCATGAAAGGCGGGCCGCTCATGTATCCGTTGCTGCTCTGTTCGGTCCTGACCGTGGCCTACGGCATCGAGCGGGGGTGGCATTATTCCCGGGCCGGGCGGCTGCGGCAGAATCCCGAGCGGATTCACGGCCTTCTTGAGCAGGGGCGCACGGCAGAGGCCTTGGCCCTGGCGCAGGAAACCACCGGTCCGGTGGCCGCGGTGCTGGCCGAAGGATTGCGCCATGCCGGCAGCAGCAAAGAGATGATCGAGGAGGCCATCTCCCTTAAGGGGGCGGCGGAGCTGGAAAGGCTCAACCAGCGGCTGCACATTATCGAACTCATCGGCCGCCTTTCACCACTCATGGGCCTGCTGGGCACGGTACTGGGCATGGTGGAGGCATTCCGGCAGGTGGCGGCCTCGCGCGGCGTGGTGGACCCCGGCATGTTGGCCGGCGGCATCTGGGAGGCGCTCATCACCACGGTGGCCGGCCTCTGCGTTGCCATTCCGGCCATGGTGCTCCACCACTTCTTTGAAGACCGGGTGCGCTCCTTTGCTTATCTCATGAAGCACTACGGTACCGAGGCGGTCAAGCACCTGGGAGTCCGGGCATGATCGACTTTGGCGAACATGTGGCCGAGAAAAAGAGCCTCGACCTCACGCCCATGCTGGACGTGGTCTTTCTGCTGCTCATCTTCTTCATGCTCACCTCCATCTTTGCCAGGCCCATGCTGCCTGTGGACCTGCCGGAGGCCGAGTCGGCCAGTCCCGCACCGGAAAAGGGGGTTGCCATCGCCATCCGGGCCGACGGCGCTCTTTTCCTGGATGAGCGGCCGGTGGAGCCGAACGGGATCAGGGCAGCAGTGGCAGCGCGCTTCGCGGCCGGTGAGAGCAGGGAGGTCAGCCTTCATGCCGACCAGGGCGTGCCTTTTGGCCGGGTGGTGGAGGTGATGGATCAGGCGAAACAGGCCGGCGCCGTTGCGCTTTCGGTGGTCACGGAGAACAGGCCATGAGAGCCTCGATCAATCACGCGGCCTTTGGCGTGGCCATCGCCGCCCATGCCGCGCTGCTGCTGGCCCAGGGCACCTTTGTGCCGCCGCCGGCAACTGTTGCCGCAAAGAGGATTGCCATTGAACTGCGGTCGTCCTCCAGCCCGGCGAAGCGGACACCCGCGCCGGCTGCCAAACCGTTGCCACGGCAGGAGGTTGCGCCAGCTCCAGCCAAGCCTCAGCCAGTGGCCAGCAAAATCCGCCAGCAGGAGGAGGCAGTGCCTACCCCGTCGCTCGCCGTTTCGCCCGCAGTGGCGACCGAAGCGCAGGCAGCAGGATCTGTGGCTGGCCATGAGGAGTTCGAACCCAGCGCCCAGCAAGAAGCGGATTATCTGGCCCTGGTGCGGCAGGCGGTGGAACGGCATAAACAGTATCCGCTCATGGCTCGCCGCCAAGGCAGGCAGGGCACGGCGGTGGTGCGGCTCAAGATCAATCCGAGCGGGGCACTGAAGGATGCGCACATCGTTTCTTCGTCGGGGCATGCCGTGCTCGACCAGGCGGCGCAGGATGCCGTCTATGCCGCGGCGCCTTTTCCAGCGCCAGCGGCCCACAACCTGAAGAAAGTCCGTTGCGATATTCCCATTTCGTTTTCCATCAAACTGTAGGAGAGAGTTCCATGCGCAAATCGTATGCTCTGTTGCTCTGCATGGGCACATCACTGTTGAGTTCAGCCGCCCTTGCCGATGAGCCGGTGCCGCTCCTCGCCCCTATCGAGGTGGCGGGTCAGGCCGATGCCCTGGCCGAGAGGGCTGCTTCGCCCGGCGCGAAGCTGGTGATCGACCGGGAGGAGATCAAGCGCATGGAGGACCGCACCGTGGGCGACGTGCTCCGGCGGTTGCCCGGCATCAGCTATTCCGGCCCGCCAGGCGTCACCAAGGATGTGCGCATGCGCGGCCTGGACAAGGGCTATACCCAGATTCTCATCAACGGCGAGCGGATGAACAGCGCCAAGCCGGATCGCCAGATGTCGGTAAGCCGGATACCCGCCGACATGATCGAGCGCATCGAGATCATCCGCACCCCTTTGGCGGAGATGGACTCCCAGGGGGTGGGCGGCACCATCAACATCATCCTCAAGGAAACCGAGAAAAAACCCTTTGGCCAGTTGCGGCTCGGCGCCGGTTACACCGACGAGATTCCCTCCGGCGAAAAGCCCATCGGCGAACTCGGCGCGCAGTTCGGAGGGGCCTCCGGCAACTTCAGTTATCTGCTCAATGCCGATGTGGTGGAGCGGGCCGAGAACAAGGGAGACTTCTCCCAGAAGTTCAAGGCCGATGGCAGCCTCAATGAGGTAAACCGCAAAACCGACAACAGCGACGTGCGCGACATCAATATGGCCCCCCGCTTTGACTGGAAGACCGCGGCGGGCAAACTCTCCCTCGATCCCTTTTACGTCCGCACCAACGAAGACAAGGTCAAGACCGAAAACAAGTTCAAGGCCAATGGCGATGCCAACGGCAGCAAGCGGGAGGAGGAAGACAAGATCAACGAGCTTTCCCGGCTGCGGGTGGGCTGGGAACAGGAGATTTCCGAGCGCCTGCGGTTGAACTGGCACGGCGTTGGCCAGCGGGCCTCGGAAAGCACCGACAAGACGAGCCGCGACTACAACGCGGCCGGAGTCGTGACCAAGACCACGTTGGAGGATAACGAAACCAAGGAAGGGGAATTTTCCACCGGTATCTCGGCCACCTGGCTGGCCAGCGATTTCCATGCGGTGAAGCTCGGTGCCGAGTGGCTCGACCGCAAGAGCGAGGCGGAAAAGATCACCTATGAGAATAACGTGCTCAAGGCTGCCGACGCCAAGGGCAACTTCACCGTGGATGAAACGCGGCTGGCCCTCTTTGTCGGCGACGAGTGGCAGATGGCGGAAAAGCATCTGCTCGCGCCGGGAATGCGCCTGGAAATCTACAACTCCGAATCGCGGCAGTCGAGCGGCGCGGAACGCACCAGCAACGATGTCCAGGCCAACCCCTCGCTCCAGTATCGTTACCAGTGGAGCCCGGAAACCGTGCTGCGGGCCGGCGTGGCCCGCACCCTCAAGCTGCCCAAGTTCGACGAACTGAATCCCTACCTCACCACCAAGGCAGGCACCGTGGCCGACCCGGACCAGGGCGGCACTCCGGATCTGGTGGCCGAGACCTCCATCGGTTATGACGCGGGCCTGGAGCACTTCTTTGCCAACGGCAAGGGGGTGGCAGGGGTCAATCTCTTCTATCGCGACATCAGCGACCTCATCGAATCGGTGACCACCCAGGAGGGCGCCCGTTATGTCAGCCGGCCCCAGAACGTGGGCGATGCGGAACTCTGGGGCGCCGAATTGGATCTGTCCCGTCGTCTCGATTTTCTGGGGCTGCCCAACCTGACGGTGCGGGGGAACTACACCTGGCTCGATTCCGAGGTGAAGCCGGCCAGCGGCGGCACGCGGTCCATGAAGGAGGTGCCGGATTACATCGCCAACATCGGCTTCGACCAGGATCTGCCGGCCTGGGGGGTGAGCTTTGGCGCGGCCCTGAGCATCCTCGGCCCCATCGACAGCGAAACCGCCACCGAGGTGAAACACGAAGACCGCAAGGAACTGCTCGACCTCTACGTGCGCAAGGAACTGGGAAAGAACTGGCAGGTGAGCCTGACCGCCTACAACGTGCTGGAGGATGACAAGTACAGTGAAAAAACCGTCCTCAACACCAACGGCACGGTCAAGGAGAGCGAAAAGCTGCTCGAAACCTCGGCCCGCACCTTCCTCCTCACCCTGCAGACCAGGTGGTAGCCATGGAGACGACGATTTTGGCCGCCACGGAAGAGAGGCCGCAGGCCATTGCAGCGGCATTGCCACCGGGCAGAAGCGACGGCTTTTTTTCTCTGATGTGGGAACTGATCGGCGTCATGCTGCGCCACCCATGGCTGCTGGCCCTGGCGGTGTTGCCCAACATCGTCAAGCCGGCCCTGGAGCCGATCCAGGCCTGGATCGTGAAAGAGGTGCTCAACGAGATCACCAAGGGCCAGCAGACCTACCTGCTCGGCGAACTGCTCAACTATGCGCCGCTGGCCATCGGTGTCTTTTTCGGGCTGGGGCTGCTGGCCATCTGGGAGAAGATGAGCAACCGCATGCTCGACGACCGCTTGCTCATCTCCCTGCAGCGGCTCTGGTTCGAACGGCGGCATATGGCCGAGCCCGGCGAACAGGTGGCACGGGCCATCAACGACTGCGAGAACGCCAGAAAACCCCTGGACCTTTTCCAGAAGGAACTCTGGGTGGTGCTGGTGGGGCTGCCGTCGGTGCTCATCTGGCAGCTCTCGCTGGGGCCGGAGCTGTTGCCCGCGCTCCTTGTCGCGGCCACGCCCCCGTTTCTGGCCGCGCTCTTCTTCGGCGGTCTCATCAGCAAGGCGAGCCATCAGGCCCTCATCGCCATTGCCGCGGTGGGCCGGGCGGTCGGCGCCGGGCAACGCACGGCGCTGCACAACGAACAGGAGCGTTTCTACCGCCACCGCGTCCGCTTTGAGATGTGGAAGCAGTTCAGCGAGGTCACTGCCGATTTTGCCGGCTGGCTCGGCCTGGTCGGTGTGCTGCTCCTGTCGGTGAGCGGGGTGTGGCAACTTGTTCCGGAGCAGGTAACCGCCGGGCAGATCGGTATGTTTTTGGTCAACCTGAAGCTGATCAGCAAGCCTTTGGGCGAGCTTGCCAAGGTGTACAACAAGATGTGCGAGGGCTGGCCTGCCGTGCGCCGGGTTCTTCGGCCGCAACTGGAGACGGAGGGGCGCCCTGAAGGGGCATAATTTTTGATCCGCAATGGGCGGATACTTTTCATGAAAACCACAGACAAGGAGTCCAAGCCATGGGCGAAGCATGCGCGAAGTGCGGCAGGAAAGAGGAGAAGCATCACAAAGGCGAGAAGCACCACAAGGAAGGCAAGAAGGAAAAGCACGGCAAGCACAGGGAAGAGAAACAGGCCGTGTTGATGGACCGCCAGGAGGCGGTGGCCATGCTGGAGCAGATCCTGGCGGGCCTGCGGTCCGGGTCGGTCGCTGTTCGGAATGAGGAGGGGGAGTCCATCATGGCCGTGCCCGAACAGGTGCAGGTGAAGGTGAAGGGCAAGAACAAGAAAGAGGAGGTTTCTCTGTCCATGAAGCTTATGTGGTCGGCCAGGAGCGGAGATGCGGTTGAGGTCCCGGCAGAGGAGGCCCCGGAAGCGGTAGATGCGGAATAAGAAATACGTTTCGACCTGACGTCATGGCCGCTGATTGCCGATTCCGGCGGTAAGCGGCCTGTTTTTTCATGTCGGCCGGATCAGGAGGCGCCAAAGATCTTGCTGGCCGAAGCCTCGCGGATGGCAACCACCGCCGGATGCTTGATGATGCGCTCCACGGAGATGGCGTAGAATCTCTCTCGCACCTCTTCGGTGCGACCGATCACCGAGACGCCGAGCCGGCTCTGGGCCTCCTCCTCGATCGCCGATGGCATGGCAAAGACGCCGTCTCCGGCCTGGCCAAAGACCTGGAGCAGGGCCAGATCGTCGAACTCGCCGACGATGAGCGGGGTGATGCGGTGGGCGTCCAGCCAGTGATCGAGGGCGCCCCGCAGGGCCGACATGGGTGTCGGCAGCAGGATCGGTGCGCCATGCAGGGAGGAGGGGAACTTTGGACGCAGCCCGGCTGCAAGCGATTCAACGGCGAAGAAGGTAATCCCGCATTCCCCGAGCAGATGGTTGTATGCCTTGACCGACAGTCCCGAACGGACGGGGGTGTTGGTCAGGACAATGTCCAAGCCATGGATGGCCAGTTCTGCCAGAAGCTGCTCCGCCTTGCCTTCGTGGCAGATCAGCCGGAGGTTTTCCGGCAGCTCCATGGCTGGCGCCAACAACTTTCTCACCACCAGCTTGGGCAGGGCATCCACCACCCCCACCACCAGGGGCACCGGCCCGCTCACCGGCCGGCCGTGGACGGTGTCCAGAAGTTCCCGGCCGAGGGCGAAGATGTTCTCTGCATAGCGGAACACCGTGTGGCCCAGGTCGGTGGGCTGGAGGGAACGGCCTTTCTTCTGGAACAGCTTGCCTCCCAGCGCCCCTTCGAGCAGCATCAGTTGCGAACTGACGGTGGACTGCGCCAGCCGGAGCCGGGCCGCGGCCCTGGTGACGCTGCCTTCGCGCATCACCGTCCAGAAATAATAGAGGTGGTGGTAGTTGAGCCACTCCATACAGCTTATATTTCGTTTTTTTCGATGAAAAGCAATAGATTTATCTGTTTGTTCTTTGGTTTCATGGTGAGTATCTTGAAACAACGGAGACGAACCATTCCGCCAACAGAACCAGAAGGAGAACGAACATGAGCAAGAAACCCAGTGAGCGCGAAGAGGAATACATCGCCAGGATGGAGTTTGAGCGGCAGCAAAAGCTGCATGCGGAAAAACACCGCGCCATGGCCGCGAAGGAGAAGGAACAGCTGAAGGAACTCCACTTCATGCGCTGCCCCAAGTGCGGCATGGAGCTGGTGGAGATCGACTACAAGACCATCAAGATCGACAAATGTTCTGAATGCGCCGGCATCTGGCTCGACGCAGGAGAACTGGAGGCGGTTTCCAAATTCGAGAAGAGCGGCCTCGACAAGCTGTTCAGCGTTTTCCGCTAGGCAGAACGGGCGCGGCCTCCTGTACAAAAGGCCGCGCAGGGAGTATTGTAAATATGACTGAGATCTCCGCGGCGGTCTGGCCGGGGCATGTGCGCCCCGGCCAGTTTTTTCCCGGCCGCCGCCACAACTTTGAAGGAACCGAGGGCGCATGGACAACCTGATCGGCAAACACTGGCACCATCTGCCGCCGGCCGAGGTGGTGGAGCTGCTCGAAAGCGACCGCGAACGGGGGCTCGACCGCTTCAGCGTCGAACACCGGCAGAAGGAATACGGGCCCAACCGCATCAGCACCAAGCGGGAGACCCCGGCCTTTATCCGCTTCCTGCTCCAGTTCCATCAGCCCTTGATCTACATCCTCATCGCCTCCGGCGTCATCACCGCATTTCTGCAGGAATGGGTCGATTCCGGGGTCATTTTCGGCGTGGTGCTGGTCAACGCGGTGGTCGGCTACATCCAGGAGTCCAAGGCGGTCAACGCCCTGGCGGCCCTGGCCCGGACCATGACCGCCGAGGCCACCGTGGTGCGCGGCGGCGAGCGGGTCAGGGTTTCGGCCGAGGAACTGGTGCCCGGCGACATCGTGCTGCTGCAGAGCGGCGACAAGGTGCCGGCCGACCTCCGCCTCCTCAGGGTCCGCGATCTTCAGGTGGACGAAGCGGCGCTCACCGGCGAATCGCTGCCGGTGGCCAAGCACGACGGGCTGCAGGGCCACGAGACCCTTCTGGCGGATCGCACCAACATGGCCTATGCCTCGGCCCTGGTCACATACGGCCAGGCCATGGGCATCGTCACCGCCATCGGCGACCAGACCGAAGTGGGCCGCATCTCCCAGCTCATTGCCGAGGCCGATGAGTTGGCCACGCCGCTGACCAGGAAGATCGCCCAGTTCAGCAACCTTTTGCTCTACGTGATCCTGGGGCTGGCCGCCGTCACCGTGGCGGTAGGCATGCTGCGGGGCCAGAGCTTCATCGACATGTTCATGGCCGCGGTGGCCCTGGCGGTGGGCGCCATCCCCGAGGGACTGCCCGCCGCGGTCACCATCACCCTGGCCATCGGCGTCAGCCGCATGGCCAAACGCCGGGCCATCATCCGCAAGCTGCCGGCAGTGGAGACCCTGGGCTCCACCACCGTGATCTGTTCGGACAAGACCGGCACCCTCACCGAAAACCAGATGACCGTGCAGGAGATCGTGGCCGGCGGGACGCGTTATGCGGTGAGCGGCGCGGGCTACGACCCTGCGGCCGGCCGCATCGAGGGGGCGACGGCGAGCCAGCCCGCCCTGGCCGAGTGCCTCATGGCCGGCGTGCTCTGCAACGACAGCTCGCTGGTGGAGCGTGAAGGCAAATGGCAGGTGCACGGCGACCCCACCGAAGGAGCCTTGCTGGTGGCGGCGCGCAAGGGGGAACTCGACCCGGCGGCCCTGGTCCGCGAGCGGCCGCGGCGCGACACCATGCCCTTTGAATCGCAGCACCAGTACATGGCCACCCTGCATCAGGTTGGCGGCAGCGGCCGCATTTACATGAAGGGTGCGGTGGAGGTGGTGCTGGCCGCCTGCTCGACCCAGCTCGACGCCGCCGGAGCCGCGGAGCCGCTGGATGCCGCCGCGGCCATGGCTGAGGTGGAGCGCATGGCCGCCAAGGGGCTCAGGGTGCTGGCCCTGGCCAGCAAGTCGTGGCAAGGCGACGGTGTTGATCGCGAAGCAGTGGCCGATGGCATGACCTTTCTCGGCCTTCAGGGCATGATCGACCCGCCGCGGCCCGAGGCGGTGCAGGCGGTGCGCATCTGCCACGGGGCCGGCATCCGGGTCAAGATGATCACCGGCGACCACGCCATTACTGCCGCGGCCATTGCCGGCCAGATGGGGCTTGATGGCATCGGCGGCACCCAGGTGCGGGCGCTCACCGGCCAGGATCTGGCCCGCCTCAACGACCGCGAGCTGGTGGCGGAGGCGGAGCAGACCACGGTCTTTGCCCGGGTCAGCCCGGAACAGAAGCTGCGCCTGGTGGAGGCGCTCCAGGCCAGGGGCCACGTGGTGGCCATGACCGGCGACGGGGTCAACGACGCGCCCGCGCTGAAGCAGGCCGACATCGGCGTGGCCATGGGCATCACCGGCACCGAAGTGGCCAAGGAGGCCGCGTCCATGGTGCTCACCGACGACAATTTCAGCTCCATCGAGGCGGCGGTCGAGGAAGGACGCGGCGTTTTCGACAACCTCACCAAGTTCATCGTCTGGACCCTGCCCACCAACCTGGGCGAGGGTCTGGTGATCATGGCCGCCATCTTCCTCGGCGTGGCGTTGCCGATCCTGCCGGTGCAGATCCTCTGGATCAACATGACCACCGCCGGCTTCCTGGGCCTGATGCTCGCCTTCGAGCCCAAAGAGCCGGGAATCATGACCCGGCGTCCGCGGAATCCCAAGACCCCGATTCTGACCCGGCCGCTCATCGTGCGCCTTTTCCTGGTGGGTGGCCTGCTGCTGGCCGGCGCCTTCGGCCTCTTCGCCTGGCAGCTCGACCAGGGCGGCACCCTGGCCGAGGCCCGCACCGTGGCAGTCAATGCCTTCGTGGTGATGGAACTTTTCTATCTCTTCAACTGCCGGTCGCTGACCCGATTGGTCCATGAGCTGCCTTTTTTCAGCAATCCCTGGGTCTTTGGCGGCGCCAGCGCCATGCTGCTCCTGCAGGTGGCCTATACCTACGTGCCGTTCATGAACCGGCTCTTTGGCAGCGCGCCCATCGATCTGATCGCCTGGCTGGCGGTCTTTGGCGCCGGCGCAGCCACCCTGGTGATCGTTGAAATCGAAAAATTCCTGCAATGCAGCCGACAGGTTGAAACCAACAAGACACAACAGGGATAGCAGGGAACCCTCAACAACCTAAAGGAATTTCACGATGAAACAGGTAACTGCCCTTCTCGTCATGCTGTTTTCTGGTGCCTTGCTCTTGAGCGGGTGCGACCAGGCAAAAGACTTGGCAACAGAGGCTGCGGAGAAAGCGAAGCAGGATGTTGTCAAAGAAATCGGCAAGGCAGTAAATGGAGAGAGCCAAGGGGAACAGGGGGATAAAACCGAAAAGGAAGAAGATGAAAAGTAGGAGTCTTGCTTCCAAGAAGCGTGGCCGCACGGCGGAAAGTGTTGGATGAACACATGGGCATTGGAAAGAAGATTTTTTGGGAATTGGCTTCGACAACGATAGCGCGTGGCGGCAAGGATCGCGCATGGCTGCGCCGCATGCTGGTGGGGGTGGCCCTTGCCGGCGTGGCTGGCCTGGTCGTCCTGGTGGTGCTGGGAGTGGTGGCCTTCAAGCTGGTGAGCGGCGCCATACAGGCCAAGCCGGATGCGGACCTGCTGGCCCTGGAGAAGATGGTTGCCGAGCAGGTCGTGGTTTTGGATGCCCGGCAGCAGGAGCAGGTGCGCCCCCTGCTGATCAAGCTCGCCAGCCCTGATCTGCCGGCCGCCGAGCAGCAGGTTCTCAAGAAGGAGCTCTGGGGTCTGCTGGCCCCGGCCCAGCGGGCCGAGGTGGAGCGCTGGAAGAATGAGGAGAGCAGGAAGGCCTCCGGGGTTACCGGAATCCCCGGCGCCATCACGGGCTGGCTCGATCAGTTCGGCCTGCCGGCCAGCGAGGCACGGCAGGGGGTCGAGGCCATACTGGCCTGGCTGCGGCTGCGGATCCCGGACAACAACGCCGAGGACCTGCTGCGCCAGCTCCCGCCCAAAGAGATCTCGGGGCAGGAACGCCAGCCCTGATTCTCCTTGCGCTTTGCCGGGCAAGGGGTATGATGCGGCACACCCCTGTCGAGAACGCAATGATGTCCTTTGAACTTCCCTCCAGCATGGCGAGCCGCATCGCCGACCTTTACAGCCGCATGGAGCGGGCCTACGACATCGTGGCCCGCCAGCTCGACTTCACCTGCGAAGGCTGCCCGGACAACTGCTGCGATTCCTATTTCCAGCACCACACCTACATCGAGTGGGCCTATCTCTGGGAGGGGCTCAGGGCCTTGCCCGAGGCGCGGCGCAAGATCATCCTCGATCGTGCTGCCGACTATGCGGCGAAATGCGAGGAGGCCCTGGCCAAGGATGAGCGGCCAGCAGCCATGTGTCCCCTGAACGAGGAGGGGCGCTGCTCGCTGTACGCCCATCGGCTGATGATCTGCCGCATGCATGGCGTGCCATCGAGCCTCACCTTCCCCAACGGCCAGGGCAAGACCTTTCCCGGCTGTCCGCGTTGCCAGGAGCTGATCCGCGGCAAGGCTGCAGTGCCCACCGTGGAGCGCACCCCGCTTCTTCGCGAACTGGCCTTGCTGGAACAGGAACTGCTCGGCGACCAGCGCGGGATGCTGCCCAAGGTAAAGAAGACCATCGCCGACATGATCATCCTCGGGCCGCCGCGGCTGTGACAGGGGGCGGCCGTTGCCGCCCATCCCGTACATTTTGTTGCAAAAGAACCGGGGGCCATCTATGATGCCCCCCATGTCTGTTGTTCATTCATTCGACCAATGAAGGAGTTGCCGTTATGATGCAGCACGTGAAGCGGACAGGGGTGGCGCTGCTGGTGGCCGCCCTGATGATGGGCGGCGCCGTGGCCGCCGTGGCGGCCGAGCCGAAGAAAGCGGAGGCGCCGAAAAAGGCGGCCGCCGGCAAGGTGGCCTCTGTCAATGGGGTGGCGATCAAGCGCAGTGATTTCGAACGGGAGCTCTTTGCCCTCAAGAACCGCTTTGGCATGCAGAGCACCATGGATGCCAAGCAGGAAGGGGAACTCAAGAAGGCGGTGCTCGAAAAGATGATCGGCGGCGAACTGCTCTACCAGGCGAGCAAGAAGAAGGGCGTCAAGGTGGAGGCTGCGGCCGTTGATGCCGAGCTGGCCAACCTGAAGAAGCGCTTCCCTGGCGACAAGGAGTTCAAGGAAGCGATCAAGCGCTCCGGCATCACCGAGGCGGATCTCAAGAGTCAGATGCAGCGCAACCTGGCGATCCAGAAGCTCATCGATCAGGATTTTGCCGCCAAGGCCACGATTTCCGCGGATGAGGCCAAGGAGTTCTACGAAAAGAACAAGGAGAAGTTCAAGCAGCCGGAGCAGGTGAAGGCGAGCCACATCCTCATCGAGGTGAAGCCGGACGCTCCGGAGGCGGACAAGAAGGCGGCCCGCGCCAAGATCGAGGGGCTCCTGAAAAAGGTCAAGGCCGGCGAGGACTTTGCCAAGCTGGCCCAGGAGAATTCCCAGTGCCCCAGCAGCGCCAAGGGCGGCGATCTGGGCTTCTTCGGCAAGGGCCAGATGGTGCCGCCATTCGAGGCCGCAGCCTTTGGCCTCAAGGCCGGCGAGGTGAGCGGCATCGTCGAGACCCAGTTCGGCTACCACATCATCAAGCTGACCGACAGGAAGGCGGAGAGCCAGGTGGCCTTCGATACCGCCAAGGAGCAGATCATGCAGCGGATGAAGGCGGCCAAGGTGCAGGAAGCGGTGGAGCGCTATGTGGCCGAGCTGCAGAAGGGGGCGAAAATCGAGCGGACCCTGTAGTTGTAGTACCGAAGGGATTCAGCGAGCGACCAAGGGCTGCCGGAGATTTCCGGCAGCCCTTTTTTTATTTGGCGCCAAAGGCGGCGAGGAGGTCGCTGAGGGTTTCGATGGAATAGGGATTCAGGTTCAGCACGCGGGCCGTGGCCTGGTAGATCAGGGCCGGGGTAACGCCCGCTTCGCGCATGGCGTGGAGCGAGAGGGCGTTGTCCGACTTGGAGAGTTTTCGCCCCCCTTCGCCGGGGATGAGGGGGTGGTGGTGGAAGGCGATGCCCCGGAATGGGGTGCCGGTGGGGCCGAGCAGGGCGGCAAGATGGAGCTGTGCCGCGGTGGAGGCAAGGAGGTCGGCACCACGCACAATGCAGGTGATGCAATCGTCCAGGTCGTCCACCAGGCTGGCGAGCTGGTAGGCGGGCTGATCGTCCCGCCGCCAGAGCACGAAGTCGCCCATCAGGGTGCCGAGGGCCACCGCCTTGCTGCCGACCTGAACCACTGTTTCCGGCGGAATAACGATGCGGATGGCGTACACCCCTTCCGGCGGCTCGTTCCGCCCGCGGCAGGTACCGGGGTAGAGGCCGGTGGGCGAGTATTCCCGGATGGTTTTGCGCGAGCAGCCGCAGGGGAAGAGGGATGCCTGGCTGGCAAGTTCGGCGAGCACCGCCCGGTAGCGCTCCTGCCGCAGGCGTTGCGAGTGGCGGCGGAGAAAATCCTCCGGTCCGCTGGGCCCCTCGTCCCAGGTGATGCCGAGCCAGTCGAGCTGGGAAAAGATATCTTCGATGTATTCCGGCCGGGTGCGGTCGGAATCGGCATCGTCGATGCGCAGCTTCAGCGTGCCGCCCGCCGCCCGCACCATGAGCCAGGTGAGCAAAAAGTTCACCGCGTTTCCCAGGTGGAGATAGCCGCTGGGCGTGGGGGCAAGACGGGAGCGGAGAGGAGTGGTGTGGTTCACGCCTCCCCTATACCGGAAAAAGGGCGGCCCGGCAAGGGGCACGCCGCGTTGCCGTCAGGCCTCAGAGCCCCGCCCCCATGGAGGTGACCACCTCGTGGACCAGTTTTCTGGCCTTGGTCACCGGCGGGAGGAAACCGTTGCCGTTGTCCTCCTTTCCCTCGCTGGGGGGCTTGGGCAGATGGTGGACAAGGGGACATGCGAGGCAGCCGGGCCGCCCGTCGGGCTGGGGCTGGTGCGTTATGCGGATGATCTCGTCCAGCGCCGCCTCCTCGCTGGCATAGATGTTCTCCGCCCCGATCCGCTCAAGGAGACCGGTGCGCCGCAACACAGACAGGACGTTTTCCTTCACCCGGCAGAGGGCAAAACCAAGGCCCGCGCTGCGAACCCGCTCCACCAGAAGGCCCAAGGCCTCCTCGCCGGAGGCGTCCATATCGTTGATGCCGTCGGCCACCAGCAGGATATGGCGCAGGTCCGGATTGGCCGAGCGGATGCGGAAGACCTCTTCATCCAGAAAGCTCGCGTTGGCGAAAAAGAGGGTGCCGTCAAAACGCACCGCCGCGATGTGGGCGCAGAGCTGGAGCCGGTGCTCGTCGGCGCACTGCAGTACACCTTCCTGGCTCATGGCCAGGGTCGCCACCCTGGGTCGCATCTTCTTGTGGAGGAAGAGCGCCACCGAGAGGACCACGCCGAGGCCGATCCCCTTGTCCAGGTGGGGGGCAAAGGCCAGAGTCGCGATAAAGGTGATCACGGCGATGACGCCGTCGCTCTTCTGCGCCTTCCAGGCATGAATGATGCCCCGCACCTGGACAAGGCCGATGACCGCCATGATGATGATGGCGGCCAGCACCGCCTGGGGCAGATGGTGGAGAAGCGGGGTGAAGAGCAGCAGGGTCAGCAGCACGAAGAGGGAGCTGAGGACGTTGGCGAGGCCGGTGAGGCCGCCGGCCTGGAGATTGACGGCGGAACGGGAAAAGGAGCCCGAGACTGCGTAGCTGCCGGCGGCGGAGCCCACGATGTTGGCCAGCCCCTGGCCGATGAGCTCCTGGTTCGCGTCAAGCTTCTGGCCTGTCTTGGCGGCCAGGGCCCTGGCAATGGAGATGGCCTCCATGAAGCCGAGCAGGGAGATGATCATCGCATAGGGCAGCAGTTGGAGAAAGATGCCGAAATCCAGGGCAGGGACCCGGAAGTCCGGAAGCCCCTGCGGGATGGCGCCCACCACCGCGCCTCCGCCTGCCAGGGGCACCTTCTCCACATTGAGGGCGCCGGTGCCGATCTGAAGCCGCCACAGTGGACCATGGGCGGTGGTTTCCGACGCGACTCGCTCCAAGGGGAAATAGAGCCCTTCGCCCTCCACCTCCACGAAGCGCAGGGAACGGAGGGCTCGGCGCTGCTGCTGCAAGGTCTCCTTCGCTTGCCCTATCTCGAGTTCCAGCAGTTCCTGCCGGTAGCGCAGCTCCAGGAGGGCAACGCGATCCGGAGCCGCCTTGCTTTCCTCCCTCTTGATTCCGGCCGCCAGCGTGAGCCGGTGCGCGGTGAATTGTTCGACGTCCGCCAGGGTGCTGTTCATCTCGCGCACCAGCGCCTGCACCGTCGGCTCCGCCAGCCTGTCGAGGCCGACCTGTTGCTGCCGCTCGTAGCCAAGGACCCAGGCAAGGGCAGTTGTGAGGATCACCGCCACCAGGATATTGGGGATTCGTGCGTCGCGCCGTCTGAGGAGGACCATGACGGCAAAGGCGAGCAGCGCCATGGCCAGGGTGGGCCAATGGGTCTGCTGCGGCACGGCCTTGAACAGAGCCATAACGGCTGCCAGCGGGTGGCCGCCGCTCTCCAGCGTGATTCCGAAAAGCTTGGGCAATTGCGAAACCGCGATGATGATGACGGCGGCATTGGTGAAGCCGATCACCACCGGATGGGAGAGGAGGTTCACCACCAGCCCGAGGCGCAGCACCCCGAGAAGGAACTGAAAAAGGCCCACTCCCAAGGCAAGCAGTATGGCGTAGGCGATGTAGGCCTCGCTGCCCGCTGTGGCCAGAGGTTCCAGCGCGGTGGCGGTCATCAGGGAGATCACCGCCACCGGGCCGGTGGCCAATTGCTGGCTGGAGCCGAAGAGTGCCCCGACCAGGGGGGGCAGAAAGGCGGCGTAGAGACCATAATGCGCCGGCAGGCCCGCGAGCTGGGCATAGGCCATGGACTGCGGAATCAAGACCAGGGCTACCGTGAGTCCGGCAAAGAGATCCGCCTGCAGCCGCGGCAGATCATATCCCCGCAGCCAGTTGAGAAAGGGAAAAATCCGTGAGAGCACCCGCATGCTTCGTGCCATCTCCTTGTGCGCTCCCATCCTTCCGCCGGTGCCGGTTAATCGAGTTTCCCCTGCCGCAGCCTTTCCGACTTCTGCATCAGGCCCTGCCGGGTCTCTTCCCGGAAATGCGCCAGGGCCTCGGTTAACCCCGGATGCTTGATGGAGAGGATGGAGCAGGCCAGGTAGGCGGCGTTCTTGGCACCGTCGATGGCCACCGTGGCCACCGGGATGCCCGACGGCATCTGTACCGTGGAGTGGAGGGCATCGGCGCCATTTAAGGGGCCCGAGGCCAGTGGCACTCCGATCACCGGCAGGGTGGTGTGGGCGGCCACCACCCCGGCCAGATGGGCTGCCATGCCGGCGCCGGCGATGAGCACCTCGATCCCCCGCTCGCGCGCGCTTTTGGCGTATTCCGCGGTCTTATCCGGCAGCCGGTGGGCCGAGCTGATGTCCATTTCATAGGGCACGCCCATCTCCGCCAGGACGGCGGCGGCCTTTTTCATGACCGGCAGATCCGAGTCGCTGCCCATGAGAATGCCAACCAGAGGTTTCTTCTGCATCGTTGTCTCCTTGATTTGGTGTGGTCATGGTATTCCTGCGGCCGGCCCGGGGGTCAGGGGGAGGAGGCCCGGAACCGTTTCCATGCCAGGGAGAGATTGTCCCGGGCCGGCCGAGGAATTCTTTCAAGCCGCCGTGCTCCAAGGCAGGGCCGGCTCGTTGTTTCCATTTTTTTCGCGAGGCGGCAAAAAAAAAGCCGAAGAAAACTGCGTGGCAGTTCTTCGGCTTTTTTCCGGTCCGCATTCCGTGGGGAACCCGGCCAGACTCTCAGCGAGTTATGGATTATGGCATAGAAAAGCCGCACCTGGTTTGGGAGGCGCGGCTCATGATTGACAGGTCAGGAACCCCTCAACTCTCAGCCATCACTGCCGGAACATTAATTAAAAGCAGCTGTGCTGTCAAGGTAAAACTTTAGCATTCAATTAAACACCACCCTGCCGTCAAGGGTCAGGAGGATGATGCGCTCTCCGGTGACGGTGCTGATGTCGGTGTGCAGGCTTACCACTTTCTGGCCGGTGATGGAGTCCACCACCGCCTCAAGGAGCGGCCGCCCCTTTTCCAGCAGGGTGGTGCGCACCTTCTTGATCAGGGCCCGGCCCTCGGCACTGTCGCCAGGGTTGGCGAGCTGATGCTCGGCGCGGGTCAGGACGTTTTTCAGGCGGACCAGGACCATGTCGTCGATGATGTACGTCCTGGTCTCCAGCGGGCCGCGGCCCATGTATTCCTTTTCAAAGTGGATGATGGCCTCGCTGATCTCCGCTTCCATCTGGCCCTTGCTCTTCACCGTCTTTTCCTTTTCCGTAAAGTTTCTGGCTGCTCCCCGAAGCAGCTCAACAGCACCCAGTGGCGCCCGTGCCAGCGAGTGTACCAACTCTTTGTTCTTTGTGTAAGCGCTTTTGCTCCGGCGAGCGTCTTTTTACCCCGCCGCCGCCATGTTTCATCCGCACTTGTCGCCACGGATGTCGTCTTTAAAGAGCGCGATGCCGCGTTCCATGGCGCAGAAGTCGCCGCACATGGTGCAGGTGCGGGTGTTCTCTGGCACCCGGCTGGCGCGGATCTTCTTGGCCTGCTCCGGGAACATCAGGAACTCCATCTGTTTCTCCCAGTCGGTATCACGCCGCGCCTTGGCCATCTCTTTCTCCCGCTCGCGGCGGTGCGGGTAGCGGGCGATGTCGCCGATGCGGGCCGCGAGCCGGGTGGCCCGCACCCCCTCCCGCACGTCCGCCTCGTTGGGCAGGGCCAAGTGCTCGGCCGGGGTGATGTAGCAGATGAGATCGGCGCCGTAGCGCACCGAATGCGCCGCACCGATGGCAGCCGTAATGTGGTCGTAGCCCGCGCCGGTATCGGCGGGCAGCGGCCCCAGCACGTAGTAGGGGGCATTGCCGCTCATCCGCTTCTCCAGCATGATGTTGCCCTCGATCTCGTCCAATGGCACGTGGCCCGGACCCTCCACCATGACCTGGCAGCCCATGCCGCGGGCGATCTCGGCCAGTTCGCAGTTGATGATCATCTCCGCCATCTGGGCGCGGTCGTGGCTGTCGTGGATGGCCCCGGCCCGGATGCCGTTGCCCAGCGACAGCACCGAGTCATATTTTTTCATCAACTCGCAGACCCGGTCGAACTGCTCGTAGAGCGGGTTTTCCCGCTGATTGTGCTCCATCCACGAGACCATGAAGGTGCCGCCTTTCGAAACCAGGCCGCCGTAGCGGTAACCCTGCTTGCGCAGCCGCTCGATGCTGAAGCGGTTGATGCCGCAGTGGATGGCCATGAAGGAGATGCCGTCGGCAAGCTGGCGCTCGATGAGTTCGAAGAGGTATTCGGGATCGAGCTGGTTGGGGTTGTGGTACTTGCGGCTTGCCTCGGAGAATGCTTGGTAGAGGGGCACGTTGCCCACCGGAAGCGCGGTGGCGGCGAGCACTGCCCGACGAATCTGATCGAGGTCGCCGCCGGTGGAGAGTTCCATCAGGGTGTCGGCCCCTTCCTCCTCGGCAGCGCGGGCCTTGGCGGTCTCCAACGCCAGATCGGCGATGTCCGACGAGGTGCCGATGGAGGCATTCACCTTGGCCCTGAGACCGGTGCCGATGGCGGTCACTTTCTGCGCCGGGCGGTTGGGGTTCATGGGGATGACGATTTCGCCTGTTGCCACCAGGGCGCGGATGGTTTCGGGCGCAAAGCCCTCCGCCTCTGCCACCTGCTGCATGGGCGGGGTGATGCTGCCGTCACGGGCCAGTTCCAGTTGGGTTTTCATGTTCTTGCTCCTGTGTTTGTGCTCCGCCGCGGGCATAAAAAAATTCCGCACCACCGGTGACGGCGATGCGGAATTCTCTGGACGGATGGTTCCTGTGTTTCCAGCCTGGCAGGTCTTCTGACTTGCGGATCGTCCCTTCACCGCGCCTTCCCGCCTTGCGGCAGTGGCTTCATGCGGCGTCGGTCCCCGCTCACAGCGTCGGCCCAACGTGACGGATTCGCACCGTCTTCCCTATTCTCCGGCCCTGGGGAGCAGGGACGGCACCAGTCTGGTTATGTATATGTCTGTGCTCCCCGATGGAGCACGTTGTTTCTCGATCTATTTCTCCCGCAGGAGTTCGGCGATCTGGAAGGCGAGTTCCAGGCTCTGCTCAGCATTGAGCCGCGGGTCGCACATGGTCTGGTAGTTCTCCGCCAGGTGGTGCGCCATGATGTTGCGGCCCCCGCCAGTACACTCGGTGACGTTGTCGCCGGTCATCTCGAAATGCACACCCCCGGGCACCGTGCCTTCGGCCCAGTGAATCTCAAAGAAGGTGCGGATCTCCTGGAGGATGTCGTCGAAGCTCCGGGTCTTGTGGCCGGTCTCGGCGGTGTAGGTGTTGCCGTGCATGGGGTCGCAGCTCCACACCACCCGCAATCCTTCCTGCTTCAAGGCCCGCACCAGGGGCGGCAGGCCGTCGCCGATCTTCCTGGCGCCGAAGCGGGTGATGAGCGTCAGCCGGCCTGGCTCGTTCTGTGGGTTCAGCGCCTGCACCAGCTTTTTCACATTGTCGATCTCGTGGTTGGGTCCGATCTTCACGCCAATGGGGTTCAATACCCCGCGGAAGAATTCCACATGGGCACCTTCCAGTTGGCGGGTGCGCTCGCCGATCCAGAGCATGTGGGCGGAGCAGTCGTACCAGTCGCCGGTGGTGGAGTCCTGCCGGGTCAGGGCCTGCTCGTAGCCGAGGATGAGGGCCTCGTGCGAGGTGAAGAAGCTCGCCTGCTGGAGTTGGGGGATGTCGGTATCGAGCCCGACGGTGCGCATGAAGTTGATGGCCTGGTCGATGTGGGCGGCCAGCCGTTCGTAGGATTGACCCTGGGGCGATTTTTTGACGAACTCGTTGTTCCAGGCGTGGACCCGGTCCAGGGCGGCGTAGCCGCCCAGGGTGAAGGCACGCAGGATGTTCATGGTGGCGCAGGAGAGGAAATAGCCCTTGACCATGCGCTGCGGGTCGGGCCGCCGCGCCTCGGGGGTGGGGTCGATGCCGTTGACCATGTCGCCCCGGTAGCTCGGGAGTTCCACGCCGTTCACCATCTCGGTGTCGGCCGAACGCGGCTTGGCATATTGGCCTGCCATGCGGCCGAGCTTCACCACCGGCTTGCCGCCGGCGTAGCTCATGATCACCGCCATCTGCAGGATGACCTTCAAGAGTTCGCGGATGGCCGGAGCGGTGCACATGGCGAAATTCTCGGCACAGTCGCCGCCCTGGAGCAGGAAGCCGTTGCCCGATTCAACCTGGGCGAGGCGGTGCTTGAGGTCGCGGATCTCGCCGGCAAAGACCAGGGGGGGCAGATGGGAGATGGTCTGCACTGCCTCGTCGTAAGCCGCCTGGTCTGGCCATTTGGGCTGTTGCAGGGCCGGGAACTGCTGCCAGCTTGTTTTGCTCCATGCATGCATGATTGTTCTCTCCAAAGGATACGGAGTTGGTGGATAAGTCCCATTTGTCTTATAGGACATATAAGACAAATGGGACTTATCCCTCTTTGGCGCCGGGCAGGGCGCAGGGGCCGCCGGCGCAGCAGATCTCCACGTCAAAGGCGTTCAGGATACGCAACTCCGGCTCCCGCCGGGCTTCGGGCAGCGGGGTGCAGTCCCGTTCCGCCGCCAGGGCCAGGGCCGTCTCCCGGTTCGGGATGGCAGCGAGCCCGGTGGCGAGGACCTTGCCGCTCCGGGAGTCGATGAGTTCGGCATCTTCGCCATTGGTCACCACCGCGAGCGGAATGAGGCGTTCCTGGTCCAGCACCCGGGCGGCGGCAATGGCCGGCCGCTCGCGGGTCACCAGCGAACCAGGGCCGTAGCGTACCACCATGATCCGCTGCCCCTCGGCCGAAACCACCAGGTCGATCTTGGAGACCACGAACTGGTGGGCAAAGAGGGTCTCGATCTTGAGCCGCGGTTCGAGGTCGCCTTTGGCAAAGCCTTTTTCCTCCACCAGCAGGCGGGCCAGCTTCTGGCGGTAGCGCTCGTCGTCGGTATCCACCAAGGGCTCGCCGGTGACGTAGTCCGCCAGTGTGCCGTAGATCATGTGGTGCGAAGGGATGTCCGCCATGCGCGTTCTGCCTCCCAAAACGCGACGAGGGGGCCGCAGCCCCCTCGCCCTGAGCCGCCGGTAAGTCCGCGGCTATCAACAGCCGCTCTTACAGCTCCAGCCAGGACTCGCTAAACACGGTCTGGCCGGAGAGGGCCTTGTAGGTCTTATAGTGCTCCAGGGCCACGCCGGAAAGAGAAGCCGGGTCCGGATCGTTGCCATCCATCATGGCATGGACCATGTCCACGTGGTTCTGGCGCTCGCCCTTGCAGATCGCCATCAGCTCGGCATCGTAGGAATTGACGATGGCAGTGGTGATGCCGTACTTCATGAGCATGATGAGGTAGGTGCGGTCCAGATACTTGCGCAGGTGCTCGGCCACGCCGTTGGAGACGTTGGAAAGACCCACGGTGGAGCCGGCGCCCGGCGCGATTTCCTGCAGCATGCTGAGGAACTCGAGGCCCGAGGCGATCTGGTCGGCGCCCAGGGTGATGGGGGTGGCGATGGGGTCGAAGATCATCTTCTCATTGGGGATGCCGGCCTCGGCCAGGGCCATCATCAGGTCCACCGCCATGGCGGCGCGCTCGTTGGAGTCACGCGGCATGCCGTCCGGGCCCCAGAGCAGGGCGATGACGTTGCAGCCCGCCTCGGCAGCCACCGGGATGAGCTTCTGCATGCGCTCCGGCTGGGCGGAGATGGAGTTCATGATGGCGGCGGTTTTGTTCTTCACCACGGCAAAGCCGGCGGCCATGGCGTCGGTATTGGTGGTATCGAGGCAGAGGGGCACGTCGCTCGCCGCTTCCACGGTCTGCACCACCCAGGGCATCAGCTCGGTGCCGTCCTTGCGGGCCGGGCCGATGTTGAGGTCGAGATAGGAGGCGCCGGCGGCAGATTCTTCCCTGGCCATCTCCTGCACCGGGGCGGGATTGCGTTCCTTCATGGCGGTGCCGCTGCGCTTGCCCATGATGTTGATGCTCTCGGCAATAGCTAATACCTTCTGGGACATTCCTCTTCTCCTTTCGTTGACGTTGGCAATATGTGTCCGGCCCGAGGAGGGCCGTGATGTTCGCTGTTCGGGGGTGCTGACCGCTCGATTGCGCCGGAATCTTGAGCGATTAACGCGCAAAAATAGCGTTTAAAAGAGAGGATGTCAACAACCAAAGAAATCGGGCCGGAAAAAGCGGGAGGGGGCTGTTAGAAGAAAGATCGGAGGCGTGCCTCCAGGGTGTTGCTGTTGCGCTTTTCGTCGTATTCGCTGTTGGCGTCGCCGCCGACCACATTGAGGCGGAGGCGCAGCTCCCAGTTGGTGAAACCGGTGTAGACCATCTCCGGTGCCAGCGACCAGCTCTGGTCGTCGAGGTTGGCGATGAGGGTGAGGCCGGGATTGAGGTAGAGGATGTCCAAGGGGTCCTTCTGGCTCAGGCGGGCGTAGAGGTAGTTGCGGCCGGTTTGCGGCCGGCTGTAAAGCTGGCTGGCGTTGGCCGCGCGAGAAAGCAGGGTGGTGGCGCCGGTGGACTCGTACTGGGCCATGCCATCAGCAACCAGATCGAAGAAGCGCGCCTGCTCCGCTTCGGTGTAGCCGTCGTCGTTGTGGTAGATCTCGACAATGGTGGTGAGGTCGCGTTCGCTGAGGTGGCGGAGGCCCAAAAGCCAGGAGGTGTCGCTTACCATCTGGGTGGCCATCATGCTGCTGGCATCCAGCATCTGCATCGACTGATGCGGGGTGTGGGCGATCTCTCCGTGGATTTCGAGGTTGGCCGCCAGATTGCGCGAGAAATCGACGCCGAATCGGCTGGAGCGGCTGTTGCCGGTGGAGGCAATGAGGTCGATGTCGGTGTCATAGAAGAGAAAATAGAGCTTGGCAGCGAGATTCACATTGTCGCGGGCGCCGAAGTCCTCGTTCACCCCCTGCCAGACCGGCAGGGCCACGGCGGTGAGGGCCACGGTCTGCAGCGGGCTGCCGGCAAAGCTGCGGATGGCGTCAAATCCCGCGCCGATGAACCCTTCCAGCGCCTCTTCCGGGTCGTTGGGGTCCTTGGGCCGGTCGATGAAGCCCACCGGATTCCAGGCGTAGCCCTTGCCCCATTTGAAGGTTTTCTTGCCGAGATCGACAACGAAATCCGGGGCCGGCTTGAGGCTCAGGTAACCTTCGTAGAGATCGGCGGTGTCGGACCACGCCAGCTCATCCTGGGCCGCGGTGGCCCTGGCCACCCATTTGAGCGCGGCCAGGTCCCGGGTGTAGCGGCCGTCGAGCTGGAGCGCGGTGCCGAGCCGGTCAAGGGTGGAGCGGGGTCCTTGGTAGAAGAGCAGGTCGCGCAGGGCGCCCCGCTGGTTGAGGTCACTGTGCTCCCATTTCACTTCGGCGTAGCCGCCCCATTCGAGGGCCGGGGGCTCGATCTCCGCCGGGTCGAAGGAGAACTCCTCCGCCATGGCCGGCGAGGCGAGCAGGGCAAGAAGGAGCGCGGCAGGAACAGTGCGGCTCATCGCAGGGATTCCACCCGCGGCAGGTAGTTGAGGGTGAAGACCTCGTCCGCCACCTCGCGCTTCTTGATGTTGGCGTAGAGCATCACCGACTTGTATCCCTTGTAGAGCGGGCTGTCGGTCTCGACCACCGACGGCCGCCTGACGCCGTCGCCAAAGTCCTTGAGATCTTTGAAGTAGAGGGTCTTGATCAGCATGCCGCTCACCGCGTAGCACTCGATCACCGTCGGCACCAGGGCCTTCCTGTCCACCGTCATCCTGAGGCGGTCGTAGGCAACGCTGCCGGACTTGGCCTTCAGCTCCAGCAGATAGCTCTCGCCCTTCTCCTGCATGCTGGCCACGTTGTATTCCGCGCTGTAGTCGAGGCGCAGGATGTCGGCATTGTTGAAAACCCCGCCCACCACCGATTGCAGGCTGGTGATGCGGATGGGCTTGCCGACATTGGGGATGTGGAGCCACATGTTGTCGCCCAGGCGCAGGGTGGCGCGGCCCTTGTCGCTGGCCGGGGCGAGGAAGAGGGCCACCAGCTTGTCCTGGCCCTTTTTCACGGAGTAAAGGACATATTCCTTCCTGTTGCCGTTGGGCTCGATGTTGATGAGCTTGCGGTACATCTCGTAGGATTCGGGCTGGAGGTTGCGGTCCACCCTGGCCAGCAGCTCCTGGCCGTCCATTGCCCAGGCGGGCGCGGCCAGGGCCAGCAGAAAACAAAGGAGCGAGAATACTCTGATCTTCATGGGTTTTTCCTCGGGTCAGATGTGGCGCAGGGCGGCGATGGGGTCCATCTTCGCCGCCTTGAAGGCGGGTTGCAGGCTGGCCAGCACCGCCATGGCGATGACGATCAGCACGATGGGGAGGATCTCCCGCGGCGAGATCGAGGGGGCCAGGAGCAGGCCGGTCTGGGTGCCGAAGTTGAAGGTGATGCCGGCGCTGTTGAGGCCCAGGATGGCGAGCAGGCTCACCACCGTGCCGATGGCCGTGCCCACCACCCCGAGGAGAAAGCCCTCGGTGACGAAGAGGGCGAGAATCCTGCCCGGCGTGGTGCCGATGGCGGCCATGGTGCCGATCTCGCCGAGCCGTTCGTAGACCGCCATGATCATCACGTTCATGATGCTCACCAGCACGATGGCCACCAGCATGACCTTGATGGAGAGGGTCATCAGGTCGATCATCTTGGCGATGTTGAAAAAGGGCGAGAGCTTTTCCCAGGTGTGGAGCTCGAAGACCGGCTGGCCCTCCCTGTTGGTCATGCCGCCCATTTCCTGCTCCAGACGGGCGGCCACCTGGGGCAGTTCGGCGATGTTTTTGAGGCGCACCGCGATCTCGCTCACCTCGACCCCCTCGATGCGCAGCAGGCTTTTGGCATCCTCCAGATGGATGGCGCCGTCCCGGCCGCCGGGGCCGGAGATGCCTTCGAGCACGCCCTGCACCACGAAAGGCTGGCCGTTGACCGAGCCGTCCCGGTTGGTGGCCACCAGCACCACGGTGTCCCCGGTCTTGACCTGCATGCCCTTGGCCAGCAGTTCCGGCACCAGGATGCCGCCGCGGGAGAGGGCTTCCGGTCCTGTCTGCTGCTGCACCCGCGAGGCCAGAAGCGGCATGGTCTTGAATTCATCCGCCGGCACCACCGCGTTGAGGCGGATATTGGTGGTTTCGGTGAAGTTGCTGAACATGGCGCCCAATTTGATCCGCAGCGAATAGGAGGCGATGGCGGGCTCCTTGCCGAGAACCTCCAGCACCTTTGCCACCTGCCTGTCGTTGAGGTTGCGGTTGAGCGGCAGGCTGTCGATGGAGGCGACATAACCCTTGCGGTGGATCTGGAGGTGGCCCATCACCGAATCGGTGATCTGGCCGATCATCATGGCCTTGAAGGAACCGGAGACGGCGATGAAGAGCAGGACCGCCGTGACCCCCAGGGCGATGAGGGCGGTGGTCAGCAGGGTGCGCCGCTTGTAGCGGGTCAGGTTCAGGGCCGCGAGGCGGAGGATGTTACGCATGGCCGGCCTCCTTTGCGGGCTGGAGCTTTCCGTCTTCCAGGGTGTAGATGGTCTCGGCGTTCCGGACCACCCGCGGATCGTGGGTGGAAAAGATGAAGGTGGTCCTGAACTCGTCCCGCAGCCGCTTCATCAGGGCAATGATCCGTTCGGCGGTCTCGCGGTCGAGGTTGGCTGTGGGTTCGTCCGCCAGCACCAGCTTGGCGTTGGTGATGAGGGCCCGGGCCACCGCCACCCGCTGCTTCTGGCCGCCGGAGATCTGGCTCGGGTATTTGTTCGCCTGGTCGGCCATGCCCACCGCATCGAGCAGGGCCATGACCCGCTGGCGGCGCTCGGCCGCCGGCCGCTTTTGCACCATGAGCAGCGGATATTCCACATTCTCGTACACGGTGAGCACCGGGATCAGGTTGAAGTCCTGGAAGATGAAGCCGATGGTCTCGCCCCGGAAGCGGGCCGCGGCGTGGCGGTCCAGGGCGCGAATGTCCTGGCCGGCCACGGTGAGGCTGCCGCCGGAGGGCTGGTCCAGGCAGCCGATCATGTTGAGCAGGGTCGATTTGCCGCTGCCCGAGGGGCCGATAAAGGAGACAAAGGCGCCGGGAGCGATGGAGAAATCCACCCCCCGGATCGCCTCCACCCGGACCTCGCCCAAGGTGTACGTTTTTTCGAGCCCAGCCGCGGTTACAAGCGCCATGGCTTCACCTTCCTCTGGTTGATTTGCGTTACCGGCGGCCGCCGCCCATGCCACCGCGGCCCATGCCGCCACCCGCACCACTTCCATTTCCACCGCGGCCGCCCATCATGCCGCCCTGGTCCTGGCGTTGTTGCCGGTTTTCCTGCCGAGACTCTTGCCTGTCGGTGCGATTCTGCTGGCGATCTTCCATCCGCTGCTGCATCTCCTCGCGTTTCTGTCCGCTCATGGGGCCGCTGCCCGTCCCCATGCCCTGGGCCTTGCTGCCGCTTTGACCCTGTGAGTACTTCTGGCGGTCTTCGGGGGTCATCTGCTGGACACGGTTCTGCCATTCCTTCTGGAAGGCGTTGCGCTCTTCGGCGGTGGCGTTCTGCATGGCCCCGCGCTTGGCGGCCAGCTCCTCATTGGTCATGGCGGAATAATCGGCGGCAGCCCAGGCCGTGGCGGCAATGCCGATGGCCAGCAACAGGGCGGCGGTGGAGAGGATGCGTTTCATGGTGTTTCTCCTTAAAGTGGGTTGCGAGAAAAAATTGCCAAAGAGATGACAGCGGCCCCTTCATCAGATTCCGTGCCAGTGCGTGACAAAAAACACAACCTCATGAAATCAAAACAAAATTGTGGGCTCGGAGCGGTTGCCCCGTTGCCGTGGCTGGATAGATTCTATCCATTCCGCAGGGCGATGTGGAGCAAAATTACCCAGCCGCCGGAGCGATGTGGGGCAGGGGAGCCTGTCAGGGGGCGGAACGGATGGCCAGCCACTTGCGCAGCAGGAAGCGGGCCAGGTCGCCGCCAGAGCAGGCTGGCGGCGTGGCAGGCGCGCTCTCCATGGCCACGGACGCCGGATAAAGCGCCAGGCGCCAGCCCTCGCGGGAGGCCCGGCGGCAGAGGTCGGCATCGGCGCAACCCCGGCGGAAGCCGCTGTCCAGAAAGCCGATGTCGTCCACCACCTCGCGGCGCAGCACCAGGGCCCGGTCGGAAAGCCAGGCCGCCGGGACGGGGAGTTGCTGACCGGTCGGGAGCCGGTCGGTGGGGTGGCGGCGGAAGAGCGAGGGCAGGGGGCCGGCGTTGGCCAGGACGGCACCATCCGACGAGATCAGCCGCGGGGCGATGATGCCGAGTTCCGGCCGGTCGTCGAGCAGGGTCAGCAGCCGATAGAGGGTCTGGGGCTGCAGGAGGATGGAGTCGGCCCACAGCGAGAGGTAACGGCCCCTGGCCAGCCGCAGGGCCTTGTTCATGGCGGCGGCCGGGGTGGCGTCATCCTGTTCCTCGAAAAAGAGCACCGTTGGAAAGGTGCGAAAAATCTCGGCCGGCGGCGGGGTGGCGGTGCGGTAGACCACAATGGCCTCGCAGGCCACCGGGTCGGCGGTGGCGTTCAGGGAGGCGAGGAAACCGCGCAGTTGTTCCGGGCTGCTGTTGTAGAGAAGGCAGAGGGAGAGGTCGGGGGTGATCTCCATGCTCGCCCCGCGCTCCGGATTTACCCGCGTTTTTCCGGCAGTTTCGCCTGCACGGTGGGGAAGAGGCTCATGTCGGTGTGGGGCAGGAAGAGCGCGGCCATGTAATGGTTCATGAACTGGGCGCTCTCCGAGAGTTCCATGTTGGTGATGAGCGCGCTCACCGTCATGCGCTCGCGGAAGCGGACATGGTCGGTGAGGCTGATCTGGCAGCCGAGCATGGAGCCGTTGCCGAGGTAGTAGAATTTTTCCCGGGCGATGTCGGGCAGGAGTCCGATGCAGATCGCCTGCTCCAGGTCGATGTAGGCCCCGAAGTTGCCGGCCATGATCACCCGGTCCAGGTCGTCGAAGGTCATGCCCACCGATTCGAGCAGGGTGACGTAGCCCGCGTACATGGCGCCCTTGGCCCGGATCAGGTTGTCGAGGTCCACCTCGGTGATGGCGATGTCCTCGCCCATCAGGGTCTCCTTGGACCAGGCCAGCACGTATTCGCAGCCGTCCGCCCCCTCGCGGATGCGGGGGTGGTCGAGCTGGCGGTTGAACTTGCCCTGCTGGTCGATGACCCCGGCCTCCAGCAGCTCGGCCACGATGGCGATGAGTCCGGAGCCGCAGATGCCGCAGGGCTTGATGCGGTCGATGGTGATGATCATCGGCTCCAGGGTCTCGGGGTGGATGTGGAAGTTCTCGATGGCCCCGGCATTGGCCCGCATGCCGTGCCTGATGCCGCCGCCCTCGAAGGCCGGGCCGGCGGAGCAGGCAGCGCAGACCATCCACTCCTCGTTGCCCACCACGATCTCGCCGTTGGTGCCGATGTCGATGAAGAGCGTCAGCGCAGGGCTCTTGTACATCTGGCAGGCGTGCACGCCGGAGATGATGTCGCCGCCCACGTAGCTGGCCACTGCCGGGTAGAGGAAGAGGCGGACCGAGGGGTGGGCGTGGATGCCAAGGGAAGCGGCGCGGGTCAGCGGAAAGTGGCTGCAGGTGGGCACATAAGGCGCCTCGCGCAGGTACTTGGGGTTCAGCCCCAGGAGCAGGTGGCTCATGATGGTGTTGCCCGCGGCCATGATGTAGCTGATGTCGCTGGGGCTGATCATCACCTTGGTGCACACCGTGTCGATCACGGTGTTGATGGTGCGGACCACCTTCTCCTGCAGGGCCTTCAAGCCGCCTGGCCGCTGGGAGTAAATGATGCGGGAGATGACGTCCTCGCCGCAGCTGATCTGGTCGTTGTAGGCGGAAGCCTCGGCGATCACCTCGCCGGAGTTGAGGTTGATCAGCACCCCGCAGACCGTGGTGGTGCCGATGTCCACCGCCAGGCCGTAAAGGTTGCCGGTGGTGTCGCCGGGCTCCACCGCGATGATGCGGTCCGGCTCCTCGGCCCGCTTGCCGCGCAGCATGATGACCGTGCATTCCCACCCCGCTTCGCGCAGGGTGAAGGGCAGCTCCATCAGGAGTTCCGGGTGGTCGTAGGTGGGCTCGGCGCAGTCGTGGCACTTCTGCCTGATGGCCCGCATCAGCCGCTGCAGGTCGGGCACGTTGTCTTCCAGCGTCGGCGGGTCGAGTTTCAGGAAGCGCTTTTCCACTGGCGGCGCCACCTGCCAGGTGCCGATGAGGTGATCCAGCGACCGGGCGGAGATGGCGCGGGTGGTCTTGGGCCTGGCCTTGAGGGACCTGCCGTTCTTGCTCACCTGCTCCGGAATGCGGATGGTGACGTCCCCAGCCACCGAGGTCTGGCAGGCGAGGCGGATGCCCTTCTCGAACTCATCGGCCCGGAGATTCGCCTTTTCCGAGCGCACCTCCCCTGATTCGATCCGCACCTTGCACTTGCCGCAGACGCCGTCGCCGCCGCAGGAGGCCTGGATGAAGATGCCGGCCTTGGCCGCCGCGGCGAGCAGGTTCTCGCCGGCCTCGGCCTGGACGGTGACGTTGTCGGGCAGAAAGGTGATCGTGTTCATGGTCCGTATCTGTGGTGGTTTGGGGCAGCCGGAAAAGCGACTCAAAGGATAGCAGGATCAGGCCCGCTGTCAAGCACTCCTTTCGCCGTCTCCCTTTCCGCCGGGGGCAAGGAGGGGCGAAAATGGTTGTGCGGAGCAGGCGGCTCCGCTAAAGTGCGAAGGGGGGGCACTCTTCACGGCCTGGACGAGGCAGGAGCATGTACGGAACATCGACAAGCCGCAACCGCGAAACCAGCCCGGCCGTGGTGCCCCGCTGGGTGCTGGCGCTGCTGGCCGTGATGCTGCTCGCGATGGCGGCGGGCGGCTTCTGGTTCCACCGTGCCCAGGAGGCGCACCACCGCCGCGCCATCGAGGCGAACCTGGCCGCAGTCGCTCGGCTCAAGACCGAGCAGATCGTCCAGTGGCGCAAAGAGCGGCTGGACGATGCGGCCTTTATCATGGACGGCCCCTTCTTTCTCGAGAATTTCCCTGCCATGCTGGCCGGCTCGGCCGAGGCCGGCGAAAAATTGCGCAGCCGTTGCCAAGCCATCAGCAAACACCTTGCGTATCAGGATGTGTTTCTGGTTGATGCGGCCGGCGGGATCCGGCTCTCTCTTTCCGGCTTTAGCGGCGCGCTGCACGAGGAGACGATGGTGGCCCTGGCGGGCGCCGTGCAGCGGCGGCAGCCGGCCTTGAGCGACCTCCATGCCGTTCCCGGTACCCTGCCGCCCCACCTGGATGTCATTGCCCCCATTTTTGACCGCAGGCATGCCGAGGCCCCGCTACTGGGCGCGGTGGTGCTGCGGCGCGAGGTGGACCGCTATCTCTATCCCATGCTCCAGTCGTGGCCGGTTGCCAGCCGCACCGCCGAGACGCTGCTGGTGCGCCGTGACGGGGATGCTGCCCTGTTTCTCAACGATCTCCGGCACCAGCAGGGGGCGGCCCTGACCCTGCGCCTGCCCTTGAACCGTCTCGACCTGCCGGCAGCGCAAGCCGTGCTGGGCCGGCAGGGGATGGTGGCGGGCCGCGATTACCGCGGGGTGCGGGTGCTGGCCGCCGTGGGGCCGGTGCCGGATTCGCCGTGGTTCCTGGTGGCCAAGATCGACGAGGCTGAGGCCCTGGCCGCCTGGCGCGAGCAGCAGGCCCTTATCCTTGTCCTGCTTGGCGCGTTGCTGCTGGCCGGGGCGGCAGTCATGCTGGTCATGTGGCAACGCGGCGCCAAGGCGCATTATCAGGCGCTGTACCGGGCGGAAGCGGCCCTGCGCGAGAGCGAGAGCCGCTATCGCCAGTTGTTCGAGAGCAACCCCCAGCCCATGTGGGTCTATGATCTGGAGACCCTTGCCTTTCTCGCGGTCAACGACGCGGCGGTGCGCCATTACGGCTATGTGCGGGAGGAGTTTCTCCGCATGACCATTGCCGACATCCGGCCGGCGGAGGATGTGGACCGCCTGCGGGAAAATGTCGCCGCCGTGACCGAAGGCATGGACGAGGCCGGCCTCTGGCGCCACCGGAAAAAGGACGGCTCCCTCATCGAGGTGGAAATCACCTCCCATACCCTGGAGTTTGCCGGCCGCAAGGCGGAGGTGGTGCTGGCCCACGACGTGACCGAACAGCGCCGGGCCGCGGCAGCGCTCAGGGAGAGCGAACTCCGCTTCCGCACCCTGGCCGACTCGGGCCAGGCCCTGATCTGGACCTCCACCCCGGACAAGCTCTGCGACTATTTCAACCGGGTGTGGCTCGAATTCACCGGCCGCACCATTGAGCAGGAGCTGGGCAATGGCTGGGCCGAGGGCGTGCATCCGGATGATTTCGCCGGCTGCCTTGCCACCTACGTGCGCGCCTTCGACCGCCGGGAACAGTTCACCATGACCTACCGCCTGCGGCGCCACGACGGGGTTTATCGCTGGATCGTCGACACCGGTTCGCCCCGCTACGACAGCCGGGGCGATTTTTTGGGCTACATCGGCCACTGCCTCGACATCACCGAACGCAAGGAGGCGGAAGAGAAACAGGAGGAGTTGCAGGCCCAGCTGCTCCAGGCCCAGAAGATGGAGGCGGTGGGCCGGCTGGCCGGCGGCGTGGCCCACGACTTCAACAACATGCTCCAGGCCATCCAGGGCTACACCGAGCTTTCCCGGGCCATGGTCGAGACCGGCAGCCCGCTGGCGGAAAACCTGGAGGAAATCGCCAAGGCGGCCCGGCGCTCCGCCGACCTCACCCGGCAGTTGCTGGCCTTTGCCCGCCGCCAGCCCGCGAATCCGAAGGTGCTCGACCTGAATGAAACCGTGGGCGGCATGCTCAAGATGCTCCGGCGGCTGCTGGGCGAGGATATCGATCTGGCCTGGATGCCGGCCCTGGACCTCTGGCCGGTGAAGATCGACCCCTCCCAGCTCGACCAGGTCCTGGCCAACCTGCTGGTCAATGCCCGCGACGCCATCGCCACCGTGGGCAAGGTCACCATCGGCACCGAGAATGCGGTGTTCGATGCGGCATACTGCCATGAGCATCCGGACTTTGCGCCCGGGGAATATGTGATGCTGGCGGTGAGCGACGACGGCTGCGGCATGGACCGGGAAACCCTGGCCCGGCTTTTCGAGCCCTTCTTCACCACCAAGGAGCCGGGCAAGGGCACCGGCCTCGGATTGGCCACGGTGTACGGCATCGTCAGGCAGAACGAGGGATTCATCAACGTGTACAGCGAGCCGGGCCAGGGCACCACCTTCAAGATTTACCTTCCCCGCTGCGCGGCCGAGGAGGTGGCGCTGGCTGCATCCGCCGAGACGGCCGAGCCGCCGGGCGGCACCGAGACGGTGCTGCTGGTGGAGGACGAGGCAATGATCCTGGATCTCGGCCGGTCGATGCTCGCCCGGCTGGGATATACGGTCCTGGCTGCGAGCACGGTGGCAGAGGCCGTGCGGCTGGCCGGGGAGCACGGTGACAGGATCAGCCTGCTCATCACCGACGTGGTGATGCCGGAGATGAACGGCCGCGAGCTGGCGGCGCGGCTGATGGCGGCCGATCCCGCACTCCGCTGCCTCTTCATGTCCGGCTACACCGCGGACGTCATTGCCCACCGCGGCATGCTGGAAAACGGCGTCCGCTTCCTGCAGAAGCCCTTTTCCCTCAACGAACTGGCGGTCAAGGTCCGCGAGGCGCTGGCGGGCTGAGCGGGACAAGTCGAGATCACCGATTATCAAGAGCAGGAGAGGCCAGGCATGAATCCAAAAAACAAGATGCGCCCGATCCATCCGGGAGAGGTGCTGCGCGAGGAGTTTCTGGTGTCCCTTGGCATGGGCGCCCACGCCCTGGCGCTGGAGTTGAAGGTGCCGGGCCCTCGCATCAACGACATTGTGCGCGAGCGCCGGGCCGTGACGCCGGACACAGCCCTGCGGCTTGCCCGTTACTTTGGCACCACGCCTGATTTCTGGCTGGCCCTGCAGACCACCTATGAATTGAAGGTGGCGGAGCGGGGGTTGGGCAAGCGGATCAACCAGGAAGTGCAGGCACGGCGGGCGGCATGAACAAAGGGGGAGACGCCATGCTGCGGTCATGTTCTGCCGGGTTTCTCCAATTCCCGGTGGCCCTGGGCAATATCGAGGCCAACCTGGCTGCGGTGCGGGACGGGCTCAGGCGGCTCAACCCGGCCGGCCCCGGCATCATCGTGCTGCCCGAGTTGTGGGCCACGGGCTTTGCCTACGACCGCCTCGCGGTGCTTGCTGTCGAAACCCCGCGCCTGCTGCGGGAGCTTGCGGCAGAGGCCAAGCGGTACACCATCCATCTTGCCGGCTCCCTGCCCGAGGCAGTTTTCACCGAGATCGGCACCACTCTCTACAATACGCTGTACATCGTCGGGCCGGAGGGTGTCTGCGGCCACTACCGCAAGCAGCAGCTCTTTGCCCCCATGGCCGAAAACGCCCATTTCACACCAGGCGACGACCCCCAGCCCATTGCCACCAGCCTTGGCCTGATCGGGCCAATGGTCTGCTTTGATCTGCGCTTTTCCGAGTTGGCCCGGCACCACGCGGCCCAGGGCGCCGGCCTGCTGGTGGTTTCCGCCGAGTGGCCCGCGGCCCGCCTTGCCCACTGGCGCGCCCTGCTTGCGGCCCGCGCCATCGAGAACCAGTGCTTCGTAGTGGCGTGCAACACCTGCGGCACCATCGGCCAGACCGGGTTTGCCGGCCACTCCATGGTGATCGGCCCCGAGGGCTGTGTGCTCGCCCAGGCCGGGGGAGGGCCGGAGGCGGTGCTGGTCGAACTGGAGCTGGGCCGGATTGCCGAAGCCCGGCAGCGCTTCCGCACCGTGGGAGTGACGCCGCACCGGTATCCCGATGCGGACAAGATCGTCGAACTCCCGGCGCTGGCCGAGGCCGTGGCGCGAGCCAAGGGTGTGGGCCGGCAGGTGGTCTTCACCAACGGCTGCTTCGACATCCTCCACCAGGGCCATGTCACCTATCTGGAGGCGGCGCGCGCGGAGGGGGACCTGCTCATCGTGGGGGTCAATTCCGACCGTTCGGTACGTGCCCTGGGCAAGGGTGACGACCGGCCGGTGAATCGGGAAGAGAGCCGGGCCCGGGTGCTGGCGGCCTTGGGCTGCGTGGATTTCGTGGTGATCTTTGGCGAAGAGACGCCGCACCGCCTCATCACGACGCTCATGCCCGATGTGCTGGTCAAGGGCGGCGACTGGCCGGTGGACAAGATCGTGGGTGCGCCCGAGGTGCTGGCTGCCGGCGGCCGGGTGCTTTCCATTCCCCTGGTGGAGAATTTTTCCACCACCAGCCTTCTCGGCAGGATCAGAACGAACTCATAGGCAGAGCTTCTGCCAGCCGGCCGGCAGATGGTGGGCCTCCACGGCCAGCGCCTCGCAGAGGGTGGTGAGCTCCTGCGCGGTGCAGTTGACCGACGAGGCCCGCAACCCTTCCCGCACCTCCAGCGCCTCGTTGTGGAGAAAGGCGCAGAGCGCCGCGCCGATTTCCCGCCGCAACGCCTCGTCGCACGCCAGCCCCTGCCGGCCGCAAAACTTCCCCAGCCGCCCCCAGTTGAAGATGCAGCGTTTGATGCCCCGGTAGAGGCGGAGGTCGCGGTTGGCCGGGTCGAGGTCGCGCAGCAGGATCTCCCGGTAGCGGGCGACCACCTGTTTTTCCAGGAGCCGGATATCCGCAGCGGAGAGCGTAAGCCCCGGCCCGTCCGGGTCGGCGGCGAGATAATGGAGCGCGCTGTGGAAGGCGATCTCCGGAATCTCGCCCGAGTTCCTGACGAGCAGCAGCTCTTCGTCGAGCAGGGTTTCTTTGTCCGGGGTGGCTGGGATCATGGCGGCCTTGTACCGGCCGATCATAGCATGGCGCCGGAGAGATGGCATGGTTTTTTGCGCCGGGGCCGGCGGCCGGAAAAATTTTTTTAAAGAGCTTCATGGGTTATACCGATGAACAAGGACAAAGCCCCATAGGTTTTGTCCCGCGCCGGGAGAGGGCGCCGGGGCGCGCCGGATTCCCGGCACGGAGAGAGAAGGAGGAAGAGGATGCACTCGCACACTGAGCGGTTTCCGCGCCATGGCCTGTGGCGCGGCATGATCTGTTGCGGCCTCCTGGCCATGCTTGTCGCCTTGCCCGGTCCGGCCCAGGCCTTTCTGTCGTTCCTTGCCGACCCCAAGCCGCCGGTGGCGCAACCGGCTCCGCCGCCGGTGAACCAGGCGGCGGATCTGCACGCCCAGGTCCAGGAACTGGCGGTTGGCCTCTTTGCCAGCCTGCGCGACCCTGATCCGGAAAACGGCGACCTGGCCGGCGGTCTCATTGTCTGTTCCTTTGTCGATCTCAAGAAGCTCTCCCGCACCTCTTCCCTGGGCCGCTATGTGGCGGAACAGCTCATGGTCGAACTGCAGCAGCAGGGCTATAGCGTGGTCGAACTGCGCAAGGGCACCAGCGTGCTGGTTCAGGAAAAGCGCGGCGAGTTCGGCCTCTCCCGGGATCCGGCCCAGCTCCGCGAGGATGCCGCCGCCGCGGCCATGCTCACCGGCACCTACACCGTGACCGGCGAGCAGGTCATCCTCAATGCCCGGATCATGGACAACCGCAGCGCGGTGCTGCTCGCCTCGGCGACGGCCATCATTCCGAAGAACAGGGTGGCCAGCCTGCTGCTGGCCGACGGCGCCTCGCTGGCCACGCGCAAGAGCGAGCCGGTCTATATGAAGCAGCTGGATCTGTAGCAGATTTTTTTATGATAGAATGAAGCGGGCAAGGGGAGCGGCTCCCCTGCCGCCGAAGAGAAATGCCGGGCAGGACCAGGTTCAGGGAGGAAGAAAACGATGAAGCGATACCGTGTGCAGATGGTGGTGGGGTGCATGGGGCTGCTGCTCGGCCTCGGCAGCGTTTCCTGCGCAAGCAAGGCGGCAAAGAGCGAGGAGCCGGAAGCGGCGCCGAAGAGCGCTGCCGCCGAAGAGTCCCGCCAGCCCAATGTGAATGTCAATGTCATGCAGGTGAACCGGCAGGGCAGCGAGTTGCCGGAAAATACCGTTACCGGCTCCGATGCCAGGGAACAGCCGGCTGCGGCCGCGGCGCAGAACGGTGCGGCGCCCACCCAGGCGGCGCAGCCACAGCGCGTCCCAACCAGTCACCGGGTTTTCCAGTACATGCCCGACACCTCCAAGTCCCTGGGCACCGAAACCCTGCTTTCGGAAATCTCCAAGGAGATCGCCGGCAAGGTCTTCTATGAACTGAAAGAGGAGGGGGAGCGGAATTTCACCGCCAGGATCGCGGTGGTTTCGGCGGTGCCCCTTTCCGACCTCAAGCGCGAGAGCGAATTCGGCCGGATCATGGGCGAGTATCTGATGACCGATCTCGCCGATCGCGGGCTCAAGGTCACCGAGCTGCGCCTTTCCAAGGAAATCAGCATCGTGCCGCAGACCGGCGAGTTCATCATGTCCCGCAACATTGCCGAACTGGCCAACCATGCGCCGGAACTCGACTATGTCGTGGTTTCCACCTTTTCCAATACCCGCAAGACCCTCATCGTCCAGGGCCGCTTGGTGGCGCTCAAGGATGGTCAGGTGAAAACGAGCTGGCGCTACGGCCTGCCCCTCAACCGTGAGCTGCTCGGCCTCTTCTTCCAGGGGGAGGCGCCGTTCAAGATCGCCGTCAAGGGCGCCCACAAGTAAAGGAGCAGGGAACAGCTATGACAACGAAAGATCTGGCACGAATCGGCGCAGCCTGCCTCTTGGCCATGGTCGTGGGTATGGGGGCGGCGGCACCGGCGTCCGCCATGGACGGGGTCAGCGGCGAGCCGGTGGTGGCCAAGCCGGAGCCGGCCGGCAGCAATTACGCCTCGCTCTCCCACCTGGTGACCATCGTCTGTGATGATGCCATGGAGCGTTTTTACAATTTCTTCGGGGCGTCCCCGGTGGCGGTGGAGCCCTTTCAGGTGGTGGGCGAGTTTTCCGTGGCCCCGCGGGTAACCCTGCTGGGCGCCACCCTGGCCGATCAGATGAGCGCCGGCATTAACAACGAGGCGGTGGCCCAGCCGGGCCCGGCCGGCAGCGAGCAGCGCCTGCGCGGCCTGCTGCAGGAGGTGGACGGGTATCTGCGCATCCACATGAGCGGCCGCAACAGCCGGGGCGAATGGCGTTCCTATGTGGTGACGGTGGAGATGTCCGAGCCGATTTACCGGGCGCTGCACAGTTACGTGGTGATGTAGCCGTACCTCACGATCACGCGGGCGGAAGCGAATGGCGGACGAAGCAAAAGGCACCGGCGAAATCGACGACTGGTTGGCCGACCTTGACGAAGAACCGGCGAATGCCGGCGCGGCAGCTGCCGCCGGCGGCGAACTCGACCAGTCGGATATCGATGCCCTGCTCGGCGGCGGTTCGGCTCCGGCTCCAGCACCTGCGGCCGCCGACGAAAGCGCCCTGGAGCTGGACCAGTCGGACATCGACTCCCTCTTTGGCGAGGCCGGGGCCGCGTCGGCGGCGCCTCCGCCTCCGCAATCCGCCCCTGCCGAAGCAGGGGAAGATCTGACCCAGGCCGGCATCGACGAGCTGCTCGGCGGCGATTCGGCCCCGGCCGCCACCCCGGCCCCGGCGGGCGAGGTGGGGCTGGATCAGTCGGACATCGACAGCCTTTTTGCCAGTCCGGCGCCGGACAAGGGATCGCCGCTGACCGAGGGGGAAGAGGCGCCGAGCCAGGAGGAGATGGACGAACTCTTCGGTTCCATCGGCCTGGGGCCGACCGAGGAGGCCACGGTGGCCAGCGCGCCCGCCTCCGAAACCAGGACCGTTTCGGCCGATGAGCCGGGGGCGGAGACCATCACCTTTTCGGATGTGCTGCACGAAGCAGGTTCGGGCGCTGATGATTTCGCCCTTGATGATTCCGGTTTTGCCGCCGATGCCTTCGCCTTCGACGACAGCATCCCCGACATTCCGGATGAAACCGCGCTGCCGGCCGAAAAAAAGGCATCCGCCGCCAAGGCCGCAGCGGAAGACATGTTCGCCGACACCGGCAGTCAGCAGGAGGATCTTACCGCCCTGCTGGCAGCCGGGGAGGAATCACTCGGGACCAAAGGGGGAGGGAAACCATCTGCCGCCATGTCATCCTCAATCAGCAAGTCCACAATAGGCATCGCTGTCGTCGCCATGCTGGCGCTGGGGGGCGGGGCATACTATTTCATGACCCGCCCCAAAACCGTGGCTCCGCCTCCGCCGCTGCCGGTGGCGGAGCAGGCCAGGACGGTCGCCCCGGCGCCGCCGGCCAACCATCCGCCCACCGTCAAGGATGAGGAGGTCCGCATCGACGAGGCGAGCAACACCGCCGCCATTACCCTCACCGCCCAGGACGCCGACCACGACAAGCTCCAGTTCGAGATCGTCAAGCCGCCCGAGCACGGCCGCCTGTCCGGCGAGCTGCCCAGCCTCACCTATCTTCCCAATCCCGATTTCCCGGGCGAGGATACGGTGGAGTTCCTGGCCGCCGACGGCAAGGATGCCAGCCCGCCTGGCCGCATCCGCATCGTTGGTCGCGACCTGCGGCAGCAGGCAGAGGCGAAGAAGGAGGCGGCCAAGGTGGCCAAACCCGCCAGGCCGGTGGTCAGGGCGGTGGACGTGGCGCTCTCCACCCTGAGCGGCCAGCCGCTCGTCATCGACTGGAAGAAGGTGTGGCAGAAGGCCAACCGTGCGGCATACAGCAGCGCCGTGCAGGTCGAGATCGTTGAGGCCGGGCTGGCTGGCGGCGAACTGAGCGGCCTGGGCCCGGCGCAGCACCGCTATCAGCCGCAGCGCTACTTCCACGGCACCGAGACCATCCGCTACCGTTTCCACAAGGCCGGCGTCGCCTCGCCGACCAGGCAACTCATGGTGCGGGTCGTGCCAGGAGGCTCGGCGCCGGAAGTGGTCGTCAAGCCGCTGGCCGACGCCTATCCCATCGGGGCCACCGTGGTGCTCGATGTGCGGGCCACCCGCAGCGCAACGCCCGAGGCGCTGACCTTCAAATGGGAGCAGGTGGGCGGCGCCGCGATTCTGCTGGAACCGATGAATGCCCACTCTTCCGCCGTGGCCTTTGTCATGCCTTCGTTCTTCAGCCGCGAAACCGCGCCGCAGCCAGTGGTGCAGGTAACGGTCACCGATGCCTTCGGCCGCCGCGCGACCCGCACCATTACCGTGGGGGTCGAGGCCCGGCGGAGGAGTCCGAGTGCGTTGTGGCGGGGAATGCCGGAGGGGGGGGTGGCGCCGGAGCCGGCCCTGCCGCTGGGTGCGTATCCGGGGAGATTGTAGAATCGTTCTCGGGAAAACCGAGTTGACAAGGGCGCCCGAGAGTCGGCGCCCTTTTTTGCGTCGCGGTTACCGGCCGGCGCAGGCCGCCTTCATCGCCGCGATTTCCCTGGCGTAATCGTCCCTGCCGAAGATGGCCGAGCCGGCCACGAAGATGTTGGCTCCGGCCTTGTATACCTCGCCGATGGTGGCCGGCGTGATGCCGCCATCCACCTCGATCCCCACGGAAAGCCCTCGCTGGTCGATCATCGCCTTCAAGGCCCGGATCTTGGCGAGGGCCGAGGGGATGAACGACTGCCCGCCAAAGCCGGGGTTGACGCTCATCAGCATCACCAGATCGATTTCCTCCAGGAGGTAGTCGAGGGTGGCGAGCGGGGTGGCGGGGTTGAGCACCACGCCCGATTTTTTGCCCAGGTCGCGGATGCGGCGCACGGTCCGGTGCAGGTGGTAGCCGGTTTCCACATGCACGGTGATCCAGTCGGCGCCCGCCTCGGCAAAGGCGTCGAGGTAGCGGTCGGGATTCTCGATCATCAGGTGGACGTCGAGGGGCAGTCTGGTCACCTTGCGCGCCGCCTGCACCACCAGCGGGCCGATGGTGATGTTCGGCACAAAGTGGCCGTCCATGACGTCGATGTGGATCACCTCGGCGCCGGCCTGCTCCACGGCGGCAATCTCCTCGCCCAGGCGGGCGAAGTCGGCGGAGAGAATCGAGGGGGCGATCATCAGTTGCTGCATGGCGTTGCTCATGGCGTGCTCGTCGCGGAAGGTTGCGGCCCGGCCGGCGCTGGCGTTGCCGGGCGGGGGGCGCCGCCGTTGCCTACGGTGATCATGACATGGCGCTCAGGCTCGATGTACTTGCGGGCTGCGGCCAGCACGGAGGCGGCATCCACCTGCTCGATGGCCTGCACGTAGCGGCTGCCGTAATCGTCGCCCAGGCCGTAGATTTCGTTCAGCGCCATCTCCATTGCCTGGGCGTTGTTGGTCTGCAACCCCAGCTGGTAGTTGCTGATCAGCACGTTCCTGGCCTTGGCCAGTTCCGCCGGGCTGATCTCGTTGTCGCGGATGCGGTAGAGTTCCTGCCAGATGGCGCGGACCGCGTCCTCCTGCTTGTCCGGACTGGTGCCGATGTAAATGCCGAAGGAGCCGGTGTCGGTGCCGAAGAGCGAAAAGGAGGAAAGGCTGTAGGCGAGGCTCTGCCTGTCGCGCAGCTCGGTGAAGAGCCGGCCGCTCTGGCCGGAGAGCACGGTGTCGAGCACCTCCAGGGCGTAGCGGTCCGGACTGGTCAGGGTGGTGCCGAGGAAGCCGACGATGAGGTGCACCTGCTCCCTGCTCCGCGGGATCCTGACTAGACGGGGAGCATAGGGAGGTTCCGGCAGCAGCACGCTCTCTTCGGTGAGGGCGGTGACGGGAGCCGGCGGACGGGGCCAGTCGCCGAAGAGGCGCTCCACTTCCGCCTTCACCCGTTCCGCCTTTACGTCTCCGGCCACGGCCAGGACCAGCCGGTCGGGCCGGGCGTGTTCGGCGTAAATGGAGCGAAGCTGTTCGACGGTGAAGGCGCGCAGCGCCTCTTCGCTGCCCAGGGCGTTGAGTCCGTAGGGGTGGCCCTGGAAAAGATGCTTGTTGAATTCACGGAAGGCCACGGAGGGCAGCGCATCCTCCTGGGTCTTGAGCTGGGCCAGGAGTTCGGGCCGTATCTTCTCCGCCTCCTCCGCGTCGAAGGCCGGGGTGCGGAGGATGTCGCGCAGCAGCACCAGCGCCTCATCGCCGAAGCGGGCGAGAAAATCAGCCTTGACGCCGAAGGTGTTCTTGCCGTTGAAGCCGGTGATGCTGCCCGCCATGTCGGCGATGGTGCGGGCCAGCTCCTGGGCGTTCATCCGGGCGGTGCCCTTGGGCAGCAGCTCGCTCAAAAAAGCGAAGGCGCCATTGGTCCGCACCGTTTCGCTGCGCAGCCCGCCGGGCAGGACTGCCTGGATGGAGACGGTGGGGATTTCCGGGTTTTCACGAACCAGCAGGCGGATGCCGTTGTCGAGGCGGTAGCTGGCGAGGGGTCTGGCCGCGCCGCCACGGGCGGCTGGGGTGGCGGCGGCGGGCCGATGGGCGATGGCCTCTGCCTCGGCGATGATCTCGGCAAGGCCATTGGCCGCCAGCTTCACCCCGTTTTCCCCGGGGCTCATGAAGCCGACCGTGATCCGGGAAGGGTGCAGATATTTGGTTGCCACCCGCTGGACATCCTCGCGGGTCACGGCGCGCACCTGGCTGAGATATTCCTCCTCCCGCGGGTCGCCGGTGAGCATCTCGAAGGAGCCCAGCACCCGGGCCTGGCCCTCGGCCTTTTCCAGGTTGAAGACAAAGTCGCTTTCGAGGTTCCGCTTGGCGCGGACCAGCTCCTCGGCGCTGACCAGGGCGTATTTCAGCCGGAAGGACTCGGTGAGCGCCCCCTTGATCGCCGCCTGGGCGTTGGTTGCATCGAGCACGGCGGTGATCTCCAGCAGCCCCGGATCGCGCGGGGTGAAGGCCGAGGCGTCGACGCGATAGACCAGCCCCTGTTCGTTGCGCAGATTCTCGTAAAGCCGCGAGACCTCGCCGTTGCCGAGGATATGGGCGAGGACGTCGAGAGCCGCCGTGTCGGGGTGGGCAAAGGCGGGGATGGGAAAGGCAATGGCCAGATGGGTCTGGTTGATGGCATCGGTCTGGAGAAAGAGGCGCGGCGCCTGCTGCTCCGGCTCCTGCGGGCTGACCGGCGGCGGGGTGGTGCCGCGGGACAGCGTGCCCAGCGTGGCGGCCACCTGCCTCATGATCTCGCCGGATTCCACATCGCCCACCACCACCACGGTGAAGTTCTCCGGCACGTAATGGCTGGCAAGATAGGCGAGGATGTCGTCGCGGCTGATGGCGGAAACGCTTTCCTCGCTCCCGCTGATCGGAAGCCGGTAGGGGTGGATGGTGTAGGCCGCGGCCATCAGCTCTTCATAGAGGCGGACGTTGGGCCGGTCCCGGCGCATGCGGATCTCCTCCAGCACCACCAGTTTTTCCCGCTCCAGTTCCGCTGGATCGAAGGTGGAGTGGAGCACCGCATCGGTGAGGACATTGAGCGCCGTGGGCCAGTGCCGCGCGGTGAGCGTGGCATGATAGACGGTGTATTCGTAGGAGGTGTAGGCGTTGATCCGCCCGCCCACCGCCTCGATCTCTGCCGCTACCTGGCCCGGCGGCCGGCTCGGCGTGCCCTTGAAGATCATGTGCTCGATGAGGTGGGTGATTCCCGCCTCCCTCGGCGATTCGTAGATGCTGCCCGCCTTGACCCATATCTGGACGGTGGCGACATGGGTGCCCGGCGTCTCCTTGACGATCACCGACAGACCGTTGGGCAGGACGGTTTTGTGCAGGCGGGGGGCGATTTCCTGGGCCAGGGCGGCAGGCGTATTCATGGCCGCCATGATACCAAGGATCAGCAAAAGAGGAAACAGTTTCAGCCGGCTGCCGGCGGAGTTTCGGTGCATGGGTGGCTCCGGGGTGGGGGTTCGCGGTCGGTTTCCTGCCGCATGGCTCTGGCGGCGGAGGGCCGGTCGTTCCCCTTCAATGTAAAACGGCGCGGCGCTGCCGTCAAGGCATGGCCTGGCGCCGCCGCGGCCGCAGCAGGAGCAGGAGACCGGCGATGAGCATCAGGCCGCTCAGGAGCTGGCCCATGGTGAGGAGGCCGAAGAGGATGCCGAGCTGGGCATCGGGTTCGCGGAAAAATTCGACCAGCGAGCGCATCACGCCGTAGCCGACGAGGAAGAGGCCGAGCAGGCTGCCGCGCTGCCAGTCCCGCCGCCAGTAGGTGCTTTTCGCGCTCCACAGCAGGGCAAAAAGCACCACCCCTTCGAGCAGGCATTCGTAGAGCTGGGATGGGTGGCGGGGCAGCGGGCCGCCCTGGGGAAAGACCATGGCCCACGGCACGTCGGTGACGCGGCCGAAGAGTTCGCCGTTGATGAAGTTTCCGAGCCGCCCCAGCCCCAGGCCGATGGGGGTGGTGACGATGTAGACGTCGGCGGTCTGGAGGAAGTCGAGGCCGGCCCGGCGGCAGTAGAGCCAGCCGCCCACGAGCAGGCCGACGAGCGCCCCGTGGAACGACATGCCTCCTTGCCAGGTGGCCGGGATTTCCGCCGGGTGGGCAAGGTAGTAGCCGGGATTGTAGAAGAGCACGTAGCCGAGGCGGGCGCCCACCACCAGGCTGACGATGAGCGCCAGGTTCAGGTTCTCGAAGTGGTCGGCCAAACGGGCGAGGCGGTATTTTTTGATCTGGTGCTGGACCAGGAGATAGGAGGCGGTAAAGCCGAGCACGTACATGAGGCCGTACCAGCGGACCTGCAGCGGGCCGAACTGGACGATGACCGGATCAATGGCAGGAAAGGGAAGCATGGCCTCTGTCTCTGGTTCCGACGCCCCAGGGTGGGGGGCCGGTTGTCAAACCGGGGCGGACCCGGTATCATCAGCAAACCCCTTCATGATGCCCAAGAGCGCGATATTTGGCAATGAAAATAACCCTCCTCGCCGCCAACGCCCGCTACACCCACTCCGCGCCGGCGCTTTTTTATGTGCGCAATGCTCTGGCAGCGCGGCTGCCCGGCGTGGAGATCCTCCTGCGCCAGCACACCATCAACGACCCCCACCACGAAACCCTGCTTGCCGTGGCTGCCGACCAGCCGGATGCCTTTTTTGTCTCGGCCTATATCTGGAGTGCGGCCTTTCTGCGGCGGCTGCTCCTCGACCTGCGCCGGCTTTTTCCGCGGACGCCCATCGTCCTCGGCGGGCCGCAGGCGCCCTGGCTCGACCTGCCGGCGGGCGTCAACGCCACCGTTGTTCATGGGCCGGTGGAGGGATTGCCGGAGGCGTTTTACGCCGATCTGGCCTGCGGCCGGCTGGCTCCGGAATATCGCGGCGACCACGCCGCTCCGTTCAGCATGCCCTTTCGGGACGAGGATTTCGCCGGCGAACTGCGGAACCGCCACATCTACTACGAAGCCTCGCGCGGCTGCCCCTTTGCCTGTTCCTACTGCCTCTCAGCCGCCCAGAGCGGGGTGCAGCGGCAGGAGCTTGCCACGGTGTTGGATGAGCTCTCCCGCATCCTTCGCCACCGGCCGCCGGTGGTCCGTTTTGTGGACCGCACCTTCAACGCCGACCCGGAGCGGGCCTTGGCCATCTGGCGATTTCTGGCCGCGCAGCCCGCAGAGACCCTCTTCCATTTTGAGATCGCGCCCGACCTTTTCACCCCGGCGCTGCTTGATTTTCTGCGCACGGTGCCCCCCGGCCGCTTCCAGTTCGAGATCGGCCTGCAATCGACCCACGGCCCGACGCTGGCGGCGATCAACCGCCGGTCGGACCTGGAGCGCGCCTTTGCCAGCCTGCGGGCGCTGGCGGCCATGAACACCATCCACCTCCATCTTGACCTCATCCTCGGCCTGCCCTTTGAGACCAGGGAAAGCTTCCGGCAGTCGTTCAATCAGGCTTTCGCCCTGGCGCCCCACTATATCCAGATGGGCCTGCTCAAGGTGCTGCCCGGCACCCCCCTGACCGAAAAGGTTGGGGAGTACGGCCTCGTTGCCTCTGGCGAGCCGCCTTACAGCCTGCTTGCCAGCCGCTGGCTCGATCAGGCGGAACTCGCGGCGCTCTATTGGTTCGGCGAGACGGTGGAGGCGTTCTGCAACAACCGCTTTTTCCGCAGCCTGCTCGGCTACATCCGGCAGCAGGAGACGGATCCCGCCGGTTTTTTCCTGGCCCTGCGCGATCTCTGCCGTCGGCAGGGGGTATTCGGCCGCGCCAGGACCCAGGAGGTGCTGAGCGATGCTGCCGCGTCCCTGGCCGCCACCCGGCCGGACCGCGAGCTGCTGCTCGAATTGCTCCGCTACGATTGGCTTGCCTGCGGCCATCGTTTTGTGCCGGCCCACCTGGAGCCGGTGCCGCTGAAGGAGACCCGTGACCAGCTCTGGCATCGTCTGCCCGCGGAGTATCCGCCGTTCTACACCCCGCGGAACCGCAGCGAATTTTTCAAGCGCGCGGTTTTCGCCCCCTTTTCCGGGGTATTGCTGGCAACGGTGGGCTTCCGTGACCCGCCGGCGCACGGGGTGGTCTGCTTTCTGCCCGAACGGGAGCGGGGCGTGCTTCCGCGCCAGCGCGCCGAGTTGCTGCCTGCGGCCGGGGCCTGACTTTCGCCGCCGATGCTGTTATGCTGGAGCCAGCGGCATCACGCCGCGGGAGGAGAGATGGCGCGCACCGTTGACTACGGAAAACTGGTCGAGTTTGTCGCGGTCCGGCGCAAGGAGAGCGGCGGCTACGGGGCCACCCGGCGGTTGCCGGCCACGGTGGAAGACACCTACATGGCGGCGGGAGTGCTGGCGGCCACGGCGGCGCATGTGCCGGCGCCCATCCCGCCAGCCGGGGATAGGGCCCTGGCCGGATATCTCATCCGGGTCCAGGCCAGACCCTGGCTGGGATTGGCCACCACCTTTCAGCTGCTGGCCACCTGCCGGCGTCTGGATGTGCCCCTCGACACGCAACGGCTGCGGGCGTACGTCGCGGCTGTCCTTGCTGCCTCGCCGTCGCTTGCGACCAGCTACTACGCGGCGCGTCTGGCCCGCGAGGTGGCAGGCGATGATCCTGGGGCGTGGCTCGGTCCGGCACCGGAGCTTGCCCTGCCGACGCGCCGGACCGTGAGCGATGTCCGGATGCTTCTCGCGCTGCAGGGGCTTCTCGGTCAGTCGACAGACGGGGCCCCTGCGTTGGCCGCCTGGCTCCGGCAAAGCCAGAACGGCGACGGCGGCTTCGGCTTCTTTCCCGGCACTACCTCCTTCATCGAAAACTGCCACAGCGCCCTGGCGGCCCTTGCCCTCCTGGGTGCGCAACCCGCCGAACCGGCAGCGGCCCGCGCCTTTGTCATCTCCTGCCAGACCGGCCGCGGCGGTTTTTCCCGCAACCCCAAGGCCGCGCCTTTCCTCGATGCGAGCTGGCACGCCATCCGCTCCCTGTCGCTGCTGGAATCGATGGGCTGCTAGCAGGATGTTGAAAAAGTCATCGACCTTTTTCAGCCAAGAACCCCCCTCCGTGGGGCGCACGCAGGCTGCGAAAACCAAGTTCTTCAAAGGCCTGCTAGGCCGCCAGCCGGAGAATTTCGGCAATGACCGCCGGGGTATAGAGTTCGGCGATGCCCCACTGTTTCGCCAGGCCATGGGCGTTGTCGGCAATCTTCGGGATATCGGCTGCCGGAATGCCCACCTCGGAGAGGCGTACCGGGGCCTTGATCTCGCGGAACCATTCTTCCAAGGCATTGATTCCGGCCTCCGGCGTCGGCAGGCCGAAAATTTCGCGGGCAAAGCGGGTGAACTGTTCCGGGTTGCGGCCGTGATACCACCGCATCCACGCCGGCATCACGATGGCGAGCCCGGCGCCGTGCGGGATGTTGTAGAGGGCGGAGAGCGAGTGCTCGATCATGTGGTTGGGGAAGGAATAGGAGCCGATGCCCGCCGGGGTGAGGCCGTTCAGGGCCAGGGTGGCGGCCCACATGAAGGAGGCCCGCGCCGCGGCGTGGTCGGGGTTGTGGAGGGTCCGCCCGGTGGTTTCCATCATCGTCTTGACGATGCTTTCCACCAGCCGGTCCTGCAACCGGGTGCCGGGCTGCTTGGTGCAGTAGCCTTCGAGCACGTGGGCAATGGCGTCCACCGCGCTGTAGGCGGTGTAGTCGGGCGGCACCGTGTGGGTGAGCACCGGGTTGAGGATCGAGACCCTCGGGTGGACGTGGATGGAGGCGATGTTGTATTTCTGCTTGGTCGCCTCGTTGGTGAGCACCGAGTTTTTGTTCATCTCACTGCCCGTGGCGGCGATGGTCATGATGGAAAAGACCGGCAGCGCGCCAGTGACTTCGCGGCCGGTGTAAAACTCCCAGACGTCGATGTCGGTTGCCGCGCCCACGGCGATGGCCTTGGCCTCGTCGAGCACCGAGCCGCCGCCCACCGCGAGGATCGCCTCGACCCCCTCCTTTTTTGCCAGGGCCACTCCCTGCCGGGCGTGGGAAAGGACCGGATTGGAGACCACCCCGTCCAAGGCGACAAAGGCGATCCCCGCGGCTTCCAGGCTGGCGGCGACCCGGTCGAGCAGCCCGCTTTTTCTGGCCGAGCCCTGGCCCGAGAGGAGCAGCACCTTGCTGACGCCGGCGGCCCTGATTTCCGGACCGATCTGCTGTTCGGTGCCGGCGCCGAAGATGATTTTGGTGGGGTTGTGGAAGGTGAAGTCGAACATGGCGGCCTCCGTCAAGTTTTGTGGCGAGGCGGCCGAAAAGCTGCGTGAACGGTGGCGCGGCCGCGGGTGGTATCATGGTCGGTCGATCCGCCTCACGCAAGGAAAAAACGATGCGCGCACTTTTTCTCGGAACTCTGTGGGTGGTTCTGCTCGGGCCGGCGGTGGCGGCGGCCGGCGGAGCGGAATCCGCTTACGGCCTCGGCGAGTCCGAACCCTTGGCGAGCGATGCCGCCGAGACCGAGATGGCAGCGCCTTCTCCGGCAGAGGCTGCATTGGCTGCGCCCGCGCCGGAGGCCGACGCCCCCCAAACCTTCCGCATCCGTCTCGGCTCTTCGCCAGAGGCGCGGCCTGCCGGGCCGGCGGTCTCCGGTCTGCGCTATCGCCCTGCCGCGTTCCCGCTCCGGTAATTCCGGAATCCTTTCTTCCGCGCATGGCGCCCCCGGCTTCTCTGTGGTAAAAAGGGAAAATCTGCGGCGCCGCTGCTTCGGGTTTTCGGCGCCGGTGTCGAAAGGAGAGCCATGAAACGCCTGCCCCTGAAAAAAATTCCCCTGAAAATTGCGGTGCCGGCGGCGTTGCTGCTGATGGTCGTCGTTGCCGTGTGGCAGTGGCGGAGCCAGCAGGGCCAGGCCGCCCTTTTCCGCACCGCCGAGGTGACCCGCGGCGAACTTCTGGTCACCATCGACGCCACCGGCGTGGTGCAGCCCGAAGAGGTGATCGATGTCGGCGCCCAGGTGGCGGGCCGCATCGTCGCCTTTGGCCAGGACGCCAAGGGCGGTCCGGTGGACTACGGCTCCAGGGTCACGGCGGGCACGGTCCTGGCCCGCATCGACGAATCGCTCTATGGCGCCGAGGTGGCGGCAGCCGAGGCGCAGGTTGCTTCGGCCAGGGCCGGGCTGCAAAAGGCCGAGGCCGACCTTTTCCGGGCGGAGCAGGACTGGCAGCGGGCGCAGAAGCTCGGTCCCTCCGAGGCGCTCTCCCAGAGCAGCTACGACAGCTATCACTCTGCCCACAAGACCGCGGTGGCCCAGGTGGTGGTGAGCAAGGCCGCCATCCGCCAGGCCGATGCCGCCCTCCAGCGTGCCCGGCGGAACCTCGGCTACTGCACCATCGTCTCGCCGGTGGACGGCGTGATCATCGACCGCCGGGTCAACATCGGCCAGACCGTGGTGGCGAGCCTGAACGCGCCCAGCCTCTTCCTGATCGCCAAGGATCTCACCCGCATCCAGGTCTGGGTGGCGGTGAACGAGGCGGATATCGGCCGGATCCACCCGGGCATGCCGGTCCACTTCACGGTGGATGCCTTCCCGGATGAGACCTTTGTGGGGCAGGTGGGCAAGGTGCGGCTCAATGCCGCCATGAACCAGAATGTGGTGACCTATACCGTGGAGATCGTCACCGACAACAGCAACGGCCGCCTGCTGCCCTATCTCACCGCCAATGTCCGCTTCGAACTGGAGCGGGTGGCCGATACCCTGCTGGTGCCCAACGCGGCCCTGCGCTGGAATCCGACCGATCCGGAACAGGTGGCGCCGCGCTTCCGCGATGCCGCAGTGAAGAAGGAGAAGGGCAGCCGCGACGGCGGACAAGGTGGCGGCAGGAAGAAGGAGGCCGCTGCCGCGCGCGCCGGGACGCTCTGGCTCGTGGACGGCGCCCAGGTGCGGCCGCTGGCTGTGGCCGTCGGCCAGAGCGATGGCCAGCATACCGCGGTGCGCGGGGATGGGCTCCGCGAGGGTCTGGCGGTGGTCACCGGCCTCCAGCCGCAGGCCAGCGGCGACCACAAAAGCGCGGGCGGCAATCCCTTTGCGCCGAGCTTTGCCCGCAGCGGGCGGCAGAACCAGCGGCAGCAATAACCGCCATGACCGAGCTCATCGAACTGCGCGACATCTGCAAAAGCTACCTGCTGGGGGAAGTCCCGGTGCCGGTGCTGCGCGGAGTGACGCTGACCGTGGCCAGGGGCGAACTGGTGGCGCTCATGGGCTCCTCGGGATCGGGCAAGAGCACCCTGATGAACATCCTGGGTTGCCTCGACCGCCCCACCTCGGGAGAATACTGGTTCGAGGGCCAGGAGGTCGCGGCCCTTTCCGCCGACGAGCGCGCCATGCTGCGCAACCGCCGCTTCGGCTTCGTCTTCCAGAGCTTCAACCTGCTGCCCCGCACCAGCGCCCTTGACAACGTGGCCATGCCGCTGGCCTACGGCGCGCATCACCTCAGCGACCAAGAGGCCCGCGAACGCGCCGCCGAGATGCTCAGGCGCTTCGGCTTGGGCGACCGGCTCGACCACGAACCGTCGCAGCTTTCCGGCGGCCAGCAGCAGCGGGTGGCCATTGCCCGGGCACTCATCAACCGGCCGCCGCTGCTCTTTGCCGACGAACCCACCGGCAACCTCGATTCGCGGACCAGCGAGGAGGTGCTCCGCATCCTCGAGCAATTGAACCGCGAGGAGGGACTCACCATCATCATGGTCACCCACGATCCCAAGGTGGCGGCCCACACCAGGCGGACCATCCATATTCAGGACGGCCAGATCATGGACGGCGCCTTTGCCGTCGCAGCCGGCGGGGAGGCGGCATGAGCGCCTACGCCACCGCCCGCACCGCCTTCCGCGCCCTGCGCCGCAACCCCATGCGGGCGATGCTCACCACCCTGGGCATCGTCATCGGGGTCGGCGCGGTGATCGCCATGATGGAGATCGGTACCGGCTCCTCGGCCGCGCTGGCCAAGACCATCGCCAGCATGGGCGCCAATGTGCTGGTGATCCGGCCGGGGGCGGCCTCCAGCGGCGGGGTGACCTTCGGCGCCGGCAGCGCCACCACCCTGACCCCGGAGGATTCCGAGGCGATCCTGCGGGAATGCCCGGCGGTGAAGAACGCCGCGCCCATGGTGCGGGCCCGTACCCAGGTGGTCTACGGCGGGCGCAACTGGATTCCGACCTACATCTACGGCACGACCCCGTCCTACCTCGAAGTGCAGGAATGGGGGGCGCTGACCGAGGGCGAGCCCTTTTCCGACCGCGATGTGCTGAACGCCAACAAGGTCTGCCTCCTGGGCCAGACCCTGGTGCGCGAACTCTTCGAGGGCGAATCGCCGCTGGGCAAGGAGGTGCGCATCCAGAACGTCGCCTTCCGGGTGGTGGGGGTGCTGCCGGCCAAGGGCGCCAACATGATGGGCCTCGACCAGGACGACATCGTGCTTGCCCCGTGGACCAGCATCAAATACCGGGTCACCGGCTCGTCCCTCACCACCACCCAGAGCAGCGGCGGCAGCACCACCGGCGAGACGGTGAACACTTTGAGCAACCTTTACCCCGGCGGCAGCCGCAGCCTCTATCCGCAACGCTCGGCGCTGCAGGAGGCGAATCAGCCCCTGCCGGTCCGTTTCGCCAACATCGACCAGATCATGGCCTCGGCCCGGAGTGCGGCGGAGATCGGGACGGCCATCGATCAGGTCACCGCGGTGCTGCGGGAACGTCACCGGATCCGCCCAGGTGAGGCCGATGACTTCAACATCCGCGACCTCACCGAGGTGACCAAGACCCTGTCGGCCACCACCGCCCTGATGACCAACCTGCTTCTGGCCGTGGCCATGATCTCGCTCGTGGTCGGCGGGGTGGGGATTATGAACATCATGCTTGTTTCAGTGACCGAGCGGACCCGGGAGATCGGGCTGCGCATGGCGGTGGGCGCCCGTGGGCGCGACATCCTCCGGCAGTTTCTGGTGGAGTCGGTGGTGCTCTGCCTGGTGGGCGGGGCGCTGGGCATCGTGCTGGGCCACGGCGGCTCGCTCCTGGTCAGCCTGCTGCTGCGCTGGCCGGTGGCCACCTCGCCGGTTGCCATTGCCGCCGCGGTGCTGGTCTCGGCCTCGGTGGGCATTCTTTTCGGATTCTACCCGGCGTGGAAGGCGTCGAAACTCGACCCCATCGAGGCGTTGCGCTATGAATAGGACGAAGGCTATGGAAAGAACATATTGTTGGTCGTGTCTGCTTGGGCTGTGGCTGCTCTCGGTGGCGGGCTGTGCGGTGGGGCCGGATTTTCAGCGGCCGGCCATGGAACTGCCCGCTAATTGGGCCAGCGAGACAGGGGGAAGCGAGGCGCGTGCCGCGGACCAGGTGTTGCGCCGCTGGTGGGAAGGGTTTAACGATCCGCAGCTCACCTCGCTCATTGAACGGGCCATGGCCGCCAATCTCGACCTGCGCAAGGCGGCGGCCCGGGTGCGCCAGGCGCGGGCGAGCCGCGGGGTGGCCTTTGCCGGCCTTGGTCCGACGGTGGATGCCTCCATGGCCCACGAACGGAGCCGCTCCAGCGCCGGGGTGGTGGGCGATCTCTATCAGGCTGGTTTCGACGCCGGTTGGGAGATCGACCTCTTCGGCGGTACCCGGCGCGGCATCGAGGCGGCCGACGCGGACCTCACCGCCGCGGTCGAGGGTCGGAACGGCGTGTTGGTGAGTCTCTCCGCCGAGGTGGCCCGCAACTACATCGCCCTCAGGGCCAGCCAGCAGCGGCTGGCCGTGGCCCGGCAGAATGTGGCGGCCCAGCAGAAAACCGCCGAGATCACCCGCCAGCGCTTTGATGCCGGCCTGGTCAACCGCCTCGACCTGAGCAATGCCGAAGCGCAGCTGGCCACCACCAGCGCGCAGGTGCCGGTGCTGGAATCCGCGGCGCGGCAGACCATGCACAATCTTGGGGTATTGTTGGGGCTGGCCCCTGGCGCCCTGCTCGCGGAGCTGACCCCCGAGGGCGCGGTGCCGGTGGCCGCTTCCTCGGTGCCGGCCGGCATCCCCTCCGATCTGTTGCGCCGCCGGCCCGACATCCGCAGGGCCGAGGCCGCGCTCCATGCAGCCACCGCCCGCATCGGGGTAGCCACGGCCGATCTTTTCCCGCGCTTCACCCTTGCCGGGGGCCTCACTTTTTCCGATACCCATTTCGGCTCGCTCTTCACCTGGGCCGAGCGCGGCTGGTCCTTCGGTCCCTCGGTGAGCTGGCGCCTCTTTGAAAGCGGTCGCACCCTGGCCAACATCGAGTTGCGCAAGGCGCTGCAGGAAGAGGAGGGGCTTGCCTATCAGCAGACCGTACTGGTGGCCTTGCGCGAGGTGGAGGATGCGTTGGTGGCGGCGGCCAGGGAGGAGGAACATCGCCGCGCCCTGTTGGATGCGGTAACCGCCCACCGGACGGCGGTGGATCTGGCGATCCGCCTCTATCAGGCAGGGGAGACCGATTTCCTGGCGGTGGTGGTGGCCCAGCGCGCGCTCTATGCGGCGGAGGATGCCCTGGCGCAGAGCACCGGCACGGTGGCCACCGAACTGGTTGCCCTCTATAAGGCTCTGGGCGGGGGATGGGAAGCCGGGAACGCCGCACCCTAGCAGGCCGTGAAAAGCTTGTTTTTCGGCGGCCTGCGTGCGCCCCACGGATGGGGCCCCAATTACAAACTCGCCGGAATTGTGAGAACTCGCGGAATTCACTTTCGCGGGTTCGTGGTTGAAAAAGGTCATGGATGACTTTTTCAACATCCTGCGAGGGGGCGGTTATCTGTCCGCAGCTGCGGCCGTCTTCGGCAACAGGACCGAGGCCAGGATCCGGCTCAACTGCTCGACGGTGAACGGCTTGGGCATGACGCCGCAAAAGCCGTATGCCTCATGGTTGGCCATGACCGGATCGCTGGCATAGCCGCTCGAAACCACCGCCCTGACCGCCGGATCGATCCGGCGCAGCTGTGCCAGGGTTTCCTGACCGCCCATGCCGCCGGGGATGGTCAGGTCCATGATCACGACATCGAAGGGGCGCTCTGTCGCCATGGCCTGGCGATAGGCCCTCACCGCCTCCTGGCCGTTCTCGGCTGTCTCGACCTCCAGGCCGAAGTGCTGCAGCATGGCAGCCGCCAGGTCACGGACCATTTTTTCGTCATCCATGAGGAGCACGCGCGCCTTGCCGAGGTGCGGCGGATCCTGCCGCCCAGGCCCCGCCGGGCAGAGGGGGCATTTTTCCGTGGCCGGCAGCAGGAGGGTGAAGGTGGTTCCCCGGCCGGGTTCGGAATCCACGGTGATCCGGCCGCCGTGCTTGCCGATGATGGCCTCGGCCACGGTCAGGCCGAGGCCGCTGCCGCTCTCCTTGCTGGTGAAGTAGGGATCAAAGACCCGGCCCAGGTCCTCGCGGGGAATCCCGTGGCCGTGGTCGATGATCTCGATCCGCACATAGGGGCCGGCCGGCAGGCCGGGCAGGGCGCCGGGCGCGGCCTGGAAATTGCCGGCGCGGATGGTGACGGTGCCGCCCTCCGGCATGGACTGGGCGGCATTGAGCACGATGTTCTGAATGACCTGGCCGATCTGGCCGGGGTCCGCCTCCAGGGGCAGAAGGTCTTCGGCCAGTTCGAAGGCGCAGCGCACCCTGGTGCCGGCCAGGGGAAAGGAGGCGGAGTCGCAGATCACCTCCCTGGCCGAGGTCGCCACCTTCACCGGCGCGCCGCCCTTGGCGAAGGCGAGCAGCTGCCGGGTGAGGTGCTGGGCGCGGCGCGAGGCCTTTTCCGTTTCGGTCAAGCGTTCCCAGGCCGGATGTCCGGGGTCGAGGTGGCGCTTGGCCAGGGAAATATTGCCCAGGACGGCGGTGAGCAGGTTGTTGAAATCGTGGGCGATGCCGCCGGCCAGGACCTCGATCGATTCGATCCGCTGGCGTTTGAGCAGCTCTTCCGCCAGCCTGGTTTTTTCGGTGACGTCGCGGAAGATGCACTGGGTGTAGAGCGGAACGCCGTTGCGGAAGCGGCAGGAGGCGTTGCCCTCGATGAGTATCTTCCGGCCGTCCCTGGTCTGGAACTCCGAGTGGATCTGGTGCACCTTTTCTTCGGCAAGGACCCGCTGGAAGACCTCGTGGCAGTGGTCGATGCAGTCCGGGGCGATGAGGTTGAAGATGGAGAGGGTGGGGATTTCCTCTTCGCCGTAGCCGAAGGTTTCGCGCCAGGCACGGTTCACGTAGAGCAGGCGGCCGTCCGGCTGGAGCATCTGGATGAGGTCGGTGGCGTTCTCGAAGAGGTCGCGGAACCGCTCCTCGCTTTCCCGCAGGGCCTCTTCGTGCCGGCAACGGTCGGTGATGTCGCGGAAGATGCCGGTCATGGCCACGGCCCGGCCGTTTTCAAAGATGGTGGTGCAGCGGCCCTCCACCATGATCCTGCGGCCGTCCCTGGCCACGAAGACGGTCTCGGTGCGGTCGAAGCGCCCCCCCTCGATCAGGGTCCTGAAGATGTAGCGGCATTTGTCGCGGCAGGAGGCATCGACGATATCCATGAGCCGCAGGTGCCGGAGATCCTCCTCGCTGTATCCCAAGGTGTCGCGCCAGGCCTGGTTGACGAAGAGAAAGGCCCCGTCCGGGCTGACTCCGTGGATCAGGTCGTGGGCGTTGTCGATGAGGGTGGCGTACCAGGCCAGCTTCTGTTCCTGGCTGAGGGGTTCCTGAACCGGCTGGGGCTGGTGGGGGATGGGCCGCATTGCAAGCTCCTCGTGGAAGAAAGGACCAAAGCGGCGCTGCTTCGGGCGGCGGCAGCGTCTTTCCCCTTTTACACCCTGCGGTTCAAGTTGGAAACGCTTTTTGTCACATCAGCTTCGGTCAGGGCGGTTGTCGGCGGGTGGCGGGCCGAACGAGGCGGGCGGAGCCGTCAGCGGGAAGGGGACGCGGCCAGGGCGGCCTGAATGGCGGTGGAGAGTTCCTGGAAAGAAAAGGGTTTCTGGATGAAGCCGGCCAGACCCTTGCCGGCAAAGCGGGGCATGACCTCCATCGCCGTGTAGCCGCTGGCCATGACCACCAGGACGTTGGGGTCGATGCGGCGCAGCTCGCGGAAGGCCTCTTCGCCGTCCATGAGGGGCATGGTGAGGTCGAGCAGCACCAGGTCGATCCGCCCCTGTTCCTCGCTGTAGACCCCGAGGGCGTGGCGGCCGTCCACCGCTTCGACGACGGTCAGCCCCATTTTTTCCAGCATGCTTCGCCCCACCGACCGGACCGCGGCATCGTCGTCCACCAGCAGGACGCAGCCGTCGCCCTGCCACCCGGCTGCCGCCCTTGCGGGAACAGCCTCCTCCTCAGCCGGGCAGTCGGCCACCGGCAGGAGCACCTTGAAGGTCGTGCCCCGGCCGGGCTCGCTGTATATCCGGATGGTGCCCTTGTGGCCGCGCACGATCCCCAGCACCGCCGACATGCCCAGGCCCCGGCCGGTGAACTTGGTGGTGAAGAAGGGTTCGAAGATGCGCTGCACGGTTTCCTGCTCCATGCCGCAGCCGGTGTCGGAGACCTCCAGGAAGAGGTAGCGGCCTGACGGCAACGCTTCGCCGAGGGGGGTGACGCACTCGGCGGTGCAGTCGGTGATGCCGGTGGCAAGGGTGATGACCCCGTTCTGGTCGCCGATGGCGTCCGAGGCATTGGTGATGAGGTTCATGAGCACCTGGCGGATCTGGGTCGCATCGCCCTCCATGGGGGGGAGATCCTCGGCCAGGGCCAGGTGCAGTTGCGCCTTCTTGGAGATGGAGGTCTGGAGCAGGTGGACCATCTCGGTGACCAGTTCGTTCAGCCGGATCGTCTCGATGATGAATCGCCCCTTGCCCGAGTACGCCAGCATCTGGCGGCAGAGGTCCGCGGCCCTGTGGGCGGCCTTGGTGATCTCGTGCAGGCTTTTGCAGGCCGGGGCCATGGGGGCGAGATCGAGCAGCGCCAGATCGGCATGGCCGAGGATGGCCATGAGCAGGTTGTTGAAGTCGTGGGCAATGCCGCCGGCCAGCACTCCGAGGCTTTCCAGCTTCTGGACGTGCTGCATCCGCCGTTCCATCTCCAGCCGTTCCCCTTCCAGCCGCCGCTGTTCGCTGATGTCGTTGCCCACCGAGAGGATGCCGACAACTTTTCCCGCGCCGTCATGCAGCACCCGGTTGCTCCAGCGGATCCACAGACGCCGGCCGTCCCTGGTGATGTTTTCATTCTCGTTGTCGCTGAAGCGTTCCGGATTCTCGCAGACCTCGCGGACCATCCGGCCCAGGTCGCGGCCCGAGGAGTCGGTCGCCGGCACGATGGTGCCCACCAGGTTGTGGCCCACGAGTTCTTCGTCGGCGAAGCCGAACAGTTCCCGGCCGTAGTCGTTGATGAAGAGGATGGTACCGGCGGAGTCGCACTGGATGATCACCGACCTGGCGCTTTCCACCAGGGCCCGGTAGCGCGCCTCGCTCTCGCGCAGGGCGCTGGTGGCCTGCGTGGTCTCGGTGAAGAGCTGGGCGTTCCGGAAGCCGGTCGCCACTGCCCCGGCCATGGTTTCCAGAAATTCCGCCTGGGCGGCAAAGTCCCGCGCCGTGCAGGACGCCAGGCCCACCACCCCGAGGACTTCCTCGCCGGACCGGAGCGGCAGGGCGGCAAAGGAGCGGATGCCCGCCTTTTTGCATTCCTCCCAGGTGCAGCGCGGATCACTGGTGATATCCGCCGAGTAGGTCGGACGCCCGTCCCCCACCGCCAGCCCGCACAGACATTCGCCGACGCGGTGTTCGGGCATGCTGCCAGGCGCTGCGATGGTTCCGCCGGCAGGGGCGGAGCCGGCCAGGCGCAGCCGCTCGCCGTCGCGAACGAAGAAGAGCGCTGCATCGGCCACCGCGGCATGCTGCAGCCCTTCAAGGGCGGCGGCAATGACGCGCTCCAGCGAAAGCGAGGTGCTGACCTCGCGGGTCAGGGTGTTCAGGGCGGCCAGTTCCTTGGTGCGGCGCAGGGTCTCGACTTCCGTCTCTTTCCGGGCAGTGATGTCGATGACGCTCCAGAGCAGCCCCTTTTCCCCGCCCGGCAAATCGATGCGGGCGCCGAAAAAGGAGCACCAGATGATGGCGCCGTCCTTGCGGCGCCAGGGATATTCCACCGGCGTCAGGAGCGAGGCGCCCTCCAGCGCCTCCTGGTGCCGCGGGGTCCACTTGTCGTAATGGCGCTGGTCCAGGTGGAGGATGCGGGTGCTCTGGCCGATGACCTCTTCCGGCGAATAGCCGAAGAGGGAACAGAAGAGGTGGTTGGCCGCCAGGATGCGGCGGTCGGCGGAGACCACGAAGTTGCCGGTGCCGCTGTGCTCGAAGAGCGTCTGCCAGCGGTTTTTCTCGCTCCGCAGCAACCGCCGGTCGCGGTAGAGGCGGCGGCCGACCAGGCCGGCGGCCATGAGCAGCGCCATGAGCACGGCCAGGAGAACGGGGGCGTATCTGTCGAAAACCTCCTGCCAGCCGAAGTCCTTGCGGTAGGGGTGGAGGCCCAGGCGCACCATGAGCGCCTCCACCTCGGTGAAGTTGGCCGGCGGCGCGAAACCATAGTAGCCGCCCGCCGCAGCGGCAGGGGAGTCGGACGGCAGGCTGAGAAGGGCGATGGTCACCCTCTTGACCAGGGGCTCCGGCACGTGGGGCATGGCGGCAAAGGGGAACTCCGGATAAAGGTCGGTGGAAAGCAGTTGCGGGTAGAGGGAATCGGGCTGGCGGTTGAGCACGCGGATCTGGTCGAGGCGGAGCGTCCCCTTCCGGGCCATGCCTTCCAGCAGGCCGGTGCGGACGAAGCCGGCATCGGCCCGGCCTTTGAGCACCGCCGCCACCACCTCGCTCTGGGGCAGGCCGACGAACTGCATGGAGGCATCCTGGCTGATGTCGATCCCCGCCTTGAGCAGCGTCCAGCGCTGCACCAGATAGCCGGCGGTGGAGATGCCGTCCACAGCGGCGATCTTCCTGCCCTGCAGATCCGCGAGCGACAGGATGTCGGGGCGGTCGGCCCGGGTGAAGATCACGCCGCCGTAGTGGGTGACCGGCCGGCCGTTGATGAGGGCGATGCGCGAGGCAATGGCCGAGAGATTGTACTGCGCCCGCAGCACCACATAGGGCTGGGGGCCGGTGAGCACGAACTCCACCTCCTTTGCCGCCACCGCCTGCTCGATTTCCTGATGCGCCATGGGCAGGATCTGGAAGCGCTGGCCGGGGATGCGGCTTTCCAGCCAGGCGGCGGTGGGGTTCCAGGCGCGCATGGTCTCCTCCGGGGAGAGGACGGTGAGCACGGCAATGCGGTTGGCGGCGGCGCCGAAGGAGACGGCGGGCAGGAGGCAGAGCAGGGCGAGGAGGGAAAAAAGCAGCGTCCGCGGGCGGGCCGTCAGGTGCAGGGCGGGACTGGGTGCGGCGGGGTGTTCGGCTTCCATCCGTGTCCTGCCTTTCGGGTTCCGGTAAGCGTATCCGCTCCATGCGGCATCTGCGGCATCTTCGGTATTGTAGCATGCCGCTGGAGGGATGCTCAAGCGATTCGCGAGGAGGGCGCGGGCATAAAAAAACCCGCCAGGAAGGCGGGTTGGATTTGCTTGGCTCCCAGGGAGGGACTCGAACCCCCGACAGGGTGGTTAACAGCCACCAGCTCTACCGACTGAGCTACCTGGGAACAGGTGTCGTTGCGACCGCGCCACTATAGCAAGGCGGGTCGGGGCCGTCAATACTTTTGCGCATCCGCACGTTTTTCCGCCAAAAGCTTTTCCCTTGACGTGCTCGGCGTCCGGATGCTAAAAGGGGCATTCCCCAAGTCTGACCGCGTCGGGGCGTGGCGCAGCCTGGCTAGCGCGCCTGCCTTGGGAGCAGGAGGCCGCAGGTTCGAATCCTGCCGCCCCGACCAGTTTCACCCAGCCTCATCTTCTCCGCTGGTTTCCGCCAGAAACTCCTGCAATTCCTTCTCGCTGTAAAAGGCCCGCTCGAAGAAGAGCCCTGAGGGCGGGGCGGTATGGCGGGCCGGCAGTTCCGATTTTCCGGTAAGCATCTGGCGCACATCCTCCTCGGTGAGCCTGCCGCGGCCCACCTCCACCAGGATCCCCACCATGCGGCGCACCATCTTCCAGAGGAAGTGGGAGCCCACCACCCGGATGAGGAGGAAATCCCCCTCCTCGGCAAGGGCCACCTGATGGAGCAGGACCTTGGTCGATTTCTTGAGTTCCTGCTTCTCGGCAAAGGCGGCAAAGTCGTGCATGCCCACCATGAGCCGGGTGGCCCGCTCCATGGCGCCCACGTTGAGCCGGTCCCGCACCCACCAGACATACTTCTTCTCAAAGGCGGACTTGCGTTTGGCGATGCGGTAGAGGTAGCTGCGGCCCACGCAACTGTGACGGGCGTGGAAGTCCTGGCCGGCGCGTTCCACCGCAAGGATCACGATGTCCTTGGGCAGGGCGTCGTTGAGGCCGTATTGGATGGCCTGCGGGGCAAGCTCCGTGGCCGCGCTGAGATGGGCCACGTAGTGCAGGGCGTGGACCCCGGCATCGGTGCGGCCGCAACCCTGAATCTCCACCTTGTGTTCCGGAAAGAGGGTGGCGGCGGCCTTGGCCAGCGACCCCTGGATGCTCTTGGCGTCGGCCTGGATCTGCCAGCCGCTGTACTGGGTGCCGTCGTACTCGATGGTGAGCCGGAAGCGCCGCTCGGTAGCCGGCCGGGACGGTTTGGGCCGCGACAGGGAGGGGGCGCTTTTCTCTTCCGGTCGCGGCCGGCGGATGGTGGTCTTGGCCGGGGCGGCAGGTGATTTCTTTCTGGTCATGGCCGGGCCTCGCGGCTGGGGGTGGCGGGGATGAAGAAGAGGCGGTAGTCGTCCGGCCCCAGCTCCACCCGGTCGAAGGCAAGGCTGGGCAGGGTGGTGGTGCCGAGCAGATCGATGGCCTTGGCCTGTGGGGAAAGCAGCGGGGAGGTGACCGCCACAATGGCTGGCTGGTCGTACTCGTTCATGAGGGCGAGATAGGCTCCTCCCTCGGTGAGGCGCAGGTCGCTGAGTACGTAGCCGGCACCCGGGCCGCTGAGCTGGAGGAGCGGGGTGAGGCCGAACCAGTCGTGATAGATGGCGGCAAGCCAGGCGGTGCGCACCTCCCACGGTCGGAGGATCGGCACCTCAGGCGTGGTCTGTTTCCGGGGCGGGATGATGTCGCCCAGGCCAAAGGGGGTGAGGGCTGTTTTCCCCTGGGGGTGTGCCTTGGTGATGAGCGCCGGCAGGGGGGCGTCGGCCACGGTGGTTGTCATGGTGGCCTGCACGGTGCCGCCGTCGGTGGGCTTGATGCCGCCCACGATCTTCCAGCTGGCAAAGGAGACGAGTCCCTCGGCGGGGATGGTCAGCGTGGCGTCTGGGGCCAGGGCGGGGGTGAGGTCGGTAAAGCCGGTGATCCACTCGCCCCGGGGCGCGGCCCCGGCCTCGAAGAGATTGGTGGCGCGACGGACATCGACCCCGAAAAGCTCCGCCATGGTGGCGCGCCATTCGGGGTTCGGCGCATGGTTGCCGTCGAACTGGCCGGGCAGGTCCGCATCGGCATGGAGGTGGATGGAGCGTTCCAGGAGGAAGGGCTTGAGGGCGGCCAGGTGTTCCGGCTGCATCTGAAAGGTGCGGGGCAGGAGCAGGGCCTTGACTCCGGCGGGAAGGCCGTTCTTGAGCAGGGCGGAAAAGGCCTGGCTGGTGACGAGGCGTGGACGGTGGCCCAGGCGGCGCAGGGTGCCCCACAGGCCGGCGATCTCCTCGTTGGCGCGGTTGTAGCCGAGTTCGCTCTCTTCCGGCCAGAGAATGAGGATGTCCGCGTCCGGCTGCCGGGTGCCGGGCAGCAGCTCGGCAATGGGCAGTTCTTCCATCTGGCGGAACATGGCGGCGACCGCTGCGTAGACCCCCGGCTTGGGCCGGCGCTCCTGGTCCACCACCCCGAAGCCTGCCTCGCGGCTGAAGTAGCCCTTTAAAAAGGCGTCGCGGTCGTTCCAGTGGAAGAGGTGAACGCCGATGGCGCCCGAAAGGAGCGATTCCCACGCCGAGCCGACCAGGGCCCTGGCCTGGCGCGGGCCGGCGCCGGGGAAGTTGTTTTCCGTGCTGCTGTGGCCGGTCTCTGAGATCAGGACCGGGATGCCTAAGGTGTCGCGGAATTTGGCGATGCCGAAGTCCACCGAGCGCAGTTCGTGGCCGTTGAGGGCCCAGGCGTAGTTGTTGATGGCCATGAAGTCCAGCGGCGCCCCGGCGGCCTTGCAGCGCTCGGTGATGATCAGGGCGTCCTCGGCGGTGAAGTTGGAGTCAAGGCCGTTGAAGATGCCGCCCACCATGGAATAGGAGATGAGCTGCTCCGGGGCCGCATTCTTGGCCGCCGTGGCCCCGGCGGCGATGAACTCGGCGATCACCTCTTTGCGCCAGCGGATGAGGTCGGGGTAGCCGGAGCGGCGGATGGCGGCATGATCGTTGCGGTCCGGCGGATAGAGCCGCGCCATGGGCACCGCCTCAAAGCTCGGGAAGTCGGTATCCCAGGCGGCATTCAACGCCTCGATCCGTTGGTAGCGCCGGCGGAGATAGGCGTGATAGGCCGGCAGGCTCCACTCGGAGTCATAGCCGACAAAGTTCTTCTGTTCGCCCCCTTCCCAGAGGTCGTAGAAGGCGAACTCGTTGCCGAGAATCCAGCCGCCAATGGCCGGGCTCTGCCGGAAGTGGCCGCAGACAGCGCCGATGAAGCGACCATAGGCCGCCTTGGCCTTTGGGTGGTTGTAGTTGAGGATGGTGGAAGGGCCGCCCACGGTGCGGGCAAGGGTCTCTGGGTAATTTTTCACGAGCCAGGAAGGCGGGTACTGGTAGCCGATGAGGATGAAGAGCCGGAGCCCCAGCTCCCCGGCCCTCTGGACCAGATGGTCGGCCTTGGTGAAATCGAACCGCCCCTCCTCGGTTTCGATCCCCTCCCAGACGAATTCCACCCGCAGCGAGTTGGCCCCGGCCGCCGCCATGGCCGCCATGTCGCGGTCGAGTTCGGCCAGGGTCTGGTCGGCATAAACCGCCGGGTTCCATACCTGGTAGGCAAAGCCGTGGGGCACGAAGTAGCGGGCCTCCTCGGTGTCCCAGAGGTAGCCGTTCCTGAGGGAGAGGCGCGCCTCGGCTTTTCCGGCGGCAAGGAGGAGCAGCAGGGCCAGAAAGAAGGCGCGTCGGCAGGGGCGGTGAGGCAGCATGGGGAGATGCTAGCGGGGAAGCAGCGGGCTGTCAATGGCAACAAAAGATTGACGCCGTCTTTCTTCCGAGGTACTGAGGCCGGGCAGAAGGGTGGGCGTCTTGCCGGCGCCCCTTATTTTTTGCAGCATTTTCACAGGCTGATTCGGTACAATGATCGCGTCGTGCGGTCTGGCGTTTTTTCACTCCGCTGATTTATACCGGGCCGGGAGGCCGGCGTTCGCCATGAGCAGGGCCAACATTCTCATCGTCATCGCCATCGCCGTCGTCTCCTTCAGCCTGTGGGCCTTTTTCAACCGGCCGGAGCAGGAGCCGCCGTGGCCCAAGCGTATCCAGGGCTTTTCCTTCTCGCCGTTCCGCGACGGCCAGAGCGCGGTGGATCACGTGCTGCCCTCGGTGGCGGAGATCGAAGAGGATGTCAGGCTGGTCAGCGCCAAGACCCATGCCATCCGCACCTACACGGTGGAGGGTTCCCTGGGCGAGATCCCGGCCCTGGCCCGGAAGTACGGCCTCAAGGTGACCCTGGGCGCCTGGCTCGATACCGACTACCCAAAGAACGACCGCGAGATCGAGCGGCTCATCGCCATCGCCAAGGCGAACCGGCCGGCGATCCGGCGGATCATCATCGGCAACGAGGCCCTGCTGCGCGAGGACCTCACCTCCGACGAGCTGGCCGCCTACATCGCCTGGGTGCGGTCGGAGGTCGATATCCCCATCAGCACCGCAGAGCCGTGGCACGTCTGGTTCAAGCACCCGGAGATGGTGCGGCACGTCGATTTCATCGCCACCCACATGCTGCCTTACTGGGAAGGGGTGCACGTCAACCGGGCGGTGGATTACGTGGTGGACCACATGAACCTGCTCAAGGCCACCTTTCCCGGCAAGGAGATCCTCATTGCCGAGGTGGGCTGGCCCAGCAACGGCCGCACCCGCCATTTCGCCCAGGCCTCCCAGGCCAACGAGGCCATTTTTCTCCGCCGCTTCCTGGCCCGGGCCGAGAAGGAGAAATACTCCTATTATCTGATGGAGGCCTTCGACCAGCCCTGGAAGAAGGTGACCGAGGGCTCGGTGGGCGCCTACTGGGGGGTCTACGATGTCCACCGCCAGCCCAAGTTCCCCTTTTTCTCGCCCATCGTCCGCGTCCCGGAATGGCGTATGCTCGCCGGCATCTCGGTGGTGATCGCGGTCATCACCTTCGCTTTCCTGCTGGTGGACAGCCGGACCCTGCGCAACCGCGGCCGGAGCTTTCTCGCCACCATCGCCTTTCTCGCCGCCACCGCCGCGGTCTGGATCGTCTACAGCTATACCCGCCAGTATCTCACCTTTGCCACCGTCACCATCGGCCTGCTCATGGTGGCGGGCATGATCGGCGTGGTGGTGGTGCTGCTGGCCGAGGCGCACGAGTGGGCCGAAGCGAGCTGGGTGAGGGAGTGGCGGCGGCCTTTTGTCGCCCGGCGGCTGCCGGCCGAGCGACTGCCCATGGTTTCGGTGCACGTGCCCGCTTACAACGAGCCGCCCGAGATGATGATCGAAACCCTGGACGCCTTGGCGCGCCTCGATTATCCGAACTACGAGGTGATCGTGGTGGACAACAACACCAGGGACCCGGCGGTGTGGCAGCCGGTGGAGGCCCATTGCGCCACGCTGGGCTCCCGTTTCCGCTTTTTCCATGTCGATCCGCTGGCCGGCTTCAAGGCCGGGGCGCTCAACTTCGCCCTCAGGCACACCGCGCCCGAGGCGCAGGTGGTGGCGGTGATCGACAGCGACTACGTGGTCTCGCCCGACTGGCTCAAGGACATGGCGCCGCAGTTCGACGACCCCCGCATTGCCATCGCCCAGGCGCCCCAGGATTACCGGGACGACCGGGAGAACCTCTTCAAGGCCATGTGCTATGCCGAATACCAGGGCTTTTTCTACATCGGCATGGTCACCAGGAACGAGCGCAACGCCATCATCCAGCACGGCACCATGACCATGGTGCGCCGTTCGGTGCTCGACGGGATCGGCGGCTGGGCGGAGTGGTGCATCACCGAGGACGCCGAGCTGGGGCTCCGCATCTTCGAACGCGGCCACGAGGCGACCTACATGCCCCAGAGCTACGGCCGGGGGCTCATGCCCGACACCTTCCTCGACTTCAAGAAGCAGCGTTTCCGCTGGGCCTACGGCGCGGTGCAGATCCTGCGGCGCCATGCCGGCGCCCTTTTCGGCCGGGAAAAGAGCGGCCTGACCACCGGCCAGCGCTATCACTTCATCGCCGGCTGGCTGCCGTGGATTTCCGACAGCCTCAACCTCTTCTTCACCATGGGCGCGCTGCTCTGGTCGCTGCTCATGGTGCTCTATCCGCTCAAGTTCGATCCGCCCCTGGTGATCCTTTCCATCATGCCGCTCACCCTCTTTGTCTTCAAGGTGGGCAAGATGATCTACCTCTATCGCACCCGGATCGGCGCCCCCATCGCCCAGACGCTGGCCTCGGCGGTGGCCGGCCTCTCCCTTGCCCACACCATTGCCCGGGCGATCTGCCTCGGCTTTGTCACCAGCGGCATGCCCTTTTTCCGCACCCCGAAGCTGGCCCGGCGCCACGCCCTGCTCCAGGCCCTGCAATCGGCCCGGGAGGAGGGGCTGATCCTGCTCGCCCTCTGGCTCGCGGCGGTCAGCGTGGCGGACCGCCAGGGGACGGACACCGCGGATCTGATGATCTGGATTCTGGTGCTGCTGGTGCAGTCGATCCCTTATCTGGCAGCGGTCTGCATGGCGGTGGCCAGCGGCTTTGCCACCTCGCGCAGCGCGATGATCAGCAGCATGACGACGGTTCCGCCCCTGCCGCCGGAGCCGGCAGAGGGTTCCTGAATCCCGCTACCGTTCGGTGCCGGAGCTTTTCACGTACTTGTCGTAGCTGGTGACGTAGATGTCGGCCAGGGTCAGGAAGGCGCTGACGATGAGCGGGCCGTAGACGATGCCGAGTAAGCCGAAGGTGTTGAGCCCCCCCATGATGGCGAGCAGCACCAGCAGCGAGTGGATCTGGGTCTGGTCGCCCACCATCTTGGTCTTCATCACGTACTCGATGACGATGGTGACCAGCACGTAAAGGACCACGACGAGGACCGCGGTCTGGACATCTCCCTGGACCAGCTGGATCGCCGCGGCGGGGATCAGGACCAGGCCGATGCCGACGATGGGCAGGAAGGCGAGGATGGCGGAGATCACCCCCCAGACCACCGGCGGTCCGAGCTGGAAAATGGCGAAGATGATGCCGCAGATCACGCCCTGCACCACGCTGGTGACGCCGTTGCCGATGAAGACCGCGGTTGTGGTTTCGTCGAATTTCTTGAACAGCCGCCGGTCCTGGTCGTCGGGCAGCGGCGAGAGGCGCAGCAGATAGTTGAAGAGCCGCTCCTGATCGATGAGCAGGAAAAAGATGGTCATGATCATCAGGGCAAAGTTGATGAAGAAGTGCATGATGTTGGCGGCCCAGGCGCTGGCCTGCTCATAGAGGTAGAGCCCCAGCCGGCGGGTGAGATTGGTCACCGCCTCGCTGATCGTCTCCGGGGTGACGTAGACGCCCATGTCCAGCAGGATGGCCTGAATCCGGTCGTAGAGCACGCTGTCCTGGAGGCTTTGCAGCTTCATGCCGATCTTGGCGCTCTTGCCCAGTTCATAGATGTGGAGCGCCTCCTGGGAGAAGGCTGCCACGAAGATCGCCAGGGGGATGAAGACGATGAGCACGATGACCAGGCAGGTGAGCAGCGAGGCGAGGGTGGCGGGCAGCCGGCGGTTGAACGCCTCGTAGAGCGGGTGGAACATGCTGGTCAGGAGATAGGAGAAGACCAGGATCGAGAGGAAAGGCCACAGCACCAGGCCGAGCAACAGGAGGACGACGAGGAACAACACGAGGAAATAGCGCAGAACCATGGGCGACGGCGGCGATTCGTGCATGGATGGTCACCGAAAGGGGTAAGTGGTCTGGAACAGTTCTCCGTCACTATACCAGATTGGCCGGGCCGTCAAAATAAGTTGTTTGACCGCGGCTAAGAATCCGCTATAGTGTGCCTTTTTTGAACAGCGTCCGCCGGGCCGGCTCCTGGCCGCGGCGGACCGGGACGCCAGACGGCGGACAGGAAAGGCACCATGGAGATCACCATTCACGAGGTGGCGGTCCAGGACCGCAAGCCCAGGCCCGACGGCACCGCCCTCGGCTTTGGCCAGCTTTTCACCGACCACATGTTCGTCATGGCCTATGACGCGGCGCAGGGCGGCTGGCACGACCCGGCGGTGCGCCCCTACGCCGACTTCTCCCTCGATCCGGCCGCCATGGTCTTCCATTACGGCCAGGCAATCTTCGAGGGGCTCAAGGCCTACCGCGGCGAGAACGGCGCGGTGCATCTCTTCCGGCCCACAGCCAACATCGAGCGGATGAACGGTTCGGCCGCGCGGCTCTGCATGCCGACCCTGCCGGCGGAGATGGCCCTGGCCGGACTCAGGACCCTGGTGCGCACCGATGCGGCCTGGGTGCCCTCGGCCCCCGGCGCCACCCTCTATATCCGGCCGACCATGATTGCCACCGAGGCGGCCCTGGGGGTGCGGCCGGCCAGGCAATATCTCTTCTTCATCATCATGAGCCCGGTGGGGGCCTATTACCCCGAGGGGTTCAATCCGGTGCGGATCTACGTCACCGACCAGTATGTGCGGGCGGTGCCGGGCGGGGTGGGGGCGGCCAAGGCCGCCGGCAACTATGCGGCCAGCATCCGGGCGGCGGAGGAGGCCAAGAAAAAGGGCTTCACCCAGGTGCTCTGGCTCGACGCCTGCGAACGGCGCTATGTCGAGGAGGTCGGCACCATGAACATCTTTTTCGTCATGGACGACGAGGTGGTCACCCCGCCGCTGGGCGGCAGCATCCTGCCCGGCATTACCCGGGATTCGGTCCTGCGCCTGCTGCGCGACTGGGGGCACAGGGTGGTGGAGCGGCCGGTCGCCATCGAGGAGGTCGTGGCGACCAGCGCCAGCGGCAGCCTCAAGGAGGCCTTCGGTACCGGCACCGCCGCGGTGATCTCGCCGGTGGGCGCCCTGCACTACAAGGGTCAGGATTGTCTGATCAACAACGGCGAGACCGGCTCTCTTTCGCGGCGGCTGTTTGATGAATTGCAGGCCATCCAGTATGGTCGCGCCAGGGATCCGTACGGGTGGGTGGAGACGCTTTGAAGCCGGTGCGATTTTTTTGTTTTTCACCGCCAGCAGCTTGATTTTGTTTCATAAAAAAATGAGACACCGTGCCTTGATTTTTTAAAATGCGGTACCTATTATTTGGCCCATCCCGGCCTGGCGCCTCTGCGGCGGCTGTCCGGGAAACGGGGATACTCCGTGGAAACCATCCGTCTGGCGGGACGTGGCGCCTGCCGGCGATTCCTTGAATCAACACAACAAGCTAAAGAGAGATGGAGGTGTTCAATGAAAATTCGTCCGTTGAATGATCGCATCCTGGTCCAGCGCCTGGAGGGTGAGGAGAAAACCAAGGGTGGCATCATCATCCCCGACACCGCCAAGGAGAAGCCGGCCGAGGGCAAGATTGTCGCCGTGGGCAACGGCAAGCTCAACGACAAGGGCGAGCGGGTGCCTGTGGAGGTCAAGGTGGGCGACCGGGTGCTTTTTTCCAAGTACGGCGGCACCGAGGTGAAGATCGAGGGCACCGAATACCTCATCATGCGCGAGGACGACATCCTCGGCGTGGTGGAGAAGTAAGCCGCATCAGCGACGAACACTCATTCCAGAGAACCAGACCAAGGAGAAGAGAACAATGGCTGCAAAGGATATCAGATATGGTGCCAAGGCCCGCGAATCCATCCTGCGGGGTGTGAATACCCTGGCTGACGCCGTGAAGGTGACCCTCGGCCCCAAGGGCCGCAACGTGCTGCTGGAGAAGTCCTTCGGCGCGCCGACCATCACCAAGGACGGCGTTTCCGTGGCCAAGGAGATCGAGGTCAAGGACAAGTTCGAGAACATGGGCGCCCAGATGGTGAAGGAGGTTGCCTCCAAGACCTCCGACGTGGCCGGCGACGGCACCACCACCGCCACCATCCTCGCCCAGGCGATCTACGCCGAGGGCTCCAAGATGGTGGCCGCCGGCAACAACCCCATGGACATCAAGCGCGGCATCGACGCGGCCGTGGCTGCCGTGGTCGCCGAGTTGAAGAACATCGCCAAGCCCACCAAGGAGCAGAAGGAGATCGCCCAGGTCGGCACCATCTCCGCCAACAACGATGCCACCATCGGCAACATCATTGCCGAGGCCATGGACAAGGTGGGCAAGGAAGGCGTCATCACCGTGGAGGAAGCCAAGTCCATGGAGACCTCCCTGGACGTGGTCGAGGGCATGCAGTTCGACCGCGGCTACCTCTCCCCCTATTTCGTCACCGATCCGGAGAAGATGGAGGCCAACCTCGACGAGCCCTACATCCTCATCAACGAGAAGAAGATCAGCTCCATGAAGGACATGCTGCCGGTCCTGGAGCAGATCGCCAAGATGGGCCGGCCGCTGGTCATCATCGCCGAGGATGTGGACGGCGAGGCCCTGGCCACCCTGGTGGTCAACAAGCTGCGCGGCACCCTGAGCGTGGCCGCTGTGAAGGCGCCGGGCTTCGGCGACCGCCGCAAGGCGATGCTGGAGGATATTGCCATCCTCACCGGCGGCCAGGTGATCTCCGAGGATCTCGGCATCAAGCTGGAGAACGTCACCGTGAACGACCTCGGCACGGCCAAGCGCGTGGTCATCGACAAGGACAACACCACCATCGTGGACGGCGCCGGCGACAAGGCGAAGCTTGAGGGCCGGGTCAAGCAGATTCGCGCCCAGATCGAGGAATCCACCTCCGACTACGACCGCGAGAAGCTCCAGGAGCGGCTGGCCAAGCTGATCGGCGGCGTGGCTGTGATCAACGTCGGTGCCGCCACCGAGGTGGAGATGAAGGAGAAGAAGGCCCGGGTGGAAGATGCATTGAACGCCACTCGCGCCGCGGTGGAAGAGGGCATCGTGCCTGGCGGCGGCGTGGCCTACCTGCGCTGCCTGGCGGCCCTCAAGAACCTCAAGCTCTCCCACGAGCAGGAACTGGGCAAGAAGATCGTGGCCCGCGCTTTGGAAGAGCCGGTGCGCCAGATCGCCAACAACGCCGGCCTTGAAGGCTCGGTAATCGTGGAGCAGGTGAAGAACCTCAAGGGCGCCAAGGGGTTCAATGCCGACAGCGAGAAGTTCGAGGATCTCATCGAGGCGGGCGTCATCGACCCGGCCAAGGTGACCCGCTTTGCCCTGCAGAACGCGGCCAGCGTCGCCGGCCTGCTCTTGACCACCGAGTGCATGGTGGCCGAGCATCCGGAGGAGGAGAAGCCGGGTGCGGGCATGCCGCCGGGCGGCATGGGCGGCATGGGCGGCATGGGCGGCATGATGTAAGCCGGCCGCAACCCTGTCCGGTGCGACAGTCTGGGGCCTCTGCCGGCAACGGCGGAGGCCCTTGCTTTCCCCCTTGCCTCTTCCTTCTCACTCCTCACCCCCTTTCCCCTCCGCGCCGGAACTCATTGCCCTTCTTCGGGAATACAAACGCCGCTTCGCCAAGGAATACGGCATTCTCGCGCTCGGCCTTTTTGGTTCCGCGGCCCGCGCGGCAACGCACGAAAAGAGTGATGTGGACATCGTGGTCTCGTTGCGCAAACCTGACTTGTTCCTCCTGGCCGGAATAAAATCCGAACTTGAGGATCAGATGCACCGGCCAGTTGACGTGGTCATCTGCCGAAACACCATGAATCCCTTCCTGAAGCAAAAAATCGACCAGGAAGCCATCTATGTATGATCGGCCTCTCGCCTTGGAGGTTTTGCGGCAAATTGACGAGGCCGGGAAAAAATCGCCCCGCTCTCCCAGGCCATCGGGAAAATCATGCGGGATCTCGGCTAACGAGCGATGAGCTTTCAGCAACAGCTGGCGACTCACTGCTTCTTCCTTGGCTGACTTGACTTTTCCACCTCTGATTGCTACGTTAACTCCATGACCGCGATTACCTTCGACACCTATAAATTCATCCAAAAGCTCAAGGAGTCCGGGCTGGCGGAAAAACAGGCCCAGGCTATTCTTGAAACCATCCAGGAGGCCCATGCTGCGGCTGAGCTTGTCACCAAGCAGGACATGATCACAGCCCTGGCGGAAACCAAGCTCGACATCATCAAATGGGTCGCCGGAATGTTGCTCGCCCAATCCGCGGTCATCGCCGCCCTCGTCAAACTGCTGTAGGAAGGGGTTTACCCGCGCCCCCTGCCCCGCTAATTCTCTCCCCCGTTACCCCTTTTCCCAGGCGTCCTTGCGCCTTGGCTGTTGGCTTTCGCAGTCAGCGGAACGCTGATGGCTCCCCTCCTTGACTTTTCCCCCTCCGGTTGCTACGTTGACCACATGGCTACCATTACCTTCGACACCCTCAAGTTCGCCGAACGCCTCGAAAAGGCCGGCCTGTCACGCGAGCAGGCCACCGCCATTGCCGAGGCGCAAAAGCAGGCCCTGGCCGAGGCCATGGACTCACAGCTCGCCGCCAAGGCCGATTTGATGGAAATGGAAAATCGCCTTATCAAGTGGGGCATCGGCCTTGCGCTCGGGCAAGTTGCGGTCATCGCCGCCCTTGTCAAGCTGCTGTAGGGGGGCGGTTTACCCGCATTCCTTCCGTCTAACCCTCTCCCCCTCTCATCCCCTTTCCCTTGTGCGTCTTTGCTGACAGATGCAAGCTCTTTGCTGACAGCCAAAAATTCAGTACAAAAAACTTGACAGCGGTATAAAATTCTGACTACAAAGGAGATGATACTGAGGCCGTCTTCAGTTCCGGCGGGCCTCGGGTACCAGGAGACGGAAGGCCGGGAGCCTTCCGGGAACCACAACCAAAGGAGATTCGAGATGAAAAAAGTATTGGGAACGATGGCAGCCCTCGGCCTGGTGGCCGGCGTTGCGTCCACCGCCTCTGCGGTGGAGTGGAAGATGACCGGCAAGTATCTGGTGGAAGGCTACTACATGAGCGATGCCGGCACCACCACCCTGGGTGTTGACCTGACCGAAACCGCCGCCGCATCGAACACCTCTGACGCGTGGTACCAGCACACCTTCGAGGTGAGCCCGACCATGAAGGTCAACGACAAGATTTCCATGATGGCCACCATCCGCCTGGTGGACAACACCGTGTGGGGCGCCCAGACCGATGGCGACACCGAAAGTGCCGACGTTATGGATACCGCCAACGACTTCTACCTTCACACCATGTACATGAAGTACATGTCGCCCATCGGCGAGGTGCGCATCGGCCGTCATCCGGCCGGCGGCTACGGCACCACCTTTGCTGACACCGACAGCCGCCAGGACCGCATCATGTGGTGGCCTTCCTTTGTTCCGAAGCCTTGGAGCGTGCTCCTCTTCACTGGCAAGAACTTCGACAATGACCTGCAGACCGGCAGCGATGTGGGCTCCGACCAGAACTTCGACCACTATGAAGCGCGCCTGAACTACAAGGATGATGCTCTGGACGCCGGCATCCGTTACTCCTTGAGCAACGACAACCGCAACACCACTGGCAGCGAGAAGGAGCTGTACGCTGGCTATGCCAAGTACAAGATGAACAACTACTTTGCCAATGCCGAGGTTGCTTACTTCGGTGGCGACTCCTCCACCACCGTTGACTGGGATGCCTTGGGCTACATGCTCGAAGTGGGCGGCAAGTTCAACAACCTCACCGTCAGCGCCATGTACTTCTTTGCCGAGGGTGACGACGAGGGCTCTGCCAACGACAACGAGGGCTTCTTCAACGCCACTGCTTCCGGCATCGCCCCTGTAACCGCTACTGGCACGGGCCATGAGTTCACCCCGCTCTACGTCCTCACCGGCCGCACCACCGGCCTCCTCAACCCGGATCAGACCGGGGTTCTCAACGGCGGCATCGGCCAGACCGATGACGGCGTCAAGGCCTTTGTTCTGGCTGCCGACTACAAGGTCTCCGACCGCTTGGGTCTGCATGCCGCCATTGGCTATGCTGAGGCTGACGAAGAAACCGCTACCTATGACGACGAGTACGGCTGGGAGTACAACATCGGCGCAGCCTACAAGCTGCTCGACAACCTGACCTACGAAGCACACTTCGGCTACCTGGACACTGGCGACTACTTCAAGGGCGCCGCCGGTGCTAATCAGACCGAGAACGTCTATCTCCTGAGCCACTCCCTGACTATGACCTTCTAATTGCCCTGGCGCAATTCGCTGGTTCTTGTTCAGCCCAAGCCCTGGTTGGTCCGCCAACCAGGGCTTTTTTTATCTTGACACCCCACCGGCATCAACTTACCCTAAAGCAAGGAATTTCATTAAACGAAAGGAATTGGGGGGCGAGGAAATGGCCACAGCAACCATCACCAGCAAAGGACAAATCACCATCCCCAAAGATATTCGGAAAGCTCTGAACACGGAAACCGGAGACCGGGTTGAATTTCTCATCGACGCCAGCGGCACGGTGACCCTCGTGCCAGCCACGGCCGATGTCCGCAAACTGAAGGGTATGATCCCAAGGGGCAGGAAAACGGTTTCTCTTGATGCCATGCAGGAGGCGATTGAAGAGGAGGGAAGTTCCCGGTGATTGGACTCGACACCAACGTCCTGGTTCGCTACATCGTGCAGGATGATAAGGCCCAGGCAGCGCTCGCCACCAAGATCATCGAACAGGGCACCGACAAAGGCGAACCCTTCTGTATCACCCCGATTGTCCTGTGCGAATTGGCTTGGGTTTTAAAACGCTGCTATGCCGCAAAACCGGAGGCCATCAGCCAAGTGCTCGAACAGATTCTGCGCACTGCCCATTTCCGCGTGCTGGAGATCGACTCCGTCTGGCGGGCGCTCAAGGAATATCGAAATACCGCCGCAGATTTTGCTGACTGCCTCATCGCCCAGCAAAACCGCGCCGCCGACTGCACCGAAACCCTCACCTTTGACCAGAACGCCGCCAAGGCCAACGGTTTTCGCTTGCTCACCTGAACACAACTACCAACCCTTTACCGTTTCACCGTGAGATCACCGGAAAGCACCTCGTGGATGACACCGTGGTCGTCGCGGATGTGGAGCCGGCCGTCGGCGTCTGGGCCAAGGGAAACGCCGGTCACGAGGGTTTGCTGCGGCGTAACCCAGGTGAGGCGTTGATCCGCAAGGCCGTCGTGCTGGCGCCACTCGGCAAGAATGGCGGCAAACTCTCCCTTTTCCATCCGCCGCACCACCGCCTCCACCTCTTCCACCACGGCCGCGAGCAAGGAACCACGGGAGTATTCATGTCCCGAAGTGGCCGTCGCCAGCGAGGTGGCCTTCCCCTGTAATTCCTCTGGGAAGGCGGCCTGCGGAGTTTTCACGTTGATGCCGATGCCGAGGGCCACCGCCACCGGCCCATCCCCCATGATCCCTGTTGCCTCGGTGAGGATGCCGCCACACTTCTTGCCCTGCAAGAGCAGGTCATTGGGCCACTTGAGCTGGACGGTAATGCCGGTGATCCGGATCACCGCCCGGCAGAGGGCTACCCCGGCGGCCAATGTTGCCTTTGGCAAGTCGGCCAATTCCAGGCGCGGCCGCAGGATGAAGGAAACGTAGAGACCGCAGCCGGCCGGCGAAATCCACTGGCGGGCAAGCCGCCCCCGGCCGGCGGACTGGCACTCCGCCACCACCAGGGTGCCGTTTGCCGCGCCTTGGTGCGCCAGGGCCATGGCCACGGTGTTGGTGGAATCGGTGGTTTCCAGGAAAAGGACAGGATGACCCGCGATCCGCCCGGTTTCACGCATGGACTGCCAGAGGGGATCGTGGATCATGATCCGAGAGGCCACTCCGTCCGCAGGCGGGCCAGGGCTTCATGGTTGGTGAGGTCGATGTGCAGCGGGGTGACGGAGATGGCCCCGGCCAGCACCGCCTGGGCATCGGTGTCCGGCCCTTCGTCCCAGTACGGCGTGCCGCCGCCGATCCAGTAATGCCGGGCGCCCCATGGATCGAAGGTCTCCTTGATGGCGTCGTCGTACAGGCGCCGGCCCTGGCGGGTGAAGCGGGCGCCGCGGAGTTCCGCGGCCGGCAGGTCCGGTACGTTGACGTTGAAGAAGGTGTCCCTGGGCAGGCCGCTGGAGAGGATGCCGGCCGCCAGCTGCGCAGCAAAACGGGCCGCATGGAAAAAATCGCCGCCGTTGTGGGCCACCAGGGAGACGGCAAAGGAGGGCACCCCGAGGAGCGTGCCTTCCTTGGCCGCGGCCACGGTGCCGGAATAGTTGATGTCGTCGCCCAGGTTGGGGCCGGGATTGATGCCGGAGACCACCAGATCGGGCTTTCGCGGTAGCACCTTCTTGATGCCCACGGTGACGCAGTCGGTGGGCGTGCCGTCGATGGCATGGATTTCCGGCGTGAGCTGCCGGACCCGCAGGGGCCGCTTCATGGTGAGCGAGTGGCTGGAGGCGCTGGCATCCTGCTCCGGCGCGATCATCACCGCCTGGCCGATCTCCTGCATGGCGGCAAAGAGCGCCTGGATGCCCGGGGCATGGATGCCGTCGTCGTTGGTCACGAGAATGAGCGGCTTGTGGTCGAGCATGCACCACTCTATTCCAAATCGGGCAAAATCGGGAGGGGTTTCCGCCGCCGCCCGCCCTTCTTTTTTGCCCCTGCGTGCGTTATAGTGGGGAAAATCAACCAGAGCGCAGGAGGAAGGATCATGCCGTACGTGAGCATCCGGGTGGCAGGCACACTGAGCAAGGAGCAGAAAGAGGCGATGGCAAGCGGGGTCACCAGGGTGATCTGCGAGGTGGCCCACAAGCCGGCTGATTCGGTGCTGATCTTCATCGACGAGGTGGCCCATGAAAACATCGCCTCCGGCGGCAGGCTGCTGGTCAAGCCATCCTGATGGCGTCGCTCCTTGATTTTGCCGCGGGCCGGGAAGCGGCGGCCAGAAGGCTGGCGGAACTGCGCGAGCAGATCGACCACCATGCCTACCGTTATTATGTGCTCGACGATCCGCTCATCGCCGACGCCGAGTACGACCGCCTTTTTCAGGAACTGCTGCGGCTGGAGGAACGCTATCCGGAGCTGATCACCCCGGAGTCGCCGAGCCAGCGGGTGGGTGGCGCACCTCTTGCCGAATTTGCCACGGTGACCCGGGAAATCCCCATGCTCAGCCTGGAAAACGCCTTTGGCGACCAGGATCTGCGCGATTTCGAGGATCGCCTTCACCGTTTTCTGAGCAGCGGCGAGCCGTTGGCCTATGTGGCCGAGCCCAAGCTCGACGGCCTGGCCGTGGAGCTGGTCTACGAAGGCGGCCTTCTCACCCTGGGGGCCACCCGCGGCGACGGGGTGACAGGAGAGAACATCACGCAGAACATCAGGACCATCGCCTCCATCCCCCTGCGGCTCCGGCAGCCGGAGAGGGGAGGGATTCCCGCCCGGCTGGCGGTGCGGGGCGAGGTCTATCTCACCCTTGCCGGCTTTAAGGAACTGAATGCCCAGCGGGCGGAAAATGGCGAGCCGCTCTTTGCCAACCCGCGCAATGCCGCGGCCGGCTCCCTGCGTCAGCTCGACCCCAGGGTCACGGCCCAGCGGCCTCTCGCCTTCTTCGCCTACGGCGTGGACGACCCCGCTCCGCTGCCCTGCCGGAGCCAGCACGAGCTGCTGCATTATCTGGCAGCCTGCGGCCTTGCCACCAATCCGCACACCAGGCGCTGTCCCGGCCTGGACGCGGTGATCGCCCATTTCCACCACCTGGCCGCCATCCGTCACGATCTGCCCTACGAGATCGACGGCATGGTGGTCAAGGTGGATGATTTTGCCGTGCAGAAACGGCTCGGCAGCAAGGCCCGCAGCCCGCGCTGGGCCATTGCCGCCAAATTTCCCGCCTCCCAGGCCACCACCCGCCTGCTGGATGTGGAGTTCGGCGTGGGACGCACCGGCGCCATCACCCCGGTGGCGATTCTGGCGCCGGTGGAGATCGGCGGGGTGATGGTGCGCCGCGCCACCCTCCACAACGAGGATGAGATGCGGCGCAAGGACCTGCGCATCGGCGACACCGTGCTGGTGCAGCGGGCCGGCGACGTGATCCCCGAGGTGGTGAAGCCGGTGGTGGAGCAGCGCAACGGCAGCGAGGCCCTTATCCGCATGCCCGCCGCCTGCCCGGAATGCGGCCACGCTTTGGTGCGACCGGCCGAGGAGGCGGTGACCCGTTGCGTGAACCCTTCCTGCCCGGCCCAGCGGCTGCGTTCGCTCATCCATTTTACGGGCAAGGCCGGCATGGATATCGAAGGGCTCGGCAAGAAGGTGATGGAGCAACTGGTGCAGGAGGGGCTGGTGCGCGACATCCCGGATATCTACCGGCTCACCGAGGCGCAGCTGGCGCCGCTGGACGGCTGGGGCGCCAGATCGGCGGCCAATGCGGTAGCCGCCATTGCGGCCCGCAGGCAGACCACTCTCGCCAGATTGCTGGCGGCCATCGGCATCCGCCATGTGGGCGAGGTGACCGCCCAGTTGCTGGAGGCGCATTTCGGCACCCTTGACGCCCTGTTTGGCGCCACTGAGGCGGACTTCCTTGAGGTGGCCGGCATCGGTCCCCAGGTGGCGGCGAGCCTGGCTGATTTCTTTGGCGACCCGGCAGCCCGGCAGATGCTGGCCACGCTGCAGGAACTGGGGCTCACCGTTGCCGCCGCCACCCCTTCCCGCGACGGGTTGCCGCTCGCGGGTTCGGTCTTTCTCTTCACCGGCGCGCTCAGCCGCTTCTCCCGCAGCGAGGCCAAGGCGCGGGTCAAGGAGCTGGGCGGCCAGGTCGCCTCAGGAATGAGCAGCAAGGTGACCCATCTGGTCTGCGGCGACAAGCCGGGTTCCAAGCTCGCCAAGGCGCGAGAATTCGGCATCAGCATCATCGACGAGGCGGCCTTCGAACAAATGCTCGGCGGGTGACAGGGAGGATCTGTGGCGGCCAGACGGGTGCGGGTGCGGGTCGAGGGGGTGGTGCAGGGGGTCTGTTTCCGCGCCTGCACCGAGGAAGAGGCATTGCGGCTGGGGCTTGCCGGCTGGGTGCGCAACCGGCCCGACGGCTCGGTGGAGGCGGTCTTTGAGGGCGAGGATGCGGCGGTGGAGCGGATGATCGCCTGGTGCCATCGCGGTTCGCCCCGCTCCCTGGTGCGCGGGGTCACGGTGCAGAACGAGGCGCCGCAAGGGGAGGGTGCCGGCTTTGCGATCCGTTATTGACAGCGCGCCCGTGGTCGCGTAAAGTAGCTCCCGCCCTTAAACCAAGGATGTGCGAGGATTCAGGCAGATGGAGCTGATACGGGAAAACGAGCGGCGGCCGCGGCCGCGGAAGAACGTCATGCGGATCAAGTGCCCGCGTTGCGGCAATGATGCCGATTTCCTCGAAGTGGCCGACGGGGTGGTCCTCACCACCCGCTACGTCCAGAACGAGGATGGCAGTTTTTCCCAGGAGGGCGACGAGTCCCAGATCCTGGGCGAGATCAAGTTCTACTGCGGCGAGTGCAACGCCGACCTCACCGAGTTCCATCAGCGTTTTCTGGAGATGCTCTTCTAGCCAGGCGACTGGGAAACGCGTTTTTCGACGGCCAGCGAGCGTTCCGGAAATGGGGCGCCACTTCAATTCCGGCACGCTACAGCGCGCTGGAATTGCGAGAAGTTGCCGAATTCACTTTACGACGTCCAAACAAAAAAAAGGAAGAAGGGCGAACCCTTCTTCCTTTTTCATTTCAGTGGCTGAGCCAGTGGGTGCGGTGGACGATCACACGCAACCGGTCGGCTTCGGCAGGCCCGCCATCTTGCAGGCGCCCTTGCCGGGGCCGGACGGGAACAGCTCGTAGATGCGCTTCAGCGGGAAGCCGGTGGTCTTGGAGAGGATACGAACCATCGGAGCAATACCGTTCTTCTTGTAGTACTCCTGCAGGGTGTCGATGACCTTGCGGTGCTCGTCGGTCAGGTTGTCGATGCCCTCAACGCCCTTGACGTAGTCAACCCACTCCTCGCTCCACTCTTCCATTCCGCGGGTCAGGAAGCCGTCCTCGTCTACGTTGAAGACCTTCCCCTTGTGCTCCAAAGTCGGCATACTCGTTCCTCCTAGGTAATAAGGTTAATCTATATGGAAACATTCACTTAATCACCTAATTAAGATGCCACTACTTACTATACCCATCCCCCTTTGTCAAGCCGCCCCCGGCCTTTTTTTCGAGACAAAAATAACCACTCGGATTCAGGGTGATTTTATCGGCAAAAAAAGAGGAAAGGATTCGACCCCTCCCCGCATCGTTCCGCCCTTCGATTTTGGCTCGTTGCGCCACGACAACGTCGGCCAGTTGTTGCCATGTCCGGCGTCACGGGACGTCGCTCATGCAGTAACCCGGATACAGTCCGCCGGGATACACCCCGACGCTTGGCAAATTCCAGCAGCATCTCCACATCCTTGCGGAGCAAGGCAATGTCGCCCTGGGTCACGATGCCGGTTGCAACCTTTTTGAATTCCTCCCTGGAAATGACCTTTTCTCCCATCATAGGGGTGGCCTTTTCCCCTCCATTTGCCGCAGCAATTCAGAAAAGCGCTCATACACTTCGCGCCGGTGGGCCGCATAATACACCACCACGGACTTTGCCTGCCGATCTACCCGGTAAACGATACGGTACCGCCGCGCCCGATACGACAAAAATCCGGCCAACTCTTCCTGAAGGTTTTTCCCAATATCCGGGTTCTGGCGAATCTCCTCCAAAGCCGTCCGGATAAGCCGCTTGACATCCGGGGGCAGGCCCGGAATCAGTTGCGCCGCAGCTTGAGCCAGGAACACCTGATAGTGCACTAAAAAACCTCGTCCATCTTGACCAAGCGTCCGGCGGCCACGTCATCCATGGACTTGCGCAAGATGGTCATGGTTTCAGGGTCGGAGAGAATTTCGATGGTCTCCATCAACCCCTCGAATCGTGCCATGCTCATAACCACCGCCTCAGGCACACCATTTTTGGTGATGGCGATGGTGTCGTCCTTGTCGTGCACGGAACGAATCAGGTCAAGGAGTTTGTTCTTTGCCCGGGTGATTGGGATGTATGTTTCCATGGCCAGCATAGCGCACCTCCAGAAAAAAGAATTTCTACGGCTAGAATAACAGCCATTTACTGTTTGCGCAAGAATGGCATGCACATGACGGACAAAAAAAGAGGGAAGGGCCAAAGCCCTTCCCTCTCGGAGAGACGAGGTAGAACGAACTGCTGCGCGGCTTAGAAATACACCTCGAAGGTGGCGTAAACTTGATCCGCGCTCTCAATAACATTCTGACCGGCGTTCGCGGCCAAGGCCCGCTCGGCAGCGGAATCCACATCGTACGGCTTGACGTTCCAGTCCATGGAGCCGGTGTAGTCGTACTCGTAGTGCTGGTAGCCCAGGCGGATGAAGGCCTTGCCGTACTTGGAGATCGCCTCGCCGCCGGGGATGTCGTAGATGCCGTACACCTCGTACACGTCGCCGCGGGTGGCCAGCTTGGCGGCATACATGTCGTCATGGCCCGGGGTCATGCCGATCCAGTACCTGGAGCCGTGGTTGTACTCGGCGCCGACCTTGAAGGGCTGGTTCGGGATGTCGTAGCGCACGCCAAGGTGGATAGCATAGCCGTCTTCCGTGCTCGTGTTCGCGACGGAATAAGTTCCCATCCCATCGTAATTATTAAGCATACCATTGCTGTTGGGGTCAGTCTGGCTCCAGCCACCGGTGACAAAGTAGTTCAGGTTCTGGTACTTGTCTTCGTACACTGCGGAGGTGTGGTAGATATTGCCGCGATTTATCCGGGTACCGTCGGTATAGCCCCAGCCGGGCGCGGGCGAGCCATCCGCCCAATCCGGGAAGTTGAAGACGTTGAAGGCGCCAAAGGACTGGAGGTAGAAGAAGCGGCTGCCCTTCTTGTAGAGGTCCCAGCTCACGCCGGCAAAGTCGGTGTCGTTGGTGCCGGTGGCGTCCTGCTGCAGGCCGCCGTCGAAGCCGCGGCCGTAGCAGACGCGGATGCGGCCCGGGGCGTCGGTGACGCCAAGGAGGTTGTTGTAGGCATAGCCCACGGAGATGCCGTCAAAGGGCCAGTCCATGAAGGCCGTGGGGGTGGCCATGCGCTCGTCGTTGTTCATACGCAGCTGGGCAGAGGGGCCATCGGTGGTGGGACGGCGGCCGATGGAAAACCACACCGGAGCGCCGCCGATGTTGTTCCAGTTGACAAAGGCGCGGTCCACCAGCAGGGTGTTGTCAGAGACCTGACGGCTGGAAGTGCCGTCAAAAGCTGGAAAACCACCCCATGCCTCGGGATTACCAAAAGAATTATTGGGCATACCGGGGGTGCTCTGCATGCCCCATGCCTTGTACATGGCGAGGCGGCCCTTGAACTCCACGTTCTCGGTGGCCTTGGCGCGGATGTTCAGGCGGAGGCGGTTGGTGAAGAGGCCCTCGTTCTTGTCGGTGACCGTTACGTTGTTGGCGATGCGATCCCGCTCATAGTAGTCATAGCGGGAGCGGAAGTCGCCGGACCACTGGAAGCGGGAGGCGGCATCCCACCCCTCGGCCCGCTCGTCGATGGAGGCGAGCTTGGCGTCCTGATCCTTTTTCATGCTGTTCATCTGGGCCTTCAATGCCTCAAGCTGCTTGGTCAGCTCGGCGATCTGCGCGTCGAGACCGGAGGCAGCGCCGCCGGCTCCGGCGGCTGCGACCGCAGGCAGGGCAAGCATGCCTGCGAGCGCCAGTACGGAAATTTTTTTCAGCATCCCTCTTTCTCCTTGTGCTTTGAATGTGTTTCCCTGGGATTGCCTGCTGCAATCCCGCTCCATGGCGCGGGTTCCGCGCCATCACTTCCATGGGCTCATCCCCCGAGCCACACTTAAGAATTCACTTAAATAATTACAAGCAAATTCACGAAGTTATCCTGTGATACCGTACTCATTGCGCCCTGTCCATAAAAAATTGAACTTTTGCTCAGAAAAATACAATTTTTTTTACTGGCGAGCATTCGGCGCGCAGAAGCGGGTTTACCCGCGACCATGTCCTTTCTGCGCCGCTGAAGCGGCTCCTACATGGTGGTGATCGAACGGCAAAGAGGGCGGTCAGCCGTCAGCTATCAGTTAAAAACAAGGAGCAACGCAGAGGCGCAAAGGCGCGAAGAGGGCTTTATCCCTTGCCCTCTACTCTGCTTTTGACGGAAAGCTGACCGCTGAACGCCCCTTGTAAAAATATCAAAATCTGATATCATGTTTTCGTGAGAACGCAACACGCTCGAACGCTAGCGGCGATTTTCAAAAAACCTGTGCAATCCGGGATTGCCTGGAAGGACATCGAAACCATGCTCGTTGCCTTGGGTGCGGAAATCACCGAAGCACGCGGCTCCCGCGTGTTGGTTATTCTCAATGGCGCGGAGGCGGTTTTCCACCGGCCACACCCGCGCAAGGAAACCGACAAGGGTGCGATAAAATCCATGCGCCGCTTTCTTGAAAACGCCGGGGTGACACCATGATGCAATACAAAGGATACATCGGACATGTCGAGTTCGACGACGAGGCAAACATCTTCCATGGTGAGGTCATCAACACGAGAGATGTGATCACCTTCCAGGGCCGGACAACGGATGAGTTGCAGCGCGAGTTCCGTGAATCGGTAGACATTTATCTCGACTGGTGCAAGGAGCGCGGCAAGGAACCGGAAAAGCCGTTCTCCGGAAAGTTCCCCATACGCACCTCGCCGGAACTCCATGCCAAGGTATATGCCGCCGCAAAAAGAGCCGGAAAAAGCCTGAACGCCTGGGTCACGGAGGTGCTGAAAGATGCGGCAGCATGAGACAGCGAGCGGTAAAGAAGCTATCAGCGGTCAGCCGTCAGCTCTCAGCTAAAAGCAAGAACAACACAGAGACGCGAAGGCGCGACGAGACTCCCCGCAAAAACCCCTTGACACCCCTCTTCCTTCTTATATTCTTGCGCTACATTCCATCACCGAGGAACGCGTATGCACTTTCAAGAGATCATCATGGCCCTGAACCGCTTCTGGGCGGAGCAGGGCTGCATCATCCAGCAGCCGTACGACATGGAGGTGGGGGCCGGCACCTTCCACCCGGCCACCCTGCTCCGGGCTCTCGGCCCGGAACCGTGGAAAACCGCCTATGTCCAGCCCTCCCGCCGGCCGACCGACGGCCGTTATGGCGAGAATCCGAACCGGTTGCAGCATTACTACCAGTACCAGGTGATCCTCAAGCCCTCGCCGGCCAACATCCAGGATCTCTACATCGAGAGCCTCAGGCGTTTCGGGCTCGACATGCTGGAGCACGACATCCGCTTCGTGGAGGACGACTGGGAATCGCCCACTCTGGGCGCCTCGGGGCTGGGCTGGGAGGTGTGGCTCGACGGCATGGAGATCACCCAGTTCACCTATTTCCAGCACGCCGGCAGCCTGGAACTGCATCCCATCACCGTGGAGGTGACCTACGGCCTGGAGCGCATCGCCATGTACCTGCAGAAGGTGGACAGCGTCTACGACATTTCCTGGAACGGCGAGGTGACCTACGGCGACATCTTCCACCAGGCCGAGGTGGAGTTCTCCTTCTTCAACTTCGAACACGCCAACGTGGCAAAGTTGATGGAGTTCTTCACCAGTTACGAGGCCGAGGCCTTCCGGCTGCTGGAGCTGAACCTCATCCTGCCGGCCTACGACTACTGCCTCAAGTGCTCCCACACCTTCAACCTGCTCGATGCCCGCAAGGCGATCAGCGTGGCGGAGCGCACCCGCTACATCGGCCGCATCCGGAACATTGCCCGCAAGGTGGCGGAACTCTACGTGGCCCAGCGGGAGAAGATGGGGTATCCATTATTACAGAAGACAGGAAACAGGAGTCAGAAGCCAGCATGACGGAAATGCCGGCAAAAACATTTCAAGACCTTATTGTTTGGCAAAAGGCGCATCAATTTGTCTTGGCAATTTAAAAAGATAGCGAGTCATTCCCAGGCCACGAACGATATGGACTCACTTCACAACTGCGACGCGCGGCAATTTCAATCCCGGCAAATATAGCAGAAGGGTTCAAGAAGAAAGGGAAGCCGGACAAAGCACGATTCATGAATATAGCCCAAGGTTCGACAGAAGAATGCCGTTACTATTTGATACTTGCAAAAGACCTCGACTACGGAGCACCGCCGGAGCTCTTTAGCCAACTTGAGGAGGTAAGCAAGCTTCTCTCTGCCTACCTTGCAGCACTTCTGAATCCCGACTCCTGACTTCTGCCTTCTCATTGCGAAGACACCGGAACAGCAGACACAAGAACGACGGCGCAGGACGAAAAAAAGCAGGGCATAAGGATGAAGAATGGCGGAAGTGCATGGGAATCGAACCCACCCACCAGGCTCTTCACCCGGTGCACCGGATTTGAAGTCCGGGAGGGCCACCAGTGCCCTTTCCACTTCCGTTCGTCCTTACCTTAATTTTTTCCCGGGCCGGCGGCAACGTTTTCCGGAAGATTTTTTTGCGAAAGGCTGGGCAGCCGCCCCAAAATAGGGTACAACCAGTCGGGTTTCCCAATCCGCACGGAACAACCGAAACATCGCAAGGAGCCATTTTCCCATGGAGTGCGAGCGCTTGCAAAGGCTTGTGAAAAACTGGTACGCCCAGGTGCAGGACGAGGCCATGGCCCCGGCCCGCATGGTGCTGTTCCTGGAAAACCACATCGCCGACTGCCAGACCTGTCTGGCCGACCCCCTGATCCGCCAGGAGGTGGAAAAGATCACCGCCATCATCCTGCCGCCTTCGAAGGTGCGCAAGGCGGCCTCCGCGCTGGAAGGCGAGGAGGAAGGCCTTCGCGCCGAACCGGAAGAGGAACTGGAAGAGAGTGAAGAGGGTGACGCCTCCGGCGACGAATCCGAAAGCGAGGAACTCGACGAGGAATTGGGCGAGGAAGACGACTTCGGGGACGAAGAGGAAGAGGAAGACGATATCTGACACGCGGCCTGCCAGAAATCCTTTGCCGCCAGCCCTTTTCGGCCAGAGCGTCGGCTATGCGCAAATAGTGCTTGTCAAATGGGCAGATATGTTCTATGTTAGGGCACCATTTACTCACCAAGTGCTGAGCATATTCCTTAACGTTTCTTCATTTCTCCCGCGCTGAACCCGCCTCCAGATCTGAACCGCCGTTGAAGTTTCTGCTGATCACTTACCCCACAAGGAGAACAGCATGAAGCTTTATGTCGGCAATCTGGCCTACAGCACCACCGAAACGGAATTGCAGGAGCTTTTTGGCGCCTGCGGCACGGTCATGAGCGTCAAGATCTTGAGCGACCAGTACAGCGGGCAGTCCAAGGGCTTCGGCTTCGTGGAGATGTCCTCCCGCGGCGAGGGGCACAAGGCCATGGAGGAGCTGAACGGCAAGACCGTTGGCAGCCGCGCCCTGGTAGTGAACGAAGCCCGGCCGCAGACCAAGACGAAGCCCCGGCGCTGGTAAGAATATCGGCCACACCGGGCCACGGGCAGGCGTTCTCCGCAGGCGGAGGCGTTTGCCCCGACCCGGCCCATCTCCGCGAAGCACCCCCTCTGACCAACCCCAGATCCAACATCGGCCCGGGCGTAACAACATCGCGCCATTCGGCCCCAAAACCAACACACCAGCCGTTGACCGTCCACGCACGGCACGGTAACTGGCGGAGCACCTTGCTACGCCCACGACGCATCTAAGGAGAATACCCAATGCAGTTCAGCGAATTCAATCTTCACCCCGAAGTTGCCGCCGGCATCAATGCCTGCGGCTACAAAACCCCCTCTCCCATCCAGGAGCAGGCCATCCCCATTGCCCTTGCCGGCCGCGACCTGCTGGGGCTGGCCCAGACCGGCACCGGCAAAACCGCGGCCTTCCTGCTGCCGCTGCTGCAGCATTTAGTAATGGCCGGAGAGCGGCGCAAGACGCCGCGGGCCCTGATCATCGCCCCCACCCGCGAACTTGCCGAACAGATCCATGCCGATATCGGCAGGCTCGGCAAAAAGACCGGCCTCCGGAGCGTCAGCGTCTACGGCGGGGTGGGCAAGCTGGGGCAGCTCAGTGCCTTCCGCAACGGCGTCGATATCATTGTCGCCTGCCCCGGCCGCCTGCTCGACCATCTTCAGGCCAAGGCGGTGAGCCTGTCAGGAATCACGCATCTGGTACTGGACGAGGCGGATCATATGTTCGACATGGGCTTTCTGCCCACCATCCGCCAGATTCTGAAGCAGTTGCCGCAAGAGCGGCAGACCATGCTTTTTTCCGCCACCATGCCGCAGGAGTTGCGGCGCCTGGCCGAAGAGGTGCTGCGTACGCCCGCCACCGTCCAGGTTGCCAACAGCGTGTCCACCGCCACCATCTCCCACGTGCTCTTCCCGGTGGAGCAGCCGCACAAGGCGTCTGCCCTGAAAAAAATCATGCAGGAGACCGAGATGACCGCCGCGCTCATCTTCACCCGCACCAAGCACAAGGCGCGCCATCTGGCCACCCAGCTCAGCAAGGCAGGATACAGCGCCACCTCGCTCCAGGGGAATCTCTCCCAGTCGCAGCGGCAGACCGCCATGAACGGCTTCCGGCAGGGGCACTTCAAGGTCCTGGTGGCCACCGATATAGCGGCCCGCGGCATTGACGTCTCCGCCGTCTCGCATGTCATCAACTACGACGTGCCGGACAGCGTCGAGGCCTACATCCACCGCACCGGCCGGACCGGCCGCGCCACCAAGAGCGGCACCGCCTTCACCCTGGCCAGTCGGGAAGATACGCCAATGATCAGCCGGATCGAGAAAACCCTCGGCAGGCCCATGCGTCGCGAGAGCGTGGCCATTGACCGCACTGCCGTCGAATCGCAGCCCGTCCCGGCGACAACCCCGCGATGGCAGCCGCGGCGGCGTGAGGCAGGGCGATAGGCCCCGGTCCAGGCGGAAGTCTGGATACGAAAAAGCCCGCTTTCCTGTGGAAGGAAGGCGGGCTTTTTTGTGTTATGAACCGGACTCTGCCGGAGTATGTGCTGGTGGCGATGCAGGGACTTGAACCCCGGACACTGCGGATATGAGCCGCATGCTCTGACCAGCTGAGCTACATCGCCGTGCTGCGAGACGGTACTATATGGTAAATTTTGCGCGAGTTGTCAACCCCATTTCCGCTATTCCCTCGGCGCCTTTTCCGCCTCGGAAAAGTCGAGGTTGTACATGAGCACCGTGCTGTTCTTGCTGGAGAAGAAGTCCAGGTCGCCCTGGCGCAGCACCAGCCCCACCAGCAATTCGGCAGTGGGCTCCTTCTTGTCCGGCCGCAGGAGATAGTCGGCGATGTAGCCGTCGATCTTCCTGGTCCGCCAGATTTCGGTGAGGGCGATGCCGTTCCAGGTGAGGGCGTGGAGTTCGCCGCTGGGGTAATTCTTCATGTTCTTGAAGAGGCGGGACGAGGAGGAGAGGTTCTTGTTGGCCAGCACATCGACGATGCCGTCCTTGTTGAGGTCGGCGATGACGAGGCGGCTGGGAATGTAGATGCGGCCCTCGTAGTCGCCGGTTTCGTCGGCACGCTGTTCCTCCAGGGGTTTGCGGCCGCCGATGAAGCGGTTGGTGCCGCCGAAGAAGTCGTCGCTCTTCCAGAGGATGGTGCCGCTCTGTTTGGCCACCACCAGCCGGTCGTACTGATCGATGGCCACGATCTCCTTGCTGCCGTCGTTGTCCAGGTCGGCCATGGAGAAGTCGAAGACATTGACCCACTCCGGCAGTTGGACCTGGGCCCCTTTGACCAGCTTGCCCTTGAGAAGATCGAGGCGGAAGACGCCGGGCATGATGGGGCTGCTCACCGCCGGCCGCTGGCCCAGCAGGGTCATGCCCTCGCCGGGCAGTTCCATGGCGCGGAGATACCAGCGGGCGTCCTTGAAGAGGTATTCTGCCTTGTTTTTGCCCTGCCATTCAAAGGCAAAGGAGTTGGGCTCCTTTTCGTCGGCGGCGGAGACGTAGATCTCGGCCTTGCCGTTGTGGTCGAGGTCGGCCACCGAGACGTAATGGATGCGGTAGCGGGCCAGGGTGGCGATCTGGCCCACCTTCTGGAGCTTTTTGCCGTCGCGCTTGTAGATGCCCACCTCGCCGCGGTCGGCGAGGATCACCTCGTCCTGGCCGTCGCCGTCCACATCGCCCACGTCCATGGCCTGGAGGTACATGTTGAAATTCTGGCTTTTGGAGAAGCCGAAGGGGCCGGTGGATCCCAGGGGGCGGATGAAGGGCGAGGCGCCGCGTCCGCCTTCACCCATGAAGGCGCGTTCCGGGTGGGCGGAGAGGTACTGCGGCTGGCTGGGCTGGGTCGCGGCCGGGGCAGCGGCGGCGCCGGGGCGCTGGGCGCTGAAGACCTTGGCGCCGATCTCCCAGGTGAGCTGGTCGATGGCGGTGATGATCTCGTTTTCCGAGGCCGCGGTGGCGAAGAAGGCCTGCGCTGGTTCGTCGCTGGCGACGGAAAAGACCCTGGCGTCCAGCGACATGCCCGCGCCGATGGCGGTGAGCGAACCGGCCACCACATAGTCGGCCCCCACGTTTTTGCCCAGGGAGCGGAACTGTTCGGGCTGGGAGAGCTTGGCGCCGCCCAGGGCCTTGTCCACCGCCGTCCGGTCGATCACCCGGATTTTGGCCCCCGCCGCCAGGCGGCTGGCGAGCATGTCCCGGATGCCGCTGGTGAGGTAGGAGAGGTCCTTGGCCGCGTGCGCCTCAAAGGGCAGGAAGGCGACCTTTTTGCCGGCAGCCGGTGCAGCCGGCGAGGCAAAGGCGGTGACTGCCGCCATCAGAAGGATCAGGGCTCCGAGGACACCCAGGCGGAAGGAGGCGATCAAGGCGTGACGCATAGGAGATTTCCTGTTGCTTAATTTTTCTTTATTCCGTAACTATCCGAGCAAAACAGATGCTAGTTGTACCGAAACATGGCCTGATCAGCAAGGGTTTTGTGCGGGCAGGCGCGAGAGGCGAGGCGAGATGACGACCACGATCTATCTGATCCGCCATGGGGTGACCCTGGCCAACAAGGAGGATCGCTTTGCCGGCCGCACCGACGAGCCGCTGCACCCGGAGGGCGAGGCCCAGGCGCGGGCGGTGGCGGAACGGCTGCAGGGGGCGGGAATTGCGGCCGTGGTGGCTGGCCCGCTCATGCGAACCCAGCAGACCGCCGGGATCATTGCCGAGCACCTCAGGGTGGGACTTGTGGCGGAGGCGGCCCTGAACGAGATCGCCATTCCGCACTGGGACGGCCTCACCAAGACGGAGATCCGGGCGCGTTTCGGGCCGGAATACCCGACCTGGCTCGATGCGCCGGATACGTTTCGGGTGGCGGGCTGCGAGACCATTGCCGATGTGCAGCAGCGGGTGGTGCCGGCGGTGGCGGCCATGGCCCAGGAGTATGCCGGCCAGTCGGTGCTGGTGGTGAGCCATCTCATTCCGCTGCGGGCCCTGCTGCTCCACCATCTTGGTCTGCCGATCAGCGCCTTCCGCTCGGTGAAGGTCGCCAATGCCCAGCTGGTGCGGCTGGAATTGACGGCTGGGGGCGGGCGGGGGAGGGTGGAGTTTGAATAGCGATCAGCAAGGAAGCCGTCGGCTTTCAGTCAAAGCAGAGGCAAAGAGAGAAAGCGGTCAGCCGTGAGCTAATGGCTGGGCGTTAACCGCGACACACCGGGCAGGCCTGGAGGCGCAGCGGCTTTTCCAGCTGGCTGCGGTGCAGCAAGTTCTCATCCTGGAAGATTTCCCTGGTCGGACCATCGGCCATGAGGCGGCCCTGGTGCATGACGATGGTGCGCTGGCAGGCGTCCAGCACTAGGTCGAGGTCGTGGGTGGCGATGATCTTGGTGTGCTCGAAGGAGTTGAGCAGTCCGATGAGCCGCCGGCGGGCCAGCGGGTCGAGGCTGGTGCTGGGCTCGTCCATGACCAGCACGTCGGGCCGCATGGCCAGCACCGCGGCGATGGCAACGTTGCGCTTCTCGCCGCCGGAAAGGTGATGCGGCGGCCGCTGCCGCAATCCCCCGGCGCCCACTCGGGCCAGGGCATCGTCCACCCGCCGTTCCACCTCCTCGGGCGGCAATCCAAGATTCAGCGGGCCAAAGGCGACATCCTCAAAAACCGTGGGCATGAAGAGCTGGTCGTCGGGGTCCTGGAAGACCATGCCGACGCTGCGACGGATCTCCGGCAGGGTGGTGCGGGTGACCGGGGTTTCGCCGATGCGCACCGAGCCCGATTGCGGCAGCAGCACACCGTTCAGATGGAGAAGCAGGGTGGATTTGCCGGCGCCGTTGGCACCCACCAGGGCCACTGACTCGCCGTGGGTGATGCGGAAACTCACCGAATGCAGGGCCTGGGTGGTGTCGGGGTAGGTGTAGCTCAGGTCGTTCAGCTCGACGAGGTGATGGCTCATGTAACGATTCCTGTGGTGGGCGGCGTGTTCAGCCGGCGGTGACGAGGCGGCCGAGCCACTGGGGCAGGTTGATCAGGCGGAAAAAAAGGAAGGCGATGGCCCAGCCGAAGAGAAAAAGGGTGTCTTTGGTGCGGAAGCGGAGCGGAGCGGGGCTGTGCAGTTCGCCGGCAAAACCGCGGGCCAGCATGGCGCGGTGGATGCGCTGGGCACGCTCCACCGTTCGCAGCAGCAGGTGTCCCACCAGCGAGCCATAGGCGGTGAGTCCCTCGCCGCGCCGTTGGAAGGAGCGGAGCGACCGGGCCCGCACCATGCGTGCTCCTTCGCTGGCCAGCACGAAGAGGTAGCGGTAGGCGAGCAGCAACTGGACGGTCATGACGGCCGGAACGCCGATGCGCCGCAGCGCCACGCAGACGCCGTGGAAGCCGGTGGTGGCGATGAGGGCCAGCGCCGCGGTGACGGTGAGGACAAAACGCAGCAGGATCGAGAGGTAGCTCACCCAGCCGGCGGAGAAGGTGAGCCTGCCCAGGCGCAGCAGCGGGTCAGGATCGAACCAGGGATTGGCGGCGCCCACCAGCAGGGCCAGCGGTGCCACCATCAGCACCTTTTTGAGCAGGAATCCGGCAGGCAATCCGGCCAGGGCAATAACCACCACGGGGAAGAGCAGAAAAGGGAGCAGTCCGGCCACGGCGTAGCGGTCGAAGCTCACCACGCAGACGAGAAAGATCAGGGTGGTCAGGAGCTTGGCGCGCGGGTCGAGCCGGTGCATGGGGGTGTCACGGTAGGCCAGCCGGTCGAGCCGGCCCAGATCGAGGAGCGCGGTGGTGATGTCCGCCATGGTCAGACCAGGGTGCGGCCGGTGGTGGTGGTGACCAGCTTGCCGTGCTTGACCCCTTTGGTGCCGATGAGGCTGTCGGCCATGTGGCGTACCTGGTCGGCCCGGCCCTTGACCACCACCACCTCCAGGCAGTTGTGGTGGTCGAGGTGGGCGTGCAGGGCCGAGATGATCAGGTCGTGGTGGTCGTGCTGCTGCTCGGTGAGCTTGTCGGCCAGGTCCCGGGTGTGGTGGTCGTAGACCAGGGTGACGGTGCCCACGGCCTCTTCGTCCCCTTTGGCCCACTGATCCTCAACCAGGGCGTTGCGGATCAGGTCGCGGATCGCCTCGGAACGGTTCCGGTAGCCCTTGCGGCCGATGAGTTCATCGAACTGTTCCAGCAGCCGCTGGTCCATGGAGATGCCGAAGCGGGTCAGTTCGGTCATGGCAGATCCCCCTGTGTTACGAAACAAAAAATATTGACACGAGTTGTTCTGGTGCGTAAGGTGCGACTTAACCACAAAAACGTAACACGCGCAAGGAGGGTGTCTCATGCACATGGCAGATGCGTTGCTGTCGCCGGCGGTTGGCGGGACCATGTGGGCTGCCACTGCCGCCACCATCGCTCATTGTTCCCGCAAGGTCCGACTGGCGGGCGATGACGGGCGGGTGCCACTCATGGGGGTGCTGGGGGCCTTTGTCTTCACCGCCCAGATGATCAATTTCACCATCCCGGCCACCGGATCGAGCGGCCACCTGGGCGGCGGCCTGCTGCTCGCCGTCCTTCTCGGTCCCCATGCCGCCTTTCTGACCATTGCCTCGGTGCTGACGATCCAGGCCCTCTTTTTTGCCGATGGCGGCCTGCTCGCCCTGGGCGCCAACATCTTCAACCTGGGTTTTTTCCCCTGCTTCGTCGCCTATCCTTTCCTCTACCGGCCGCTGGCCGGCCCGAATCCCTCGCCCGGCCGCATCATTCTCGCCTCGCTGGCGGCCGCCGTGGTTGGCTTGCAACTGGGCGCCTTGGCCGTGGTTATGCAGACGGTGGCTTCGGGCATCTCCGCGCTGCCGCTGCCGAATTTCACTCTGCTCATGCTGCCCATCCATCTGGCCATCGGCCTGGGGGAAGGGTTGGTCACCGCGGCGGTGGTCAATTTTGTACGCCAGGCCGACCCGAGCCTGCTGCGGGCCGAGGTCGGCGGCAGACCGGGCCATCCCGCCTTTCGCCGGCTTCTGGGGGCGCTACTGGTAGCCGCCGTGCTGGTGGGCGGCGCTCTTTCCTGGTTTGCCTCCACCCGACCGGACGGGCTGGAGTGGTCCATTGCCGGCGTGACAGGGCATGAAGAACTGCCGGTTGGCCCGGCGCAAGAAGAGGGCGTCAGTGGTCGTCTCGCGCTGCTTCAGGAGCGTTTTGCCTTTCTGCCCGACTATTCCTTCCCAGCGGCCGCGGAACCGGAAGCGGGAGCCCCTGCTCCGGAGGCGGCCTGGCCGGCAGTGGATGCCGGGACCAGTACCGCCGGGATCGTGGGCGGGCTGCTCACCCTGGCCCTGGCCGGCCTGACCGGCCTGCTCCTGTGCCGCAGTCGTCGTTCCTGATTGTCCCGCCTGTTTCCCACGGGAACCAGAAGAAACGCCCTATAAGTTAATAGCGACTAATAAAATATTTACTTCTTAACTCGCCTTCTGGTATAAGGGGCAATATCCGCACAAGCATTGATCCGGGTTATCGAACACCACGCGAATGAAGAAGGAGGAGAAGAGGATGAACAGTGTGCGAAAAAGAGAAGAAGCGGTATCACTTCGCAAGGTTTTTGGCGGCCTGCCGCGGCATCTGCTGCTGGGGACGGCCGTCGGCGTTTTGTCGCTGGCCTCACCGGCCCAGGCCGGCGAGGCCGAGGTGATCATGAAACTGCTGCTGCAGAAAGGCATCATCACCAAGGCGGAATATGCGGAGGTGATGGGCGAACTTGCGGCGACTCCCGGTCTGGCGGAAAAGCTGCGGCAGCAGGAGGCGAAAATTGACGAACTGGCCAAGCAGCAACAGGGGCAGGCCGTCCCGGCAGACAAATCGCTGACTCCTGCCGCCGAGGCCGTGGCGCAAGCCGTTGGCGGGTTGCATCTTGCAGGCGGAGTCACCATGATCGCCCAGGGCACCTCGGGCAACGACCGGGCCGTGGATGGCGACGTCACCGACGGCAGCTATTCCGCCGATCTGGAGCTTTCCGCCCCCGTCGCCGAGAACGGATTGGCCTTCCTGCATATCGAAGGGGGCGAGGGAAACGGCATCGAAGGGGATGAACTCACCTCGTTCTGGGGGGTGAACGGCGATGCCGGTGATTCCAGCGCCCGGTTGGAATTCACCGAGGCATGGTACGAGCACCGCTTCCTGGAGGATGCCCTGACCCTGACCGTGGGCAAACTCGACCTAACCAAATACTTCGATGGCAACGCGGCAGCCAATGATGAAACCACCCAATTTCTCGCCAACGGCTTCGTCAACAGTGTTGCCGTGGAGTTCCCGTCCAACAGCGCAGGGGCGCGGCTGACCGTAAGTCCCAGCGAACTGCTCGACCTGAGCGTGGCCTGGCAGTCGGGCGATGGCGACTGGGAGGATTTGGGCGACAACAGCTTCTACATGGCCGAGGTGGCGTTCAAGCCGGCCGTCGGGGACCTGAAGGGCAACTACCGCTTCTATGGCTGGACCAACCAGACCGATCACTCGAAGATCATTGACGATGGCGATGCCACTTATGCCGGCTGGGGCGCGGGTATCAGTTTTGATCAGCAGCTCAGCCAGGCGGTGACGGCCTTTGTCCGTGCCGGCTACCAGGACGAGGATATCTATGATTTTGACGTGGCCTGGAGTGCCGGGCTCGCCCTGGCCGGCTCTCTCTGGGGCCGGGAAAAGGACGAGATCGGTCTGGCCTATGGCATGGCCATGCTCTCGGATGACTACGAGACGGACAGAAGAGACAATGGCATCAATCCCGATGACGAAGGCCACCTGGAACTGTATTACCGCTACACCGTAAACGACTATCTGGCCATAACCCCGGATCTGCAGGTCATGACCAACGCCGGGGGCGATGGCGATTACGGCACAGTCTGGCTGGGCGCCGTGCGGGGGCAGTTGAGCTTCTAGCGCCACCCCGGCAAAACAACCCGGAAAAGCAAAGCCCGGCGCCTGAGCAATCAGGGCCGGGTTTTTTCGTGGGGAGGAGCAGGGTTATTCCCGATGCAGATCGCGATGGCTGATGGCCATTGGCGCCAGGCCGGCCAGCCGTCGGCCCAGCTCTTCCACCACCGCCACTGAGCGGTGGCGGCCGCCGGTGCAGCCGACGGCGATGGTGAGGGCTTCCCTGCCGGTTTGTTGCGCTGTGGTGATGCAGAAGCGCAGAAAGGGGAGCAGTTGATTGAGAAATTCCCTGCCGGTTTCGTTGTCGAGCACATAGGCCGCGATCCGGGGTTCGGTGCCGGGGAACGGCTTGAGCTCCGCGACCCAGTAAGGGTTGGGCAAGAGGCGCGCGTCAATGACCAGGTCGGCGCCGGTGGGCGGGCCATGCTTGTGGCCGAAGGAAAAGAGGGAGAGGGTCATTGGGAAGAAGTCAGGCGTCAGAATTCAGAGGTCGGAAGGAAGAGATACGGTTCCAGGATATTTTTTTCTGGCTACTGCATTCTGGCTTCTGATTCCTGCCCATCTCAGCCCGCCTCGGCCAGAATCGCCAGCAGTTCCTCGCCCCCCTTGGCCTGCATGAGCCGGTTTCTGGTCTGGCTGTTCTTGAGAAAGCGGGAGAGTTCGGCAAGTGCGCTCAGGTAGGGGGCTGCCGCCGTTTCCGGCGCCAGCAGCAGGAAAAAGAGGTGGGCCGGCTTGCCGTCCAGGGCATCGAAGGGGATGCCCTGCCGGCTGCGGCCGAAACAGGCGACGATCTCGGTCAGCCCCCTGATCTTGCCGTGGGGCAGAGCGATGGCGTCACCGATGCCGGTGGAGCCGAGGGCCTCGCGTTCCTGCAGAATGGCGTACAACGCCTCGGTGTCGAGTTCCGGCCGGGCAGCATGCACCGCTGCGGCCAGTTCCTTGAGCGCCTCTTTTTTCGAGGCCGCCTGCATGGCCGGCAGAATCATCGATGCCGGGATCTGGCTGACAATGCCCATGGGTTATGCCATCCTGGGGCGTTTACGGAGCTTGGAGGGCAGGATGCCCATCTGCTCCCGGTATTTGGCCACGGTGCGCCGGGCGAGCTGGATGGACTCCCTGGCGAAGATCTCGGCAATGGTGCTGTCGCTTAAGGGTTTCTCCGGGTTCTCGTTCTGGACGATGGACTTGATCCGTTGCTTGATGCTCTCCGAGGCGAGGGATTCGCCGCCATGGGTGGAGATGGCCGAGTTGAAGAAGTATTTCAGCTCGAAGATGCCCTGGGGGGTGTGGACATATTTGTTGCTGGTGACCCGGCTGATGGTGGACTCGTGCATGCTCAGGTCCTCGGCCACGTCGCGGAGGACCATGGGCCGCAGGTGGGCCACGCCCTTTTCAAAGAACTCCCGCTGGAACTTGAGGATACTCTCCACCACCCGGTAGATGGTGCGCTGGCGCTGCTGGATCGACTTGATCAGCCACATGGCGGAGCGCAGCTTGTCCTGCACATAGTCCTTGGTGGTGCTGGGCGCGGCGGAATCCTTTTTGAGTATCTCCCTGTAGTAGTTGCTGATCTTGAGCCGCGGCAGCCCCTCGTCGTTGAGCATGATGACGTACTCGTTGCCCAGCTTGTAGACGTAGACATCGGGCACGATGTACTGCGGTTCCTCGTCGGAATAGATGCGGCCCGGATGGGGATCGAGGTTGACGATCACCCGCACCGCGTTGGTGACTTCGTCCACCGGCCGGCCGGTGGCGCGGGCCATGGCCTGGTAGTTCTTGGTCTCCAGCAGGTGGAGATGATCGCGGACGAGATGGGCGGCCAGGGAATCAGCCAGGCCCAGGCGGGCGAGCTGCAGCAGCAGGCACTCCCTGATGTCGCGGGCGCCGACTCCGGGCGGGTCCATCTCCTGGGTCACGGCGATCATGTGGCGGGCCGTCTCTTCGGAACAGCCGGTCTCGCGGACAATATCCTCCAGGGTCGCTTCGAGGAAACCGTCACGGTTCAGGTTGCCGATGATGAAGAGGCCCGCTTCGCGCTCCTCCTCGGTGATGTTGGAAAGGTTGAGCTGCCACTGGAGGTGGGACTGGAGATTGGGTTTGGCGGTGAGGATGTCGAGGCGGGAGGGCAGGTCGGAGTCCTCGCGCTGGCGGCTCACGCCCGAGGAGCCGCTTTCGTATTCGTTGGCGTAGTTTTCCCAGTCGATTTCCTGGAGCGACGAGGTGCTTTCCATCTGCACCTCGCTGGTTCGTTCCGGCTCGGGCAACACAGGCTCCTCGGCCATGCCGAGGGAGGCGGCCTCATCCGCCGCGAACTCCTGTTCCGTGTCGGTTGCGGTGGCGGACTCTTCCAGCACCGGATTCTCTTCGATCTCCTGCTGGATCGTCTCGGCCAGCTCAAGCCGGGAGAGCTGGAGCAGCTTGATCGCCTGCTGGAGCTGCGGCGTCATGATGAGCTGCTGGCTGAGCTTGAGCTGCTGTTTGAGTTCGAGGGCCATGTTACCTACGTGCGTCTCCGCCGTCTGTTTTGGACATTATAGCGCGCGTCTGCCGCGATGCACAACCATTCCGGCATTACAGGCTGAAGTGTTCGCCCAGGTACATCTTGCGCGCTGCCTCGCTGCGGACCACTTCCTCGGCGGTGCCGCTGGTGAGCACCTGGCCCTGGCTGACGATATAGGCGCGATCGCAGACGGTGAGGGTTTCGCGGACGTTGTGGTCGGAGATCAGCACGCCCAGCCCCCGGTCCTTGAGGCCGCGGATGATCTGCTGCAGATCGGCCACCGAGAGCGGATCGATGCCGGCAAAGGGTTCGTCGAGCAGGATGAAGCGCGGGTTCATGGCCAGAGACCGCATGATCTCCACCCGCCGCCGCTCACCGCCGGAAAGGGAATGGGCCCGATTGTCCGCCAGGTACTCGATTTTCAGATCCTCAAGCAGCTGGTCGATGCGCCGGCTGATCTCTGCCTTGGGGAGCCCCAGCGGCTCCAGCACGATCCTGACATTCTCCCGCACGGTGAGCTTCTTGAAGACCGAGGGCTCCTGGGGCAGATAGGAGAGGCCCTTCAATGCCCGCTCATGGATGGGCAGTTGGGTGATCTCCTCGCCGTCCAAAAAGACGCTGCCGCCGTCGGGCCGGACAAAGCCGGCAATGGTGTAGAAGGTGGTGGTCTTGCCGGCGCCGTTGGGGCCAAGCAGCCCCACCACTGCGCCGGTCTCCACCGAGAGGCTGACGCCGTCCACCACCCGGCGCTGCTTGTACTGCTTGACGATCTCCCTGGTTTCTAGAACGGACAAGGGAGCCTCCGGCAAGGCACTGCAGAATGAAAAATCAAGAATGGAGAATGAGCACATGCGGTCGGGGCCGCCGGGGAATTGGCGGCAATGGCGGCACTGCCTCGGGTATTCATCCTCAATTTTTCATTTTTCATTCTTCCCTCCTGTGTTCTCCCCCTCGCTGCCCGGATAGAAGAAGGCCTTGACCCGCTCGCCCTTCTTCTGGCTGCGCTCGACAATGCTCTTGCCCTGGTCGAGGTAGAGGGTGATCGACTCGCCGGTGACGATGTTGTTGTCCTGCCACGCCTTGGCATTGCCGGTGAGGAAGACCTTGCGCTCCTGCTCGAAGTACTCCATGTTGTCGCTGGTGGCGATCCACCCTTCGTTCTGAAGCTCGACGTGGCCGGTGGCGTAGAGTTTTTTCATCTTGCGGGTGTCGCCGGCCGGCAGCCTGGCCTTTTCCTCCTCGCTCAGATAGAAGACGGTCATGCGGTCCGAATGGATGACGAGCGAATCCTGTCTGGCCACCACCCGACCTGTGAACTCCACCGCGTTTTCGTTCTGCAGGGATTCCATGCGGTCTGCTTCGACATGGATCGGACCGCTGCTCTTCTTGGCCGCTGGAGCCTGTTCGGCCAGGGCGGCAGGCGGCTGGGCCGGCAACAGGATGGCAACCGCGATGGCGGCGCACAGGAGGGCGGGAAAAAAAAGACGACGCATGTGCAAGCGGGTTCCTCTGGTATGGGAAAAAAGAAGGAGTTCCAACAAGTTATTCTTTACAGTCGCCCTGGTGCCCGGTATATATCCCATGCATGGCGGCGGCCGTATTCTGCCAGAAAGCGGGGGCATTGGGCAATGGAAATCGTGTCCTGCCTTGCAAAAAACGCACCGGCCACATTTCAAATCATACCATAAAAGAACATCCATGAAAAACAGCATCGAGAAAGCCAAGACCCTCATCGAGGCCCTGCCCTATCTCCGGAAGTTCGCCGGCAAGACGGTGGTGGTCAAGTACGGCGGCCACGCCATGGTGGACGAGGAGCTGAAGAAGAACTTCGCTCTCGATATCATCCTCATGCAGTACATCGGCATCCGGCCGGTGGTGGTCCACGGCGGCGGGCCGCAGATCAACAAGTTCCTGGCCAAGATGGACGTCAAGCCGAGCTACGTCCAGGGCATGCGGGTGACCGACGGCGAGACCATGGACGTGGTGGAGATGGTCCTCGTTGGCAAGGTGAACAAGGAGATCGTGAGCCTCATCAACTTCCACGGCGGCAAGGCGGTGGGTCTCTCGGGCCGCGACGGAGACCTGGTGCGGGCCAGGAAGATGCAGGTGATGAAGGAACTGGCCGAAAATGCGCCGCCGGAGCTCATCGACCTCGGCCGGGTCGGCCAGGTCACCGAGGTGAACCCCCAGGTGCTGGAGACCCTGGACGCCCAGGGCTTCATCCCGGTGATTGCGCCGGTGGGGGTGGGCGAGGATGGCCAGGCCTACAACATCAACGCCGATCTGGTGGCCGGCGCGGTGGCCGCGCATCTGAAAGCGGCCAAGCTCATCCTCCTCACCGACGTGGCCGGGGTGCTCGACCCCGAGGGCAACCTCATCTCTTCCATCCCCACCGGCGAGGTGGAGGGCTACATCAAAAAAGAGGTGGTGCGCGGCGGCATGATCCCCAAGGTGCGCTGCTGCTGCGAGGCAGTGGCCGCGGGGGTGGGCAAGGCGCACATCATCGACGGCCGCACCGAGCACGCCATTCTGCTGGAGATGTTCACCGAGGAAGGCGTGGGCACGGAGGTTGTGGCATGAAGAACCAGGAATGGATCGACAAGGGCAACCGCCTCTTCATGCAGACCTATGGCCGGTATCCTTCGGTGATGGTGGAGGGGAAGGGCTGCCGGCTGAAAGACGCCGACGGCAGGGAGTATCTTGACTTCCTCTCCGGCATCGCGGTCTGTAGCCTGGGCCATTGCTACCCGCCCATCACCGAGGCGATCTGCCGGCAGGCGGCGATGCTGGTCCACGTCTCGAACCTCTACTACACGGTGCCGCAGACCGAACTGGCGGAGCTGCTCGTCAGCCATTCCTTTGCCGACCGGGTTTTCTTCTGCAACTCCGGGGCCGAGGCCAACGAGGCGGCGATCAAGCTGGCGCGCAAGGCAAGCCCGGCGGGGAAATACGAGATCATCTCCCTTGAGGGCTCCTTCCACGGCCGGACCCTGGCCACGGTGGCAGCCACCGGCCAGAAGAAATTCCATGAGGGATTCGAACCGCTGCCCACGGGGTTCCGCCACGCGCCCTTCGGCGATCTTGCCGCCATCGAGGCGATGATTACCCCGGCCACCTGTGCCATCCTCTGCGAGCCGTTGCAGGGCGAGGGCGGGGTGCGGCCGCTGGACAAGGAATATCTCCAGGGTATCCGTTCCCTCTGCGACCGCCACGGCCTGCTGCTCCTCTTCGACGAGGTGCAGGTCGGCATGGCCCGCACCGGCACCCTCTTTGCCTACGAACAGTTCGGGGTCGTGCCCGACATCCTCACCCTGGCCAAGGCCCTGGGCAATGGCCTGCCCATCGGCGCCATGCTGGCCACGGAAAAGGTGGCCGCAGCCTTCACCCCCGGCACCCACGCCTCCACCTTTGGCGGCAACCCGGTGGCCTGCGCCGCAGCGGTGGTGGCGGTGCAAACCATGCTGGCCGAGGGGTTCCTCCCCGGCGTGGCGGCCAAGGGGAAATACCTCGCCGCCAGGCTCGATGGGGTGGCCAAACGCTACCCGCAGCTCGCCACCAGGGCGCGGGGGCTCGGGCTCATCCAGGGTCTGCTTCTTACCGACCAGGGCAAGGAGGTCGGGCCGCAGATCGTGCAGCGCCTTTTCCAGCAGGGATTGCTTGCCAATTTCGCCGGCAATACCGCGCTCCGCTTCCTGCCGCCGCTCATCGTCACCGAGGCGGAGATTGACGAGGCGATGACCATTCTGGCCTCGGTTCTGGCAGAGATGGCAGGCTGAACGCGCGATCCGGCGGCGGCAAAAATCCCTTTGCAAAAGTGGTTCTTTTTTTGTAAGGGTTCATACTTGTCGGCGCACAACGCCCACTGGCCGTCTCCGTAACATGTTGTTTTTGCGCTTCCGCCCGCCGGGGTGGAGAATTTTGCGAGCCTATCATACTTGGCTCATTCTGGCTCAATCTTCGGGCATGTGGAGTCTGTCCGCCGCCCCTGGTTGGGCCGACATTTTTTGAGGCAGGTTCGGTTATGGCACACCATCTTCTGGCGCTGGGCGCCTTCAGCAAGGACGAGCTGCTCGCGTACCTGGATCGGGCCATGGCGCTCAAGCGCGAGGCCAGGGACGGCGTGCGCCATCAGCAACTGACCGGCAAGAGCGTGGCATTGATTTTCGAGAAGCCCTCGACCCGCACCCGGGTTTCCTTCGAGGCCGCGATGTACGGACTGGGCGGCCAGGTGATCTATCTCTCCGGCCGCGACACCCAACTCGCCCGCAACGAGCCGCTCAAGGACATGGCCCGGGTCATGGCCCGCTACGTGGACGGCCTGGTGATCCGCACCTTTGGCCAGGAGATCGTCGATGAGCTGGCGCGGTATTCCACGGTGCCGGTGATCAACGCCTTGACCGACCTCCACCATCCCTGCCAGATTTTGAGCGACATCATGACCGTGATCGAGCACAAGGGGGCGATGGAGAAGCTCAAGGTCGCCTGGGTGGGTGACGGCAACAACATGGCCAACTCCTGGATCGAGGCGGCCAGCCGCCTGGGCTTTGCCCTGACCCTGGCCTGCCCCGAGGGGTATGACCCGAATCCGCAGATCCTTGCCAAGGCGCAGGCCGAGGCGAGCCAGCCCATCACCGTGGTGCGCGACCCGGCTGCGGCGGTGGCCGGGGCCGATGTGATCAACACCGATGTCTGGGCCTCCATGGGCCAGGAGTCGGAGCAGGCCGCGCGGGCCAAAATCTTTCAGCCCTATCAGCTGAACGCGGCCCTGGTGCAAAAGGCCAAGGCGGATGCCATTGTGCTCCACTGCCTGCCCGCCCACCGCGACGAGGAGATCACCGACGAGGTGCTGGAAGGACGCCAGAGCGTGGTCTGGGACCAGGCAGAGAACAAGATGCACATCCACAAGGCGATTCTGGAAAAGCATCTCGGCGCGTAACGAAACAATCCCGCGGAAGCCCCGCATAATTTTATTGTAGGGAAGCACGGCATGGCTGCCAAAGTGAACAAGATTGTCCTCGCCTATTCCGGCGGGTTGGATACCTCGGTCATCCTCAAGTGGCTCAGCGAGCAGTACCAGTGCCCGGTGGTGGCCTTTGCCGCCGATGTGGGCCAGGAAGAGGATTGGGACAAGGTCCGCGCCAAGGGGTTGGCCACCGGCGCCGAGAAGGTGGTGATCTCCGATCTGCGCGAGGAGTTCGTCCGCGACTATGTCTTCCCGGCCTTCCGCGCCAATGCCATCTACGAGGGCTCCTACCTCCTCGGCACCTCGCTGGCCCGGCCGGTGATCGCGAAAGAGCAGGTGCGCATCGCCCAGGCCGAAGGGGCAGATACCGTAAGTCACGGCGCCACGGGCAAGGGCAACGACCAGGTGCGCTTCGAGCTGACCTATCTGGCCCTGAACCCCAAGCTCAAGATCATCGCGCCCTGGCGCATCTGGGACCTCAACTCCCGCACCAAGCTCATGGCCTATGCGGAGCAGCACAACATCCCCATCCCGGTGACCAAGGAAAAGCCCTACAGCTCGGACGAGAACCTGCTGCACATCAGCTTCGAGGGCGGCATCCTGGAAAATCCGTGGAACGAGCCCGAGGCGAGCATGTTTAAGCTGAGTGTTGCCCCGGAGGCCGCGCCGGACAAGCCGACCTACATCGAACTCGACTTCGAGCAGGGCAATCCCGTGGCCATTGATGGCGAGCGCCTCTCGCCGGCCCAGATGCTCGGCCGCTTGAATCAACTCGGCGGCGCCAACGGCATCGGCCGGCTCGATCTGGTGGAGAACCGTTTTGTCGGCATGAAGTCGCGCGGGGTCTACGAGACGCCGGGCGGCACCATCCTGCGCACCGCCCACCGGGATCTTGAGACCATCACCCTGGACCGCGAGGTGATGAAGATCCGCGATAGCCTCATTGGCCGTTACGCGGAGCTCATCTACAACGGCTTCTGGTTCTCGCCGGAGATGCGGCTCCTGCAGGGAACCATGGACGCGGCCCAGGCCACTGTGAACGGCACGGTGCGGCTCAAGCTCTACAAGGGCAACTGCATCCCGGTGGGTCGCAAGTCCGCCAACTCCCTTTATCAGGAGAGCTTCGCCACCTTTGAGGAGGATGCGGTATACAGCCAGGCGGATGCCGAAGGGTTTATCCGCTTGAACGGCCTGCGCCTCAAGATTCAGGCTCTGTTGGGCCGCAAGGCGTAACCGCGAGGGAGAGTGCAGGTGAAGCAGCCTAAGAGCAAGCAACCGGCCCGCACCACGACCAAGAAAGTCGCACCCACCAAGATGTGGGGCGGCCGTTTTGCCGAGAAGACCGCGGCAGCGGTGGAGGCATTTACCGCCTCCATCCACTACGATGCCCGGCTCTACAAACACGACATTGCCGGCAGTCGCGCGCATGCCAGGATGCTGGCCAGGCAAGGGCTCATCACCACCAAGGAGCGCGACCAGATCCTGAAGGGGCTGGCCGCCATCGAGAAGGAGATCGCGGCCGGCACCTTTGTCTTCCGCCGGGAGCTGGAAGACATCCACATGAATATCGAAAAGTCCCTGGCCGAGCGGATCGGGCCGGCAGGCGAAAAGCTCCACACCGCCCGCAGCCGCAACGACCAGGTGGCCCTCGACGTGCGCCTTTACCTGCGCGAGGAATGCGGCAGGCTCATCGAACTCGTCACCGAGTTGCAGAAGGCCTTTGTGGTGCTGGCCCGCCGCTACCAGAAAACGGTGATGCCGGGCTATACTCACCTCCAGCGGGCGCAGCCTGTGCTGGTGGCGCACCACATGCTCGCCTATTATGAGATGTTCGGCCGCGACCGGGAGCGGCTGGCGGACTGCCTCAAGCGCATCAACGTCATGCCGCTGGGCGCCGCGGCCCTGGCCGGCACGGGCTTGCCCATCGACCGGGAGTTTGTCGCCAGGGAACTGGGCTTTCCGGCGGTGACCGCCAACTCCATGGACACCGTGGGCGACCGGGATTTCATTGTCGAGTTCGTGGGCGCGGCCAGCCTCATCCAGGTGCACTTAAGCCGCCTCTCCGAGGAGCTGGTCCTCTGGACCACCGAGGAGTTCGCCTTTGTCAGACTGGCGGACAGCTTCTGCACCGGCAGCTCCATCATGCCGCAGAAGAAGAACCCGGACATCCCGGAGCTGGTGCGCGGCAAAACAGGAAGGGTGGTGGGCCACCTCATGGGGCTGCTCACCCTGCTCAAGGGATTGCCGCTCACCTACAACCGCGACCTCCAGGAGGACAAGGAGCCGCTCTTCGATACCGTGGACACGGTGAGCCAGTCGGTGGCCATCGTCACGGCCCTGCTTTCGAACCTCGCCTTCAACGAGGCGCGGCTCAGTGCGGGCATGGGCGGCGGCTACATGACCGCCACTGATCTCGCCGATTACCTGGTCAAGAAGAACATCCCCTTCCGCCAGGCCCATGCCATTGTCGGCCGCACCGTGGCCTATGCCATCGGCAAGGGCAAGGAACTGACCGGGTTGAGCATCAAGGAACTGCGCCGCTTTGCCCCGGAGATCGACGACGACGTCTTCGCGGTACTGACCGTGGCAGGTTCGGTGGGCAGCCGTAACTCCGTTGGCGGCACCGGCGTGAAGCAGGTACAGGCGGCCATCCGCCGGGCGGAAAAGGCATTGGGGATCACGGGATGATCGGCGGACGACGCTACAGCCTTCTGCTGCTCGTGGTGGCCATGTTGGCTCTCGCCGGCTGCGGCAAGAAGACACGGCCGGTGCCGCCGGGCGATGTGCAGCCCGCCGCCATCAGCGATCTCGCCTATGAACTGGACGAGAAGGGCGTGACCCTCTCCTGGTCGATCCCCATCCGGACGGTGAAGGGCGGCCGCCTGCCCTATGTGATCGAGAAGTTCGAACTCTACCGCGCCGTGGTGCCGGCCAAGGAGTATTGCGAGGGGTGCCCGCTCCATTTCGGCGAACCGCTGGAGATTGCGCTCACCGAGGGCCAGAAGGGGCAGATTACCTACCAGGAGGCATTGCTGCGGCCGGGCCACCGTTATGTCTACCGGGTGCGCAGCCGGGCCGGCTGGCTGGTGGCGAGCGACCTCTCCAATCAGGTCGCCTTTCTGTGGGACACCCCTGCCCAGGCGCCTGATAACGTGCGGGTGGCCGAGGGGGACCAGGTGCTGACCGTCAGCTGGCAGCCGCCGCCGGGCCTGCTGGATGGCACCGTGGTGCGCGACCCCTACTGGTATCAGGTCTACCGCTCCACCGACGGCAGGAATTTCACCCCCCTGGGTGAACCGCTTGCCGCCACCCAGCTGGTGGACAAGCAGGTCAGGAACAACCAGCGCTACCATTACATGGTCCGCGCCATCCGCATGCACGACAATACCGAGGCCGCGGGATTGGCGAGCAATGCGGTGAGCGGTGTGCCGCGCGACCTGATGCCCCCGGCGCCGCCCCAGCAGGTGACTGCGGTGGCGACCCCGGAAGGGGTGAAGCTGGTGTGGGATGTGGTGATGGAGGGCGATCTTGCCGGCTTCCGCATCTACCGGCGCCTTTCCGGAGAGACGAAACCCAGGCGGATCGGCGAGGCGGCTTCGACCAGCGTTTCCTTCCTCGACGGGGCGCCGCCGCGCGGCGTATCGCTCTGGCACTATGCGGTCACTGCCTATGACCATGCGGGCAACGAGAGCCAGCCTTCCCTGGAAGTGACCTTCGGCAAGGCTGAATAATCGAAACGGATCGAAAACATGCACCATTTTCACTACCATAACGGAGCGCTGCACTGCGAGGAGGTGGCAATACCCGCCATTGCCGAGGCGGTGGGCACCCCCTTCTACCTCTACAGCGCCGCCACCCTCATCCAGCATTTTCAGGCATTTGACGGCGCTTTTGGCGATGTGCCGCACCAGACCTGCTTTGCGGTGAAATCCTGTTCCAACCTCGCCATCCTCCGTCTCTTTGCCTCCCTGGGCGGCGGGGCGGACATCGTCTCGGGCGGCGAGCTGTACCGGGCGCTCACCGCCGGGGTGGACCCCAGGAAGATCGTTTACTCCGGGGTGGGCAAGAGCAGCGGGGAGATCCGTGCGGCGCTCTCTGCCGGCATCCTGATGCTGAACGTCGAGTCGGTGCAGGAGCTGGGCGCCATTCAGGCCGTGGCTGCCGAACTCAAGGTGCAGGCGCCGGTCTCCTTCCGGGTCAACCCGGACGTGGACCCCAAGACCCATGCCTACATCTCCACCGGACTGGCCAAGAACAAGTTCGGCATCCCCATCGAGGAGGCGGTGCAGGTCTACCTCACCGCCCGCGAGATGAAAAACATCAGCATCATCGGCGTGAGCTGCCACATCGGCTCGCAGCTCACCGAGGTCTCGCCCTTTGTCGAGTCGCTCCGCAAGGTGAAGCGCTTCATCGGCCGTTTGGCGGAAAAGGGTATCGCCATTACGCACCTCGATTTGGGCGGGGGCTTGGGCATCCGCTACAATCAGGAAACCCCGCCCCACCCCGTGGAGTACGCCGAGGCGATCAAGAAGGAGATGGCCGGCTTGAATTGCACCCTGATCCTGGAGCCGGGCCGGGTGCTGGTGGGCAACGCCGGCATCCTGGTCACCAGGGTGCTCTATACCAAGGCGGGCATCAAGAAATTCATCATCGTCGATGCCGGCATGAACGACCTGGCGCGGCCCAGCCTCTATGGCGCGCACCACTCCATGCTGCTGGCCAATCGCGAGGAGTCTGCCACCGAGGAGGCCGACGTGGTCGGCCCCATCTGCGAGACCGGCGACTTCCTGGCCAAGGAGAAGCAGGTGCCGGCCGCCCGCAGCGGCGACTTGCTCGCGGTGATGAGCGCCGGGGCCTACGGCTTTTCCATGTCGTCCAACTACAACTCCCGGCCGCGGGTGGCGGAGGTGCTGGCCCACGGCAGGGAGTTCCATGTGATCCGCGCCCGCGAGACTTACGAGCACCTGGTGCAGGGCGAAACCATTCCAGCATTTCTCAAGGCAAGGTAACCATGGCGCTCTCCTTTCCCATACCGTTCACCAAGATGAGCGGCGCCGGCAATGACTTCATCCTCATTGACCACCGTACCCCGTTCCTGCCGAGTATCGAGGCGATGCAGGGTTTTGCCCGGGCGGTGTGCGAGCACAAGTTCTCGGCGGGTGCCGACGGTCTCATTCTCATCGAGAAGGCCGAGGATGCCGATTTTTGCTGGCAGTTCATCAATGCCGACGGCAGCATCGCCGAGATGTGCGGCAACGGCGCCCGCTGCGCCGCCCGCTTTGCCTTTGCCAAGGGGATCGCTCCGGCGAGGATGCGTTTTGCCACCCTGGCCGGGATCATCGAGGCCGAGGTGGTGGGTGAGGGAGCGCGGCTCAAGATGACCGCGCCGCACAGCCCACGGCTAAAGGAGACGATCAATGTCGATGGTCAGCCGCAAGAGGTGCACAGCCTCAACACCGGCGTGCCCCACGCGGTGCTCTTCGTGGCCGACAATGCGCAGGCGCCGGTGCTGGAGTGGGGCCGGACCATCCGCTTCCACCAGCACTTTCAGCCCGCTGGTACCAACGTCAATTTTGTCCAGCACCTGGGCGGCAACCACCTCTCGGTGCGCACCTACGAGCGCGGGGTGGAGGGCGAGACTATGGCCTGCGGAACCGGAGCTGTGGCCGCGGCCATCGTCGCCGGCATGCTCGGCAAGGTTGCGCCGCCGGTGTCGGTGATCACCTCGGGCCGCGAGGAACTCCTCATCCATTTCCGCCTTGCGGGCGTGGGCGCGGAGGAGGTCTTCCTCGAAGGGCCGGCCAATTTCATCTACGAGGGCCAACTCCACCCCGAGGCATTGCGGCGTATGGACGCGGACAGAGTCCGTTAAGCGATTTTCATTGAGCAACCGAGCAGGAGGAAGATCATGACCAAGTTTCGCGGCGCCTTTGTGGCCATTGTCACGCCCTTTACCAAGGAGGGCAAGCTGGACGAGAAGGGGCTCAAGGATCTCATCGAATTCCAGATCAAGAACGGCACCCACGGCATCGTGCCCTGCGGCACCACCGGCGAGTCCGCCACCCTGAGCCACGAGGAGCACCACCGGGTGGTGGAGCTGACCATCAAGACCGTCAAGGGCCGGGTGCCGGTCCTGGCGGGCACAGGCTCCAACTCCACCGACGAGTCCATCGAGCTGACCCGCCATGCCAAGAAGGCCGGGGCCGACGGCGCCCTGATGATCACCCCCTACTACAACAAGCCGACCCAGGAGGGGCTCTTTCAGCACTTCAAGGCAGTGGCCGAGGCGGTGAACATCCCCATCATCCTCTACAACGTGCCGAGCCGCACCAGCGTGAACATGCTGCCCGAGACCGTGGCCCGCTGCGCCAAGATCAGGAACATCGTCGGCGTCAAGGAGGCCACCGCGGATTTGAACCAGATCAGCCAGGTGATCCGCCTCTGCCCCAAGAACTTTGCCGTGATGTCGGGCGACGACTTCACCTCCATGGCCACCGTGGCCATCGGCGGCAGCGGCGTCATCTCGGTCACCTCCAACGTGGCCCCCAAGGAGATGGCGCAGATGATGGACGCCGCCCTGGCCGGTGATTTTGCCAAGGCGCGCAAGCTCCACTACCAGCTCTTCCCGCTCATGGGCGCCATGTTCATCGAGACCAACCCCACCCCGGCCAAGACGGCGCTCGGGCTCATGGGCAAGATCAGGAACAGCGCCCCGCGCCTGCCGCTCTACAAGATGACCGACGCCAACGTGGAAAAACTGAAGGCGGTCATGGCCGCCAGCGGGCTGTTGAAGAAATAAATGGAAACGCACCGCGCCGGTCTCCCCGGCAGGCGGTAGCTCAATTGTATCGTTCAGCAAGGAGAGCGTCATGGTGAGGGTCATTGTTGCCGGAGCTGCGGGCCGCATGGGGCGGCGTATCTGTTCCATGGTGAGCCAGAATCCGGAGTTGCAACTGGTGGCCGGCTTCGAGCGGGCCGACAGTCCCGAGGTGGGCAAGGACCTCGGCGAGACCGCCGGCATCGGTAACATCGGTGTCGCCATTGCCGGGAGCTTCGAGGAGGTGGCGGAGAAGGGCGATGTGGTCATCGACTTCACCTTCCATGAGGCGACCATGGCCTTGGCCCGCAAGGCAGCCCAGGCCAGGAAGGCCATGGTCATCGGCACCACCGGCCTTTCCGCCGACAACCTCGCGGAGCTGAAGAAGCTCGCTGCCGATGGCTTTTGCTGCGTGCAGTCGCCCAACATGGCCATCGGCGTCAACGTGCTCTTCAAGATCGCCAAGAAGGTGGCGGCCATCCTCGGTGACGGCTATGACATCGAGATCGTCGAGGCGCACCACCGGATGAAGAAGGATGCCCCCAGCGGCACCGCGCTCAAACTCGGCGAAATGGTGGCCGAAGGGGTGCAGCGCAACCTCGAAGAGGTGGGGGTCTATGCCCGCCACGGCATCATCGGCGAGCGCACCGACAAGGAAATCGGCATCCAGACCGTGCGGGCCGGCGACATCGTGGGCGAGCACACCGTCTACTTTGCCGGCCCTGGCGAGCGGCTCGAATTGACCCACCGGGCGCACAACCGCGACAACTTCGCCCGCGGCGCAGCTATTGCCGCGGCCTGGGTGGCCAACCAGCCCGCCGGCTTTTACACCATGTTCGATGTCCTCGGCTTGCAGGATCTGTAGGAGCTGACCGGCCGATGACCGAGGCGTTTATCGGCCTGGGTTCCAACCTCGGCGACGGCCAGGCCAATCTGCTGGCTGCGTGGCAGCGGCTGGGCGAGGTGCCGGGGGTGACGCTGGGCTCGCTCTCCCGCCCCTATCGCACGGCGCCGGTGGGAATGGAGACCACGCACTGGTTCACCAATGCGGTGGGCGGCATCCACACGGAGCTGCCGCCGGATAAATTGCTTGGCGTGCTGCTGGCGATTGAGCTAGAATTAGGGCGGGACCGGGCGCAGGGACGCGACCGTACCGTGGACCTTGACCTGCTCCTTTACGGCAGGGAGGCCATCGCGCTGCCCGGGTGCGTGGTGCCCCATCCGGAACTGGCCAGGCGCCTTTTCGTGCTGGCGCCCCTGGCGGAACTGGCTCCGGACATGGTTCCTCCCCAACTGGGGCGCACCATCAGGGAATTGTGCCGCGAGGTCGAACAGTCCGGCCAGGTTGTCGAGCGGGACGCATGGCGAATCGAGGGATATCGGTGCATCCACTGAGAATCGTCATCCTGCTCCTGCTGCTCTATATTTTGTACCGTCTGCTCACCGGCAGAAAGCGCCGGCCCGCAACGGCCCCGCCGCCGGCCTCACCGCCGGTCCTCCATGACGTGCTGGTCGAGGACCCGGTCTGCCGCGCATACATTCCCAAGGGGCAGGCGGTGGTGCTCCGGGAGGACGGAGTAACCCGTTATTTTTGCAGCGAACACTGTCGCGAGGCCTTTCGCGCGCATCCAGGAGACAAGGCATGAAGTTTTTCATCGACACCGCCAACATTGACGAGATCAAGCAGGCTGTTGCCATGGGCATGGTGGACGGGGTGACCACCAACCCCTCGCTCATCGCCAGAGAGTCGAAGCCTTTTGAACAGATACTTCAGGAGATCACCGAGGTGGTGGATGGCCCGATCAGCGCCGAGGTGGTGAGTCTGGACGCAGACGGCATGGTGGCCGAGGGCAAGAAGCTTGCCGCCATCCATCCCAACATCGTGGTCAAGATCCCGATGATCACCGAGGGACTGAAGGCGGTGCGCCAGCTGAGCGAGGCCGGGATCAAGACCAACGTCACCCTGGTCTTCTCCTCCTCCCAGGCACTGCTGGCGGCCAAGGCCGGGGCCAGCTTCGTGAGCCCCTTTGTCGGCCGGCTCGACGATATCTCCCAGAACGGCATGGACCTCATTCAGGATGTGCTCACCATCTACGACAACTACGGCTATGCCACCGAGATCATCGTGGCCAGCGTGCGCCATCCCATGCATGTGGTGGAGTCGGCCCTGATCGGTGCGCATATCGCCACCATCCCCTTCAAGGTCATTGCCCAGCTGGCCAAACATCCGCTCACCGACCTCGGCATGAAGCAGTTCCTGGCCGACTGGGAAAAACGGGTCACCGGGTAGCCGGTACAAAGGCAAAGCCATGCGGCGCATCGTCTGCATCATCGGGGTGGCCCTGGGGCTCTCGGTTCCGGCCGACAGCCGGGCGGAGATCTTTACCTATAAAGACAGCAGCGGCAAGGTCTTCTACACCAACATCCCGGTGGGGGCGCCGTACCACCCCATGATTTTCCGGGTGACCAGGGGCGGCCGGCGGTCGAACATCAAGCCGGGCAATCCGGCGGACTTCGAGCACCATGTCCGTGCCGCGGCCAGCCATTACGACATCGATCCCCACCTCATCAAGGCGGTGATCAAGATCGAGTCGAATTTCGATCACCTAGCGGTCTCCGAGAAGGGGGCCAAGGGGTTGATGCAGCTCATGCCGGGCACCGCGGCCGACATGAATGTCTACAACCTTTTTGATCCGCGCGAGAACATCATGGGGGGGGCCTGCTACCTCAAGCAGATGCTGGGGCGGTTCAACGGCAGTCTGCCGCTGGCTCTTGCCGCCTACAATGCCGGACCGGGGGCGGTGGAACGTTTTGGCGGCATCCCGAACTTTGAGGAAACCCAGCGCTATGTCCGCTCGGTTCTGCTCTATTACCGGAAGCTGGCCACCGCCGGACTGCCCGCATCCACACCGTGGCATCTGGCCGCCAACTAGCCATGCCGTACCGTCAACTGCTCACCCTGCCGAATCTGCTCACCGGCTACCGTTTTGCCACGGTGCCGTTGCTGCTCCTCTGCCTCCGGCCCGATGCTGGCAGGGGCATGAGTCTTTTGGCCTTCTGGCTCTTCCTCTCCGGCGCCCTCACCGACCTGGCCGACGGCTACTATGCCCGCAAACATCAGAGTGAGACCGTGCTCGGCAAGCTCATGGACCCCTTGGCCGACAAGGTGATGGTGGCGGTGGCGCTCATCATGCTCATTCCCATGGGTCGGGTGCCAGCGTGGGTCGCCTTTGTCATTCTGGCCAGGGAACTGGCCATCACCGGTTTTCGCGGCGTGGCCGCCTCGGCCGGCATCGTGGTGGCCGCCAGTTCCGCCGGCAAGGTCAAGAGCGTTTCCCAGTATGTGGCGCTCTGCGTGCTCATCTTCCCGCTGGGGGTGGTGCCCATCCCTTTCCTGCACGAGCTGGGCCAGCTTATTCTCTATTTTGCCGCCGGCCTCACCGTCTGGTCGGGGGTGGGCTATTTTTACCGCTTCCAGCAGGTTTACCTGCCTGCGGTTTCCGGCCGGTGAGCCAACGGGCTTTTGCTTGACAGGCCGGAGCAAGGCTTCTATAGTGGGCGGCATTGCCGGGCGCCTGCCGCCAGGCGGCCAAGACAACGCGCAATATGCCGGAGTGGTGAAACTGGTAGACGCACCGGACTCAAAATCCGGCGGGGGCAACTCCATGTCGGTTCGACTCCGACCTCCGGCACCAGTTGCATATCGGATAAAAGCCGCAGCCGTGCAAAACCCGCTTGCCGCAAAGGAAGCGGATTTTGCGTATCCAGGGGCGGCGGTCTGGCGGCAGCGGAAGCCTCGCGCGGCATTCCCCCGAATGAAGATTTCCCGTACCCGGCATCTCTTTCGCGCCCTGCGCTCCAGGAACTACCGGCTTTTTGTGGCCGGCCAGGGTGTTTCCCTGCTGGGCACCTGGATGCAGCAGGTGGCCATGAGCTGGCTTGTCTATCGCCTGACCGGCTCCGCCCTCCTGCTGGGCGTGGTCGGTTTTACCAGCCAGATTCCGGCCTTTTTCGTCTCCCCGCTGGCCGGGGTGCTGGCGGATCGTTGGGATCGCCGGCGTCTTCTGCTCCTCACCCAGACCCTGGCCATGCTGCAGGCGGCATTCCTGGCCATGGTGGTTCTGGCCGGGGTGGTTCAGGTCTGGCATCTGGTGGTGCTGAGCCTGTTGCTTGGTCTGGTCAATGCGGCCGATATCCCGATCCGCCAGTCATTTCTGGTGGAGATGATCGAAGGGCCGGAAAATCTGGGCAACGCCATCGCCCTCAATTCCTCCATGGTCAACGCGGCGCGCCTTATCGGCCCTGCCGTGGCTGGCCTCGTCGTCGCCTCCGTCGGCGAGGGCATCTGCTTCATCGCCAACAGCATCAGCTATCTGGCGGTCATTGTCGCGCTTGCCGCCATGCGGATCACGCCACGCCCGCGCCCCTCGTCCCGGCGCCATCTGTTCCACGAACTCCGCGAGGGTTTTCAATATGCCTTCGGCTTTGCACCCATCCGGAGCATCCTGCTGCTCATTGCGCAGACCAGCCTCCTGGGGATGCCTTATGCGGTGCTGGTGCCCCTCTTTGCCAGGGAGATACTGCACGGGGATGCGCACACCTTCGGTTTTCTCATGGGCGCGGCCGGCGGCGGGGCGCTGGCGGGAACCTTTTATCTGGCCTCCCGCGCCAGCGTTGTCGGCCTGGAACGGGTCATTGTGCGGGCCGATCTGCTCTTTGCGGGCGGACTTGCGCTCTTCGCCCTTTCAGGCAACCTCTTCCTGTCGCTGGCCGCCCTGGTCATGGTCGGCTTCGGCGGCATGACCTTTGTCGCCTCCTGCAATACCATGCTGCAGACGATCCTGGACGAAGACAAGCGGGGCCGGGTCATGAGCCTCTTCACCATGTCCTTCATCGGCATGGTGCCGATCGGCAGCCTGGGGGCCGGAACGGTTGCCGGGCTCATCGGCCCGCGGCAAACCCTGCTTGCCGGCGCGGCCGCCTGCCTCGTCGGCGCGGTCCTCTTCAGCCGGCAACTGCCGCTCCTGCGGGAAAAACTGCGCCCGATTTACCGGCGCAAGGGGATGCTGGTCGAGGCGGGCCGGCACGCCCGGCAGGAGCGCTGAAGCGCCTTTCTGCGTTGCCTGTTCGGGATACGGCATTATAATTGGAAAAAGGGGGCCGGCCGGGATTCATGGCCGACACGACCCTTTGGAGGAGCGCATGACCACCCACTACGTCTACGTCAACATCGATACCTACCGCTGCAATGGCTGCGGCACCTGCGCCGCCCTCTGCCCGGGAGTCTTTCGCATGAGCGAGGATGGCGAGAAGGCCGAACTCATCGATGGCTGCGTGCCGCTCTCGGAGGAGCTGGAACGATCCGCCTCCATGTGCCCCGAGAAGTGCATCGAGCTGGAGGCGTGCTGAAAAAAGAAGGCCGGCGAGGGAGACCCCAGGCCGGCCGTGTTGGCTTGTGTGCCGCGACCTGCTACATCCGTTCGAACTCCTGATCGAGATCGTCGCCCTTGTCGGGACGCTGGCCCAACTGGAGCCGGGCGCCCCCTGGGCTTTTCGGGGGGGCGTTCAGCTTCCTGCCGCTGGCGAGATGGGCGACTTTTGCGGGCCGGGCCAGGGGGCGCTGCGGCGGGCCGCCGTTCTCCCTGGTGTCGATGAGCGAGGCGATCACCCCCTGCAATTCGTCGGCCTGGGCCGAGAGTTCCTCGGCGGTGGCGGCCATCTCTTCCGAGGCGCTGGAGTTCTGCTGCACCACGGTGTCCAGTTGCTGCATGCCCTGGCTGATCTGGTCGATGCCGGCGTTCTGTTCGACGCTGGCCGCGGCGATTTCCTGCACCAGGGTGGCGGTTTTCTGGATGTCCGGCATGATCTTGGCCAGCATGGCGCCGGCCTTGTCGGCCACGGCCACGCTGCTTGAGGAGAGTTCGCTGATCTCCTGAGCCGCCCGCTGACTGCGCTCCGCCAGCTTGCGCACCTCGGCGGCCACCACCGCGAAACCCTTGCCGTGCTCGCCGGCCCGCGCCGCCTCAATGGCGGCGTTCAGGGCCAGCAGGTTGGTCTGGCGCGCGATCTCCTCGATGATTGAGATCTTGTCGGCAATCTGCTTCATGGCGGCTACGGTCTGGGTTACGGCTTGGCCGCTCTCTGCCGTGTCTTTCGCGGCCTGCACCGCGATCTGTTCGGTCTGCTGGGCATTGTCGCGGTTCTGGCGGATGGTGGCGCTCATCTCCTCCACCGAGGCGGTGGATTCCTCCACCGCTGCGGCCTGTTCGCTGGCGCCCTGGGAGACCTGCTGGGCGGTGGAACTCAGTTCCTGGCTGGCGGCGGTGACGTTGTCGGCAATGGTCCGCACGTTGACCAGTGAACTGGTCACGCTGCGGGTGACCAGCGCGCCAAGGGCAAAGCCGACCACGATGCCGATGCCGCTCACCAGCAGGATGAGGCGCAGGCCGGCCTGTTCATCACTTTTTGCCGTGCTCGCCGCCGCCTGGGTGAATTTTCCCACCTCCTGGACAATGGCCTCGATGTGGTGATCCACCTCCTCGGCCTCCTTGGAAACCTGATTGCAGAGGGATTCGGCCTCGCGGAGGTTGCCGGCGGCGAGCAACTCAAAGCATTTCTTCGTATGTTCCTCCACCTCGGCGTGCTCCTTTTCCACGCCCTTCAGCCCGGCCAGCACGGCCTCGAATTCGCGCCGCTCCGCGCCGGTGTGGGCCAGGCGCAGGCCCTCCTCGATGATCTTTTCCGCGCCCTGGATTTTTTTTACGGTTTCCGCGCCCTGGACCTTGATCGCCTCAAGGGCGGCGCCCAGCCCGGCCCGGTCGCCCTTTTCGCCGAAGCGGTAGCCGCGCTCAAACCAGACCGCGATCTCCAATTGATGCGTCGCCGCCTCGGTGACTGCGGTGGTCAGGGGAATGTCGCGGTCGGCGATGGCCTCGAGTTCGGTGCCGATGTTCTGCATCTTGAATATCCCCACTGCCGCGACGATGCCGGTCAGGGCAAGCAGAACGAGCACGATCAGGAACACGCGACTTCCCACCTTCATTTTGGTCAGCAGCTTCATGACGTTGACTCCTCCTTGTCGTGAGAAAAGGCCGGGCGCCATCAAGAGCGCGCATGGCGCCATGCGCCGCCCTGGGCGGTGATGCTCCCGGCGGGCTCGCGCCAAGCCAGCAGCGACAGCCGGGAAAGACCAGCGAAAACCGGCTGAAAACCACGCCTGTTTTCATGACCATGCCACAAGTTCTGCGCCTGCGTTGGCGACAGTATGTCACGCGGTAACACCAAGAGAGCCGGAAGAAAGAGCAACTGTCTGTATGCTCGCAAAAGAGAAAATGAATGTCTAGTAAAAAAAACAGGGTCATGGCCGGAGGAGGAAAGGGGCAACAAAGGGGTTGTCGCGGGGCGGCCGGTCCACTATGGTGTGCCACAGGGACAGATATGCACGAATCACAATCCATTGATCTGCTTCTCGGCAATGGCCGTCTTTTCGCTACGGGAATGCCGGAGAATGAGGCCATGTTGGGCTACGTCGCCATCCGTCACGGCCGCATCGCCGCGGTCGGACCCATGGCCGAAGCCCCCCCGGCGGCCGAAACCATGGACGCCAGGGGCTGCTTCATTCTGCCGGGACTGGTCAACTGCCACAACCATGCGGCCATGACCCTCTTCCGCGGCCTGGCCGACGACCTGCCGCTGATGGAGTGGCTCACCGAACACATCTTTCCGGCCGAAACGCGATTTGTCTCCCCGGAAATGGTCTACTGGTGCAGCAGGCTGGCGGCGGCGGAGATGCTTCTTTCCGGCACCACCACGGTGGCGGATGCCTATTTCCACGAGGAAGAGGCGGCCCGGGCTTTCAGCGAGGCGGGCATCCGGGCGGTGGCGGCCCAGGGGGTGATCGATTTTCCCGCGCCCGGTGTCCCCGACTCCATTGAAAACGTGGCCGTTGCCCGGCGCTTTGTCGCGGCCTGGCAGGGAAAAAGCCCGCTTGTCACCCCGGCGATCTTCTGCCACTCCCCCTATACGTGCAGTCGCGAAACCCTGGTGGCGGCAAAGCAGGCCGCGCATGAGTCAGGGGTCCGCCTCTTCCTCCATGTGGCCGAAACCGAAGGCGAGGTCCAGGAGAGCCTTGCCCGGACCGGCCGCACGCCGGTGGGCTATCTCCACGAACTGGGCCTCCTCGACCGCGACACCGTCTGTGTCCACGGAGTGTGGCTGAGTGAGGCGGACATCGATATCCTTGCCGCCACTGGCAGCCCGGTGGTGGTCTGCCCGGAGAGCCACATGAAGCTCGCCTCGGGCATCGCGCCCCTGCCCGCGCTGCTGGGCCGAGGCATTGGCGTCGGCATCGGCACCGACGGCTGCGCCAGCAACAACAACCTCGACCTCTGGGGAGAACTGGCCCGCTGCGCCCTGCTCCACAAGGGCATGCATCTGGACCCCACGGTGCTGCCCGCGACCCGGCTGCTGGAGATGGCTACGGCGGGCGGGGCTGCCTGCCTCGGTTTTGGCGATGCGCTCGGTCGCCTCACCCCTGGAGCCCCTGCCGATCTGGTCATTCTCGATCTCGCCCACCCCCGGCTGACCCCATTTTATGGGTTGCCGACCCTGATCTATAGCGGGGCCGGAGGTCTGGTGCGGGATGTCATCGTCCACGGCGAGGTGGTGGTGCGGGAGCGCGAATGTCTGCGCTTCGATCTGGCGGAGACCAAGGCCAGGGTGCGGGAACTGGCGGGGCGGGTGAGGGGGGGGGATAGGTAATTATTCCATCTCTCAATCAAGATGGAAACGCGAAGGCAGTGGACGGGCGTGACCCATTGACGAGCGAGCAGCGACGGCCATGGAGGGCCTAATGTCGTGCGGGCCAGGGATGGCGGAAGCACGATGGACGAGGACGGTACAGTTGAGTACGGCGAGGAGCCGCGCAGCGCGTTGAGCCGGCAGCAGCCAAGGGGCGAAGTGAACACTTGATTGAAGATGGAATCAGCGTGGGGCCCAGCCGTGGGAACCCACCAGCTTGACGAAGCGGACGTTCTCCACCTCCTGGCTGGCGACCCGCCCCTTCTCCTTGCGGACCACGGTGAGCACCTGGCTCTCGCGGTCGCCCACCGGAATCACCAGCACCCCTGGATCAGCGAGTTGGTCAATGAGTGGTTGCGGGATCCGGGGCCCGGAGGCGGTGACGATGATGGCGTCAAACGGTGCGTGCTCCGGCCAGCCGCAGGTGCCGTCGTCGGCCCGGCTGAAGATGTTGTAGAGGCGCAGCGCATCGAAGTTTTTGCGGGCGCGGGCCAGCAGGGTCTTGATCCGCTCCACGGTGTAGAGTTCCTTGCAGAGCGAAGCGAGCACCGCGGACTGGTAGCCGCAGCCGGTGCCGATCTCCAGCACCTTTTCGTGCCCTTTGAGTTGCAGGAGCTGGGTCATGAGCGCCACCACGTAGGGCTGGGAGATGGTCTGGCCCTCGCCGATGGGCAGCGGGAAATCGCCGTAGGCCTGGGGCCAGAGTCCTTCCTCGACGAAGAGGTGGCGCGGCACCGTGTTCATGGCATAGAGCACCGCCGGGTGGGTGATCCCACCGGGAACCAGTTGCTCCTGCACCATGCGGGTCCGGGCTTTTTCGTAACCGTTGGCAGCCGAACGTCTCACTGCTTCGGAATTCCCAACGCCTTGAATTCCTCTTCCTTGAGCGCCCGGTAGGCGCAGGTGCGGACCTGGCCCTCGACAAAGGAGATGGTGATCACCTCGTAGTCCTCGTTGCCGAGGCGGCCGCCGATGTACGGGGTCTTGCGCAAGAGGCTTTTCTTCACCTCATAGTAGATCCAGGTATCCCCCTCCTCTGCCGATTTTTTCTGGTGGTTGGGCGGACCGAGGATGTCGAGCACCTGCTTCTGGGTGAGTTCCGGGGTGATGAGGCAGATGTCGGAGGCGAGGTGGCGTACCGGCTCGCGGTAGAAACAGCCGCTGAGGGACAGGAGGAGGATGGTCGCGACGAGCAGCAAGAGGCGGTGCGGGTTTCTGACCATGGGGGCGCTCCACGATGAATGAACGGGGGTGCAACTTTCGGGCAAACCATATCGTGAACCAGCGGCTTTTGCAATACCTCAGTGCAGGGGCAGGCGCCGCACCCGCCGGCGGCGAGAAAATCTTGACCGGGCAAAGCGATCTGTACTACACTTGCTTCGTGCAAGGCGCGGTTTTGCCGCGCCAACCGAAAGACGAAGGATCGGCTATGCGGTGTCCCAAGTGCGGCTACATCACCTTTGATCGCGTGGAACGGTGCGGCAAGTGCGCCCACGACCTGATGGCCGTGGCGGCGCAACTGCGCGGGCCCATGGCCAAAGTGGCGCCCCCCATGTTCCTGGGGGCACTGGTGTCGGCCGCTGCAGCCGAGGTGGCCGAGGCCGAACCGGCCGAGTTCGACCTGTCCGAAGAGGCGCTGGACCTCGGCGCGGCCGAGGAAGAGAGCCTGGCCCTGGCGGAGGAAGAGGCGCCGCAATCCCAGGCGGCAGAGGAAGAAACGGCCATCGAGATGCCGAGCCTGAGCGGCCTCGATCTCTCCGGCCTGATGCCCTCCGACGAGGAGGCGCAAGCCGCCGCGCCGGCCGAGACGCCGGAAGGGGAGATCGGCGGCCTCGTCATGCCGGAAACGGATCTGGAAGAGGCGCCGCAATCCCAGGCCGCTGCGGCGTCCGACGATCTTTCCTTCAATTTTGACCTCACCGGCGGCGAGGGCCGTGGCGAAACGGAACTGGAGGCGGAGGAAGAGGCCGCCGGCGGGGTGCTCGATCTGGCCGACCTGCTGGGCGCGGTTCCCGAGGCGCCGGCCACGGAGGAACCGGCAGCGGCAGACGACGAGGCCGACGACCTCTCCCTGCTGCTGGAGGATGCGCCGGCAGCGGCCGCATCACCGGGGCATCCGGAACAGATTTCCCTTTCCCTGGAGTCGTCCGCTTCCGACGAGGATCTGGACCTGACCTTTGACGATGCTCAGACGGTTCCCGCGGAGGCGGATGCCGCCGGCCACGCCGGCCACCCGGATATCCCCGACCTTGGCCTCACCCTGGAGAGCGACGGTGAGGAAGAGGAAACCGCCCCCTGAATCGAAGCTGCCGTGACCGAGACCATGGAACAGAATGCGCCCGCCCCGCCAGCCGCGGCGGGCGCCGGTTTTTCGCCCAGGGCCATGGCCCTGCTCATCGATTTGGCGGCCCTGGCCTTCCTGAATGGCGCCTTTGTCTCCCTGTGCGGCGGCTCCCTCTTTGCCGGCCCGCCACAAAATCTCTGGACCATGCTGCTCCTTTCCGGCACCCTGCTGGGTGTCGGCCTTATCCTGCCGCCGGTGGTGGGGCTGGCTTATTGCACCGTCTTCCATGCCTGCGGCGGCCAGACCATCGGCAAGCTCTTGCTGGGGCTGCGGGTGGAGGATATGGCCGGCGGGCCGCTGCCGTGGGGCCGCGCCTTTCTCCGGGCCGTGGGCCAGTTCGGCTCCGCCCTGCCGCTGGCGGCCGGATTTCTCTGGGTGCTCGTTGATCCGCAACGCCGCGCCTGGCATGACCATCTGGCCTTGAGCCGGGTGGCGGTGGTGGAGAAATCCCTTGACAAGGAGCCTGCTTTTCAATAAATATCTCCACTCTCATGCCGGGATAGCTCAGCTGGTAGAGCATCGGACTGAAAATCCGAGTGTCCCTGGTTCGATTCCTGGTCCCGGCACCAGTACACAGATAAGGCCTGTAAGGAGTGATTCCTTGCAGGCCTTTTTTGTTTGGCAGGTAAAAAAGAATATGCCAAGATGTTAGGTAGCCCGGCTGCGATTCTTCAAAAGAAGAGGGGAAGAGGCACGTTGAACCTGAAAAATTGGCAAAAAAGGACAGAGGCTCCGGACAAAAACCGGAAAGCCATATAGTATCTTGTGGTAGAGTCCATGACAATTAACACTTCGGACACGCAAATGGATTTTGGAACGGTCGCGCAGTGGGCAGGTGCATCAGCAACATTTCTCGCTGTTCTGGTCGCCTTGTTCAAAGATGAGTTCTTGCGTTGGCGTAGAAAACCGGAACTCCGTGTATCAATAGCGCTGGGCTCACCTGATTGTCAAAAGACGATGCTCAATTATGTAGTTCAGAAAACGGCTCTTACTTATGGAGTCGCAGAGTGTTATTACTTGCGTATCTGGGTCGAAAACGTCGGAAAGACCCGAGCAGAGCGAGTTCAGGTATTTGCTGCGAAATTGTCAAAGTGCCATGCTGACGGGTCATTCAAGAAAGTAGATGACTTTCTCCCAATGAATCTCCTTTGGGCGCATGGCCAACAAGGCAAGGGTGGGCCAGAAATTTTCGCGGAAGGCATTTCTCCACAAATGGGCAAGCATTGCGACCTAGGCCATATTGTGGATCCAAAGCATAGAAAGGATGTTGGGTACGACTTGCCGACTGTGGCTCCCGACGACACGGTTCTGGCGCTTGATCTCGAAGTCAAGCCAAACACATTGAGCCATCTAATTCCGCCAGGCGTCTATCGTTTAGAGTTGCGCGTGGCTGCAGCCAACTGCTTACCTGTGAGCCACACATTAGAGATCACAAATACTGGAAAGTGGTTTTCTGAGCAAACCCGTATGTTCGCAGATGGTTTAGGCATCAGAACAATTAACTAATGGGCTCTACAACCGCTTTGAGAGGGACTCGCTTCCCGCCTCCTCCTTTCGCCTCTCAAGCGGGGTGTTATGACGTGATCGGGGGCAAGTAATCACAAGAAGAGCCGTATAGCGCGTCAGGCTGGCTATCGGCGTGTTGTGCGGCCCAGGATGGCTCAAGGGAAGTGTCACTGCTTCAGGGGGGAGCGTGCCATGGAGAAGAAGGCCTATTGTCCGGCAATCAGCGAGGATGTGGACTATTTTGGCGCCAAAGAGGTAGTCAAGGCGGAGTTGGACGCTATCCGCCAGCGGCGGCGTGACCCTGCCCTGCAAACGGCGGCGCTCCATGGCTTGGCCCTTTCCGGCGGCGGCATCCGCTCGGCGAGTTTTTCCCTGGGAGTCATGCAGGCCCTGGCCCACAACGGCTGGCTCGCCACGATCGACTATCTCTCAACGGTCTCGGGCGGCGGCTACATCGGTTCCAGCCTCACCTGGTCTTTGAACAGCGCCCCCGATACCTTCGGCCTCACCGATAAGAATTTCCCCTTCACCTCCTTCCCCATGGGCGGCGAGCCGCGAGACGAGGCGGAACGCACCGAACTCACCTCCCTGTTGCAGGCCAGGACCGGCAAGAGCCGGTGGAGTGGCCGGTTGCTCAACTTTCTCCGCCAGAACGCCAAGTATCTCACCCCCGGCCAGGGGCTCAACCTTTTCGCCCTGCTCTGGGCCGCGCTGCGCGGCGCCGGCCTGGGGCTCCTGGTCTACGGCGCCCTGATCACCCTCGTGTTCCTGCTCGCCTTTCAGTTCGGCCTGCTACGGGAGGTTTGTGCCTTCGCCTTCCTGCCCAAGGCGTTGCGGCAGAACTGGTTCCTCCTCGCGGCTGTGCTTGGTTTCGGCCTTGGTGGCCTGACCGTGCCGTTCTATTCCCTGGCCGCCTATTTTTTCCGCTGGCGCGGCCGGTGGGCCTATCCGGTCCGGGAGGTGTACGACCGCACCGCCGGCCGGTTGCTGCCCGTCCTGTTGGCCCTCCTGCTGCTCGGCAGCATCCCAGGGGTGCACCATTGGGTGAAGGCCCAAGGCGAGGCAGCCCGGAGTAGCAAGGCAGGGCAGGTGACGGTTTCCGGGAACATCCTCTCCGCGGATGGCGAACTTACCTTTCAAGGCACGATGATGCGTTCCCAGGCCGTGGCCGGCCAGCCGCCTGCGGCCGCTTCTGCCCCAAAAGAGCAGACACCGGATCAGGCGTCGATCTGGGCCGGGCTCTGGCGCCACATCGGCGCCGAGGCCACGGCGTTGGGGGCCGGCCTCGGCACCTTCCTGGTCGGCCTCGTTTCGGGGATCATGACCTACCTGAAAACCAAGAGCATCAAGCCGGGCAAGGTACCCATGGGGCTCCTGGTGACCGTCGGCGTGGCCGCCCTTCTCTTCGGCATCCTGCTTTTTGCCTATACCATGGCCTTTGCGGTGGTGCAGGCGGCCGCGTCTGATCCGGTCTTGTTCGTGCTTTTCTTCTGTTTCGGCCTGGCAGTGGCGATTCCTCTCGCCATGCTGACCAATCTCAACCAGATTTCCATCCATCGGTATTACCGCGACCGGCTCATGGAGACCTTCATGCCGGATGTGGAGAAGGTGCTGGACGGCGCATACCACGCCTCGCTGAGTTACCGGGCGAACCTGGCGGCAGTGCATGAAATGACGCACGGCCCGTATCACATCATCAACACCAATGTGGTTCTGGTCTCCTCCGACAGGCCTAAGCTCCGCGGCCGGGGAGGCGACAGCTTCATCCTCTCGCCCCAATACTGCGGCAGCTATGCCACGGGCTGGCAACGCACGCAGGAGTACATGGGCGGCGCAATGACCCTGGCCTCGGCCATGGCCACCTCCGGGGCGGCCATCAACCCCAGCGCGGGTTGCGGCGGGGAGGGCATCACCCGTTCGCCGTTCCTCTCCGCGCTCATGGGCCTGCTGAACTTCCGGCTGGGCTACTGGGTGCCGAATCCGGAGAACTGGCAGAATTGGCGCGGACGGCTGCGCAACCCCAACTTCCTGCTGCCCGGCCTCTGGGAGGTGGTGTTCCGGAACCAACTGGACGAAAAGGGAACCTTTCTCCAGCTTTCGGACGGCGGCCATTTCGAAAATCTTGGCCTCTACGAACTGGTGCGGCGCAAGCTGAGGCTGATCATCGTCTGCGACGGCGGCGCCGATCCGAAGTTCACCTTCGGCGATCTGGCCAACGCCATGGAGAAGGTGCGGACCGACTTTGGCGCCCTGATCATGATCGACAACGACGATCTGCAGGGGCTGATTCCGAAGAAGGGCGATGATCCCTGCGGCATTCCCTGCGCGGACAAGGGCTATCTGGTGGCCACCATCAAATACGCCGACAACAGCAAGGGGATTCTGATCTACCTCACCACCACCTTTTTCCAGGGGGTAAGTGCCGATCTGTATGGCTACAAGAAGGAGCACCCCGCCTTTCCAGACGAGTCCACCGGCGACCAGTTCTTCGACGAGAAACAGTTCGAGGCATACCGGGAACTGGGGTTCCAGGCGGCGTGGCGGATGATGCTCGATGTGATGGGCAACGAAAAGGTGGCGAAGCGCGTCTGGCCCCATGGCCTTCCGGCGCGGGGGTAGGCTGAGGCGGCGCAGAGGAAGAAGCGGCAGGCCGGGGCCATGCCTTTCACGGGGAGTTTTCCCTCTGGCGCGGGAGTGTGCCAAGGGGTATGTTGCCTGCGCATAAAGCAAAAGCGAGGGCGGATACCCCATGGAATTACAGCGTAAAGCCAATCTTTCCCAGGTCTTCAGCCTGCCGGTCATCGTGGCCGCGCTGGGCTATTTTGTCGATATCTACGATCTGGTGCTCTTCAGCATCGTCCGGGTGCCAAGCCTCAAGGCCTTGGGGCTTACGGGGCAGGAACTCATCGACCAGGGCGTCTTTCTTCTCAACATGCAGATGGCCGGCATGCTGGTGGGCGGCATCCTCTGGGGCATCCTCGGCGACCGCCAGGGGAGGCTCAAGATCATGTTCGCCTCCATCTTCCTCTATTCCGTGGCCAATCTGGCCAATGGTTTTGCCAACTCGCTCTCTGCCTACGCGGCCTTGCGCTTTGTCGCCGGCATCGGCCTGGCCGGTGAACTGGGGGCGGGCATCACCCTGGTGGCCGAGGTGCTGCACAAGAGCATACGCGGCTACGGCACCATGCTGGTCGCCTCGGTGGGGGTCTCCGGCGCCATCCTCGCCAACCTGGTGGCCAGCACCTTCGACTGGCGCACCGCCTTCATCATCGGCGGGGTGCTGGGGCTTCTGCTGCTCATCACCCGGCTCCGGGTGGCCGAGTCGGGGATGTTCCGGGCCATGGACGACCGGGGCGGGGTCCGGCGCGGCAACTTCCTCGCCCTCTTCACCGGCCGCGACCGCTTTCGGCGCTACCTCAATTCCATCGTCATCGGGGTGCCCATCTGGTTCGTGGTGGGGATTCTCATCACCTTTTCCCCGGAGTTTGCGGCTGCCATGGGAATCAGCGGGCCGGTCTCGGCCGGGAACGCGGTGATGTTCTGCTACGTGGGGCTGATCTTCGGCGATCTTTCCAGCGGCCTTATCAGCCAGCTCTTCCAAAGCCGCAAAAAGGCGGTTGCCCTCTTTCTGCTGCTCACCGCGGCGGGGATCGCCCTCTATTTCCGGCAGCACGGCCAGAGTCCGGCCTTTTTCTACGGCGTCTGCGCCTTCCTCGGCTTTGGCGTGGGCTACTGGGCGATCTTCGTCACCGTGGCGGCGGAGCAGTTCGGCACCAACCTGCGGGCCACGGTGGCCACCACCGTGCCCAACTTTGTCCGCGGCATGGTGGTGCCCATCACCATGCTCTTCCAGTTCGGCCGCGGCACCCTGGGGCTTGAGGGCAGCGCGCTTCTGGTCGGCTCGCTCTGCCTGCTGGCCGCGGTGGCGGCCCTGGCCGGGCTGGAGGAGACCTTCCACAAGGATCTCGACTATTTCGAGGAGTTCCTGTAGCCGCCGACCTCCCTTGCCACGGCCGGTGGCGGCCCGCTCCCCCATCTCTGTCCCTGGTGTTCCCGCCCTGTTTCTTTCCCACTAACTGCGTGCGGTTTCAGCGAATTTTTCCCTTGACAGCCTTCTGGCGAAGGGGTAAATGTGCCGGTTCTAAAAATGTACCGTGCCACGGCCTCGGTTTGGGGCCGTTTTTCATTCGGAAAGCGGCAGTTTTGTTACCCAGGCCCGCCGCGGCCGCGAGCGCTCCGGCGCTTGAGACATGCAACGGATTCGGTGAGGAAGGAATCATGAAAGACCTGTCAAAAGTCCGCAACATCGGGATCAGCGCCCACATCGACTCGGGCAAGACCACCCTGACCGAGCGCGTCCTCTTCTACACCCAGAGGATTCACGCCATCCACGAGGTGCGCGGCAAGGACGGCGTCGGCGCCAAGATGGACTCCATGGAGCTGGAGCGCGAGCGCGGCATCACCATCGCCTCCGCCGCCACCTACTGCGACTGGAAGGGCCACTCGATCAACATCATCGACACCCCGGGCCACGTGGACTTCACCATCGAGGTGGAGCGCGCCCTGCGGGTATTGGACGGCGCGATCCTCATCCTCTGCTCGGTGGGCGGCGTGCAGTCCCAATCCATCACCGTCAACCGCCAGATGACCCGCTACCGCGTCCCGCGCATCGCCTTCATCAACAAGTGCGACCGCACCGGCGCCAACCCGGACCGCGTCATCGGCCAGCTCCGCGACAAACTGAACCTCAATGCCATCCCGATCCAGCTGCCCATCGGCCTGGAAGGCGACCTGGAGGGCCTTGTCGATCTCATCAAGATGAAGGCGATCTACTTCGACGGCGACAACGGCGAGAAGATCCGCGAGGAGGAGATCCCGGCCCACCTCACGGCCGAGGCCGAGAAACGGCGCGAGGCCCTGCTTGACGCGGCCTCCATGTTCTCCGACGAGCTGATGGAGGCGGTGCTCGAGGGCACCCCCACCGAAGAGATGATCATGAATGCCGTCCGCATCGGCACCCTGAAGCTGGAACTGACCCCGGTCATGATGGGTTCCGCCTACAAGAACAAGGGCATCCAGCTCCTGCTCGACGGTGTGGCCAACTACCTGCCCGCGCCCACCGAGGTCGACAACTTCGCCCTTGATCTCGACAAGGAAGAGGCCGAAATCAAGGTCAGCAACAATCCGGCCGACCCCATGGTGGCCCTGGCCTTCAAGCTGGAAGACGGCCGCTACGGCCAGCTCACCTATGTGCGCACCTACCAGGGTACCCTGAAGAAGGGCGACACCATCGTCAATGCCCGCACCGGCAAGAAGGCCAAGGTGGGTCGCCTGGTGCGCATGCACGCCGACGAGATGGAGGACATCGAGGAGTCCGGCTCCGGCGATATCGTGGCCCTCTTCGGCATCGACTGCGCCTCGGGCGACACCTTCACCGACGGCAAGCTCAACTACTCCATGAGCTCCATGCACGTGCCCACTCCGGTTATCTCGCTGGCCATCAAGCCGGTGGATAACAAGGCCCAGGTCAACATGTCCAAGGCCCTGAACCGCTTCACCAAGGAAGACCCGACCTTCAAGACCTTCATCGACCCCGAGACCAACGAGACCATCATCTCCGGCATGGGCGAGCTGCACCTCGACGTCTACGTCGAGCGCATGAAGCGTGAATACAATGCCGAGGTCCAGGTGGGCGCCCCGCAGGTGGCCTACCGCGAGGCCATCACCCAGCGGGCCGACTTCAACTACACCCACAAGAAGCAGACCGGCGGCTCCGGCCAGTTCGGCCGCGTGGGCGGCTACATCGAGCCCCTGGAAGAGGGCGAATACGAATTCGTCGACAGCATCGTGGGCGGCGTCATCCCCCGCGAGTTCATTCCCTCGTGCGACAAGGGCTTCCAGAAGGCGGTGGTCAAGGGCGCCCTCATCGGCGCGCCCATCACCGGCGTGCGCTGCGTCATCAACGACGGCGCCTCCCATGCGGTGGACTCCTCGGACATCGCCTTCCAGCTCGCTGCCATCGGCGCCTTCAAGGAGGGCTACATGAAGGCCAAGCCGGTGATTCTTGAGCCGATCATGAAGGTGGTGGTGGAAGGCCCCACCGAGTTCCAGGGCTCGGTCATGGGCAGCCTGAACCAGCGGCGCGGAATGATTGTTGGCACCACCGAGGAAGACGACTATACTGCCATTGAGGCCGAGGTGCCGCTCTCCGAGATGTTCGGCTACTCCACCGATCTCCGTTCCCTCACCCAGGGCAAGGCGGAGTTCACCATGGAATTCGCCAGCTACAAGCCGGTGCCGAAGAGCGTGGCGGAGCAGCTCATCGCGGAAGCGCAGAAGAAGAACAAGGAAAAGTAGGAGGTGACGCCATGCTGAAGAAGGAACTCATCGAGAAGAATCCGATCCGTCACCTCAACGTCTGCACGGAGAGCAACGTTTCCTCCCGCATGGGGCTGGTGATTTCCCGGGCGGGCCTGGGCAAGACCGCCATCCTGGTGCAGATCGCCCTGGACAGCCTGCTCAATGGCAAGCAGGTGATCCATGTGAGCGTGGGCCAGAGCCTGGAAAAGACCAGGATCTGGTACGACGACATGTTCAAGGACATCGCCGCCGGCTGCAAGCTCGACAACCCCTACGAGGTCTACGACGAGATCATGCACAACCGCATGATCATGACCTTCAAGGAGTCCAAGCTGAGCCGGGCCAAGCTTGAGGAGCGGATGAACGACCTGGTCTACCAGAACGTCATCCGGCCGAGCTGCTTGGTGATCGATGGCTACGACCTCGCCTGCGCCGATCAGCAGTTCCTCGCCGACCTCAAGGAGATGGGCAGGGCCATGGACCTTCAGGTCTGGTTCTCGGCGTTGAGCCATCGGGATGACCAGCGGGTGAGCAATTCCGGCGTGCCCGCCCCCTGTCACGAGGTGGAAGACCTGTTCGATACGGTGATCGTGCTCCAGCCGGCGCCCAAGAGCGAGTGTATCGACCTCAACATCGTCAAGGATACCACCGGCGTTTCCAAGTGCGGCAAGGTGCTGAAGCTCGATCCCATCACCTTCATGATCAAGGAAGGGTGCTGATTCCCTCTTCCCGCCTTTGCGGGCGCAGTGGAAAAAGGGTACAATAAGGTGGATGGCGCACGCGCCATCCACCTTTTTTTGTGGCGTGAACCAGGAGCGGGGGAAAGAATCCCATGAAATTCCGGCCATGCATCGACCTCCACGGCGGCACGGTGAAGCAGATCGTAGGCTCCACCCTGTCGGACAGCGACGCCAGCGCCCTCACGACCAACTTCGTTGCCGACCAGCCGCCTTCCTACTATGCGGCCATGTACCAGCGCGACCGCCTCTATGGCGGCCATGTCATAATGCTGGGGCCGGGCAACGAGTCGGCGGCAAAGGAGGCCCTCAATGCCTTTCCCGGCGGGCTCCAGATCGGCGGCGGCATCACCACGGAAAATGCGGCCTACTGGCTTGACCAGGGGGCTGCCGCCGTGATCGTCACCTCCTATGTCTTCAAGGACGGCCGCATCTACGAGGAGCGGTTGCGGGAACTTGTGGCCGCCATCGGCAGGGAGCGGCTGGTGGTCGATCTCAGTTGCCGCAAGCGGGGTGAACATTACCACGTGGTGACCGACCGCTGGCAGAAGTTCACCGAGGTGGTGGTGGACGCCGAATCGCTTGCCTATTTCGCCTCCTTCTGCGCCGAGTTCCTGGTTCATGCCGTGGACGTGGAAGGGCAGTGCGCCGGAATCGCCGAGGACATCACCGCCCTCCTGGGCCGCCATGCGCCGATTCCCGCCACCTATGCCGGCGGGGTGCGGACCGTTGCGGACCTTTACCGGATCAAGGAACTGGGCGCGAACCGGCTCGACGCCACCATCGGCAGCGCGCTGGACATCTTTGGCGGCAGCACCATCACCTATGCCGAGGCCGTGGCCTTCAACCGCAGCGAGGGGTGCTGAGCCGATGGAGACTCCCAAGGGCGGTCCGCCGGCCGGAAACCTGGAAACCGAGGTGCTGCAGTTGCGGGTGCGTCCGGACCTCTACCGCGCCTTCCAGCGTTGCATGTGGATCCTCATCCACGAAACCGGCCGAACCCAACTGGAGATCATGGACGAGGTGGTGCAGGACTTCCTGAGAAAGCACCAGTGCTGAGCGACCTCGCTTGACCCTGCCATGCCCCTCAGGTATGATGGGGAAAATTCAGCAAAGGCCGCCCCTGCATGAATGAAGCGCCCGTGATCAGCGAGCAGCTCGCCAAGCGCATCCAGAAACACATCGACCGGATGCCGAGCCTTTCCACCACCGTGACCAAGGTGCTGGAGATCTGCAATCGCCCCGATACCTCGCCCAACGACCTCAACCGGGTCATTTCCCTCGACCCCGTGCTCACCGGCCAGGTATTGAAACTCATCAACTCCGCCTACTACTCCCTTCCCAACCAGGTCAGTTCGCTCACCCGCGCCATCATCATGCTCGGCCTCAACACCGTGAAGAACCTGGCTCTGAGCACCGCCATCCTCGGCACCGTCGGCCGCGAGGATTCCTTCCAGTCGCTGGCCATGGACGATTTCTGGACCCATTCGCTCTGCGTCGGGGTGACCGCCAAGATGCTGGCGGCTGAAACCAAGGTGCCCCGCGACCAGCGGGAAGAGTATTTCGTGGCCGGCCTGCTCCACGACCTGGGCAAGATCCCGCTCAACAACTGCTTTACCCAGGAATACCGCCAGGCCCAGGAACTGGCGATCCTGGAACAGAAGACCCTTTGCCGCGCCGAGATGATCCTGATGGGCATCGATCATGGCCAGGTGGGCCGGATGATCGGCGAAAAGTGGCAGCTCAGCGGAAACCTGGTGGCGCTGCTCGCCCACCATCATGAGCCGGAGGAGGCTCCTGAGGAAAGCCGCGGGCTGGTGCGCATTGCGGCCCTGGCCAATGCCTACGCCAATCTGAGCCGGATCGGCTCGGCCGGGGATCGTTTCCCCGACAAGCGCCAGGCGGATCAGCTTGCAACGGCCATCGGCATCGGCTGGGGTCAGCTGGCGGAGATGGAGCAGACGGTGCGGCAGGAAATCGACAAGGCCCAGGTCTTTTTGAAGGTGGCCAAGGAGGCGCAGTGAGCATGCGGGTCAAATTCTGGGGGGTACGCGGCTCCATTCCCTGTCCCGGTCCGGCCACGGTCCGCTACGGCGGCAATACCCCGTGTCTTGAGCTGCGATTTCCGGACCTCGACAACCGCCTGATCATCATCGATGCCGGTTCCGGCATCCGCGAACTGGGCAACTTCATGATGGCCAACGATCTCGGGAAGGGGGCGATCCGAACCGAACTCTTCCTCACCCACACCCACTGGGACCACATCATGGGGTTCCCCTTCTTCGTGCCGATCTATCTGCCCACCACCAGCCTCACGGTGTACGGTCCGGTCAGCTACGAGGGCGAGGGACTCGACCGCGTGGTGGGCGGCCAGCTCACCTACCGCTATTTCCCGGTGCGCGATGCGGAACTGGCGGCCCAGATCAAGTACATCGACCTCAAGGAAGGGCAGCGCGACCTGGGCGGCGGCATCCGCCTTACCACCAAGTATCTCAATCACCCCATCCTCTGTCTCGGCTACCGCTTCGAATTCGGGGGCAAGGTGCTCTGCACCGCCTACGACACCGAGCCCTACCGCAACCTTTTCTGCACCGACCCCAATGATCCCGCCTATGATGAGGCCATGGCCCACGAGGGCGATCTGGTGGCTGAAGAGCAGAACGGCCTGCTGGAAAAATTCTTCGCCGGGGCCGATCTGCTGATCCACGACACCCAGTACACCGAGGCCGAGTACCACGCCTCGAAGCTCGGCTGGGGCCACTCCTCCATGGAACATGCTGTGGCCGCGGCCTCTCGGGCCGGGGTCAGGCGCATGGCCCTCTTCCACCACGACCCGCTCCGCACCGACGACCAGCTCGACGAGCTGGCCAGCCGCTACTGTACCCCGACCGGCAGCAGGCCGGAGATCTTCTTTGCCCGGGAGGGCATGGAAGTCGAGCTCTAACCGGGCCGGGCTCAGCCACCGTCTTCCCGCCACCGGCAAAAAAGGTTGAAGCCGCCGGGGGCTGCTGTCGATGAGCAGGATAAGACAGGCGACTTGGGGGAGCGCATGGTCATTTCGGACGAAATCAAATTCCCGCGCGTGGTGCCGGTGGACCCGTACCGCGCCGACCGCAGGGTCGAGGCGGTGGACGGCACTGCGCCCATCGCCCGCATCGGTGCCTTCAAGCGCGAGTGGAACCGCCGGCGCGGCACGGGCGGCCATCAGGCCGGCCGCCGGGCCACTTCCCTGTCGCCGGACGAGGCCGAGGCGGTGCGGCTGCTGATGGAACGGGTCAATACCAGTCTGGAGGACCACCGGATCATGCTCCATCTGGTGCTGGTGCGCACCGACGAGGGATTCAGCGTGGATGTCTACGATTGCACCGGCAATGAATCCTGCACCGTGGTGCGGGACTTCGAAATCGCCCCCGACGACCTTCCCCTCCTGCTCCGCAACCTGGAAGAGGAGGCGGGCCTGCTCATCGACACGGTTTCCTGACCCGCCCTGCCGGGTGCCCGAAGCCGCAGGCCGGCCTCCGCGGCCCCTTCCCCGTCTCTTTTTTGTATTGAAATCTCTTGGCAAACATGCTAGGTATGCTCTCCAATGTTCTGAATGGCCATTCAGAATGGTCGTCTCCTCGGGCGGGAACGGCCAGCAGGGAAGGGGCATCCGATGCAACTCCATGAATTTCTGGCAGAAGAAAAGGGGGAAATCCTGCCGCGCTGGATCAGCGCGGTGCTGGATACCTATCCCACGGACGCGGCGCGCATCTTCAAGCGCGAGCAGGACCGCTTCGCCAATCCCATCGGCTACAACACCGAACAGGCCCTGACCCGCCTTTACGACCTGCTTTTCGTCAGCCCCACCCCGGACCTGACCCAGGTCGCGCCGGCGCTGGAAGAGTTTGTCAAGATCCGCGCCGTCCAGGATTTTGCCCCGTCCGCGGCGGTGGGCTTGATTCACGCATTGAAGAAGGTCGTGCGCGCGGCCTGCAGCGCCAAGGACGCCCCGGCGGTGTCGGTTGCCCAATGGCAGGAACTGGAGGAACGCCTCGACCTGGTGGCCGGCATGGTCTTCGACCTCTACATGGCCTGCCGGGAACGGCTCTTCCAGACGCGGGTCCAGGAGATCAGGAGCCGCAACCATCATGTGGTCGCGTCCGGCTGCCCCTCGGCCCGGCTGCGCGGACAGGATACGCACAAGGCAGAGTTGCAACCTATTCATATCCACAACACGAAGTGAGGTAACGGTCAATGAGAGTACTGAAAGCCTTAATCGCAGTCTTGGCGCTGGTGGTGATTGCGCTGGTGGCGGCGCAGGTGCCTGGCGGGCAGAGCCTGCTCGGGATAGTGCTTCCCTATGTGGCGTTCGCCATCTTTCTGGGGGGCTTTGTCCAGAGGATCGTTCACTGGGCCAAGTCGCCGGTGCCGTTCCGCATTCCGACCACCTGCGGTCAGGCCAACTCCCTGCCCTGGATCCAGCAGAACACGCTGGATTGCCCCTCCACCAAGGCCGGGGTGGTAGGCCGCATGGTGCTGGAGGTCCTGCTCTTCCGGTCGCTCTTCCGCAACACCCAGGCGGAGGTGCAGCAGGGGCCCCGGCTCATCTACGGCTCCAGCAAGTGGCTGTGGCTCTTTGCCCTGCTCTTCCACTACACCTTCCTGGTGATCGTGCTGCGCCACCTGCGCCTCTTCACCGACCCCATCGTGCCCTTTGTCCACAACCTGGAGTTCTTCGACGGCCTCTTCCAGGTGGGCGCGCCGGTGCTCTACCAGAGCGACCTCATCTTCATGGGCGCCATCACTTTCCTCTTCCTGCGCCGGGTCCTGCTCAACAACATCCGCTACATCTCGCTGCCGGCCGACTACTTCCCGCTCTTCCTCATCTTCGGCATCGGCCTCACCGGCATCCTGATGCGCTACTTCCTGCGGGTGGACGTGGTCGCCATCAAGCAGCTGACCCTGGGGCTCGTCACCTTCGCGCCGGTGATGAGCGATCAGATCGGCACGCTCTTCTTCGTCCACCTTTTCCTGGTCTGCTCGCTGATGGTCTACTTCCCGTTCAGCAAGCTGATGCACATGGGCGGCGTCTTCATGAGCCCCACCCGGAACATGGCCAACAACAGCCGGATGGTACGCCATATCAACCCCTGGAACGATCCCACCATCAAGCCCCATTCCTATGCGGGCTATGAGGACGAGTTCCGTGAGTTCATGGTGGATGCGGGTCTGCCGGTCGAAAAAGAGATGCCTGCCGCGCAGGAAAAATCAGCTGAGTAAGGATAGAGACTATGGCTATACCAAAGGCAGATACGTTAGGCAAAAGTGTGGCTGCAGCGCCGTCGATGATGACGGGCGCCATCCCCAAGCAGGACTGGTGGGATGTCGAGGCCGTGTTCAAGGAGGGCAACTACTGCTATCCGGGCAAAAAAGAAATCCTTGAATACCATACCACCAAGACCTTTCCCAACCATCCCGGCCTCTTCGGAGTGCCGCGCGAGTGGGATCCGGAGAGCGACGACTGGAACCTGCCGGAGAACTGGCAGGAGATCATCATGAAGGGTCTCAAGGAACGGCTGGACAAGTTCCGTTCGCTGAAGATCTTCATGGACTGCTGCGTGCGCTGCGGCGCCTGCGCCGACAAGTGCCACTTCTTCCTCGGCACCGGCGACCCGAAAAACATGCCGGTGCTGCGCGCCGAGCTGCTCCGCTCGGTCTACCGCAACGACTTCACCTTGGGCGGCAGGATTCTGAAGACGATGGCCGGCGGCCGGCCCATGACCTTCAAGGTGCTCAAAGAGTGGTTCATGTACTTCTACCAGTGCACCGAGTGCCGCCGCTGTTCGGTCTTCTGCCCTTACGGCATCGACACCGCGGAGGTCACCATGATCGGCCGCGAACTGCTGCATCTGGTGGGGGTCAACATCAACTGGATCATGGAGCCGGCGGCCAACTCCAACCGCACCGGCAACCACATGGGTCTCCAGCCCCACACCTTCAAGGAGAACGTCGAATATCTCTGCGACGACATCGAGGAGATCACCGGGGTCCGGATCACCCCGACCTTCAACCGCAAGGGCGCCGAGATCCTCTTCATCACCCCCTCGGCCGACGTCTTCGCCGAGCCCGGCATCTACACCGCCATGGGCTACCTGCTCCTCTTCGAGCACATCGGCCTTGATTACACCTGGTCCACCTACGCCTCCGAAGGCGGCAACTTCGGCCTTTTCACCAACAACGAGATGATGAAGAAGCTCAACGGCAAGATGTACGCCGAGGCCAAGCGTTTGGGGGTCAAGTGGATCCTGGGCGGCGAGTGCGGCCACATGTGGCGCGTGCTCCACCAGTACATGGACACCATGAACGGCCCGGCCGACTTCCTTGAGGTGCCGAAGTCGCCGATCACCGGCACGGTCTTCGAGAATGCCGCCTCCACCAAGATGGTCCACATCAGCGAGTTCACCGCCGACCTCATCAAGAACGGCAAGCTGAAGCTCGACCCGAAGCGCAACGACCACCGCATCGTGACCTACCACGACTCCTGCAACCCGGCCCGCGCCATGGGCATGCTGGAGGAGCCGCGCTACGTGCTCAAGAACGTGGTCAACAATTTCCACGAGATGCCGGCCAACACCATCCGCGAGCAGACCTTCTGCTGCGGCTCCGGCACCGGCTTGAACACCGACGAGATCATGGAACTCCGCATGCGGTCGGGTCTGCCCCGCGCCAATGCGGTGCGCCATGTGGCCGACCGCCACCAGGTGAACATGCTCTCCTGTGTCTGCGCCATCGACCGCGCCACCCTGACCAGCCTGATGAATTACTGGAATCCGGATGTCTCGGTCTGCGGCGTCTCTGAGTTGGTGGGGAACGCCCTCGTCATGGAGGGAGAAAAAGAGCGCGAGACGGGTCTGCGTTTTGAACCGCTTGCAGGAATGGAAGGGTGATCACCATGTACGGTAAAGGAAGAATCATACCCGCGTTGCTGATTTTTTTGGGCCTGATGACGTTTCCGCTGTGGTACAACGCCGGCTTTGCCCACCAGGCGCCCAAGCCGGAGAAGCCGGCGCCGGAGTACAGGGAGTGCGTGCGGCCGACCCAGGAGATGCGCACCTCGCACATGGTCATGCTGAACGAGTGGCGTGACGACATCCTCCGCGAGGGGGGCGCCCGCAAGGGGGTAACGGCCAATGGTACTGCCTACGAGCGGAGCCTGCAGAACGGCTGCATGCACTGCCACAGCAGCAAAAAGAAGTTCTGCGACACCTGCCACACCTATACGGCAGTGAAGCCCTACTGCTGGGACTGCCACCTGGAACCGAAGGAGGCGATGTAAGATGAAGAAGGACAGACGCGATTTTCTCAAGGTAGCGGGCCTGGCCGCCATTGCCGGCATCGGCGCTCCTTCGGCGTTCAACATGTTGTTGAAGGGCGAGGCCACCGCCTCCGAGCAGGCGGCAGCCGCCGCCGGTCACGGCGAGGCCGCGGCCGCGCCGGCCGGCAAGCGCTGGGGCATGGTGATCGATGTCAAGAAGTTCGTGGAGAATCCCGATCTTCCCGTCAAGTGCGTCGAGGCGTGCCACTCCATCCACAACGTGCCGAACTTCGGCAATCCGAAGGACGAAATCAAGTGGATCTGGGCGGACAAGTTCGAGGCGGTCTTCCCGGACGAGAGCCACTACAAGAAGAATGAAGCGCTGCACGGCATGCCGATCATGGCCCTGTGCAACCATTGCGACAAGCCGCCCTGCGTGCGGGCCTGCCCCACCAAGGCGACCTACAAGATGAAGGACGGCGTCATCGCCATGGACTACCACCGCTGCATCGGCTGCCGCTTCTGCATGGCCGCCTGCCCTTACGGTGCCCGCAGCTTCAACTGGCGCGACCCGCGCGGCAAGGACGAAAACGGCAATCCGTTCATCAAGGCGGTGAACCCCAAGTTCCCGACCCGGATGCGCGGCGTGGTGGAGAAATGCAACTTCTGTGTCGAACGCTTGAACGTGGGTCTGATGCCGGCCTGCGTCGAGGCCACCGGCACCACCGGCGCCATGGTCTTCGGCGATCTGAACGATCCCAATTCCGAGGTGAGCAAGGTGCTGCGCGCCAACTTCACCATCCAGCGCAAGCCCTCCCTGGGCACCTATCCCTCCCTCTTCTACATCATCTGAGGTGAAACGTCATGATCGAGAAAGCGTTAAAAGGCGGTAGAGGCTACTGGGCATGGATGATCTTCCTCCTTGCCATCATGGGCATGGGGGGCATGTTCTATGTCCAGCAGTTCAACTACGGTTTGGGCATCACCGGCATGAGCCGTGACGTGACCTGGGGCGTCTATATCTCCCAGTTCACCTTCCTGGTCGGCGTGGCGGCCGGTGGTCTGATGCTGGTGCTGCCGTACTACATCCACCACTACAAGGATTTCGGCCGCATCACCATCCTTGGCGAGTTCATGGCCATTGCCGCGGTCATCATGTGCCTGCTCTTCATCCTGGCCGACCTCGGCCAGCCGATCCGGGCACTGAACGTGCTGCTGCACCCGACCCCCAATTCCATGCTCTTCTGGGACATGATCGTCTTGAACGGCTATCTGTTCCTCAACGTGGTCTGCGGCTGGGCGGTGCTGCATGCCGAGTACAAGGGCGTGAAGTACGCCAAGTGGGTGAAGTACCTCATCTACCTCTCCATCCCCTGGGCCGTTTCCATCCACACCGTGACCGCGTTCCTCTACTGCGGTCTGCCTGGCCGCCACTTCTGGCTCACCGCCATTCTGGCCCCGCGCTTCCTGGCCTCGGCCTTTGCCGCCGGTCCGGCCCTGCTGATGCTCGTGGCCCTTATCATGGAGAAGACCACCCGCTTCCGGGTGGGCCAGGTCGCGAAAGACAAGCTGGTGACCATCATCGGCTACGCTGCGCTCCTCAACTTTTTCTTCCTGGGCTGTGAGTTCTTCGTTGCCTATTACAGCCAGATCCCCGGCCACATGCACACCCTTGACTATCTCTTCTGGGGGCTTTCCCATGACGGCCATACCTACAACAATCTGGTGCCTTTCATGCGCGCCTCCATGGTTCTGGGACTGGGTGCCATTCCGCTCATCTTCATCGCCCGCGCCCGGCAGTCCACCGGCCTTCTGGCCCTTTCCTGCATCCTCCTCTTCGTCTCCCTCTGGATCGACAAGGGCCTCGGCCTGGTGCTGGGCGGCTTTGTGCCGAGCATGATGGAGGGCGTGACCGAGTACTATCCCACCGTGCCGGAACTGGGCATCACCGCAGCCATCTGGGCCACGGGCTTCTTTTTGCTGACCGTGCTCTACAAGGTGGCCATCGAGGTGAAACTCGAACAGGAAGGCTGATTCGCCCCAGGCGGCGAGTCGGTAACGTTGTGTGATTCGGGCAGGCTCCGCGTTTGGCGGGGCCTGCCTTTTTTTGTGACCCCGGCGAGGGTTGCTGGTGCGGCACTCCGACAAAACCCCTTGCAATCGCGCGAAAAGGCGGTATTCTTTGGCAATGGAAACAAGAGGATAGCGATTCAGATCGCAATTTATGGCACGCAAACCAGACCTCCCGCATATCCCCACGATTCTCGACCGCATCGGCAACACCCCCATCGTGCCGATCCGGCGGCTGAATCCGTACAAGAAGGTGCGGATCTACGCCAAGCTGGAATCCTTCAATCCGGCCGGTTCGGTCAAGGACCGCGTGGCGCTCAACATGATCGAGAGTGCCGAGGCCAGCGGCGAACTCACCCCGGACAAGATCGTGCTGGAGGCGACCAGCGGCAACACCGGCATCGGCATGGCCCTGGTCTGCGCGGTGAAGGGCTATCGCTGCCAGCTGGTGATGCCCGACTCCGCCAGCATCGAGCGCCGCAAGATCATGGAGGCCTTCGGCGCCGAGATTCTGCTCACCCCCGGCAAGAAGGGGACCGACGGCGCCATCGAGGAGGCGTATGCCCTGGCCCGCGAGTTTCCGGACCGCTATTTTCTCACCGACCAGTTCAACAACGAGGCGAACTGGCGGGCCCACTATCAGACCACCGGCCCCGAGATCTGGGAGCAGAGCAGGGGCACGGTGACCGACGTGGTGGGCACCCTGGGTACTTCCGGTACGATCATGGGGCTGTCCCGCTACTTTGCCGACCACCATCCGGCCGTGCGGGTGACGGCGGTGGAGCCCTTCCTGGGCCACAAGATCCAAGGGCTCAAGAACATGAAGGAGTCGTACACCCCAGGCATCTACGACAAGAGCCTGCCTTACCAGATCATCAACATTCCGGACGACGAGGCCTTCAAGATCGCCCGGTTGCTGGCCCAGAAGGAGGGGCTCTTTGTCGGCATGAGTTCCGGCGCCGCCATGTGCGGCGCCCTGGCCCGGGCGGCGCAGTTGCAGGAGGAGGGCGGCGAGATCGTCGTCATCCTGCCGGACGGCGGCGAAAAATATCTTTCCACCGAACTCTTCTTTCTGCCCAAGGCAGCGGCGGCCAAGGAGAATCCGCTCCGCTTCTTCAACACCGCAAGCCGCAGGAAGGAAGCGTTCGTCCCCAAGAATCCCAAGCGGGTCACCTTCTACGCGTGCGGCCCCACGGCCCATGAGCCGACCAATCTGGCCCATTGCCGGCGCTTCATGGTGGCGGATCTTATCCACCGGCACCTTGCGGCCAAGGGCTTTGCCGTGGAGTTCTGCATGAACTTCACCGATCTTGACGACAACACCATCAAGGGCGCGGAACAGAGCGGCCAGAATCTCGCCGAATTCACCAGCGCCTACATCGAGCAGTTCCAGCGCGATTTCGCCCTGCTGGGCATGCGGCCGGCCGCCGCCTATCCCAAGGCGTCGGATCACGTGCAGGAGATGATCGACCTTGCCCACAAGCTCATGCACAAGGGCTATGCCTACGAGAAGCACGGCTCCATTTACTTTGACATCTCCAAGTTCAAGAATTACGGCGAGCTTTCGGGTGTGGACATTTCGAAGATCCAGGTGGGACGCACCGTGGATCTCGACAATTACGAGAAGGAGAGCCCGGTGGACTTCACCCTGCTCAAGCGGTCCACCTTGAGCGAGCTGAAAAAAGGCATCTTCTTCAAGACCGAGTGGGGCAACATGCGGCCGGGATGGCATATCGAGTGCTCGGCCATGACGCTCAAGTACCTCGGCGAGACCATGGACATCCACACCAGCAGCAGCAATCTGCTCTTCCCGCATCACGAAAACGAAAACGCCATTGCTGCGGCGCTCACCGGCAAGCCGTTGGCCCGCTACTGGCTGCACAGCGAACTGCTGTTGGTGGACGGCAAGAAAATGGCGTCGGAAAACAACAACGTCATCACCCTGGCCGAGGTGCTGGCCAAGGGCTACACCGCCCGCGAGGTGCGATTTTTCCTCTTCCGCACCCACTACCGCAAGCCGGTGAACTTTTCCTACAAGAACCTCGACGCGGCCCGCGCCATGCTCAAAAGGCTCGACGACTTTGTCGGCAGGCTGCTCTGCCTGCCGCCGGGGCTGCCGCACCCGCAGGTGGCTGCCTATCTTTCCGAGATGGAGGAGGCATATCAGGCGGCCATGGACGACGATCTTAACGTCTCCCGCGCCTTGGCCGCGCTTTTCGACTTCATGAAGCGCACCAACCCTATTTTGGGCGAGGGCCAGCTCGACCGCGACCAGAAGAAGTACATCCTGGAGGCCCTGGGCAAGATCAATGCGGTCTTCAACATCATGCGCCTCACCGAGTGCCCGCTGGCGCCGGAACTGGAAAAGCTGATCCGCGAACGGGAAGAGGCGCGCCGCCAGAAGGATTGGCAACGGGCCGACGTGGTGCGCGACGAGCTGGCCCGCCAGGGCATCGAGGTGGTGGACACCGCCCAGGGGCCGGTCTGGAAGGAAAAGAGCCGCGTTTCGTGATTTTCCCGTTGCCATGGCAACGGGAGATGTCTCCTATCGTTCCCCCACGCGCCCGTAGCTCAGCTGGATAGAGCACCGGCCTTCTAAGCCGTAGGTCGCAGGTTCGAATCCTGCCGGGCGCGCCATAAAACATAATGAAATCCGAGTGGTTAGCGCCACTCGGATTTTTTCGTTTCAGGCCAAAAAACTTCGTTTTGTGGCTCTTTAGTGTCCCAAATGTGTCCCAAGCATCCCATCACGTTCTATTCTTGTCTTTATTGGACTTATTTTTTTGAGTCCCATAATTGTCCCATACTTTGTTTCTATATCACAGAAAGTTTCTGTGGGAATCAATTATAAAAAAATATTGCAATCGTTAGTGATATAAGAAGTTCTTTTTGTCTGTCGAAACAAATAACTATCCGATTTTGTAAATAATCGCATTTTGCAATTTCTGTATTATGTATACGATACAGAATATTTATCTGCCTAATATTACGTTGATTTTTCAACATGCATGAGCTATCATTTTGCAAAACAGATGGCATGGAGGTGTAAATGACAATCATGGAAGCACAGGATAGGCTGGTAAAAACTGCAGAAGCTGCTGCATTGCTTGGGCTCAGCCCCAAAACCCTTCGTCATGCTGCAGCTCCGGGCTGCAAATACAAGATCGCAGGTCTTCCTGAGCCGGTGCGTTTAGGGAAGTCAGTCAGGTGGCGACTGTCAGACCTGAACCGACTGATTTCCGGTGGAATGCCGACCCAGCCGGCGCGGCGTGGCCCTGGCCGGCCACGAAAAGGGCCGGGGCAATCTGGCATCTCTGACGTGTAACTACATAATTATAAGAAGACAGATTTTGAGCCTGATTTGGTGCGGGTCTTCAGACTACAAGTGTATCGCCCATGATACTCATGTTATCCCCCCTGATACACTTTGCAGGAAAGGCTAGAGGCTATGCCGGCAACAAAATCGTTAGCTGAACGCCATGCCGGGGAGCGGCGGAAGCTGAAATCAGTGCTCCTTGATGTAAGGTCTGGAGAGATCATAGAGCAAGGGGAAGGGACAGCGGTTTTTGTCTCACGGCCGCGGATAAACGGGTTTGACTCCGGAGGATTTTTCACTATGAGCCAAGCTGCCTCGGATGCGATGGCTGAAATGTGTGTTAGACACGAATGCGGTGTAGGGGATATGGCCGTCTTATTCCGGCTTCTTTCTGTTCTTGACCAGCACAACTACCTACTTGTTAACCAGGCGGCGTTGGCCAAGTCATTGTCTTTGCAGCGCCCCAATGTCTCCAGGTCGATCCGAAGGCTAATTGAGATGGAAGTGCTATTGCCAGGCCCCAAGGTTGGCACTCATTGCACGTACCGGCTCAATCCCTTGTTTGGCTGGAAAGGCCCCAATAAACAGCACCGGGCGGCTCTTGCTGCTGAGGAAGCAGCAGCTCGCAGGCGGGGACTTCGGGTAGTCGATGGCGGCTTGGCGAGGCGGATGGAGGAAGTCAAGGCGCTTCGGCAAATGCGGTTGGGTGATCAGCACGACGAGAAGAGACAGGGATAGCTTTTTTCGATGCCTCTTTGGCGGCATCGCGTACTCACTACGCATTTTTTGCTGGGGCAAAAAATGCTCGTTCGCCTTACGGGTCAGAGGTTGTCTATGAAAGCAATTTTACGGGTGGGAAAAGTCCGGGGTTCAGGTTCGGTTGGCTCAATGGCTGGCCATCATAACCGGTCTCGGCAAACACTGAACGCGATGCCGTTGAAGGGGCTTGGGCCAAGGTTTTTGATCGGTTCCGGAAACCCGGCTGCCGATGTACAGAGACGATATGAATCCGCCGGGTGCAAGCAGCGGAAAAACGGCGTGACCGTTGTCGAAGTTTTTTTGTCAGCGTCACCGGAATTTTTCCGACCTCAAACCCCTATGAAATGGGGGTCTTTTGGTCTGAATCGGGTTCAGGCATTTTGCGGCAAGGCCTTACCGTGGGCACAGGGCCATTTTGGCAAAGATAATGTCGTGTCAGCAGTTCTCCACCTTGACGAAGCCACGCCGCATCTCCATTTGGCAGTAACTCCGATTGCGACGACTGGCGGAAAGGTGCGGCAGTCAGCTCGCAGTTGGTTGAATGGTAAGGCCGCATTGAGCAAGATGCAGGACAGCTTTGCCTCTGCCGTGGCGGAATTGGGGCTGCGGCGTGGCCAGCGAAACTCAACAGCCCACCACAAAGAGGTTTCGGAATGGTATGGCGAACAGCGAGAAGCAGCAGCTCGGCAGTGGGATCAGGCCGCCGATATGGTGGAGCATGGGGCCACTTGTTTGCAGTTGCGAGAACGGGCCGCGCAGATCCGCAATCCAGACATCAGGCTCACGCCGCGCAACATGCCAGAGAAGCTGAAAGAAGAAGTCGATAAACGTTTCGGGGAAGAATTTCGACCATGAAATGTGCCCTATTGCTCGCTTCCTTTACGTGGTAGAAGGGCATTTCGAC
>JBFLXY010000004.1:0-224820 GCA_040757055.1 Thermodesulfobacteriota bacterium | reverse complement strand
CCGCTGAAAAGGATGGGGACTATAGAGTTCCAGGGCAAATGTAGTGGCGACAGTCGGTCCAACCCCAGGCACTGTCCGCAGGTTGAGTACGCGCCGCCGCTCTTCCTCCGTTTCCAGGAGCAGTTGCTGAAGTTGTCCCTCCACGGCGCGCAGCTCAGTCTGCTGAAAAGTCAGCTCGCGCAGGTAGCTTTCCATGGTCAGGCGTGCGGCCTGATCCAAAGGGAGACGGAGTAAGGCCGTAACGGCCTCGTTGCTCCAATGGTTCACAGCTTCTGGTTCCAGCAGGCCAAGGAAGAGGAGCTGACTTTTGATCCGCTGCTTGACGCGGCGAATGGCATCGACCAGGTTGTGGCGTCTACGGAGCAAGGAGCGCCGGGATTCCTCTTCAGGTGTTGGGATGGCGATCGGTTTGAGCATGCCCCTGGCGGCGTAGTCTGCCAACCTGATGCAGTCGAGCCGGTCGCATTTGGCTCCAGCGGTGACCGAGCTGGGGATGCGGCTTGGGGCCGCAACGATCACCGGAATGTTGGCCGCCTCAAGAGTTCTGGCCAGTCCAAAGCCGGTGGGGCCGGATTCGTAGGCAACGGCAGCCACCGTAATGCCGAGCCGCGCGATCTGCGCCACCACAGCCTTGGGTTCAGCCGGCCCCTTCCAGGTGAAAGATCGCTGATCGGCCCGTCGCAGGGCGCATGAATAGCTCTGCTTGTGGACGTCGATGCCAAGCCAGAAAGGTTGCGATTCAAAACCGCTTACAAACTGCCGAAGACTTGGTACACTTGACTTTGCCATGCTGGCCTCCTCTGATCCGGTAGGTTGAAGTGACACTCTTCAAGGCTACGACTTTATCAGATGGCCAGCATGGTATTTGTTCTGTCGTGATGGGTCAGGCATCCGATGTCGGGAGCGATGGCAGCCCCATGGGAAAAGCGGCAAAAAGATGGAGAGGCGACGGGGAGCGCCCCTCCAGAGGGCAGGGGAATAAAAGAGGTGCTGTTCTCTCTCGGAACACCCGGAAAGACTTGGGGGAATTTTTCGGGAACTTTGGAGATCAGGTGGAATTGCCGCAGTGGCAGACCAGCACCGGGCAATCGCCAAGACCGATGACATGCTCGGTAACGCTGCCCATGAGGAGCCGGGAAAGCCCCTTGCGACCATGGGAACTCATCACGATCATGGATGCCTTGATGTCTGCCGCGAGGCGGAGTATGGCCTCAGCCGGTTCACCCTCCCGCACCGCGGTTTCGAGGGCAACGCCCTCGCCGGCGGCCTGCTGCTGGATATCTTGCAGCAACCCCCTGGCGTGCCGGATCAGGGCATTGACCGCTTCCGGCGCCAGGGCGGAGATTTCGTCGTTGGTGTAGGCCACCGAGGTCGCGGTGAGCCGGACGCTCCTTTCCTTGGCGATACCGATCGCCCTGGCCACGGCCGAGTCGCTGCACGGGTAGCCATCAGTGGCGAGCAGGATGTGGCGCCAGTCGATGGCGGCGGTCTTCGGCACCACCAGCACATCCTTGGGGGTATGGCCGATGACCCGGGCGGTGACGCTGCCCATGAGCCCCCTGTCGAGGTGGGTCAACCCGCGGCGGCCCATGACGATGAGGTCGCAATTCTCGTCCTCCGCCACATGGACAATGCGGTCGTACGGCTCGCCCTGGGCCATGTTGGTCAGCACCTGGACGCCGGCTGCATCGGCGATGGCCCTGGCCTCGCTGAGCAGGGTCTGGCCCGGACCGGAGATGGTTTCCCCGATCCGGCTGACCCCGATCAACTCCAGATCGCCCTCGTAGCCCGGCAGCACCGCCAGTACCTTGATCCAGCTCTTGTCCGCCTTGGCCAGACGGCAGGCCTCCGCCAGGGCGTTCCTGGCGGAGGGCGAGCCGTCGTAGGCCGCGAGTATTTTACGGTACTTCGCCATTACTTGCGGGCGTCGGCAAGGGCGCTTTGGGTTTCGGCGCGGTGGCTCATCATGCCCTTGACCATGGCGCCGGTGATGATGACGCCGGCGGTTGCCAGGGCAGCCACCAGCGCCCAGAAGCTGATCGCCTCCAGGGTATCGATGGTGGAGGGGGTCAGCGCCTGGATCAGGTTCAGGTCGGCCAGGTAGCCGGGAACCTTGGCGCCGCGGCTCACCGCCACGATGAGCATCACCGAGGCCATGACGATCTTGATGATGTAGTCCTTCACATAGGTGGTGCCAAGGGCGCCGAGCTGCACGCCAATGAGCGAGGTGGAGAGGATCAGCAGGGTGAGCCGGATGTCGATCAGGCCGGAAAGACCCCACTGGACCGAGCCCCAGAAGCCCATGACAAAGGCGATCACCAGCTCGGTGGCGCTGGCCACCACGGCGGAGGCGCCGATGACGTACATCATGCCGGGCACGCCGATGAAGCCGCCCACCGCGATGGTGGCCGCGAGGATGCCGGTGAAGAGGCCGACCGGCACGGTAACCCAGGCGGAGATCCGGACGTTGGCGGTCTTGAAGTGCATCATCGGCGGGATGGTGATCTTCTGCATGGCGAGCGCCAGTTTGCCGATCTCGTGGCCGGTGTCGTTCTGCTTCCTGGCGAGCTTGCGGGCGTCGCTGAAGACGTAGCCGCCGACCAGGACCAGGGTCAGCACGAAGACCACGGAGACATACAGGTTGGAACCGGCGTTGCCCCAGGCCTGGAGGATCGCCTTCTGGATCTGGATGCCGATCTGCACGCCGATGATGGCGGTGGAGGCCATGACCAGGCCCAGCTTGAGGTCCGCCTGGCCATATTTGTAGCGCTTGTAGGCGCCCACCATGGCCTTGGGGAACTTGTGGCACATGTTGCTCGCCACGGCCACGGCGCCCGGCACGCCCAGCGACATCATGGCCGGGGTGAGGACGAAGGCGCCGCCCGAGCCGATGAAGCCGGAGAGCAGGCCGCCGATGAGGCCGATGACCATGAGGGAGATCACGGTCTTCATCTTCATGTCGAGGAACATCCGGTCGACACTCTTGGCCACGCCTTCACCGGCATGCTTGTCCAGATTGACCATGACCTTGGCGTTCAGGGACAGATCGCTGGCCGCCATCTCCTCACCCATGATGAAGGTGAAGGTCTGGTTGTCGGATTCCCGCACAAAGGTGAAGGTGCGGTTCGCCTCGTCCACCTGGGTGATGATGCCCTTGAGCATGTCCTTGTCCGGGCCGGCCCCACCGGCGGCCGAGGCGGTGTTTGCCGCCAGCGGCATCATCAGAAGGGCGGCCAGGATCACTATCAGTAACTTTTTCATTGCAGTTTCGCTCCTTGCAATCGTTTCGTGGTGTCGTTGGGAAAAGGGGTCACTTCTTCCTGGCTTCAAGGCCGAGGCAGCTCAAAAGATCGCTGCCAAAGGGGCCGTGGACAAAGGAGAAGAAGAAGGCGGCCAGTACCGGGAAGAGCGTGTAGATGCCGCCCCTGGTGAAGGTCTCCATGACCCACGCCTCGTTGGTGAAGAGCATGACGTAGGCCGAGACCGAGATGGCGCCAAGGACAAATGCCTTGGCATAGGGCTTCGTCGGTGCGGCCTCGGGCGTCTTGTTCTGCTTCTGTCCGGCGCCGTTGCCCAGCATCTCCCGGGCGCCCTTGTGGTCGCCGGCCTCGGCAAAGGCCGCGGCGGCCATGTTCTTGTCAAAGGTTGTCATGTTCATTGCTCCTGTTTTCCTCCTGGTTGCAGAATGGATGTATAAGGGTGACAAAGGGTCATGCCGACGGGGACTCTGCGAGCAGAACCACGGGGCATTGAAAGCGGGAGAGCAGATGGGAATCGGGCTGCCTTTTTCCCCGGCGGCCGGCAGGGCCGCTTGGCCCGAGGACAACGAGCATGATGTCGCGCCGTCCCTCGGCGTAGCGGATGATTTCTTCTTCCAGCCTTCTGGCGCCGACCACGTATTCGTAGGGGATGCCGAAGGTCCGGAAGCGCTCCTTGAGCCGGGCCGGCCTGCCGTGGTCCGTTGTCGCGTCCGGCAGGACATGGAGGATTTCCAGTCGGGCGCCGAGGCGTTTGCAGACCTCCACCGCATGGCTGAAGACCTTGGGGGGAATCTCCGCGGCATTGGTGCCGAGCAGCACCTTTTTGCGGGCGGTCTTGGCCGATGCCAGGTATTCCCGGGCCGTCTCCGGTTCGCCGGCCTCGGCAAAGGCCGCGGCGGTCATGGAGTCTTCAAAGGTTTTGAAGAGGTTCGCCATGGCGCGTCTCCGGCAGCGTTCCAGTTCCTGCCCTTCAGCCCCGGGCCCTGGCGGTCCGGGGCAGCTGTTCCTGGCTCCGGACGCTGTTGGGCCGGGCGGTATGCGGCGGCCGGGCCGGGGTGCAGTCGGCGGCGTCGATGCCGGCCTCGGCAAAGGTGACCGCGATCATCAGGCGATCAAAAAAGTTGAGCGTTTTCTTCATGGTGGTATCCTCGTGGCAGTGATGGGTTGTGATCGTTTTTTTCTCTCCGGGGCGTCCCCCGTCTTGCCCGCCCTCTTGAGCAACAGCCGTGCCAATTGATAAAATTAAGTATTATCAATTGGTTGAATGTTTTTGCCGTGGTCCCTTCCTTGTTGCACATTGCAACAAGGAAGGGATGGGTGCCTTGAAGGGATGGGTTTTTACTCGCGCGACGAGTCTCGTTGCATAAAGAAACTGTTGTTGCTAATTGCAACGCATGGTAGGGTGCGGCAGAGGGCGGGTTTCTGTGGCCACGACACAACGATGAGGCAATACGAATGGGGAGGATATGCAGCTTGCGGCTCTGAGCATCCGGAAAAAGATCACCCACGGTTCGGTCCTGCTGCTGCTGCTGGTGATCTGTTCGGCCCTGATGAACTACGGCATCGTCCTCCAGGTGGAGCGCAAGGTCGCCCTGGTGGAGGTGATCGACGACTTCCTCAACACCACTCTGGAGTTGCGGCGCTACGAGAAGAACTATTTCCTCTATGGCCAGGAGGGCGATTTCGCCGAGACCATTTCTTACTGGCAGAAACTCAACCGCCTCTTTGACAGCAATGCGGCGGAGCTGAACCAGCTGGTCGCCTTTGCCCGCCTCCAGGAAATCCGGCAGATACTGCAGCGCTACCACGAGGACCTGGGGCAACTGCATCTCCTGCATCTGCGCGGCCAGGGGCAGGGGGAGCCGCTCTATGCCAAACTCCAGGAGTCGGTGCGCGGCAACGGCAAACAGCTCACCGAATTCGCGGAAGAAACCTCGCTGGCCGAGCGGAGGGCGATCAAGGGGTTGCTACGGACCACCCGCTCCCTCCTCATCTTTTCAGCCCTGGCCCTGGTGGTGATTTCCCTGGTGATGGCCTCGGTGCTGGGTCGGAAACTTGTTTCTTCCCTGCGCCTGCTCGAGGGCTACACCAAGAAGGTGGCCCACGGCGAGCTGCTCGACCCGCCGGCCCATGCGGTGGAGGAGGAGATCAACACCCTCTTTCGCGCCTTCCAGCGGATGAACCTGGAACTCCAGACCCGCCAGCGCCAGCTGGTGCAGTCCGAGAAGCTCGCGGCGCTGGGCACCCTGCTGGCCGGGGTGGCCCACGAATTGAACAACCCCCTTTCCAACATCTCCACCTCGGCCCAGATCCTGGCCGAGGAACTCGATGGCGGCGATCCGGCCTTCAAGCGGAACCTCATTGGGCAGATCGAGGCCCAGAGCGACAAGGCGCGGGATATCGTCCGCACCCTGCTGGAGTTCTCAAGGGTCAAGGAATTCCGGAAGGAGATGGTGCCGCTCAAAAAGCTGCTGGAGGAGACCATCCGCCTTATCCGGGGGCAGGTGGCCAGCGAGGTGAAGATCAGCCTCGACATCGCCGAGGCCATCACCATTCATGTCGACAAGCAGCGGATGCAGCAGGTCTTTTTGAATCTGCTGAAAAACGCCTTGGATGCCCTCGGCGAGAGGGGGAACATCTGGGTGTCGGCCCAGCGGATCGAGGCGGAGACCGGGCCGGTGGTGGAGATCATCTTTGCCGACGATGGGCCGGGCATCCCCGAAGAGATCCAGGAGCGGATCTTCGACCCCTTCTTCACCACCAAGGATGTGGGCAAGGGGTCGGGGCTGGGCCTCTTCGTGGTCCATGACATCATCGAATCCCATGGCGGCGATCTGCTGCTGGACAGCCGCCCGGGAAACGGCACAACCTTTGTGATCTGGCTGCGCGAAGAGCGCGGGGAGCAGGCGCATGGCTGAGGAAAAACGGATTCTGGTGGTGGACGACGAGGAGGTGGCCCTCACCAACCTGGTCTATGTCCTGAAGAAGGAAGGCTACGACGTGACCGGCACCCAGAGCGGATCAGAGGCGGTGAAGCTGCTGGCCCGGCACGAGTACGATCTGGTGCTCACCGATCTCAAGATGGAGAAGGTGGACGGCATGGAGGTGCTCGCCCGCGCCCGGGAGCGCCATCCGGACATCGAGGTGATCATGATCACCGGCTACGCCACGGTGGATTCGGCCATCGAGGCGATGAAGGCCGGCGCCTACCATTACATCGCCAAGCCCTACAAACTGGACGAGGTGCGCAAGGTGGTGCGGGAGGCGCTGGAAAAGACCGCGCTGAAAAAGGAAAACCAGCGGCTCAAGGAACACCTCAGAGTTTTTCAGGGCGGGGTGCGGATCATCACCAAGAATGCCCGGATGGGCAAGCTGCTGGAGATGGCTACCCAGGTGGCGGCCACCGAGAGCAACGTGGTGCTCTGCGGCGAATCGGGCACCGGCAAGGAGCTGCTCGCCCGCTATATCCACCAGGCCAGCTCCCGCCGGGAGGGGCCCCTTCTGTCGATCAACTGCGGCGCCTTCAGCGAGGAGCTGCTGACCAATGAACTCTTCGGCCACGAGAAGGGGGCCTTCACCGGGGCGGACAGCCAGAAGCGGGGGCTCATCGAAATGGCCGACAACGGCACCCTCTTTCTCGACGAGATCACCGAAATGGCCCTGCCCATGCAGGTAAAGCTCCTGCGCGCCATCCAGGAGCGCGAGGTGCTGCGGGTGGGCGGCACCAGAACCATCAAGGTCAACGTGCGCTTCATCGCCGCCACCAACCGCAACCTCCAGGAGGAGGTGCGCCAGGGGCATTTCCGCCAGGATCTCTATTTCCGCATCAACGTCATCTCGCTCACGCTGCCGCCGCTGGCCCAGCGCAAGGACGACATCCCCCTGCTGGTCCACCACTTCCTGGAAAAATACGCGACCCTCACCGGCCGCGCCGTCGAGGGGCTCTCGCCCGAGGCCATGGCTATTCTCATGCGCTACGATTTTCCCGGCAACGTGCGGGAGCTGGAGAACATCATCGAGCGGGGAGTGGCCCTGGCCAGGGGGCCGGTCATCGAGGCGACCCAGCTGCCCGACGATCTCCGCGGCCTTACCCTCAAGACCTTCCGCCGCCGCGACGACGGCGAGGTGCCGACCCTGGAGGAGCAGGAAAAGGCCTACATCCAGTGGGTGCTGGCCGAGGCCGAGGGCAACCGCTCCCTGGCCGCCAGGATACTGGGCATCGACCGGGTCTCCCTCTGGCGCAAGCTCAAGAAATACGGCCTGGAAGGCGCCTGACGCCATCCCCGCGCGGCCTGCTTTCTTGCCTGCCCGTCCTCCCGCCTGTTCGTCCGGATACTGCCGCGCCCTTTTCGTCCTGCGACATTTTGCCGCATTCCCAGGCTGCTGCTTTGGTGGTACTACAATGTGGCATGCCACATTGTGTGAGAGGCGGGCCGGATGCCGGCTCGCCGCAGGGCGCATGAGCAGGGCATGGCCGTGCGCCGGGGACAACAGCAAGGGGGTTTCGCATGAGCAGAGAGAGGGAGTGTCAGTGCAATCAGGAACGTCGGTCGCTGCTGATCGGGGCCGGCAGGCTTGCCGCCGGAGCGGCGCTGGTTTCAGCCGGGGGCTTCGCCCTGCCGCATCTGGCCAAGGCCAAGGCCGCGGCCGGGCAGTGGCCCTGGCCTTATGAGAAGCTCGACCCCGCCAGGACGGCGGAGATCGCCTACAACGAATGGTACCGCGTCTTCTGCGGCGCCGCGGTCATCAACAGCGTTTTCAGCCAGCTGCGGGAAAAAGTCGGCGAGCCGTATACCTCCTTCCCGGCCGATGCCTTTGTTTTCCTGGAGGGCGGGCAGGTCGGTTGGGGCACGGTTTGCGGTTCCCCGGCCGGGGCCAACATCGTTGCCAACTGCATCATAGGCCCCCGCATTGCGGGAAGTCCGGTCGCCCACCACATCAGCGAGGATATCCTGCAGTGGTATTCCGAGGCCTCCATGCCGGTCTTCACCCCGAAGAATCCCAAGGTGGCCGGCGAACTGGTCAAGACCACCAGCGAATCCCCCCTCTGTCATGTGTCGGTGGGCAAGTGGATGCAGGCGGCGGGCAAGCCCATCGGCAGCCCGGAGCGCAAGGACCGCTGCGCGCGGGTGGCGGCCAGCACCGCCTATCGCCTGGTGGAGATGCTCAATGACTGGAAGGACGGCAAGTACGTGGCCAAGGCCACCCATGCGCCGGTGAAGGATTTCGGCATCACCGGCCAGTTCAACTGCATGGAGTGCCACGGCAACAACGTGCCGGTGCCGCCGATGGCCAAGAAATAAACGGCGGTTCCGCCCAGGCAGGCGGGCGATACGCGAGAAGGCCGGCCGGAGATGCTCCGGCCGGCCTTCTCTGTCTGTGCCGGGGAAATGCGGAGCTACCAGCCCCAGAGGAGATCGCGCCGGATCCAGCCGGTGAGGCCGTCGGTATGGCCTACCCTGACCCAGCCCTGCTGCCGCTTGAGGGTGCGCAGCACCACGCCGTGCATGGCGGTGCCGACCACGCGGTAGCCGGTGCCCGGCCCGCTTCGGATGGTGGCCTCGGCCACCTTGACGATCAGGTGAGCCTGCCGCGTGGTGAGCGACTTGTGGACCCAGCCGTTGTCGTTTTCGAAATCCACCACCTTGAGCCATTGACCCTTTCTGGCCACTACCTTGAGCGGATAGCCCGGGTCGAGCACCCACAGGATCTCATGGCCGGTGCCGGGGCCAGAGCGCAGTCTGGCCTTGTTCGGGCCGATGCTGACCATTTCCGCAAGGGCGGAAACGGGGATCAGGAGGAGAAGCAGGAACAGGGCCGCCGCCAGCCGGCGGGCCTTGCGCGATGTCTTGGTTGGCGAGGGAACGGAACGTTGCATGCGGAATCCTTTTCGGGGCCGGCCGCGCGGCGTCAATGGGGCGTGGTCGGCGCGGTGCGGCGTTTTTCACCGTGGCCCAGCGGCAGGCCGGCGATTTCCAGGGAAATGGCGTTGAACTGGCAGGCCTTGTTCATGCAGGCAAGGCAGGAAATGCACTCCGGATCGTCCGGATTTTCGTTGAACCGGACGCCGGTGGGACAGACGTGATGGCATGCCTTGCAGTTGGTGCAGCGGCCCACGTCGAGCCGGAGCCGGAGGATCTGCACCTTGGCGAAGAGGGCGTAGAAGGCCCCCAGCGGACAGGTGGTGCGGCAGAAGGGGCGGCTGGCGACGATGGACCAGATGACGAAGGCGACGAGGATTGCCAGCTTGTTGTAAAAGAGGAGCCCGATGGTGTTGCGGAGGTTGGGCTGGAGCCACAGCATGGGCAGCCCCGCCTCCAGGGTGCCGGCCGGACAGACGAACTTGCAGAACCACGGGTTGCCGGTGCCGAACTCGTCGACCATGACCAGGGGGAGCAGCACCACGAAGAGGGCGAGGAAGCCGTATTTGCCGTAGCGCAGTACCCTTGGCACGCCGAACTTGCGGGTGGGCAGCTTGTACAGCAGTTCCTGGATAAAGCCGAAGGGGCAGGCCCAGCCGCAGATCATCCGGCCGAAGAGGGCACCCAGGATGCCGATGGTGCCCACCACCGAAAGGCTGAAATAATACTGCCCGTTTTCCAGGGCGAAGCGGATGGTGCCCAGCAACTGCTGGATCGCCCCCATGGAGCAGTAGCTGGTGGCGGCCGGGCAGGAGTAGCAGTTGAGCCCCGGGGCGCAGATGACCTTGAGCGGCCCCTGGTAGAGGGTGCGGGTGAAGGGGAAACTCCAGGAGCCGTTGGTGACGAGGGCAACGACGATCTGGACCCATTTGCGCAGGAATTCCATGGCCTAGCCGATGCCGATGCAGCTCAGACAGACCTGCCAGGCCTGTTCCAGCACCCGCTGGGGTTCACCGGTGGCGATGCCGACGAGCCAGAGGACGAGAAAGAAGGTGAGCACCAGCAGGGGCGCCTTGCGCACGGGCGGGCGGACACGGTGGGTGGCGCGGTGGGGCATGGCGAATTCCATCCTCAATCAAGCGTTGACTTTGCCGACGGCACGACGAGTTTCCAACCCGGTTGGGATGGAACTATCGTGGGGCCAGGCGTGCGTGGACCGCCGCGGTCTTGTCGCCGATGGCGATTTTTTTGTCGCGGCGGTCGTCGATGGCAATCTGGGTGACCACCCGCTGGCAGCCGTGCTGGAAAGGCATTTCGTGGATGGCGGCAGCGAGCCGGAGCAGGTCGGCCGGCTCCCCCTCGATCAGGGTGCCCATGTCGTGCAGCCGGTGGGGAACCCCTTTTTCGGCCAGCAGGCGCTGGACCGCGGCAACGTGGTCGCCGACGCTGACGGACGCCGTGCCCAGCGGGATGATGGTGATCTGCATGAGTGCCATGGCGGTTGCTCCGTTCGCCACACCATAGCGTGTTTTGGCAAGCCGGGCAAGGCCCGGCGGTAAAAAAGCTCAGTCGATGTGGATGGCGTGGATCTGGGTGTTGAACTCCTCGTCAAGCTGGTCGGGGTTTTCCGAATTGTAGTAGAGGATGTTCTTGAGGTGGTAGAAGCTGTCCAGGTCGATTTCCCGGAAACGGAGGCCGGAGCCGTCTGCCTCCACCCGGGCCACCTCGCCCTTCATCTCCAGGCAGAGGCGGCTGGTGGTGCCGGTGAGGCAGAGCACCACCTCGCACTGCTCCCCGGTCTTGTGACCGTGGAGACCCACCACAAACACCCCCTTGAGGCTCAGGTCGCGGGTTTCGCACTGTTCGTAGCGGGCGCCGGCAAAGGAAAGAGACACTGTGGCCTGAAAGGCGACGCGGCTGTTTTTTCTGCGATTGGTCTCGGTCATGATCCACCTCCGCAGTCGCATTGTAGCACAGAGCTTCGCGGAAATTCAAAGGAATGATGGAGCGGCCATGGCGCGGCGCGGCAGGCCGGGGGAAGAAGCGTGACGGGCAGGCCGTTGAAAAACTTCTTTTCCGGCAGCCTGCGCGCGCCCTACGGATGGAGCGTCAATTCCGGCGAGTTTGTAGCGCGCCGGAATTGTGAGAAATCGCGGAAATCACTTCCGCCTGCTAGGAGGCCAGGAAGTTGCGGTCCACTGCGGCGAGGAAGCCCTCGCGCTGGACCAGGGTGAGGGGATTCAGGAGGGGCAGCAGGGATTCGTCGTCCATGGTGCCGGCCCCGGCGATGTCGCCGTTTTTCCCCTTGGTGAAGCTGCGGAGCAGGCGCAGTTCCTCTGCCACGTGGTTGGCCAGCACCACCCCGTGCCACTGGCCGCAGCTGATCACCAGGAGATAGTGGGCGGTGTCGTCGGGAATCGGCGGCAGGCCGAGACCCTGCGGGGTCATCAGCGGCAGTTCGAGCTTCTTCAGCGTGCCGCTTTTGATGGTGGCGAGGGGCCCGTGGAACTGGCGCGCCAGGCTGCCGAAAAGCGGGGTGAAGTCCTTGAGCGGGATGTGGCTCGTCTTGATGTAGGCCGCGCGTTTCCTGGCGGTGATGGTGGTGATGTAGGCGAGCGACTCCTCGTCGATGCCCACGGTGAGTTCACCGATGGTGAGGGCGCGGAAGGCGGTGCCCGGCGGCGGGGCGTAGATCTGGGGCGCCCTGGCCGGGCGCTCCGCCGGCGAGGCGGGCGTTGGCGGCGGAGCGTCCGGCGGCGGGGACGGTGCCGCCGCCGGGACGGCGAATGGCTCCTCTTCGTCAGCCATCCCCCTTTTCCCTGCCTGCACCACCTTTTTCAGCAGGTCGAACTGGGAGTAGACCCGCTTGAAGAGGGCCTCCTCCTGCTGCGGGTCAAACTTGCCCTCCTCATGGATGGCGACCACATGGGCCATGGCCTCCTTGAGGAAATCGATGCACCGGGGCGGCGGGTCGCCGTCCTGCCGCTTGACGTAGAGCAGGACGCTCTCCGCCATGGTGAGGATGGCCAGCACATGCTTGCGGCTCTTGAAGCGCTGCTTGAGGCAGACAAAGGCCTGTTCCAGCGGCTCGATCCGCCGGGGCGGCAGTCGCCAGTCCTGGGCCAGGATCTCGGCCTTGAGCTTCTGGAGCGATTCGTCGATGGAAAGGGTCACGGGTCCTGTGGCCAGTCTGCGGCGGCTTTGCTTTTCGCAACAGGGGGTTGGTGCGCGCCGCGCAAATCAGGTATGATGGCGGGCAGCCCGTTGCGGGTTCGGCGGCTACTATAGCAGGAAGAGGGACGGAGATGCAAGATGATGCTGTGGTTTCGCCAATCGCGGCCGGAAAAGGCGAAGGCCGGAGGGGGAGGCATGAGTGAGTCGTTCTGGCAGGCGGTGGCCTTTGGTCTGGGGGCCATGGTCGGCAGTTTTTTGAATGTGGTCGTCGCGCGGCTGCCCCAGGAAGGGCGGTCGGTGGTTTTTCCCGCCTCCCATTGCCCGGCCTGCCGCACGGCGATCCGCTGGTACGACAACATCCCGCTCATCAGCTTCGTCCTTCTGCGGCGGCGCTGCCGGTCCTGCCAGGCGCCCATCTCCTGGCGCTACCCGGCGGTGGAACTGGCCATGGCCCTCCTTTCCCTGGCCCTCTTCAGCCGATTCGGCCTTTCACTGGCCTTCGGCATTTATTTCCTCTATACGGCGGCGCTGCTCGCCATCATCTTCATCGATGCCGAGCACCAGATCATCCCCGACGTGATCAGCCTGCCCGGCATCGTCATCGGCCTGGCCCTCTCCCTGGTCAACCCCCTTGCGGGCTGGCAGGACGCGGCCATCGGCATCCTGGCCGGCGGCGGCAGCTTCTACCTGATCGCCTGGGTCTATTACCTGATCACCAAACGCGAGGGGATGGGCGGCGGCGACATCAAGCTGCTTGCCATGATCGGCGCCTTCCAGGGGTGGCAGGCCCTGCCCTTTGTGGTCTTCATCAGCTCGATTCTGGGCACCGTGGTCGGCATCGGCGCCATGGTCAGGCAGCGCCAGGGGGGCCGCACCGTGATCCCCTACGGTCCCTTTCTCGCCGTTGCCAGCCTCCTCTACCTCTTCTTCCGGCGGGAGATCCTGCTCCTCTTTGTCCGGTTCGTGCTGGGCCGTTAACAGCCCCTTGAAAAACGGGCTGTTGGCACCACAGGGACGTGGTACCGACTTTTGCCGGCCCGAAAGGGCCAAAAAAATCGCGAGGTTGGCCAAAGCGCCTTTGGCCAACCGACAGTTGAAAAAGTAAGGGATGGTTTTTTCAACGGACTGTTAAAGCAGGTTCGCCTTTTTGAGGTGGACCTGCAGCACCGCGATGGCGGCCGGCGTGATGCCGGAGATGCGGCTGGCCTGGCCCAGGGTGCGCGGCCGGATGCGGGTGAGTTTTTCCACCACCTCGCGGGAGAGGCCGGGCAGGCCGGCATAGGTCATGTCGTCCGGCAGCCGCACCGCTTCGAGCTTGCGGAAACGGGCCACCTGCTCCTCCTGGCGGTTGATATACCCCTCGTACTTCACCTCCAACTCCACCTCCTGGGCAACCTCCGCCGGCATGGTCAGATCATGGTCGGTGAGGGTTGCCAGGCCACCGAGGTCCAGTTCCGGCCGGCGCAGGAGTTCGGCCAGGCTCATGGTCTGCTTGAGGGGAGCGCTGCCCAGGGCTGCCAGTTGTTCATGTACCTCGGCCGAGGGCTTCAGGGTGATCTGCCGCAGGGTCTCGCGGCCCCTTGCGATGGCCTCGCGGCGGGCGCGGAAGCGGCTGTAGGAGGCATCGTCCACCAGGCCGAGGTTGCGGCCAACCTCGGTGAGCCGCAGATCGGCGTTGTCTTCCCGCAGCAGCAGCCGGTATTCCGCCCGGGAGGTGAAGAGGCGGTAGGGCTCCTTGGTGCCCTTGGTGACCAGATCATCGATGAGCACGCCGGTATAGGCCTGGGAGCGGTCAAGCACCAGCGGTTCCGCGCCGCGCACATGCTGCACGGCGTTGATCCCGGCAATCAGTCCCTGGGCGCCCGCCTCCTCGTAGCCTGAGGTGCCGTTGATCTGGCCGGCGAGGAAGAGGCCGGGGATGCGTTTGGTCTCCAGCGTCGGCGCCAGTTCCAGCGGGTCGATATAGTCGTATTCAATGGCATAGCCGGGTCGGATGACGCGGACGTTTTCCAACCCCCTGATGCTCCTGAGCATGGCGATCTGGACATCCGCCGGCAGGCTGGTGGGCAGGCCGTTGGGGTAGACCTCCACCGTGTCGAGCCCCTCGGGTTCGAGGAAGATCTGGTGGCGTTCCTTGTCCGGGAAGCGCATGATCTTGTCTTCGATGGAGGGACAGTAGCGGGCGCCCACCCCCTCGATGATCCCGGTGAACATGGGCGAGCGGTCGGTGCCAGCCCGGATGATGGCATGGGTCTCGGCGTTGGTGTAGGTGATGTGGCAGGCCCGCTGGGGCAGGGGCGGCGCGCTGCCCACGTTGGCAAAGGAGAAGAGGTGGGGCGGGGTGTCGCTCGGCTGCGCTTCAAGCGCACCGTAATCGATGGTGGTGCCGTCGAGACGGGGGGTGGTGCCGGTCTTCAAGCGGCCCATGGCAAAGCCAAGCTCGCGGAGGTGTTCCGGGAGTTTCAGTGACGGTGCGTCGCCCATGCGGCCTGCGGGGAAGCTCTTGAGGCCGATGTGGATGAGGCCGTTCAGAAAGGTGCCGGTGGCGATCACCACGGTTTGGCTGGTGAGTTCCTCATCGAGGGAGGTCACCACCCCGGCCACCCGGCCTTTTTTAATAATGAGCCGGTCGGCCACCCCCTGGCGGATGTCGAGATTCTGCTGCTGCTCCAGCACCGATTTCATCCGCAGCCGGTAGAGCAGGCGGTCGGCCTGGGCCCGGGAGGACCATACCGCCGGCCCCTTGCTGGTGTTGAGGCGCCGGAACTGGATGGCGGTGGCGTCGATGTTTTTCGCCATCTCGCCGCCCAGGGCATCGATTTCTTTCACCAGATGGCCCTTGGCCAGCCCGCCGATGGCAGGGTTGCAGCTCATGGCGCCGATGGAGTCGGCGTTCATCACCAGCACCGCGGTGCGGCAGCCCATGCGGGCGCATGCCAGGGCCGCTTCGCAGCCGGCGTGTCCCGCGCCGATGACGATGACGTCGTAGGACTCGGGCCGATGGCTCATGGTGCAGGCTCAGGCCGGGTTGCCGTTCGGGACCAGCGCCAGGCCGGGCGGCGGGCCATTTTCCAGAAATCTGGGGTGAGCAGCACAAAGACGGTATAGAGTTCCAGGCGGCCAGCCAGCATGCAGAAGGTCAGCACCACCTTGGCCAGCGGCGGCAGGTCGCCGAAATGGGTCGCCGGGCCCACCAGGTTGAGGCCGGGGCCGATGTTGTTCAGGGTGGCCACCACGGCGGTGGTGCCGGTGACGATATCGACGCCCAGGGCTGTGACGATGAGGCTCGCCGCCAGAAAGACCGCCAGGTAGATGGCGAAGAAGCCGAGGATCGCCACCATGATCTCCTGGGGCACCTTGACCTTGCCGAGTTTCAGGGTGCTGACGGTGCGGGGGTGGATGAGGTTGTGGAGCTGCAGCCGCGCATACTTGAAGAAGAGCAGCACCCGCACCACCTTGATGCCGCCGCCGGTGGAGCCGGCGCAGCCGCCGACGAACATCAGCGCCACCAGCAGCACCCGGCAGGCGGGTGGCCACTCGTTGAAGTCGGCGGTGCCGAAGCCGGTGGTGGTCAGCACCGAGACGACCTGAAAGGACGCGGTGCGCACGCTGGCGCCGAGGGAGTCATGGGTCTGGTAAGAGAAATTAAGGAAAAACACCGCCAGGACGGCCAGGAGGGTCAGGCCGAGATAGAAGCGGAACTCCTCGTTGCGCCAGTAGGTGGCGAGCCGGCCCCGCAGGCCGAAATGGTGGAGGGTAAAGTTGGTGCCGGCCAGGAACATGAAGACCACGATCACGGTCTCGACATAGGCCGAGTTGAAGTGGCCGACGCTGGCGGTGTGGGTGGAGAAGCCGCCGGTGGCCAGGGTGGCAAAGGAGTGGCAGAGGGCGTCGAAGAAGTCGAGGCCGCCCAGCATGAGCAGCACGGTTTCCGCCGCAGTGAGGAAGACATAGACCCCCCAGAGAATGCGGGCGGTGTCCTGGATGCGGGGGGCGAGGCGGTCCTTGGTCGGGCCCGGCATCTCGGCCTGGAAGAGCTGCATGCCGCCGATGCCGAGAAGCGGCAGCACCGCCAGCGAAAGGACGATGATGCCCATGCCGCCCAGCCAGTGGGTGGTGGCCCGCCAAAAAAGCACGCTCTTGGGCAGCACCTCCACCCGGGGCAGGATGGTGGAGCCGGTGGTGGTGAAGCCCGACATGGACTCGAAGAGGCAGTCGATGAAGGAGGGCACCTGGCCGGAGAAATAGAAGGGCAGGGCTCCGAGAAAGGCGAGTCCGAGCCAGCTTAAGACCACCACGGCAAAGCCGTCGCGATAGCCCAGTTCCTGCTCGGGTTTGAAGAGGGCGATGAGGCCGGTGCCGAGGACGGCCCCCACCAGGGCGCAGAGGGCAAAGACGCGCATCATGCCGTCATCGTAAAAGATGCTGAACGGGATTGGGGTCAGCAGGAAAAGCGAGATCAGCAACAGCAGTTTGCCGAACAGGTTGAGGACTCCGCCGGTGCGCATGAGGGTTCCTTGAGGGGCGATCCGCGAATTATTTTTCGAACAGGCTTTCCACGGCCTGGACCGCATCCTTGGTGAAGAAGATCACCAGATTGTCGTCGGGCTGGAGCCTGGTCTTGCCCGAAGGGATGATGACCTGGCCATCGCGCATGACGGCGCCGACAAGGGCGCCGGCGGGAAAATCGAGATGGCGCAGGGGGAGATCGACGAACTGGTCGCGGTCCGGCACCTTGAGTTCGATGACCTCCGCCTCGCTGCCGAGCAGGGTGGCGATGCTGACGACCTTGCCGCCGCCGCGCACGAAGCGGAGGATCATGTTGGCCGCCACCTGCCGCGGGCTCAGGGGCACGTCGATGCCGAGCTTGCCCAGCATGGGGGTGAAGGCGGGGTTGGAGATGAGGGTGATGCATTTCCTGGCGCCATGGTGCTTGGCCAGCAGGCTGGAAAGGATGTTGGTGGTGTCGCTGCTGGTCACCGCCACCACCAGATCGGCCTGATCGATGCCCTCGTCGAGCAGGTCCTGGGCCTCCAGGCCGTCGCAGTTGAGCACCACCGTCTCTTCCAGGTGTTCGGAGAGGAATTCGCAGGTGGAGGGATCCTGGTCCACCAGCCGGGTGCTGATTTTCATCTGCTCCATCTGGCGGGCGACGTGGTAGCCGATGGTGCCGCCGCCGACGATGAAGACCTGCTGGGGCAGCTGGCTGGTGGTGTTGAACAGGAGCTGCTCCACCGCCGGGATGTCCTTTTTGCGCAGCACCAAGTAGAGCCGGTCGCCCGCCTGGATCACATCGGAGCCGCGGGGGATGATGGTGGCGCCGTTGCGGGTGATGGCGACGGCGACAAAGTCGTAAAGTCCCTGGAGCGCCTTGAGGTCTGCCAGGGAAGAACCGACGCAGGGGTGGCCTTCCTGGGCCACATACCCCAGGATATCCACTTGGCCGTGGCCGAATTCCGCCACCTCGACGGCCTGGGACATGGTGGTGAGCCGCATGATTTCTTCGGCCATGGCGAGGTCCGGGCTGATGAGCAGGTCGATGCCCAGCGCCTTTTCCGCCTGGGGGGTGCCCTGGGAGTAAAAATCCTCGTTGCGCACCCGGGCGATGCGGGTTTTGACGTTGTATTGCCTGGAGATGATGCAGGCGATGAGGTTGACCTCGTCGCTGTCGGTGACCGCGATGAAGAGGTCGGTGCGGTCGATGCCCCCCTCTTCCAGCACCCGGGCCGAGGCGCCGCTGCCGCAGACCGGCAGGACGTTGAGTTCCCGTTCCAGGCGGCGCAGCTTTTTTTCATCCTGGTCGACGAGCACCACCTCCTGCCCTTCGACCGACAGTTTTTCGCTGAGATGCTGGCCGACCATGCCGGCCCCGACGATCATGATGCGCAACGGCGTTTCCTCCCCGAAAAGGAACCCATTATAAATGGCGGCAGCCCTCTTTGCAAATGCACCCCTTCCTGTTGATGCCTCTGCCGGCGGCGGTCACTCTTCCTTCCGCCACCAGATGAGCGCCCAGCGGGGCGGCACCCGGCGCCGGAGTTCCCAGGAGCCATCCGGTGCGCGGCGCAGCCGTCGTTCCACATATTCGGCGAGCCGTTCCGTTTCCGCCGGGGAGAGGTCGTCCACCATCCAGGCGTGGGACTGGACCGCCTCTTCCGGCGAGGCATAGCGCCGGGTGGAACTGAGGGTGATGAAGTCCACATGGGCGTGGATGCCCATGGTGTAGAGGAGATTCACGGTGTAGATGTAGTCCGGCCCCGGGGTGAAGGGGCGGCCGATGGCGGCGAAGAGATCGGGATCAAAGGGGCCGGCGCCGACCCGGTCGGTGACAAAGACCGCCCTGGTGGCCCAGCAGTCGAGCTTGGTGAGCGCCCCTGCGAGGTCGTCCACCGCGAGCGAGCGCGAGGCAATGGCCACGTCGTGGGGGGAGATATGCAGCGCCTCCCAGTCGTCCTCCCAGGCGGCCTGGATGGCGGTGAGGTTTTCGACCCCCATGGCCGCCGCCCGCTGGCGCAATTCCTCCAGCATGGCGGCGGAGAAATCGAGGGCCGTCACCCGCCGCACTTCCCGGGCCAGGGGAAGAGAGAGGGTGCCGGGGCCGCACCCCACGTCCAGCACGCTCCATTTCCGTTCCAGCGGAACCCTGGCGAGGAACTGGCTGACGTAAGGCGAGTCGATGTTGCGGGCGGCGAATCCTGCGGCCCGCTGATCCCAGTCGCTCCGGCCCTTTTTTTTCCAGGACTTGGCGCGCCGCGCCTCCTGCCAGAGTCCGTTCCAGTCGATTTCGTCGTAGCGCATGGGCGCCTCCCTAAGTCCGGGGGGTGAGGCGGTTGATGATGATGGTGAGTTCCTTGTCTTCGGTGCGCAGGGTGCGCTTGCTCACCGCCACCACGAAGTGTTTTTCCGCCTGGACCAGGAAGGTGGGCAGGCTTTTGCGCCGCACGTCGTGGGCCAGGTAGATGACCCCGCCGGGCTTGAGGTACTGGCGGAAGATGGTGATGAGGGGCTCGAAGAAGGTCTCGCGGAAGAGGATTTCCGCCCCGATGATGGTGTCGAACTGCGGCAGCTCCTTGGGCGGCGCAAGCCAGTCGAGGAGGACGTGGCGGACGCGGCCTTCCACACTGCTTGCCGCCGCGTTGACCTTCTGGAAGTTGAGGATGTACTGCTCGTAGTCGCTCAGGGTCACCTCATAGCCGGCGGCGGCGGCGGCGAGCCCCGGGGCGCCGAGGCCGGCGCCCAGTTCGAGCAGGGTCTGGCCGGGCTTGGGGGGGAGGGAGGCCATCAGGTCGGCCAGGGCCAGCGAGGCCTCCCACAATTTGACCCAGAAGGGAAAGCTTTCCACGTCTTTGAAGGGGTCCTTGCCGGCCAGCAGCGGTTCCAGATCGTCCACCTGCAGGATCTCCAGATGGTGGTCGCGGACCGTGAGCGGCGAGAAAGAGACCTTGTAGCGCTTGAGGATTTCCCGGTAGAGCGCGAACTGTTTTTCCGGCAGGGTGGTGGGGTCCATGGGCACACCTCGAAACAGGGGCTAGGCCGTGAGCAGCAGGGCGAGCAGCACCACCGCGCTCAGGCCGAAGCGGTAATAGGCAAAGATGGCAAAGGAGCGCGCCCTGACAAAGCGCATGAGAAAGGCGATGAAAAGGTAGCCGGAGAAAGCGGCGGCGGCGAAGCCGGCCACATAGGCGGCAAGGTGGTCGGTGAGCAGGCCGTTGGTGACAATCTCCGGAATTTTGTAGATCCCGGCGCCGAAGATGATCGGCGCGGAAAGAAGAAAGGAGAAGCGCACCGCGGCCTGGCGGTCCAGGTGGCGGAAGAGGCCGGCGGTGATGGTGATGCCGCTGCGGGAAACACCCGGCACGATGGCTAGGGCCTGGGAACAGCCGATGATGAGCGCATCCTTCAGGGTGAGGGTGTCGAAGGAGCGACTGCGGCCGCCGTTGCGGTCGGCGATGAGCAGCAGCAGGCCGGCCGCCGAAAGGGTTGCCGCCACCATGGCCGGGTGGCGCAGGCTGGTTTCCGCCGCTTCTTCCAGCAGCAGGCCGGCGATGACGCCGGGGATGGTGGCCGCCGCCAGGAACCAGAAGAGACGGCGGTGGTGGCGGTGCCCGCCGTTCTGGCGGTTTGGCGGGAGCAGGGCGGCGGCCATGGTGAGCAGGTCGTCGCGGAAATAGACCACGATGGCGACCAGGGTTCCCAGGTGGAGACCCACGTCGAAGGCGAGGCCAGCCTCGGTGACGCCGAAAAAGTAATGGGCCAGGGCCAGGTGGCCGGAACTGGAAATGGGCAGAAACTCGGTGGCGCCCTGGATCAGGCCCAGCAGGATGGCGTGGAGGAGACTCATGGCGTCGGTCGTGGGTGGGAAGCCGGGTGCCGGTCGGGGGGCAGGCCATCGGGCGCCGGCCGCCGCAGGCCCCTGGACAAAAAAAGAACCGCCCGGCGGCTGCCGGGCGGTTCTCTGCAGTCAGCAGCGGAGTCGAAGGAGATTAGCAACCTTCGATCTTCTTCTTGGCCGGCTTGGCAGCAGCGGCCTCGATCTTGCCGCCCTTCACGGTGACCTTGTCGCCAACCTTGGCAGCGCCGGTGGCCTTGGTCTCGGTGCCGTCAGCGCACTTGACGGTGACGGAATCGCCGGCAACGGCGGTTACGGTGCCGGCGCAGTCGGCAGCAAAGGAAGCAACTGCGGTGGTGGCAACAAAAGCCAAAGCCAGGGCCAGGGATACGATCTTCTTGCTCATTGCCTTCTCTCCTTACGAACAATTTGATGGGTACTGTCAGGTGAACCATTCACCGTCAATGCCGCGAATCTTGCGGTTGTTATTACGCAATCCTCCTGAGTTGTCAATATGAAAAAAGAGAGTGTCAGGTGGTGGGGCAAGGTGGCGTCATTTCATGATCTGCAGCAGGTCCCGCTCCAGGGTTTCGTGATCCACATAGCCGTCGTAGCGTTTGCGGACATTGCCGCTCCGGTCCACGAGAAAGGTGGTGGGAATGCCGAGGATGTTGCCGAAGTTGCGCGGCGTGTCGCTGTCGGAGAGAACCACCGGATAGTTGATGTTCATCTTCTGGGCGAACTTGGCCACCAGCGAGGAGCCGCCCTGATCGGTGGAGATGCCGATGACGGAGAAGCCCTTGGCGCCGTACTTGTTCTGGAGTTCGATCAGGGAGGGGATCTCCTTGCGGCAGGGCGGGCACCAGGTGGCCCAGAAGTTGATGAGCAGCACCTTGCCCTTGAGGGTGTTGCTGTCGAGGGCCCTGCCGTCGGTGACCGAGGGCAGCACAAAGCGCGGCATGGGGGTGGCGGCCACGGCGGTGCCGGCCAGCAGGGTCACGGCCAGCAGAAAGAGGGCGATGAGGGAACGGCGGCGGATGTTCTGGTCCATGCACGGCTCCTTGCGGCGGAGTTTGTTCTTTGGGGCGCTGTCACGCTGTGGTAATGCCTTGCGCCCAAGGCTGGTCCGATTATTTACCCCCTTTTGCCGGAAAACAAAAGGGCAAAGTGGGAGGCGGCCGACAAGGCGCGTCCCACTTTGCCGTGAGGAGAGAGGGAGGGCGGTTTTCAGGCGGCCAAGGCACCCTGGCGGAGGATTTCGCCGCGGGCGCTGATGACGATCTCGGTCACCGGAATTTCGCGGCCGGCCAGTTCCATGGCCTGGCGGATGATGGCCCGCATGTTGGCGCAGCAGGGCACCTCCATGATCGCCACGGTGACGCTCCGGATCTGGGCGGTTGCGAATATCTCGGCGAACTTCTGCACGTAGCTTTCGGTCTCGTCGAATTTGGGGCAGCCCATCATCACCACCCTGCCGGCCAAAAGGTCGCGGTGGAAATGGGCGTAGGCCAGCGGGGTGCAGTCCGCCGCCACCAGAAGATCGGCGTTTTTGAGGAACGGCGCCGTGGGCGGCACCAGGCGGATCTGCACCGGCCAGTGGGTGAGCGCCGAGGCGGCCTCGCCGTGGCTCACGATGGACTTGGGCTGGTTTGCCGCCTGGCACGGCGTGGGCGCCGGCTGGAAGACCTGGATGCGCGAAGAGGGGCAGCCGCAGGCCATGGCCGGGGCCTCTTCCGCCTTTTCCTCCTTCTGGCGCAGCAGTTCCTCCACCGCCTCTTCGTCGAAGTCTTCCGCCACCCGTTCGATAATGCGCAACGCGCCGGTGGGGCAGCCGCCCAGGCAGGCGCCCAGGCCGTCGCAGTATTTCTCGGCGATCAATTTCGCCTTGCCGTTCACGATCTGGAGCGCCCCTTCGGCGCAGTCGGGCACGCACTGGCCGCAGCCGTTGCAGAGCGCCTCGTCGATTTCGATGATCTTGCGTTTTACCTTCATAAAATTCCTCCTGGCGTCGTCTTGTTACCGGGCATCCCCGGTGAGCAGCACCTTTTGGGCCAGGGCGGCGCCGCTCTTGGTGAGAAAGGACCTGGCGATGATCTTTTGAAAATGTTCCTGATGCGCCGCCTTGTCCGGGTGTTCTTCCTCCAGGTTGGTGATGAGGTCGGCATCGTAGAGCACCTTGAAGTTGAGGCTCTCCTCCGGCCGCGGGGTGTGGTGGTGGCCGATGATGTCGCACACCTCCTCGATGAGGGCCGGGTCCGCCCCCAGCCGGGTCAGGATCTCGCGCGCCACCGGCGGTCCTTCCTGGTGCTGGTAGCGGGCGGCCGAGCTGTTGAATTTGCGCTCCGCCTCCTTGATGCCGATGTCGTGGAGGTAGGCGGTAATCAGGGTGATGGCCGGGTTGCTGCCCTCGGCCTTGCCGATGACCTCGGCATGGCTGGCCACCCGGTTGGCATGGCCGATGCGGCGGAAGTCGTCGCCAAAGTAGCGCTTCATCTCCATGGCCACCCGGTCCTTCAAGAGTTCTTTTTTCTTGGCCAGCAGTTCCGGCGGCAGGGTGCCCAAACACTGCTCGGCATAGGGGCAGTAGGCGGCGCAGCCGAAGTCGTTGGCCGGATTGAGCATCCGGGTGCCGCAGTTGGTGCACTTGCGGCTGGCGTCATCCTTGAAGAACTCGACGCTGTGGCCGCATTTGGGGCACTGGGCCTCGAAGATGGCGCGAGAATCCCAGTAGCGGCTGTCCTGTCCAGGGCATTGCATGGTGTTTCCTGTTCTGTGCGCTGTCAGCGACCAGCAGGAGCCGGTCGCCGACAGCGGTGTTACCTCTTATCCGAGGATCGCCTTCAGATCCTCGTCCGGGGTGGTGATGGGCTTGATGTTGAAGTTCTTCACCAGCACGTCGAGGACGTTCGGGGTGATGAAGGCCGGCAGACTCGGCCCGAGCCGGATGTCCTTGATGCCAAGATAAAGCAGGGTCAGGAGGATCGCCACTGCCTTTTGTTCGTACCAGGAGAGCACCAGCGACAGCGGCAGGTCGTTCACCCCGCAGTTGAAGGCGCCGGCCAGGGCCGAGGCGATCTGGATCGCCGAGTAGGCGTCATTGCACTGGCCCACGTCGAGCAAGCGCGGGATGCCGCCGATGTCGCCGAGCTGCTTGTCGAAGAAGCGGAACTTGCCGCAGGCCAGGGTCAGCACCACGCAATCCTTGGGCACCTTCTCCACGAACTCGGTGTAGTAGTTGCGGCCGGGCTTGGCGCCGTCGCAGCCCGCCACCAGGAAGAAGTGGCGGATCGCCTTGTTCTTCACCGCCTCGATCACGGTGCCGGCCACGCCCATCACGGTATTGCGGGCAAAGCCTACCATCACCGTGCCTTTGTCGCTGTCTTCGCCAAAGCCCGGCAGGGCCAGTGCCTTGTTGATCACCGGGGTGAAGTCCTTGTCCGCGACGTGGGTGACACCGGGCCAGCCAACCAGGCCGGTGGTGAAGATATTCTCCTTGTACACATCCTGCGGCTTCTGGATGCAGTTGGTGGTCATCAAAATGGCGCCCGGGAAGGCGGCAAACTCCTTGTGCTGGTTCTGCCAGGCCGTGCCGTAGTGGCCGTAGAAGTGCGGGTACTTCTTCAGCTCCGGATAGCCGTGGGTGGGCAGCATCTCGCCGTGGGTGTAGATATTGATCCCCTTGCCCTCGGTCTGCTTTAAGAGCAGTTCCAGATCCTTCAGGTCGTGGCCGGAAACCAGGATCGCCTTGCCCTTCTTGGCGCCCAGCGGCACGGTGGTGGGGACCGGATGGCCGTAGGTGCCGGTGTTGCCGGCATCGAGCAGCTCCATGGTGCGCAGGTTGATCTCGCCGCACTTGAGCACCAGGCCAACCCAGTCCTGGAGGCCCAGATCGGTGCGGAGGATGGCGGCCAGTCCCTCATGGAGGAAGGCGTAGACTTTGTCGTCTTCCTGGCCCAGGATCTTGGCATGGTCCGCATAGGCGGCCACGCCCTTCAGGCCGAAGAGCAGGATGTGCTTCAGGGACTGGATGTCCGGGTTCTTTGGGTCGGGATGGATTTCCACCGCCTCGCCCTGCTTGACCAGGTCGGCCATGGTGGCGGCGGGCTGGAAGTTGGCCGCCGCTTCCGTGAAATCGATCTTGCCGCCCCTGGCCGCCACCTGGGCCTTCAGCTTCTCGCGCAGGGCCACGGCCCGGTTGATGAGGGTCACGAAGCGGGCCGGATCGAAATCAACGTTGGTCAGGGTGGAGAAGGTGCCCTCGGCGGTGAAGATGTTGACCTCCGGGTCAACCACCCCAACCTTGCGCCCTTCGACAGCGTAGAGCGAGAGTCCCTGCAGGGCGTGGACGAGCAGGTCCTGGAGCGCGGCCACCTCGGGATTCTTGCCGCAAACGCCCATGACGGTGCAGCCCTGACCTTTTGCCGTTTGTTCACACTGGTAACAGAACATGATGTGTCTCCTTGTGTATTTGGGAATGGAGGAACCGTGGGTTTCCGTCGTGTTGCCCTTAGCATAGCGGGAGGCGGCAGCAGCGGCTTTGACTTATATCAAGCATAGAGGATTTTTTTGGTCCTGATTCGTTTTTTTTTGCGATGTCGAAGGCGGCAAAAAATTCCCCATGCCGGACGAACGGACGGGTGCGCATGCCGCGGATCCGCATGCTGCCGGGGAAAAGTCCCTGGCAGGCCGTTGAAAGCCGTTTTTCAGCGGCCTGCGTCCGGCCGGGGGCCGGGCCGTCGATTCCGGCACAGTGCGCCGCTGGAAAAGATCACAGAGGACTTTTTCAGCATCCTGCCAGGGGAGCGCGGAATGGAATTTGCTAATTCAATGGAATAAACAGCGAGGAGGAGCCATGTGTCCGTTGATCAGCCATGTCCTGCTGCCGCTCGGGCCGGAGGGCCAAGCCCCCATGCCAGACGCAGCCGGTGATAGGTCGCCCGCAGGCGAGCGGGGTGGGTGCCAAACGCCGCGAGCATCGTGGCCGTTGAATCCAGGGTCTGCAAAGCCCGGCAACGGGGGTCGCCCAAAGCGAAAAGGTGGCCGTCGATAAGCCAGAAGGGATAGAGCTGGCAGAAGAAGGGGCGGGCCGCGCCGGGCAGCAGGCAACCCTCTACGCCGAGGAAGACGCACTGTCCCACGGAATTTTGTGCCAGGCGCAGATGGGTGGCATCAAGGGGAAAGGCTGCCTCCACCGCCGCAGGGTTGTCCGGAAAGAGGCGCTGCATTTCATGGATGAAGCGGGGGGTGTTGCGCTCGCTGGCGACAAACTCCCCGCTCATGGCCCATGGGGCCAGGCGTTGGATCTGGCGCCATTCCGCGGCCGAAAGCGGGGCGACGACATCGGTTTCCGCCGCGCCGCAGCGGCAACAGGTCGGGCCATGAAGGGCGCACTCGCCGCAAATGGCCGGATTTCCTGCGCTGTTGGGGGCAACGATCTTGTGATTGATGAGCCGGTCCATGGCTTCACACACTCCCTTAACGTCCATATCGGTTTCCGTGTCGCGCGACTTGAGAAAAAAAACAGGGCCGCTATTTTTTTTCTGAAAATCTTTTGAAAACAAGCTGTTGCCCGGCGGCACCAGGGGCAGGAAAACAGGGGGCAACGCCGGCCAAACATGCTATGATAGCGAGCCGGAAGCGATGGTGAACGGGAAAGGATGAACGTATGGAAGCGGTTCTGCTAATTGGCGCCTACCTTGTGGGCGCGGTGCCCTTCGGGCTGGTGATCGGCAGACTGGCGGGCGTGGATGTCCGCTCCGCCGGCAGCGGCAATATCGGCGCCACCAATGTCGGCCGCCTGCTCGGCAGGAAGCTGGGATTGCTGACGCTGGCGGCGGACGTGGCCAAGGGCGTGCTGCCCATGGTGATGGCGGGCTGGCTGGTGGATGATGCCAGCCGCCATGACGTGGTGGTGGCCCTCTGCGGGGCGGCCGCCTTCCTTGGCCACCTTTTTCCGGTCTATCTCAAGTTCCGGGGCGGCAAGGGCGTGGCCACCGCCCTGGGCATCTTTGTCTACCTGACGCCGCTGGCCGCCCTGGCCGCCGCCGCCCTTTTTGTGACCGTGGTCTATAACTGGGGCTATGTCTCGCTGGGCTCGCTCAGCGCCGCCCTTTTCATGCCCGGTCTGGTCTGGCTCATCTACCGGGACCCCACCGCAGCTCTGCTCGCCCTCGTCCTCGGTGCCCTGATCTGGCTCAAGCATCGGGACAACATCGGCCGCCTCATGCGCCATGAGGAGAAAAGCTGGCGCAGGCAGGATCAGCCATGAGCCGGGGCAAATGGCAACAGCTTGCCGTGGCCCGCGATTTGCTGGGTTTGGGTGAGCGGGCGACGATCAAGGAGGTGAAGCAGGCCTACCGCCGGCTGTCCAAGGAGCACCATCCGGATACGGCGGAGCAGGCGGATGCCGACCGGGTTGCCATGCACGAGATCACCGCCGCATACCAGGCCCTGCTGCGCCACTGCGAGCAGTACCCCATCCCGCTCTGCCGGGAGGAAAGCGATCAGCCGCTCGACGGCGAGGAGTGGTGGATGGACCGTTTCGGGCAGGATCCCCTGTGGAGCAAGGGAGGGAAGTAGTGCCGCCCCTTGCGCCGTTTGCCGTTTACAGATACTGGTTGTTGGTGGTGATCTTGGCGCGGCCTTCCAGATATTCCACCCAGGCGTTGAGCAGCAGCAGCCGTTTTTCCTGCTGGAGCAGGGCGGTCAATTCCGCCCGTTTTTCCGCGAAGAGCTCCCCGGGAGCGGGGCGGCGTTCCGCCAGCTGCAGCACGTAGGCGCGGCCGTTGTCGGCCTGTGCCTTGTCCGGCACAGGAGACTTCTCTGAGAGGTTGAGGCCGGCACTGGCCACCGTGGCCGGCAGGCCGCTTGCCTCCACCGACGCCCGCGAATAGGGGGCGGATTCCCGCACTGCCTGTCTGGCTGCCGCAGCCTCGGCGCCAAAATCCTTCCCCCCCCTGACTGCCGCAAGCATCGCCTCGGCCGCCTGTTTTGCGAGTTCCCTGGCTTTCTCGGCGGTGAAGTCGCGGAGCACCTTGTCGCGCACCTCGGCCAGCGGTGGGATCGCCGGTTCCTGCCGCGCGGTCACGAAAAGGATGACATAGCCGTCGCGGGTTTCCAGCAGCGAACTCAATTCCCCCTGTTTCAGGGAGAGAGCGGTGCTGACCACCTCCGGGTAGGCGGCCAGGGCCGGAGGCGGTGCGGTCTGCGAGAAGAAGTCGGTCTGCTGCGGGGTGAGCTCTTTGGCGGCCGCGCCCTTGTCCAGACTGCCGGCCAGGATGATCGCCTCGTATGCCTCGTTGGCCGTCTTGAAGGCCGCATCCTCCGCTCCGGCTGCACGCGGGAAGGAGAGATGGCGGACCCTGGCGCGGGGTTCTGTTTTGTAGCGTTCCCCGGCGGTGTCGTAGTATTTCTGGAGGGCCTCGTCGGTGACGGCCACCGCCCTGGTGAAGTCTTCCGGCGCAAAGACCGTGTAGCGGACCCGGACCGTGTCGTAGGCGCGGCTGAAACGGTCCCGCAGTTCCGCCTCCGAGACATGGCCGTACTGGCCCAGGTGGTCCATGACCTTGCGCTTGAGCAGATCGGTGCGGATGCCCCCCTCGAACTCCTTGGCGCTGAGGCGCGAGGAGGCGAGGAGCTCTTTGTAGCGGTCCAGCTTGAAGATGCCTTCTTCCTTGAAGGATTCCATCTGCTGGATGGCGGCCTGCACCTCCGGCGTGCCGGCGCGGATGCCTGCGGCGGCCGCGCCTTGCAGCACCAGCCGTTCCTCGATGAGTTGCCTTGCCACCTGCCGCTTGAGACCGAGCGATTCCAGCAACCCCGGCGGGATGGCGCCGCCGAGCTGGTCGCGGTACTGGGCCACGGTCTGCTCGTAGAGCCGCTGGTATTCCCGCAGTCCCACCGGCTCGCCGTTCACCGTGGCCACCACGTCGGCGGCGCCGTCGCCCCCCATTTTGGGGAGCCAAAAGACGAAGACGATGATGATGATGATGATGGTGGCCTGAATATAAGGCGACTGGGCCTTGCGGCGAAGAAAGTCAAGCATGGTCTGTCCTCTGCGGGGCCGGCGCCTGGTTTTTCCTTTGCTGCCGGTATGTTGTGGTTTTTACGGGCAATGTCGGCTGGGTATCCTAAATTTTTTGCCGGCGGTCGTCAACTGCTTTCCGGGGCGTCCGCGGTTCAGACCTCGGCCAGGTTGCGGCCGGTGGCGAGGTTGACGGTGAGCGGCACGTCGAGGGCCAGTACCCCCTCCATGGCCGTTTTGACCAGGGCGGCGGTTTGCTCCGCCTCTGCTTCAGGCACCTCGAAGACCAGTTCGTCGTGGATCTGGAGCAGGAGTTCGGCCTTGAGGCCGGAGTCGCGCAGCGCCTTGTCGCAGGCAAGGGTGGCCAGCTTGATGATGTCGGCCGCCGTGCCCTGGATGGGGGTGTTGATGGCCGTGCGTTCGGCGAATTCGCGCCGCATCTTGTTGGTGCTGTTGATCTCCGGCAGCAGCCGGCGGCGGTTCAAGAGGGTGGTGACGAAGCCGTCCTTGCGGGCCTGGGCCACGATCTCTTCCATGAAGCGCTTGACCCCCTGGTAATGGGCAAAGTAGCGGTCGATGAAAATGCCCGCCTCCTTGCGGCTCAGGTTGAGCTGGCTCGCCAGACCAAAGGCGCTCATGCCGTAGACGATGCCGAAGTTGATGGTCTTGGCCACCCGCCGCATCTCCTTGGTGATGAGGGCCGGGTTGACCCGGAAGATCTCCGCCGCGGTCCGGCTGTGGATGTCGGCCCCGGCACGGAAGGCCTCCAGCAGGGCCTGGTCCTGGGAATAGTGGGCCAGCACCCGGAGGTCGATCTGGGAGTAGTCGGCGGAGACAAAGAGGTGGCCTGGTTCGGGGATAAACGCCGCCCGGATCCGCTGTCCTTCTTCGGTGCGGATCGGGATGTTCTGGAGATTGGGGTTGCTGCTGCTCAGCCTGCCGGTGGCGGTGACGGTCTGGTTGAAGGAGGTGTGGATGCGGCCGGTCTCCGGATGGATCAGGCCGGCGAGCTTGTCCACGTAGGTGGATTGCAGCTTGGTCAGGTTGCGGTGGGCCATGACCGTGGCCGGCAGGTCGTGGAGCGGGGCGAGCTGCTCCAGCACCGAGCTGTCGGTGGAGTAGCCGGTCTTGGTCTTTTTCCCATGGGGCAGGCCGAGCCGCTCAAAGAGGATTTCGCCCAGCTGGCGCGGCGAGTTGATGTTGAACTCCTCGCCGGCGAGGTCATAAATTTTTCTTTCCAGCCGTCCCAGTTCGGCACTGAATTCCCTGGAGAGAGCGGTCAGTTGCTGCGGGTCCACCCGGATGCCCACCTGTTCCATGCGCGCCAGGATGGGTAAAAGGGCCATTTCGAGGTTGGCAAAGAGGTCGGCGAGCCCCAGGGTTGCCAATTCCGGCTGGAACTTTTCCCACAGCATGCGGGTGACGGCCACGTCCTCGCAGGAGTAGTCCCGCGCTGCCGCGAGATCGACGTAGGCAAAGGCATCCTCCCGTTTGTCGCCCCTGGTGACCTCGCTGAAGGTGGTGGTCCGCCGTTCCAGGAATTCCTCGCAGAGGTCGTCGAGCTTGTGGGAGCGCCGAGAAGGATCGAGGAGGTAGGAGGCGATCATGGTGTCGGCCAGCGGCGGGGTGAGGGTGACGCCGTGGTGGGCCAGCACCTGGTAGTCGAACTTGAGGTTGTGGCCGAGTTTGAGCTGGGGGCCGGTGAGAAGCGGACGCAGCGCCGCCAGCACGCTGTCGCGGGGAAGCTGCCCCGGCTGGGGGGTGCCGTTTTCGTGGCGGTGGCCCACCGGCAGGTAGCAGGCGATTTCGCTCCCGGCGCAGAAAGAGATGCCGACCAGATCGGCGGTGAGCGGGTCCAGCGAGGTGGTTTCCGTATCCAGGGTGATGGTTTCGCCCTGGCCCAGGGTGGCGATCAGATCGGCCAGTTCCTCCCTGCTCTGCACCAGCCGGAAGCCGCTGCTTTCGATTTTGGCGGCGCTCAGTTCGCTCTTGATGAGCCGGGTGAAGCCGAGAAAGGTGAAGAGTTCCCGCAGTTTTTCCTCATCCGGAGGAGGGATGGCATAGTCGGCAACGTGCTCCGGCACCGGCAGGTCGTCCTTGAGCCGGATCAGATCGCGGGAGAGGAAGGCGAGTTCCCGGTGGGCGGCCAGTTTCTCCCGCAGCTTCTGCTGGGGTACCGCCTCGAGATGGGCGTAAAGCTGGTCCAGCGAGCCGTGGTCGCTGATGAGTTTTTCCGCGGTCTTGGGGCCGACGCCGGGCACGCCGGGCACGTTGTCCGAGGAGTCGCCGATCAGGGCGAAGAGGTCGGTGAGCTTCTCCGGCCCGACCAGGTACTTTTTCGCCACTCCGGCCGGGTCCATCAACTTGTCGCTCATGGGGTCCCAGACCGTGACGCCGTGGGTCACGAGCTGGAGCAGGTCCTTGTCGCCGGAAACCACGATCACCGGGTGACCCTGCCGCCGCAGGCGGCCGACCGCCGAGGCGATGAGGTCATCCGCCTCCACTCCGCTCTGTTCGAGGCTGACGATGTTGTAGGCGCCGACGATCTCCTTGATGTAGGGGAGCTGGCAGGCGAGGTCGTCGGGCATGGCCGGGCGGTGGGCCTTGTATTCCTGGTAGAGCTCGTGGCGGAAGTTGGGGCCGCGGGCATCGAAGGCAATGGCGAGGTAGTGCGGCGTTTTTTCCCGGATCACCCGGCGCAGGATGTTGACAAAGCCGTAGATGGCGTGGGTGGGCAGGCCGCTGGCGTTGGTGAGCGGGGCAACGGCGTGGTAGGCGCGGTAAATGTAGGCGCTGCCATCGATGAGATAAACGGGTTCAGGAGTTGGCATGGCACGATACTACCAACCGGGCCGGGCTTTGGCAACGCGCGCTGTCGTGGCGGTGAAAAATTATTTAAGTTTGTCTTCCTAACGCCGATATGATATACAAAAGCGGTAGCGTGTATGCTGTGAGAGGTGTCCCGGCATACCGGAGCGAAAAAAATGAAACTGACCAGCGTTTTTCCACAGATCAAGACGGACAACAAGATCCAGGCCAAGCGGTCCGAAGGGGTCGTTGCCGCCCAAGCCGCCGGCGGGACCCCGGTGGCGGCGGATCGGGTCCGGCTTTCCAGGGGCACCCAGGACGTCCAGAAGGCCCAGGAGATTCTGCAGCAGACTCCTGCGGTCCGGACCGAGCGGGTTGCCGCCCTCAAGGAACAGATCGAACGCGGCGATTATGAGATTGATCCATACAGGATCGCCGACAAGATGCTGTTCGCCCTCGTTTCCGACAACATCGTCAACGAATAATTTTTTCCACGGCCCTGGGGTTCCCGCAGCCCATGCCGCGGGTCACGGGCGCAGCACCGCCGTTGCCCTGTGCAGAGGCGGGACTGCGCCTGGTCTGTTGTCTTCGCGCGGGTGGTGGCGCAGCGCGCCCGCCTATCCTTTCCGGGGAAAGACCGGCCAGCAGGCATCGTACCGGGCCGGATCGAGGAGAACCTGCTTGGCGAGGCGCCGGGTGACATGCATCACCACCGGGCCGAGCAGGTTGGCGGTCATCTGCTGCGGATTGCCCTTGGGAATGGTCAGGATGACGAACGTTTCCAGTTCGTCCTGCCCCGGACTTCCCAGCTCCCTGAGGACCGCAGCGGGAATTTTTGGCCGATAGTCGGCCAGGAAGCTCGCCGCATGCAGCACCACAAAGGCCAGGGTCGGGTTGTCCAGGGATTGCAGCCAGAGGAAGGGTGATTCCTGCCCGTGGGGGCGCAGAACGAAGCGCCGGGATTCGGGAAAGCCCAGAAAGGGGCTGGTCATGGTGATGATCCTGTCGGCATTGACGATGATCCGGCCGAAGCGGCTGGTGTCGATGGCGGTTTCCTCGGCAGAGACCTCGGGGACGTTGACGGCCGCATCAGCCATGCGATGACCTCCTGGTGGAAAGAGTGCGGGGAAAAGGCAGGTGCCTTGACTGCTTTTCGGCCGGGGTGGGCTTATTCTTTAACGGATTTGCCGCCGCCGAGGGGGGGTTTGCCGCCGAGGGCCGCGGCGACGGCGGAGAGATCGCTGGGGGCCTCCAGGGCGGCCCGCCGGTTTTCCTCGAGGATGCGGAGGTAGATCTCCTCGCGATGCACGGCAACGTCGTGCGGGGCCTCGACCCCCAGCTTCACCTGGCCGCCTTTGACCTCCAGCACCCGGACCGTAATCCCCTCACCGATGGCTATGGCCTCTCCCACCTTCCTGGCAAGTACAAGCATGGTCGCCCTCCCTGGCTTGATGGAGTGTTGCTTCCTCCTGAAAACGGGGTATGCCCTCTGGCGGGAGCATACCCCGTTTTACTGGAGAAAATCAACCAGGCTGAGCTGCATGGTCTTGGCCGCGGCGGAAAGGGCGGCCTGATAGGCGACATCCTTGGCCTGCATCTCCGTGAGCGCCTTGATGATGTCGGTGTCTTCCTGTTCGGAGAGATTCTCCGTGTTGGCCAACTGGAGGTTGCTGTAGATCTGGGTCTGCACCATGATCCGGTTGGAGCGGGCGCCGAAGTCGGAGATCTGGTTGGTCAGGCTGTCGAGCAGGGTTTCCAGATCCCTGATGGAGTTGCCCAGGGAACTGACCTGAATGTTTTCCGTGGTGATGCCGGCCGCATTGAGGAAGTTGCTGGTATCGTCGCCCATGGTGAAGGTGTAGCGCGCGGGGTCGCGACTCTCCAGCCGCAGATAGCCGCTGTCGTCCCAGTATGCCTTGAGGCCGGGGACGGCGTTGAGCCGCTGGGCAATGTCGTCCAGGGTGTCGGTGGCCGGATCGATATTGATTTCCATGGTGGAAAACGTGGCCGGAGGCACCGTGTCGTGCTGGATGACCGTGACGGTGAAGGCGCCGCTGACCACCTCTTCGGCCAGCGGCAGACCGGTGTCGCCGCTGGCGAGGGTGGCGCCGGTGTCCGTTGCCTGGACAAAGCCGGTGGCCGCCTTGAACTCCTCGCCCTTAAGGAAGTTTTCAAACTCCTTCAGCACCGAGAAAACCCCGGTCTCGTACAGGGCCTCCATGCCGTTCTTGCTGACGGTGACCGTGCTCCGCTGGCCGACCTTGATGGCGAAATCGTTGTTGCGGTCGCCGGCATAACGGACATGATCGTTCTGGCGGTAGATGGTGTTGACCACTATTTCGCCGTCGCCGGCAACGTCTCCTTCCTGGCCGGTGGCGGCAGAGCCGCCGGTCAGCCCCAGGGCGGCAAAGCCGGTTTCTGTGCCGCTCGTCGGCGTGCGGTTGCTTTCCAGGCGGAACTGCTGGTCGGAAAAGAGGCGGACCGCGCCGAAGTAGACCTTGCTGTGCGGAGCCGGGGCGCCGCCATTGAGGTGGGTCACCTTTTCGCCGAGGGCCGAGGTCTGGATGTGCAGGTTGCGGCCGTCCAGGGCGGTCAGCCGCAGCCGGCCGGCGGAGTCGCGGCCGGCCACGACACCGGTGTCCTCCTGCCGGGCATTGATGGCGTTGACCAGGGCGTTGCTGCTGTCTTTGTCCGTGATGGCCGTGCTGCTGGCAAAGATGTCCACCCCGTTGATGACCAGATCTCCGGGGGCGAGAGAGACCGGGGTGGAGCCATAGGAGAGCTTGCCGTCGTCGACGACGTCGCCGCTGATGCCGGTTTCGTCCTCGCCGCCATTGAGGCCCAGTTCCTTGAGGATAGTGTCGTCGGTGAGGTTGTTGGGGCTGGAGAGTTCAAAGGCCGCCTCGGAAGAGAAGGAAACCTTGCCGGTGTTGTGGGTGGCATCGGCATGGGTGGTGCTGTCGCTCAGGCCGGTCCGGGCGGTTTCCGCCGCATTGAGCCCGGCCAGCACGATGGGGGTCTCGTCGCCGGCCAGGGTGTTGTACAGCACGATGGAATCGCTCAATCCGCCATTGTTGCCGTCTCCCCGGGCGGCGGTGACGCCGGTCTGGCCGCTCACCGCATTGATGGCGTCCACCACCTGCTGGCTCACCGCCACGGGATTGGCGCCGTTGGCGTTGACGTTGACCGCGACGCCGTTCAGGGTGAAGCTCACCGCCGCAGTGCCGGCGGCATGGTTGGCGGCAGCGCCGTCGCCATACAGCGTGGTGAGGCTGGCGGTCACCCCGGTGCTGCTGCTGATTTCGTTGACCGCCTCCTTGAGATCGCTGGCGCGCTGCATGTTGAGGCCGTTGGTGGGCGCGCCGCTGACCGCCACGCCGGTGACCGTCGGGATGCCGTTGACGGCGAGGTCGCCGGCATTGATGGCGATGCTGTCGGCCATGGTGGCGGTGAGTCTGGCGGTTTCGCTGCCGGCCTCCACCGCACCGGAGGCAAGGAGCGAAGCCGGCGTGACCTGGGCGGTGACGCCGAGTTCGTCGCTGCGGCTGTTGATCGCCCCCGCCTTGGCGGCGGCGGAAATATCGGCGTAGATGCTGGAGATGCCGTCGCTGCTGGTGGTCACTTCGGTGCCGTTGATGAGCAGGTCGCCGGTGCCGAGGCGGGAGCCGTAGATGAGTTCGCCGTCGGCCGCCTCGTCGGCAAAGCCCTTGTTGCCGCCGCCCAGGCCGAGGCGGTCGAGGATGGTGTCGTCGGCAGTGCTGGTGGTGATTTCGAAGGCCGCGGTGGAGCTGAGCGAGATGGTGCCGGTGTTGTGGGTGGCGTCGGCGGCCTGGCCGGAGGCGGCGGTGTTGGCCAGGCCGGTGAGGGCGCTTTCCCCGGCGCTCAGGCCCAGGACAGTGATGGCGGATTCGTCGCCGGCCAGGGCGTTCGTCAAAACCACCGAATTGGCCGCGCCGCCGTTGGTGGTGTTGCCCACCGCGGCGGTGACCCCGGTGCGGTCGCTGATGGCGTTGATGGCCGCCGCCACGTCGGTGGCGGTCTGGTTGGCGCTCACCCCGCCGGTGGCGAGGTTGACCACTTCGCCGTTGAGATAAAAGGAGACCGTGGCGGCTCCCGGAGCCGTGGCCGCGGCTCCGGCATAGAGGGTGGTGAGGGTGGCGGTGACCCCGCTGCCGGCCGCGTTGACCGCGCTCTTGAGGTTGCTGGCCCCGCCCATGTTGAGGCCGTTGACCGTAAGCGCCCCGGTGTCGAGGTCCACGGCGCCGATGTCGGTGCCGTTGATGAGGAGGTCGCCCATCGCCAGGTCGGCAGAGTTGGCCACCGTGCCGGTCAGTTTTTCCTCCATGCGGTTCAGGCCCGCGCCGTTGATGAAGTAGCCGTCGCGGGCGTTCTGGACAAAGGGGGCGGGTTCGGCCTCGGTGTAGCCGGTGGTGCGGAAACCGCCGAAGATGTATTTGCCGTTCACCTGGGTGTTGGCGAGGATGACCGCCTGTTCCCAAAGGTGGCGGACCTCCTCGGCGGCGCTGGCGCGGTTGGTGGCGGTGAGGGGGGCGTTGGCCTGCTGGAGCGCCAGGGTCTTGGCCCGCATCACCAGCTCCTTGATCTGGGTCAGGGCGTTCTCCGAGGCGGAGATGATTTTGTTGCCGAAGCTGAGGTTGTCCTGGTACTGGCCGAGCTCGGCCAGGTTGGTGCGCAAACCCAGGGCGGTGATGAGGTTCACCGGGTTGTCCGAAAGCTTGGACATCTGCTTGCCCGAGGATATCTGGTTGGTGAGCCGGTTGAGGTCGCCGGTGAGCCGGTTGAGATTCCCCAGGATGTTCTGGTGGATGCTCTTCATGGTGACGCGCATGGGAACCTCCTAACGGACCGAGTCGAGCAGGGTCTGCAGCATCTCGTCGGACATCTTGATCAGCCGCGAGGCCGCGGTGAAGGCGTGCTGGTACTTGATGAGGTTGGCCATTTCCTCGTCCAGGGAGACGCCGGAAATCGAATCGCGCATCTCGTTCATCTGGTTGACGACCAGGGTGTTGAACTCCACGCTGCGGCTGATGGTACGGCCCAGGTTGCCGATGTCGCCGACCAGGGCGTTGTAGAAACCGTTCAGGGAATTGGTGGAAGCTCCCCGGAAGGCGATGTCGTCGCGGCTGGCCACGGTGGTGATCGCCAGGGCGTTGGTGTTGTCGCCGCTCAATATCTGGCCGTTGGCGCCGACGGTGCCGGCGGCCATGAGATTGAGGTTGTTGAGGATGGTGTCGTTGAGCCCGATGGAGCCGGCGCTGTGGCCGGTGAAGAAGGTGTTGAGCCCGGCGATCTGGAGAAAATTCGAGGTGTCGTTGGCAAAGGCAAAGGAGTGGCTGCTGTCCGGGGTCAGCACGATACGGTTCTGGCTGATGGTGGCGGTCACCCAGGTGTTTCCGGCGCCGGCGGCATTGACCACCGCGTTGTTGATGGCGTCCACCGCATCCTGAAGGCTGTAGAGCCGGGCGGTGGAGACGGTGACCGCCTGGGGCAGGGCCAGCGAGCCGTCGCGGTTGTAGAGCCAGAGGTCGAAGCTGCCGCCGTCGCCCACCAGTTCATTGGCGTACTGGTAGCCCTGGATGAGCACCGGGTCGTTGGCGCTGGGGTTGTAGGTGAACTTGCCGTCGTTGGCAACGGTGTCGCCGCTGACCGAGTCGAGGCCGAGCTGGGCCAGGTAGGTGTCGTCGTTGCCGGCCTCGACCCGCAGCGGCGAGGTGGCAAAGAGGGTGATCTCGCCGGTGTTGTGGGTGGCGTCGGCGCTGTAGGTGTTGCCATCAAGGCCGTCGAGGCCGAGGTCCGAGGTGGTGGCCGCGCCGCCGAAGGTGCCGCTCAGGTTGTCGATGGTGATGGCAGAGTCGTCGCCGGCATTTTCGTTGTAAAAGACCAGCGCATTGAGCGGCCCGCCGTTGGTGGTGTCGCCGACCCGGGCCTTGACCGTCACTCCGGGCGGCAGGTTGCTGGTGGTGGCGTTGTAGGCGGCCAGGTCGGCATTGACCTCGGCGGCCAGATTGGCGGCAAAGGTGGCGTTGTTGCCCACATCGCCGGCCACCACCGTGTAGCTGACGGCGGCGCCGTTCACCGTGAAGCTGATGGCGTCGCCGGCCTGGATGTTGGCGGCATCCACGGCAACCCCTGCCACCAGGGTCGTCAGCCTGGCCGTGGCGCCGGTGATCGCCTTGTTGATGGCGTCCACCGCGTTGGCGGCCTTGGTCATGGCCAGGCCGTTCACCGCCGTGCCGCCGGCAATGGCCCCGATGCTCCGGTCGTTGATGGTGATGGTGCCGGCGGCAATGGAGGTAGCCGCGTTGGCGGCGGCCACGGTGCCGGTGATGACCGCGGTGTTCTTGGCGGTTTCCGCCCCGGTCAGGGCGCTGTCGAAGCGCAGGAGGCCCACGCCCTGGGTGTGCTGCTGGTTCAGCTCCCGGATGAGCGAGTTGGTCAGGGCATCGAGGCGGCCCATGAAGTTGGTTGGGTCGTTTTCCGTGAGTTCGCTGCGGATTTCGAGCCAGCCGCCGATCTTGCCGCCCAGTTCGGCGCCGGAGCCGACGGCCCGCTTGGTCTCGTTGCCGTTGATGTCCTGGTTGACCCAGTAGAGCTGGTTGTTGCTCCAGTCCACCCGCCAGTGCTCGTCGGTTTCCACCAGGGAGTGGCCGTCGGCCATGAGCACGGTGTACTGGCCCACGCTGTTTTCAAAATAGGTGATGTCCAGCAGGCTGGAGAGTTCCCTGATCAGTTCGTCGCGGCGGTCGCGCAGGTCGTTGGCCGAGGCCTTCGGCCCTTCGGCGGTGGTGATCTGGACGTTCAGGGCGGCGATCTGCTGGGTGAGGGAGTTGACGTCCTCCACCGCGGTGTCCAGGTTGATGCCGATGTCCTGGCGGGTACGGATGATCTCGGCGGTCATGGTGTGGAGCTGGTCCGCCAGCAGCTGGCCGGCCTGCACCACTCCCTGGCGGGTGGCCAGCACCTCCGGGTTGTTAGTCAGGTCCTGCCACGAGGCCCAGAACTGGTTCAGGAGGTCGTTCAGGGCGAGCCCCTGGGCCTCGTTGAAGATGGTTTCCACCACCCGCAGCGACTGCTCCTGGGCCTGCAGGTTGCCGAGCAGGGACTGCTGATTGTTGATGCGCTCGGTCATGAAACGGTCGTAGGCGCGGGCGATGAAGTCGCCGCGCACGCCGCCGCCCAGGCTGCCGGCGGCGATGGGGGTGGCCTCGTTGGGGGTGAGCCGCAGCGACTGGCGGGTATACCCCTGGGTGTCCACGTTGGACACGTTGTGGGATGCCACCTGGATGGAGAGCTGGTGGGCGAGCAGCGCCTCCTTGGCGATGCTGAGGACGTGGGAAACGCCGGCCATGGCTATTATACCGCCCTGCTGATCAGGGCGGGCCGGCTGGCGGAAGGCGGTCGCTTGCCGGTGCCCTTGCCCCGCTGGTAGGAGTCATGGCCCTCGGTGAGGGCGGAGGTGATGAGCGTGATGGCGTCGTTGAGGCAGCGCTGGGTGTCCTCGGCGAACAGCCGGTTGATGGTGTTTTTGCTGATGATTTCCTCACGCAGCGAGAGCAGCCGCTGGCGCAGGGCGATCAGGCGGTCGCGCTCCCCGCCGCAGGCCACGCGGGTGATGACGCCGGTGAGGCTCGCTTTTTCGGCGGTGCCCGCCAGCAGTTGGCCGGCCATTTCCGCCAGGAGTGCATCCAGGGCCTGGATGCGGCCCAGCAGGTTGTTTTTCCGGCGGGAGAGGGCGAGGAGGTTCTGCACGTCCACTGCCGTCAGAATCGCCTTTTCCTCGTCGAGCAGGGCGAGCATCTCGCCGGAAAGGGTTATCTCCTGCTCCAGGGCCTCAAAGAGGCGGGGCGGGATGGCGGCGGTTTTTTCCGTGGCGGTTGCGGTGGTCATGGCGTGCGCGTCGTCCTATTTTTTGATGGGGTGCTGGTTCCTGATCTGGCGGTAGAGCGTCTCGCCGAACCCCATGCCCTTGCCCTGGGACATCTTTTTCGCCAGTTCGTGATCGTACATGGAGCGGTACATCTCCTCGGCGAAGCCGCCGCCGAGAATGCCTCCTCCCGGCACGCTTTCGCGGCCGAGGCGCAGGTTCTTCTCCAGGATGATCGCCTCGAAGTCGGCACAGGCCTGGCGCAGTTTTTTCTCTTTGAGCGTATCGGCCGGGGTGGTGTTTTTCTTGAGCAGGAGCGGCGGGGTGGTGGTGATCTTCATGGGCCCTCTCTCCTAGATGATTTCCAGTTCGGCCTGCAGGGCGCCGGACGCCTTCATGGTCTGGAAGATGGCGATGAGGTCGCGCGGGGCGACGCCGACGGCGTTCAATGCCCGGACCACCTCGCCCAGGGAGGTGCCTTCGGCGAAATTCACCAGCTTCTGGCCGTTTTCGCCGGCGGCCATGACCTTTTCCGGAGATGGCGGCGTGGCCGGCGGCCTGGGGGTGATCTGCAGGCTCAGGTTGCCGTGGGAGAGGGCCAGGGCGGTCAGCCGCACGTTTTCGCCCATCACCACGGTGCCGGTCCGCTCGTCGAGCACGACCCTGGCGGTGCGGTCCGGCGTGACCTCCAGGTTTTCGAGGGTGGCGAGCAGGGCGATTTCCCGGTCCTTGAACTGCTGCGGAACCGCAACCTCGACGGTGGCGCCGTCTCTGGCCGTGGCATAGTTGCCCTCCAGGGACTGGTTGATGGCACCCGCCATCCGGATGGCCGTGGTGAAGTCGGGGCTGCCGAGGGTGATGGCCAAGGTTTTCCTGGCGGCAAAGGAGAGGGGCACCTCCCGCTCCACCGTGGCGCCGGCCGGGATGCGGGCGACGGTGAGATGATTTTTCTGGCGGCCGGCCTGGGCTCCGCCCTGGACCTCGAAGCCACCGATGCTGATCGCCCCCTGGGCGATGGCATAGATCTCGTTGTCGAGTCCTTTGAGCGGGGTGGCAAGCAGGGTACCGCCCTGGAGGGAGGAGGCATCCCCCACCGAGGAAAGGGTGACGTCGATGGTCTGGCCTGCCTTGACAAAGGGCGGCAGCTTGGCGGTGACGATGACGCTGGCCACATTCTTCACCTTGACCTCCTGGGGATCGATCTTGACCCCCATGTTGCGCATGAGGCTGGCCAGTCCGTTGCCGGTGAAGGCGGCGTTCTTGCCGTCGCCGGTGCCGTTCAGGCCCACCACGATGCCGTAGCCCACCAACTGGTTGTCGCGCACGCCCTTGACCGCGGCAAGGTCCTTGATGCGGGCGGCCATGGCCGGGGCGGCGGCGAGCAGCAGGGCCGCAAGCAGGGCCACAAGTGAGGCGAAGGTTTTGGAGCTCGCTGCAATCGGTTGGTTCATGGCAACACCTGATTCTCCATTGGGGTTTCTGGTCAGGCAAAGAAGCAAGGGGTATGCCACCCCCTGCCGACCGAGATTAATCTTGTTTTTTCAATGAGTTCTCTTTGTGACAGGTTTTCCGCCCTCCCCGGGTGCCCGGCAGAAATTTCCGGCCATCAGAACGGCCAGATCACGTCGAAGGCGCGGGCGAGCCAGCCGGGCTGCTGCTTGTCGCCGATGACGCCCTGACCGCTGTATTCGATGCGGGCATCGGCGATCCGCGAAGAGAGCACGGCGTTGTCCGCCGAGATGTCGCTGGGCCGGATGATGCCCGAGAGGATCAGGGTCTGGGTTTCGTTGTTGACCCGCACCTCCTGGTAGCCGCGGATCACCAGGTTGCCGTCCATGGTCTTTTCGATCACCCTGGCCGAGATGGTCGCCTTGACGTCGCTTTTTCTTTCGGTGTTGCCCTTGCCGTCGTAGTCGTTGGTGAGAGTGGCCTGGACCTCGGTGGCCGAGGGCGAAAAGCGGCTGTTGCGTTCGGCCAGCCATTGCTCGAAGCCGAAGAAGGAGGAGACCCCGCCCGAGACCGATGATTCCCGCTCGGTCTTGGTTTTTGCCTCCTTCTTGCCGCTGGAGGTCTCGACGATGCGCACCAGGATGATGTCACCCACCGCGCTGGCCCGGGTATCCTTATAGAGATTGAGGCCGGTGGCGCTGTTGTAGATGGCGCCCTCGGCCGGCGCCTGTTGCGGCGGGCGCGATTCCGGCAGGCTGTAGCGCTCGGGCAGGGCGGGCGGCGGCGTACCGGTGGTGGTGCAGCCGGTCAGCAAGGCCAGCAGGACGACGGATGCGAGCGCGGATCGGGCCATGTCATACCTCCTCAGAGTTCCGTTTGAACCAGGCCGCTTTCCACCACCCGGGCGGTGATCTCCCTGCGGCTCATCAGGTTTTTCACCCGGACGACCTCGCCGGCCGCCCCGCTGTCCCGGGCCTCGCCGGGCACGGAGACCAGGACGTCGCCGGTTTGTGCCATGATGGTCACCCGGTCGCCGCGTTTGACCAGCGCCGGGGCCTCCAACTGGTGCCGGGAGAGGATGGCGCCGGGCTGGAGGGCGGTTTTGATCTGGCGGCCGATGGCATCCTCCGGGCGGCGGAGCGCCGACGGATCGAGGCCGCTGATCTCGCGCCGCACCACGGTAAGGTCGTCGGCGCTGACCAGATGATGGCGGTCGAGTTTTTTGGTGGTGCATACAATATCGGCGTAAAGCAGCAGGTCGCCGTTCAGCTTCACCCGCCCCTCTTCCCTGCCATTGACCAGGATGGCGATGGCGACGCTCCGCCGGCCCAGGCGGTTGGGGGGGGATGGGGTAATGACGGTGTAGCGGTATTCCGGCCTGCTGATGGCAAGCGTTGCGGGCTGAGCCTCGGCCAGGCGGGCTTCCAGGTCGGCCTGGGGCCAGGGGGCGTCGTCCATGGCGATCTCCCGGAAGATTTCCTGAAAATCCGCCGCTCCCAGGGTGGCTGCCGTTTCCTGCGCCGGAGCAAGGGTGGCCCAGAGCAGGGCGCCTGCCAGGGTGATGATACTAAGGGACAATGTCAGCCGCTGGCGCATCCTGAACACCCTTACCGCACGAGGTTGTTGGCGATTTCCAGAAGCTGGTCCGCCGTCTGCACGGTCTTGGAGTTCACCTCAAAGGCGCGCTGGGTGATGATGAGGTTGACCAGTTCCTCGGTGACATCGACGTTGGAGACCTCGACAAAGCGCTGCATGATGAGTCCCAGCCCCTCGGTGCCGGGGTTGGCCTCGCGGGCGTCGCCCGAGGCCTCGGTCTCCTTGAAGAGATTGGCGCCTTCGGCCCGCAGCCCGCCGGGATTGACGAAATCGTAGAGGGTGATCTGGGTGGTGGCAACCACCTGCTGGGCCGCATCCTTGGCCTGCAGCAGGCCGCTGGAATCGATGCTCACGCTGACCGCCTCCGGCGGGATGGCAAATTCCGGTTGCAGCCGGTCGCCGTTCTGGGTGACGATGTAGCCGTCGGCATCGCGGGTAAAGGCGCCGGAACGGGTGTAGTACTCCTCGCCGTTGCGGATGATCTGGAAAAAGCCGCGGCCCTCGATGGCCCAGTCGAGGTCGTTGCCGGTCTCGGTCAGGCTGCCCTGGGTGAATATCTTCTGCACCGAGGTCGGCTGAACGCCGAGGCCCACCTGGATGCCCGAGGGCACCCTGCCGCCGTCCACGGTCTCGGTGCCCATGGCCCGGAGTTCCTGGTAGTAGAGATCCTCGAACTGGGTGCGGCTCTTCTTGAAGCCGGTGGTGTTGACGTTGGCCAGGTTGTTGGAGATGGTGTCGAGCTGGAGCTGCTGGCCGTTCATGCCGGAGCGGCCGGAGTAAAGTGAGCGGATCATGGCAAAACCCCCTTGATCTGAAGTGGCGGTTAGACGTTCAGGCTGCCGACCCGGCGGACGGCCAGGTTGTCGATATCGTCGATGGCGCGGATCATTTTCTGCTGGCCCTCATAGGCCCGGTGGAGGTCGATGAGTTCGGTCATTTCCTCCACGGTATTGACGTTGGATTTTTCGAGAAAGCCCTGTTTCACCCGGGGGTTTTCCACCACCACCTCCTGGGCGGCGGCATTTTGGGCGCGGAAGAGGTTCTCGCCCTCCTTTTCCAGGTCGCGGAGATCGTCGAAGGTGACGATGCTGAGCTGGTTCACCACCTGGCCGTCCACCTGCACCCGGCCGGCGTGATCGATGACCACCTCGTCGCCTTCCACCACGATGGGGCCGCCCTCGCCGACCACCAGGCCGCCGTTTGGCATGCGGAGCTGGCCGTCGGGAGTGAGTTCGAAATTGCCGGCCCGGGTGTAGCGGGGGCCCTGCGGGGTTTCGATCTTGAAGAAGCCCGGGCCGGCAAGGGCGACATCCAGCGCATTGCCGGTCTGCTGCACCACGCCCTGCCGGTGGCTTGTCAGAATATTGAGCGCCTTGCCAACCCGTTGACGGTCGCGGGTGACCTGGTAGAGCATCTCGTCGAAGGTGACGCTCTCCTTCTTGTAGCCTGCGGTATCGGCATTGGCCAGGTTGTTGGTGACCTGGTTCAGGCGCTGCTGCTGGGCAAGCAGGGTCTCGACGCTTTCGACCATTCCCAGCCGGTTGTGGATGAACATGCGCTTCCCTCGGGTTGTGGTTTGCGGAGGGAAAATGCAAGAGGCGTGCCGATGCCAGATGGCGGCGGCTTTTCCCTGTTCCAGCGGGGGATTATGGCGAACGGACGGAGACGGTCGCTGCGCCCGGGAACCGGGTGGGCAGATTTTGCCGGGCAGGAACGGGGCGGAAAGTCAGCGGGAAAAGCGCTGGTTGGTGCGATAGACAAAGGCGAGAATCTCGGCAACCAGCACGTAGGTGGCCGGCGGGATTTCGGCGTTGAGATCGAGGCGGGAGAGGATTTCGGCGAGGTCGCTGTTTTCGTGGATGGGAACGTTGTGTTCCCTGGCGAGTTCGATGAGCCGCTCGGCGAGCAGCCCCCTGCCCTTGGCCACCACGGTGGGGGCGGCGTGGCGAGCCTGGTCGTAGCGCAGGGCCACTGCCTTTTTTCGTGCTTCCTGCTTGTCGGTTTTGCTTTTTTCGGGCATGATGGCGGAGCGTTGCGGAGGTTTTCTTTCACTATATCGGCTGGACCATGCGATTCAAGCAAAGATTGGTGCCGGGGCGCCTGCTGCGGCGCTACAAGCGATTTCTGGCCGATGTCCGGCTGGCCGGCGGCGAGGTCGTCACCGCGCACTGCCCCAACTCCGGCAGCATGCTGGGGTGTCTGGCGCCGGAGAGCCAGGTCTGTCTCTCGCGGGCTGAGAATCCGGCGCGCAAATACCCCCTTACCCTGGAGATGATCCGCGTCAACGGCATCTGGGTCGGCATCAACACCAGCCTGACTAACCGGCTGGTGCGCGAAGGGATTGAGGATGGAGTGATCGATGCCTTCGGGCCAGTGGCAGGGCTCCGGGCCGAGGTAAAGGTCTCGGCCCGGAGCCGCCTGGATTTCCGGGTGGAACTGGCCAGCGGGCAGGCGGTCTATCTGGAGGTCAAAAACTGCACCATGGCGGAAGAGGGGGTGGCGATGTTTCCAGACGCGGTCACGGCCAGGGGGGCAAAGCATCTGGCGGAATTGATGGCACTGGCCGGCCAGGGCCATGGGGCGGCGGTGTTGTTTTGCGTGCAGCGGGCTGATGCCGATTCCTTCGCGCCTGCCCGGCGGATCGACCCGCACTATGCCGCCATGCTGGTCAAGGCCGCGCAGGCCGGGGTGCGCGTGCTGGCGTGGCAGGCCACGGTGACCCCGGAGGGTATCGCCGTTCAGCGGCCGTTGCCCGTGGTTCTGTAAGGGGAGGCGTGGTGCGGATGGGCGGGCGAGGGTGGCGAAGGGCATGACCGGGCAGGGGAAAAAGGCGGTGGTGCTGCTCAGCGGCGGACTCGACTCCGCTACGGTGCTGGCCATTGCCCAGCATGAGGGCTACGACTGCTGCTGCCTCAGTTTTGCCTATGGCCAGCGCCATGTCAATGAATTGACGCAGGCGCAGGCGCTGGCCCGGCGGGCCGGGGTGGTCAACCATCTCGTGTTGCGGCTTGACCTCGACCGCATCGGCGGGTCGGCCCTCACCGGAGACCTCGCGGTGCCCAAGGGGCGGGAGGTGGGTGAGATGGCGGCCGAAATTCCGGTCACCTATGTGCCGGGCCGCAACACCATCTTTCTTTCCTACGCCGTGGCCTGGGCCGAGGTGCTCGGCGCGGCCGATCTCTTCATCGGGGTCAATGCCCTCGACTACAGCGGCTATCCCGACTGCCGCCCCGAATTCCTCGCCGCCTTCGAGCAGGTTGCCAACCTGGGCACCAGGGCCGGGGTGACCGGCGAGCACCGTTTTGCCATCCATGCCCCCCTGCTGCACCTGACCAAGGCGGAGATCATCCGCCAGGGATTGGCCCTGGGGGTTGATTATTCCATCACCCGCAGCTGCTACGACCCGGATGCTGCTGGCCGCGCCTGCGGCCGGTGCGACTCCTGTCTGTTGCGCCTCAAGGGTTTTGCCGGGGCCGGCGTGCCCGATCCCGCCCCCTACCGATCACAAGGATGATGCCATGACCACGGCTTTCGATACCGCGAGGAGGAACCTCGGCCAGCTCTTCATGGTCGGGCTGGCCGGCTGCGAGGTGGATGATTCCACCCGCGAACTCATCGGCCGGTGCGGCATCAATCATTTCATTCTCTTCAAGCGGAACGTGCAGACCCCGGAGCAGCTTGGCGGGTTGTGCCGCGGGCTGGCCCGCGCCTGCGATGCCGCCGGCTTGGGCGCGCCGCTCATTTCCATCGATCAGGAGGGCGGCACCGTGACGCGGCTGCCGCCGCCCTTCACCCAGTTCCCCGATGCGCGGGTGCTGGCCGAGGGCACGGAACCGGAGGCGGCCCTGCGGGGGTATGCCGAAACCTGCGCGCGCGAATTGCGCGAGGTGGGCATCAACATGAATCTCGCCCCGGTCCTTGATCTCTGCCCGGCCGGCGAGGGCTGCTTCATGGAGCGCCGGGTCCTGGGCAGCGATCCCGCGACCGTGGCCCGTTTGGGCTGTCTGGTGATCGAGACCATGCAGCAGTCCGGGGTGGCGGCCTGCGCCAAGCATTTCCCCGGCCTTGGCGCCGCTGTCCTCGACCCGCACCAGGTGCTGCCGACGGTGACGCGGTCGGCGGCCGAGCTGCGGCGCCTCGACCTGCCGCCCTTTGCCGCGGCCTGCAAATCCGGAGTGGCGGCGGTGATGACCTCGCATACCATCTACAGCGGGCTGGACCCGGCGACGCCGGCCACGCTGTCGCCGCGCATCCTGCAGGGGGTGCTGCGGACGGAACTCGGCTACGACGGCCTGGTGATCACCGATGATCTGGAGATGGGCGCCATCGAGAATGCCCGGTCAGTGGCTGCCGCCTCTCTGGCCGCCTTTGTCGCCGGGGCCGACATGCTGCTCATCTGCCACGACCACCGGAAGGTCCGCACTGCTTACGATGCCCTGCTGGCCGCCCTGCACGACGGCCTGGTGGCCGGCGATCGCGTCTGTCGGTCCCTTTCGCGGATTGCTGCCGTGCAGCGGCGTTTTGCCGGTCAATGATCCTGTTTTTCGGTTGCCCGCCCCCGGGAAAATGCTTATGAAGGAATCAGGGGAGCCTGCGCAGCCATGGCGGTCGCGGGTTGGCAGGGGCTGCCGCAAGGCCCTCAGGCTGGCGACGAGAAATTGCCTTGCAACTCCATTTGCAAGTGGGTAAGGTCGCCGCCGCATGGTATATTGAAAACAAACGGAAAGGAGTTGTGCCGGCAGCAGGGCCGCTGCCGGGCCGCACTCTGCAAGGGAGGGACTATGGAGCTTCAGATTGAAGGCCGTAACGTAGAGATCCGTAATTCCTGGCAGGAGAAGATCAACGAGGAAAAGGAACGGCTCGACCGGCATCACCCCGGGCTGGTGCATCATCTCCGGGTCGCCATTGAGGAAACCTCCGGCCACAAGAGCGGCGGCTTCGAGGTGCGGCTGGTGGCGGGCGTGCCCAACGATACCCTGGTGGTGACCAGGAAGGGCGAATCCGCCCGTCCGCTCCTGGTCGAGGCCTTCGATACCCTCGGGCTGCAGTTGAAAGAGCTGCAGCGCAAGCGCCGCCAGACCGGCAAGGTGGTGGAAGAGGGTTCCGGCACCCATCTGGTCGGGACGGTGAAAGCGCTTTTCCCGGAAGAGGCCTATGGGTTCCTTGTCACCCCCGACGGGGAGGAGGTTTACTTCCACGAGCACGCCCTGAAGGACCTTACCCTGGAGCACCTGGCCGAAGGGGTGGCGGTCCATTTCGGTCTTGGCGAAGGCGACAAGGGGCCGACTGCCGCCTGGGTCCGGGTCGGCAGGTAAGGCCGCAACGGGTGTGATGGCCGTGAGCCGCGCCGTCCAGATCGACATCGGCGACCACTATCTGGCCCGGCCGGAAGAGGAGTTGTGCGCCCGGATCGCCGAGCGCAAGCAGGAACTGGGCGACCGGCTCCTCATCCTCGGCCATCACTACCAGCAGGACGCGGTCTACCAGTTTGCCGACGCCACCGGCGATTCCCTGAAGCTCGCCCGTTTTGCCGCCGAGGCGCGTGACCGCAGATACATCGTTTTCTGCGGCGTGCATTTCATGGCCGAATCGGCCGATATCCTCACCGCCGACGAGCAGAGCGTCATCCTGCCCGACCTGCGGGCCGGCTGCCCCATGGCCGACATGGCCAGCCCGGAAGAGGTGGCGTGGGCCTGGGATGAGCTGGCCGGCGTCGCCGCCGGCCGGGCAATTCCGGTCACCTACGTCAATTCCTCCGCCCTGATCAAGGCCTTTGTCGGCAACCGCGGCGGCTCGGTCTGCACCTCCTCCAATGCCGAGCGGGTCCTCACCTGGGCCCTTGCGCAGGGCGAGAAGGTTTTTTTCTTCCCGGACGAGCATCTCGGCCGCAACTCCGCCTTTGCCCTCGGCATCCCCGACGACGAGGTGGTGCTCTGGCGGCGCGGCGAGAAGCTGGGCGGCAACACCCCGGAGCAGCTCCGGCGGGCCAGGGTGATCCTCTGGAACGGCTACTGCACCGTACACATGCAGTTCAAGGCCGAGCACGTGGCCATGTGGCGGGCCAAGGCGCCGGGCATCAGGGTGATCGTCCATCCCGAGTGCCGGCACGAGGTGGTGCGGGCAGCCGATCAGTACGGCTCCACCGAGGGGATCATCAAGGCGGTGAGCGGATCGCCGGCCGGCTCGGTGTGGGCGGTGGGCACCGAGATCAATCTCGTCAACCGTCTCGCGCGTCAGCAGCCCGACAAGACGGTCCACTCCCTTTCCCCCTTCCAGTGCCTCTGTTCCACCATGTACCGGATCAAGCCGGCGTACCTGCTCTGGGTGCTCGACCACCTGGCAGAAGGCGTGGTGGTGAACCGCATCACCGTGCCGGCGGAGGTGGCGGCCGGCGCCAGGCTGGCCCTCGACCGGATGCTCACCATCTGAACATGAAAAGAGCCTATTTCGACAACAACGCCTCCACCCCGCTCGATCCGATGGTGCGGGAGGCCATGCTGCCCTACCTGACCGACCATTACGGCAACCCGTCCAGCGGCCACAGCTTCGGCGAGCGGGCGCGGCTGGGGATGGAGGAGGCCCGCGGCCAGGTGGCGGCCCTGCTCAACTGTGCGCCGGACAGGGTCGTGCTGGGCAGCGGCGGCAGCGAGGCGAACAACACCGCGATCCTGAGCGCTGTGATGGCCGACCCGGCGAAGCGGCACATCGTCTCCTCCCGGGTGGAGCACGATTCCGTGCTCACGCCGCTCAAATTCCTTGCCCGCCTTGGCTACGAGGTGGAACTGCTGCCGGTGGACGCGGCAGGGGCGCTCGATCTCGACCGATTGGCGCGCGCCATCCGGCCGGACACCGCCCTGGTCTCGCTGATGGCCGCCAACAACGAGACCGGAGTGCTGTGGGATATTGCCGCCATCAGCCGCATCTGCCGCCAGCACGGCGTGCTCTTTCATACCGACGCCATCCAGGCCGCCGGCAAGGTGCCGCTCGATCTGGCGGCCGTGCCGGTGGACTACCTGACCGTGGCCGGCCACAAGCTCCACGGCCCCAAGGGCAGCGGCGCCCTCTGTCTCCGGCGATCGGCGCCGGTGACGCCGCTGGTCATGGGGTCCGGCCAGGAGAAGGGCCGGCGGGCCGGCACCGAGAACGTGGCCGCCATGGTGGGCTTCGGCAAGGCGTGCGACCTCGCCGCCGCGCACCTTGCGGTCTATCCTCGGCGGGTGGCGGCGCTGCGCGACCGGATCGAGGCCTTCATCCTGGCCGAAATCCCCGAATCGCGCATCAACGGCCAGCAGAGCCCCCGGCTGGCCAATACCCTCAATGTCAGCTTTGCCCGCTGTTCCTCGGCCCAGCTCATCCAGGATCTCGACGACTGCGGCTTTGCGGTCTCCGCCCATTCCGCATGCCAGAGCGGCGACCTCGACCCTTCCCATGTGCTGCTCGCCATGGGGGTGCCGGAGGAGTACCGCCACGGCACCCTGCGCATCAGCCTGAGCCGTTTCACCGCCGAGACCGAGGTGGACGGCCTGCTGGCCGCGCTGCCCGAGGCGGTGCGCCGGTCGCGCCAGGGTTTTGCCGGCTGAAGCCGACAGCGTGCATCTTCCTGTTTTCACAGCTTTCTTTTCTGTTGACCTGAGCGCACCGCTGCCCGTATAGTGTCGCTTGATCGCGCCCCGCCTGCCTCAGGCCGGGACCCGCGGCGTGGAGCGAGGGACAAGGACGCATGTGCGGCATCGTGGGATATGTGGGGCACCGCAAGGTGGTGCCCATTCTGCTGGAGGGGTTGCGGCGGCTCGAATACCGGGGCTATGACTCCGCCGGGCTGGTCTATGTGGCGGGCGCCAAGCTCGTCAAGCACCGGGCCCCGGGCAAGCTCGGCTGTCTTGAGGAAAAGATCGAGGGGGTGCGCGACACCACGAGCCACATCGGCCTCGGCCACACCCGCTGGGCCACCCATGGCGCGCCGTGCGAGATGAATGCCCACCCGCACAGCGACTGCACCGGCAGCCTGGTGGTGGTCCACAACGGCATCATCGAGAATTACCAGACCCTGCGCGAGGAACTGCGTGGCCAGGGCCACACCTTCACCTCGGAAACCGACACCGAGGTGCTCGCCCACCTCATCGAGGCGAATCTTCATGGCGACCTGGTCGCCGCGGTGCGCAAGGCCCTGAAAAGGGTGGAGGGTTCCTTTGCCATCGGCGTGCTGTGGGCCGGCCAGCCGGACACCATCGTCGCGGCCCGCAACCAGAGCCCGCTGGTGCTGGGGGTGCAGGAGGGCGGCGGCTGCCTGATGGCCTCCGATATCCCGGCGCTGCTGCCCTACACCCGCGAGGTGGTCTTTCTCGACGATCAGGAACTGGCGGTGCTGAAGGCCACGGGCTTTACGGTGATGAAGCTCGCCAGCGGCCGCAAGGTGGCCAAAGAGGTGCGCACCATCGACTGGAACGCGGCCATGGCCGAAAAGGCCGGCTTCCGCCACTTCATGCTCAAGGAGATCTTCGAGCAGCCCCAGGCGATCCTCTCCACCTTCCGCGGCCGGGTGAGCCCGGAGGAGGGCACCATCGCCCTGCCGGAGATCGGTCTTGCCGCCAAGGAGATCAGGGGACTGTCCCGCATCGTGCTGGTGGCGTGCGGCACCTCGTGGCATGCGGCCCTGGTGGCCAAGTACTGGCTGGAGAAGTATGTCGGCATCCCGGTGGAGGTGGATATCGCCTCGGAGTTCCGTTACCGCCGGCTGCTGCTCGACCGGTCGGTGATGGTGATTCCCATCTCCCAGTCCGGCGAAACCGCCGACACCCTGGCCGGGCTGCGGCTGGCCAAGAAAATGAAGGCGCGGCTCATCGCCATCTGCAACGTGGTGGGCAGCACCATCACCCGTGAGGCCCACGGCACCATCTATACCCATGCCGGGCCGGAGATCGGCGTCGCCTCCACCAAGGCCTTCACCTGCCAGCTCACCGCCCTCTATCTGCTCACCCTCTTTCTGGCCCAGGTGCGCGGCACCATGGACGTCCGGGAGCGCCGTCAGCGCATCCAGGGGCTGGTCGATCTGCCGGCCCTGCTCGAAGGGGAACTGCCGCGGATCCAGGAGGAGACCGGCTCTCTGGCCCGGGAATTCGCCCAGAGCCGCGACTTCCTCTATCTGGGCCGCGGCGAGAACTTCCCCATCGCCCTCGAAGGCGCCCTGAAGCTCAAGGAGATTTCCTACATCCATGCCGAGGGCTATGCCGCCGGCGAGATGAAGCACGGCCCCATCGCCCTCATCGACCAGGAGATGCCGGTGCTGGCCCTCGCCCCCAGGGATGAGGTGTACGACAAGGTGATCTCCAACGTGGAGGAGGTCAAGGCCCGGAGCGGGCGGCTGATTCTCGTCGGCAGCAAGGGCGACCGGGGGCTGGCCCGCATGAGCGACCATGTGCTCCACCTGCCGTCGGGGCCCGCGGATCTGAACCCCATTCTCTATACCGTCCCGCTGCAACTGCTGGCCTATGAGATCGCCAACCTTCGCGGCTGCGACGTGGATCAGCCGCGTAACCTGGCCAAAAGCGTGACGGTGGAATAGAGCGGCATGAGGATTCTGGTCACCGGCGGGGCGGGCTTCATCGGGTCCAATGTGGTGGATGGCTACATCGCCGCCGGCCGGTGGGGCTTTCGCGCAGGGTGGCCCCTGGGCAGGGATTGGCGGCGAGGCCGGTCTGGCGGCTTGGCAGGGCGGATGCCTGAACCTTGGGAAAAAACTCGGGAGGGCGGACCATGAAGTGCATGGAATCGGACGAACTGGCGGCAAAGGACATCCGGCAGGATCCCTGCATCCGCGGGCTGCTCGACCGGATGCCGGAAAAGGTGGCGCATTCCCTCTCCGACGAGCAGCTCTGCTGCCTCAGGAACGCCCTGGGCGCCCATCGCGGCAGCCGGCACAAGGTAGACCTGCGCGGCTCCTTCGGCCTCTGGCGCTGGCGCTACTATTATGTCTTTCTGGCCGGCCGCGAGCGGCGCCATCTTTCCCGCAAGGAACTCCGCATGGCGCGCACCGCCAAGCTGGTTTTTGTCGCCTCGTTCCTGCTCTTTTCCACGCTCACCGGCGTGGTCATCGTCTATCTGCTGAAGTCCGCCCTGGGCATCAACCTGCTGCCCAAGCACAGCCTGGGGCTGTGGGGGTGGTTCAAGGCGCACGTGCTGCAATGAGTCCCGTCTGCCGCGCTCCGGTTTTCTGCCCGGCCGTGGGCGGCGTTCCGCACAATCCCTGAGGAAACGATCATGTCTGCTGCTCCCCTGGAACAACTCGGCCGCAAGATTGCGGAAAAAACCTTTGTGCTCGGCGTGATCGGCCTCGGCTATGTCGGCCTGCCGCTCAGCCTGACCTTCCTGCGCCAGGGGGTGCGGGTGATCGGCTTTGATCTCGATCCCGGCAAGATCGCCAAGATCGCGGCGGGCGCGAGCTACATCAAGCATATCCCCTCGGAGGAGCTGGCGGCCTTTGTCAGGGAGCAGCGCTTTGCCGCCACCAGCGATTTTTCGCGGCTTAGTGAGCCCGACTGCCTGCTCATCTGCGTGCCGACGCCGCTTACCCGCAACCGGGAGCCGGATCTCCGGTACATCGAGGCCACCGGCCGGGCCATTGCCCAGGTGCTGCGGCCGGGGCAGCTGGTGGTGCTGGAGAGCACCACCTATCCCGGCACCACGGTGGAGGTATTGCAGCCGATCCTGGAGGCGGGCGGCCTTGCGGCCGGGGCCGATTTTGCCCTGGCCTTTTCGCCGGAACGGGAAGACCCGGCCAACCCCAATTTCTCCACCGCCCGGATTCCCAAGGTGGTGGGCGGCATCGATGCGACCGCCACCTGCCTGGCCGCGCAGGTCTACGCCACGGCCGTGGAGCGGGTGGTGCCGGTCTCCTCCACCCAGGTGGCGGAGATGACCAAGCTGCTGGAGAACATCTTCCGCAGCGTCAACATCGCCCTGGTCAACGAACTCAAGATGCTCTGCCTGCGCATGGGTATCGACATCTGGGAGGTGATCGGCGCGGCCAGCACCAAGCCCTTCGGCTACATGCCCTTCTACCCCGGCCCCGGCCTGGGCGGCCACTGCATCCCCATCGACCCCTTCTACCTCACCTCCAAGGCGCGGGAATACGACGTGCCCACCAAGTTCATCGAGCTGGCCGGCGAGATCAATACCTCCATGCCCTACTTCGTGGTGCAGCGGGTGATGGAGGCGCTGAACGAGCAGGGCAGGGCGCTCAAGGGGGCCGGCGTTCTGCTGCTGGGCGCGGCCTACAAGAAGAACGTGGATGACGATCGCGAATCCCCTTCCTATAAGCTGATGGAGCTGCTGATCGAGCGGGGCGCCGCTGTCCGGTACAACGATCCCCATATCCCGGCCTTGCGGCCGGGACGCCATCACGACTTCGCCCTGACCAGCACGCCGCTCACCGCCGAGAATCTGGCTGCGGCGGATTGCGTCCTGGTGGCCACCGACCACGATGCCTACGATTATGCCTTTATCCGTGAACACGCCCGCCTCATCGTGGATACCCGCAACGTCTTCCCCGGCGGGGCCGACGACGGCAAGGTCCATATGGCGTAACAGCCCCTTGAAAAACGGGCTGTTGGCACCACAGAGACGTGGTGCCGAATTTTGCCGGCCCGGAAGGGCCAACAAATTCGCGAGGTTGGCCAAGGCGCCCTTGGTCAACCGACGGTTGGAAAAAAGCCAGGGATGGTTTTTCAACGGACTGGTAAGAGGAAAATCATGATGCCGACTTCCTACAAACAGATCACGGCGCAGCTCGCACGGCAGCCCCAAAAATGGCTGGTCACCGGGGTGGCCGGCTTTATCGGCTCAAATCTGCTGGAGACCCTGCTGCGGCTCGACCAGGAGGTGGTGGGGCTCGACAACTTCTCCACCGGCCATCGCCGCAATCTGGACGAGGTGCGGGATCTGGTCAGCCCCGCCCAGTGGGCGCGCTTCCGGCTGATCGAGGGGGATATCCGCGACCTCGCCGCCTGCCGCGCAGCCTGCGACGGCGTCGATTATGCCCTCCATCAGGCGGCCCTCGGGTCGGTGCCGCGCTCGCTGGAGGACCCCATCTGCACCAACGAGAACAACATCAGCGGCTTTCTGCACATGCTGGTGGCGGCCCGCGACGCCGGGGTGCGCCGCTTTGTCTATGCCGCCTCCAGTTCCACCTACGGCGACCACCCGGAACTGCCCAAGATCGAGGAGCGCATCGGCAAGCCCCTGTCGCCCTATGCGGTGACCAAGCTGGTGAACGAACTCTATGCCGATGTCTTTGTCAGGGCCTATGGCTTCAAGGCCATGGGCCTGCGCTATTTCAACATCTTCGGCCCGCGGCAGGACCCGGACGGCGCCTATGCCGCGGTGATCCCCAAGTGGTTTGCCGGACTGCTCCACAACGAGACGGTCTTCATCAACGGCGACGGCGAGACGAGCCGGGATTTCTGCTACATCGACAACTGCGTGCAGGCCAACATCCTGGCCGCCACCGCGGTTCGGGATGAGGCCCTGGGCCAGGTCTACAACGTCGCCTTTGGAGAGCGCACCACCCTCAATCAGCTCTTTGGCCTGATCCGGGACCTGGTGGCGGCGGAGCGGCCGGGGGCCCGTGGCATCTCCCCTGTGTACCGGGATTTTCGGGCCGGAGACGTGCGCCATTCCCTGGCCGACATCGCCAAGGCGGAAAACCTGCTCGGTTATGCCCCGGAATTCTCGGTGCGGGATGGCCTCGGCCGGGCGGCCCGCTGGTATCTGGATCACCTGGGATAGCATGGCAGCGTGCGGCCGGAGCGGCCGCACGCTCCCGGCGGCAGGCACGGTGCATGGTGGCGGCTGTGCCTCTTGGCGGTGCTATTTCCCGACCGAAATCTCGGCGCCAAGCTTCTGGACGGTCTTGGCGCCGATGCCCTTCACTTTGGCCAGGTCGTTCACGGATCGGAACGGGCCGTTCTTCTCGCGATAGTCGATGATGGCCTGGGCCTTGCTCGGCCCGATGCCCGAAAGGGTGGAAAGTTCCTGGACATTGGCGGTGTTGATGTTGACGGCGGCAAAGGCCGTGGCGGCCATGAGCATCATGCCGCACAGGGTGGCGGCGAAGAACCTCTTGATCATATCCCTTCTCCTTCTGGTTGGTTGTTGTGGTGCCACCATGCACCGTTGGTTGCCTCTGTGTCCCTTTCTCTGGTCAGGGTTTTTCATGGTCGCGTTTGCCACTGCCCCGCGAATTCGCTGCGAACATCTCATTTGATGCAGAGATGGATGGATGGCGTGTCGCGCCCGTTGTGCAAAGAAAGGGTATGTGAAGGATATGTTGCCTGTCAAGTATATTCTTTTTTGGGGGGAGGTGTGTCCGTGCCGTGGGCAGGGTGGCGTGGGCGCGCCCACGACAGGAGGGCGATTTGTCTGGTCCCCGAAATTCCATGATTGACGGAGAAACGGAAAAGCTTTACCTTGGAGTAAAGTAATCCGTGACAAAGGAGCAGGTCATGTCCCTGGCAAAATTGAGCAGTAAGGCGCAAATCGTTCTGCCGGCAGGAATTCGGCGGAAATTGGGCATTAAGCCCGGTGATACCCTGGAGATTGATACCAAAGGGGAAGCCGTGACCATTCGTAAGGCGCCGTCATCGTATGTGGATGCCCTGGAAGAGTGCAGCGCGGCCCTCTGGCATGGTTATGCCGAGGAACTCGACAAGGCCAGAGACCAGTGGGACAGTTGAGCCGCAAGATTTTTGCCAAGGGCCAGAAGCTGGCCCTGGACACCGTTGCCCTGATCTATTTTCTTGAGCGTCACCCCGTTCATTACGCCACTGCCAAAAAGATATTCCGGCAGCTTGAGGCTGGCCATTGTACAGGGGTGATGTCCAGCCTGGTGTTTGCCGAATTGCTGGTGCCGGCCTATAGGGCGAAGGATGCCAGGCAGGCCGGCCAGTTGGTGCAATTGCTCACCAATTTTCCGAACCTGGAAATCATTTCGTTGACCCCGCAACTCTCCGTCGAAGCGGCAAAAATACGGGCAAATCATGGTCTGCGCACGCCTGATGCCATTCATGCGGCCACTGCCCTTGCGGCTGGGGTTGATTGTTTCATCACCAACGATAAGCGGTTTTCGGCCTTGGGCGACCAGCTTGTCGTCTCGCTGTTCGACGGCGTCTGAAGGCGCTGGTGGGGCAAACGTCTCAACGGGGCAGTGAAGAATAACGCGGAGGATCTGAAGTTTGCGGTATTGAAGCACACAAGAAGAAGAGCAGGTGAGGGCTGGGGAAGGCATGTATCCAGGGTTGAGAGGGGAGTCGGGTTTTGGGGTGGAGGTTTTATGATGAGTACTCAGTCCTCCTCACTCAGCACTCAGCACTCAACCCTCAGCACTCTGTGGTAACATGGTTGGAAAAAGCGATAATTCGGACCTGGCCCCAGGTGCTCTTCACAGGAGTCGCCGGAACCCCGTTATAAAGTTGACAAAGATGGCCACCGGGTTAGGTTTTTGGGAGGTGGTTGCGCACAGGGGGCTGGTTATGGCACAAAAACTCGAGCGAATCACATTCAAGTCGGACGTGATGGGTGGCAAGCCGTGTATCCGTGGGCTGCGGGTGACGGTCGGCATGGTTGTCGGCCTGGTGGCGTCCGGTTCTTCCCACGACGAGATTCTGAAGCTCTATCCTGACCTTGAACGGGAGGATATCCGCCAGGCCCTGGCGTATCGAATGATGCCTGCCAAGGAGCAACGTGATGAAGCTTGCTGAGGCGTGGAAAGAGGAGATTGTTGCCAGCCTGCTTCCCCTGGAACCTGAAAAGGTCATCCTCTTCGGCAGCTATACCTGGGGCGAACCCCAGGAGGAAAGCGACATCGACCTCTTTGTGGTGAAGGGGGTTTCCCCGGAGGAGGTCCGGGCGTTGCGGCTGGAGTCCCGCCGTCGGTTGCGGGGGTTCCAGTACCGGCACCGCGTCGGGCTCGATATTCTGGCCGACAGCCCGGAGCGGGTCACGGCGCGGATCAACCAGGTGCATGATCAGTTCTATGAGGAGGTTTTTACCAGAGGCGAGGTGCTGTATGCCAAACAAGGCGTACGCCAGGGAATGGCTGGCCTTTGCCCGGCGGCACCTGGAAACCGCGACACTGCTCTACGAGGCCAATCATTACGGCGATGTCATTGTCATCGAGGCGCAGCAGGCCATGGAGAAATCCCTCAAGGCGTTGTTGGCTCCGGATAATGTCAAGATCCCGAGGTCGCACGACCTGGGAGAAATCGCAGCGTTGCTGCAGGCAAGGCTTTCTTTTCGCGAAGAGAAAAAGAGCCTCCTGGAGCGGGCGACTGATTATTACCAGGAAGATCGTTCTCCCAATCCCCGCTATAGCCTGCCTTCGGAAGAGGAAGTGGAGAGAATTCTGGTTTTCGCCCGGCAACTTCATGAACAGGTGGTGGAGCTTGTCGAGACGGCGGGATAATGGCCGGGTTGCGGGGGCGTGGCTGGCGGAAAAGGGAGGGGGTTTTCGGGATGCATTTTCAGTTCGTTGTTTTTACACTTTACGCCTCACGGTCGCTACTCAGTCCTCAGTCCTCAGCCCTCAGTTCTGCCTTTCGCCCCCAAAAATGGCAAGACTTTTGAGGGCAATCATGGCAGATTGATGGAGAAAAATGGGAATTTTTGATGGGGGAGCGAAAATGAGTAACGCACGGCGGCAACAGCGGGCTACTGGGTCAAACATCATGGCCGATCTGGCCGATTTCTTCGCGTCCGAGCCACTGGTGCTCTTTGCCTATCTGTTCGGCTCTCAGGCCAGGGGGGTAACGGGGCCGCTCAGTGACCTTGACCTTGCCGTGTATCTCGACGGCCGGGTTGATCTGTTCGCCACCCGCCTCCGTCTGATGGCATCCCTGGCCAAAAGAATCCGCACGGAAAAATTTGACCTGGTGGTGCTGAACGAGGCATCTCCTGTATTGCGCTACGAGGTGGTCAAGGGCGGCCTTGTGCTCAAGGAGAGCAAGGCCCGGCGCGTCCTGTTCGAGACCGAGGCGATGCGCAGCTATCTGGATACGGCGCCGCTGCGGGCCGTGCAACGCCAGTGCCTGAAGCGTTCTTTGCAGAAGGAATACGGAGGAGAACGCCATGGGTGAACTCCGTTTGCAATGAAAAAAAACAGGGAGCAAGGCAATGGGTACCAGGCTGGAAGAATTTGAAAAGCAGGCGCGGCAGTTTTCCCTTCGGGAGCGGTCGGTCTTGGTGGATCGCCTGATCAACAGCCTCGAAGATGTTGACGAGAAGGAATGTGAGCGCTTGTGGCTTGAGGAGGCGCACCGGCGGTATCAAGGGTATAAAGCAGGCACGCTTGCGAGTTGCTCGGCCGAAGATGCCTTGCAACGGGTGCGTGACCAGTTGCGCGAGGTGAGATGAGAGCGCGTTTTCTCTCCCCCGCGGTCAACGAGATGTTTGATGCGGCGGTGTTTTATGAGAAGCAGGTTGCGCAACTCGGGGAACGCTTCCTTTCCACGGTGGAGGGCGCTGTTGCGGACCTTTGTGAACAGCCGGAAGGCTGGCCGGATATCGGTGATGGAGTCAGGAGAAGGCCTTTGCGGCGGTTTCCCTATTCTGTGCTCTACCGAATTGATGAGGGCGAGATAGTCGTTGTCGCGCTTATGCACCAGCGGCGCCGGCCGCACTACTGGATCGGGCGGTTATAATGCAAGGTGCAGGGGAACGCTCCGGATCAAGGAACAGTGGTTGGCGGAAAAGGAGGGGATTCAGTGGTTGGTCAGTCCTCAGCACTCAGCACTCAGTCCTTTTTTTTACGCCTCACCCTTCACCCTTCACGCCCCACGGCCTACTCAGCCCGCAGCATTCCGCGGTAACGTGGTGGGGAAAGGTGATAATTCAAGACCTGACCCCATATTCCTCTTCTGAGCGACAAGGGATTTGCTGCCCTGCAGAACCAGTTTTTCGTTTGGCTTTTTGGCGGTGGTTGCGGGTGGTTGGTTTTATTGATGGAAGAGTTACGCTGAAGAGAAACGCATTGCTTTTGTAACCAGGAGTGTTACATTGTAACCATGATTAAAAGTTTCCGGGATGCATGGCTGCGGAGTTTTTTTGTCGACGACACGCAGAGCAAGAAGATCCCTGCCGTAATCCGGGACCGACTATTCCGGAAGCTGCAGTTGTTGGATGATGCGGTAAAAGAAGCGGACTTGCGCTCTCCGCCGAGCAACCACTTCGAGAGGTTGTCCGGTAACCTCAAGGGGAGATGCTCCATCCGGGTAAACGATCAGTGGCGGTTGGTTTTTCAATGGCATGACGGATCGGGCGAGGCCGAAGAGGTCTATCTCGACGATCACAGCTATAGATGAGGTGAGCAATGATTATTACAAAGAGAAAACCTGTCAGCGTGGGCGAGATGCTGGGGGAGGAATTCCTGAAGCCCAGGGGCATCACCCAGGCGCAGCTTGCAAGTGCCATGGGAGTGAGCCGGCGCACCGTGAATGAGCTCTGTACCGACAAGCGCTCGATTACCGCGGACACCGCCTTGATGCTCGCCATGGTGTTTGGCAATACCCCGGATTTTTGGCTCAATTTGCAGCGCCGGAATGATATTTGGCAGGCCTTGCACTCAAGCAAAAGAAAGGCCAGGATCGACAAGGCCAGACCGATTCAGGAAGTGCTGGCATAATTGGGGAGCAGACAGAGTGTCGGCAGTGGCAAACAGGAGGGATTCAATGGTTGCTCAGTCCTCAGTACTCAGCCCTGCTCTTCACTCCTCCCCAGCTCTTGCGCGTCCTGCGCCCGCTGGATTAGCCCTTCCCTGGGCGTCACCCCTCACTCCCGACTCCTCACGGCCGTTACTCAGCCTTCAGCACTCCGTGTAACGAGGCGGAAAAAGTGATAATTCAAGACCTGACCCCATATTTGATTCACTCTAATTTTTTCGAAGAAATCGGACGCCGGCCATGTGCGGTCTGACAGCAATTTTTTCTTACCGTGGCGCTCCGGTTGACCGTGCGGAACTGTTGCGCATCCGCGAGCACATGACGCCGCGCGGGCCGGATGGCGCCGGGATATGGTTCTCCGAAAGCGGTCACGTTGGGCTCGCCCACCGTCGCCTGGCCATTCTGGACCTCAGCGAGAAGGGCGCCCAGCCCATGCTGGACCCCGGCACCGGCAATTGCATCGTATTCAACGGCGAGATTTACAACTATCCCGCGTTGCGCGCGGACCTGGAAGCCGCTGGGCATACCTTCCAGTCCCACACCGATACCGAAGTACTGCTCAAGCTCTATGCCGTGTATGGCCAGGAGATGGTGCACAAGCTACGTGGTATGTATGCGTTTGCCCTCTGGGATGCTCGTGCAAAGGGGCTGTTTCTTGCCCGCGATCATTTTGGCATCAAGCCGCTCTACTACCACGACGATGACCAGACCTTCCGCGTTGCCTCGACGGTCAAGGCTCTGCTCGCCGGCGGCGGTATCCAGGCGCAACCCGAACCGGCAGGCCATGTCGGTTTTTATCTCTGGGGGTGCGTGCCCGAGCCCTACACCCTCCATCGCAATCTTTTCGCCCTGCCTGCCGGCCACAGCCTCTGGGTGGACCAATGCGGCCCCAGGACGCCGCACAAATATTTCGACATCGCGGAAGAATTGGAGAAAGCTGCCACAACAAAGGTCGTGTGCCCGGCCGCCGAGGCTTTGAAGCACGCCTTGCGCGACGCTGTCCGCCACCACCTCATTGCCGACGTGCCAGTGGGCGTTTTTCTCTCCTCCGGGCTTGATTCCACCACCGTGGCCGCCTTGGCTGCGGAGGAACGGTTGTCTCACGGTGGGTTTGAAGAGCGGGGGAGAGGTGTTCCACCGTTACAGGCCATTACCTTGGGCTTTGCCGAATACGACAACACCCTGGCTGACGAAGTGCCTTTGGCGCGTAAGGTTGCAGCGCATTATGGCTATACCCATCATGTCGGCCGCATTGACCGCACGGATTTTGAAGAAGATTTGTCGGCCATTCTTGATGCCATGGACCAGCCTAGTATCGATGGGGTCAACACCTGGTTCGTTGCCCGTGAGGCAACGCGCGCTGGGCTGAAAGTAGCGCTTTCCGGGCTGGGTGGCGACGAACTGCTCGGCGGTTATCCAAGTTATCGTCAGATTCCCCGGCTTGTTCCCCGTGTCCGGCCTGTTGCTTGCATCCCTGGCCTTGGCAAGGCTTTGCGTATTGTTTCTGCCCCGATTCTGAAATATTCAACCTCGCCCAAGTATGCGAGCCTTTTTGAGTATGGCGGTACCTATGGCGGCGCCTATCTTCTCCGGCGCGGGTTGTTCATGCCTTGGGAATTGCCGGAGTTTTTGGACGGCGACCTTGTACGCGAAGGCTGGGCGACCCTGCAACCCGTCCTCCGTTTGGACGAATGGACCGCGCGCGTCAAGTCACCCTATGCCAAGGTGGTGGCCATGGAAATGGGCTACTATATGCGGAACATGCTGCTGCGTGATTCCGATTGGGCCGGTATGGCCCATTCCCTCGAAATCCGTGTTCCCCTTGTTGATATCGCCTTGTTTCGTGCTATGGCACCCTATGTAGCTCAAGAAAACCCACCAGGAAAACCTTCCCTGGTTAAGGTTCCCAAGCGTGGGTTGCCCCAGGAGGTACTCAACCGTCCCAAAACCGGATTTTCCATCCCGGTGCGTGAATGGGCAGAAGCTCAGGGGCAAACCACAGGTCAGCGAGGGTTGCGGGGATGGGCGAAATACGTGGCTTTTGACTATAAGGAGGGAGAATGCGCGTAGCGAATCGAAAAAGGGTAGCGGTAACGGGTGGCGCGGGTTTCCTGGGTTCTCATCTCTGTGAACGTCTGCTCCAAGAGGGATGTGATGTGCTGTGTATTGATAATTTTTACAGCGGCACCAAGGATAATATCAGCCACCTCATGGACAATCCTCATTTTGAACTGGTGCGGCACGATGTGACATTCCCCCTTTATTTGGAAGTGGATGAGATTTACAGTTTGGCTTGCCCTGCATCACCTATCCATTATCAGTGGGATCCGGTGCAAACGACCAAAACGAGTGTGCATGGTGCCATCAACATGCTGGGGTTGGCAAAGCGAACCAAGGCGAAGATTTTTCAAGCCTCGACCAGCGAGGTCTATGGCGATCCGGAAGTGCATCCTCAGTCGGAGAATTACTGGGGGCACGTCAACCCGATTGGGTTGCGCTCCTGTTATGATGAGGGCAAACGTTGCGCGGAAACCCTTTTTTTCGATTACCACCGTCAACACAAATTGCGGATCAAGGTGGCGCGCATCTTCAATACCTATGGTCCGCATATGCATCCTAACGATGGACGGGTGGTATCCAATTTCATCGTCCAGGCACTGAAAAACGAGCCGATCACCCTTTATGGCAACGGCGATCAGACGCGCTCTTTTTGCTATGTGAACGATCTGATCGAAGCATTCGTGCGTTTCATGGCCAGCCCGGATGAGGTTACCGGCCCGATGAATCTCGGGAACCCGGGCGAGTTCACTATCCGCGAATTGGCCGAGACGGTCATCGCTCTGACCGGGGCCCGCTCCACACTTACCTTCCTCCCGCTCCCCTCGGATGATCCGAGACAACGCCAGCCCGATATCACCCTGGCAAGGACTGTTCTGAACTGGGAGCCGACAACGCCCTTGCGCGAAGGTCTTCAACGGACCATCGAATATTTCAAGCGGCTGCTCGAAAACCAACAAGAGAACAATAATGTTTCCAAGCCTCGTTAATATCCACCCACAATCGGCTGTTGGCAAGCTATTGCGCTTGCCTTTGCGACTGTTGCCCAAACAAATGATCGTGCCAGTATTGAGCGGCATCAACAAAGGAAACCGATGGCGCGTGGGGGCAAGTGTACACGGATGTTGGCTGGGAGTTTATGAAACCAGCAAACAGCATTTGCTGCAAAGCCTCGTGGGGCCCGGAATGACTATTTATGACGTCGGTGCCAATGCTGGCTTTTACACGCTGGCATTTTCTCGCCTGGTTGGGGCTGGTGGTAAAATTTACGCCTTCGAGCCCTTTGCCGAAAATGCCGCCAATATCCTGATGCACATACGGCTGAATGGTTGCCGTAATACCGTTCTTTATCAGGCGGCCGTTTCCGACCAGGAAGGATTTTCTTCCTTCCATGTGAGCGAAAGCAATGCAATGGGGCATCTCGATAGAGAAGGAGCCTATCGGGTGCCAACGGTGACACTCGATGCCTTGATCAGGACTTTCGATTTGCCGGTTCCGGATATTGTAAAAGTGGATGTTGAAGGCGCAGAAACCGCTGTGCTCCGCGGCGCATGCAATCTGCTCGAAATGCATAGAACGGTCTGGCTTATTGCATTGCATAGTGACCGTCAGCGGTTGAACTGTGGCCGTATTTTGGGCGAGTATGGATATAGAATCTACCAACTGAATGGCCGCGAGCTTTCGGCGCAAGAAATCGACACGGATGAAATTTATGCCATTCCGCCTCAATACGTTGAGAGGATGGCATGAGGCTGCTTGTTGTCGGTCATTCCTATCTCACCGCGTTCGCGCAGCGCAAATATGTGGAAATGAAGCGCCAATGCGAAGGGCTGGAGTTGAGGATACTGACCCCTCGGGCGATTCCCCATGTCTTCCAGCGATATACGCGAGAGCTTGCACCTGAGCTTATCAAGGAGGAGGTTGTCGACATTCGCGAGTTCTTCGGCCGCTCACACATGTCTTATCTCCTCGATCCCTTTCGGGTCGCAAAGGTGCTGAGGGAATTCCAGCCGGACCGGATTCACATCGAAGAGGATCCTTATTCCGTCGTAGGGGTTGAGACGGTGTCCGTTGCCCGCCTGTTTTGTCCGCAGGCCAAGATCAGTTTTTTTATCTGGGACAACCTCGCCAGGGAGCCCCGCTTCCCGTTCAATCACATCAAGTGGGCGCTGAACCGATATTCTTTGGCTCGGGCCGAGTTGGTCGTGTGCGGCAACGGAGAAGGGGAGGTGCTGCTTCGGGAGAAGAAAGGGTACAAGGGAAGATCGGCAGTATTGCCACAGTTGGGCATAGACCAAGACGCCTATAAGGCAGAGAAAAATACTGAATTGCGGAACGCTTTGAATGTTCCGATGGATATTCCTTTGATTGGCTACATGGGGCGCCTCATTCCTGAAAAAGGGATACTCCTCTTCCTGGAAGCGCTCCATCGTCTGCGGGAACTGCCATGGTGCGCCATTATCGTCGGCTCCGGGCCACTTGAGGACGAGATAAGGGGAAAGTGGCAGCCAATCTTCGGTGAGCGCCTGGTCTTTCGCAAGGCAGTCCCGCATGCCGAGGTTCCCGCCTATATGGGGGCCATGGACATCTTTGTCCTGCCTTCATACGCGACCCCCACCTGGAAGGAACAGTTCGGTCTGGTCTTGGCGCAGGCGATGATGGCGGGGGTGCCTTGCGTCGGCTCGTCTTCCGGGGCGATCCCTGATGTGATCGGACCTGGCGGTCTCGTTTTCCGAGAAAAGGACACGGCCGATCTGACGGCCGCACTTGAATACCTGATTACCAATGTGGAGGAGAGGAGTTCTTTAGCTCAGGCTGCTCGGTCATTTGCAATGCAAAAATACACCCACGCGGCGGTAGCGAAAAAATATTTGGCCCAGTATGGGTGGAATTATGCCTCGCCACTATGAACCGATTGAAAATATAGCTGTAATTATAGTTACCTATAACTGTGCAGAGTTGATAGAAAAATGTCTGGACGCATGCTTGCTTTCCACGGAGCGCTCATGCGATATCATCGTCGTTGATAATGGCTCATCCGATGCGACCAAAGAGATACTGAGAAATTATCATAGCTCTGTTCAACTGATCGAGAGCACCAACCTTGGTTTTGCGCATGGTTGCAATTTGGGGATCAAAGCGGCGCTTCATGCCGGCAACCAATACCAAGCCATCCTTTTCTTGAATCCGGATGTTTTGCTTCCTGCGGGAAGCATAGACCGAATGGTGGAAGTTCTCTTCGCGCAGCCGGAATTCGGTGGAGTATCACCCCATAGCGTTGAACACCCCGGGGCCGATAGAAATAGGCTGAAAAGCCTGCTGGGGGCATGCATGGATGTGAAGCCTTTGAAAGGACGCGATGTGGTGGTGATCGACAGGCTGCAGGGATGTTGTATGCTCTGGCGTCCAGAAGCCATTCAAAGGATCGGGTTACTCGACGAGAATTATTTTCTGTATTGGGAAGAACTGGATTATTCGTTGCGGGCGACAAAAGCCGGTTTCACCTTGTTGCATTGCTACGATATCGTGGTGTCTCACAGATACGGCTCCTACGAGAGGGCGCATAGGGTTTATTATATGTGGCGCAACCAATTTCGGTTTGCAAGTCGCAACTACCGAAGTCCTCAGCGTTTTGTGTTTTTGTTGAGGCGGCTGCTGAGTTGCGTGAAGGATTTGTCGCATTATGTGAGAAGTGGTCGTATTGATCTCGTCAGGGCTGCGTTTGCCGGCTTGGTGGCTGCGTTGCGTCATAAGACGGGCAAAGGTGAGAGCGTATGGGCAAAGCCCCAACCGATTTGTTTTGGGACTCGCAAATAAACTGGTGCCGCAAATGAAGGTTAATGTCGCTGTTTGTGGGCGTTTTCATTACCACAATTGGGTAAAATATCTTTGGGAAGCCGGGTTGCTTGAAAGGTTCTATTATTCCCACAAAATAAATGCGGAATTGGGCATACCGGAACACGCCGCAAGGAACAAGTGGTTAAAAGAGTACTTGCTTGCTCTGCATGGAAGGATTTTGGGTGAGAGGTTTTTGCACTCGCTACTCCCCTTTTATCATAAAGAGTGGCAGGCAGCAGTGCTGAAAGATTGGGTAAGGCCGGACGTAGCCCACGTGCTGTTGCATGGTACAGCGCTGAGGCTTATCGAGCGCTGCCAGTCTGAAGGAACGTGCGTGATTGGTGAGGCGGTGAACGCTCATCCTGACATCGTCAATGGCATCCTTGCCCCCGAGCACGAGCGGCTCGGCTTGCGCTATCAGCGATATGACCAGGTGTGGGAGCGCCTGAGACAGGAATATGATCACTGCCACTACATTCTGGTTTCATCTGGCTGGGTTGCCAGATCCTTCAGGGAAAAGGGTATCGCCCCCGATAAAATTCTCAAGCTTGCCTATCCAACTGGTATCGGTGGAGGCAAGAAAAAAAGGCTATCCTCAGGCCGGAAAGTGCGCGTTCTTTGTGTGGCAAGCATCCAGGTGCGCAAAGGGCAGCACTATCTCTTGGAGGCAGTCAGGCATTTGAATCGGAAGCACGGACGCGTGAGGTTTGAGCTTACTCTTGTTGGGTCGGTTTCGGATAAAGACTTTTTTTCGAAATTGAGGGAAAAACATGTACCATTTGATCACATTCGCCATGTGCCCAACCAAGAGATGGTCAATTTTATGAACAGCTTTGATGTTTTCGTTTTGCCAAGCCTGGAGGATGGGTTTGGTATCGTTGTGAGTGAAGCTTTGCAGGCAGGCGTCCCAGTGGTGACTACTCGAAATGCTGGTGCGGCTGATGCCATAGTGGATGGACAAAATGGTTTTGTCGTGTCAGCACAAAATAGTAGCGCCTTGTCGGACGCCATTGGAGGCGCGATTGATTTATCACCTCCACCTGGGCTTCTTGCTCTCGATGCAATTCCAGATTGGAGATCCTATGCGGAAAAATTGACGCAGCTATACAGCATTTGTTTAGCCTCAGCAGCAGGCCGTGTTTCCTATGAGTAAGGGGGCGTTCGGTCGTATCTGGAGCGGTCTGCAAGCCCAAGGGGGTGCTCAGCTCGTCCAGATGGGTATCCGATTCGTCGAAGTTCCTCTGTTCTTGAATTTCTGGGGCGCAGAGTTATACGGCCACTGGCTGATCCTCTTTGCTTTGCCCGCTTATTTTTCTCTCGCCGACCTTGGCTTCAATGGAGTCGCCGCACGGGAAATGGCTATGCTGGTTGCGCGAGGAGAGCACCAGAAGACCTTGCAGATCTTCCAGTCCCTCGCTTTGATCGTGTTTGCTTTAGCCACAGTACTGCTGCTCTTTGTGATCCTGCTTTCAGGCGTATTGTCGTCTGTTTTTTTTCAAGACGCCGGGTTTGATACGGGAAAAGTGATGATCTTCCTGGCGTTCTATGTGTGGTTCCGTCTTCAGATTGGTAGTTTGTATTCGGCATTCTACAGCCAGGGATATTATGCGTATGGCGTGGTGCTGATGAGCTTTTTGCAAGCTGGAGAATTTGTGATGGTTGTTGCGGCCTTGGCGCTGGGAGGGGATACCATCCAACTCAGTCAGGTCTATGCGTTGGTGGCGGGGGGAGGATATCTTGTTGTGCGCATTATTCTCCATGCCAAACTTCCCCTGTTCCGCTATGGCACATCTAATTTTCGCTGGTCTCTGATTAGGCGACTTTCGAAGCCGGCACTGGCGGCATTGGCCTTTCCGGTCGGTTTTGCCATGAGTCAGCAAGGAATGCGCTTGGTTGTCGGCTTGATCTCTGGCCCGGCAAGCGTTACCCTGTTTGTGGCGAGCCGGACGCTGACGGGGCTTGCCACGCGATTGCATGATGCTTTTGGGCAGACCCTTGAGCCTGAGTATGCCAGAGCGCACGGAGGAGACGATCGTGCAACAATGCAAAAATTACTTTTGTTGGGAACCCAGGCAACATTTTGGATGAGCATAGTTATTCTTGGTGGCCTGTGGGTATTCGGTGAGCCGTTCTTCCGCCATTGGACCGCCGGACGGATAGGATTTAACAGGGGGCTGTTCGTCCTTTTGCTGGCGGTTAGTTTTGTTAATGCCATTTGGTTCAATGTCATGAAAGTGGCATATGCGACAAACAGACACACAAAGGCAGCGGTAATTTTTTTTGTGAGCTATACGATAGCCTGTTTTGCGGCAATTCCCTTGACCTACACATTGGGCATCATAGGGGCAGCCTTGGCGCTTTTGTTTACGGAATTTGTCATCACATTCTATGTGGTACCCCCATCCCTTCGGCTTGTGAATCTTGATGCCAGGAGCTGGATACTTGCAATAATAAAACCTCCTAAGGGTGAGCTGGTGCATTTGATGCGAGTGGTCTTTGGAAAAAAAAATTCCTCTGGGCATTGATAATGTTTGAGCGAGTCTTGATGGGGTGAAGAGCCATCTTATGCAGCGGCGTTCACTGTTTGGGCATACCCAAATTATCAATTTGATCTTTGTTATTTATTGGCTGCTTATATTTGAAGGCGCCTTGCGGAAGTGGGTGGCGCCACAGTTCGAAGAGGTACTTTTTTTTATCCGGGTACCCCTGACGTTGGTGTTGTATGCAGTAGTCTTTGCGGGCCGTCAATGGCCCAAGGCAAATGGGCCATTGTTGAGCGCATACCTGCTGGCAGCGGCAGGCGCGGGGTTGGCCTGTGCTCAGCTTGTTGTGGGTGACTATGATTTCCGATACATGCTGTTGGCCGGTTATGGCTGGTTGAATTATTTTTTTTACATACCACTTGCCTTCATCATCGCTGATCGCTTTTCTCGTGATGATGTAGGACGGCTGGTGCGCCATACGTTGTGGATTGCGGTTGCGGCAGCCCCTCTTGTTGTCGCCCAGTACGATAAACCGGCGCATGCTTTCATCAACCAGGGCTTTGGCGTCAACGACGAACAACTTTTTTATAACCTGGGCTCAGGATATGGCATGGTGAGGCCTTTTGGCTTTTTTTCCTCCACGCTTGGGCAACAAATGTTCGTGGCGAGCGTTATGGCCTTGGTGTTGGCTCTATGGTTGACGCCTCAAAAGAGCCGGCCGGTGGGAGGTTCGTTGTTGCTGGCGGGAACACTGGCCGGGCTCGTGATGCTCATCCTGAGCCAAAGTCGTGGCTTGTTTTTCAATGTCGGCGCCATGCTGCTGGCCGCTTTTGTGGGTGGGTGGGTGGCGGGCAAACAGCGCATATTATTTCGCGTAGTCTTTTTGTCGGCCACGGCAAGCTGTTTTGGTCTGGTCCTGTGGCTGTTTGTTTTTCCTGAGGCGTTTGATGCCTTTTCGGAGCGCGTCTTTGGTGCCTGGGGGGTGGAAACGTATTCTTTTCAATTTGGCATCTTTGGCCGGGCATTTTATGCGTTGTACAGTTTTGTTGACTACCTAACAGACACGCCGCTTATTGGCCATCTGCTCGGACTTGGCGGCAATGCGGCACGCCAATTGTCCTGGGTTGTGCTGCCGCAAAGCGCCTACCATTGGATGGGGCCTTCCGGCTGGGGTGAGGAGGGGTGGGAGAGGCACATTATCGAACTCGGTCCTTTGGTGGGCCTTGTTTACATCATCTTTCGCCTTGGCCTGATCGTCTGGCTTGGCCGGTTGGTCATGAGAGCGACCCGGCGCAGCAATGATCCAATGCCGGTTGTGCTGTTCGGCTATGTTGGTACCGCGCTTCTTGCTTTGCAGATAACCGGCCACGGCACCGTAAACGGCTACACCTGGATGTTTTTCGGTTTCTGTCTTGCCGCGGCAAGGCTTGGGTGCGATCACGCAGGCGCAACCCCGATCCATCCTCGGTGCGTTCCATGAACATCCTTCATGTGACCCCAGCATACTATCCTGCCACCTACTGGGGAGGCCCGATTTTTTCGGTCTATGCGCTGAACAATGCCCTGGCGCGTTTGCCTGACGTGACTCTCAGGGTGCTTACCACGGATGCGGCCGGGCCGGAACCGGGTGATCGGGTAGATGTCGCAGTCTTGGAGGAAGGGCTCTACCCCAGCCAGGAGGTGTTGTTCACCCGCCGCATGGCTGGGGCCTGTGTGTCGGTCGAACTGTTGCGGAGGCTGCCTTCCCTGATCCGCTGGGCGGATGTGGTACATCTCACCGCAACCTATTCGTTTCCAATCATACCGACCTTGTTTCTTTGCCGCGTGCTGAACAGGCCGGTGGTCTGGTCGCACCGGGGCGCCATCCTCGATGCCTGCGAATGGGCGGATGCTCCCCGCAAACGGCTCAAGCGTATCTGGGAGAGGCTGTGCAATGCCCTGATTTACACTGGCCGAGTGGTGGCGCACGTGACATCCGAGAAGGAGCAGGCAGCGGCCCAGGCCAGGATTCCCAGAGCGAAAGCGGTGATCGTGCCAAACGGCATCGACGTACCTTCTTGCTTAACGGCGAAGGATTGGGTGCCCCACAACACATTGCGTCTGATGTTCCTAGGGCGTATTTCGCCCAAGAAGGGAATCGAGAATCTGCTCCAGGCCATGCATATCCTCAACGATCCCAGTGTATTGCTGACGATCTATGGCACTGGCCCGGCAGATTATGAGGCGGGTGTCAGGCGGTTGGCGGATGAACTGGCGTTTCCCGCCGGTAGGGTCGTTTTTGCCGGCCATGTGGATGGCGCGGCCAAAACGCAGGCGTTCCTGTCTGCGGATGTGTGTGTTGTTCCTTCCTTTAGTGAAAATTTTTGCATGGTCGTGGCCGAGGCGCTGGCGCATGGCGTGCCCGTGATCGCAAGCCATGGAACACCGTGGGGCGCTGTGGAAGAGAAGGGGTGTGGGTTGTGGGTGGATAACAGCCCCGACGCCTTGGTGCGGGCGATTGGGCAAATTCGCTTGAGGCCGCTTGAGGAAATGGGGAAGAGAGGGTGGGAATGGATGGAGACAGAGTATTCCTGGAACTCTGTCGCGTCTGAGATGATGGGCGTGTATCGGAAGCTCGTTTTCAGTGGATGCGGGGCCAAATGAACAATAACGGCAAGGCCGTCGTAGAAGCGGCAAAGTCAAATATTTTCTGTTCGGCACTTGCGGCATGATGCGGAATCACTGTCCTGCCTGCGACGCTACTGACTCCCACTATGTCTTTACCGTTGGTGGCTTTGACATCAAGCGCTGCAACCATTGCGCGACGCTGTTTGTCGCACTCTTGCTTTCAGAAGAAGAACTCAATGCCATCTATCAGTCAGATGACTATTACGAGCTACCTCGGGAGTCGGTCGAGCGGATCGAGGCGGAAAACCATCGTCGGATTACAGTCCTGCGCACGCTCGTTGCGGATGGCAGGTTTTTAGACATCGGCTGTGCGCGTGGTGACTTACTCGACGAGGCGGCGCGCGTCGGCTATGAAACTTACGGCATTGAACCTTCGATGAGAAATGCAGAAATCGCCTCGGCCAAAGGGCACCGGGTTTTTTCCGGTAGTCTCGTTGAGTTCCTGCGCATGCACGGCGGCATGACGTTCGATGTTGTCACCTGTCTGGATGTAATTGAGCACATACCCGCCCCCTTGGATTTCATCCGGCAGGCTGCATCAGTCTTAGCTGCAAGGGGGTGGCTGGCGGTATCAACGCCAAACTATTCCGGGATTGTTGCGAAAGTCCTGAAGCAGAGCGATCCATACATGACCCCGCCCGAGCATCTCAACTTCTTCACGGCGCAAGGGCTGGAAATTCTGGCCGCACGCGCTGGACTCGAGATCGGACGGAAGACTAATTTCGGCCGCCTGACCAACGCCGAGATGCGCCGCTCTTTGCAAAGATACATTCCTGGGGCTCTCGCTCCCTTCTATCCATTTATTGCGCAAGTGGTGAAAGTGGCCTTTGTGTCGGCAAATCGCGCTGGGCTCGGCCTCGAGCAGGAAGTTTACTTGCGAAAAGTGCAGGCGCCGAAATGATTGCCAAGTTGCCTGACCTCACCGTCATCATTCTGACCTACAATGAGGAAATTCACATTGAGCGCTGCTTGCGAAGCGCCGCCGAAATCGCCTGTCGCATTATCGTTGTCGATTCTTATTCCACCGACCGTACCATCACCATTGCTCAATCCATCGGGGCGGAGGTTTGGCAGCACCAATTCACCAACCATGCCGCGCAGCTTGCCTGGGCGCTGGAGAATTTGCCGATCCAAACCGAATGGGTGATGCGGGTGGATGCTGACGAGATTATTACCCCCAAGCTGGCGGAGAGCCTGCGTTGTGGGCTGTTGCACGCGGCGCCAGAGGTGAACGGTTTTCTCGTCTGCCGTTACGTGCGTTTCATGGGGCGAATGATTCGTCATGGGAATTTTCCGCAATGGCATTTGCGGGTTTGGCGGCATGGTCAGGCGTACATCGAGCAGCGTTGGATGGATGAGCATATGGTGCTCAAATCGGGGAGGGCAGAGCGCCTGGATGGGGAGTTCATCGACGACAACCTGAACTCCATTACCTGGTGGACGAACAAACACAATGCCTATGCCTCGCGCGAAGCGATCGATCTTTTGAATAGGAAATATCGTTTTCTAAAAAATCCCCCCACCGTTTCTGATGGCCTCAACCGGCAGGCACGATACAAGCGTTGGCTGAAGGAAAATCTGTATGCCCACCTGCCCATAGGACTGCGGGCCTTGGTGTATTTTTCGTACCGCATGATTTTTCAGCTCGGATTGTTGGATGGTCGTGCCGGGTTCGTCTTCCATTTTCTCCAGGGGTGTTGGTACCGATATTTGGTCGACGTGAAGGTCTGGGAGGTGGAGCGTAAAATGCGTGATGATGGCATCGGTTGTGTCGATGCCATCCGCAGTGCGTTGGGGGTGGAGCTGGCCTATGAAGTTGATGCCACTCATAACCCGTCTCGATAAGCTGTTGCAGGCGTTGTCGTCGCTCCGGCTGGCGAGGGCCTTGCTCATGTATCGGGTTCTGGCGGGAGCCGAACACCGGCATGTGTTTTGCCGTGAACTGGCAACGATCGTGGATATCGGGGCGAACCGGGGGCAGTTTGCCTTGGCGGCGCGTCAGTGGGCACGACATGCCAGGGTGATCGCCTTTGAACCGTTGCCGGCACCGGCAAGGGTGTTCCGGTTGGTGTTCGTCGATGATGCCCTTACTGTATTGCACCAATGCGCTGTCGGCCCCAAGGAGGAAGATGCGGTTATTCATGTGTCGCAACGGGATGATTCCTCTTCCCTGTTGCCGATCTCCAAGCTTCAGGCCACCATGTTCCCCAATACCGAAGAAAAGGAGAGACAGACTGTTCGCGTATGCCCATTGGACAGACTAATCAACCGGGCGGATCTCCAATCCCCGGCACTGTTAAAGCTTGATGTGCAGGGCTTTGAGCTGGAAGCACTTGGTGGCTGCAAGTCATTATTGCCTTGTTTTGATCAGGTCTATGTCGAGTGCTCCTTTGTGGAGTTGTATGAAGGTCAAGCTCTGGCGCATCAGGTGATTGATTTTTTGCAGCAGGAGGGCTTTGTTTTGGGTGGAGTGTATAACATGTGTTACGACCGGAACGGCAAGGCAATTCAGGCCGATTTTCTTTTCAAGCGTTCGGCTGAAAAGAGCGATCTTGTTCCGTGCGCATCCTGATCTGCGGTATCAATTTCACCCCTGAACTGGTCGGCATCGGCAAGTACACCGGCGAGATGGCTGCCTGGCTTGCCGGGCGCGGCCATGAGGTGCGAGTGGTGACCGCGCCACCGTATTATCCAGATTGGCAGGTGGCAGAAGGATATTTCGCCTGGTGGTATAGAACCGGGCAGGTCAACGGCGTTGCTGTCTGGCGTTGCCCGGTCTGGGTGCCGAAAAAGCCCTCCGGTCTAAAGCGCATTGCCCATCTTTTGAGCTTCGCGCTCAGCTCCTTTCCCATTATGGTACGGCAAATCTTCTGGCGGCCCGAGGTGATAATCGCCATCGAGCCGCCTTTTTTTTGTACCCCTGCCACCTTGCTTGGTGCGCGATTGTGCAGAGCCAAGACATGGCTCCATGTCCAGGATTTTGAAATCGATGCCGCCTTTGAACTTGGTCTGCTTTCCTCCGGCGTGATGCGTTGCTGGGTGGCGGGTATTGAACAGTGGCTCATGGCAAAATTTGATTGGGTTTCCACCATCTCTGAAAGGATGCGGCAACGGTTGGGGCAGAAAGGGGTGGCGTCGGGGAAGTGCTTTTTTCTGCCCAACTGGGTGGATTTGGAGCAGATTCACCCTTTATCCTGCACAAGCCCCATGCGTAAGGCGTTGGGAATATCGGCCGACCAGATTGTGCTGCTCTATTCCGGCAACATGGGCAACAAACAGGGCCTGGAACTCATTATCGAGGCGGCTCGGCGATTGGCGGGAAAAAGCCAAATTCGATTTGTACTGTGCGGCGATGGCTGTGTCAGGGAGAAGCTGCAAAGGCAGGCTGAAGGGCTTGCCAATATCCTATGGCTGCCGTTACAGCCCCTGGAACGATTGAATGATCTGCTCAATCTGGCGGATGTTCATCTGCTGCCGCAAAAAGGAGGGGCGGCCGATTTGGTCATGCCCTCCAAGCTTACCGGTATGCTTGCCAGTGGCAGGCCAATTGTTGCAACCGCGCCAGTGGGTTCTGAGCTTGGCAAGGTGGTCTCGAAAACCGGTGTGGTGGTGGAGCCGGAGAATGTCGAACAATTTATCGCCGTTATTGCGCAGCTTATCGAAGATTCCGAGCAACGGCACCGGCTCGGAAATCAAGCACGACTCTATGCGGAACAGCATCTGGACAAGGAAAAGATTCTGGCAAGGTTTGAAGAGGAATTGAAAAAAACAGGACTGAGGGCTGAGGGCTAAAACATGCTGGCACTGTCCCGGTAACCGCTGAGAACGCGGACGATTTCCAGGGCCTTGGGTTTGACCCGGTAAAAGATCATGTATCTTTTCACCGGCAGGCAGCGAAGGCCGGCAAGCAATTCGTCCCTGGCTCTGCCGATCTCGGGAGAGGCGCAGAGGGATAGGCATCTGTCATGGAGCAGATCAAGGAAGGCATCGGCAGCCAACGGGGAGTCGCTGGCGATATAGAGCCAGATGTCCAGCAGGTCTTCCTGGGCCTGATCGGCAATGAGAAGTTTTCGCTCTTTCATGTGCCGAGTTTGCCGCGCCCTCTTTTTTTGATATTTTGCAGCAGGGAGGCGTCAAGAGCTGCTGATTTGCCGGCATCCAGTTGTTTGACGCCGATCAAAAGTTCTTGCCGTAAATCCGCCAGCATGGCAAGGCGTTGCTCTTCCTGGCGTTGCAAGGCCCGGAGGCCGTCGCGGATCACCTCGCTCGATGATTTATAGGTGCCGGATTTTACCTGGTCCGCCACCCAGCGGTCCATTTCCGGGGTGAGTGAGATGTTCATGGCAGTGGCTCCTTCTGCTTAATGATGATAGGGTCAGTATAGGGCAATAACAATAAATGTCAATAATGGACAGGGGCGAGGGCGGAGTGCTGAGGACTGGGTAACGGCCGTGAGGAGCCGGGGGTGAGGAGTGAGGAGTGAAAAGCAGGACTGAGTGACGAGGGCTGAGGACTGAATCACTGCGACGGCGGCGAGAAGAGGAGTTCCGTTCGTAGTTCACGGAGGGGCAGGGCGGTCACCTTTGGGTCGAGGGGATAGCGGTGGCGCCCGGGATAGATCACCCAAAGATGCTGGAGATGCAGATTCTCGAGCGCGGTCCGCATGGAGCGGGTCAGGCGTGGCGCATCGCCCAGCTTGCATTCGACCCCGAACTTTTTCCCGCCCCGCAGGAGAAGAAGATCCAGTTCGGCACCGGCATGGGTGGCCCAAAAAAAGATCTCGGCATCCGGGGCTGCGCGGATCACTTGTTCCAGGGCAAAGCCTTCCCAGGAGGCGCCAGATTTGGGGTGGGCCATGAGTTCGTCATGGTTGCGCAGCCCGAGCAGCGCGTGGGCAAGGCCGGAATCACGCAGGTAGACCTTGGGGGATTTGATCTGGCGCTTTTTGGTATTTTCAAACCAGGGCGGTAACTGCCGCACCATGAAGGTGCCGGAAAGAAGGTCCAGATAGTGGCGAACTGTTTTGTCGGAGACCCCGAAACTGCGGGATATCTCCGAGGCATTCCAGGTCTGGCCGTGATAATGGGCCAGCATGATCCAGAAACGGCGCAGCGTTTCAGCCGGGATGGTAATGCCCAGTTGCGGGATGTCGCGCTCCAGAAAGGTGCGGATAAAATTCTGCCGCCAGGCGAAACTGTCTTCTTCGGTTGCGGCCAGGAAAGAACGGGGAAAGGTGCCGCGGCTCCAGAGCGCGTCGAGAGCCTCCGGCCCTGTTTCGAACATATCGAAACCGCCCATGTCGATGAATTCGATGCGGCCGGCCAGGGTTTCGGAAGAGTGGCGGACGATGTCCGGTGAGGCGCTCCCCAGGATCAGGAAGCGCGCTGGTTGATCCGGGCGGTCGGCCAGCACCCGCAATGTTTGTAACAGGTCCGGCTGATGCTGGATTTCGTCGATGACGATCAGGCCTCCCAGCCCCTCCAGGGCAAGCTGCGGATTGCTCAGGCGGCTGCGGTCGGCATGGGACTCCATGTCGAAAAAGGCTGCTGGCCGCGACGCGGCGATGGCACGGGCCATGGTCGTCTTGCCGCATTGTCGGGGGCCGAGCAACGCCACCACGGGACTGCGTTGCAAGGCCTTTTCGATGGAGGCGTGGAGTACTGGTCGTTGCAGCATGGTATCATAATATATATTGAAAACTCGGAAGTCAACTCCGAGTTTTCAATATATGATGACACGGGCATCCAGGGATGGGGTAGTGCTGAGGATTGAGGACTGAGTGCTGAGGGGTGAGGGGGGGTCAGCGGGTGTCCCAGGGGATGGCGTAATCCAATTCGGAAAGCTGGATGATCCTTTCCGTGGGCGCGATAATGAGGCCCGGCGCGATATCGAGACGGGGATAATTCTTGCGAAAAGAAAGGATCCCCCGCGTATCGTGGCGGCCGGGATTGCTCTTGGCTTTGACCTCCATGGGAAAGAGCCTTCCGTTGTATTCCAGGATGAAGTCCACCTCGGCCCCGCTGTGTGACCGCCAGTGATGGAAATGAGGCTTTGGCGTCATGATGGCCGCCTGTTTCCGCAATTCTGCCGCCACCGCGGTTTCAAACAGGGCGCCCCATAAGGGATGACCGCCAATAGCCTCGGGTGATGCAATGACCTGGGCTGCACAGGCGAGCCCGGTATCGGCAAGATAGCCTTTTGCTTTGCTGCTGAGTTTTTTGATGCTGTTGCCGGAATAGGCCGGAATCTCAAACCATTGGAATGTTGCCTGGAGAATGTCGAGCCAGCGCCTGGAGGTTTGCGGGGTAATGCCCAGTTCGCGGCCCAGGTGGCTGGCATTGATTTCCTGGGCCGTGAGGGCCGCTGTCAAGCGTAGAAAACGCCCGAATTGTTGCCAGTCGGAAATTTCTGCCAGTAAGCGGACATCCCGCTCGATATAGGTTCTCTGATAGGCGTTGTGAAAGTCGGGAACAACCGCCTGCGCGAGAATTTGCGGCTCGGGCAGGAATCCTCGCCACAACTGTTCGTAAAGGGTTCTGGTTGTTTTCAGGCGGCCTTGCTTTTGCGACAAAAAGATTTCAGGGTCCTGGAGCCAGCGGAGCAGCCATGGGGTTGCCAGGGGTTCCTGGCTGATTTCAGAGAGGCAAAACCCCTCCATGTCGAGAAAAACAGCGCGGCCGGCCAGGCTTTCGGCCATGGTTTGCATCACCCCCCATTGCTGGGAGCCGGTGAGGATGTATTGGCCCGGCCGCCGATCTTGGTCGATGCGTCGTTTGATGGATGGGACGAGTTCAGGCACGTATTGGATTTCGTCAAGAACCAGAGGGGGGGGGTGATTGTTGAGGAAAAGATCCGGATCCTGGCGTGCATTGCCGATATCGACAAAGGGGTCGAAGACAACGATTTCGGCGGTTTTGCCAAGGGTGTTCTGGAGCAGCGTGCTTTTGCCGACCTGGCGCGCCCCCGAGATGACGACGGCTGGGAACGATTCGGTTAACTGATAGAGCCTGGAGGTGAGGAGTCGCTCGACATACATAGCTTTATATATAGTGATGCTATCACCGGAAATCAAGTTTTTTGTGTGAGGTGACGAGCTGAGGGCTGAGGGCTGGGTAACGGCCGTAAGGAGTCGGGGGTGAGGAGTAAAAGAAAGGACTGAGTGCTGAGGGTGAGGGGGAACGTGATTTCACATGGTGTTTCTGCCGGGAATCCGTTACATAGAAACGATTCACCCCCTCACAAACGTCAACAAGGCGGAGTGCTGCATGATCGTTCCCGTCATTCTGGCCGGTGGCTCCGGCACCCGGCTCTGGCCCCTTTCCCGCGAACTCTACCCCAAGCAATTGTTGCCGCTCGCCGGAGAAGAGACCATGCTCCAGGCCACCGTGGCGCGGGCGCGGCAGGTGCAGGATATTGCCGCGCCCATCGTGGTCTGCACCGAGGATCACCGCTTCATGGTGGCCGAGCAGTTGCGGGCAGTCGGCGCGCAGGCCACGGTGCTCATCGAGCCGGTGGGCCGCGATACCGCCCCGGCGGTGGCCGCCGCCGCCCTGGAGGCCATGGCCGGGGGCGATGATCCCCTGCTGCTGGTGCTGCCGGCCGACCATGTGATTGCCGAGCCGGCGGCCTTTGCCGCCGCGGTGAGGTCTGGGGCGGGGATCGCCGCGAAAGGGCAGCTCGTGACCTTCGGCATCGTGCCCTGCCGGCCGGAGACCGGCTACGGCTATATCCAGAAGGGCGAACGGCTGGGGGAGGGGAATCCGGAGGCAGGATTCCGGGTGGCCCGTTTTGTCGAGAAGCCCGATCGCGCCACGGCCGAAGCGTATGTGGCCGAAGGCTATCTGTGGAACAGCGGCATGTTCCTTTTCCGCGCCTCCCGCGTGCTGGCGGAACTGGCCGAGTTCGAGCCGGAGATGGCGGCCTGCGTGCAGGCGGCGCATGCGGCCCGGCAACGGGATCTCGATTTCATCCGGCTTGGCAAGGCGGATTTTGCCCGCTGTCCCGCCAAGTCGGTCGACTACGCCGTGATGGAGCGGACCCGGGCCGCGGCGGTGATCCCCCTCGACTGCGGCTGGAGCGACGTGGGTTCCTGGTCGGCCCTGTGGGAGATCGGCCGTCGCGATGCGGCCGGCAACATCCTCCATGGCAACGTGCTGGCGCGCGATGTCCGCGACTGCTATGTCCACGCCGCCGACCGGCTGGTGGCGGTGGTCGGACTCCAGGACCAGATCGTGGTCGAGACAAGCGATGCGGTGCTGGTGGCCCACAGAGACAAGGCCCAGGAGGTCAAGGCCATTGTCCAGCAATTGAAGGCGGAGCAGCGGAGCGAGGCGGTGCTCCACCGCCGGGTTTACCGGCCGTGGGGCTCCTTCGAGTGCATCGACTGCGGCGAGCGCTTCCAGGTGAAGCGCATCGAGGTGAAACCCGGCGCCAGCCTTTCGCTGCAGCGCCATTACCACAGGGCCGAGCACTGGGTGGTGGTGAAGGGCGCCGCCGAGGTGACCAACGGCGAACGCACCTTCCTGGTGAGCGAAAACGAGTCGACCTACATCCCGGTGGGGGTGACGCACCGGCTGAAGAATCCCGGCAACATCCCCCTGGAGATCGTGGAGGTGCAGTCGGGCAGCTACCTTGGCGAAGACGACATCGAGCGGCTCGACGATGTCTACGGCCGCGAATCCAGGACCCCTTCCGGCAGCGCCGCTCCGTAGTCGTACGTTCTCGTATTGACATTCGTACGTAATCGCGATATGCTGCTGGTCAGCCGGGGGAGAAGCCCTTGGGAAGGAGGCGTTATGGTGGTAAGTGCGTCCCGCTTGCGGAGCAACATCTACAAGCTGCTCGACAAGGTGCTTGAAAGCGGCAGACCGCTGGAGATCGAACGGAAAGGCCGGAAATTGAAGATTGTGCCGGTCGCTCCTCCTGACAAACTGGAAGGGCTGTCGCGGCATGAAGGCTATCTGTCGGGTGATCCGGAAGAGATTGTCCACCTCGACTGGTCCGGCGAGTGGCGGCCGTGATCCATCTCGACACCCATGTCGCGGCATGGCTTTACGCGGGGCTTCTGGACCATATCCCGGAACGGGTCCGCAAGGCGGTCGGCGAGAATGAGGTGTTTGTCTCGCCGATGGTGGCGCTGGAGCTTCAATATCTCTTCGAGATACGGCGGGTGACTGAGCCTGCGGCAGCGGTCATCGATTCACTGGGCAAGGAACTGGGGTTGCAGCTTTGCGCAGCGCCCTTCCCGCGGATTGTCGAGGAGGCGATGGCGCAGACGTGGACCAGAGACCCTTTTGATCGGATCATTGTTGCCCACGCCGCGGTCCAGAAGAGCATCCTTGTTACCAAGGACGAGCACATCCACAGGCAGTATCCCCAGGCGTTGTGGGATTGACCACCCAGACCTGATCAGGAGTTAGTATGAAAAAAGTTGCGTTGATCACCGGCATCACCGGGCAGGATGGCGCCTACCTGGCCGAGTTCTTGCTGGCCAAGGGCTATGAGGTGCACGGCATCAAGCGTCGGGCCTCGCTCTTCAACACCGACCGCATCGACCACCTCTACCAGGACCCGCACGATCCGGATCAGAAGTTCATCCTCCACTACGGCGACCTCACCGACGCCACCAACCTGATCCGCATCATCCAGCAGGTGCAGCCGGACGAGATATACAACCTCGCGGCCCAGAGCCATGTGCAGGTTTCCTTCGAAACCCCGGAATACACGGCCAATGCCGATGCCCTTGGCACCCTGCGCCTGCTGGAGGCGATCCGCATCCTGGGGCTCACGAAGAAGACCAGGTTCTATCAGGCCTCCACCTCCGAACTCTTCGGCAAGGTGCAGGAGACGCCGCAGACTGAAAAGACCCCTTTTTATCCGCGGTCGCCCTATGCGGTGGCCAAGCTCTATTCCTACTGGATCTGCGTCAACTACCGCGAGGCGTACGGCCTCTTCGCCTGCAACGGCATCCTCTTCAACCACGAATCGCCGGTGCGCGGCGAGACTTTCGTCACCCGCAAGATCACCCGGGCCGCGGCCCGCATCGCCTTGGGCCTGCAGCAGTGCGTCTATCTCGGCAACCTTTCCGCCAGGCGCGACTGGGGCCATGCCCGCGACTACGTGCGCATGCAGTGGCTCATGCTCCAGCAGGCCGAGCCCGAGGACTATGTCATTGCCACCGGCGTGCAGTATTCGGTGCGCGACTTCTGCGAGCGGACCTTTGCCGAGCTGGGCATCACCTTGCACTGGGAGGGGAAGGGACTTGATGAGGTGGGAATTGTGGAAGCGATGAGTGCTGCGGTCCGAGGACTGAGTGCTGAGAAAATGCCCGCACCCGGCCAGGTGGTGGTGCGGGTGGATCCCCGTTATTTCCGGCCCACCGAGGTGGAAACCCTGCTCGGCGATCCGACCAAGGCCAGGGAAAAGCTCGGCTGGGTGCCGGAGGTGAGCTTTGGCGAGCTGGTGGCGGAGATGGTGGAAGAAGACCTGAGAGCCGCCCGGCGCGACGCCCTCTGCCAGGGCAAGGGGTTCAGGACCTTCAACTACCATGAATAAGGACGCGCGGATATATCTCGCCGGTCATCGCGGCCTGGTGGGCGCGGCGATCCTGCGCCGATTGAAGGCAGAGGGGTACGCGAATCTCCTTTGCCGTACCCACGCGGAACTCGATCTCACGGACCAGCAGGCGGTACGCGCCTTTTTTGCCGCCGAACAGCCGGAGTATGTCTTTCTGGCTGCGGCCAAGGTGGGCGGTATCCAGGCCAACAGCACCTGGCCGGCCGATTTCATCCGCGACAACCTGGCCATCGAACTCAACGTCATCGACGCCGCCTGGCGGCACGGGGTGAGGAAGCTGCTCTTCCTGGGCTCATCCTGCATCTACCCCAAACTCGCGCCCCAGCCCATGCCGGAAGAGTGTCTCCTCACCGGTGCGCTGGAGCCCACCAATGAGTGGTACGCCGTGGCCAAGATCGCCGGGATCAAGCTCTGCCAGGCCTACCGCCGTCAGTACGGCTTCAATGCCATCTCCCTCATGCCCACCAATCTCTACGGGCCGGAAGACAATTTCCATCTGGCTGAGTCTCATGTGCTGCCGGCCCTGATCCGCAGGTTTCACGAGGCGAAAGAGCAGGGGAAGGGAGAGGTGGTGGTCTGGGGCACCGGCACCCCGCGCCGGGAGTTCCTCCACGTGGACGATCTCGCTGCTGCCGCCTTTTTTCTGATGCGCCATTACGACGCAGAGGGGATCATCAACGTCGGCTGCGGCGAGGATGTGACCATTGCCGGACTCGCCGAGCTGGTGCGGGAGGTGGTGGGATTTGGCGGCAGGATCGTCTTCGACGCCACCAAGCCCGACGGCACCCCCCGCAAGCTCCTCGATGTTTCCCGCCTGAATTCCCTGGGCTGGCGGGCGCAGATTCCCCTGCGGGACGGCATCGCCTCTACCTATCAGTGGTTCCTCGCCAACCAGGAGCGCTTCCGCCGCTGAGCTTTCCAAGCAGTTGCAGGCGCATCACCCCTCACTCTTCATCTTTTCCCCTCAACCCTCACTCCCCCTCTGTTCCCTGTGAGAAAATTGTGAGAATGCCGCACTAGCCTGGGCCCTGATTTCCGTCGCCGGGAGATGATTGTCAGCAGGGGAGAGTGTGGTATGATGGGATACGTGCTTCGCGAAAAGAGGGTGGCGGCGCCTCCTTTCTTCTGCGGTCCGGTCGCCCGGCAGGGTGGCGGACCGGGCGCGCCATGCGGCATACCAGAGAGAGGGGGAGGCGTCGTGCGGGAAAGGCAGCGCATCTGGAGGGTCGTGTACCTTGGGATCGATGCCGGGCTCACCGCCGCTGCCTTCCTCCTCGCCTACTTCGCCAAAAAGTACTGGCTGCCTTTCGGCCTGGCCGGGCTGCCGACCCGCCCCAACTATTATTTCCTCCTTTTGCTGGCCGTGGTGGTGCTGGCTCTTTCCTACCAGTTCCATGGTTTCTACACCCCCACCTTCCGCTTTCTCCGTCCGGCGCAGCTTCTGGGCCGGGTGGTCAAGGCGGTGACGGCGGGCTTCGCCTGCTACCTGCTGGCCCTCTATCTGGTCCACCAGCAGGATATCAGCCGCCTGATGATGCTTCTCTTCGTGGGCCTGACCATCTTTTTTCTCTTTTGCGTCAAGATCGCCCTGGCCAGGGTCGAGGCTTTCCAGGTCAGCCGCGATGCCTACCAGAAAAAACTGCTCATCGTCGGCAGCCGGGCCCGGGCCAAGGAGCTGGTGACGGTGCTGCAGCAGCGCGCCCTGCCGGAATACCAGCTGCTCGGCTGCCTGGAGACGGAGAGGAGCCGTCTCGGCCAGGAGGTGGCGCCGGGGGTTGCGGTGATCGGCCTGGTGGGGGAGATGCGGGACATCCTGCTGGGCAAGGCGGTGGACGAGGTGATCTACGCCATGCCGCTCGATCAGGTGCGGGACATCCGGACCCACATCGCCTTTGCCGAGCAATTGGGGGTGCGGGTCCGCATCCTGCCCGACTGGCAGATCCAGAAGATCATGTACCACCCCGAGGCGGCCCGCATCTATTTCGAGGACTTCCTCGGCCTGCCCACGGTGGCGCTCTCCTCGACCCCGGCCCAGGAACTTCAGCTCTTTTTCAAGGCCATCATGGATTACGCCGGCGCGGCCCTGGCCCTGATCCTGCTGTCGCCGCTTTTCGCGGTGATCGCCATTCTCATCAAGGCGACCTCGCCGGGGCCGGTCTTTTTCACCCAGGAGCGGTGCGGATTGAATGGCCGTCGGTTCCGGCTCTACAAGTTCCGCACCATGGTGGAGGATGCCGAGGAACTGCGCGCCGGCCTGACCGGGCAGAACGAGATGGACGGGCCGGTCTTCAAGATGCGCAACGACCCGCGGCTGGTGGGCATCGGCAGATTTCTGCGCACGTGGAGTCTGGACGAACTGCCCCAGCTCATCAACATCCTGCGGGGGGAGATGAGCCTGGTCGGGCCGCGGCCGCCCATTCCGGAGGAGGTGGCCCGCTACCGGGCGTGGCAGCGGAGGCGGCTCTCCATGAAGCCGGGTTTGACCTGCATCTGGCAGATCTCCGGCCGCAACAACATCGACTTCGAGCGCTGGATGCGGCTGGATCTCGAATACATCGACAACTGGTCGCTGCTGCTCGACCTGAAGATCCTGCTGCTGACCGTGCCGGCGGTGCTGAAAGGGTCGGGTCGCTAGGGCGGGCCGGGACCGAAAAACAGGGCTCAATTACCTTGACAGGGGGTGGGGCCGGGGGTAAGAAAAGAAGGAAAGCGGCCGGATGGCGCAGCAGAAAAGGCCGCGCACAGCAGACAAGGAGGAGTGGGCTATGACGACGAAACGCTTCCTGCAGGCGGGATTGCTGGTGCTGGCGCTCCTGTTGCCGCTGACGCTCCATGCGGCCTCGGTGGGCAACTTTACCGCGGTGACCGGGCCGGTGACCGTCACCCGGGCGGGCAAGGCCCTGACGGCCGCGAAAGATGGCGCGGTCGAGGCGGGCGACGTGGTGGCGGCCGGCGAACAGGCCCGGGCGGAAATCCGCTTTGTCGACGGCACCATCATGCGGGTGGCCCGCAACTCCAGGGTGGAGATCAACAAATACCTGGTGCAGGGGCAGCGGGTCGACGTCAAGCTGAAGCTCGCCAGCGGCACCATCCAGAACATCGTCACTCCCCTGCCCGGCCGGGTCTTCGGCAAGGATGCGCCCAACCGCTTCGAGATCGATACCCCCACCGCCACCTGCGGGGTGCGCGGCACCGACTTCATCACCTCCCACCTGAACGGCGTCAGCCAGGCGACCTTCCTCTCCGGTTCCGGGTATGCCTTCAATATCCGCTTGCCGCAGCAGGTGGTGGCGGTTTCCGCCGGACAGACCATGGAGATCCGCAAGGCCGATGCGCCGCCGATGGTCCGGCCGGCAACGCCTGTGGAGATGAGCGGCAAGGAGACCGCGGCCGGCGTCAAGGAAAAGGAGGAGGCCAAGCCGGAGGAGGCCGCCAAGAAGGAAGAGCCGGCCGCCAAACCGGAAGAGAAGAAAGAGGCCGCGGATGTAAAGCAGGCGGACCAGAAGGCGGATCAGAAAACGGACCAGCCCCTGGCCTTTACCCCGGCCGAGACGCCCAAGCCGCCCAAGGTGAATGTGCAGGCGGTCTTGCCGCCGAGCAAGGGCACCATCAGCAAGTCGGCGCCGTAACCGGAAAAGCCGCCCTGGCCGCGACGCGGTGGTCGCGGCCAGGGCACCATACTCAACGGAAGCAGAAGAGGGAGGGGATATGAAAAGGGTGCATGTCGGAATGGCGGCCCTCTGGGCGGGAATGATGCTGCTGGTGCCGGTGGCCATGGCGGCCGAGGAGGCGGCGCCGGTGGGTTCGGGCGGCGAAGCCTTGGGGCAGGCCAAGGGCGGCAGCGACTGGTTCGGTCCGGAAACCGGCTATATCCACCCCTTCCTTTCCCTCACCCAGGCCCATACCGACAACCTGTACAACAACCAGGCCAAGGCGAGCGACTTCTACAACATCATCACCCCGGGCGTCTGGCTGGCAGTGCCGGCCAGCAAGGAGGAACTGGCCCAGTTCAACACCTCCAGCCTCTCGCCGGGCGGCCTAGCCATGAGCAACGACAAGACCAGGGCCGTGGGCCGCTATCAGGCCTATCTCGCCTACAACGCCGACATCTACCGCTACCACGACAAGACCGACGAGAACGTCACCGACCACAAGACCGGGGCCTTTTTCCAGTACAACTTCCGCGGCGGCCTCTCCTTTGACTTCGTCAACAAGTGGACCCGCGGCCACGACCCGCGGGGTACCGGCACCTCGGAAACCCTGGACAAGTTCAAGACCAACCTTTTCGGCGTGCTGGCCTCCTACGAGCTGACCAAGCGGTTCGAACTCCAGGCCGAATACGATGCCTTCAAGGTGAACTACGACAACGGCCGGGACGAACGGGACCGCGACGACGACACCTATGGCCTGTCGCTCCATTACAAGTTCTCGCCCAAGACCACCTTCCTGGCGGAATACAAGGTCATCGACGTGGATTACGACCAGACCACCTACAGCGACAGCACGGAAGACCAGTTCCTGGCCGGCATCAAGTGGGAGGCGACGGGCAAGAGCAGCCTCCGCCTCAAGGCCGGCTACGGCAGCAAGGACTTCGAGCAGGCGGGAAAAAGCGATGCCGACAACCTGGTCGTGGAACTCTCCGGTCGCTACGCCTTCACCCCCAAGACCTCCCTCGAGGTGACCGGCAGCCGCAAGGCCAACGAAACCACCATCGAGGGAACCAGTTACGTGCGCAGCGATACGGTCACCGTTGCCTATCTGCAGCAGATCACCCCGCGCATCGCGGCGGTGGCGAACCTCATCTACACCAACGACAGCTACGACGGCATCCAGACCGGGGAGACCAAGGAGCGGGACGACGACGTCATCACCTTTGCCCCGGCCCTGCAGTACTCCTTCAACAAGTGGCTCTTTGCCGACCTGGTCTACAGCTACACCAAACGGGATTCCAACTTCGACCAGTTCGACTACGAAACCAATCAGGTCATGGTCCGGCTGGCCTCCTCGTTCTGATGGCGGCGGCTGTCGAGGATCGATGAAGCGTCTTTTGTTTTTCTTCCTGGCCATCACCCTGGGCTGGCCCGCTGCCTTCGGGGTTTTGCCGGCTCATGGTCAGCAGGATTACAGGGTCGGCGAGTCCGACGTGCTCAAGATTTCGGTCTACGACCACGACGATCTCAAGACCACGGCGCAGGTGAGCCGCGACGGCTACATCACCTTTCCCCTGCTGGGCAAGGTGCAGGTGGTGGGGCTCACCCTGGGCGAGGTCGAGCAGAAGCTCGCCACCCTCCTGGCGGCCGGCTATGTGGTCAATCCCCAGGTGCAGATCCTGGTCGAGGGGTTCCGCGGCCGGGTCGTCTACGTCACCGGCGAGGTCAAGAAGGCCGATGCCTACAAGTACGAGGACGACATGACCCTGATCCGGGCGATCACCGTGGCGGGGGGGTTTACCCCCATCGCGGCCAAGGGGCGGGTCAAGGTGGTGCGCAAGGATGCCTCCGGCAGGGAGGTCACCATCGAGCGGGCCCCCTTTGACGAACGCATCCTGCCCGACGACATCATCATTGTGCCGGAAAGCTTCTTCTGACATGCACGAACAGGAAATCCATCTGCGCGATTACCTGCGGGTGATCCTGAAGCGCCGCACCCTGGTGGCCAATTTCTTTGTCGTCACCGTGGTGCTGGTGCTCATCGGCACCTTTGCCGCCACCCCCCGGTACGAGGCCACCACCCAGCTGCTCATCGAGAAGAACGAGGCCAACCCCATGGCCAAGGGCATGGGCTATCCGGCCTTTGATCCGGAGTTTCTCGAAACCCAGTACCAGATCATCAAGAGCTTCAACGTCTCCCGCAAGGTGGTTTCGCTGCTGGCCCTCGACACCAAGTACCCCCAGTATTTCGGCGGAGGGGAGAAGGGCGGGCTGCCGGGGGTCGGCGCCCTCTTCGGCTGGCTGCGCGACCTGCGCCGCCAGGCCGACCTGAAGCGGCTGGGAGTGGCTCAGGACCCGGACACCATGACCAGGGCGGACGAGATCGCCAAGGGCATCGCCAGGGAGATCGTGGTGAAGCCGGTGCGCAACACCCGCATCGTCACCGTGAGCTTCATGGCCGAGAATCCGGTGCTGGCCAAAATGGTGGTCAACAGCGTGGCCAGGGCCTACATGGACGAGGTGCTGGCCATCAAGATGCACTCGGCGGAATATGCCCTCAAGTGGATGAGCAACAAGGCCGGCGAGGAGCTGACCAAGCTGGAGGCCTCGGAAAAGGCCCTGCAGCAGTACATGAAGGAAAACGACATCGTCACGGTGGAGAACCGTGTCGCCCTGGTGCCTGAAAAGCTCGCTGAATTCGGCTCCCAGCTCTCCAAGACCGAGGCGCGGCGCAAGGAGCTGGAGACGATCATGGCCCGCATCCGCGAGGTGGGGTCGAAGCGGCCGGCCGACCTGGAGGCGCAGCCGCTTATCGCGGCGGATCGCGCCCTGCAGGCCCTGCGCGAGCAGATGGTGAAGCAGGAGCAGCAGATCGCCGAACTGGGCAGCAAGTACGGCGAGAAGCACCCGATGATGATCCGGGCCCAGAGCGAGCTGGAGGCGCTGCGCGACAAGAAGGACCAGGAGATCCGCCGGATCGTCGAGGGGCTGCGTACCGAGTACGAACTGGTGCGGGCCAACGAGGCAAACCTGCATGGGCTGGTGCAGCAGGCCAAGGGCGAGACCCTCAATCTCGGCGAGCGCTTCATCCAGTACAACATCCTGAAGCGCGAGGTGGAGACCAACCGGGCGGTGCACGAGGCGCTGATGAAGGAGATCAAATCACAGAACCTCACCGAGCAGACCCAGACCGTGAACGTATGGGTCGTCGAGCCCGCCAAGACCCCGGAATCCCCGGCCAAGCCGAAAAAAGCCCTTAATCTGGCCCTGGGCCTCCTGGTCGGTCTCTTCGGCGGCATCGGTCTCGCCTTTTTCGTGGAATATCTCGACAATACCGTGAAGAGTCCGGAGGAGACCGAGCGCCGCCTCGGCGTCACGGTGCTGGGGGTGGTGGAGCAGCTCAAGGAAGCGGATGCCGCCGGCGGCACCATCGATTCCGTGCTGCAGACCGCCCCCATGTCGCGTTTTGCCGAGTGCTTCAAGACCATCCGCTCGGCGGTGCTGCTTTCCGCCGCCGACCAGCCGCCGAAGAGCATCATGATCACCAGCATGGCGCCGCAGGAGGGCAAGACCACCGTGGCCATGCATCTGGCGGCCACCATCGCCCAGGCCGGCCACAAGGTGATCGTGGTGGATGCCGACCTCCGCAAGCCGACGCTGCACAAGCGGCTGGGGCTGCCGAATACCACCGGGCTGAGCAGCTATCTGGCCGGCGCCACCGGCCGGGATGTGGTGCTCGACCACCCTGCCGGCCAGATCAAGGTGATCACCTCCGGTCCGGTGCCGCCCAACCCTTCGGAGCTGCTCGGCTCGGCGCGGATGCGGGAACTGGTGGCCAAGCTTGAGGATCACTTCGATTTCGTCATTATCGACTCGGCGCCGATCATGGGGGCCAGCGACGGGCTGGTGGTCTCCAAACTGGTGCGTGGCTCCCTCGTCGTCGCCCGGGCCGGAGTGACCCCCTACGAGGTGCTGGAGCGGGGGCTGAAGTCCCTCCGGGACATCGACGCCCTGGTGCTGGGGATGGTGATCAACGGCGTGGATTTTGAGAAGGACCGCTACCACAGCTACTACTACGGCTACTACAGCTACTATTCCTCCAACGCCGAAGGGTAGCCCTCGGCATGATCGACATCCACTGCCACATCCTGCCGGCCATCGACGACGGGCCCGCCGACCTCGCCACCGCCGTGGCCATGGCGCGGCTCGCCGCTGCCGACGGCATCACCACCATCGTCGCCACCCCGCACCTGAACTCCCGTCTCTACGACCAGCGCGAGATCGGCGACCGGCTTGCCCTGCTGAGCGAGGCCCTGCGCCGGGAGGGGCTTGCCCTGGAACTCCTGGCCGGGGCCGATGTCTCCGCCATGCTGCCGCCCGATGCCCTCCGTTCCTTCACCATCAACCGGAGCCGCTATCTGCTGGTGGAATTCCCCCACGCCTATCTGCCCGGCAATGCCCGGGAAATCCTCTATGAATTTGTGCTCCAGGGGTTTTGGCCCATCATCACCCACCCGGAACGCAACGGCGGCATCGTGGCCAATCCCGGCCTGCTCCTCGACCTCCTGGCCGACGGCATCTTCGTGCAGCTCACCGCCGGCAGCCTGACCGGCGATTTCGGCCCGGCGCCGGAGGCGTGCGCCCAGTATCTGCTGCGGAGGGGAGCGGTTCATTTCCTGGCCACCGACGCCCATTCGCCCGGCCGCCGGCCGCCGCTGCTTTCGGCCGGCCTGGCGGTGGCGTCGGAGATCATCGGCCGCGAAGAGGCATTGCGGCTGGTCCACCACAACCCGGCGGCGGTCCTTGCCGATCTCCCTCTCCATGCGTAAGGGCGCAGGTGCCCTCTTTTTCGGGGTGCTCTGCTTCGCCCCCCTGGCCTTCGGCGCCACCGAGCCGTGGTCCTGGCTGCTGATGGAAGGGGCGGCGGCCGCCGCCCTGGTGCTCTACGCCATGGCCTGCCATCGCGAGGGGGGCGACTGGTACCGGGTGCCGGGGCTGCTGCCGCTTCTGGTGTTTCTCGGCTATCTTATCCTGCAGTTGCTGCCGCTGCCGGCCGGGCTGGTCGCCTGCATCGCGCCGTCGACCCATGCCCTCTACCGCGACACCCTCGGCATCGTGGCGCTTCCCGCCTGGCTGACGCTCTCCCTCAACACCAAGGCCACCCTCAGCGAATTCCTGCGCTATGGCGCCTATGTCGCCTTCTATGTCCTCGGGGTCCAGCTCCTGGCGGACAGGGAGGTCCTGCGCCGCACTGTCCGGCGGGTGGTCTATCTCGGCGGCGGGATCGCCTGCTACATGCTGCTCTCTTTCTCCACCGCCACCACCAAAATCTACTGGCTGCGGGAGGTGGGGGTGGTGCCCACCGGCCCCTACCTGAACCACAACCATTTCGCCAACCTGATGGCCATGATGCTGCCGCTGGCAGTGGCGCTCTTCATGCACGCCCGACCCCGGCTCGACTACGAAAAGGGGCTGCGCGCGAAGATCGTGGTCTTCTTTTCCCACCACCGCAGCCGGACCCACCTCTTTCTCGGCCTCTCCGCCCTGCTCATCGGCGCTTCCATCTTCCTCAGCCTCTCCCGCGGCGGCATGACCAGCGCCGTCCTCGGGCTGGTGCTCTTTTTCCTGATCCTGCTCCGCCGGGAACAGCAGGAGAAACGGAGCGGCTTTCTCTGGGGCATGCTCATCGCCGCGGCCATTCTCTGCGCGGTGGAGTGGTGGCTGGGCTGGAACCCGATTTTTGCGCGGTTCGAGCGGCTACAGACCGCGGAACGGGGTTTTTATGAGCTGCGCTTCGACTACTGGCAGGACACCCTCTCCCTGATCCGCGATTTCTGGTCCACCGGGGTCGGCTTCGGGGCCTTTGCCGATCTCTACCCGGCCTACCGGACCATTGCCGGCACCCTGGTGCTGGATCACGCCCACAACGATTATCTGGAGCTGCTGGCCGAGGGAGGGGCGGTTGGTTTTCTGCTGGTGGCCTGGTTCTGGGCCGCGTTCCTGCGGGCCAACCTGCGCACCATCCGCCAGCGGCGGGACCGCTATGCAATCTACCTCTTCTGGGCGGCCATGGCGGGAGTGGCTGCCTTTCTGCTCCACGGCTTCACCGATTTCAGCGGCCATCTCGGTGCCAATGGCCTCTACCTCTCTTTTCTGGCCGGAGTGGCCGTGGCAGCGGCCCATACCCGGATGCGGCCCGGCGGTTCGCCTTCGAATCTGCCTCCCGCCACCGCTTGGCACTCTGCCCTGCGGACGGCCATGGCGGCGTCGATACTGTTGGGGATCGCCCTGCTCTTCCTGGCCGGGGTCGTGGTCGGCCAGTGGCGCAGCGCCCCGCTTGCCGGCCAGCCTCTCGACGACGGGATGGCCCCGGCCGAACTGGCACGCCTGCAGCGGTTGACGGACCAAGCGCAGCTGGCCGACCCCCTGGAGGGCGACTATCGGCTGGCGGCCGGCAACCTGGCGGCTCTGCTTTACCACAACGATGCCGCCTGGGCGCACTACTGGCAGGCAGTGCGGCGCAATCCTGCCAACGGCCTCTTTTTGCAGCAACTGGCGCAGGCCACCGCCGTTCTGGGGGATGCGGCCCGCGCCGACCGGTTGTTTCAGGCGGCCCTCCGCCATGAGCGCGGAGAACCGGAGCGTTACCTCACCTATGCCGGCTGGTTGTGGGAACAGGGGCGAAAGGAGGAGGGCACCGTCCAGATGCAGCGGGCGCTTTCGCTGGCCGAGGGCGGGGGGCTCGACGCGGCCATCGCCTTCATGCTTGCCCATCGCCTGACCGATCAGGAGATCATCGCGGCCATGCCGCCGCGCATGGCGCCGAATCAGCAGCTGGCCGAGTATTTCAGCGCCGCCGGCCGGGAGGAGCGGGCCGCGGCACTGTTTGAGCGGTCGCTTGATTTTGCCGGCCTGGAGTCGCCGCTGCGGCCTTCGCTTTTTCTCAAGCCGTATCGTTTTTTTCAGCAGCGGGGAGAGGCGCAGCGGGCGCTTGCGGTCATGCGGCTGGCAGCCCAGTATCTGCCCGACGATGCCACCATCGCCCTTTATGGCGCCGAGGCGTATGAAAAGGCGGGTCTTTCCTACCGGGCGGTGGAGGAGTATGAACGGACCCTGGCCCTCGATCCGGCGAGCCGGCCGGCACAAAGGGCGCTGGCCCGCCTCAGGGACGCAGGTCGGTGACGTGGGTTTCGGCGAACTGGGCCAGGAGTTCGTGGATCTTTGCGGGCGGCGGCACGTCGAAGTAGTGATCCACCACCACGTGGCCGATCTCGTGGGCCATCACCCGCAATTCCGCATCCCGCACCGAAAGGTACATGGTTTTCTGCTTCGGTGAGTAGAAGGCGATGTAATCGACCTCCTTGCCGTAGTTCTCCCGGAAGACCCGCTGGACCTCCCTGGCATCGGGCAGCAGCACCAGGGTGAAGCGGAGGTTTTTGGGCCGCATCTCCAGCACCGCCATGACCTTTTCAACGACGGTGTTGAGCTTGTTGCGCAGTTCGTCCTGGATTGTCACCTGCTGGGGCCGCCGGCCGAGGGAGAAGAGGCCGCCGCTCGGCACCACCTCCTCGTTGAGGGCGCGGAGCAGGCCTTCGTCGGCATAAACCACCCGGGCGTAGCGAGTTTCCAGTTCGTCAGCCGTCGCCGGCGCCGCGAAAAGGAGGAACGCCGCCAGCAGGCAGCCGAGGCCTATCCCAAACCGGCAGAACATGGAGCAGGCTACTCTTCGCGGATGATGAAATCGTCGAGCAGCTCCCGGGACTGGCCGTTGACGCTGGTCATTTCCTGGAGCACGATGCGGGCCTTGTCGCAGTCGCCGGCCGTGGCAATGCCGGCCTGCAACTCGTGGAGGTGCTGTTCCATCCGCCGGTTGAGGTGCCGCATTTCGTGGATCCTGGCAGAGAGCATGGCGTTGAGCCGGTTGAGTTTTTCCGCCAGCGCCTGGCCTTCATCCTTGCGGCGCAGGAAGATGGGGGCGGCAAAGTTGCCGTGGATCATGTCCTCCACCGAATGCTCCAGCTTGTAAAGCGGCCCGGCCACCCGGTGGGAGAGGAAGATGGCGATGACCGCCACCGCCATCCCGCCCACCAGGATGAAGAGCCATTCCGCGGTGAAGAACTTGTGGAAGAGCACCTTGGGGGTGGTGCCGATCTGCAGGGTGTAGTTGTCGTAGGAGATGCTCATGGTGTTGGTGGTGATGAGGCCGAAGAGCAGTGAAAAAACCATGCTGCCGAGCACCACCATGGAAAAGTAGACCAGCACCTGCCGGCCCTGGAGTTCCTTGTTGATGAAGTAATTGCGCCGCTTGTAGGGCTTGCTCATGGTTCTGCCTCCGGCATGACGTGGATGGCGATGGCGGCCCCTTCGCGCAGGCCGGCAAGCCAGTCGCTCATGGCCTTTTCGCGTTTGTACTGGTGGATGAGATCCTTGGCTTCCGCGGGCGGGAGCGGTGGACTGCCCAGGGACGGGTCCTCCTCCAGGCTGGCGATGCGGTAGGTCTGATAGTGGTCGCCCGCCATCAGGGGCGTGGTGGCCGTGCCGACCTCCACCGCGAGCAGGGCGGCCTTCAGTTCGCCGGCCAGGTCTTCGAAGGGGATGACGGTGATTCGTTCCTGCGCCGGATGTTGGCCCGTGGCGGCCTTGCGCGAAGGATAGTCGGCAATGGCGAGATGGAGCTTGCGCCCGGCCAGCTGCCGGAAGCGCGCCAGCTCCGCCTCGGTGGCCGCTGCCGGCAGGGTGGCGTAGCGACGTTCCATCAGCAGTTTGATCAGCGACTGTTCGTAGAAGTTCTGCACCGACTGGCGGAAGGGCTCCTCCCGGTCGAGCCCGAGGCGCTTGGCCTCCTGGATGAGCAGTTCCTTGGTGATGAGTGCCTGGATGAAGTCCTCCCCCGGCTGGGGGGTGAAGGGGTCGCTGACTCCGCCGAGGTTTCGGAGTTTCTGGTTGAATTCTTCCCGGGTGATGATGCGGTCGTTGATCTGGATGGCGATGTCCTTGGTGGCGGTGGCGGCCGGATAGAAGCGGTAGGCGAGGAAGGAGGCGGAGACGAGCAGCACGAAGACGGCGATGGCGTAGAGATATCGCATGGACCCTCCCTGGCGGGCGCGGCCAGCGCGCGGTGGCGATTAGGCTGGCGCATTCTTTTTCATTTGGTTTACAATGCCACCTTTGTCTCTGTCAACATGATTGGCAACAGCGGGCTGCGGCCGGTAGCGTGGGTGCGGGAGGTCGGATAAGGAAGAATGGCGCAGGGTCATGTGTTGCGGATCTATCACCCCCCGGGAGCGTTGCCGGCGCGACCGGTCTTTTTCATCCCCGGCTGGGGATTCGACGGCCGAGTGCTGGCGCTGGCCCCAGAGCTGCGCTGGCTGGCGCCGCTGGGCTTCGTTTCGCCCGTGGCCTTTGCCGACCAGCTCCACCAGTGGCTGGGGCACGAGAAGATCGAGGCCATCGATCTGGTGGGTTGGTCCCTGGGCGGCTATTGCGCCCTGGAGTTTGCCCGGCGTTATCCGGAACAGGTGGCCTCCCTCACCCTGCATGGGGTGCGGCGGCGATGGCCGGCCGCGGAGATCGCGGCCCTGGAGAGGGAACTGGTGGCGGCACCTCAAGCATTTCTGGCCTCCTTCTACCGCAAGTGTTTCCTGGGCTACAAGGCGGCATACCAGCGGTTCGCGGCGGAACTGCAGCCCTCTTATCTGCGCCAGGCCGACCCGGCGGTGCTGCTGGAGGGGTTGCGGTATCTTGCCGGTTTTGTGCCGCCGGAGAGGATTCCCTGCGAGACCATCTGCTGCCACGGCCGGCGTGATCTCATCGCCCCCCCTCTTGAACGGGCAACCCTTGCCGGCGCCCAGCAGGTGACCCTCGACCACGGAGGCCACCCGCTCTTTCTGGAGGATGAGGCCCGTCCCGGTGCCCGGCGCAAGCGCGCCATCCGGCAGCGCTTCTCCAGGGCGGCCGCCACCTACGACCAGCATGCCGACGTGCAGGCCGAACTGGCCTCCACCCTGGCCGATGGCCTGGTCGCCAGTGCCGCGCCTGGCTCCATTCTCGAACTCGGCTGCGGCACCGGAACCTACACGGCGCAACTGGTCCGCAAGTTCGAGGCGGCCCGCATCGTCGCCCTCGATTTTTCCCCCGCCATGCTGGAGCAGGCGCGGCAGAAAGTGGGCGACGCAGGAGGGGTTGCTTTTCTCTGCGCCGATGCGGAGTCTTTTCTCACCGCCGGCCACGGGCGTTTTGACTGCATCACCGCCAACGCCACCCTGCAGTGGTTCGAGGAGCCGGAGCGCGCCCTCCTGGGGATTCGCGCCCTGCTGGCGCCCGGCGGTTTCTTCTGGGGCTCGGTCTTCGGCCGTGAGACCCTGCACGAACTGGAGGAAGGTTTGCGCCAGGTCTTCGGCGGCGCTGTCCATGTCCCGGCCAGCCGTTTTCTCGGCCGGGAGGAGCTGGCCGCCATGGCCAGCCGGGTCTTTGGTCGGGTTGAGGTACGCGAACTCCGGCTGACCCGCCAGTACCAGACCCTTGCCGACCTGCTCCAGCACTTCAAGAAGACCGGCACCGGCGGCTCCCATGCCGGCGGCCTTTTTCTGGGCAGGCAACGCCTGGCGGCGCTGGAGCAGTGGTTTCTCTCCCGGTACGGCGGCTTCCCTCTCACCTTTCAAATCTTTCTGGTGCAATGCCGATGAAACAAACCCTCTTCGTGACCGCCACCGATACCGGCGTGGGCAAGACCCTGGTCTGCGGACTGCTCTGCCGCTTTCTGAGGGAGCAGGGGATAGATGTTGGGTATCAGAAGTGGGTGAGCACCGGCGGCGTCATCTCGCCGGACCTGGAGCGCGTGGCCGAGGTGGTCGGTGGCCGGCTTCCCCCGGCTGATCCCCGGCAGCAGGTGCCGTACCGGTTCGTCTTTCCCGCCTCGCCCCATCTGGCTGCGGAAATGGAAGGCCGGGTGGTGGAAGCGGCGCGGATCACCGAGGCGCTTTCTGTGGCCCAGGCGTCCTGCGATTTCTTGGTGGTGGAAGGGGTCGGCGGCGCGCTGGTGCCGCTTGATCGCGAACTGCTTCTTGTCGATCTTCTGGCCCGCTTGCGGCTGCCGACCCTGATCGTGGCGCGGAGCGGCCTTGGGACCATCAACCACACCCTGCTCACCATCGAGGCCCTGCGCCGACGGGAGATCCCCATCCTCGGCGTGGTCTTCACCGACTCCGTCCCCAATGAGGAAGAGACCATCGTGGCCGACAACCTTAAGACCCTTGCCGCAATGGGAGGGGTTGCGGTCTTTGGCCGGCTTCCGTGGTGTGAGGAGTCCTCTCGTCTTCCTCAGTACTTCGTTTCCATCGGTGGGGCGATCCTCTCCCGACTCCAGCCATAAAAAAAGGGAGAGCGCCTTCTGGCGCCCTCCCCTGGCAGAAGCGATGTCCGGCGTGCGTTAGACGGTCAGGTCGGTGCGCACCGTCTTGCGCGGGCCGCCGTGGCCTGCGGTGCTCCAGTCGCGGATCGGGGCGATGCGGTTCATGTCCGCCCCCTTGCCGGTCCGCTCCAGGCGGTCGTAGATCGACTGCCAGATGCAGGGCACGTCCTTGTGGATCTCGCAGCGGCCGTTCACCGAGCCGCCGCACGGGCCGTTCATCAGGCTCTTGGCGCAGCGGGCCACCGGGCAGAGGCCGCCGGTGAGGTGCAGCACGCAGTTGCCGCAGCCGGCGCACTGTTCGCTCCATACGCCCTGCTCGGCGGAACCGCCGAAGGCGGTGGTGTTCACCGCCGGGTAGACCTTGTCGCAGGGCCGCAGGTTGGCAATGAAGTTCACCCCCACGCCGCAGGCCATGGAGACGATGGCATCGTACTGGCCGTCCCACTGGTCGATGGAATCGACGTACTCCTTGTCGCACTGGCGCACCAGGGTCGCCTCGATGACCTCGCATTGCTGGCCGGCCTTCATCTTGCCGAGGCGGATGAGGGAGGCGAGGATCTCCACCTCGCGTTCGCCGCCGGCGGAACAGACGGTGACGCAGCCGCGGCAGCCCAGGACCAGGATGCGCCTGGCATCCGTCACCATATCGATGATTTCGTTCAGTGGTTTGCGTTCGGCAATGATCATTGTGCTCCTCCCTTAAACGGGCTGGGGCCCAGGGCGGTTACGGTTTCGTGCATCTGCTGGCCAGCCTCGACGAATTCCGGATGCAGCCCGCGCTCCAGATGGAACATGGCGACCCGCTCCGACTCCACGCCCAGTTCGGCCAGGGCCTGTCGTGCGGCCGCAACCCGTTTGGCGGCCCGCTGGCTGCCCATGAGGTTGTGGCACTTGTCGGCCGGGCAGCCCACCATGTAGACGCCGTCTGCCCCGTTTTCAAAGGCCTTGAGCAGCATGGTCACTTCGAGCTTGCCGCCGCAGGCGAGCCGGTTGATGGTGATGTTGGCCGGAAAGCCGTCGGCGATCAGGCCGCCCTGGTTTTCGGCGCAGGACTGCTGGGCGGTGTAGTGGCAGCAGAATGCCTGGATATTGGGAACGAATGCCATCGCTTTCACCTCACTTGCCAACGGTGCAGGCGGCCAGCAGCCGCTCGTCTTCGGATTGGTTGAGCCGGATCGCCTGGGCCGGGCACTCCGCCGGGCAGATGCCGCAGGCGCGGCACTGCTTCGGGTCGATGGCCGCCTTGCCGTCGGCGTCGATCTGCGGGATCTGCCACGGGCAGACCCGCACGCAGGTGAGGCAGGAAACACAGAGGTCGCGCTCCACCCATGCGGCCTTGCCTTTGTCGAGCAGGTCCTGCACGGTGACGTAGCCCTGCTCCATGGCCAAGGCCCGCAGGGCACCCACGATGTCGGCGAAGCGGACATCCTGCGGGCAGACAAAGACGCAACTGCGGCACTTGGAACAGAACCAGAGCAGTTCCGAGGCGAGCAGTTTCTCCTTGAGGCCCATGCGGATCATGTGGATGAGCCGGCGCGGGTCAAAGTCCGGAATGGCCTGGCTCACCGGGCAGGCGCCGCTGCATGCCCCGCAGGAGTAACAGCGGTTCAGGTACTCGCCGCCGGGTTGCGCGGTGACCTCGCCGCTGAAGGCCGGGTTGATCTCTTTGCTGGTAATCGCCATACAAAAGCCCCTTCAAAATGACGGTCTTGCCTGCGGGCTCTCGCCGCGCAGGATATGTTTCGTCGCAAAACGCCGCATCAGGGCGCGGCAACCGCAGGGGCGACCCGCCCATAGCCGGAGAGGGGGATGCAGAGGGGGCCTGGTCGCAAGAGCGTTGAATGCTACCCAAAAGGCGATGATTTGTCAACCAACTGATTAAATAGCCGGAATTTCTCGTGGCACAGGGGAAAGCGGGCGGGGGGCCGCAAAAAGATACAGCGTTCAGACGAGAAAACGGAATTCGCCCTTGCCGAGCAGATCCTGCAGATGGAGGATGCCGGCCAGCCGGCCCTGGGCGTCGGTCACCGGCAGCACCGTGATCTCGTGGCGCTGCATGATGCTCAGGGCATCGGCGGCCAGGAGATCGGGCTCGATGCATTTGGGGTTGGCGGTCATCGTCTCGTCAAGGCTCATGGCTTCGAGGCTGGCGCCTTTGCTCAGCAGCCGCCGCAGGTCGCCGTCGGTAAGGATGCCGCGTATCTGGTCGTCGCCGTTCATCACCAGCACCGCGCCGAGGTTTTTGCTGTTGAGTTCCCGGATTGCCTCGATGAGGCCGGCGGTGGAGGCCACTTTGGGTACCGCCTCGCCGGTGAGCATTACCTCGGCTACCCGCACCTTGAGGCGTTCGCCCAGGCTGCCGCCGGGATGGTTGCGTCGAAAATCGCGCTCGTTGAATTCCTTGCGATTGAGCAGCACCACGGCCAGGGCGTCGCCCATGGCCAGGGTGGCGGTGGTGCTGGCGGTGGGAGCCAGTCCCAGCGGGCACGCCTCGCGGGGCACGGTGACGGTCAGCACCGCGTCGGCCCCTTCGGCCAGGGTCGAGCCCCGGCGGCCGGTGATGGCAATGATCTTCGCCCCCCGTTTCTTGAGGGCGGGGAGGAGCAGGTTGAGTTCGGTGGTTTCGCCGCTGTAGGAGATGGCGATGATGACGTCGCGCGGGTCGACGATGCCGAGATCGCCGTGCATGGCCTCCACCGGGTGGAGGAAGAGGGCCGGGGTGCCGGTGCTGTTCAGGGTGGCGGCGATCTTCTGGCCGACGATGCCCGATTTGCCGATGCCGGTGATGATGACCCGGGCCGGGCAGGCCATGATCATCTCCACTGCCTTGTCGAACTCGGCGTCGATCTGGTCGATGACCGCGGTGATTCCCTCAGCTTCGATGCGGAGAACTTCTTTGGCCTGTTTTCTATCCATAGATCATTTGCTGCAGGTGCCGGCAGTGGAGGCGCTGCAGCCGAGTGCCAGCTTGTGGAACTCCTTGTCCGGCGCCACCGGATAGTTGCCGTCGAAACACGCCTTGCAGAAGTGGTCGGCAGGATACCCGGTGGCCTCCACCAGGCCGTCCAGGCTCAGGTAGTAGAGGGTGTCGAGGTCGAGGTAGTCGCGGATCTCCTCCACCGACTTGGTGTTGGCGATGAGTTCGCCGCCGGTGGGGAAGTCGATGCCGTAGTAGCAGGGGAACCTGGTGGGCGGGCAACTGATCACCATGTGCACCTCCTTGATGCCGGCAGCGCGCAGGGAGCGGACACGGCTGCGGGCGGTGGTGCCGCGGATGATCGAATCCTCCATGATGATCACCCGCTTGCCCTGCAGGAAGCTGCGGATGGGGTTGAGCTTGATCCGCACCGAAAAATCGCGCATGGACTGGGTCGGCTGGATAAAGGTGCGGCCCACGTAGTGGTTGCGGATCACGCCCATTTCCAGCGGGATGCCCGATGCCTGCGAGTAACCGATGGCCGCGTAGTTGCCCGAGTCGGGGAAGGGCATGATGAAGTCCGCGTCGATTTGGCATTCGCGGGCCAGGATCTCGCCCATGCGCTTGCGGCTCTGGTAGACGTTGATGCCGAAGATGTCGCTGTCCGGCCGGGCGAAGTAGACATGCTCGAAGATGCAGTAGCTCTTGGGCTGCTTGGATTCCAGGTGCAACGACTTGATGCCGTGCTGGTCGATGATGAGCACCTCGCCGGGTTCCACGTCGCGCAGGTACTGGGCTTCGACCAGGTCGAGGGCACAGGTCTCGGAAGCGACAATGTAGCCGCCGTTGTTCAATTTGCCGAGGCAGAGCGGGCGGAAGCCGTTGGGGTCGCGCACGGCGATGAGCTTGTCGGTGGCCAGCAGCAGGATGGAGTAGGCGCCCCTGATCTGGCGGAAGGTGTCGAGCACCGCCTCTTCCAGCCCCATGTCGGCGCAGCGGGCCAGCAGGTGCACCACCACCTCGCTGTCCATGGTGGATTGGAAGATGGAGCCTTTTTTCTCCAGTTCGTCGCGCAGGGTGCGGATGTTGACCAGGTTGCCGTTGTGGGCCACGGCCAGGGTGCAGCCCTGGTGGGTAGCGAGGAAGGGCTGGGCGTTGACGATGTTGGAGGCGCCGGTGGTGGAGTAGCGCACATGACCCACGGTGATGTGGCCGGTGAGGGTCTGCAGGCACTTTTCGGTGAAGACCTCGGAGACCAGCCCCATGCCCTTGTGCTGCCTGACGCTGGCGCCGTCGGTGGCCACGATGCCGGCGGATTCCTGACCGCGGTGCTGGAGGGCATAGAGCCCGAAGTAGGTGAGCTTGGCCGCGTCTTCATGGCCGAAGATGCCGCAGACGCCGCATTCCTCTTTGGGGCGGTCCGAGGACCCCATGTGTGTCATAGCCGCAGATCCTTGCCAGAGGTTGCCCGGCGGGCTTGGCAATGGCGCCTTCCTGCCGTGTTGTCCCTGCGAAAAAGAGTGCAACTATACCCCCTTTTGCCGCCAGCGGAAATATTTTTTTCCAGGGGCGCCAACAGGCTGCGGCGGGCTTAGCCGGTTGTGCCGGTGTGGTCGGTGCCCTGGTAGAAATTGACCCAGGAAGAGGTATTGTTGAGCGCCCAGTTGCGCGGCGGCACCACTCCGGTTTTCAGGGCCTCGGCGCCGCCGTGTTCCCGCAGTCGTTCGTAGATGCGGACATAGAGGCAGCGCTTGCGGCCGGGGTGCACCTCGCACCAGCCGTCTCGGCTGCCGCCGCAGGCGCCGTTCAGCAGATATTTGGCGCAGCCGGACTGGGGGCAGGCAAAGCCCAGCTCGGCCAGGGTGCAGTCGCCGCAGTGCTGGCAGCCGAACATGAGGAACTTGAGCACATGCTCGCTGTGGTCGAGGAAGTTGGTCAGGGGGCCATCGGCCAGGGCGAGGCAGAGTTTCTTCATCGGCTTGTAGAGCGGCCCTTGGGGGGCGAAGGCCAAATTGTGCATGGCCAGGGCGAGTTGATAGCGCAGTCCCTCGCGGCCTTTGGCGGTGCAGGCGGAAGGCTCCGGCCGGTTGAGGCCGGTGGTCTCGTCTTTTTCAAAATAGTACCAGCCGTCGCGGTGCCAGAAGGAGAGGGCCGGAATGAGCGCCCGCCAGTGGGGGGCGAGTTTTTCCGCCTCGTCGAGGACGAAGGCGATGTCCGGGTAACTCAAGCCCGGCCCGCCGATGTGCGCCCCGGCATAGCCGAGCCCTCTGAGCACGGCCAGGAGTTTCGCCGCCCGCATGAGGCGCGCCTTTTTGCCCTTGTCCGGCCCGGTTGCCTCCTTCTGCATCAGGGCATAGAGTTGGTCGGTGACGATGCAGCCAGGAATCCTGCCCTGGTGCATGAGGCCCGCCACCGTGAGGTTGGGGATGAAGACGTTGCCCAGCACCGGCAGGTCGAGGCCGTGCAGCCGGAGGTAGAGAAGCACCTCCTCGAACTTGCGGGCATCGAAGCCCAGCTGGGTGATGATGAAGTCGGCGCCGGCCGCCACCTTGCGGTGGAGTTTGGTGTACTGCATCATCAACTCTGCCTCCAGTCGCTTGAAAGGCGAGAGGGCCACCCCTTTGGCAAAAGCGGTGGGATGGATGGGGGCGCGCTGGCGGAGCGGGTCGTCGGCGGAGAAGCGGCCGGCGTTCATGCGGCTGATGAGGTCCAGGGCGTGGACCGAATCGAGGTCGAAGACCGGCTTGGGGAAGCCACGGTAGCCCTCCTTGGGATAATCGCCGGTGATCACCAGCAGGTCGCGGAGCCCCAGGCGGTCCCAGGCAAAGAGCTGGGACTCCATCTGGTTGCGGTTTTTGTCCTTGCAGGAGAAATGGGCAATGACCTCGAGCCCCATGGCGCGGATTTCCTGGCCCAGTATCTCGGGGGAGAGCGCGGCATAGCCGCCGGCATTTTCGGTGATGCTCACCGCCTGCAGGCGATGGTCGGCCGCGGCGTGACGGGCCAGTTCCAGGGTGCGGGCGTGTTCCTTGCTGCGGCCACCCCGGCTGGGCACCAGTTCGAAGGTGAGGGTGAATTCCGCCGGGTTGGCGAGGGAGCGGTAAAATCGGGAATCCGGCGTCGCGTTCATGGCGGCTGCTGGTCCTTGGCTGCGGGTTGACGAGGCGGTTGCCCTGGGCCTCCGCATGGTGTATCCATACGGGACAGATATACCATACTCATTCCGGAAGGTGGCTGCCACCGTTATGGCCGTGGCGGCGGGGAGAGGCGATGATGGCTGAAGGATGGCGGCAGCGGGCGGCGGTTTTCGATGAGCGGGCCGCGGAGTACGACCAGTGGTTCGAGGAGAGCCGGCTTTTTGCCATCGAGCGCGGTGCCTTGCTCGACCTGACCACCCCGCTCATGCCGCCGGGACTTGAGATCGGCGTGGGGCCGGGCCGTTTTGCCGCGGCCCTGGGCACGCGGTTCGGCCTCGATCCGGCCTGGGCGCCCTTGACCCTGGCCAGGAGCCGCGGGATTCTGGTCGGCCAGGGGGTTGGCGAACATCTGCCCTGTCGGTCCGGGGCCTTCGGCACCGTCCATCTCCTCTTCACCCTCTGTTTTGTTGCGGCACCGGCGGCGGTGCTGGCCGAATGTTTCCGGGTGCTGGGGCCGGGCGGCCATCTGGTCCTGGGGCTGGTGCCGGCGGGCAGCCCTTGGGGCAAGGCCCTGGCGGCCAAGAAGGCGGCGGATCACCCCTTCTATCGCCACGCCCGGTTTTACGAAGCGATCGAGGCGGAACGGCTGCTTGCCGCCGCCGGGTTTGCGTTGGTGGAGCGGCGCTCGACCCTCCTGCAGTCGCCGGGCGACGACCTGCGGCCGGAGCCGTCGCGGGAGGGCGCGCTGGAGGGTGCGGGATTCGTGGTGCTGGTGGGGAGAAAAGAATGAGGGCTACTTCTCGAGCCAGTGGCGGCGTTCTTTCAGAAAGCCGCGGATCAGCATGGCGGTGCCGGCGGTGACTACGGCGGCCAGAGCCAGGGCGACGAGCCAGCCGGAGCGGCAGCTGGCCGAACCCGGAGCGTCGGCCAGCTCGCGTTGGCAATAGCGGCAGACCAGAGCCTCGGGGTGGATCGATTCCCGGCAGAAGGGGCAGGTGCGCGTGTGCATGACACCACTCTACTGCGACCTTTTCTCCCTTGTCAAGGGCTGCCGCGCCCTGCCGGTGCGGGTCTCGCGAGTTTTTCCTTGTCATGACAGGGGGGCGGCGGTAAAATGCCCCAACAACTGCGCATCCTCATACCTTTTAAATATCTTTGACTGCAAGGAGTACGAATATGGCAAGCGACAAGGTGATCCAGCTTTCCGATGCCGCCTTTGAGGCGGAGGCGTTGCAGGCGGCACTGCCGGTGCTGGTGGATTTTTGGGCGCCGTGGTGCGGTCCCTGCAAGGCCATCGGCCCGGTGATCGACGAGCTGGCCGGCGAGTTCGACGGCAAGGTGAAGGTCTGCAAGATGAACGTGGATGACAATCCCGCCACGCCGGGCAAATACGGCATCCGCGCCATCCCCACCCTGATCCTGCTCAAGGGCGGCAAGGTGGTCGATCAGGTCACCGGCGCGGTGGGCAAATCCCAGCTGGTGGCCATAATCCAGAAGGCCCTCTAAGCCGTTTTTCGCGGGAAGATTTCCATGCAGGCCGGCCTTGCGCCGGCCTTTTTTTGTCTTGTGTTTCCCCGGCCACTCCGGTAACTATCAGAAGGTCGCCGGCAATGGCCATGGCGATCTGCGGCATCGCCCGGCACCGGGGCGATTGCCCGAATCAGGCGGTTCCGCCTGCCGACGGACCCCCTCGCACAGGGGACAGCGCACGATGGGAAGAGAATGATCGCACCGCGAGAGCACGATCTGCGTACGAAACGATTTGCCCGCCGGCTTGCGGCCATGCTGCTGGCCGGCCTCCTGGCCATGGGCCTGAGCGGCTGCGCCATCCTGGACAGCACCCTGGATTTCTTCGGCTTCGGTGGCTCCAGCTCGGCGCCGGATACCCCGGAAGGGCTGGCCATGCAGGCGATGGATGCCTTCAATCACGGCAAGTACGCCGATGCCCTGAAGCTCTTCGAGGAGATCAAGGACCGCTACCCCTTCAGCGCCGTCGGCCTGCTCGCCGAACTCAAGGCGGCCGACGCCAAGTTTTATCTGAAGCGGTATGATGAGGCGCTGGTACTCTACGAGGAGTTCGAGAGCAATCACCCCACCAACGAGGCCGTGCCGTACGTGCTCTTCCAGATGGGGATGTGCCACTACGAGAAAATCGACACCATCGACCGCGACCCCGGCAGCGCCCTGAGCGCGGTGGCGATGTTTTCCCGCCTGCTCAAGGCCTTTCCGCAGTCGCCCTATGCGGCGGAGGCCCAGGCCCGGCTGCTGGCGGCGCGGGATTTTCTGGCCAACCACGAGATGTACGTGGCGGCCTTTTATGTGAAGACCGGCGAATTACCCCAGGCGGAAGGCCGCCTCAAGTACCTGCTCGCCAACTACCCGGACAGCACCATCGCGCCGAGGGGCAAGGAGCTGCTTGCCGCCATCCAGGCCGGCAACCCGCCGACCCGCACCTGGCGGGACTGGATACCGGATATTTCGCTGCCGAGCTGGAAGTCCTTCCTGGCTTCCTTTGGCATGCCGGGCGGCGGCGCGGCCCCGGCCGGCGAAGGCGGTGGCGGTTCCGGCGGCAAATAGCCGCCCCCTGCCCGATTACTCTCCTGCCGCCGGCTCGTTCTGCCGGCGGTTTTTTTTGTCGTAGCGTTCCTGCTCGCTGTAGACGCAGCCGCAGTAGGGCTGACGGTAAAGGCCCATGGCCCTGCTCAGCTCAATGCCCTGCTGCCACCCTTCGCGAAAATCCCGATAATAAAACGGCACGCCACTTTCGCGCCCGATCCGCTCGCCAATGGCGCGGATCGTCTCGTGCTTCTGGTAGCGGCTGTAGAGCAGGGTGGTGGTGAAGGCGTCCACCCCGCTTTCCCTGGCACGGGCGGCGGCGGCCGCGAGGCGCATCTCGTAGCACCGGAGGCAGCGTTCCTCCTCGTGGAAGACCACCTGGCGCAGGTATTCCGTCAGGCCATACTCCCGCACCACCTGCACCGGGAACGCCATGGCCGCGCTGAGGCTGTCGAGGGCCTCGATCCGGCGCCGGAACTCCAGGAAGGGATGGATGTTGGGATTGTAGAAGAAGCCGCTTGGGCTGAGCCCCTCGTCGCGGAGCAGGGTGAGCGGGTAGAGGGTGCAGGGGCCGCAGCAGACGTGGAGCAGGAGTTTCATGGCCATCAGGTTCCGGCCAGTTTGAACTTGCGGGTGTCGATGCCGTATTTGTTGATCTTGTAGTTGATGATCCTGAGACTCGTATCGAGGATCTGGGCGGCCTTGGTCTGATTGCCCTTGGTCTTTTTGAGGCTCTCGATGATGAGTTCCTTTTCGAAATTTTCCACCGCCGCGGCAAAGGAGAGCGGGTGGCGGTCGCTCACCGATTCGGCGGTCTGGAGGGTGGGGGGCAGGTGGAAGCTCTTGATCGCCTCCCCATCGCAGATCAGTACCGCCCGCTCAATGCAGTTCTGCAGTTCGCGCACGTTTCCCGGCCAGTGGTACTGGACCAGGAGGTCGATGGCCGGGGTGGAGATGCGGCGGATTTTCTTGCTGTTCTCGCCGTTGTACTTCTCCAGGAAGTATTCGGCCAAGAGCAGGATGTCGGTGCGTCGTTCCCGCAAGGGCGGCAGATAGATGGGGAAGACGTTGAGGCGGTAGTAGAGGTCCTCGCGGAAGGTGCCTTCCTGCACCGCCTTTTCCAGATCCTTGTTGGTGGCGGTGACGAGCCGCACGTCGCACTTGATCGGCCGGGTGCCGCCCACTCGCTGGAATTCGCGGTCCTGGACCACGTTCAGGAGTTTCACCTGCACTGCCGGGGAGAGTTCGCCGATTTCGTCGAGGAAGAGGGTGCCGCCCTCGGCCAGTTCGAAGCGGCCCTTCTTGGTCTCGTGCGCCCCGGTGAAGGCCCCTTTTTCGTGGCCGAAGAGTTCGCTTTCGAGAAGTGTTTCCGGCAGAGCCGAGCAGTTCACCGTCACAAAGGGTTTGTTCTGGCGCTTGCTGTTGTGATGGATCGCCTTGGCCACCAGGGTCTTGCCGGTGCCCGATTCGCCGCGCAGCAGAATGGTGGCGTTCGAGTCCGCCACCCGGTGGATCATCTCGAAGACCTCCTGCATCCGGCTCGAATTGCCGACAAAATCGCGCACCCGGTATTTGCCCGAAAGCTCCCGGCGCAACTGGGTGTTCTCCTGTTCCAGCCGGTCGCGCTCGCCGTTCACCGCCTGGATGCGGGTGACGGTCTGGGCGATGAGGCCGGAGAGCACGGTGAGGAAGAGAAGATCCTGCTCGAAATTCATGCCTGCGCGGTACCGGCAGTCCACGCTCAGGGCGCCGATGGTCTCCTGACTCTGCTTGATCGGCACGCAGATGAAGGAGAGGGCCTCCTTGTCCGATTCGCCGCGCGTCCGGGTGCGGTTGAGAAAAAGCGGCTCCTTGCTGATCTGCGGCACCACGATGGGCGCGCCGCTGGCCACCACCCGGCCGGTGATCCCCTCGCCGAGCTTGTAGGTGCCGCGCCGCCGCGCCTCGGCGGTGAGGCCGTAGGCCACCTCGGTTTCGATCTGGCCGGTGAGCGGATTGATGATGGTCACTGCCCCGTTGTTCAAGCCCTTGCTGGTGGCGAGGATTCCCAGAATCGTCTCCAGGCTGGAGTGCAGTTCGGTGGAGGAGGCGAGGACCTTGGTGATCTCGTAGAGGCAGGTCAGGTCCGCAAGTTCGCGGCTGTCGGCAAGCACTGTCGTTTTCATTTTGGTAACACCCTGTGTTGAAATCGGAAAGCAGCATAACAAATTTGTCGCATAATGCACGGGAAATGTACGGACTCACGGCAAAGGAGGGAACTAACGGCTGCGATGGGGCAGAAAGGGCCTGATGGCCGCGGCCCAAACGGTATAGCCGGCGTCACTCAGATGGACGCCGTCGTCGAGAAAGAAGGGGCCGGTGTTGCCGCGCGCCACAAAGGCGGCATAGGCATCCACATAGCCGGCGCCGAGATCCTGGGCCAACTCGCGGAGCCGGCTATTGAGCCGGGGAATGGTCTCAGGTGCCAGCCACGGCAGATGCATGGGCAGCAGGCTGGTGACTTGGAGTGCTGCGGCGGGGTGACGCTGGCGTAAGATGGCCACCAAGGCGCGGTAATCCGCGAAGAATCCATAATCTTCCACAGCCACGTTGTTGGTGCCGATCATCAGCAGGAACCAAGCCGGATTTTCCAGGCGGCCGGCGAGGTGCTCGACCCGTTGCCGCAATTCCTGCACCGTCTCTCCAGCCAGGCCGAGGTTGACGACTGCATGGCCGGGGAAATGGTCTTGCCAGTCGCAGAATTCGATCAGCGAATCCCCCAGAAAAATGAGTTGCGGCGCGGTCATGGCGGAATTCCGGATCAGCGGGCCATGAGCACCACCGCGCCGAAACCCGCCACGGTCACGGTGTTGGCGGCCAAGGGGCGGCTCTCGTGTTCCGGTACGATGTCGCGGGGCGGGGCCGCGGCGGTGTCGATGAGGGTGTGCCAGCGGCTGCCTCTGGGCGGGGTCGGGGTCTGGAAGAGGCGGCTGCCGCGGTGGCAGTTGAGCATGACCACGAAATCGTGGTCCGCAGGGTCGGCCGCGCTGCCGGCAAGATGGAAGGCCAGGGTCTTGGCCGCGGGCGACCAGTCGGGCCGGCCCGGTTCGGTGGAGTGCCAGAAAATCTCCTCCCGGCTGTCGGCGCCGGGCGGCGGGAAGAAGGAGCGGCGCCGGAAGACCGGGTGATGCCGGCGCAGGCTGATGAGCAGCCGGAAGAAGCGGAGCAGGTGGCGGTTCTTGGTGGCCAGCCGCCAGTCCACCCAGCCGGTTTCGTTGTCCTGGCACCAGGCGTTGTTGTTGCCGTGCTGGGTGCGGCCGAATTCGTCGCCGGCCACCAACATCGGCACCCCTTGCGAGAGCATCAGGATCACCGCGCCGGTGCAGATGCGCCGCCGCCGCAGGGCGTTGATCGCCGGGTCGTCGGTCTCCCCCTCGGCGCCGCTGTTCCAGCTCAGGTTGTGATTGCAGCCGTCGCGGTTCTCCTCGCCGTTGGCCTCGTTGTGCTTCTCGTTGTAGCTCATGAGGTCGTAGAGGGTGAAGCCGTCGTGACTGGTGAGGAAGTTGATGGAGTTGTAGGGGTGGCGGCAGCTCTCCTGATAGAGGTCGGCACTGCCGGCGATGCGGGTGGCGAGCTGTGCCACCGTGCCTTCGTGGCCGCAGAGAAAGGCGCGCACGTCGTCGCGGAAGCGGCCGTTCCACTCGGCCCAGCGGAAGTGGGAGGAAAAAGAGCCCACCTGATAGAGCCCCGCCGCATCCCACGCCTCGGCGATGATTTTGGTGTTGGCGAGGATCGGATCCTCGGCGATCTTCTCCACCATGGGCGGGTTGGCCAGTACCTCGCCCTTGGGCCCCCGGCCGAGGATGGAGGCGAGGTCGAAGCGGAAGCCGTCCACGTGCATCTCGATCACCCAGTAGCGCAGGCAGTCGAGAATCAGGTGCCGCACCCAGGGGTGGTTGCAGTTCACCGTGTTGCCGCAGCCCGAGAAGTTGAGGTAGTCGCGAGTCTTTTCGTCGAGCAGATAGTAGATGGTGTTGTCGATGCCGCGGAAGCTGATGGTCGGCCCATCGGCGCCGCCTTCGGCGGTGTGGTTGAAGACCACGTCGAGGATCACCTCGATGCCTGCCTGATGGAGCGCCTTGACCATTGCCTTGAATTCTCGCACCTGCTGGCCGTTGCGGCCGTTGACCGCGTAGCCGGCCTTGGGTGCGCAGAAGGCGAGCGGGCTGTAGCCCCAGAAGTTGCGCAGCAGTTCCTTGGTCTTCGGGTTGCGGAAGGTGGACTCGTGCTCGTTGAACTCCGCCACCGGCAGGAGTTCCACCGCGGTGATCCCCAGTTCTTTCAGATAGGGAATCTTTTCGATGACGCCCTGGTAGGTGCCGGGGTGGTCCACCTTGGCGCTCTTGTGGCGGGTGAAGCCGCGCACGTGCAGTTCGTAGATCACCGTGTCCTTGAGCGGGCGGTTGAGCGGCCGGTCGCCTTCCCAGTCGAAATCGTTTTCCACATGGAGGCAGCGGCGCTGGAAGGTGGAGAGCGGCCCGCAGAGGCCGGTGCGACAATAGGGCTTGCCCCAGTCGGAACCACCGGTGAGCGCCTTGGCGTACGGGTCGAGCAGGATGCTGTCGGGCTGGTAGAAGTGGCCTGAGCCGCGCGGGGCAAAGGGGCCGTCCATGCGATAGCCGTAGCGCAGATTCGGGTCGAAGTCGCGGATCAGGATGTGCCAGACATCGCCAGTTTTGTTGACCTTGGGATCAAAGGCCAGTTCCGCCACCGGCTCCTCGACCCCGGAGCGGAAGAAGACCAGCCACACCGCTTCGGCGTGGCGGGCAAAGATGGCGAAGTTGCAGCCATCTGCCCGGCGGGTGACGCCCATGGGCAGGGGATAACCGGCGGATGTTTTAAAGGCGTTGGGCATTTAGGCGCACCGTGAAGGTTGTCTGTTCAGTCTTCAGCATACCGTGAGGCGAGAGGGAAAGTCCATCTTGAGAAACGCACAGGATGTTTTCTGTAAGGGGATTGACAGGAGCGTCTTATGTGTCGTATTATATCGCGTATAATTTTACGGAAAATAAGGAGGGCGATATGCGAGCCAGTTTTACGCGGGACGAGATGATCAGCGCCACTGCCGTGGCAAAAAATTTCGGCAAGGTGGTGGCAGACCTTGCCGAGCACCGGAAGGAAAAGACCGCCGTGGTCCGTAACAACGAGGTAACCGCGGTCATTCTGCCGGTGGAGGAGTATGAATACATGGCAGACATCGTCGAGTTCGTGGAGTACCTGGAAATCTACGATCTGGTGACCAAGCGGAAAAAGGCTTCCGGCAAGCGGGTTGCGCTGGACACCCTCCTCAAGGAGGAAAGCCTTGCGCTATAAGGTGCTGCTCACTGCGGCGGCGGCCGATGATTTCCGGGCTCTAGACGGCGCGGTCAAGAAGTTGGTTGCCAAGCAACTCAAGAAGCTTGAGGAATCGCCCCATCTCGGCCAGCCGCTCGGGAACATGCGCGGCTTTGACCTCACCGGCTATTACAAGCTCTACGCGGTCAAAAAGTCGATCCGCATTGTCTACCGGATCGATGAGGATGAGGTGGTGGTGGAAGTGGTCGGCATCGGCAAGCGGGAGGATTTCGAGATTTATGCCGACGTGGCGCGGCGGCTGCTCAGGGAATAGGGGTGCCTTTTGTTAATCGTTGTCCCGGTTGGTAGTGTTTATTTCGCGGTAAGCTAACACAACATCCTTTGGCAAAAAAACGTACTTCAGAATCTCGTCGAGTATTTCGGGGTGGAGAGATAAGGGCGAATTCCCAGATTCCATGCGCCCCGGTAGTCGGACAATCTTCCTGGGCTTGCGGCCGAAGAAAGCGTTTTGCCAAAGTAGGGGTTCTCTGCTCGGATGCTTTTTGTTGGCGATGATCGATTCTAGGCGCCCGCCAAGGACATGGAATTTGTGTGGAGAGAGTTTTTCTGCGCGTTCGTTTGCTTCGAGTTCGTGGTGTAATAGGTTGATTTTTCGGCCTTGTATATCCTTGATGTTATAGTCCATTACACGCGCATATCGGCGTAGTTCCCACACGGCTCGGTCGAGCGAAATGATTTCACCACCTAGGATGAAATAGGGCATCTCGTAATAGCGATGCCGCCCGTATGTGTCCAGATGGGAAAGGAACTTGCGAGTGTTCTCGGAGAGCCGGAGCTGAAATTTCTTGTTGGCATCGAGAGCCAGAAGGATTTCGCCTAGATCGTGGCCTCGTGGTGCGCGAATCCGGTTGAGCACCAAGACGCACTTTAAGTATTTTTCCGTGGCTTGAAGGCTAGACCACAAAAATTGTGGAATCAGTCGAGCGCGGAAGGCGAGACGGGCGGCGATGTAGTCTCCGTCGCCCGTGTCTCGGAATGACCGAACGGCGAAATCGTTGACAAGCGAATCAATATTCATAGGCGTTGCCATTAAAAGGTTGTTCCGTCTTTGGGGGGGCAAACCCATTGTCGCAGCTTACACAGGCATAACCCCAAAGTCCATCTTCGGATTGTGGCCGTTACGGCAGTGTGGAAAAAATTTGCCTTGTCCGGGATGATGCATAGAGTACCCTGGAAGAGAGTCGCATCGACCAACCACAAGCACAGAGGTGCATCCTATGGGATTGTGTGAACAGCTCGGACTCGGCAATCAGCAAACGCTCACCATCGACTGGGAGATCACCCCGGCCGACACCTTCGGCATCTTCGAGAGCTGGGGCGGCAAGGTACGGGTCCGCAACAAACGGGAGCGGTACTATTATTTCTACATCGACGCCTGGGATGAGCCGGCGAAATTGCTGCTCATGGAACGCGGGGTGAAATACGCCCGGGTGCTGGCCAGGATTGCCGCGCCCCAGGGGATGATCGACGCCTGTGTGGCCAGCCAGGGCAAGGCGCTGCTGGACAAGAGCTATGCCATTGACGCCGCTCTCAAGCAGTGGCTGCGCGAGAACGTGCTGGAGGGCGGCGACGGCTCGGCGGTGATTCCCGAAGAGAGCGGCCTTGCCGCCGAGGACGCGGCCACCGGCCTGCCCGGAAAAGACGAGAAGCTTCCGGCTGTCACACCGGTCATCCTCCGCCACACCGCCGCCTTTGTCAGCGAAGAAGAGGTGGCCGCGGTGGTCAAGAAGGGCAACTTCTTCGAGGCGCAGCGCAATCCCGCGGGCGGCTTTGCCCACTCCCTTGTCGACAACAACGACGGCCTCACCGTCACCGAGCGGGTTTCCGGGGTGATGTGGCAGCGGGGCGGCTGCGACCTCACCACCCACCGCCACGTGGCAGCCTATGTGCAGGAGCAGAACGCCAAAAAGTTCGCCGGCTGTTCCGACTGGCGGCTGCCCACCATGGAGGAGGCCCTGGCCCTGCTGGTGCCGGTGCAGAACGCCAAGGGGCTCTATCTCCACCCGTGCTTCTCGCGGGAGCAGCCCTTCATCTTTCTGGCCGACGAACGCAAGCCCGGCGGCTACTGGTTCATCGACTTCAAGCAGGCCACGGTCTTCTGGGCCTCGGGCACCATTCCCGGCGGCTTTGGCCGACTGTGCCGGACGGCCGGCGGGTGAAAGGGCATCACGGTCCTGCCGCTGGGGAGGGCGCCGACCCGGCGTTGTTCCGCGGCAGGGCCAGCCAGGCACTGGTCGTGCTCTGGCCCTTGGTGCGCCGCTACCGCTGGCGGCTGGCGTTGGGCCTTGCGGCCCTCGTCGGCGTTGATTTCCTGCAACTGCTGGTGCCGCGCCTCATCAAGCGGGCGGTGGACAGCCTCACCGCCGGCACCGCCTCCGGCCCTCTGCTGGCCCGGTTGGGCCTGGCGGTGGTGGGGCTGGCCCTGCTCATCGCCCTTTGCCGTTTTGTCTGGCGCACCCTGATTCTCGGTTTCTCCCGCCTGGTGGAGCGCGATATCCGCCAGTGGCTCTTTTCCCACCTCCTCACCCTGGACCGCGTTTTCTTCGGCCGCCATCCGGTGGGCGCCACCATGGCCCTGGCCACCAACGATCTCGCCGCGGTGCAGCTTGCCGCCGGCATGGGGGTGGTGGCGGCGGTGGATGCGGTGGTGATGACCATTGCCGCCTTCGGCTTCATGCTTTACATCCATCCGCTGCTGGCCCTGCTGACCCTGGCGCCGATGCCGCTGCTGGCCCTCGTGACCCGCGTGCTCTCCGCCCGGGTCCACCAGCGGTTCCACAAGGTGCAGGAGCAGTTTTCCCGCCTCACCGAATTCGCCCGCTCCACCTTCTCTTTTATGCAGCTCTACAAGGCCTTCACCCAGGAAGAGGCCCAGGGCGCCCGTTTCCAGAGGCTGGGCGAGGAGTATGTGCGGGACAACCTGCGGCTGGCCACGGTGCAGGGCGTGCTCTTCCCCTCCTCCGGCCTGGTGGGCAACCTGAGCCTGCTCATCGTCGTGGTCTACGGCGGTGGGCTCACGGTGCGCGGCGCCATCTCCACCGGCGACTTCGTCGCCTTCATCTCCTACCTGCTCATGCTCACCTGGCCGATGATGGCACTGGGCTGGGTCTTCAACCTCTTCCAGCGCGGGGTGATCTCGCTGGAGCGGATCAACGGGGTGCTGACCGCGCGGCCGGCCCTGCCGGCGTCCGCAGCCGGCGGCCCCGCCACCCTCGCGCCGGTCATCACCCTCCATGACCTCACCTTCGCCTATCCCGGCCAGAGTGCGCCGGCGCTGCAGGAGGTGAGCGTGGAGTTCGGCCAGGGGATCACCGGCATTGTGGGCCGCACCGGCGCGGGCAAATCGACCCTCTGCCAGCTCGTTGCCCGCCTCTATCCGGTGGCGGACGGCAGGATTTTCATGGGCGGCCACGATGTCAATGCTTTGGATGTAGCCGCGGTGCGCGGCCAGATCGCCTACGTGCCCCAGGAGGCGACGCTCTTTTCCGACACCATTGCCAGGAATATCGCCCTGGGCCGGCCCGGAGCGAGCCGGCAGGAAATCGAGCGGGTGGCCAGGGCCGCCGCCATCCATGAGGAGATTCTCGCCATGCCCGATGGCTACCAGACCACGGTGGGCGAGAAGGGGGTGAAGCTTTCCGGCGGCCAGCGGCAGCGTCTGGCCCTGGCCCGGGCGCTTCTGCTCGACCGGCCGGTACTCGTCATCGACGACGGTCTGGCCGCGGTGGATCTCGAAACCGAGCAGCGCATCGTCCTGGCCCTCAAGGAGCACCTGGCCGGCCGCACCTGCCTCATCGTCTCCCACCGGCTGGCGCCCCTCCAGTATGCCGACCGCATCCTGGTTTTCGACAATGGCCGCCTGGCGGCGGCGGGCAGCCACGACGAACTGCTGGCGCGCAATCAGTTCTATGCCGCCATCCATGCCTTCCAGCGCATGGAAGAAGCGGAGGAGGCGGGCCATGCAGCCGCATGATTTCGGCTACTTCGAGGAGGGACACCTGGGCCGCGGCCAGGAATTCCGTCTCTGGCGGCGGCTTCTTGCCTTTGCCCGGCCGTACCGGCTCTGGATCATGGTGGCGGTGCTGCTCTCCCTGGCAGTGACCGGCGCCACTCTGGCGGTGCCCTACCTGGTGCGGCTGGCGGTGGACCACTACATCGTCAACACCGCGCTGCCGATTTCCGAGAGGTTGCACGGCCTGCTGGCCATGGCGGGTCTTTTCGCCGTTGCGGCCATTGCCGGCTTTGGCGCCAACTTCTGCCAGGTCAAGGTGCTGGAGCGCACGGGGCAGTCGATCATGCAGCAGGTGCGCCAGCGCCTTTTCCGCCACCTGCTGCGGCTCGACCTCGGCTTCTTCCAGAACCAGCCCACCGGCAAGCTGGTGACCCGGGTGACCAACGACATCCAGAACCTGCACGAGATGTTCACCTCGGTGATCGTCACCGTGTTCAACGACGCCCTGACCCTCATCGGCATCCTGGTCATGCTCTTCTGGCTCAACTGGCGGATGACCCTGCTCATGCTCCTGCTGCTGCCGCTGCTCTTTCTGCACACCCTCTGGTTCAGCCGCCTGGCCCGCGACGCCTTCCGGGCCATCCGCACCGGGCTGGCCCGCATCAATGCCTTTCTGCAGGAGTCGCTCTCCGGGGTGACGGTCTTGCAGCTCTTTGGCCGCGAGCAGGACACGCGGGCCAGGTTCGCCGAGGTCAACGAGGCATATCTGGCCGACACCCTTCGCCAGATCCGCATCTTCGGCGTCTTCATGCCGGCGGTGGATTTTTTGAATGCCCTGGGGATCGCGGCGGTGCTCTGGTTCGGCGGCGGCGAGATCATGGCGGGCCGCATGACCATCGGCACGCTGGTCGCCTTTCTCTCGTATCTCCGTCTTTTCTTCCAGCCCCTGCGCGAACTTTCGCAGAAATCCTCGGTGATCCAGTCGGCCCTGGCCTCGGGTGAGCGGATTTTCGAACTGCTCGACCGCGAATCAGCCATGCCGGCGGCAGTGCAGCCCAAGACCCTGTTCGCGGTACAGGGCGCCATCCGCTTCGAGGAAGTGACCTTTGGCTACGAACCGGGAAAGCCGGTGCTGCGGGAGATAACCTTTGCCGTGGCGCCGGGCGAGACCATCGCCCTGGTGGGGGCTACGGGTTCGGGAAAGAGTACGGTGATCAACCTGCTCGAACGTTTTTATGACCCGCAGGCCGGCACGGTGCGGATTGATTCGGTCGATCTCAGGGAGCTGGCGCCGGAGGCCGTCCGCGGGCAGATCGGGCTCATCATGCAGGAGGTCTTTGTGGTGCCCGGCACCCTGCGGGAAAATATCCTGCTGGGCCGCGAGGTGGACGAGACGCGGCTGGCGCGGGTGGTGGCGGACGCCCAGCTCGCAGGGCTGGTGGCGCAACTGCCCGGCGGGCTCGATGCCAGGATCGGCGAGGGGGGGGCAGGCCTTTCCGCCGGCCAGCGGCAGCTTCTGGCCTTTGCCCGGGTGCTGGCCCGCGACCCGCGCATCCTGGTGCTGGACGAGGCCACCGCCAACATCGACTCCGAGACCGAGATCATGATCGACCGGGCCATGGCCGCCACCCTGGCCGGCCGCACCAGCATCGTCATTGCCCACCGCCTCTCCACGGTGCGGCGGGCGAACCGCATCGTCGTGCTCGACCACGGCCGCATCGTCGAGCAGGGCACCCATCGGGAACTGCTGGCGCGGCAGGGCTTTTACGCCCATCTTCACGCCCTGCAGTTCAGCAACGGCGGAAACGGCGGGCAGCAGAGGGGGGAAGGATGAAAAAGGGGCAGCGGCGACGGCTTCAGCCCTGGCCGGCCTCGCCCTCGTCCACCAGGTAGTCCTTCAGTTTTTCGAGCAGACTTTCGGGCAGCGGCTCGTTGTAGAGAAAGGCCTGGGCCTCCTCACCGGTGATCTGCTGCTTGATTTCAAGGGGCAGGGAGCGCAGGATCGCCATCCGTTCGGGGTCGGGCTTCCCACGACGGGGCGGGGCATGGCCTTTCGGGGATTCAGTCATGGGGTGCCTTCTCGGCAGGATTTTGGTATCTCCATGCCGCAGGATAGGGTGGGCAGGGGGGATACGGTACCAAAGTACACCGTTGCCGGCGACGGTGCAATGGCTATCCAGCGTGGAGGAATGATGCTTCTGTTTCTGGCGGCGTTTTTTCTGGTTTACGGCACCATGCACTGGTATGGCTACCGGAAGCTGCGGGCGGCCATTGTCCTCGGCCGTTGGTCGCGCCGTCTGGTGCTGGCCGGCTTCGGTACCCTGGCCGCAGCACCGGTGCTGGTAAGGGTTGCCGAACGAGCCGGCTTCGCCGCCCTGGCCTTGCCGGTCGCCTGGACGGGGTATCTCTGGTTGGGTTTCCTCTTCCTTTTCGTGGTGACGGCGGCAACGGCGGATCTGCTCTGGTGCGGCTGGCGTCTCGGCGGACGGCTGCGGGGGAAGGCGGCGGGGCCGCGTTCGCGGTGGGCCGCGGCGGCGCCTTTCTGGTTCGCCTGGCCTCTCGCTTTGCTGCTCTGCGGCTACGGCTGGTGGGAGGCCAGGGCGGTGCAGTTGACGAGGGTGGTGCTCTCCTCCGCCAAGCTGCCCCCAGCGGCGGGGCCGCTGCGGATCGTGCAGTTGAGCGACGTGCATCTCGGCCTGATGGTCGGTCCGGCGCGGCTCGAACGCCTCCTTGCCCTGGTGCGGGAAGCGCGGCCCGATCTGCTGGTGGTCACCGGCGATCTGGTGGACGGCCAGGCCGACGGGCTGGCCGGGCTCGATGGCCGGTTGCGGGCGAGCACTCCCCGTTTCGGCGCATACGCGGTGACCGGCAACCATGAGTATTACGTGGGCATCGACCACTCCCTCGCCTTTTTCGAGGCTGCGGGCCTGACCGTGCTCGCCGGGGAGCGTGTGGCGGTGGGCGATCACTGGGAAGTGGCCGGGGTTGATGATCCGGTAGGGGTAGCCACCGGCCGGGCCGCGGCGGGGCAGGAAGGACGGCTCGCCGCCGTGCGGGACCCCGGGCGCTTCTCCATCCTGCTCAAGCACCGGCCCGAGGTGGCGCCGGAATCCGCCGGGGTGTATGATCTCCAGCTTTCCGGCCACGTGCACGGCGGCCAGATCGCCCCCTTCAACCTGCTTACCTGGCTGGCCTATCCGGTTTCTTCCGGGCTGACCCGGCTGCCGGCCGGCGGCTTCCTCTTCGTGAGCCGGGGCGCCGGTACCTGGGGGCCGCCCATGCGGCTGCTGGCGCCGCCTGAGGTGACGCTCATCGAGGTGGTGCCGGCCGGCAGCCGGTAGCCGGCCTGGCCGCTGTTCAGCCGAGGCGGGCGATGCCGGTGCGCAGGGCGAATTTGACCAGCTCCACCGAGGAGCGGATGTTGAGCTTCTGCATGATGCGTTCCCGGTGGCGGGAAATTGTCTTGGGACTCAGGTGGAGTTTTTCGGCGATTTCCGGCGTGGTGAAGCCGGCGGCCACCAGCTCCACCACCTGCACCTCCCGCTGGCTTAGCAGGGCGGCCTGTTCTGCTTCGGCGGCGGTGGCCGCGGCCTTGGCCGGGGCTGGCCGGGGCTTGGAGGAGGAGTGGGCGAGCCGGCAGTATTCCTCGATCAGCAGGGCGGTCTGCTCCGGCTGGAGGAAAAAGGCGCCGCCCGCCACCTGCCGGATGGCCGCGGCCAGATCCTGAACCGCCGCCTGCTTGCTGCTGTATCCGCAGGCTCCGGCGCAGAGCATGCTGAAGAAGAACTGCTTGTCTTCATGGACGGTGAGGGCCAGGATTTTCGCTCCGGGGTTGTCGGCGGTGATGCGGCGGGTGGCCTCGATGCCGTCCATGATCGGCATCGAGATGTCCATGATGATCACGTCCGGCTGCATCTCCTTTGCCCGGTCGCAGGCCTCCTGGCCGTTGGCCGCCTCGGCCACCACCGTCATGTCCGGCTCGGCGGCGAGCAGGGTCTTGAGGCCGGTGCGCACGACGGCATGGTCGTCAACCACGAGAAGTTTCAGGGGAGTCATGGCGTGTTTCCTTCTTCGCTGGGGGAAATGGTGCTTTTCACGATGGGGATGGCCACGTCGATGAAGGTGCCTTTCCCCGGCGCGGAGTCGATCTGGATCTGACCGGCCACCGCGGCGACCCGCTCATGCATGCCGGCCAGCCCCATGCCGTGGTCCAGCGGCAGGAGATCCTGGTCGAAACCGGCGCCGGTGTCGTGGATCTGCAGGGTGACCTGATCGGGGCCGAAGTGCAGTTCCATGGTGGCGTGGTCGGTTTGGGCGTGGCGGGCGATGTTGGTGAGCGCCTCCTGGGTCACCCGGTAGAGCACGGTTTCAATGAGCGGATCGAGGCGCTGCCTGCGGCCGCTGACGGTGAACTGCACCGTCAGGTGATGCTGCTGCCTGTTGACGTCGACCAGGTGGGAGATGGCGGCGATCAGGCCGAGGTCGTCGAGCTGGGCCGGCCGCAGGTCGCGGACCAGGCGGTGGAGAATCTGCGACATCTCCTTGCAGAGGACCTGGGAGCGGTCGAGCAGTTCGAGGGCCTGGGGCGAATTGCCGAGCATCTGGCGCAGGGCGCCCATGTTGAGGCTGGCGGCCGTGAGGATCTGGGCGGTTTCATCGTGCAGTTCGCGGGAAATCCGGCTCCGCTCCTCTTCCTGGGCCAGCACCACGTGGCGCAGGAACTGGCGGCGGAGCTGACGCCGTTTTTCGGTTTCGGCCTGGGCCTGTTCGAGGGCCGCCAGTCGCTCCTTTTGGGCGGCGAGGAGCTGGTGCTGGCGCTGCCGGTCCACGATCTGGGTGGCGCGGATCAGGTGGTAGGTGGTGAAGAGCGCCAGCGCCGCCCGGATCACCTGGATCGGGGTGCCGGTCAGGTCGAGAAAGTCTTCGCTGTTGAGCCAGGGCGCCGGCCAGAGTTCCGCCGGGGCGACGAAGATCTGCGAGACGCCGTAGAGGCCGAAACCCCAGGAGGCGTAAAGGAAGCAGATCGCCAGCTCCGGCGGCTTGTTCTGGCGCCCGGCATCCCGGCTCTGAAAACGGAGGGCGACGGCGGCGAGGATGCCGCCGGGCATGGCCAGCAGGTAGCGGGCCAGGGCATCGGCGCAGCGCAGGCAGTTGGGGGTGCTCTCCCACGGCAGCGCATGACTGATGAGAATGAGCGCGATGTAGAGGGCGAGCATGCCGCCGCCCACGTAGGTGTCGAGGGAGAGGAGGCGGTCCTTGGGGCGCAGGACCTGAACGCCGTAAGCGATGAGCGAGAGAAACGAGAAGGTGAGGAGCAGCAGGCGGATCAGGATGAAAGGCTTGCCGGGGCCGAGGTCGAGCCAGCCCGCCTGCAGGGTGTAGAGTTCCAGCCACTCGTGGATGCCGTGCAGGATGCCGAAGACAGCCAGCGGCCGCAGGATGCGGGCCTCGGCCAGCAGCGGCGAACGGCCGGCCTCCAGGGCCATGGCCAGGCCCATGCTGAAAAAGGCCAGGCCATAGAGGTGGTACATGATGATGTAATCGAGATGACCGGTGATGCCGAACATGGAGGGGGCAACCTCTGTCATTGCTTTTCGCGAAAAGTCGTTTTACTCTACTTGAAGCTCCGCAAAAGCGCCAGCGAAGAGTGGGCGGGCGCAGCGGCCTCCTGCTCCGTGATTCCCGGTGTCGAAAAAGAACGAGGCTGCCGCCTCGAAGGATACACATGCCCCTGCCAGCCCTGACCTACGAGAAACTCGATCAGCCCGGCCTGCTCCGGCTTCTTTTCCACCCGCGGCCGGAGTGGACGCCGCCGCCAGCCGGCGCCTTTGATGAGGAGATTGCCGTGGCCCCCGGCATCGCGGTGACGGCCCGTTATTTCCTGAACGCCCCGCCGGACCAGCCGGCCATCCTCTTTTTCCATGGCAACGGCGAGGTGGTGGGCGACTACGATGCCATCGGCCCCTGCTTCAACGAAACAGGGCTCCATTTCGTCGCCGCCGAATATCGCGGCTACGGCAAAAGTGGCGGCACGCCGGCGGTGACGGCCATGATCGACGACGCCCACGTGATTCTGGCGGCGGTGCGCGCTCAGCTCAAGGAGGCGGGCCACAGCGGCCACCTGGTGGTGATGGGCCGCTCGCTGGGCAGCGTGCCGGCCCTGGAACTGGCTGCGGCGGCAGAGCCCCTCATCGATGGCCTGGTCATCGAGAGCGGCATCGGCCATACCATCCCGTTCCTCCTCGGCCTCGGCGTCGACGTGGCGGCCTACGGCATCGCGAGCGAGGCGGACGGCTTCAAAAACGTCCAGAAGATCGCCCTGTTCAAAAAGCCCACGTATATCCTCCACGCCCAGCACGACGGGATCATCCCCCTGGTGAGCGCCGAAAAGCTCCAGGTGGAGTGCGGAGCCCACAGCAAGGAGTTCCAGATGGTGCCGGGTGCCGATCACAACACCATCATCGCCTGCGCCGGGAAATTGTACTTCCAGGCGATCAGGCAGTTCACCAGGAAGATCGGCCAGACCCGGCGGCCACGACGGCCGGGCGTAAGGACCTAGGAGGGTATGGCGGTTCGGCCACGCAGGGAGCAGTCGGGAATCTGGCGGCAGCCGCCGGTCTTTATGGTGGCCGGGGCGATGGCCGGCGCGGTGGCGGTGGCGGCCGGCCTGTACGATGGCTGGCCGGCGCGGCCGCAACTGGCCGGTGCCGCGGCGGTGGCGCTGCTGGGGCTGGCCTTCTGGTATGCGGTGTTGCGGCGCGATGCCGAAAGCCCGACCCTCGGCGGGCAGGTGGTGGGGCCCATGCTGTGGGGCGTGCTGGCCTGGATGGCCTACCGTATGCTCCTGCCCTTTTCCGCCCATTTCATCCTGCTGCCGGCCGCCACCGTGGCCTGGCTTTTTACCGCCTATCCTGTCCGGGCCCTGGGCGGGACCCTGCTGCTGCTCCTGTTCATGGAGGCTGGCCTGGTGGGGATGGGCCGGCAGACCCTGGAGCAGTTCGGCGCCAATCTCCTGGCCTGCGCCGCCCTGAGTCTGGCCCTGGCCTTTTTCGCCAGCAGCAAGGCGCATCGCAAACGGATGCGGCAGGTGCTGGCCCGGGCACGGCGGAATGCGGCCGACGAGGAGTCGGCCCGCGATTTCGGGCTGCTGGAGGAAACGCCCGACATCCTGGCCGGCCTGCCGCCCGCCGCCGCGCAGGAAAATCCCGATCGTTACAGCCGACCGGCCCTGGAAGTGATCACCGCCGCCTTTGCCAGCCAGCTGGCGCTGGCGCGGGAGAGCCTGGCGTGCACCACCGTCGCCCTGTTGTGGCCCGATCCGGGCAAGGCCCAGATGCGGCTGCGCGGCCACGCCTCCACCCGCGACGACGTCCTGCCCGGCCCCTTTCCGGTGGGCCAGGGGATTACCGGCGCCTTGGTCGGCGCCCGGCAGGAGGTGGCGGCCTGTCGCGCCCAGGGCAGCTTTCCGCAGATTCCCTATTACCGCCGGCAGGAGCGCGTGGGCAGCGTTTTTGCCCTGCGGATTCCCTGCCCGGAAGACGAGGGCTGGCTCGGATTCGAGGACAGGCGGGTGACGCCGATTCTCTGCGCCGACCGGGAATCGCCTGATGAGTGGAGCGAGGAGGAGCGCGCGCTGCTTCGGCTCATCGCCGGCCAGCTGGCGCAGGATCTTGCCATCGGCCGGCGCTTGCAGGCCCTGGAGGATGAGCGCGGCGCCTTTCAACGGGTCTGCGTGGCGCTGCGGGAATTGAACGGCGTGCTCGGCCTCGATCAGGTGCTGCAGGCCACGGTCCGGGTGGTGAAGCTGCTGGTGGCCGCCGATTTCGTCGCCATCAGCCTGCTGGCCGGGGAGGAACACCGGATCGCCATGGTGGAGGGAAACGGGGCCGACGGATTGCAGGGGCTGGCCTTTCCGCGGGAGGAGGGGCTGGTCGGCCAGGCGATGAAGATCGGCCGCTGCCTGCCGGCCAGGACCGAATGCCACGGCCCGATGCCGGTTTTTTCCGGCAGCCACCGCCTGGGCGGTTATCAGTCGCTGCTGGTCATCCCGCTTCTCAAGGAAAAGGGCGAGCCGCTGGGGGCGCTTACCATCGCCGGCCGCGCTTCCGGCCTTTTTAGCCGCACCCGGCAGGACATTCTGGAACTGATCGCCGCCCAGGTGGCGGTGAAGGTCGATCTCGGCCAGGCCCACGAACAGATCAACCGCATGGCCACGGTGGACGGCCTGACCGGCCTGGCCAACCACCGCACCTTCCAGCACGGCTTCGAGGTGATGCTGGAACGCGCCCAGCGCCGGAAAAGTCCGCTCTGTCTGATCCTCTGCGACATCGACCACTTCAAGCAGCTGAATGACAACCACGGCCATCCCTTTGGCGATCAGGTGCTCAGGAGGGTCGGCGAGCTCCTGCAGCGTACCGTCCGCACCGTCGATCTGGCGGCGCGCTATGGCGGCGAGGAGTTTGCGGTGGTCCTGGAGGATTCGGACCACAAGGGCGGGCTCCGGATGGCGGAGCGCATCCGCCAGGCGGTGGAGCTGCTCACCCTGCACCATCAGCGCGAGCCGGTGCGGGTGACGCTCTCTCTCGGCCTGGCGGTTTATCCTGCCGACGGCGAGGAGAAGGCGACCCTCATCAACCGGGCGGATCAGGCCCTCTACCGTGCCAAGCAGCAGGGGCGCAACCGCGCCGTGGCCTGGGAGGCGGTGAAGGCCGGCGAATAGACGGTCTTCGGGCAGGGGCAGGCCAAGGGTGCTTTGGGAACGGGCCGCGACAAGGGGCGATGCCGCCGGGCCGGCACAGGGGGAGCGGTTCGAATGCGAGCCGGATCAGGCGCTCATGAGCACGATGGCGATGAGCGCCAGCGCCATGCCGGCGAGCTGCTTCATGGTGATCGGCTCCCGCAGGAAGAGCGCGGCCAGGAGGATGGTGAAGAGCGGATAGAGGGCGGTGATGCTGACCACCACCGCGATCTTGCCGCTTCGGGCCGCGGCGAAGAAGAAGAGGGTGCCGAGGATGCCGGCGATGCCGGTGAGCATCGCAAAAAGGATGCCCTTGGGGTGGGTCTCGGGCTGGAACTGTATGAACGAGAGGGCCAGCAGGCCGACCACGGCCGCGCCGGCGACCTGGTAAACCAGGGCGCTCTGCGGGTTGATGTAGCTCACCGCCAGCTTCGGGAAAAAGCCCCAGAAGCCGTAGATGACGAGCGAGATGAGGGCGGTGAGCAGCCAGTTTTCCATCGGGAATCCTTTTCCGGGAAGGTACCGGGATTGGCCGGAGGCGGCAAGGGTTTTTCTGGGCGGAGGTAAAGCGGTGCCGCCGGGAGGCTGGCGGTGCCCGAGGCGGCCGGCCGGTGGATGGCAAGGGGTGCTTGCCGGCCGCGTGGGAAAACGCAAGAGGGAGGATGCGATGACAGGACAGACACAGACACCGGGAGCAGGGGTGCTGCAGGAGACCAAATTCGATCAGTTCAGCCTGGGCGAGGTGCGGCCGGGCACCGGGGCGGGTGAACGGTTCAAGCGGTATCCCGAGGCGGAGCGGATTCCCTTGCCGCGAGGCTGGCACTGGGGGCGGATGAAGCTCTGGCAGGCCCTGCTCGGCCGGCGTTCGCGGCGCAAGTATGCCGAAGCGGCCATCGGCGTCGAAGATCTGGCCATGCTGCTCTGGTCGGCCCAGGGGATAACGGCGCAGTCGGGCACCCATCTGCTGCGCACTGCCCCTTCGGCCGGGGCGCTTTATCCGCTGGAGACCTACCTGGCGGTTGAGCGGGTCGAAGGCGTGGCGCCCGGTCTCTACCATTTCGATGTCCGCGATTTCCATCTGGAGCGTTTGGCGGCGGGGAGTTTCTCCCGGCAGGTGGCAGAGGCTGCCCTGGGGCAGGGGTTCGTCGCCCGGGCCGCCGCGGTTTTCATCTGGTCGGCGGTGCTGCGGCGGACCACCGCGCGTTATGGCAGCCGCGGCATGCGCTACATCTGGATGGATGCCGGTCATGCCTGCCAGAACCTGCTGCTGGCCGCGGAGTCTCTTGAACTGAACGCCTGCCCGGTGGCCGCCTTTGTTGACGACGAGCTGAACCGGTTGCTGGGGCTCGACGGCCAGGAGGAGTCGGCAGTCTACCTGGTCCCGGTGGGCCGCCGGCCGCCGGACCAGTAAGATGCTGCAGCACAGCTTCATCCATATTCCCGGCATCGGCGCCGCCACCGAACGGCTGCTCTGGGAGAGCGGCATCCGCCACTGGGACGATGTGGCGGCGCCCCTGCCAGCCGCGGTGCCGGCGGCCAAGGCCCGATTGCTGCTGCGCCATGTAGGGGAGCGGCGGCGGCTGTTCGCCGAGGCGCCGGTCGAGTTTGCCCGACAGGTGCCGGTGGCGGAGCGCTGGCGGCTTTTTCCGGCCTTTCGGCCCAAAGCGGCCTATCTCGACGTCGAGACCACCGGCCATTTCGGGCCGCAGGCCATGGTCACCGCCATCGCCCTCTACGACGGCGAGAAGGTGCACAGCTACGTGCAGGGCGAGAACCTCGACTGCTTTGTCGAAGAGATCGCGGGCTACGAACTGCTGGTGACCTACAACGGCCGCGCCTTCGATGTCCCGGTGCTGGAGCGCGCCTTCGGCATCCGGCTGCGCCACCTGCATCTGGACCTGCGCCATATCCTGCACCGGCTCGGCGTCAAGGGCGGGCTCAAGGGTTGCGAAAGGCGTTTCGGCCTCACCCGTGGCGACCTCGACGGCCTGGACGGCTACGCCGCGGTGCTGCTCTGGCAGGAATACCGACGCACCGGCGACCGCCGCGTGCTGGAAACGCTGCTGGCCTACAACATCGAAGACACCGTGAACCTGGAGACCCTGATGGTGCATGCCTATAACTGCAATCTGGCCGCCACCCCCTTTGCCGACAGCCACCGCCTGCCATTGCCGGCCGCCGCGCCGCGGCCCTATCAACCCGACGCCGAGGTGGTGCGGCGTCTCCGGGACCGGCTGGCCCTGATCAGCGCGCCGCGGCGCAACGGGAGGAACCGATGACCATCCCGTCCTGGGAGGCAATCTATCCGGCCTGCCGGCGGCTGCTGCCCCCCGCCCTCTGGCGGCAACTGGCCGCGGGGGATGACCCGGCCTGTTTGCCCGGGTTGCTGGAGGAGGCTGAGGCCGGCTCCGTCGGGCTGCCGCCCTACCTGCAGGAGCTCGCCCGGCTGGAGTGGGCCAGCCATCGGGTTCGGGAAGAGGCGACCACCATCGCTCCGGTGACTGTTCTGGCGCTCAACCCCACCCTGCAGCTGCTGGATCTGGCGTGGCAGGGATTGGCCCTGCTGGCGGGCTGGGGCGAGAGGAGCATGACCCCCCGCTCCGGGCCGGAGCGGCTGCTCCTCTGGTGGGCGCCGGCCGACGGGGCGGTGCGCTGCCGGCCGGCCACCGCCGAAGACCTGCTGGTGCTCAAGGTGGTGGCCGAAGGCATCGACCCGCGGACCGCCGCGGAACTGGGCGGGGTGTCGGTGGGCTCCATCGACAACGCCCTGCGGCGGGCGGTGGAGCGCGGCCTGCTGCTGGCCCCGCCTTCCCGGTTGCGGCGCGACGATTCCATGTTCCCGCTGGCCGGGGTGGCGGAGGAGCGCCTGAGCGCCGCGGTCTTCACCCTCCAGTGGCACATCACCCAGGCCTGCGATCTCCATTGCAAGCACTGCTACGACCGGAGTTCCCGGCCGCCGGTTTCGCTGGCCCAAGGGCTTGCGGTGCTCGACGACCTGCGCGACTTCTGTCGCGACCGCCAGGTGATCGGCCAGGTTTCGTTTACCGGCGGCAATCCGCTGCTCCACCCGGATTTCCTCGCGCTGTACCGGGCGGCGGCGGAGCGGGGGCTCAATACCGCCATCCTCGGCAATCCGGCCAGCCGCGCCGTGCTGCGGGAGATGGTCGCCATCCAGCAGCCGGCCTTTTTTCAGGTCAGTCTCGAAGGCCTTGAGCAGCATAACGATTTCATCCGTGGCCAGGGCCACTTCCGACGGGTGCTCGATTTCCTCGACCTGCTCAGGGAATTGGATATCTACTCCATGGTGATGCTCACCCTCACCCGGGACAACTTGGCCGAGGTGCTGCCCCTGGCCGAAGTGCTGCGGAACAAGGTCGATCTCTTCACCTTCAACCGGCTGGCCATGGTGGGCGAGGGAGCCCGGCTCCTCTCGGTGCGGCCCGAGGAGTATCCTGCCTTTCTCGCCGGATACATGGCGGCGGCCGAGCGGAATCCCGCCATGAGCCTCAAGGACAACCTGCTTAATCTCCTCCGCCACCAGCAGGGGCTGCCGCTTTTTGGCGGCTGCACCGGCTACGGCTGCGGCGCGGCCTTCAACTTCCTGTCGTTGCTCTCCGACGGCGAGGCCCACGCCTGCCGCAAGTTCCCCTCACCCATCGGCAACCTCTACCGACAGCGGCTGGCCGAGGTGTACGACGGGTCGGCGGCCAGGAAATACCGGGCCGGGAGCCAGACCTGCCGCTCCTGCCCGATCCGCCCCTCCTGCGGCGGCTGTCTGGCGGTGGCCCACGGTTTTGGTCTCGACGCGACCAGGGAACGCGATCCTTACTGCTTCCTGCCGCCGGTGGACTGACGGGGTCCGCTGCCGCAATCCCTGCTGGTTTTTCCGCCGCCATCCTGCGATAATGAGCGGAAAAGCAGCAGGGAGCAGCATGCATTTCCGGATCATGTCCTACAACATCCACCGCGCCATCGGCGTGGACCGCCGTTTCCGGCTGGGGCGCGTCGCCGGGATCATCGAGCATCACAGCCCCGATATCCTCCTGCTCCAGGAGGTCGATGTGGGGGTGCCCCGCTCCCGCGGCCTCAATCTGGCGGTGGAACTGGCGCGGCTTTGCGGGTATCCCTATCTGGCCGTCGGCCTCAATGTCCGGCTCCGGCAGGGCATGTACGGCAATGCCACCCTGAGCCGCTTTCCCATCGGGGAGGAACGCAATGTCGATCTGACCCTGCCGGGGCGCAAGGCCCGCGGCTGCCTCTACACGGCGGTGGAGCTGGCGGGAATGGATGTGCCGCTGGCTGTTTTCAACCTTCACCTGGGGCTTTCCTTCCGCGAGCGGCCGCAGCAGGTGGGGATCATGGTCAATGCCCCGGAATTTGCCGGCCTTGCCGCCGGGCATCCCTGCATCGTGGCCGGCGACTTCAACGACTGGCTTACCCGCATCGCGCCGATCTTCACCGAGATCCTCGGCTTTGCCTGCGTCACCAACCGGGCGCGGGGCTACCAGAACGCCTTTCTCACCTATCCTTCCTTTTCTCCCACCGCCGGGCTTGACAAGATTTTCGTGCGGGGGCCGCTGCAGCCGCTCAAGCGGCATCCGTGCCGGCTGACGGCCTCGCGGGTGGCCAGCGATCATCTGCCGGTGATCGCCGATCTGGAGCTGTACGGCTAGCCTGAGCCCCTTTCGTGCTGGCGGAGTTGCGCACAGGTTGTCAACAGGATGCCAACAGTTTGTCCAGAGGACATCAACAGGTTGCGCACAGCAGGGGATGGACTCTTTCGGGTCATGCGGCGGGGTTTTTCCCCATGGCTATTTGTTTTGACATGGAAAAAGGGGATGGTCTATTGTGTATTCTGTGAGGGGTCGGGAATGGTCCCGACGGGTGAGAACACGAACCATCAACAAAGGAGGCGCGTGTGGATACCAGGGAACTGAAAAAGATGCTGGCCGGCCTCGGCGTGGCGGGATTGATCGCCGGTGCCGGGCTGGGATCGGCCCAGGCGGCCGACAAGGCGGGCGGCAGCGGCTGAGGCGGTAACGCCGGCGCCGGAGGCGCCGTCAAGCAGGAAAAACCCGCAGGTAGCGGCTGAAGCGGGACCAAGGGGAGCACCGGGAGTGCTCCGGAAAAGAAGACCACCGAGGAAGAGAAGGCGGCACCGGCCACCACACCGGAACCAGAAAAGAAAAAGAAACCCGCATCGAGCGGCTGAGGCGGTTGACATTCCGGTACCGGGCGTATCGGGTCGAACAGGAAAACCGGCAGGAAACACTGCCGGTTTTTTTGTTGTCAGCGGGAACTTAACCCGCTGCCAAATGTCACTATTGTACTGGCAGGAACGCCGGAAGGCAGACCGCCAACTGATGCCACAATGTGTCAATGGATCACCCCACACTGTTCCCAAGGAGGAAACGATGCGCAAGAAGCTTTTGATGGCAACCCTGTTGACAGGTATCCTGACCGCCGGTACCGCTGCCGCCCAGACCGGTCACGCCGGCCATGGGGGCCCGCCTGCCGCGGACGGCAAGGCGACGGCAGCCCAGCCGGCGGCTCCGGCAGGCCATGGCAAGATGGGACATGGCATGATGGGTGGCGGCATGGGTGGCATGATGGGCGGCGGCATGGGCGGCGGCATGGGCTGCGGCATGATGGGCGGCGGCATGGGCAAGGGGATTGCCGATGAACTCGGGCCCGAGGAGCAGCAGAAATATCTCGACGCCACCAGGGAGCTGCGCAAGAAGCTGCACGACAGGCAGTTCGAGTACGGCGAGGCGGCGCGCAATCCCAAGACCACCAGGGCGGAATTGCTGAAAAAGAAGAAGGAGGTCTGGGACCTCCAGCAGAAGCTCCACGAAAAGGCCTGGGAGTTCATGAAGTAATCGTCGGCCATTCAGCGAAAAAAAAGAAGAAGGCGGGAGCGATCCCGCCTTGGCGTTTTTTGGGGGTCCGTGCGGTTTTTCTGAAGAGGGGGATGATGCCGATGCGCCTGGGTTTACCCGCTGTGCCCTTTGTCTTGCCCGATGCAGGGGGAGCCGTGCATACCTTGGAGGAGTTTCGCGGCCATTGGCTGCTCCTGGTCTTTCACCGCCACCTGGGGTGACTCCCCTGCCGGGCACATCTCTCGCAGTTGCGGGAGCGGCAGGAGGAGCTGGGCAGGCGGGGCGTGCGGGTTGCGGTGGTCACCTTCGAGGCAGGCCATTTTGCCCGCCAATACATCGAGGAGACCGGGCTGGCCTGGCCGGTGCTGGTGGATGAGAAGCGCGAACTCTACCATGCCTATGGCATGCTTGCCGCTTCGTTCTGGGACATCTGGGGGCCGAATACCTGGTGGGCCTATCTCAAGGGGCTGCTTCGCGGCCAGAAGCTGCGCACGTCCCACGGCGACATCTCCCAGCGGGGCGGCGACGTGCTCATCGACCCGAACGGCGTTGTCCGGCTGCTCCATGTGGGCGAAGGCCCGGCGGACCGGCCGGCGGTGGCCACGCTTTTGCGGCAGATAGATCAGGGAGGGCCAAACGAGAAGGGAGGGGGGTAATGGAACACATACATGCACGCCATGAGCAGGGGCTGGAGAAAAACAGTGTCGCCACCGACCCGGTATGCGGCATGGAGGTGTCGCCGGCCGAGGCGGCCGGCACGGTGCGGCATGGGGGGAAGGAATATTATTTCTGCAGTGATAACTGCCGGAAGAAGTTCGAGCAGAACCCCCAGCATTATAGTGCGCCGCCACCCCCCGCCCACGGCGAGGGCAAGGATGCCCAGGCCGGGGATCGGGGACAGCGCTACACCTGCCCCATACACCCTGAGGTGGTGCAGGATGGCCGCGGCACCTGCCCGAAGTGCGGCATGGCCTTAGAGCCAGTGACCCCGCCTTCGCCAACAGCCGGCAAAACCGAGTACACCTGCCCCATGCACCCTGAGGTGGTGCAGGATGGTCCCGGTACCTGCCCGAAGTGCGGCATGGCCTTGGAACCCCGCGCGGTTGCCGGGGGCGACGAAGAAGCGAACCCCGAATACGAAGACATGCTGCGGCGGTTTATCGTCGGCGTGGCTTTCACGGTGCCGGTGGTGCTCATCGCCATGCGCGGGATGATCCCCGGCGCGCATCTCCTTGATCTCCTGGCCTCGGCGCAGACCTACCAGTGGCTGGAACTGTTGCTGGCCACTCCGGTGGTGCTCTGGTCCGGCTGGTCCTTCTATGTCCGCGCCGTGCAGTCGGTGATCAACAGAAGCCTCAACATGTTCACCCTGATCGGCCTCGGCGTGTCGGTGGCCTATCTCTACAGCGTAGTTGCGGTGTTCTTTCCCGGTCTGTTTCCCGAGGCCATGCAGACGCATGGCGGCACGGTGGGGGTCTATTTCGAGGCGGCGGCGGTGATCGTCACCCTTATCCTGCTCGGCCAGGTGCTGGAGTTGCGGGCCCGCAGCCGGACCGGTGCCGCGATCAAGGCCCTGCTCGGCCTGGCTCCGAAGACCGCGCGAAAGGTGCAGGAAGACGGCAGCGAGACCGATATCCCCCTGGAGCACGTTCAGGTTGGCGACCGGCTTCGCGTGCGGCCCGGCGAGAAGGTGCCGGTGGATGGTATAGTAGTGGACGGCGCCAGCAACGTGGACGAGTCGATGATCTCCGGCGAGCCGCTGCCGGTGAGCAAAAAAGCCGGAGACAAGGTGATCGGCGCCACGGTCAACACCACCGGCTCCCTTGTCATGCAGGCAGAGCGGGTGGGCAGCGACACCATGCTGGCGCAGATCGTCCACATGGTGGCCGAGGCGCAGCGCAGCCGCGCGCCGATTCAGAAGTTGGCCGACGTGGTTTCGGGCTATTTCGTGCCCATTGTCATGGTCATTGCCGCAGTGTCTTTTGCTCTCTGGTACTTTTGGGGGCCGGAACCGCGGCTGGCCTACGCCCTGATCGTGGCGGTGTCGGTGCTGATCATCGCCTGCCCCTGCGCCCTGGGCTTGGCCACGCCTATGTCGATCATGGTGGCCACTGGCAAAGGCGCCATCATGGGAGTCCTGTTCAAGAACGCCGAGGCCATTGAGCTCCTGCGCAAGGTCGATACCCTGGTGGTGGACAAGACCGGCACCCTGACCGAGGGTAAGCCAAGGTTCGTTGACGTGGTGGCGGAAGGTGTTCCGGAGCAGGAGTTGCTGGCACTGGCTGCCACCCTTGAGAAGGGCAGCGAGCATCCGCTGGCCGCGGCCATTGTCCAGGGAGCGGCAGACAAGGGTCTTGCCCTGGCCGAGGTGGCGGATTTCAAATCCCACACCGGCAAGGGCGTATCCGGCAGCGTGGGCGGCCGCCATGTGCTGCTGGGCAATGCCAAGCTGTTGCAGGATTTTTCCATTGACCCGGGCGACTTGGCAGCAAAGGCGGAGGCCATGCGGAGCGAAGGCCGGACGGTCATGTTTGTCGCCGTGGCCGGCACGGGCGCCGGCCTGCTGGCCGTTGCCGACCCGATCAAGCAAACCACGGCCGAGGCGGTGGAGCAGCTCCACGACGAAGGGGTCCGCCTGGTCATGCTCACCGGCGACAGTAAGATCACTGCCGAGGCCGTTGCCCGGCAGCTCAAGATCGACGAGGTGGTGGCCGAGGTGCTGCCCGAGGAGAAGGCGGCCATTGTCAAGCGCTTTCAGGGCGAAGGCAGGGTGGTGGCCATGGCCGGCGACGGCATCAACGATGCGCCCGCCCTGGCCCAGGCCCAGGTAGGCATCGCCATGGGCACCGGCACCGACGTGGCCATGGAGAGTGCCGGGGTCACCCTGGTGAAGGGGGATTTGCGCGGCATTGTCCGGGCGAGAAAACTTTCCCGCGCCACCATGGCGAACATCAGGCAGAATCTCTTTTTCGCCTTTGTCTACAACGCCCTCGGCGTGCCTGTTGCCGCCGGCGTGCTTTTTCCCTTTTTCGGCATGCTGCTCAGCCCGATGATCGCTGCGCTGGCCATGAGTTTCAGCTCGGTGTCGGTGGTGGGCAACGCCCTGCGGCTGCGCCGGGCGGCATTGTGAGCGGGCCTGGGGCAGAGATGGCCGCGATCAGCCAAGCCTGGCGAGCGCCCGGATGAGAAAGGAAGACATTTTGTTGCTGCTCGTTGCCGCTGCGGTCCTTACCCTGCTCTTCGGCGGCGAGCGCAGCCGGCACGGCGGCTCTGCGAGGCTGTATGCCCCGCAACAACAGGGCGTATTAGCGGTTCACGTTGTGGAGCGGGGAAAGTGAGACCTTTCCCCCGCTTTGCTGTTATGGGTTGAGTTTTTTCAGGATGGCCCGCATGAAGGCGGGCAGATCGTCCGGAGTGCGGCTGGTGACGAGATTGCCGTCCACCGCCACCTCCTGGTCCACATAGTTGGCGCCGGCGTGGACCAGATCGTCCTTGATGGCAAAGAAGCCCGTGACGGTCCGGCCGGCGAGGATCTTGGCCGAGGCCAGCATCCAGCCCGCGTGGCAGATGGCGGCCACCACCCTGCCCGACTCCGCCATATCCCTGACCAGCTTGACCATGGCCGGGTGGCGGCGCATGCGGTCCGGCGCGTAGCCGCCGGGGATGACGAGTCCGTCGTAATCCGCGGCATCCACTTCCTTGGCACCCTTGTCGGCGGTCACTTTGATACCGGCGGCTCCGGCGTAATGCATGCCCCCAACAGGCCCGACCACGGTCACCCGGATGCCCGCCTCTTGCAGGCGGTAGTAGGGATACCAGAATTCCCGGTCGTTGTAAGTCTCTTCCACCAGCAGGATCACTTTTTTCCCCTCAAGTTCCATGGTCATACCCTCCTTGGGTGTCTGATCGCTGAGGTACCCTCGTTCACAAGCTAAGGCAGTGATCCGAAAAAATCAATTCCGTTGTCCTTGCAGGCCACCAAGGCAGGCACTACAATAGCAGCAAAACCCTGAAGACAAGGAAATATCCATGTCAGAACCTCCAAAGAGAGAGCAGGCTTCCGGCGCCATGGGCGAAGCTGAGGCCCAGGATCAGCTTGCCGCATTTTTCAAGGCCATGCCCCATCCGGTTCCCATCGTTTTGTTTGCCGACCCCATTCATAATCAGGAATTCAGCGAGGCGGCCCGCCGCATCATCCGTGCCATTCGGCAGCTGACCGACAAGATCACCCTGCGGGAGCATGGCCTCGACCACGAGCTGGCCAGAAAATGGGAGGCCACCCGTTCGCCGACCCTGCTCTTTGCCCCGGAGGAGTACCGCATCCGCTGGCTCGGCGCGCCGCTGGGCCACGAGACCCAGACCCTGATGGAACTGCTGAGCCTCCTGGGTTACCGCGATTCGGGCCTGGGCAACGCCGCGGCCAAGATGCTCGGCAGGATCAAGGAGCCGCGGCAGATCAAGGTCTTTGTCAGCCCGAGCTGCCCCTATTGCCCGCAGCAGGCGGTGAATGCCCTGCGGGCGGTGATCGAGCGGCCCGACCTTATTTCCGTCGAGATCATCGACATCCAGGCCAATCCGGTGCTGGCCGATCAGTACGATGCCTACAGCGTGCCGCAGACCTTTGCCAATGAAAAGCTCATCGCCCGAGGCGCCCAGCCGGAGGAACTGTTCATGGCCTCGCTCGACAAGCTGGAGCAGGTCAATATCTTCATTCCGGAGAGCGATGCGGCCGAGGTCGCCACCGATCTGGTCATCGTCGGCGGCGGGCCGGCGGGGCTCACTGCCGGCATCTACGCCGCCCGGAGCGGGCTGGCCGCCGTGGTGGTGGAAAAGGGCATGCTCGGCGGTCAGGTGGCCACCACGCCGCTGGTGGAGAACTATCCCGGCTTCACCCAGGTGGGCGGCAAGACCCTCACCGACATCATGGTGAGCCATGCCCTCCAGTACGTGAAGATCTTCCCTGGCGAGGAGGTGCTGGAGGTTGTCCCGGGTGCTCCGATGATGGTGCAGACCACTCGCCGGCGTTTCACCGCGAAGGCGGTGCTGCTGGCCACCGGCGCGGTCAGCCGCCGGCTTGGCGTACCGGGCGAGGAGCGCCTGGCCGGCCGCGGGGTGAGCTATTGCAGCACCTGCGACGGCCCGTTGTTCAAGGGCAAAAAGGTGATCATGGTGGGCGGCGGCAACAGCGCGGTGACCGAGGCCCTGCACCTGCACCAGATCGGCTGCCAGGTCACCCTGGTCCACCGCCGCGACACCCTGAGGGCTCAGGAACAGCTGGTGAAAACCCTGCAGCAATCGGGTATTTCCCTGCTGCTCGAAACCGAGGTCGCCGAGATCCGTGGCGACAAAAAGGTGAGCGAGGTGGTGCTCCGGAGCAACCGCACCGGCACGGAGAGCACCCTGCCGGTGGCCGGGGTCTTCATCGCCATCGGCTATGATCCGGCGGTGGGGCTGGCGCGGAAGCTGGGGCTCGAACTCACCGCCGATGGCTATATCAAGCGGGACGAGCACCACCGCACCAGCGTACCGGGCATCTACTGCGCCGGCGACGTGGAGGGCGGCTACAAGCAGATCGTCACCGCCGCCGGCCAGGGCTCGGAGGCGGCGCTCGCCATCTTCGAGGATCTGGTCAACCCCTACTGGAAGAAGAAGGACGATCAGCCGCCGAAGAAGCGGTAGGCAAAGGCGGTGAGCGTGGCCCAGAGGAGCACGGCGAGGGTGATAAGGCCCAGAACTCCGGCCAGCGCCTTGTGAAAGAAAGTTTCGCGGCTGCGTTCCCGGTAGCCGAGCAGCATGGCGGTAAGCGCCCCTGCCACCATGCCGCCGCCATGGCCCCAGTTGTTGATCCCCGGCACCAGAAAGCCGAAGGCGAAGATGCCGATGGCCCAGCCGCCCACCTGGCTGAACAATTCCTGGCCGTAGCCGCCGCCCCGGTGCTTGCCGTAGTAAAGCACCGCGCCGATGAGGCCGCAGACCGCGGCCGACGCCCCGATGGTGAAGCGCACCCCGGCAAGGTAGGAGAGGAGAAAGCCGCCGATGCCGCCGACGGTGTAGATCGTGAACATGCGGGGTGTGCCGAATTCCTGGGCCACCAGCGGGAGGAGCTGGCGCAGGGCCAGCATGTTGAAGAGGATGTGCAGCAGGCTGCCGTGCAGGTAGCTGGCGGAGATCAGCGACCACCAGCGGCCGAAGGCGTTGACCGGCAGGGTGCCGGTGGCGCCGAGCAGGAGCAGGCTGCGGTTGTCGGGCGAGAGGAAGTGGAAGGGGTGCATCGCCATGGTGGCCTCTCCCAGGTTGAGGAGGAGCGAGAGCACGTACATGGCGACGTTGGCGCCGATCATCAGGGGGAGGAGCTGATCGGGCCGTTCGAAGAGGCGTCCGGAAAAGAGCCCCTTGAGTCGCGAGCCGGGGTGGGGAATGCCGCACCATGGGCACTTGGGTTCGTCCCGGCTGATGAGCCGGCGGCAGTTCGGGCAGAGCAGGGAGTTTTTGCGGGCAGCGGTCATGGGGCAGGCGTCTCGTGATGGTTTCCCTTTTTCATACCATATTGGCCGGAGAACGCCATCCTTCTCTGGCGTCCGGGGCGGCGCGACATTTTGCCGCAGGCGGGGCGGTTGTCCTGTCCACGAAGGCGCTGACTTTTCTCCCTGTTTCCGCTATAGTTGGGCAGGAGGCGAAGCATGAAGAGGGGATTCCCGCCGGGCTGGCGCGCGATCGTTCTTGCCCTTGCCATGGTCGTGCTGCCCGCGGTCGCTGCCGCGGGCGAAGATGAGGTGCCGGCACGCTGGACGGCGGAGGCGGCGGTGCGCTTTGCCCTGGCGCACAGTCCGGACGCCAGGATCGGCCAGGCGCGGATCGCGGCGGCGCAGGCGGCCATCGCCGCCGAGCGGGCGGCCTTCTTCCCGCGGCTGGACGTGAACTCCCTCTACAGCCAGACCACCATTCCCATGCTCTCCTTCGGCAACATCCTCAACCAGGGGAAGTTCCACCAGGGCATCGATTTCAACCACCCCGGCCAGACCGACAACCTCAACCTCGGGGTGCGCCTGAGCTACCGCCTCTTCAGTGGCGGTCGCGATTGGGCCGGGCTCGACGCCGCCCAGGCCCAGGAACTCGCCGCCCGCATGGAGCGGGCCAGCGTGGATGCCCAGCTCGCCTTCGAGGTGGTGCGGGCCTTCAACCTGGTGCTGCAGCAGGAAGGGATGATCCGGGCGCAGCAGGCCGCGACCGAGGCAACCGGCGCCGCGCTGGCCGTGGCCCAGGCCCGCCATGCTGAAGGCGTGCTGCTCAAGGCCGACCTGCTCGATCTGGAGGTGCAGCACGCCAGGGCCAGGGAAAATCTGGTTCAGGCCCGCCATGCCCTCACCGTTGGGCAGCGGATTTTTCTCCACTTGCTGGGGCTGGCTGGCGGCGAGGTGGTGCTGGAGCCGCAGGGCGGTGCGCAACAGGGGGCGCCGCCGGATCGTTCTCCCGAGCGCCGGCCTGAACTGCAGGGGGTCGAGGCGCTCATCCGGGCGGCCCAAAACCGGGTGCGCCAGGCCACGGCCGGCTATTATCCCACGGTGGACGGTTATGCCGGCTACGGCGTGGACAAGGGATATGAGCTGGACGGCTCCGGCGATGCCTGGGAAGCTGGGGTGCGGGTGCAACTGAACCTCTTCAACGGTCGCCAGACCAGCGCCGAGGTGGCCCGGGCGTCCGCCATGCTGCTTGAGGCCCAGGAACGCAAACGCAAGGTGGAGCTGGCCATCGCCCTTGAGGTACAGCAGGCCGAAGCCGCCTGGCAGGAGGCGCAGGAACGGCTTGAGGTCAGCAGCAAGAGCGTGGAGCAGGCCCAGGAGAGCGCCCGCATCAATCGGCTCCGTTTTGGCGAAGGTGTGGTGCTGGCCGCGGATCTCATCGCCGTGGAGAACCGGCTGACCGAGGCCATGGTGCGGCGCACCGTGGCGGAGACCGCCCGGCGGATCGCCCTGGCGGATCTGCGCCGGGCCCTCGGACTGCCGCAGTTCGAGGAGGCCGGCCCTGCCGGTGGAGTCAGTCAGTAAAATGACACGAGGTACCCACGTCATGCGTTGTCGATCCGCCGTGTGTGTTCTGGGGCTCTTTTTTCTGCTGGTGCAGCCTGCATGCAGGGAACGGGCACCGGAAGACAAATCATTGCCCACGGAACAGGTGGCGGTGGTCACGGTGGCCACTGAGCCCGCCGGCCGGCAGCAGGAGGTGGCCGCCACGGTGGAGGCGGTGCAGCGGGCCGCCATTGCCGCCAAGGCGACCGGCGTGATCGCTGAAGTGCCGGTGACCCTTGGCGCGGCTGTGCCGCGCGGTGGCCTGCTGGTGCGGATCGCGGCTGGCGAGATCGGAGCCCGTCTGGCCCAGGCCGAGGCCCAGCGAGTTCAGGCCAGGCGGAATCTGGAGCGGGAACAGCGGCTGCTTGCCAAGGAGGCCGCCACCCGCGAAGGAGTAAAGGCGCTGGAGGATGCCTGGCGAGTGGCCGATGCCGCTTACCGCGAGGCGCAGGCCATGCACGGCTACACCGTCGTCACCGCGCCTTTTGCCGGGGTGGTGACCCGGAAGTTCGTCAAGGCCGGCGACCTTGCCACCGTGGGCATGCCGCTGCTGGTGCTGGAAGACGGCAGCCGGCTGCAGGCCGTGGCCCAGGTGCCGGAGGCGCTGGTGGCCCGGCTCAAGGTGGGTGAGCCGTTGCCGGTGCAGGTGCCGGCCGCCGGCTTTGCCGGCTCCGGCACCATTGCCGAACTCTCGCCGGCGCCAGATGCCCTTTCCCGCTCGGCCACGGTGAAAATCAATCTCGCTGCCGCCGCCTCGCTGCGGCCGGGCCAGTTCGCCCGGGTGGCGCTGCCGGATGGCGAGGCAGCCTCGCTCTTCGTGCCGGAGGCGGCGGTCACGGTGCAGGGGCAGATGGAGCGCCTCTTTGTGGTGCAGGAAGGCAAGGCCCGCCTGCGCCTGGTCCGCAGCGGCGAGCGCCGCGACGGCCGGGTCGAGATCCTCTCCGGCCTCACTCCCGGCGAGCAGGTGGTGGCGCGGGAGAGCGGCCGCCTGGTTGACGGCCAGCCGGTGAAGGTCGCCGCGCCGTGACCGCGCCCTCTGCCAAGCCGCCAGAGGGGTTTGCCGGCCGGCTTGCCGGTCTCTTCGTCGACTCCAAGCTCACCCCCATCGGCATCATCGCTTCCCTGCTGCTCGGCATCATGGCCGTGGTCATGCTCCCCCGCGAGGAGGAGCCGCAGATCAAGGTGCCGATGATCGACGTCCTGGTGGCCATGCCCGGCGCCACCCCCCAGGAGGTGGAGCAGCGCGTCTCCATCCCCATGGAAAAGCTGCTCTACGAACTGCCCGGCGTGGAATACATCTATTCCACCTCCATGCCGGGCCAGAGCCTGCTGGTGGCCCGCTTTTACGTCGGGGAAAAGCTCGAGGACGCCATTGTCCGGCTCAACCAGAAGCTGGCCACCAACTTCGACCGCATCCCGCAGGGGGTCTCGCCGCCGCTCATCAAGCCCCACACCATCGACGACGTGCCGGTGCTGGCCCTCACCTTCCACAGCAGCCGTTACGACCACTTTATCCTGCGGCGCCTCGCGGCCCAGGTGGACGACGCGGTGAAGAACATCCACGCCGTGGCCGAGACCCGGCTGATCGGCGGGACCAAGCGGGAGATCCGCGTCCAGCTCGATCCGTTGCGCCTGGCGGCGCGGGGGCTGAGTGTAAACGATGTGGCCCCCATGCTCCAGCAGGCAAACCGCAGCCTCCATGCCGGCCGCCTCCAGTCCCTGAACCGGGAGGTGGAAATCACCGCCGGCGAGTTCCTCGCCTCGGCCCGGGAGGTGGGGCGGATCGTGGTCGGCGTCCACGGCAACCGGCCGGTCTATCTCGACGAGGTGGCGACCATCACCGACGGCCCGGAGGAGCCGGTCTGCTACGTCCTTTTCGGCCAGGGCCACGGCCGGCCGGAAGAGGCGGCGGTGACCCTTTCGGTGGCCAAGCGGCCCGGGGCCAACGCGGTCCACGTGGTGGAGGAGGTGCTCGCCAAGGTGGAGGGACTGAAGGGCACCCTCATCCCGGCCGAGGTCGGGGTGACCGTGACCCGCGACTACGGCGAGACCGCGGCGGAAAAATCCAACGAACTGCTCCTGCACATGGGAATCGCCGTCTTCGGCGTGGCGCTCCTGATCCTCTTTTTCCTCGGCTGGCGCGAGTCGCTCATCGTGGTCCTGGCCATTCCCTCCACCCTGGCCCTGACCCTGCTGCTCTTCTACCTCTACGGCTACACCCTGAACCGCATCACCCTCTTTGCCCTGATTTTTTCCATCGGCATCCTGGTGGACGACGCCATCGTGGTGGTGGAGAACATCGTCCGCCACCTGCGGCTGCCGGAGAATCGCGAACGGCCGCTGCGGGAAGTGGCGGTGGCAGCGGTGCGCGAGGTGGGCAATCCGACGGTGCTCGCCACCTGGGCGGTGATCGCCGCCATCTTGCCCATGGCCTTTGTCGGCGGGCTGATGGGGCCCTACATGCGGCCCATTCCGGTGGGGTCGGCCGCGGCCATGCTCTTTTCCTTGGTCATCGCCTTCACCGTGACCCCCTGGGCCGCCATCCGGGTGCTGCGGCGGCACACGGTCCCGGCGGCCGGGGACGTGGTACCCGATCACGACCATGCGCCGGACGACTTTTTCACCCGCCTTTACCACCGGGTGATGGAGCCGCTGCTTGAGAACGCGCGCAGCCGGTCGCTCTTTTTCGCCATCATCGGCGGGCTGCTGGTGGCCTCCTGCGGCCTGGTCTCTCTCGGCTGGGTCAAGGTCAAGATGCTGCCCTTCGACAACAAGAGCGAGTTCCAGATCGTGCTCGACATGCCTGAGGGTTCGCCCCTGGAACATACGACCATGGTGGCGCGGGAGATGGCGGCAGCCATCGCCGGCGAACCGGAGATCCGCGATTATCAGGTCTATGCCGGAACGGCCGCGCCGTTCAACTTCAACGGCCTGGTCCGCCATTACTACCTGCGCAGCGGGCCGCAACTGGCCGATATCCAGGTGAATCTCCTGCCCAAGGGGGAGCGCGCGGCCCAGAGCCATGAGATTGCCAAGCGGGTGCGGCCGAAGGTGGCGGCCATTGCGGCCAGGTACGGGGCCACGGTGGCGGTGGCCGAGGTGCCGCCGGGGCCGCCGGTCCTGCAGACCCTGGTGGCCGAGGTCTATGGCGCCAGCGATGCCATGCGGGAGAAACTGGCCAGCCGGGTGAAGGCGATTTTTCAGGCCACCGCGGGCGTGGTCGACGTGGACTGGTACCGGGAGGAGCCGCGGCAGAAGGCGGTGGTCGCCATCGACCGGGAAAAGGCGGCCCTGCACGGCATTGCCGAGGCCGAGATCGTCCGCGCCTTAGGCCTTGCAATTGGCGGGCAGTCGGTTGACCTGTTCCATCAGCCGCGGGACAAGGAGGCGATTCCCATGGTCCTGGCCCTGCCCAGGGCGGAGCGGGCCAGGATCGAGACGGTGCTCAACCTCCAGCTTCGGGGCAGTGGGCCGGGCGGCGTTCTGGTGCCGGTGCGGGAGCTGGTGCAGGTGCGCGAGGCGCCCATGGACCAGCCGATCTACCGCAAGAACCTGAAGCCCGTGATCTACGTGACCGGCGACGTGGCCGGCGCGGCGGAAAGTCCGGTCTATGCGATCCTTGCCATGAACCGGGAGTTGGCCACCTTGGATGGCCGGGAGTACGGCGGGACAAGGCGGGAGGTGCCGGTCTACAACCTGCGCCAGCCCTTTGTCGAAGACGAGCCTGCGGTCAAGTGGGACGGCGAGTGGCACATCACCCTGGAGGTCTTCCGCGACCTCGGCCTGGCCTTTGCCGCGGTGATGATCCTGATCTACATGCTCATGGTGGGCTGGTTCAAGGACTATTGGGTGCCTTTGGTGGTGATGGCGGCCATTCCCTTTTCCCTCATCGGCATCCTGCCGGCCCACTGGGCCTTTGGCGCCTTTTTCACCGCCACCTCCATGATCGGCTTCATGGCCGGTGCCGGCATCGTGGTGCGCAACTCCATCATCCTGGTGGATTTCATCGAGCTGCGGATCAGCCATGGCCTGCCACTCAGCGAGGCGGTGGTGGAGGCGGGCGCCATCCGCTTCCGGCCCATGCTGCTCACGGCGCTGGCCGTGGTGGTGGGCGCCTCGGTGATCCTGGCCGACCCCATTTTCCAGGGGCTCGCCATTGCGCTCATGTTCGGCGAGGTGGCGTCGCTCCTCATCAGCCGTATGGCGGTGCCGGTGCTCTACTATCTGCTGCGCCGCCATCAGCATGATACGGCCGGCGGCGCTGGGGGCTGAGTCGGATTCATGAGCAAAAAAGGCGGCCTTGCGGCCGCCTCGGGGTGGATCGGCTCAACCCTGTGGTTTACTGGCAGCAACAGCTCTTGCTGTCGTAGAAGCGGTGCAGGCGGCAACGGAGATTCTTCAGCCGCCGGCTCTGCTCCTCAGAGCCCCAGCGGGGTTCGCTCACCGAGAAGAGTTGGTTTTCCAGGATGTCTGCGACATGTTCGGCGCTCAGGCACCACTCGTCGGTGCATCCGCAGAAAAAGTCACTGACCTCGTCGAGGTCGTGGTTCATCTCTCCGAGCGAACGTTCCATGGCGCCGCCAAAATAGCGCAGGGAGCCAAGCCGATCCGTATGCAGCAGATTGTTTTCCGCCAACTGCATGAGTATGGTTCGGGCTGTCATGGAAGTCACCTCCTTTGATCTTCTGTCCTGCTCATACTATAAGGCGGTTCCGTCAAAAAGCCATGGCCCCCGGCGAAGGGCTTCTGGAAGCGGCCGGCAGCGGAAAGGCGGCGGACACGGCGCCTGTCGGGATTTTTGAGTTAACCCTGTCGGGCAAGTGCTGCCACCAGGCGGCGCAGGTCCTTTTCCTGGCTGGCGATGGCGGCGGCCAGATGGAACTGGACCAGGGCGCGATGGAGATTCTGTTCCGGGTGGCTTGTCTTGAAATAGACATTGCCGTCAAGAAAATCGGTGAAGAAACGCAGCCCCAGCTCAATGGCGATGAGCCAGGCGGCATCGGGGAAGAGGGCTATTTCCGCCTGGCTGAGGAAGGTGGCCGCCTCGGCGAGGTAGCCGCGGAGGATCGCCTCGCTGATGTCGAGGTCAAAGCGCACCGCCGCCGGGTTGCCCGCCTCCTCGCCCAGGGGGTTGCAGGCGGAGCGCAGGCAGTCGCCCACGTCGTAATGCGGCAGCCCTGGCTTGACCGTGTCCAGGTCGATCAGGGCCGCGGCCCGGCCGCTGTCGCGGTCCAGGAGGATATTGGCCACCTTGGGGTCGCCGTGGATGACCCGTTCCTGGGCAACCCCGGCGGCCCGCGCCTTTTCGAGCGTGTTGATCCGCGGGGCAGCCTGCTCGATGCAGGTGCGGCAGCAGGCGATCTCCGGCGTGTTTTTGGGGGAAGCGGCTGCCAGGGCGGCATGACAGGCGGCAAGATAGCGGGGGGTGACGTGGAAGCCGGGCAGGGTGTCGCGGAGCAGGCCAGGGTCGAGGTCCGCCAGCTGGCGCTGGAAGAGGCCGAGGGCCCGGCCGATTTCCCGGGCATGGTTGGAGTCCTGAACGGTGTCGAAGGCCACGGCGTTGTCGATATAGGAGAGGGCCCGCCACCAGTTGCCAGCGGCGTCGGCATGCACGTCCTGCCCGCCGGCGGTGGCCAGCGGCTCGACCACCCGCCAGCAGGCAGAGGAGGGAGCAGCGGCACAGTGGCGGGCCAGGTGGCGGCTGATGTGCCGCAGGTTGTGCATGATCGCGGCCGGGTCGTGGAAGACCCGGGCGTTGAGGCGCTGGAGGATGAAGGGCGGTCCGCCCGCCGTCTGCACCAGATAGGTATCGTTGACGTTGCCGTTGCCGTGGGGATGGACGGCGAGAATGCCCTTTCCTCCGGCAAAGAGCGCGGCAATCCGGGTCAATTCAGCCATGGGCTGCTGCCGGAAGGGAAAATGGACAGAAGGCCGATGTGCAGCCATTTTCTGAGCATGGCGCGCCAGGGCCGGCGCTGGCCGTGGCCACCATGTTCAAGATTGCCGGCACCCTGCCGATACGCTGCTTGGACGATCCGTATGGCGCGGCCGAGTTCGTTCTCCAACGCGCCAGAAACGGCTGGACCTTTAAAAGATCGTGTTCGCGCGAAGAGGTGTTGCTGTGCTGCAATGGAAGATCGATGGCAGGGCCCGCTGGCTCTGCACCGCCTGTGCCCGTAAGAATTCCCATATTTTTCTGATGCATGACGCGAAATTTCTGGGCGAGGAGCGCGATTCGGCGCATGTCTGTTACTGCTGCCGCTGCGCCGATCGGGTAGTGGAACGGTATGGCCGCTGGCGGTGGCTCTATTTCGGTTTTTCCTGGCTTTTCGGGCTGGCCGCGCCGGCCCGGGCCAAAGTCCGCCGCTGCAAATAGCCGCCTTGCGCGGCAGCCGTCACCCTCTCCTGACGCCGCGGCCGTCATGAGCCGCGGCTAGCGGAGGGCATCTTTCAGGTTGATGCCGATGGCGCCTCCGATGCTGGCCCCCCGCAGATTCGCCTTGGTGAGGCTGGCGCCGGTGAGGTCGGCGCGCTCCAGGTTGGCGCCGGCCAGTTCCGCGCCGGCGAGGTTGGCCCTGGTCAGATTGGCGCCGGCAAGGTTGGCGCCCTTGAGGTTGGCCCACTTGAGGTTGGCGCCGGCAAGGTTGGCGCCGGAAAGATTCGCCCCGGCGAGGTTGGCCCGCATCAGGTTGGCGTTGGCCAGGTTGATGTTGGCCAGGTTGCAGCCCGGACAGTCCTGGGTCATGTCGCGGTAGATGGCGGTGAGGTCGCGGCGGGCCAGTTCGGGGTTGTACGAGCGGCTGGTCGATTCCTGGATCGCCGGACCGGGAGCCGGTTCCGCCGCCACCACGTTGGGCTGGTCGGTGGCCGCGGCCCTGGCCGGACCCTTGGCCGGCTCGTCGGTCTGATGCGGACGTCGCGCCTTGACCGTGACCGGGTCGTTGCTCACACCGGTGGCCACGGTGAAGCGGCTGGCCAGAAGACCGGTGGCGGCATACTGGTGGTACTCTTCCCCGACCTTGTAGATCGCGTAGCAGAGTTCATCACCCGCGCCCCACCGTTTGAATTTCATGCAGAGGGTGTCCTCCTCAATGGCCCAGGTGCCGCGGGTCTGGTCGCTCATGTCCTGCTTGAAGGCGCGCAGCGTGCCGTTGGGGTGGAGTTCCACCTTGGCCTTGATGCCGTATTCCTCCATCAGCAGGGTATTGCCGCGCACCAGTTCGTCGATCTGCACGCCGGAGAGCTTTGTCTTGCCGGGGGCAGGGTCGGCGGGCCCGGGCCCGCCTTTCGACATGAGGCCGCAGGCCGCGGCAAAGGGCAGGCAAAGGAGCAGAAGCAGGACGATGATGGTACGCGGATGCTGCACGGACGGCCTCCCGGTGAAGGGGTATCGGATGACGACGGATGCCTTTTATTACCTGAAAGCGCACCGCTTGTCATGGGGGGAAATGGATTTTTTGTCGCCCCGGCGGCAATCCCCCGCTCCTCTTCCTTTCTCGGCGGGTTGGCGTCTTTTTTGCGCTGGCCAGTTGCGCAGGCGGTGTGCTATGCTGGGGGAACGCGCGGTGAACGGGGGAAGGGAAAGTGACCGCGCCACCGCATGCCTCAGGGGGAAAGGAGATGTTCGACAAGGTGATCCGTACGGACACCAGCGCGGCGCAGTTGCTGATCCGGGTGGCGCTGGGGGTGGTGATCTGGCCGCATGGCGCCCAGAAGGTGCTTGGCTGGTACGGCGGGCCTGGCCTGGCCAGGACGATGGAGATTTTCGCCGGCCTCGGTTTTGCGCCGCCGGCCATCGTGGCGCTCCTGGTCATCGAGTTTTTCGGCGCGGCCCTGCTGATCCTGGGCTTTATGACCAGGGTGTGGGCCCTGGGGCTCGGGGTGACCATCGCGGTCTGCATGTTCCTGAACCACGTGCCGCACGGGTTTTTCATGAACTGGTCCGGCACCCAGGCCGGCGAGGGTTACGAATATCACCTCCTGGTGCTCGGCATGGCCGCGGCGCTGGTGGTGCGCGGCGGCGGCCTTTTTTCGGTGGATCGCCTTCTCTGCTGCGCCAACGACCGCCGCAGATCGAGGATTTTCTATTAGCGGGCCTTGGTGACAGCCTCCTGCGAACTGTCGCCGCTCAGTGGACCCGGTGCACCGTGGCCGGGGTAATCGCCGCGGGCTGTCCCGCCTCCGCTTCCCACTCCGCCATCCGCCTTGCGAGTTCCCCGGCGCTTACGCCGGCGGTATCGGCAAGTTGCCGCGCATCATAGCAGGGGGCGCCGTCTTCGTCGTAACCGACCGGTTTGAGATCCGGAAATTGTTCGCTGGTGGCAAAATGCGAGGCCTGGCCGATGAGTTCGCGCAGTTCCGGCGGCCCGTAAAAGAGCAACCATTTCACCGCCTCGGCCCAGGTGGCGCCGTCCACGTCCGGGCTTTGCAGCACTGCCATGGCCATGGCAAGGTCCCATTTTCGCTCAAAATCGCTCATCCGCCTCACCCGTTGTTCTTCCTGTTTTCCACATAGTGGGCCGCGGCCTGGGCCGCCACGCAGCCGTCGGCCGCGGCGGTGACGATCTGCTTGACGTATTTTTCCCGCAGGTCGCCGACGGCGAAGAGGCCGGGGATATTGGTCTCGCATTTTTCGTCGGTCACCACGAAGCCGTTGGCGTTCATCTTGGTGCCGGCCGGCACCAGGGTGTTGTTCGGCGCAAAGCCGATGAAGATGAAGACCCCGTCGGTGGCCAGCTTCCTGTTCTCGCCGGTTTTCGTGTTTTGCAGGCGGACGCCGTTCACCCCCTCTTCGCCGGCCAGGATCTCGGTCGCCACCGTGTCCAGGATGACCTCGATCCTGGGTTCGGCCTTGGTCCGCTTCTGGAGGATCATGCCGGCGCGGAAGGCATCGCGCCGGTGAACGATGTACACCTTCTTCGTGATTTTGGCAAGATAGAGCGCCTCCTCCAGGGCCGAGTCGCCGCCACCCACTACCACCACCGTCTTGTCGCGGAAGAAGAAGCCGTCGCACACCGCGCAGTAGGAGACCCCGCGGCCGTAGTATTCCTCCTCGCCGGGGATGCCGAGCTTGCGGGGGCTGCCGCCGGTGGCGAGGATCACGGCATATGCCCGCAGTTCCTCGCCACCCTCCAGCCGCACCGTATGGAATTCGAGGCCCGGTTCGAGTTCGGTCACGCCGGCGGCGCGGGTCGGCAGGTGGTAGCTCGCGGCATGGGCCGCCATCTGCTCTGCCAGCGCCGCGCCGGTGATCTTCTCGGTGCCGGGCCAGTTCTCGACGATGTCGGTGTTGTTGAGCTGGCCGCCGGCCACCCCCTTTTCGAGGAGGATGGCGTGCATGGCTGCCCGCATGGCGTAGATGCCTGCGGTGAGCCCGCCGGGGCCGCCGCCGATGATGACGAGGTCATGGGGTGGTGCGTTGGTCATGGCTGCTGTCCTTGGGGTGCGGTTGGGGAGGGGAAGGGGGCGCTGCTTTTTCCCGGCGGCGCGGGAAGCTGCCCGCGCAAAGGCCGAGGAGGACGCCCATGGCAAAGACCAGGAAGATCAGCAGCGCCCGCGAGATATCGTAGCTCCAGAGGAAAAAGCGGACCGTGACCATCTCGGTGTTCTGCAGGGTGAAGAGCACCACCGCAAGGAGCAGGACGACGACCAGGACGAGGCGGAATCGCATTGTTCTTCCTCAGCAGTTTAAAACCACTTTTTGCGCCTGAAGTAAAAGAGCATGCTGGCGGCGGTGGCCACCATCAGCCCCAGGGCAAAGGGGTAGCCCAGGAACCAGTTCAGTTCCGGCATGTTCCAGGGGCTGGCCGCAGTGTTGAAATTCATGCCGTAGAGGCTGGTGATGAAGGTAAGGGGGATGAAAATGGCCGCGAAGATGGTGAGCACCTTCATGATCTCGTTCATCCGGTTGCTGATGCTGGAGAGGTAGATGTCCAGCATGCCGGCGAGGATGTCGCGGTAGGTCTCCACCGTGTCGATCACCTGGATGGTGTGGTCGTAGAGATCCTTCAGGAAGGGGTGGATGGCGTCGCTGATGAGGCTGGTCTCCTCCTCCCGCATCAGGCCGTTGATCACCTCGCGCAGCGGCCAGATCGATTTTCTGAGCAGGATCATCTCCCTTTTCAGCACGTGGATCCGGCGCAGGGTCTCCTGGGAGGGGCTGGCGATCAGCTCCTCCTCCAGGTCCTCGATCTCCTCGCCCAGTTGCTCCAGCACGGTGAAGTAGTTGTCGATGATGGTGTCGAGCAGGGAATAGGCGAGGTAATCCATGCCCATCTTGCGGATGCGGCCCCGGTTGCTCTGGATGCGGGCGCGCACCGCCTCGAAGGTGTCGCCCGGTTTCTCCTGGAAGGTGACGAGAAAGCCCTTGCCGAGGACGAAGCTGATCTGCTCGGTATCGACGAGGCGGGTGGCGGCGTTGTAGCCCTGGGTCTTGATGACCAGAAAGAGATAGTCGTCGAAGATGTCGAGCTTGGGCCGCTGGGTGGTGTTGAGGATGTCCTCGATGGTCAGCGGATGGAGGTGGAAGCACTGGCAGATCTTTTCGATGAGATCGGCCTGGTGGAGGCCGTCCACGTTGACCCAGGTGACGGTGGCCTTGCTCTGGTAAAGGGCGCAGACATCGGGCCGCGGCAGGGCGACGACCTCGCAGTGTTCCTGGTCGTAATCCACCAGGGTGACCCGGACCTCGCTGGCCTTCTGCTCCCCGATGTGAACCGGCGTGCCCGGCGGCAGCCCCGCCTTCTGCGAAGAGGTCTTCGGCAACCGGAAGGCGAGGCCGGTTGTGGAGGCCAGGCGCGGGATGTTCATGCATCATCCTCCCCGGGGTGGTGCGCCGGCGGCAGGCCGGGCAAGGCAGCGAAGGCACCGGCCGCCGCCCTGTTTCAATCTACTCCTCCTTGCGGAGGTTCTTCAACCAGTATTCCATCTGCCGGCCCGCGGCCTCACGTCCGCCGAGGCCAAAGGCCAGGGCAAAGGCGATCGCCACCGCGCCCAGGGTGAGGCCGAAGGCGAGATCGACGATGTCATCGGCAATGCCCATGGCCCGGAGGCCCATGGCCAGGACCAGGGCAAGGATGGCCACCCGGGCGATGGTGGCGAGGCCGCGGTTGTCGGCGGTCTGGGAAAGGGCGTTGAAGGCCAGGGTGGCGATGAAGTTGCCGATGGCGAGAATCACGAGGCCCAGGACGATCTGGCCGGCAAAGACCAGGAACTCGCCGAGGATCGAGGCGAGCTGCGGCATGGCGAGCTGCTCCACCGCCGAGACCGTGGCCGCCAGCATGACGAAGAAGAAGAGCAGGCCGCCGCATACCCTGGAGAAGGAGGTCGTGTCGCCCATCACCACCTTGAAGCCGAGTTTTTCCGGCAACCGGTCGGCGCCGAGGTTCTGGAGGAGTTCAGTGGCCGCCGAGGTGACGAAGCGGCCGACGATGAAGGCCACGCCGAGGATCAGAACCGCGGCCAATATCTTGGGGATGGCCGAGAGGATGGTGGTGAGCATCTGGGTGGAGGGGATGGAGATCGCCTCGATCTTCAGGGCATCCAGTGCGGAGATGAGCACCGGGATGAAGATCACCAGGAAGACGAGCTGGCCGATGAGCCGTGAGATGCGGAACTGCTCGCTCAGGCCGACGCGGGAGGAGAAGCCGTCCAGGCCGCGGGCCAGAACCTCCACGGAGCTGGCGAGGATCTTGGCGATGAAATAGCCGGTGAAGGCGATGAGCAGCGCGGCCACCAGGTTGGGGAAGATGCCGAGGAAGTTGCTGAACATGAGCATCACCGGGTCGAGCACGTCCTTGACTCCCAGCACGTCCAGGGTCAGAAGCAGGACCCAGAGGGCGACCAGATAGTAGGCGAGGCTGCCGAGGAACCTGGCGATGTGCACCTCCTCCCCCACCTTGCCGGCCAGGCGCTCATCGACATTCATTTTTTCGCAGAAGGCGACGATGGCCTTGCGGATCAGCTTGGCCGCGCCGATGCCGACGAGGAAGATGAGGAGCGCGCCGAAGACGCTGGGCAGATAACGGCCCAGGGCGTCGAGCAGCGGGGCGAGCAGTTGCTTGATGGTTTCCATGGGTTCCCCTTGGGTGGTGGTTGCGAAGGCGGACAGGGCGATGCCGGTATGCCCTTGTCTCACCTTATGCTGCGCCGGGGAGGGTTTTGTCAACAACCCTTTTGCCGGTTCAGTGCAGCCATTCGGGCGCGAGCGGCATGATGCCCGCCCGGTGGCATAACGGCGGCTCAGGAGGACTGGGGGCGGGGGAAAAAGGCTACGGCGTGATTGTGACCTTGACCACCACCTTGTGAAGCATGGTGGGCGAAACCAGCGGGGCGTGGGCATCCTCGGGGAAGAAGATGACAAAGTGGCCAGGAGGCACCGCAATCCAGGCGTCCGGCGCGTCGCTGAAACACTGCTCATCACCCTTGGGGTCGTACTCCTTGGTGGGTTGCGTGCAGAGGGATGTGGCCTTCCAGCCCATGGTGTCGGTGCCGTCCAAAATGAGCTGGATGTCGATGTACTTCTGGTGCGCTTCCAGCACCGCCTCTTCCTTGGTGCGGCCCGGTTCCCTGGCAACGATGGCAAAGAGGCGGTCGCCGTCGATGGCATGTCTGCCAAGGGGCAGTTCCTTCAGATCCGGCCGGGCGAGGAACTGAAAGGTCTTGGCAAAGAGCGGATGCAGGTCTGTGTGGCGCTGGGCGTTTTTGAGGATATCGAGGATCATTGGCAGATACTTGTTGTCTTGTTCCAAGATTGAGGTTCCTTTGTACCATTCCAAAAGGATTTATCCCAAAAATTGAAGTCATCAAAGGAGCCGTGGGTCTGGGGTCGCTTTTTGGATGACCCTCGTTCAAAAACCCTGAAGTGGTAATTTTCTCTGAGTTCTGTGGGGATCAAGTTGTGCACTCGTCGGATATTGGTCCAGCGGCCAGAGGTGCGCTGGAGAACATATTCCGGGGTGTCATAGGTATGATCTATCCAAGCCAATAAACTGCCTGAGGGGGCAAGGCCGCAGGAAGAGATTTCGCGATCCTCATTTTCTGGGTGAAGATGCAGGTTATATATCTGTGGAGGCTTCTTTTGATGATCTACGGCTTTCTTGATCATCGGAATGGTCGCGTCAAGATAGTTTTGAAGATTGTCGGCAGAGGCCATGTAGACGATATTGTCAACCTCTGTAAGGTCGTCGGACAAATCTCGAAGAGCCCGGTTGAGGACAATCCCGCCCATGGAATGCCCCATGAGTGTCAACTCGAACTCCTGATTTCCTTCGCTGCGAATTTTTTTTACATGCGCATTTAGCTCTTTTAAAAACTTTCTTGTGTCGCCATCTGGCTGTAAACCTGCTGTTTTGTCCTTTGGTTGAGGAGTGAACATGGTATGCGTCCGGCGTTTCATGTTGTCCCAGGCGGGAGTGCCAAGAGTAAAAGCGAAAGGAGTTGATATGATTTTGAATGGGGCGGTTACTACCCAGACAGCTCGTCGCCAGAGATTCCAGCGATTCTTTTCGTCCTTGGCACTATCAAAAACAAGCTTGTTTTCTTTAGCTTCTTTTTTGAGATGCTCTGGATCTTTTCCTAAAAGGTCTAAGGCGGAGGAGTGAGAGGCATTGATTACCTGGTAGCCCTCATGGCACCAAGCCATTGGGGTGTTCCCAACGGTTCTGGCGAGATCACCCAGGAAGTAAATTGGCGAAGTGAAAGGCGCGGTTTTGTCCTCCTCACCATCGCGAATTCTGAAATAATGGTCGCCAAGAGTGGTGACCGGTCCTGACCGCCAATTGATAAAAATGGGGTAGGTCTTTGCGCAAGCCAACTTTTGGGGGTCTGGTATCATTTGTTGGGTTGCTTTAATTGCACGCCTTATGGCAACGTCCTCGCTGTTTAATCCGCCATGGATATAGATCAGGATATTCTTGTTGTCGGGAATCGGGTCGCATGCCCCACCCCCTTTTAAAAACGTTTGAATTTGCTCGAAAATTATATCGCGTTGCTCTGGCAACTCCTGGATATTCCCCTGAGGGATGTATTTGCCGTCCTTATGTATCAAGATAGCATGATGCTTGATGACTGATTGTTCTTTGGCATCGAGACCCTCGATCACTTCTTGGTAATTCTTTGCACATCCTGTAGCCATAAGGCACAAGATCAGGGATAGAGCCGACGACATAAATTTCATGTCCCCCTCCTTTTCTGTGAGCTCCCCCAATCAGCGCCTCAATTAAATTCGGGGGACAGCATGCGTAATTCCTTGAGGATTTGTCTGGTGACGGCGCGGTGTTGCTCTGCAAAAAATCAGAGCATGCGGCGGGCGTCACCTTAATCCGACTCGCGTGGTTCGAGCACCAGCTTGATGCCGTTCAGAATCTCCCCCAGCCGTGGCGGCGCGAGGGTGCCGATGTATTCGGTCAGCTCGTCCTTGTCCACGGCAAAGACCTGCGAAACGTTCACCACGCTCTGTCGGGGCAGTTGGGCCTCGCCTTTCTTGAGCAGTACGTTGCCCGGCGCTTCGGCGCGTTTGAGATTCGAGGTGAGAGGGCAGACCAGCACGGTGCGGATTCTGCTCCGGTTGAAGAGGTTGTTCTGGACCACCACGTGGGGATGGCGGTAGCCGGGTTCCGAGCCCTTGGGTGCGTCGAGTTCCAGCCAGTAGATGTCGCCCTGGGTGATTACCATTCACCCTCCACCAGTCGGCGATGGCGGCGCTGTGCGGCATGGCGCAGTTTCTTTTCCGTGGCGTCGTCAGGTTCTTCATAGGCGGCATTGATCCGCGCCAGGAGTTCCCGATTTTTGCGTCGCTCGATATACTCCTGCAAGGCCATGACGAAGAGCCTGCTGCGGGACACCTTCATGGTATGAGCGAGTTCCTCGGCTTGGTCGAAAAGGGGCTTCTGCATGGATATAGCGGTCTTGATATTCTGCATAATTATACCTCCTTTGGTGAAGAAAGTATAACCATATTTTATACCACCGTCAATGGCCAGGGGGGCTGGCCAGTAGGGTGTTGGCGGCCAGGCAGCGGCAGAGTTTTTCCGCGAGGCTTGCGAGGCCCGGTTGGTCAACTTGCGGCCCGAGGGCGCGGAGCATCCGGCGGGCGAGGCAGCCCTGGTTGAGGGTGATGGCAAGTGGCGCGTGGAAGATGGGCGGAATGGTGGCGCGCTGCTGATGATGTGTAAAGAGGTGTTGCCACACCTGGCCTGCGGTGGCGCTCGCTACCTCCATGCCAAAGAGTTTCAGATACGCCGGGTCGGTGATCACCACGGCCTCGCCATCCTTGGTGGTGGCGTTCAACATGGCCGCCAGCGGCGCGCTCTGCCATCCCTGCTGTTCGTCCACCCCGGTCCACGTTTCGTCCACCAGCGTCCGCAAGGTCTCGACAATCAACGAGGCAATGGCCAGGTCCGCCAGCGGGCACTCCTGCACATCGATGATCCGAATCTCGATGGCGTCCCGGTCGAAGCGGACAATGGCGCCGCGGGCATTGAGCCATTCGTCCTGGAGCGTTCCCTCCGGGTCAAAGGGTGCGATGGACTGGTACATGGGCGCCAGGATCTGCTCGCGGTAGGCGGATTCGCTAAAGACCGGCTCCGGCACCACCTGGCCGGTGATGCGCGGCAGCTTGGCCGAGTTGCGCTTGTAGGTTTCGAGGCGAAAGTCGAGGGACGATTGCACGCGGCCATCGACAATGGGCGTGCTCGCGGCAAGGGCGGGCAGCAGGGGCAGGATGAGGCGGATCGCCGCGTGGAGCCGGCCGAATTCCTCGTCGCCCTGGAAGGGGAGGTTCAGGTGGCAGCTCTGGAGGTTGGCCCAGCCGTGGCCCCGGCAGTCGAAGATGCGGTTGAAGGCGGCGTAGATTTCGCGGTCGCCGTGGGGCCAGAGGTGCATCTCCGTGAAGGGGTCCATCCACGGGTGGGCACCGCCTGGCATCAGGCAGGCGCGGTGCGGGGCAAGGAGTTCATTGATCCGCTGCACATCACCATGGAAGGGCGCCACCACGCTGGCGAGATCGCTGGTGGGTTCGGTGGTTTTCAGTTCCACCACGTGGAGCACCAGTTCGTTGGACCAGGAGATGCCGGGCTTGTCGTAGTGGCTCGTCAGCTCGCCGGCAGCGGCCTGCAAGAGCTGGTCGCTAATGGGTTTCACGTCGAGGCTTTTTTTATCGACGATCATGTATTCGAGTTCCACGCCGATGGCGTCGAAGAGGTGGAGCGGTTTCATTTGCGGCCTGTGGCAGGGTGGGTGCGCTGCTCGATGCGGTTCAGAAAGGAGTGCATGACGCGGCGGTAGAGTTCGTCTTTCAGCACCGTATCCTCGACGCCCGCGTCGATGTTGGGGTTGTCGTTGATCTCGATCACGTAGAGGTGGCGGCCCACCTCCTTGAGGTCCACGCCGTAGAGTCCGTTGCCGATGAGGTTCGCCGCCTTGAGCGCGGTCTTCACCACCCGCTCCGGCGCCTCTTCCACCGGGAGCGTGATGGAGTCGCCCTCGTGGCTCGTGCCGTCGGCGTGGTGCTCGATGATCTGCCAGTGGTTCTTGGCCATGAAGTACTTGCAGACAAAGAGCGGTTCGTTGTCCAGCACCGTCACCCGCCAGTCGTAGTCCGTGGGCAGGAACTGCTGGGCAATGATGAGTTCCGAGTCGTCGAGGAGCTGGTGGGCGAATTCCACGAACTCCTCCAGGGTCGTCGCCTTCAAGACCCCCTGGGAGAAGGAGCTGTCCGGCTTCTTCAGGATGCAGGGCAGCCCCAGTTCGCGGAGCACCGCCTCCAGGTTGTCGCGGTTGGCGATCATGGTCCTGGGGCAGGCGATGTGGTTGCGCTGCAGGAGTTCCGCCAGGAAGACCTTGTTGGTGCATTTTAAAATCGACTCGGGATCGTCGATCACCACCAACCCCTCGGCCGCGGCCTTGCGGGCGAAGCGGTAGGTGTAGTGGTTGACGCTGGTGGTCTCGCGGATGAAGAGGGCGTCGAACTCGGCCAGGCGCGAGAAGTCGTCCTTTTCGATGAGTTCGGCGCTCAGTTGCAGTCCGTTGGCCGCCTTGATGAATTTTTTAAGCGCCTTCTCGTTGGAGGGCGGCACCTTCTCCTGCGGGTTGACGAGGATGGCGATGTCGTAGCGGGCGTTGCTCTTCTTGGGCTGGGTCTCGCGTCGGGCGAAGAATTCCCCCGCCACCTGGATGACAAAGGGGTGGTGGTGGTCCGGGATCTCGTTGCCGGCAATGGGCTGGATCGATTGCAGCTGCCACTTCTTCTGGAAGACGAACTGGGCCCGCAGCAGCGGGGCGTGGAAGGTACGGAAGAGCTTGGTCGCCAGACGGTCGTAGCGCTTGGCCATGTTGCGGCCAAAGTAGATGCTGAGCGTAAAGCGGTCGGAGTGGATGGCGCTGAGGCTTTTCTGAATCAGGTCGTCCAGGTCGTCGGAGACGAAGCGGACAATGGTCTGCAGCTTCATGTCCTGGATGGTGGAGAGGCGCGGGATCGGCTTGTGGCCGCGTGCCTCGGCCAGGAGCGAGACATAGTAGCCCACCGACTGGTAGCGGTAGGAACGGCAGAGGTTGAAGACCTTGGTGTGCCTGAGGCTCGTGTAGGCCGGATCGGTGAGGTATTGCCGGGCCGGCACGATATCCACCCCTTTCAGCTCCAGGGGCCACGATTTGGGGTTGTCGACGATGATGAGGGTGGTGGGCATCGGGTCGGATCAGCGGCCGGATTTCCTGGGCTCGATGATGAGCAGGTTGCCGTCGTAGGTGAGGATGCCGAGAAGGATCGCGCCGATCAGCCGGTGGATGGGCACCTCGTAGTAGTGGCCGGCCCGCAGGGGATTCTGGTAGAGCGGATCGGCCACCAGCACCGTGCGGTGCTCCATGTCGTAGCCGCAGAGCACAACGAAGTGGCCGCTGGATACCCCGCGGATGTCGTCGTACTCTAGGGCCTCGCCGTGTTCGCGGGCGCAGTGGTAGAGGTAGGTGGCGGACAACCCGCAGAGGATCGGCTTTTCCTGTTTGAGGTATTTGCGGATGAGGGCCGAGTTGAGGTCCTGGAAGCGGATCCTGCCGCCCAGGCGCAGGTAGTCGAGGTAGGCCCTGGTGGCCACTGCCAGCTTGGGCTTCTTTTTTGCCGCAAGCTGGAGCTGGAGTTTTTCCGCCAGATCGACCTCCTGGCCGTCGAACCAGGTAGGGTCGAAGATGTTCAGGTTGTAGGTGTAGATGGTGGCCTTGTAGCCGCGTCTGAGCGCGTGGCAGGCCAGCAGCACCTCCAGGGTGCCGCCCCCTTCCAGGTTGCTCACCTCGCTGATCACCTTCCTGAGCGCAATGGGATCGCCGTAGTAGCTGTAGACCGCGTGCAGACAGGTGGGGCCGCAGGTGGTGTCGTCCGGCTGGGGGAGCATCGGGAGTTGCAGGCGGGTTTCCATGACAGCGGCGGCCTTGTTGATTTTGTCCCATTATTGCAGAGCAGGACGAAAAGGGAAACAGAAAAAGGGGGGATTTTCCCCGCCGGATCGGGGCAGAAAGCGGTTGCGCCGTCATACGGTTCATGGGACAAGGGAAGAAAAACCGTCGGAGTGAACGGAAATGGAGTTGTTTGTCAATCTTGGCTTGGTGGTGCTGGGCTTTGCCATGCTGCTCGGCGGCGCCGAGGCTCTGGTGCGCGGTGCTTCGGCCCTGGCCCGGCTGGCCGGGGTGTCTCCTCTTGTCATCGGACTGACCGTGGTGGCCTTCGGCACCAGCACGCCGGAGATGGCGGTGAACATCACCGCCTCGCTCTCCGGGGTGTCGGAGATCGCCTTTGGCAACATCATCGGCTCCAACATCGCCAACATCGGCCTCATTGTCGGTCTCACCGCCCTCTTGAAGCCACTGGACATCGAAAGCCAGATCATCTCCCGCGAACTGCCCATGCTGCTCCTTGCCTCGATGTGCGGCGTGGTGCTGGGCTTCGACCCTCTCCTGCGCGGCACGGTCTCCCTGTACGACCGGGCTGACGGCCTGATCTTGCTCCTCGTCTTTACGGTGTTTCTCTACTACACCGCCGGCGACGTGCTGCGCAAGCGCAGGAGTGACGCCCTGGTGCGGGAGGCCTCGGCCTCGCTTTCCGGCGCCGGAGCCCATTCCTATGCGCCCCAGTGGGTGCTGATCGTGGTCGGGCTGGCCGGGCTGGTCTTCGGCGGTCGGGTGACGGTGGATGCGGCCAGCGTTTTGGCCCTGGCCTTCGGGGTGCCGCAGGTGGTGGTGGGGGTGACCGTGGTGGCGGTGGGCACCAGCCTGCCGGAACTGGCCACCTCGCTGGTCGCCACCTGGCGGGGTCAGACCGACATCGCCGTGGGCAACGTGGTGGGCTCCAACATCTTCAACCTGCTTTTCGTCGCCGGCCTGAGCGCCACCATCGCGCCCATCACCATTCCGGCCGAGGGGCTTGCCGACCTTCTCGTCATGGTCGTCTTTGCCGTGGTGCTCATGCCCTTTGCCCTGCTGAACAACCGCCGGATCGTGCGGCGGGAGGGGCTGGTGCTTTTCTTGGGCTACGCGGTCTATGTGGCCTGGCGGGCGATGGGGTAAGGGGGCCGTGCGGGAATGGATCGCCAGGGGGGAAAGCGGCCGGACAGCGTGCATGCTGTCCGGCCGTTGGAGTGGATAAGGGGGAGTACGGCTACAGCCCCTTCTTCTCGAACCAGCGCAGCAGCAGGATGCCGCCCGCGACAAAGAGGGCGATCACCGGCCAGTGGTTGATGCCGAGCAACTGGGGGATGGTGATTTTGCCATAGTCGCCCCAGGTGAGCACCGTGGTCTTCATGAACGGATAGGATTCGGCATAGAGCGCGGCGCCGCCCAGCATGCCGGCGATGCCCCAGATGGCATCCCAGCGGCCTTCGCCCAGGGCGCCGGCTGAGGTGCCGGGGCAGTAGCCGATCAGTCCCCATCCCAGGCCGAAGATGAGGCCGCCCAGGATGTTGCCGCCCAGGATGGTGCTTTTGAGCGAAAGCTTGGCCAACCCCAGGTCCTGGAGCAGATAGACCCCCACCATCCCCACCAGCACGCTGGTGGCCATGAATTTGACGATGGTCATGTCCTGGAGGCGCAGGGCCGCCAGTTGCCTGTCGTAGCGGATGACCCGGCCTTTCTGGAGCAGGAAGCCGAAAAGGATGCCGGTGATGAGCCCGGCCAGGAGCTGGTTCATGATGGACCTCCCTTGCCGTACACCAGGCGGGCCATGATGATGCCGCCGATGAAGAAACAGATCAGAGCAATGTAGCCACTTACTGCCAGCTGGAGCGAACCGCTCAGCCCATGGCCGCTCGGTCAGCCGTCGGCGAGGCGGGCGCCGTACATGGCGATCACCCCGCCAACAAAGGCGGCCAGCCCACGTTTGGCGGCCGAGGGGCCGAATTTTTCCCGCCACATGTCCGGCACACCCTGCGGTTTGAAGCTGCCCGAGGTGAGCGCCGCAAGGAACGAGCCGATGAGGATGCCGACCACGAACATCCATTGCCAGTCGATGACCGGCTTGTCCTTGAGGAAATACTCCATCTGCGCCACCCGTTCCGGGCTGAAGATCTGCTCGATCATGCCGGCGCCGCGCACGAAGGTGGTGGAGGCCCCGGCGTATTTGCCGGTGAGCCAGACCGACCCGACCATGACCAGGCCGCTCAAGGCTCCGGCCACATAGGGGCTCCATTGCCCCTTTTCCATCTGCATCGCCATATCCTCCCTCTTTATGGGTTGCTGCTGGATGATGTTGCAAGCGTAGTGTTTGAATCCCATGATACAGGAAGACGCGCGGGGCTGGCCACGAAAAATGGCAGGGCAGGCGAGGCAAAATGTCGCAGCAGCCGGTGCGGGATGGGTGCGGAATAAGGGTTCGTTTTTCAGGCCGAACCGCTATAATGACGGAAACGGGAAGGCCGCCACAAGAGGCCGGTCCCTGGCCACCTGCAACCGGATGAGGAAGGGATGGAAATCGCCCCCTGGTCGGAATACGCGAAGTTCTTTGCAGCGCTGCTCGCCATCGTCAACCCGCTGGGGGCGGTGCCGGTCTTCATCAACCTCACCGCCACCCTGCCCGACCGCGCCCGCCGGGAAACCGCCTGGTGGGCTGCGGTCGCCACCGCGGCCATCCTCTGGGTCGCCCTCATCACCGGCGAGGCGGTGTTGCGCTTTTTCGGCATCTCCATCGGTTCCTTCCGGGTGGGCGGCGGCATCCTCATCCTGCTCATGGCCATCTCCATGCTCCATGCCAAGATGAGTTCGGTGAAGCACACCGAGGAAGAGATGCAGGATGTGGAGGCGCGGGAATCCATGGCCGTGGTGCCGCTGGGTACCCCGCTGCTCGCAGGGCCTGGCGCCATCAGCACGGTGATCCTCTATGCCCAGCGCGGCTCCGGCCTGACCCATTACGCGCTGATCGCCGCCGGCATCGCCATCCTCGCCCTCATCACCTGGCTGCTCTTCCGCGCCGCCCCGCCGGTGGCGGCCCGCCTCGGCAAGACCGGCATCAACGTCGTCACCCGTATCATGGGGCTCATCATGGCCGCGGTGGGGGTGGAGTTCATCGTCAGCGGTCTCCGGCAGTTGCTGCCGGTTTTGGGCGGCTGAGTCCAGCCGCTATTGGTATTCGCGGGTGTTGCAGAAGGTGATGTCCTTCCATTGGTCGGCCACGAACTTGAGCCGCCATTCGCTTTCCGCCAGATAGGTCAGGTTGCCCTCCACATCCCGGGCCAAGTCGCCCCGGTTACTTTTTTCGAAGGCCTCCAGCCGTTTTTTGTCGTCGCAGCGCACCCAGCGGGCGGTGGCATAGTTGACCGGGTCATAGGTGGCGTCCACCCCGTACTCGGCCTTGAGCCGGGCCATGGTCACCTCGAACTGCAAGACCCCCACCGCGCCCAGGATGGCGTCGCCGCCGATGAGCGGCCGGAAGAGCTGCACCGCCCCTTCCTCCACCAACTGGGTCAATCCTTTCTGCAACTGCTTGGCCTTGAGCGGCGATTTCAGCCGCACCCGCCGGAAGTGCTCGGGCGCGAAATTGGGGATGCCGGTGAAGGCGAGGGGCTCCTTTTCCGACAGGGTATCGCCGATGCGCAACGTGCCGTGGTTGTGGATGCCGATGATGTCGCCGGGCCACGCCTCCTCCACCGTGGCCCGGTCCTGGGCCATGAAGATGATGGGGTTGGCGATGAGGATCTCCTTGCCCACCCGGTGATGGCGCGCCTTCATGCCCCGCTGGAAGCGGCCGGAGCAGACGCGGAGAAAGGCGATCCTGTCCCGGTGGGCCGGGTCCATGTTGGCCTGGATCTTGAACACGAAGCCGGAAAAGGGTTCCTCCTCGGGGGCCACGGTGCGGGTGGTGGTGGGGCGTGGCATGGGGGCCGGCGCGATCTCGACAAAGGTGTCCAGCAGTTCCTGCACCCCGAAGTTGTTGATGGCGCTGCCGAAAAAGACCGGGGTCTGGCTGCCCTTGAGGAAGTCGGCGAGGTCGAAGGGGTTGGCCGCCCCTTCGAGCAGGGCGATGTCCTCGCGCAGTTCGTCCGCCTGGCTGCCCAGGGTCTGGTCGAGCAGGGGGTCGGCGAGGTCGCGGATGGTGAGGGTGTCGCCGGGGAGGCGCTCCTGGCCGGGGGTGAAAAGGGTCAGCTCCTTGCGGTAGAGGTTGTAGGTGCCCTTGAAGCGCTTGCCCATGCCGATGGGCCAGGTGAGCGGCGCACACTCGATCTGCAGGGTCTCCTCAATGTCGGAGAGGATGGCCAGCGGCGCCATGCCCTCGCGGTCGAGCTTGTTGATGAAGGTGAGGATCGGGGTGTTGCGCAGCCGGCAGACCTCCATGAGCTTTCTGGTCTGGGTCTCGACGCCCTTGACGCTGTCGATGACCATGACCGCGCTGTCCACCGCGGTCAAGACCCGGTAGGTGTCCTCGGAAAAATCCTGGTGGCCCGGAGTGTCCAGCAGGTTGACGGCATAGTCGCGGTAGTCGAACTGCATCACCGAGCTGGTCACCGAGATGCCGCGCTCCTGCTCGATGGCCATCCAGTCGCTGGTGGCGTGGCGGCTGGCCTTGCGGGCCTTGACCGAGCCGGCCAGCTGGATGGCGCCGCCAAAGAGGAGCAGCTTTTCGGTGAGGGTGGTCTTGCCGGCGTCAGGGTGGCTGATGATGCCGAAGGTGCGACGGCGGGCGATTTCCCGGTGGCGGGGTGTGTGGCTCATGGTTTTCGTTCTCGTTAAAAGTGCTGGCGCGTGGAGCGTCCGCGTTGTTGGAGAAGAGTGGCGCAGCGGGTGTTTCGCGGCGGGGCGGTGGTACGCTGCGGTCGGCCCGATTCGGTTGGGCTTAGGGCGGCGTCAGGAAAAAGGGGGCGCGGGTGTGGCGCGATGGGCAGCAGGTTCTCATGGCGGGCCACTCTACACGCCCGCCCTGTTTTCGTCAAGAAAACAGCCTGATAATCATCCCGGCAGCGGGCGGTGGGCGAGGATCTGCTTCAGCGACTCGATCACCTTGCTCGCCTCGCTCCGGCTCAAGGCGGCGAGGTCGTCCTTTTTGTAATATTTCCGCAGGAAGTTGCGGAAGTGGGTCTGGTCCCAGCCGAGGTCTTCCGCCAGGTGCCTGATGAAGAGCTGCTGGCGGAAGGTCATCCCCTGCGCGTTCACCCGGTAGTGGCGACTCTTTGCGAAATGGCGCATGAGGGTGCGAAAGCCCGCTTCGTCCAGATCTCTCGCCGAGCGCACGCCGGTGATCTTCTCCAGCGCGTCGCGGTATGCCTGGTCGCTTAACCCCAGCTCCTTCTTGACGATGTGGATGACTGCGAGCTTTTTGTGGTCGAGCACCGTTCCCTCCTATCGGATCAGTCGCCGCCGGAGCAGGGTGATGGCCAGCCAGGTGGCGGCCGCGGCGAGCAGCAGCGGGCCGAGGATCTTCCAGAGCAACGGTTCGGCAAAGCGGCCGTAGCAGAACATGCGGGAGAGGGTGACCACCGGGGTGAGCGGCAGGTGCTCGCAGATGAGGCGGGCGGTGGGCGAGAGGGTATTGAGCGGGAAGAAGATGCCGGAAAAGAGAAAGAGCGGGGTGATGACCAGCGAGATGAAGTAGTTGAAGAATTCGTAGTCGCTGGCCAGCGCGGTCATGATGAGGCCGAAGGCGGCGAAGAAGGCGCCGGAAATGAAGAGCACCGGCAGCAGGGCGATGGTCCAGGGGCTTGGCCAGACCCCGAAAAGCGGCAGGCTGGCCAGCATGATGAGCGCGGCGATGAGCCCCTTGGTGGCCCCCCAGGCGATTTCGCCCAAGGCCAGGTCGGCCATGGTCAGCGGCGTGGTGAGGATCGCCTCGTAGGTCTTTTGCAAACTCAGCCGGGTGTAGGAGCCGTAGGTGTTCTCGAAGGCGGCGCTGTACATCACCGCCGAGGCGACCAGGCCGGGGGCGAGAAACTGGAGGTAGGTGAGGCCGTCGACGGGCGGCACCGCATGGCCCAGGCCGTAGCCCATGGCCAGCAGGAAAAGGAGCGGCTGGCCCAGGTTGCCGATGAGGGTGGCCATGATATGGGTGCGCCAGACCAGGGCGTTGCGTTGCCAGATTTTGGTGAAGGCGAACCAGTTCATGATTCCCGCAGCGAACGGCCGGTGAGCCGGATGAAGAGGTCTTCGAGATTGGCCGGCCGCCTGAGCCATCCCCGCGATTTTTTGAGCAGCGCCTCGATGTGGCGGCATTCCTTTTTGGCGTAGAGGTACAGCGTATCCCCCGCCCGTTCGATTTTTGCCTCCTCGCAGCCGGCCAGCCCTGCCGCGAGCTGGTCGAGTTCCGCGCCGGTGCCCTCCACCTCGAAGACCTCGATGCCGACCAGGTCGGTGATGAGCTGCCTTGGTTCGCCCTGGGCCACGATGCGGCCATGGTCGATGATGAGCACCCGGTCGCTCAGGCGCGCCACCTCGTCGAGGTAGTGGCTGGTGAGGAGGATGGTGGTGCCGCGGGCCTTGAGTTCCTGCAAGCGCTCCCACATGAGGTGGCGCGCCTGGGGATCGAGGCCGATGGTGGGCTCGTCGAGGATGAGAAGGAGCGGATCGTTGATGAGCGCCCGGGCCAGCAGCAGGCGGCGGCGCTGGCCGCCGGAAAGCTGGCCGATCACCTCGCCCCGGCGGGATTCCAGGGCAAAAAAGTGGAGCAGTTCGTTGGTGCGCGCTTTGGCCGTGGCGCGCGGAATGGTGTAGTAGCTTGCATAGAGGAGCAGGTTCTGCTCCACGGTGAGGTCGGGGTCCAGGCTGTCCGCCTGGGGCACCACGCCGGTCATCGCCTTGATGGCGGCGAGTTTTCGCGGCACCGGCAGATCGAAGACCTGGATGGCGCCGGCCGACATGGTGACCAGGCCGAGGAGCATGTTGATGGTGGTGGTCTTGCCCGCGCCATTGGGGCCGAGGAAGCCGACACATTCGCCCCTGGCCACGGCGAAGGAGATGGCGTCCACGGCAAGGCGGTCGCCGAACTGCTTGCTCAGGCCGGTGACGGCAAGGAGCGGCGCCGGCTTATTGCTGGAGGGGTCTGGTGCGGCAACGGAGTTCATGGCTGCTGCCAGTATAGCGGCAAGGGGGCCGCTTGGCCAGGGTTGTCTCTCGGTTATGGCCAGAGGCGGCGTTGTTGCAGGTCGGCGAAGAAGGCGTCCTGGGTGGTGAAGAGGTGCGCCTGCCAGCCTTGGGCAGTGGCCCGCCCGATGTGGCCGGCATTGTCGTCGATGAACCAGGCGTCCTCCGGCGCGAGGCCCATCTGCCGGGTCATGTCGCCGAAGAGCGAGGCATCCCGCTTGGTCTTGCCCATCCGGAAACTGTTGAAGACCTGGTCGAACTCGGCGAAGAAGCGGTCGCGCCGGTCGAGCCGCTCCAGCCAGTCGGTCTGATCGCTGAGGATGCAGACCTTGAGCCCCTGCGCCTTGAGGCGGCGGACGGCCTTGATCATCCGCGGCCGCAGGACGAAGCGGCTGAGGATTTCCCCGGTCAGTTCGGCATCGCTGCCACCAATGCCGGTCTGTTCCCGCACCAGTTGCCAGAAACGGTGTTCGTCGGTCCGGCCGGCGACGAAACCGCAATCGTAGATGATTTCGGTGACGGTCTCGAAAAAAAGGCCGCCCGGCAAGCGATGCCGGGCGGCAATGGCGAGCAGCCCCTGATGGTAGCCCTCTTCGGCGAGCACGCCGCCGTAATCGAAAAAAGCGGCCTGCGGCGTCACACGCGGCGTTCCAGGGCGAGCAGACGCTTGATGCGCTCCGCCATGGGCGGGTGGGTGCTGAAGAGATTGGCGATGGCGCCGCCGGAAAGCGGATTGACGATGTACATCTGGGCCGTGGCCGGGTTGACCTCCATGGGCAGCCGCTCGTTGGAGTCCGCCAGGCGCTTCAAGGCGCTGGCCAGGGAGGCCGGATGGCCGCAGATCTTGGCGCCGGTGGCGTCGGCCAGGTATTCGCGGCTGCGGGAGATGGCCATCTGGATGAGCATGGCGGCGATGGGCGCCACGATCATCATGGCGATGCCGCCGATGAGGCCGCCGCCGTTGTCCTCGTTGTCGCTGCTGCGACCGCCGCCGAAGATCATGGCCCACTGGGCCATGGTGGCGAGATAGCTGATGGCGCCGGCCATCACCGCGGCAATGGAACTGATGAGGATGTCGCGGTTCTTGATGTGGGCCAGTTCATGGGCCAGCACTCCTTCCAGTTCGTCACGGTTCAGGAGGCGCATCAGCCCCGCCGTCACCGCCACCGCCGAATGCTCGGGGTTGCGGCCGGTGGCAAAGGCGTTGGGGGTTTCCTGCGGCATGATGTAGACCCGGGGTTTGGGCAGTCCGGCCCGGCCGGCAAGGTGTTCCACCATGGCGTGCAGCTCCGGGGCCTGCTCGCGCGAAACCTCGCGGGCGCCGCTCATGGCCAGCGCCATTTTGTCGCTGAACCAGTAGGCGAAGAAGTTCATGGCAAGGGCCATGACCAGCGCCATGGTCATGCCCTGCTTGCCGCCCAGGGCCTGGCCGGCGGCCATGAAGAGGGCGGTGAGCCCGGCCATCAGGACAAAGGTTTTCAGCATATTGGTCATGGTTGCTTCCTCCGGTTTTTCGAATGGTATGACATCGTTGCAGCGGAAAAGTTCCGCAGGAAAAAGTATAAGAGCGGTAATCGGGCTGTCAAGGTCGGCTCAGCCGTGGCGGGGCCACTCCTCGTTTTCCTTGCTGCCGGCGAGATAGCAAAAGCGGTCCCACTCGAACTCGCGGCCGGAGACGGGGCAGCGCAGGGTGACCTTGCGTGCGGTGAGATTGATCACCTCCCAGTCGCCCTGTCGCGGGCCGCTGGTGATCCGGATCTTCTGGCCAACGGCAAAGGGATAGGGCTCAAAAAGGATGACCTGATCGACAATCATGGCCGGACTATACCATGCCCCCGGCCGGCAGCCAAGAAAAGATGGATTCGCGAGTCGCACGATTCCAGGGCTGGTCACAGGTAGACGAGCACCGAGCCGCTTTTCTCCTTTTCCTTTTTTTCCCAGCGAAAGGCGACGATGGCGCCCTTTTTTCTGAGCAGCCGCAGTTCGCCCTCCACCACATCGCGCAACACCGGACCGGCGGGGGAATGCAATCCCTTGCCGGTGATGATGCGCACCGTGCGCAACGCGGCCCGGTCTGCCTGAGCGAGGAAACGGCGCACCGCCGCCTCCGCCTCGGCAGCGGTCAGGCCATGGCAGTCGCATTCCCCCTGGGGCGGCGGATGATTTTTGAGCCGTTCTCCCGAGGGTCGTGGAGGAGAGGGGGGTGACTCATGGGCGGTCGGGTCCGGCAGATGGTTTTCCAGTGCCTCGGCAAAGCCGCCGGTCGCCGGTTTTTCCGTCATGAAAAAGGAGCCCGGGTCGGCTTTGGCGTCAAGCCGCGGGATGGCGCGGCGGGGTGGCTTGCGGGGGCGTCTGGTCATGTCGGCTTCCGGATATTCGCGGCTGTGTCAGCCAGGGGCACGATATCGGTCATGCCCTGGCGGCTGCGGGTCGATACGCTCCACAAAAGGGGGAGGAGCCGGCGGCGTTTTTGCTCGGAAATACCAGCGATTGTCCCGCTGGGGGTTTCTCGATCTCCATCATACCCTGCTTTGCGGAAAAAATGAACGGGCGGGGCGCGTGGCATGGCCCGCCGGCCGTGGAATTTAAGCTGTAACTTATGTTTTGACGCGCTTTTTTGCTGGTCTGCCGGGGTTGCTGCTGCTAGAATGTTTCTCGTGTGCCCGAGTCTGGTGTGCCCGGACCGGCGCACAGTGCGGCACCGCGGGAGGGGGGAGTGCTCGGTTGGCGAGCCTCCGCAGCGTTGGGAGACTGCATGGCCAGGAAACTGCACTTTATTGTGACCAGTGAGCGGGGGGAGACGCGCACCTTTACGCTGACCACCCGCGCCATCAAAAGCATCCTTTCCGCCGTCGTCCTGGTGGCGCTCGGCAGCCTGATGGGCTGGGGGCTGTCGTCGGAAAACGTGGCCTTGCGGGCTCGCTCCCTGACGGCGAAAAACGAGCTGGCCGCGGTGCAGCGGCAGAATCAGGCGATTCTTGCCAACGCCGCCCGGCAGGAGCGCGAGCAGAAGGCGTTGCTCGATTCGGCGCTCAATGAACTGCGGCAGCGGACCCAGACCATCGAATCAATCCTCTCCACTGTCGGCGTTGCCGTCGAGGTAAAGGAGAGCCGTGCCGGCGCCGGCGGCCCTTACCGCCGCCTTTCTGACGACTCCATCGAAAACCTGACCTTCAAGGTGGACCGCTACCTCAAGACCGTGCAGTCCCTGCCCCTGGGGGCGCCGGTGGGCGGCACCATCTCTTCCCTGTTCGGCCGGCGCATCGACCCCATGAATGGTCTGGCCGCCTTTCACGATGGGGTCGATATCCGCAGCGAGCGGGGCACCAGGGTGAAGGCCCCAGCCGACGGGGTGGTGCTGAAGAGCGCCTATGAGGGCGGTTACGGCAACTTCATCGTTCTCGACCACGGCAACCATTTCCGGACCCGCTATCTGCACCTGCAGAAAAGTCTGGTGCGGACCGGCGATTCGGTCCGGCGCGGCGAGGCCATCGCCCTGGTGGGTAACACCGGCCGCAGCACCGGCGCGCATCTCCATTACGAGGTCTCTTACCGCGATCGTCCCCTCGACCCGCTCAAATTCATGCGGATCGCCTCCTACATGAAGGAGCGCGGGGAAAACACCGCCGACAGCCCCTCCCGCTGAGCGGCCTCCCCATCAACCTTTACCCGTTCAGGTGGTGCCATGTTTTTCAAAAAGGATGATACCGCCGCCCTCGATGGTCTCAGCAAGGATGTGGTGACCAGTATCGTCGGCCAGGACATGCAGATGGTCGGTGACATCTGCTTCAAGGGCAAGCTGCGCCTCGACGGCAAGGCCGAGGGCAACATCCAGGGGGATTACCTGATTCTCGGTGACACGGGCATCATCATTGGCGACATCGTGGTCAACACCTTTGTCTGCGCCGGCCGGGTCCAGGGCAACGTCAACGTTAAAAAACTGCAGGTGATCAAGAGCGGCACCATCAACGGCAAGGTGGATACCGCCGATTTGGCGGTGGAGTCCGGCGCGGCACTGAACGGCGAGATCAAGTCCCGGGCCAAGGAACTGCGGCTGATGCCCGGTACCGCCATTCCCCAGGAGGAGTGGGATGCCCGGGTGCAGGAGGCGGCGGCCTCCAAGATGACCCCGCCGGCCAAGGGCAAGCAGCACCCCGTTTCCAGCTGAAAGAGATCGACCTCTGCGAGACAACCGCCCGGCGGCAGCAATGCCGCCGGGTTTTTTGTTGCCGAAAATGCGTTATGTGGTGGCGAGCGCTGCTTCGTACGCAGCCTTGGTGGCCGGATTGAAGCAGACCAGCAGCACCTGGGCCAGTTCGGGACTGGCGGCCAGGGCCCGGCGGATTTCCCGCACCGCGATGCGGGCGGCCTCCTCCCTGGGGTAGCCGTAGACCCCGGTGCTGATGGCCGGGAAGGCGAGGGTGCGGCAGTGGTGTTTCCCGGCCAGGGCAAAGCAGGCCCGGTAGCAGTTGGCCAGCAGTTCTGGTTCGCCCTGGGTGCCGCCGCGCCAGACCGGCCCCACGGTGTGGATGACGAAGCGGGCCGGCAGGTTGTAGCCCTTGGTGATCCTGGCCTCGCCGGTGGGACAGCCGCCAAGGCCCCGGCATTCGTCGAGCAGCCCGGGGCCGGCTGCCCGGTGGATGGCGCCGTCCACCCCGCCGCCGCCCATGAGCGAGCTGTTGGCGGCGTTGACAATGGCATCCACCGCCAGCGCGGTGATGTCGCCCTCGACCAGCGTCATCCTCTCGTCCATCGCCCCTCTCCCGCCGTGTTTCATGGTCTGTCTCCTCCCCACAGCCGACGGAGATTGGACGCATTCTGGTCCGGCGTATGCACGACCACGTTCCCTTCCGGAGTGATCTCCGCCACCATCCAGTCGAGGAAGGAGAACCAGATGCCGATCTCGTCGCCGTCCGGCGCAAGGATCCTGGAGCCGTAATAGCGGTCCCTGGGGTCTCTGGTGTCGTTGCCGATCATCCAGAGCCAGTCGCGTAGCTCCTTTTCGTTGAGGGCGATGGGTTTCCAGAACCCCTGCTCGAAGTGGAGGCCGCGGCGGATGCCGACAATGGCCAGCGGTTGCGCCTCGGGCCCGGAAGAGTAGTAGTCGTACCCTGGCAGCACGGTGGCGGCCTCGAAGGCGGCATGCACCTTCGCGTCCCGCTGAAAGGTCACCTGCGGCAGGGAACAGGCGGAGAAGGCCATCGTCAGGAGCAGAAGCATGGCAAAGATCGCAGGGCGTTTCGGCAGAAGGTCGTTGTTGCGCATGGGGCACCTCGTGGGGTGGGGGGAAGAAGGTACCCCATTATACGCCGGACTCCGGGCAAAAAAAAGACGGGCCGCAGGGCCCGTCCATAACGCATCTTTGGCGGAGGGTCTCAGCCCACGACGCTGGTGGACTGGTCGTAGAAGTCGAGCACCTTGTCCTTGTTCTCCGACTCCATGTGTGCCATGGCCGCGCGGGGGTGCTGGTTCATGACCCCGCCCACCATGTAGGGGATGAAGTAGCCCCAGTCGATCTTCTCCCGCCAGGGCAGGATTTCTTCCTCGATGGCCTTGATCAGCGGCCGTACGTTGAATTTTGGGTTCTTGAGGAAGGAGATGAGGAGTTCGGTGGGGCAGTTGCCGGCGCCACGGCCCATGCCGTAGAGGGTGGCGTCCAGGTAGTTGATGCCGCAGATGATGGAGGCGATGGTATTGGCAAAGGCGAGCTGCTGGTTGTTGTGGGCGTGGATGCCGATGGTCTTGCCCGGCAGCCGCTCCATGTACATCTTGGCCAGCACGTCGATGTCCTCGGAGTAGAAGGCACCGTAGCTGTCCACCAGGTAGATGACCGGCCCCCGGCTCTTGCCCAGATCGTCCAGGGCCTCTTCCAGGTCGCGCGGTCCCACGGTGGAGACGGCCATCAGGTTGATGGTGGTCTCGTAGCCCTTGTCCTGGCAGTGGTGGGCCAGGGCGATGGCCTTGTCCACCTGATGCACGTAGCAGGCGACCCGCACCATGTCGAGCACGCTCTCCGACTTGGGACGGATGTCGTCGTATTCGATGCGGCCGATGTCGGCCATGGCGGAGAACTTGATCTTCTTCTCGCTGTCGCCGATGATCCGCAAGAGATCCGCCTCGGCGCAGAATTTCCAGGGACCGACCTCGGCGCGGGAGAAGGCGGATTCGGAGCTGAGATAGCCGATTTCCATGTAATCGACGCCGGCCTCGGTGAGGGCCTCATAGACGGCGCGGACGAACTTGTCGTCGAACTGCCATTTGTTCATCAGGCCACCGTCGCGGACGGTGCAGTCGATCACCTTGATTTCCGGTCTGAACATAGCATGCCTCGCGAAAAAAGACGTTGGATGGACGATCCAGGCTGCGGATCATACTCCATCCGGCGTCTTCCGGCAATGGTCCATGAAGTTTTTGACGTTCTGGCCCAATTCGGCGAGGTTTTTCTCCCGCAAGGCCTTGGTGCCGAAGAGGCTGGTGGCCACGCCGACCGCATTGGCGCCGGCGGCAAAATACTCCGGCAGGTTGTGGAGGGTCACCCCGCCCACCGCGGCCAATGGGATCTGGTCGAAGGGGCCGCGCAGATCGCGGATGTACTGGGGGCCGCCCAGGCCACCGCAGGGAAAGACCTTGACCATGTCGGCCCCGGCCGCCCAGGCGGCATAGACCTCGGTGGGGGTAAGGGCGCCGGCCACGATGGGCACCTGCTCGCTGTTGGCCAAGGCGATCACCGCCGGGTCACAGTTGGGGGTGACCAGGAACATGGCCCCGGCCGCGACGGCCTGGCGCGCTTCTTCCAGGTTGCGGATGGTGCCCATGCCGAGCCAGCGGCCGGGCGGCACCGCTGGCCGGTACTCGCGGATCATCGCCGTGGCCCCTGGCGTATTCATGGTTACCTCGATGGCGGTCAGCCCGGCGACAAAGGAGATCTGCATGAGGTCGCCAAAGAACTCGTGCTCCACCCCGCGCAGGATGCCGATGACCGGTGGGTCGAACTTCATGGTGTGCCTCCTTCGTTTCCTCTTTCTAGCTGTTTTGGCGGGCGGGTGTCCAGCCTATTTGCGGGGTTTGGCCCGGCTGGTGGGCTGGGCAACCCATGGGTCGTCGGGCCAGTGATGTTTGGGGTAGCGGCCCTTCAGCTCCTTTTTCACCTCGTGGTAGGCGGAATTCCAGAAGCCTTTGAGATCCTGGGTGATCTGGATGGGACGCCGGGCCGGCGAAAGGAGGTGGAGCACCACCGGGATGCGGCCGTCTGCCACGGTGGGCGTTTCGGCGAGGCCAAAGAGTTCCTGCAGCCGCACCGCCAAGACCGGCGCAGAGCCGTCGGCGTGGTACTGGAGGCGAACCCGCGAGCCGCTGGGCACCGTGAGATGGGTGGGCGCCAGTTGATCCAGGCTTCGCTGCTTTTCCCAGGGGAGCAGGCCGAGGAGGATGGCGTGGAGATCGAGCCGTCCGAGTTGCTCGCGGCTGCGGATGGCGGTGAGCGCGGGGCCGAGCCAGTCGTTGACGGTGGCGGCAAGATGGGCGTCCGACAGGTCGGGCCACTCCGCCTCGGGCTGCCAGCGGCGCAGACTTTCGATGCGGGCCTGGAGGCCGCGGGCTGCCTCGCTCCACGGCAGGGCCTCGAGGCCGAGGCGGGCGATGCCGGCCACCATGGCGGCCTGGATCGCCTCGGGATGGGGTTTGGCGAGCGGTCTGCTCTCCAGCACCAGAGCGCCCAGACGGCGCTGGCGCAGGGCAGTCACCGTACCGGCAGCATCATCCCACGCCACCTCTTCGCGGATTTCAATCCGTGTGCCCATCGCCTCTTTCAGCCCGGCCAGGTCGAGTGGGGCGGCGAGGAAGATGCGGCCCTCGCTCTTGCCGGCATCGAGGCTCGCCACTGCGAGATACTCGTGCAGGGCAAGGCGGTCGTGGTCGGCGAGCTTTGCGGCACGGCCGGTGGCGAGCTTATAGTGGCGGGGCTGACCGGGCCGGCGCTGGGCAATGCGGTCCGGGTAGGCCGCGGCCACCAGGCTGCCGGGGTCCATGGGGCTGCCGATTTTTACCGCAACTTTGGGCAGCAGCTGGCGGAGCTGGCGGCTCACCTGCTCCACCCGGCGGCAGCCGCCAGGGTCGCCGCCCAAGGCCCGCACCGCGGCAGCGCCCTTTTTGCGAAAGGCATTGAGGGCGTGGAGGCGGTCGTCAAGGTCGGCGGAGCGGTCCCGATCCTTCAAAATGTCGCGCTCGGAGAGCAGGGCCGCCAGGTCGCAGGCCAGGGCACCATTGCCGGCAGCGGCACCGGCCAGAAGCAGATGGGCCAGACGCGGGTGGACCGGCAGCATGGTCATCCGGCGGCCAAGGTCGGTGATGCGGCCATGGTCATCCACGGTGTCGAGACCCTGCAGCAGCTCGCGGGCCTGGGCCAGGTGGCCGGCTGGCGGCGGATCGAGCCAACGCAGGGCAGCGGGGTCGCTCACCCCCCAGCGCGCCAGTTCCAGCACCAGTTGCGCCAAGTCCGCATCGAGAATCTCCGGCGGGTCGAACTCCCGCAGGCCATGTCCCACCTCCTCTCTCCACAGCCGGTAGCAGTGGCCAGGGCCGAGACGGCCGGCGCGGCCGGCCCGCTGGGCGGCGCTGGCCTTGGAGATGCGCTGCAGGGTGAGACGGGTCAGGCCGCTTTCCGCCTGGAAGCGCGGGGCGCGGCGCCAGCCGGAATCGATGACTGTGCTGATTCCCTCGATGGTGAGGCTGGTCTCGGCAATGGGAGTGGCGAGGATCACCCGGCGCCGGCCTCCAGGGTCGGGCGCCACGGCCTGGCTCTGGGCACCGAGCGGCAGGTCGCCGTGCAGGGGCAGGATGGCAACCCCGGCGGCCTCGGGGGCGCTGGCCAGCAACTCCGCGGTGCGGATGATTTCCCCGGTGCCGGGCAGAAAGGCGAGGAGATCGCCGGGCTGTTCGCGCAGCGCCTTTCTGACGGCGGTGGCCATCTGGTCGGCGATTTCCCGCGGAGCGGGTTCGAGCGGGAAGGTGGCCGGCGGCGGCAGATAGGCGACCTCCACCGGGTAGCTGCGGCCATGGGCCTCCATCACCGGGGCATTATTGAGGAGGCGGCTCACCGCGGCGGTGTCCAGGGTGGCGGACATGACCAGCAGTCTGAGGTCATCGCGCAGTTGGCTGGCATCGAGGCAAAGGGCCAGGGCGAGATCAAGATCAAGGCTGCGCTCGTGGAACTCGTCGAAGATCACCAACCCCACGCCACTGAGTTCCGGCTCCTCCTGAAGGCGGCGGATGAAGAGGCCGGCGGTCACCACCTCCACCCTGGTCGCTGGAGAGACCTGTTGCTCGAAGCGCACCCGGTAGCCGATGGCCTGGCCCACGGCTTCGCCCCGCTGGCTCGCCATGAAGGAGGCGGTGAGCCGGGCCGCCAGGCGGCGCGGTTCGAGCATGATGATTTTTTGCCCCCTGAGCCACGGTTCGTCAAGCAGGGCCGGCGGCACCACGGTGGTCTTGCCCGAGCCAGGCGGGGCGGCGACCACCACGGCCGGCTGCTGGGTGAGCGCGGTGCGCAGCTCCGGCAGGATGTCGTGGATGGGCAGGGTGGTCACACGATCTCAGTACGGCAGTGGTTGGTAGCGGTTCAATTCGGCCAGCAGGCGGACCATCCTGGCGTGGTGCGAGCCGGCCCAGTAAATCCGGCCGCAGCCGGGGCAGCGGCGGAAGCTATGGTAATACTTTTTGGTGAGCGGCTCAAGGTGCTGCATGATCTCCGCCTTGGCCACCTCATGCAACACCGCGTTGCAGCGCAGGCAGCGGCCAAAGGGGATCACCTGTGCGGCGAGGCCGTAGAAGTGGAGAATCTCAGCGAGTTGCCTGGTCGGCTGCTCCTCCCGCACCAGATGGCCGTGGTCCACCGCCCTGCGTTTCAAAAGCTGCACATCGCGGGTGAGGAGGATGCGCTGCTGGCGGCCGCATTCCTCGGCCAGTGTCTCGTCGTGCCACTCCGGATTGAACAGGGTGTCGAAGCCGGCCATGCGGAGCCGGGCGGCGAGCTTGGCCACATTGTGGTCGATGAGAAAACGCACCGCTGGCAGGGGCTGCGGCCGCAACCTGGTGGGTTTGGTCACGTCCACCGGCGGGACGGGCGGCTCCACGGTGAGCGCGTCGCCAGGGTTCAGGAGGTAGCCAAAATCGATCTCCTGGCCATTGGCCGTGAGTTGGCCTATCTCGGTGTGGGGCACGCCCAGGGCCTCGATCACGTCCTTCACCGAGGCGCGGCGGGCCACCGGGTAACGGATGACGGGCGCTTCCGTCCGGCGTCTGGCGACGAGTCCGCCAAGCCAGCCACAAAAGGTGAGTGTGGCATCCTGCGTGGATGATTCCATCATGCTCCTAATGTACCAAAGAGCCCCGCCTCTGTGCGGCAAAGTTTCCAAGCGCTCCCCGGCGAATGGGTTGCAAAGGGGAAAGAAGCTGGTAGAGTAAGGCGGATTCGCACGAAGGAGAACATCCCATGGCGTTATCCCCCCGTATCATCGATTTTCACGCCCATGCCTTTCCCGACCCGGTGGCGGCCCGCGCCATTCCGGCGTTGGAGCACGCCGGAGAGGTAAAGGCCCTGCTTGACGGCCGGCTCGATTCGCTGCTGGCCAGCATGGACCGGGCCGGCATCGCCCAGAGCGTCATCTGTTCCATCGCCACCCGGCCCGAGCAGTTCGCCTCGATCCTTTCCTGGTCTGAGGCCATCCGTTCCGACCGCATCATCCCCTTTCCTTCCATCCATCCGGCTGCTCCTGATGCGGCAGCCCAGATCGCCGCGATCCGGGCTGCCGGTTTTTGGGGCATCAAGATGCATCCCTACTACCAGGAGTTCGTGCTGGATGAGGAGCGGATGTGGCCCCTCTACGAGGCCATGGCCGCAGCCGGGCTGATCCTCGTCATGCACACCGGCTTTGACATCGGCTTTCCGCGGGAGCGCATCTGCGACCCGGAAAGGATAGTGCGGGTGATCGAGCGGGTGCCGCAGCTGAGGCTGGTGGCCACCCACCTGGGCGCCTGGGACGACTGGGACGCGGTGGAGGAGCTGCTCATCGGCCGGCCGCTCTACATGGATATCTCTTACAGCCTCCAGTACCTGGCCCCGGAGCGGGCGCGGCGGATGATCCGCAACCACCCGGCCGGGTATGTCCTTTTCGGCACCGATTCGCCGTGGGCGGATCAGGGGGAGGTGGTGGAACTGCTCAAGGGGTTGAGGCTGGATGCCGCGGAGGAGGCAGGGATTCTCGGCGACAACGCCGCCCGTCTGCTGGGAAGCGTCTAACAGGATATTGAAAAAGTCATCCATGACCTTTTTCAATCAGGAACCCGCGGAAGTGAATTCCGAGGGTTTCACAACCGGCTGCCGAAAAACAGGTTGTTCAACGGCCTGCTAAGGGGGTTCTGTTCTGCCGCGGCAGGAAGGCGGCGAACACTAAGGCGAGAGCGGTGCCGGCGGCGGCCATGAGGAAGCTGCTGGCGAAGCTGCCGCTCACCTCGGCCAGCCACCCGGCCATGGCCGGGCCGCTGATCTGCCCCCAGGCGAAGATGAAGGTGATGACCCCGAAGACCCGGCCAGCCCGGTCGCCGGCATAGTCGCCCACCAGGGCCGCCATGATCGAGGGGATGCTCCATGCCACCAGTCCGTAACAGCCGATGGAGAGCCAGAGAAAGGGCAGCGGCAGCTTGAGGGCGGCCAGCAGGTAGGCCACGGTCTGCATGGCAAAGACCACCATGAGGGCAGTTTTGCGGCCGATGCGGTCGGAGAGCCCGCCAAAAACCGGACCGGACAAAAGGCTCAAGGCGCCGACCCATGACCAGAAGGTGCCGGCGGCGGCTTCGCTGGCGCCGTGGTCCTGCATGAGGGCGGTGACGATGAAGGTGGCGAAGATCACATAGGTGAAGCCGAAGAGAAAGTAGATGGCGCCCAGATGGAGGACCGTGCGGGCCGACGGTGCGGCCTTGGGCAACGTCGGCCCGGCGGGATGGCCTTCGCCGGCGCCGTATGGCGCAAGCCCTAGGCTCGCCGGCGAGTTGCGCAGCACGGTCGCGCAGACGCATGCCACGGCCAGCACCAGCAACCCCAGCACCTGCCAGCTGAGCCGCCAGCCTTCGGCGGCGCTCTGGTTGAGATATGGCACCAGCTTGCCGGCCAGCAGAATCGCGAAACCACTGCCGATCACCACATAGCCCGTGGCCTTGCCGCGGGCCGAGCGCCGGAACCAGGAGGAAACCAGGGTCATCATCGGCACGTTGGCCGCGCCGCTGCCCATGCCGGTAAGGGTGTAGAGCAACAGCACCAGTGGGTAGGAGGTGGTCCGGCTGATCAGCAGCATGGAACTGCCGGTGAGCAGGAGCGCCAGAGAAATGACCCGGCGCTGGCCGAAGCGTTCGGCCAGCATCCCGCAGAGCAGCACCGCCACCAGATAGCCGGCGAAGTTGCAGGTGCCGATGGAGCCCATCTGGGCGTAGGAGAGCGCCAGATCCTTGCCCATGGCCGGCAGCAGCATGCCGAGAGCGAAGCGGCCCAGTCCCAAGGCGGCAAAGACGCAGAGGGTGCCGCTCCAGACGATGTGCCAGCCGTAATGGAGCCGGCCAGGCGGCGGGGTCGTCATCCTGGGTTAGCGCCGGGCCGCGGCCAGGGCGGCTTTGAAGCCGGCGGCCGAGCGCTCGATTACCGTATCTTCTACGCAGAAGGCGAGGCGGAAATAGCCCGGCAGGCCGAAACCCCGGCCCGGTACGCCGAGGATTTTCTGCTCGGCCAGCAGGGCGACAAAGGCGGCATCATCGGCCATGGGCGACTTGGGGAAAAGGTAGAAGGCGCCCTTGGGCGGCACGAACTCGTAGCCTGCCTCGGAAAGCACCCGGCAGAAGAGTTCCCGCCGCCGGGTGTAGATCGAGCAGTCCACCGTCACCCCCTGCAGTTCCGCCACCACTCGCTGCATGAAGGCCGGGGCGTTGACAAAGCCCAGGATGCGGTTGGCCAGGGTCATGGCACCGAGGAGCTGCGCCTTGCCCTCGATGGCCGGATGCACCGCGATGTAGCCGATGCGTTCGCCGGGCAGCGAGAGGTCCTTGGAGTAGGAAGAGACGATGATGCTGTTGGCGTAGGCGGCAAAGACGCTGGGGACGGTGTGGTTGTCGTAGACGATTTTGCGGTAGGGCTCGTCGGCCACGAGGTAGATGGTCTGCGGCGCCTTCTCAAGCACCGCGGCGAGTCCCGCCAGTTCCGCGGCGGAGTATATCTGGCCGGTGGGGTTGTTGGGGCTGTTGATGATGATCGCCTTGGTCTTCGTCGTGATGGCCGCCGCGATGGCATCGAGGTCGAGGCTGAAGTCCGGCGCGGTGTTGACGATCTTGGTCACCCCGCCGTGGTTGTCCACGTAGAAGTTGTACTCGACAAAGAAGGGGGCGAGGATGATGACCTCGTCGCCAGGGTCGAGGAGCGCCTTCATGGTGACGTTGATGGCGCCGGCCGCGCCCACGGTCATTAAGAGATCGTCGGCACCGACGGTGAGCCCCTGCTCGCTGCTGATCTGCCTGGCCACTGCCGCGCGGACAAAGGGATAGCCGCTGTTGGCCATGTAGCCATGGGTGCCTGGCCCTTCGGCGGCCAGCACCTTGCGCACCGCATCGAGATACTGGGTTGGCGGCGGGAGGTCGGGGTTGCCGAGGCTGAAGTCGCAGACCTGGTCCGCGCCGTACTGGGCCTTCAGTTTCGCGCCCTCCTCGAACATCTTGCGGATCCAGGAGGCGCGTTCGGCAAAGGCGGTCATCTTCTGTGAGATAGCCATGGAGTATCCTCGTTTTGGGGAATCAGAAATCAGAATCTAGAAGTCAGAAATCAGGAGTCAGGAGTCAGGAGTGAGAAGCGGCAATCAGTACATTCTGATTCCTGTGTTCCGACTCCTGTATTCTGCTTTTACAATTTTCGTTTGTCGATGACCCGCTTCGCCTTGCCTTCGCTCCGTTCCAGGCTCTTTTCCTCGACGAGTTTCACCTCGACGCCGATGCCCAGTTCCGAAGCAAGCCGCCGCTTGATCTCGTCGATCATCTGGCGCTGCTTCTTCATCTCGTCGAAGAAGATCGACTCGATCACCTCCACCAGCACGGTGATTTTGTCCAGGCGGCCGTCGCGCTCCACCACGATCTGGTAGTGGGGCTTGGTGCCCTCGATTTCGAAGAGCACCGCCTCGATCTGCGAGGGATAGACATTGACGCCTTTGATGATGAGCATGTCGTCGCTGCGGCCCAGGACCCGCTCCATGCGGGTCAGGGTGCGACCGCAGGGGCAGGGCTCGGGGATCAGCCGGGTGAGGTCGCGGGTCCGGTAGCGGATCACCGGGAAGGCTTCCTTGGTCAGGGTGGTGATCACCAGTTCGCCGATTTCGCCGGGGGCCACCGGCTCCAGGGTCTCGGGGTTGATCACCTCGACGAGGAAGTGGTCTTCGTTGAGGTGCAGGCCGTGGCGTTCCTGGCATTCGCCGGCCACGCCGGGGCCCATCACCTCGGAGAGGCCGTAGTTGTCGGTGGCGATGATGTTGAGCCGGTTCTGGATTTCGGCCCGCATCGCCTCGGACCACGGCTCGCCGCCGAAGAGGCCGTATTTGAGGCAGAGGGCATTGCGGTTGAGGTTCATCTCCTCCATGGCGTCGGCGAGCAGCAGGGCGTAGCTCGGGGTGCAGACCAGGGCGGTGGTGCGGAAATCCTGCATGATCTGGAGCTGGCGCTTGGTGTTGCCGCTCGAGATCGGGATGACCGAGGCCCCCACCCGTTCCGCCCCGTAATGGAGGCCGAAGCCGCCGGTGAACATGCCGTAGCCAAAGGCGATCTGCACCACGTCGTCCTTGGTGACCCCGGCGGCGGTGAGCACCCGAGCGGTCAGGTTGGACCAGCGCTTGATGTCGTTGGCGGTGTAGCCCACCACCGTGGCCTGGCCGGTGGTGCCGGAGGAGGCGTGCACCCGCACCACGTCGCGCAGCGGCACGGCAAAGAGGCCGTAGGGGTAGTTGTCGCGCAGGTCCTGCTTGGTGGTGAAGGGCAGGCTCTTCAACTCGTCAAGGGAGCGGAAGCCGTCCGGGTCGATGCCCAGCTCCTTGAACTTCTGGCGGTAGAAGGGCACATGGGTGGCGACCCGGAAGAGCGTGGACTGGAGGCGCTCCAGCTGCAGCTGCTGCAGGTCGTCGCGGGTCATGCATTCGTATTCCTGTTCCCAGTACATAGCCTCCCTCCTTAGGTTATTCCACGTCCCGGCCGAGATAGGCGCGCTGCACGTCCTTGTTGGCCAGGAGTTCGTCTGCCGCGCCCTCCACGATGATCTTGCCGGTCTCCATCACGTAGCCGCGGTCCGCGATCTTGAGCGCCGCCTTGGCGTTCTGCTCGATGAGCAGCACCGTGTTGCCTTCGTCCCGCATCCGGGTGATGATCTGGAAGATATTCTTGACGATGAGCGGGGCGAGCCCGGTGGAGGGCTCGTCCAGCATGATGAGCGACGGCCTGGCCATGAGCGCCCGGCCCATGGCCAGCATCTGCTGCTCGCCGCCGGAGAGCGTCCCGGCCAGTTGTTCTTTGCGTTCGGCCAGCACCGGGAAAAGGGCATATATCTTGTCCAGTTCCGCCGCCAGATCGTAGCCCTTGCTGCGGTACTGCACATAGCCGCCCAGCACCAGATTCTCGCGCACGCTCATGGTGGCAAAGACCTGGCGTCCTTCCGGGACCAGAGAGCAGCCGCGGGCCACGATTTTTTCCGCCTGGACCCGTTCGATGTTTTCGCCCTGGAGCCGGATTTCGCCGGCCGAGGCGCGGATGAGGCCGGTGATGGTGGAAAGCAGGGTGGTCTTGCCCGCCCCGTTGGCGCCGATGAGGGTCACGATCTCGCCGGGGTTCACGTGGAGCGAGATGCGCTTCAGGACCCGCAGCTTGCCGTAGCCGGCCTCCAGGTTCTTAATCCGCAGCATCGTCCTCCCCCAAATAAATCCGGATCACTTCCCTGTTCTGCTGGATGTTGTGCGGGGTGTCCTCGGCGATCTTCTGGCCAAAGGAGAGCACCACGATCTCGTCGGAGATGTCCATGACCAGCGACATGTCGTGTTCGACCAGCAGCACGGTGATGCCGCGGTCGCGGATGGTGCTGATCAGGCGGGCGACCTCGGCGGTTTCGTAGATGTTGAGGCCGGCCGCCGGTTCGTCGAGCAGGAGCAGGGTGGGTTCGGCCGCCAGCGCCCGGGCGAACTCCACGGCCCGCTGCTGGCCAAAGGCCAGGCTTGTGGCCTCGCTGCCGGCAAGATCGGCAACGCCGAGCAGTTCGAGAAATTCGAGGGAGCGCTCGCGAATCTCCCGCTCCTCGCGGAAGGTGCTCGGCAGCCGCAGCATCCCGGCCCAGAACCCGGCGCGGCTGCGGCAGTGGCGGCCGATCATCACGTTTTCCAGGGCGGTCAGGCCGGGATAGAGCTTGATGTTCTGGAAGGTGCGCGACATGCCGCGACTGGCGATGCGGTGGGGTTCCAGCCCCTCTATCGACTGGCCGCCAAAATGGACCCTGCCCTCGCTGGGCGGGAAGGTGCCGGCGATGCAGTTGAAGAGCGTGGTCTTGCCCGCGCCGTTGGGACCGATCACCGCCTTGATCTGGCCCGGCTGCACGGCGAAACTCACGTCGTTCACCGCGTGCAGGCCGCCGAAGCGCTTATGCAGGTGGCTCACCTCAAGCAGCGCCATGGTCGTCCTTCCGGAAGAGGGTTTTGAGTTCGCGCAGGATGCCGCGGTGCAGAAGACCGTGCGGAGCAAAAAGCATGATGGCGATGAGAATGATGCCGAAGACCGCGTCGTCGTAGGTGCCGAAGAAGCCGCGCAGGGAGAGGAAGTTGAGTACCACCCCCATGGTCAGTGCGCCCCAGAGGTTGGCCATGCCGCCGATGGCGACGATGGCCACATAGCGCACCGACTTCATGATCCCCGCCTCGGAGGGGCCGATGCCGCCGTTGAAATGGGTGAGAAAGACGCCGGCCACCGCGGCCAGCACCGCGCTCAACACGAAGGTCTGCAGCTTGCAGCGGGCGGTGTCCACCCCCATGGCGCGGGCTGCCTCCTCGGAGCCGTGGATGGCGCGCAGGGCCCGGCCGATCCGGGAGTGGATCAGGTTCGACAGCAGCAGCATGGCCAGCAGCACTATGGCCCAGGCGATGTAATAGTTGCTGGTACGGGAGGCAAAATCGCCGCTTACTGTGAGGCCCGGCAGCAGGGTGAATCCCGGCACCTCGGAGATGCCGTCCGCCTCGCCGAAGAGGCGGCTGGCCAGGGCTACCCGGTAGATGATGATGCCGAAGCCCAGGGTGGCCATGGCCAGATAGTGGCCCTTGAGTTTCAGGACCGGGATGCCGAGGCAGAAGGCGATGAGGGCCGCGGTGAGCACGGCGGTGATGCAGGCGGCCCAGGGCGTGAAGTGGAGGATCGCGGCGCCGAAGATATCCTGCCGGGTGGTGAGCAGACCGAGGGCGTCGAGAACCTTGATCGTGGCCAGCCCCTGATGGGGGGTCAGGTCGTGGGTGGTGAGCATGGCGGAGAGATAGCCGCCGATGGCGAAAAACCCGGCATGGCCGAGGGAAATCTGGCCGGCATAGCCCATGAGCAGGCAGAGCCCGACGATGACCAGCGAATAGTAGGCGGTCATGGTGAGTTGGGTCAGATAGTAGGTGGTTTCGGTCCACTGGGTGACCTGCTGGACCACGATTACCAGGAAAGCGAGAAGAGCGAGGGGCAGCGAGCGGGCCATTGTCCTAGAACTCCTTGAGTCCGGCCGCTTCCTTTTTGCCGAACAGGCCGTGGGGCCGGACAAAAAGGATGATGAGCAGGATGGCGATGGCGATGGCGTCCTGGAAGGCCAGGGGCAGCACGCTGACGCTGAAGGCCTCGATGATGCCGAGCAGGAGGCCGGCGGCCACGGCGGCCATGCTGCTGCCCAGGCCGCCCAAGATGGCCACTGTGAAGCCCTTGATCGCCAGGCCGGTACCGATGGAGTATTCCGTGTAGGTGATGGGGCTCATTACCGCCCCGGCCAGGGCGCCGATGCCGGCGGAGAGCATGAAGGAGAAGGTCACCATGTTGCGCGGGTTGATGCCGCAGAGGGTGGCGGCCATGCGGTTGGCGGCGCAGGCCCGCATCTCCTGGCCGAGCAGGGTGTAGCGGAAGAAGAGGCTCAAGGCCCCGACCATGAGGGAGCAGGCACCGATGACCCAGAGGATCTGCGGCGAGACCCGCGCCCCCATGATGTTGATGGCGGTGATCTCGTTGCCGTAGAAATAGGGCAGCGCCCGCACCGACTCACCCCAGGCGTGGAGCGCCACCTCGCGGATGAGGATGGAGAGCCCGATGGTGATGATGATCATCCTGAGCACCGAAGGCCGGTCGAGCCAGCGGATGAAGGTGATTTCAAGCAGCGCCCCGACCAGCATGGTGATGGCCACCGCCAGCGCAATGGCCAAGGGCAGCGGCATGAGGCCGTGGAGGGAAATGGCCAGCATGCCGCCCAACATCACGAACTCGCCCTGGGCGAAATTGATGATGCCGGTGGTGTTGTAGATGATGTTGAAGCCGATGGCCACGATGGCGTAGATGAAGCCATAGGTGACGCCGGCCATCAGGTATTGGACAAAGAGTTCGAAGGTCATGGGGCGACAACGAAACGCCGCCGGGCCCGCGTCCGGCGGCGTTTCGTTTCCTGGGATCGTTACGTTTCTACTTCTTCTTTTTCGGCTGGGCCGCGGCGTAGGGCACGAACTTGCCGTTCTTCACGGTGAGCATGGCCACCGATTCCAGGTCCAGACCGTTGTGGTCCGTGGCCGAGAAGTTGAAGACGCCGCCGGTGCCGACAAAGCCCTTCATGTTCTCGATGGCGGTGCGCACCTTTTCGCGGTCGGTGCCGGCCTGCTCGATGGCCCGGACGAGGATCATGAGGGCGTCATAGGCATGGCCGCCAAAGGTGCTGGCTTCTTCCTTGAAGCGGGTCTCGTAGTTCTTCTTGTATGCCGAGAGGACCGCTTTCTGCGGGTGGTTCTTCGGCAGCTGGTCGGCGATGAGCAGGCGGCCGGCCGGGAAAATGACCCCCTCGGCAGCGGCGCCGGCGGCCTTGACGTACTCGATGTTGCCAAAGCCGTGGCTCTGGAAGATCGGCACATTCCACCCCGCCTGGCGGGCGTTCTTGAGCACGATGGACTGAGCCGGCTCGATGGACCAGTTGATCAGCGCCTGCACCTCGGCATTGGCCTTGAGCTTGGCGATGACCGCGGAAAGATCGGTGGCCTTGCTGTCGTACACCTCATTCTCCAGGATCTGGATGCCGAATTTCGGGGCCGCCTCGGCGAGCTGCGCCTTGCCGGCCTGGCCAAAGCCGGTGTTGCTGCTGACCACCGCGATCCTGGTGATGCCCATCTCCTTCATGGTGGCGAAGATCTTCTGGGCCACGAAGTCGTCCTTCTGCGGGGTCTTGAAGACATACTTGGCCACCGGGTTGACGATCAGCTCGGCCGCGGCGCAGGAGAGCAGGATGGTCTTGCCCTCCTCGGCGATGTTCTTGATCTTCAGGGTCTCGCCGCTGGTGGAGGGCCCGAGGATGGCAAAGACCTTCTCCTCCTCGATGAGCTGCTTGGCAAACGAGATGGCCTTTTCCGGGCTGCCGCCGGAATCCTTGACAATGAGCTGGATCTTGTTGCCCTTGATGCCGCCCTTGGCGTTGATCTCTTCGGTCAGCATCTCCAAGGTACGCGCCTCGGGGCCGCCCAGGAACGAAGCCGGGCCGGTCACCGCCAGGATGGCGCCCACCTTGATGGTCTCCGCCCGGCTTATGGCCGGGGCGATGAGGCTGGCGGCGCAGACCGCGGCCGCGGCGAATTTCCACACACCCTTTCCCAAGATTCCTTTCACAATGCCCTCCTTTTCTCCGCTGGTTATGTTCCGCACGTCCTTTACAGGTTGTGCACTTCCTCGCCGTTCAGCACCTTGAGCTTTGCCTCGCGGAAGACCTTTTCCGCGCCGGCGAGATCGTCGAAGCGGAAAAGCAGGATGCCGGTCATCCCGCTCTGTTTGGTGAAGGCGTACATGTATTCCACGTTCAATCCGGCGGCACGCACCACCTGCAGGATGGAGTCGAGGCCGCCGGGCTGATCCGGCACCTCGACCGCCAGCACGTCGGTGGTGCCCACGGTGAAGCCCTGCTCCTTGAGCACCTTCTGGGCCTTGTCGGTGTCGTTCACCACCAGCCGCAGGATGCCGAAGTCGGCGGTATCGGCCAGCGACAGCGCCCGGATGTTGATGTTGCTTGCTGCCAGGGTATGGCTGATGTCGGCCAGCCGGCCGGGATTGTTCTCCAGAAAGATGGCGATCTGTCGTACGTGCATGGTGTACCTCTCGGGCTGGGGAATTCAGGAGTCAGAAGTCAGGAACCAGAATTTTCTTCTGTATCCTGGCTTTTGGATTCTGTCTTCGTCTATATCTTGCGGTTGTCGATGACCCGCTTTGCCTTGCCCTCGCTGCGCTGGATGGTCTTGGGCTCCACCAGCTTGATTTTGCAGGAGATGCCGAGCAGGTCCTTGATCTCATGCTGGAGTTTTTTGCTCAGGGTCTCCAGGGATTTCACCTCGTCCGAGAAGATTTTCTCGCTCACCTCCACCTGCACCTCGATGTTGTCCAGCGACCCCTCGCGGGAGACCACGATCTGGTAGTGCGGCTCCACGCCCTCGATTCCCACGATGACCTCTTCGATCTGGGAGGGGAAGACGTTGACCCCGCGGATGATGAGCATGTCGTCGGTGCGTCCCGTGACCTTGGGCATCCGGTAGAAGGTGCGGCCGCAGGTGCAGACATCGGGGATGAGGCGGGAGATGTCCTTGGTGCGGTAGCGGATGACCGGGAAGGCCTCCTTGGTGAGGGTGGTGAAGACCAGCTCGCCCTTTTCGCCCAGGGGTACCGGCTCGAAGGTTTCGGGATCGACGATCTCGGGCAGGAAGTGGTCTTCCATGATGTGGAGCCCCTTCTGCTCTTCGAGGCACTCCGCCGCCACGCCGGGGCCGATGACCTCGGAGAGGCCGTAGATGTCGATGGCCTTGATCTTGAGGCGGCTCTCGATTTCCTCGCGCATGGCCTCGCTCCACGGTTCGGCGCCGAAGACCCCCACCCGCAGCTTGAGGGTGGCCGGGTCGATGCCTTGGTCGGCCATGGCGTCGGCGATGTTGAGGGCATAGGACGGGGTGGAAAGGAGCACGGTGGAGCCGAAGTCCTGCATGATCTGGATCTGGCGCTTGGTGTTGCCGCCCGAGATCGGGATGACCGCGGCGCCCAGGTTCTCGGCGCCGTAATGGGCGCCAAGGCCCCCGGTAAAGAGGCCGTAGCCGTAGGCGTTATGCACGATGTCGCCGCTGTGCACCCCGGCGGCGGAAAGCGTCCGGGTCATCAGTTCGGCCCAGGTGGCGATGTCGCGCTTGGTGTAGCCCACCACGGTCGGTTTGCCGGTGGTGCCGGAGGAGGCGTGGATGCGGACCACCCGTTCGAGCGGCACGGTGAAGAGGCCGAAGGGATAGTTCTTGCGCAGGTCTTCCTTGGTGGTGAAGGGCAGCAGTTTGATGTCGGAAAGCTGCTTGATGTCCCCCGGCGCCACCCCGGCGTCTTCCATCTTCTTGCGGTAGTAGGGTACGGTGGCGTAGACCCGTTCCACCTGGGCCTTGAGCCTCTTGAGCTGCAAGGCCTCCAGCGCCTCGCGCGGCAGGGTTTCGTATTCCTCGTTCCAGATCATGGCTGCTTCCTCGACGTTGTTCGTGGCGAGTTGGTTAATTGCCCGCCTTGCGGCCCGCGGCAAAGGCGGCGAGGTTCACCTCGACGATCTTGGGGGGCAGCCGCTGCCTGATCACCTCGATCCAGGTCGCCTCCTCCACCGGCAGCAGGCGGGAGAGTGCGCCCACCAGGGCCACGTTCACCGCCTTGAGGTTGCCGGCGGCGCGGGCGATGGCAAAGGCATCCACCGGGATGACGGTGATGCCGCGGCTGGTCAGCTCATCGAGACACTGGTCCGGATAGGTCATCTTGCCGGTGGCCACCGCAGGCGGGGCGATCTTCTGGGTATTGACGATCACCGTGCTGTGCGGGCTGAGGAAGGGCAGGTAGCGCACTGCCTCCATCATCTCGAAGGCCAGCATGATGTCCACGGTGCCTGGCTCGATGAGCGGGGAATAGACCTTGCCGCGGCCGAAGCGCAGATGCGCCTCCACCGAGCCGCCGCGCTGGGCCATGCCGTGCACCTCGCTCTTTTTGGCGTCGAATCCGACGGCCAGGAGCGCGTAGGCGGTGAGTTCGCTGGCCAGCAGGATCCCCTGGCCGCCCACCCCGCAGAAATGGATGTTGCCGTGCTCTTTCATTTACTGGCCCTCCCCTGTGACAATGGCGTCGAACTTGCACAGCGTCAGGCACTGGCCGCAGCCGATGCAGGTGGTCTCGTTGATGAGGGCGTAGCCCTTCTGCTTTTCCTTCTTGCCCATGGCCGTCGCCTCAGCCGGGGTGAGCGCCACCCAGGTGATGGCCGGGCAGCCGATTTTGAGACACATCCCGCAACCGGTGCAGTTTTCCGTGTTGCTGCGGAACGGCTTCTTGGGCCGCTTCTTTTCCTCCGGGGTGAGCACGCAGGGGAAGCGGGTGATGACCACCGAGGGCTCGGGCCGTTCGATCTCCTCCTTGAGCACCGCGTAGGTTCCTTCGATGTCGTGCGGGTTGACGGTGCGCACATGCTTGACGCCGATGGCCCGGCACAGCTCGGGGAAGTCGATGGAATTGGCCGGCTCGCCCATGATGGTGGAGCCCGAGGCCGGGTTGGGCTGCTGGCCGGTCATGGCGGTGATGCGGTTGTCGAGGATGATCACCGTGGAGTAGCTGTTGTTGTAGACCGTGTTGATGAGGCCATTGAGCCCCGAGTGGATGAAGGTGGAGTCGCCGATCACCGCCACCGCCTTGCCCAGGCCGTCCTGGCCCAGGGCCTTGGCCATGCCGTGGGCCATGCCCACGCTGGCACCCATGCAGACGCAGGCGTCCATGGCACTGAGCGGTGGCAGGGCACCCAGGGTGTAGCAGCCGATGTCGCCGGAGACAAAGACCTTGAGCCGGTTCAGATTGTAGAAGAGGCCGCGGTGCGGGCAGCCGGGGCACATGTTGGGCGGCCGCGGCGGAAGATCCACCGGGCCGAAGACCGCGGCCCCCTTCTCGCCGGTGATGGCCTTCCGGACCACCGAAGGCGAGAGTTCGCCGATGGCGGGAATCTTCTCCTTGCCGATGCAGGCAATGCCCATGGCCTTGACCCGCAGTTCGATGAAGGGGTCGAGGTCTTCGACGATGTAAAGGGTCTCGACCTTGCTGGCAAAGTCGCGGATCAGTTTCTCCGGCAGGGGATGGACCATGCCGAGCTTGAGGAAGGAGGCATTGGGAAAGGCCTCCCTGGCGTAGAGATAGCTGGTGCCCGCGGCGATGATGCCCATGGACTTTTCGCCCATCTCGACGCGGTTTTCGGCAAAGGTCTCGGCGAATTCGGCGATCTTTTGCTGGCGTTCGCCCACTGCAACCCGGCGGCCACGGGCGTGGGCCGGCAGCATGACGAGCTTGGCGGGGTTCTTTTCCAGGCCGGGCGTGATGGGGGATGTCTCAGCCGCGCCCCTGGTGACCACGCCCTTGACGTGGGCCACCCGGGTGCAGCTCCTGAGCAGCACCGGGGTGTCGAACTGTTCGCTCAGCCGGTAGGCGAGCTTGAGGAATTCCTTGGCCTCGGCCGGGTCGGCCACCTCCAGCATGGGGAGCTTGGCGGCATAGGCGTAGTTGCGGCTGTCCTGCTCGTTCTGCGAGCTGTACATGGTGGGGTCGTCGGCGACGAGGATCACCAGCCCACCCCGCACCCCGGTGTAGGAGGCGGTGAAGAGCGGGTCGGCAGCCACGTTGAGGCCCACGTGCTTCATGGTGGCAAAGGCGCGAACCCCGGCGAAGGATGCACCGATGGCCACTTCGAGGGCCACCTTTTCATTGGGCGCCCATTCGCAGTAGACGGACTTGTACTCCGAGAGGTTTTCCAGGATTTCGGTGGAGGGGGTGCCGGGGTAGCCGGAGGCCACCTTCACGCCTGCCTCGACGGCAGCGAGTGCCAGGGCCTCGTTGCCGGACATCCATAAGGGTTCAGATTGCGCCACGCGGTTCTCCGTTGTGTGTAACATTTTGATATTGCAGAAAAACTTTCATGCCAGAGGCGGCAGGAATGAATTACTTACCATGTCCGGGCATCAAGTTCAAGGCCGCGCATTTTTCAGGCCAGCAGCCCGTGGGGCACAAAACAAGGGGGCAGCGCGACACGCTGCCCCCTCTGGTCTTCCGATCAAACCGCAACGGTTAGAACTTGTACTCCGCCTCCCAGTAAACTTCGGTGGCGTCGTCCTTCGGGGTGCTGTTGAAAGCCGCCCCCGGCGAGAGCAGCGCGCCATAGAGCGAGAAGCTCATCTGCTTGGTGTACTGGTACTTGAGCATGGCCTGGTAGTAATCGCCGAAATCGTCATCCACCCCGGCATCGGTCTTGTCGAACTTCAGGTCGGAATAGGAAAGATTGACCGAGAATTTGTCAAGGGGCACAAAATTCGTCCCGATGGTGGCGATCTGCAGGTTAGAGTAGACGGCCTCGCCGGCCACGGTGCTGTAATCATCATACCCGGCATAAACGCTGCTCAGTTTGTTGCCGGCTCCGATGTTGAGGTATTTCCACGCCAGCAGGTCGCCCCACTGCGGCCAGCCGCCGTAGAAGACATCCCACTGTTCGTTGTCGCCGTCATTGGCATTGCCGTCGCCGCTCATGAAGGCATAGCCGAGATAAACGCGGGGTTTCCAGCCCATGTCCTTGAAGGTGTAGCCTGCATCGAGCTTGCAGCCCCAGGCGTCCTGATCCAGGGTGGCGGTGGCGTCACCCTTCTGGATGGCGCCTTCCAGGGAGTAGTCGATGCCGTTGGCCAGCTTGTCCGAAAGGCGAACGCCGTACATCCAGATATCCTTCTGGAGGGCCTCGTCGTTGCGGTTCAGGACATAGAGTTCCTGCTGCATGCCGGTCAAGGCGCACTTCTTGTTGGTGAAGTAAAAACCTGAAAGGGTAATGTCGTCGCCTGCCCAGTTGTTGGCGCTGTTGGCTACCGTGTTTTCCTGGTCCTTCATGTAGAAGCCGTCCAGCATCATCTGGTCGGTGACGTGCCAGCGGAGCTTGACGCCATCGAAGTAGATGGAGGTGGAGGCGAACTGGGACTGGCCGTCCAGGATCACGAAGCCGGTGCCGTAGATCAGGTTCTGGCGGCCAAAGGTGCCTTCCACCGGCAGGCCCAGCAGGTTTTTCACATTGATGTAGGCGTTGTCGAGAAAGACCTTGTTGCTGTTGTTGTCCATGGCGGAATCGGTCGCGGAGAGGCTGCTGGCCGTATAGGTCACACCCTCACCCCAGGTCTGATCGGTGAGCTGCACCCGGGCGGTGACGTTGTCCGTGGCCTTGAAATCCGCCCAGATGCTGCCCTTGGTGCGGAAGAGGTCGCGGTTGTCGCTGTCGCTCGCATCGTTGAAGTCCCAGACGTTCTGGAGGTTGTAGCCGCGGAAGGTGACCTGGCCGCCCAAGGAGACCTTCTGGGTCCACTCGGCCGCGGTGGCGCTTTTCTTCACCGTCTCGGCGTTGGTGGCCACTTCTTTGCTCAGGGCCTGATTCTGGTTCTTCAGGGTGCTGATCTCCGCCTTCATCGCCTCCATCTGGGCATTAAAGGCCTTGGTCATCTCGGCCATCTGCTTTTCGATGTCGCCGATGCGGTCGGTGCCGGCGCCAGCCGCGGCAACGCCCGGCAGGCAGAGCAGGCCGGCCAGGGCAACGCTGGAAATTTTCTTGATCATCTCTTTTCTCCTTTTCCCTTCCTGTTGGATGCGAAAAAAACGTCAATCCACGCAAATGAATTGGCGTTCAGTTTTTTACAAAACGGTTTCTCTTACCATGAAAAAAAGAAAATGCAAAGGCGAAATCGTGAACGGGGGAAAAGGCGGAATACGGCCGCTGACGGCCTTTGGCGGGGATTACTCGAACTGGAAGGTGAGCCAGCGGGACTGGGCCGAGGAGGCGAGGACCTTGACCGGATCGACGTAGTCGTAGACCCGCGGGGTCTTGCCCGCCGCCGGCCGGAGGACGCGGCCCACCACCTGGAGCAGGCGGCCGGTGAACTTGATGGGGGTGGTGAGGAAGAGGGTGGTGAGGTTGGGGCAGTCGAACCCCTCGCCGATGAGTTGCACCGTGGAGATGAGAATTTTGACCCGGCCCTGCTGGATCGCCTCCACCAACTCGGCGCGTTCGTCAGGCCTGGTCTGGCCGGTCAAGACCGGCGCGCTGAGCCCCTGTTTTTCGAGCAGCCGGGCCAGTTCCTCGCAGTGCTGCACCCGGTCGCTGACGATGAGGATGATGCCCTCGCGCGTGGCCGCCTCCCTGGCGATGTCGCCCACGATCAGTTCGTTGCGGTCCTGGTTTCTGGTGAGCGATTTCATCAGGGCCTGGTAATTGCCGCGATAGACGTAGCGGAATTCGGTGGGCCGCTGGATGAACTCGGGCTTCAGGACCGCGCCGGTGGCGTGGAGGTGGCTGGTGTCCACGTGGTGCACCCGGTCGCCCAGGGAGATGTAGATGAGCTTGGTGAGCCCGTCGCGGCGAAAGGCGGTGGCGGAAAGCCCGAGCATGTAGCGGCAGGAAAAGGCGCTCACCACCTCGGTGAAGAGCGAGGCGGGCACCCGGTGGCATTCGTCCACACAGAGGTGGCCGAAATGGGCGGGGAGTTCATCGAGATGGTTGCGGGCCGAGTTGACGATGGCAATGGTGATGGGCCGGACCTCGTAGTGGCCGTCGCCGATGAGGCCGGGTGTAACACCGAGGAAGGTCTGCACCCGCTCCGCCCACTGGTGGAGCAGTTCCTTGGTGTGGACCAGCACGATGGTCGGCTGGCAACGGGCGGCGATGGCCGCCAGGGCCACCACGGTCTTGCCGGAGCCGGTGCCCGCCTCCAGCACCCCGAACTCATGGGCAAGGATGTCGGTCAGGGCCGCCTGCTGGTAGGGCCGCAGTTCCTTGCTGAAAGTGAGAGAAATGGGCGGCAGTTCGTGGCGCTGGTCGACAATGGCCGGGGTGTGATGCATGAAGCGGCGGCAGAGATTGATCGCCTGGCGGGCAAAGCCGCGGGGGAAGCGGATGGCGTCGCCCTCCAGACAGTAGAAATGAAGCTGGGGCTTCAGCCGCTTGCCGATCCAGCGCCCGTATTTTTGGGCGTCCCGGTATTCGGGGTTGTCGAGGGTGAGCTGTTCCTTGAGGGTGGCGATGAGCGAGGCCGAGGCGCCGGTGAGGCGGGCTTCGGAGTCCACGATCAGGATGAGTGGTGGTGAGGTGTGCATGCCGGGCGGCTAAACCTCTGGAAAGCCTTCAGTCTCGGAGGCGGCCAGCACTGGGCGAAGGCGGGCCGTGAGCCGGTCGAGGTCTTCGCGCAACCGGTCGATCTCTTCCTGCTGGCGGATGATCACCTCGTTCAGTTCCTCCAGGGTCTTTTCCTGGAAGGCGAGGCGGGTCTCCAGTTCGATGAGCCGTTCTTCCATGAGTCCTCCCGGGGGGGCAGCGGACGATTGTTCCATCTTAGGGCATCTGGCTGATTTTGCCAACTGGCGTGAACCATCGTGGTGCAACGGGCTTCCGGCCGGTGAGCCGCTGGTAGCGCACGGCGGGCCAGCCAAGGGCAATGACGCTGTGGATCGTCTCCTCCTGCGGGATGCCGAGGCGGGCGCCGATCTGTGCATCCCGGCGCATCGCCTCCACGGCAAAGCCGATGAGGCAACTGCCCAGCCCCATGGCATGGCCGGCGAGCAGGATGTTCTGGCTGGCCAAGAGGGCATCCTCGCCTGGGCAACTGACACCGGCCTTGCTGCCGATGAGGATCACGGCGGTGGCGCCGTGGAAGAGGCGGTCGCGGCCTGCTTCGTCCCATTCCCGCAGGGCCTTGGTCGTGGTGGCGTAATGACGGCGGTAGTAGAGATCCAGCGCCGGTTTGCCGCACCATTTGAGGAGATGGCGCAGGAGCGGTGCGGCGGCCAGCCGGTTCAGGCGGCGGAAGTAGCCGGCCACCGCCTCGCCCAAGATCACGACGCTGGCGCGGTCCGGCAGGATGGTGAAGGCCCACCCCTGGCTGTTGGTGCCGGAGGGCGCGGTGGTGCCGATTTTCACCAGATCATCGAGCAGGGCGCGCTCCACCGGTTTTTTCGTATAGCTGCGGCAGGAGCGGCGTGAGCGCATGAGCTGCACCAGGGGGCCGACGTCGCCCCGGCCGTAGGGCAGCCATTCTTCCGGCGCGGCAAAGGTAGCAAAGCGCAGGGGGGTATTTTTCGCCGCGGCCACCGTGATGGCGCCCGTTGGGCAGAGGGCCGCGCAGTGGCCGCAGGCCATGCAGGCCGCGGTCGCGACGGCGGCCCGGCCATCCTGCATGATGATGGTCTCGCTGGGGCAGTTGCCGGCGCAGAGGGTGCAGCCGGTGCAATGGTCGCTGTCGATGTGAACCGGGTGGCTGAGGTGCATGGAGGGATTGTGAACGCCACCGGAGAAAGGCGCAACGATTTTGTTGCGTTGCCGGCGGATTCGTCTTGACCGGTGGCCGAAACCCCACTAGGCTGCGAAAAAACAGGGTCGGCGATGTCCGCCTGCAGCCCTTGAGGAGCCGTTCCGTGCATTTTTTCGTTGCCCTGCTTTTCCCCGGCGGCCTGATCCTTGCGGCCGCAGCCGTTGCCATACTGATCGAGTCCTGGCGTCCGTGGCTCACCCTCGTTGGCACCCATGGTCCCCTGGCGCTGCTGGTTCTTTCCTTTCTCCTGGGCTGGCGTTTCAACCGCAGCCGTCTGGTCTATGGCGTGCTGCTCCTCTTTCTGGCCGACCGTCTGCTGCTGGCCGGGACCGCTGCCGGTGGCGCTGCGGCTCAGGCCTCCTTCTGGCTTCTTGCCGTGGCGTTGCCGGTCAATTTCCTGCTGCTTTCGCTGCTCCGCGAGCGGGGGCTCTTCACCCCGCTGGGCGGCTGCCGGTTGCTGGCCATCGCGGTCCAGGCCGGGCTAGTGGGGTATCTCGCGTTGCAGGAACCGGCCGAGGTGGTGGCCCAACTGGCTGCCGGCAACCTGGCCCTGCCATTCGGCTTTTTCCTCTCCGTGCCCGTTGCGCTGATCTTGCTCGTCGCGGCCGTTGTCATCTGCTGGCGTTTTGCCCGCCACCGCGATCCTCTGGAGCACGGAATTTTCTGGGCATTGGCCGCTGTGGGCGTGGCCCTGGCCGTGGGCAGCCCTCTTGCCTCCTGTTACCTTGCCGTTGCCGGGCTGGTTCTCCTCGTCGGCGCCATGGAATCGGCGCACGGCATGGCCTTCCGCGACGAGCTGACCGGGCTGCCCGGCCGCCGCGCCCTGAACGAGGCCATGCTCCGTTTGCGCGGCGACTACACGGTGGCCATGGTCGATGTCGATCATTTCAAGAATTTCAACGACCAGCACGGCCATGACATCGGCGATCAGGTGCTGCGGATGGTGGCCGGGAAACTCCGGCAGGTGCGGGGGGGCGGGAAGGCCTTTCGCTACGGCGGCGAGGAGTTCACCATCCTTTTCTCTGGCAAGGGCCGCGAGGAGGCCATGCCCCATCTGGAGGCAGTGCGGGAGCAGGTGGCGGCGGCGCGGTTCCGGCTGCGGGGAGCCAAGCGTCCCGGCCGCAAGCCCAAGGCCGGTAAGTCGCGGAGCGCCGGCAGGAGCGTGGCAGTGACCGTCAGCATCGGCGTGGCAACGCGCCAGCAGGGCAAGAAGCACCGGGAGCGCACGGTGCAGGCCGCGGACAAGGCGCTCTACCGGGCCAAGGAGGCAGGCCGCAACCGGGTTGCCACCTGATCCAAGAAAATTGCCTTTTCCCCCGAAACCGGGTACATTCCGCCCGCCGCCTTACGCATTCGTACCGTTTTCACACATGCCACAGGATGACCACATGAGCACCACCGAGCCGAACAAGATCATCTACTCCATGATCCGGGTTTCCAAGTTCTACGAGAAGAAGCCGATCCTCAAGGACATCAGCCTTTCCTACTTCTACGGCGCCAAGATCGGCGTGCTGGGCCTCAACGGCTCGGGCAAGTCCTCGCTGTTGCGGATACTTGCCGGGGTGGACAAGGAGTTCAACGGCGAGACCCACATCTCGCCCGGGTTCACCGTGGGCTATCTGGAGCAGGAGCCCCACCTCGACGACGGCGCCACGGTGCGCCAGATCGTGGAGCAGGGCGTGCAGGAGGTGGTCGATCTCACCAACGAGTTCAACGAGATCAACATGAAGTTCGCCGAGCCCATGGGCGACGAGGAGATGGACAAGCTCATCGCCCGCCAGGCCCAGGTGCAGGAAAAGCTCGACGCCATGGATGCCTGGGACCTCGACGCCCGCCTCGAAATGGCCATGGATGCGCTGCGCTGCCCGCCCGGCGAGACGCCGATCAAGGTCCTCTCCGGCGGCGAGCGCCGCCGGGTGGCCCTCTGCCGCCTCTTGCTCCAGAAGCCCGACATCCTGCTGCTGGACGAGCCCACCAACCATCTGGACGCCGAGACCGTGGCCTGGCTGGAGCACCATCTCCAGCGCTACGCCGGCACCGTCATCGCCGTGACCCACGACCGCTACTTCCTCGACAACGTGGCGGGCTGGATACTGGAACTGGACCGCGGCCACGGCATCCCCTGGAAGGGCAACTACTCCTCGTGGCTGGAGCAGAAGCAGAAGCGCCTGGCCCAGGAGGAGAAGCAGGAGAGCGAGCGTCAGAAGACCCTGGAGCGCGAGCTCGAGTGGATCCGCATGAACCCCAAGGGCCGCCACGCCAAGTCCAAGGCGCGCATCGCCGCCTACGAGGAGTTGCTCGGGCAGGAAGGGGAGAAGCGGACCAGGGATCTCGAAATCTACATCCCGCCAGGGCAGCGCCTGGGCAAGCTGGTGATCGAGGCGGACAAGATCGGCAAGTCCTACGGCGACAACATTCTCTACGAGGACATGAGCTTTTCCCTGCCGCCGGGCGGCATCGTCGGCGTGATCGGCCCCAACGGCGCCGGCAAGACCACCCTCTTCCGCATGATCACCGGCCAGGAGGAGCCCGATTCCGGCGCCATCCGCCTGGGGGATACGGTGAAGCTCGCCTACGTGGACCAGTCCCGCGAGGTGCTGAACCCGGAGGAGACCATCTGGCAGGCGATCACCGAGGGGCAGGAAACCATCACCCTGGGCAACCGCGAGGTGAACTCCCGGGCCTACGTGGCCCGCTTCAACTTCTCCGGCACCGAGCAGCAGAAGAAGGTGGGGCTCATGAGCGGCGGGCAAAGGAACCGCGTCCACCTGGCGCGGATGCTCAAGTCCGGCGCCAATGTCCTGCTCCTGGACGAGCCCACCAACGACCTCGACGTGAACACCCTGCGGGCGCTCGAAGAGGCACTGGAGAACTTTGCCGGCTGCGCGGTGGTGATCAGCCACGACCGCTGGTTCCTGGACCGCATCGCCACCCACATCCTCGCCTTTGAGGGCGATTCCCAGGTGGTGTGGTTCGACGGCAACTATTCGGAATACGAGGCGGACCGCAAGGCGCGCCTCGGCACCGAGGCGGATCAGCCGCACCGCATCAAGTACCGCCACCTGACCCGGGCCTGATCCGGGCCGGTTCCGGTGAAGAGCCGCGTGAGGGGCGCGGTCCAGACGCAACGGAGGCACAATGGGCGAGCAGGCAACCCCCTTTACCGTCATGGTGGTGGAAAACGATCCGGTGTTCCGGGAGATCGTCACCGGCATCCTCGCCGAGGAGGGATGCGAGGTGCTGGCCGCGGCAGACGGGCTGACGGCCCTGGAGCTTCTGGAACGCCATACCCCGGAAATTTTTCTGGTCGATCTCATCATGCCCGGCATCGGCGGCGAGAAGCTTTGCCGGATCATCCGTTCCAACCCCCGTTTCGAACCACTCCCTGCTGGTCATGCTCTCGGCCGCTGCGGCAGAGAATGAAGTGGAGGCAGCGGCTGCCGGGGTGGATGTCTCCATGGCCAAGGCGTCGCGGCGCGAACTGGCCGAGCGTTTCCGCAACCTTTTTGCCGAGTTCCGGCAGGGTTTCTTCGGCCGCCCTTCCCCCGGCAACGAAAGCGGCAAGACAACCCGGCGCGGCATCACCCGGGAGTTGCTCGACCTGCGGCGCCACCGGGAGATGCTTCTCGACAACGTCTCCGACGGCATCATGGAAGTCGCCCATCCCAGCGGCAAGGTTCTCTATGCCAACCGGCAGGCGGCGGTTCTGCTGGATCAACCCGAAGAAATGCTGCTGGGGCGGCAACTGGCCAACCTCTTTCCGGAGGGATTGCAGGGCGTGGTGCAGCAGGTGATTGCCTCGGCCCTGCCGCAGCGCAGGATGAATGGCGGGGAAAAGGTGGTGCCGTTCAAGGGGCGGCTGCTGGCCCTGAGCGCACTGCTGCCCGGCGGCGTTGCCGGCGACACCCTGCTTTTTTTCCTGCGGGATGTGACCGCCGTGACCCAGGGCGAAGAGGCGGCACAGTCGGTCACCCTCCTCCTGGACCAGATTTTCAATTCCTCGTCGGACGGCAAGCTGGTCCTTGATCTCAATGGCCACATTGTCCGCATGAACAGCGCCTATCAAAAGATGTTCCATGTGGAGGAGCAGGAAGAAGGGCTGCTGCAATGCTGCAATCTCAGTCCGGGCCCGCGCTGCCACACCGCCGACTGCTCGCTCCACCGCATCCTGCAGGGGGAGGAGCGGGTGGAGTTCGAGGAGGAAAAGCGCTCTGCCGGTGGCGAGGTGGTGCCGGTCCAGATCGTGGCGGTGCCTTTGCGCGACCACGAAGGCCGGCTGATCGGGGTCGTTGAAAATTTCCGCGACATCTCGGAGCGGCGGCGCAACGATCAGGCCATGCGGCAGAGTTCCGAGCGGTTCCGGGCGATTTTCGACAACACCCTGGTGGGCATCCTCTTTGCCACAGCAGACCGCGTCATTGCCGACGTGAACGACCGGGCCGCCTCGGTGCTGGGCTACACGCGGGAAGAACTGCTCGGTGAAAGCCTGGCCATGCTCCACCTTTCGCCGGCCCATTTCGAGCGGTTCGGCAGCGAAATACTGAGCAGAATGGACGGGAAGGGGTTGATCCAGATGGAATATCAGCTCCGGCGCAAGGACGGCACTCCGGTCTGGGCAAGCCTTTCCGGCAAGGTCGTCACCCTCTCCGACCTGGGGCCGGGCATGCTCTGGGTGGCGGACGACCTCAGCCGCCGCAAGCAGATCGAAGAGGACCAGCGCCAGATCATCGAAGAGCTGCGGCAGATGCAGGAAGCGCTGCGGACCCAGTCCATCCGCGACCCGCTCACCGGTCTCTACAACCGCCGCTACATGGAGGAATCGCTCCAGCGCGAGATCAGCAAGGCGAGGCGCCAGGCCGCTTCGCTGGTCCTTTTCATGCTGGACCTCGACCATTTCAAGCAGGTCAACGATACCTACGGCCATGTCACCGGCGACTGGGTGCTCCGCAAGCTGGGCGAGATCATCCGCCACAGCATCCGCGAGGAAGATATCGCCTGCCGTTACGGCGGCGAGGAGTTCGTGGTGATTTTTCCCAATATTCCGGCCGAGGACGCCCGGCGGCGGGCCGAGGATCTGCGGGCCACCGTGGAACAGCATCTGGTCATCGAGCAGATGGGGCAGCATCTCGGCGGAGTGACGATCTCCATCGGCATTGCCATGCATCAGCCCGGCATGGACCGGGAAACCCTGCTGCGGGAGGCGGATCATGCCTTGTATCGGGCCAAGAAGGAAGGGCGGAACCGCGTCGTTCTGTAGGCAGATTTTTTTCTGGGGCCTCTGCCTGCTGGTAGTGGCCGGCTGCGGCAAGCCTCCAGCCATCCGGCCGCTGGCCGCCGATGCGACCGTTCTTGCCTTTGGCGACAGCCTCACCTTCGGTACCGGAGCCCGGCCGGATGAGTCGTATCCTGCCGTGCTCGCCACCCTTCTGGGCTGCAGCGTCATCAACGCGGGGGTGCCGGGCGAGGTGACTGCCGAAGGACTGGCGCGCTTGCCGCAGGTGCTCGACGAGCACGGGCCCGACCTGGTCATCCTCTGCCATGGCGGCAACGACTTTTTGCGGCGCCAGAACAGGGAAGAAACCAAGGCCAATCTGCGCCGCATGATCGCCCTGGTGAAGGAGCGCGGCATCGACCTGCTTCTTCTCGGGGTGCCCGAGCCGGGCCTTCTGGTTTCCCCCGCGCCGCTCTATAAGGAGTTGGCCGGGGAATTTGGTGTGCCCTGTGATGATGAGACCATCCGGGCCATTCTCACCGACCGCGGCCTCAAGAGCGACCAGATCCATCCCAATGGAGCCGGCTACCGGCAACTTGCAGAGGCGGTGGCCGCCCTCATCCGTGAGGCTGGTGGCGGTTAATCCCAAATTATTTGCCAAACCTTCGGGCGAGCCGGATTTTTCCTTGACGAATGGGAAGAGTAGTTTACTATTTCAAATAGTAATAATTACTAAAAACTAAACCAAGAGGAACTCTATGCGGATCACCCTTGATAGAAACGTTGTCGAGTTTGTACCGGAAAATCCCCAGGAAACCGGAGCCATGGAGACCCTGTGGCGGGTGGTGGTGGACTGCCTTCGGGAGAACAAGAAGCTGGTACCCATTGGCGAGTATGTGCCGAGCAAGGAGAATCTGGCCCGCTTCACCATCGAGGGTATCCCCGGCGGCAAGACTGCCTGGAGCGAGCAGGCGGCCGCGGCCGACAATACCTATTATTGCGCGGTCTGCAACAAGTACATGAATGTGAAGGCCGGCCAGAACGTCCCTCTTTGCTGCGGACGTGCCATGGAGACCATGGATTAAGAAAGGGACGAAGCACCGGGCCTATTCCCGAAAAAATTGCAACGAGACAAGGAGAGTGCGATGCAGAAGTATGAATGCCCCTGCGGCTATGTCTATGACCCGGCGGAAGGCGACGAAGATCGTGGCATTGCCCCCGGCACCCCTTTTGAACAATTGCCAGAGGAGTGGGTTTGCCCCAAGTGCGGGGCGGAAAAGGAACATTTCTTCCCCGTGGATTAAACACTCCTGCGCCGGTAGACGGCAAAGGTATACGGGTCCGGTCCGCTGACCGTCTCGGAACTGGCCAGCGGGAACTCCGCCTCGGAGAATTCCGGAAAAAGGATATCCCCCTCCACTTCCCGGTGGAGGACACTCAGATAGATGGCGTCGGCGTAAGGCAGGGCAAGGCGGAAAATCTCGGCCCCGCCGGCGATAAAAACCTTTTCGTCTTTCTGGCACAGGTCCAGGGCCTTCTCGAGGCCCTGGACCACGGTGCAGCCTGCTGCCTCAAAATCCCTCTGCCTGCTGATGACGATGGTCCGGCGGCCCGGCAGCACCCGGCCGATGGATTCGTGGGTCTTGCGGCCCATGATCAGCGTGTGGCCCATGGTGATCCGTTTGAAGCGCTGCAGTTCTTCCGGGATGTGCCAGGGGATGGCGTTGCCCTTGCCGATCACCCGGTTGGCCGCCATGGCGGCGATGAGGATGATCTCTGGTTTGCGTCGGTCTTCGGCTTTGGCGGGGGCATCCATGCCGTCATTCTACCCCGGCCCGGGATTTTTTGTTGCTTTTTTCCCCTGAAAATATATAAGGCAATGCCCTGCCGCCTTTTGACAGATGCGCCCTGCTGGGGTATGGAAAAGGGGTGGGCAGTGGCAACAAAAAAAAGGGATTGCCGTGCGGCAATCCCTTGGGAAGGCTGGTGGGCCGTCGGGGGCTCGAACCCCAAACCTACTGATTAAGAGTCAGTTGCTCTACCAGTTGAGCTAACGGCCCGGTCGAAACCGGTCAAGCGAGCGCGTTATAGCATACGCGACGGTATGCGTCAAGCAGAAGAGGGTGAGAAAATGAGCAAGGTGTTGATCGTTGGTGCAGGCGGGGTTGGCAGCGTGGTGGTGCACAAGTGCGCCCAGGTGCCGGAGGTCTTTTCCGAGATCGTGCTGGCGAGCCGGACGGTATCGAAATGCGAGGCGATCCGCGATTCCGTGAGGCAGCGCACCGGCCGGAACATCGAGGTGGCGGCCGTGGATGCCGACAACGTCGCCGAGATGACGGCGCTGATCAACAGGGTCAGGCCCGCCCTGGTGGTGAATGTGGCCTTGCCCTACCAGGATCTGCCCATCATGGACGCCTGCCTCGCCGCCGGGGTGGACTATCTCGACACCGCCAACTACGAGCCGCCGGACGAGGCCAAGTTCAGCTACACCTGGCAGTGGCCCTACCACGACAAGTTCAAGGCCCAGGGGCTCATGGCCCTTTTGGGCAGCGGTTTCGACCCCGGCGTCACCAACGTCTATGCGGCCTATGCGGCCAAACATTACTTCGATGAGATCCATTCCATCGACATCCTGGACGCCAATGCCGGCGACCACGGCCACCCCTTTGCCACCAACTTCAACCCGGAGATCAACATCCGCGAGGTGACCGCCCGGGGCAAGTACTGGGAGAATGGCCAGTGGCTGGAGACCGATCCCTTGTCGGTGAAGCAGTCCTTCGATTTCCCGCAGATCGGGCCCAAAAACGCCTACCTCATGTACCACGAGGAACTGGAGTCGCTGGTGCAGAACATCAAGGGATTGAAGCGCATCCGCTTCTGGATGACCTTTTCCGACAACTACCTCAAGCACCTGGAGGTTTTGCAGAACGTGGGCATGACGGGCATCGAGCCAGTGATGTTCGAGGGCCGCGAGATCATCCCCCTTCAGTTCCTGAAGGCCCTGCTGCCCGACCCCGCCTCGCTCGGCCCGCGCACCAAGGGCAAGACCTGCATCGGCAACGTCATGGAAGGAATCAAGGACGGTAAGGTGCGCAAAATTTACATCTACAACGTCTGCGACCATGAGGAGTGTTACGCCGAGGTGGGTTCCCAGGCCATCTCCTACACCACCGGGGTGCCGGCCATGATCGGCGCCATGATGATGGTGACCAATGCCTGGCGGGAGAAGGGCGTCTTCAACATGGAGCAGCTCGATCCGGATCCTTTTATGGACGCATTGAACCGCTACGGCCTGCCGTGGGAAGTGAAGGAGCTGTAATTCCGTGCGCAATAGGGCGAGGAATTGCCCGTTGGTCTTCCCCCTTGTCACGCAGCCGAGCACTGGAGAAGACGCCGAATAAGGAGTTTGAACTGTTTGAGGCGAAGCCGAGTTTTCAAACTCCCGGCGTCTTCGAGGAGCGCAGGGTATCCGCCGCAGGCGGACCAGTGACGGGGTGCCCTTTCTTTTGGTTCGTTTTCTTTGGGCAAGCAAAGAAAATGAACGCGCATGAAGCGGGTGTTTTGTCTTCGAGGCTTTGCCGACTCGCTTTGAATTGCATCGTGGCGGAGTACGAGTAATGGATGTGGCCCACGAATTCCCCTTTGTGCACGAGGTGCCGTCGCCCTGCTATGTGAGCGACAGGGGCAAACTCGCCCGGAATCTTGCGGTGCTTGATCAGGTGCAGCAGCGCACCGGCTGCACCATCCTGCTCGCCTTGAAGGGCTTTGCCCAGTGGTCCCTTTTTGGGCAGATCAACAAGGTGCTCAGGGGCACCACTGCGAGTTCGCTGGATGAGGCGCGCCTTGGCTGCGAGGAATTCGGCGGCGAGACCCACATCTTCTGCCCGGCCTACACCGGGCAGGAGATGCCGGAACTCCTCGGCTACGTGGACCACATGGTCTTCAACTCCTTCAGCCAGTGGAGCCGCTTCAGGCAGCAGGTGCTGGCCCATCCCAAAAAAATTTCCTGCGGCATTCGGGTGAATCCGGAGTATTCCGAGGTGGGGGTGGACATCTACAACCCCTGCGGCAGGTATTCCCGCCTCGGCGTGACCCGCGCCGAGTTCCGGCCCGGGCTGCTGGACGGCATCGAGGGGCTCCACTTCCACGCCCTGTGCGAACAGAACGCCGATGCCTTGCAGCATACCCTGGCCGCCTTTGAAGCAAAATTCGGCGAGTTCCTCAAGGGGATGCGCTGGGTGAACTTCGGCGGGGGGCATCACATCACCCGGTCCGATTACGACGTGGAACTGCTCTGCCGGTTGATCGACGGCGTGCAGCAGAAGTACGGGGTGCCGGTCTATCTCGAACCCGGCGAGGCCATTGCCCTGAACATCGGGGTTCTGGTCTGCGAGGTGGTGGACCTGGTGAAGAACGAGATGGCAATCGCCATCCTCGACACCTCGGCCTCGGCCCACATGCCGGACGTTTTGGAGATGCCCTACCGGCCGCGCCTTGTCGGCGCAGGAGAGCCCGGCGAGTTCGCCCATACCTACCGCCTGGGCGGGCCGACGTGTCTCGCCGGCGACGTGATCGGCGACTACTCCTTCCCCCAGCCGCTTGCCATCGGCCAGCGTCTCATCTTCTGCGACATGGCCCACTACACCATGGTGAAGAACACCACCTTCAACGGTGTGCGTCTTCCCTCCATCGCAGTCTACGACCCGGCCACCGGCACCACCGAGGTGGTGCGCTCGTTCGGCTATACCGACTACCGCAACCGCCTCTCCTGATCCGACTCAGATCGCGTCGTTGTTTCGTTCGCCGGTGCGGATGCGCACCACCTCGTCGATGGAATAGACAAAGATCTTGCCGTCGCCGATTTTGCCGGTGTGCGCCGCCTGGCGGACGGTCTCCACCACCCGGCTGGCCCGCTCCGTTTCCACCACCACCTCGATCTTGATCTTGGGGATGAAATCCACCAGGTATTCGGCCCCGCGGTAGATCTCCCTGTGGCCCTTCTGGCGGCCGTAGCCTTTGACCTCGGTCACGGTCATGCCTCTGATGCCCATGGCGTCCAGCGCTTCCTTGACCTCGTCGAGCTTGGCCGGCTTGATGATCGCCTCGATTTTTTTCATGGCGCAGCCCTCCTGTTACCGGTCGGAATGAACGAGGCCGTAGCCGGATTCGCCGTGGAGCGACTGATCGAGCCCCACCATTTCTCCCTGCTCCCCGATGCGGAAGCCGATGCTCTTTTCTACCAGATGGCAGATGATGATGGTGGCGGTGGCGGCCAACGCGATGGTGGCCCCCATGCCCAGGAACTGGACCTGAAGCTGATCAAGGACGGTCCAGGTGCGGCCGGCGGCGAGGGAGGCCTTGGCCATCCAGGAATCGCGGATGAAGAAGGAGAGGAGCAGAACGCCCAAGCCGCTGCCCACGCCATGGATGCCGAAGCAGTCCAGGGAGTCGTCATAGCCGAGTTTGAGCTTGAGCTGGAGGGCGTAGTAGCAGACGAACGACGAGAGGGCGCCCAGGGTGAGGGCGCCGGCCGGCTGGACCACCCCGGCCGCCGGGGTGATGACCACCAGGCCCGCCAGGATGCCGGAGACAAAACCCAGCGAGGTGGCCTTCCTGAAAACCAGAGCCTCGATGACGAGCCAGGTGAGCGCGCCGCTGGCAGCGGAGACCTGGGTCATGGTCAGCGCCCGGGCGGTATCGAGGCCGCTCTGCACGGTGGAGCCGGCATTGAAGCCGAACCAGCCGACCCAGAGGAGGCCCGCGCCCATCATGGTCATCACCAGGTTGTTGGGGTGCATGGCGACCTTGGGATAACCGCGCCGGGGCCCGAGGAAAAGGGCGACCACCAGAGCGCTGATGCCGGCCGAGACATGGATCACCAGGCCGCCGGCCAGATCGATGACCCCGCTGGCCCCGGCGTTGAAGAGCCAGCCGTCCGGCGCCCAGATCCAGTGGCAGAGCGGCACGTAGACCGCGAGGAACCAGAGGACGATGAAGAGGCAGTAGCCCCGGAAGGAGACCCGCTCCGCCAGGGCACCGCTGATGAGCGCCGGGGTGATGATGGCGAACTTGCCCTGGAACATGGCGAGGATGTATTCGGGCACCCCGTTGGTGATGGTGTCGTCGATGCCGGCCAGCAGGAAGTAGTCGCTGTTCCAGCCGACGAACCCGCCCAGGATGGACTTGCCGAAGGCAAGCGCATAGCCGCAGACCGGCCACAGGACACCGATGAGCGCCATGGCCACGAAGCTGTGCATCATGGTGCCGAGGACGTTCTTGGTGCGGACCAGGCCGCCGTAGAACATGGCCAGTCCCGGCACCATCAGCAGCACCAGGCCGGTGGAAATGAGCATCCAGGCAGTAGTGCCGGTATCGACGCCGTTTTCCGCCGCGCTGGCCAAGGCCGGCCAGGTTGTAATCATCGCCACTCCCTGGAGCAGCGCTCTGTTGAGTCTTTTCATGGGTCTCCTCTCTGGTTTGGTGGGTACAGGGATTGGAGCCGTTTTTGCAAGAACCAAACCATGGCGCGTGGAAATCGTAACAAGCTTGATTCGCTCGGTTTTTTGTTAATGTGCGGAGGTTGGGCCTGTTCCGTTTGGCGATTTCGGCGGACGAAAATGTGAAAAAAATGGGTGTCTGTTACAAAAGTGCACGACAGATGGCGGCAGAGGCAGGAGAATCCTTAAGCTTCTTGATGGTTCGACCGATCTGTGGCATGATCGGTCAGGTGGCGGGCGTGCCCCGTTTCGGGGCAGATGGGGGTGCAGGGAGAGGGAGGGGGGATGGCACAGCTTTTTGCCGAGATCAGTGCGCGGATCCCGGCCAATAAATTTTATCCGCCGCGCTTTGCCGCCAGCCAGACCATCTTTCGGCCTCGTCTGGTCGAGTCCTGTCTGGCCAACCGGGGCCGGAGCAAGAAGGTTTTTCTCATCGAGGCCCAGGCCGGTCAGGGCAAGACCACCCTGGCAGCGCAGTACCTCCAGCACACCCAGGCCCCCTATGTCTGGTACCAGGTCGGCATCGAGGACCGCGATCCGGTGCTGCTGCTCACCGCCCTGCTCGCCAGCCTGAAGCGTGCCTTGCCGGCGTTTGCCGCACCGCAGCTCGAAAAGATGCTGGCCGACGGCGAGGTGAGCATCCTGGAACTGCGCAGCGCGGTGAATCTCCTGCTGGGCGATCTCGACCGCGCGCTGACCGGCGACTTCTTCATCGTCTTCGACGATTTCCACCTCCTCGACGGTTTTGCCCAGAGTCTCGCGGTGGTCGATTATGTGATCGAAACCTCGCCGCCCCATCTGCGCTTCATTCTCATCTCGCGCTGGACCGTGCCGCTGCAGACCCGGATCGTCAAGTTCAGCCGCGACGCCCTCCAGCTTACCAACCATGATCTTGCCCTGTCGGAAGAGGAGGTTGCCCTTTTCCTGCGCAACGCCGTGGACGAGCCGGTGCCGGCCGGCATGGTACGGGCCCTGCAACACGCGACCGATGGCTGGGTGATGGGAATCATCCTGGCCAGCCATGCGCTGGAACGGGGCAACGGCATGGGCCGGCTGGCGGATGCCGGCGCTTCGATCCACCAGGGGGAGATTCCGGCCTACTTCAAGGAGGAGATCTTTCTCCAGCTGCCGGAGGCGATGCGTCTGCCGCTCCTGAAGCTGTCGCTGCTGGACGAGATTCCCGTGGGACTTGCCCAGGAGATCACGGGGCAGGCCGGTATCGGCGGTCAGCTCGAAAAATTGATGGAACAGAACTATTTTGTCCGCGGCCTCAATGAGGAGAACACCCTCTTCAGCCTCCACCATCTCTTTCAGGAATTCCTGCAGGAGCGGGCCCAGGCCGAACTCGACGCGCCGACCATCGGGGCCATCCTGCATCAGGCCGCAACCTTCTGGGTGGAGCACAAGCGGCCGCAGAAGGCGATGCTCTATTATCTGCGGGCGTGCGATTACGACGGCCTGGAAAAGGTCCTGGAACAGGAGGGCATGGGGTTGATGGCCATGAACCGGCTGGCCACGCTCTCCGGCGTCCTCCAGGGAGTTCCGGCGGAGGTCATCAGGAAAACCGGCTGGTTCGCCTATTTTTACGGAGTGGTCACCGAACTGACCGACCCCCGCACCTCGCTGCCCTACTTCGAGACTGCCCGGATCAACTTCATCAAGGAAGAAGACCTGGTGGGCGAGTTGCTGGCCATCGCCGAGATCATCAATTTCCACATGGCCTACGATGGCTCGTACAACAAGGGCATCGTCCACCTGCGGCGCGCCGAGGAGCTTTTCGAGCGCCATGCCGAGGAACTCGACACCTTCACCAAGATCCTGGTCGCCCATGATCTTGCCTCGGGCTGCTGCTTCTTCGAGATGGACATGGCCAAGGCGCACCACTACTCGGCCTACGCCCTGGAACTGGCCCAGCGGAACGACCTCGACAACTTTGTCGGCCGCATCCGCATCATCCAGGGCTTCGAATACCTGCTCCAGGGCCGTTACGCGGAGTCACTCGGGGTGGCCGAGCAGGCCTATGGCCTTGTCTACAGCCCGCGGGTCGATGTGGTGAGCCGGGCCGGACTGCGCACCCTGCTGCTCGACCTCCTGGTCAAGACCGGTGAGTTCGAGGCCATGGCCCGCCTGGAGCGGGAGTCTTACGCGGCCCCGGAGGGACGCTTCATCCCCGGCGCCATCACCCACCCCCTGCTCACGACCTGGAAGGCCGAGGTGGCCATGGCCGGCGGCGATCTGCCGCAGGCGGAGAAACTTCTCCGGCAGGGGTTGCAGTCCGGCTTCTACGGCGAAACCCCGCACCTGCGCAGCCAGTTTCTGCACATCCTTGCCTGTGTCTGTGCCATCCAGCAGCGCCGGGACGAGGCCATCGACGCCCTTGAGGAATCGCGGCGGCTGCGGGCCGAGGTTGGCGGTCCCTATTACCTCCTGCTCAACGACCTGATGAGCGGCATCGTCTATCTGCATCTCGGGCTGGACGAGCAGGCCGAAACCTATCTGTCCCGCACCCTGGAGGGCGGCAAGGCCATCGGCGTCGAGTATTTCCGGGCCTGCGCCCTGCTCTTTAGCGCTTCCCTGCGCCTGCGGGCCAGGCGGCCGAAAAAGGCGGGCAAGGAACTGAGCGAGGGGCTGGCGATCCTGCGGCGGCATGGCTATGTCCACCTGCATGGGTGGTACCCTGCAACCATGCGGGAACTTTTTTCCGCCGCCGTGGCGCAGGGGATTGAACAGGGATACGTCCGCACCCTGGCCCGGCAACGGCTCGGGGTCGGGATCACCGACGAGGGCGAGATTTTTCCCCTGTTGCGCATCCGCATCCTCGACGGCGGCTTTGATCTTGACTGCGACGGCGGGGCCGTGATGCATGCCCAGGATTTCACCCCGGGACAGCGGCAGTTGCTTGCCATGCTGGTCTGCGCGCCGAATCTCCAGCTCCGCCAGGAACAGGTCCAGGTGGCGATCTGGCCGGAGAGCGATGCGGAGAAGGCGCGTTCCAAGTTCGATTCCGCCCTTTCCCGGTTGCGCAAGACCATGGCCGGCGTGCTTGGCGAGGAAACGGTACGGCGGTCGCTGGTGCTGCGGAAAGGGATCCTCAGCCTGGAGGAGTGCTGGGTCGATGCCCGGGAATTCCTGAACGAGGCGAAAAAAGGCAGGGAGAAGGCCCGTTCCGGCCATTGGTGGCAGGCCGGGGTGGCCTTTGAGAAGGCCCTGGCCTTGTGGCAGGGCTGCGAGATCGACACCCTGGCCGAAAATGACCAGGTGGGGGATTACTGCGCGACCCTGGCCCTGACCGCCACCGAGGTGGCGGAGCGCTGGAGCGCCAGGCTTGTCGAGATGGGCCGCGCCGCTGAGGCCATCGACGTGCTGCGGCAGGTCTTGCAGCACGATCCCGGCAACGAGGCCCTGGTGAAATCCCTTTATCATCTGTATGTGGATGTCAAGGAGGGGCGTTTGGCGCAGGAACTGCTCCAGCATTTTGTCGAGACGCTCCGCAAAGAGGAGTGTTCTGCGGCGGAGATCGAAGAGGCGCTGGCTGCGATCCGGGAGGACGCGGGGAGAGCGGCCGATGGCCGTAAGGGTTTTCCAGCAGGGGGAGGGGGAAGGTAGCGTGTGAGATTTTTGTGAGAAACAGCCACTAGGGTGAAGGCATCAGAACCCGGCTTCCGCGACCATGGGGTCGAGGACCGTATCCGTTCCAGGGGGTGGGAAGATGATGCAGCGACACTTTGTGGTGCGTTTCAAGAGACACGGCGCCAGGAACCCGGAACTGCGCTGGCTGAGTCCCGAGCCGGCGGAAGAGGTGGTGGTGGCGGCGGAGAATGTCCCCATGGCGGTGCGCCAGTTTTACCGGGAACACGCGCAGGACGACGCCAGCCTGACGCTGCTTGAGATTTTTGAAAAAAAGGAGGGGAACTCGCCCCCCTTGCCCGATGCGGAATTTTTCCGGCGCGAGTGAGCGGCGGTTGTCAGGGAAAGCAAAAAGGCAGGTCCGGTATCTCCGGGCCTGCCTTTTTTTATGGTGTCGCGGGATGAATGTGGGTTAGAACGGCCGCATCATCCAGATGCCGCAGGGGCAGGTGTCGGCGCAGAAACCGCAGGCAATGCACTTCCCGTCATCGGAGATGTAGCGATAGGTGCCGTCAGGCAGGGTTTCGCGGCTGATCGCCTGGGTCGGGCAGATGGTTTCGCAGAGATGGCAGTCGCGGCAGGTGCCGCAGCTCATGCAGCGCTCCGCCTCCTCGGCCGCGTTTGCTCCCGGCCGCTGGGGCTCGTAGTGGGCATGGGTGAGATCGCACTGGGCCACCACCGTCTTGCTGAAGGGCTTGTACTCCTCGCCCTTGAAGGCGGCGATGAGGGCCTCGGCCGTGTTCTTGCCTGCACCCAGCGCGTTGGTGGCCAGGCCCGGTCGTTCCACGTCGCCGATGGCCGAGACTTTGGGGTCGCTGGTGCGGCCGGCGGCATCGCATTTCACCCAAGCCGCGCCGCCCACGGTCACCACCTCCACCGTTTCCGGCAGGAACTTCAGGGCCGGCACATCGCCGATGGAGATGATCACGGTCTGGGCCGGGATGAGCTGGCCTGCCGCGTCGATGAGTCCTTCGGCGGTGACCTCTTTGGTCTGCACCGGCCATTGGAACCTGGCGCCCAGGGCCTCGGCCGCCGCCTTTTCCTTGCCAAAGGCGAGCGGTTTCTGGATGTCCACCAGGGTCACCTGCTCGGCGCCCAGGCGGTACGCCTCGCAGGCCACGTCGCAGCCCACGTTGCCCGCGCCGATGATCACCACCTGCTTGCCGATCTTGGGCGGCTTGCTGGACTTGGCCTCCTTGAGGAAGTCAAGCGCCGGGATCACCCGCTCATGGCCGGGGAAGGGGATGGTGCGCGGCTGGTGGGTGCCCACGGCCACGATGACATGGTCGTACTCCTTTTTGAGCTCGGCGAACTTCTCCTTGGTCATGGCGACCCCGAAGTTCACCTTGATGCCCGGCATGGCGAGGAAGCGGCTGATCTCCTTGTCCCAGATCGCCTTGGGCAGGCGTTCCCAGGGGATGACCTGGGCGAGCTTGCCGCCCAGTTGCTGGTCGCGTTCGTAGATGTGCGCCTCGACCCCGGCCTTGGCGAGCTGCCAGGCGGCGTTCATGCCGGCCGGCCCGCCGCCGATGATGGCGACCTTTTTGCCCAGCGCCTTCGCCGGCTTGGGGGCCTCGGCGTCACGGGCCGCGCGTCCCAGCATCTGCACGTCGATCTTCTCATCCACTACCTGGCGCGAGCAGTTCTGCATGCAGAGGTTCGGGCAGATGTGGCCGCAGATCGAGGCGGGCAGCGGCGTGTACTCCATGAGCATCTGGTAGGCTTCCTGCTCCTTGCCCTCCCGCATGAGTTTCAATCGGTCGATGGTGGGAATGTGGACTGGACAGTAGTAGGCGCAGGGCGCAGCCTTGTCGCGGTTGGCCCAGAAGGGCTTGCGCCGGCGGAGGTCACCGGAGACGATCATGCCGATGGGCGAGCGGTCGAGGCCGGGGGCCAGGTCGCGGATCGGGTCGCCGCCGCCGAAACCGGGATTCCAGATCTTTCGCTTGAATTCCTCCATGGGCATGGGGCCGGAGAACATCAAGGCCCGGTCCTGCGGCGGAATCGCCATGAGCATCATCCACTCGTCGCGCCTGGAGAGTTTTTTGAGCAGCCTGGGGCGGCCGATCTTCCTGAGGAAAGTCGGCATGCGGTCCATCAGCCATTGCCACTGCTCGTCGCTGGGCAGCACGGCCTTGACGCTCTTCTTGTCGTAAGAGCCATCGGTCTTGCCGCGGTAGTAGATCCAGCCGCCGACCATGCCGACGCAGGGACGGTAGCCGAGGACGTTCTGCGGGTTCTTCGCTTCGATGCCGCAGATGATGCCGATGCCGCCGCAGTTGAATTCGGCAAAGGTGTCGCCCACCGAGCCCAGAACCCACAACTCCGGCCGATTGTGTTCCGGGTTCCATTTGGTCATGGTCAGCCCGCGGGCGCCGATGGAGCCGCCGATGTAAACCTTGCCCTCGGCGGTGGCGTTGCAGACGCCGTTGGTGGCGTCGCCCTTCACGGTGATTTCGGCGCCGATATTGAGATAGCCCACGTCATCGGAGGCCGGGCCGTTGCAGGTGATGGTGGTGCCGGGCATGCCCATGCAGCCCAGGCGCTGGCCGCAGGGGCCGTTGATTTCGATCTCCACCGGCGAGCCTGCGCCGTTCAAGCGGCCGCCCACGTTATGCTGGCCGTAGGTGTTGAGTTTCAGTTTGCGGGACTTGGTAAAGGCCTTCTGGACCAGCTCCTCGAAGTTCTTTGAGCTGATGCGCTGGCCATCCTTGTCGAGCCCATTGACCACGATTGTCTTGCTCACGGGGTGCTCCTTCTTAACAGACGTAACGGATGTTCAGGCGTTCGGCCGCGTCCTTGTCGTCGATGCCGAGGGCATCGGACATGCCGATGGGCAGGCTCTGGGAGCGGCCCAGGGGCGCCATGATCTTCTTGACCTCGGTGCGGATGGACATGAAGGTGTCCACCACCCGCTGGGCGACCTGGTCGGGATCGAGGCGGCGATACAGCTTGGGGTTCTGGCTGGTGATGCCCTTGGGGCAGAGGCCGATGTTGCAGACGTTGCAGCGGTTGGTCTCGGTGCCGAGGCAGCCGGCCGCGGCCTGCATCATGTACTTGCCCATGTGGACGCCACTGGCGCCCAGCATGATGAGGGCCATGCCGTTCTGGGTGACGTTGCCGTTCTTGCCCACGCCGCCGGCGGCGAAGATCGGGATCTCGTTCTGCCTGCCTTGGGCGCAGAGGTCGAGGTAGCACTCGCGGACGTTCGAGGCGATGGGATGGCCGGTGGCGTCCATGCTGATGTTGTAGGCCGCGCCGGTGCCGCCGTCGATGCCGTCGATCATGAGCGCGCCGGCATAGGGGTTGCGCACCAGGTTATTGAGTACCGACTTGGCCGAGGTGGAGCCGGAGATCTTCGGATAGACCGGCACCCGGAAGTTCCAGGCCATGGACATGGTCTGGATCATCTTCATAACCGACTCCTCGATGGAATACAAGGTCTGGTGCACCGGCGGGCTGGGCAGGTCGACGCCTTCGGGCACGCCGCGCAGGCGGGCGATGAGCTTCGAGACCTTGAACCACATCAAGAGGCCGCCGTCGCCGGGCTTGGCGCCCTGGCCGTACTTGATCTCGATGGCGGCCGGGTCGCACTGCATCTCGGGAATGGCGCGGATGATCTCGTCCCAGCCGAAGTAGCCCGAGGCGATCTGCAGGATGATGTACTTGAGGAAGGGGCTCCTCAGAACCCAGGGCGGGCAGCCGCCCTCGCCGGTGGCCATGACCACCGGGATGCCCAAGACCTCGTTGCAGTAGGCCACGCCCTGGAGGAGACCCAGCCACATGTTCGGGGAGAGTGCGCCGAAGGACATGGAGCCGATGACAAAGGGGAATATCTCCCGGACCGGCGGAATCCACTCGCCGGCCAGTTGCCGCCGCACATACTCTTCCGGCGGGAGTACCCGGCCGAGGAGGGTGTTGCAGGAGAATTCGTGGCGGCCGGCGTCCAGCGCCGGGTCGGTGAGCATGGAGATGCGGTTGAAGATGATGCGGTCGAGCAGGTTCGGCCCCGGCACGTTGCGGCGGCCGCCGCGCTTGTTCGGTTCTCCCTTCTGGGTGTCGAGGAAGCGGAAGCGGTCGCGCTCACTGTTGTGCACCGGGTGGATCGCCTCATTGGGGCAGACCATGGAGCAGGAGCCGCAGCCGATGCAGCGCTTGGCTATCTCGGTGGACTGGCGGATGCCGACAAAGGTCTTGTAGGAGCTGCCCCGCTCGGTGGAGGAGAGCACCAGCCTGGGCATGCGCTTGCGCATGTAAGCAAGGCGCAGGGTGCCCACCGGGCAGACCGCGGCGCAGCGACCGCAGAGGGTGCAGCGCTCCTCGTTGTGGGCGACGATCCAGGGCAGATCGTCGGGGGTCAGGCTGCTTGGGGTATTGGCAATCGACTGAACTGAGACCATATCTGTAACTCCTCTCTGGCTGGCGGAATAATGACCGTGTGTTCACGCATGGGCTGGAAATCGAGGGCGCGGTCGCGATCCTGGATCATGGCGTCGACGCCGCACATCTCGGAGGCGATGGCCCACTCGCCCGGCTTGCCGCCCACGGTGGCGGGCCGCATCTTCTTGGCGTCCATCACCAGCATGCAGGTCTCGTCGGGCAGGGTGCCGATCACCGCGTTGGGGCCGTCGATGATGAGGCGGCGGCAGGCATCGCGCAGGCCGCGGAGGAACGCGCCCTGCGGGTGGTTGGCCAGCTCCTCGTTCTTGAGCGGGGTGATGACGTGTTTGTAGGTTTCGAGCGGCAATTTGAGCTGCCTGGTGACGTAGTGGAGGATGTGGGCAAAGACCTCGGAGTCGGACTGGTAGCCGATATAGCCGGGAAAGCCGCGGCCGGAGAGCCAGTCTTTGATCGGCACGAAGGCGGTGTTCTCGCCGTTGGTCATGGTGGCCACGCCCTGGATGAAAAAGGGGTGGCAGGCGTAAAGGTTGATGCCGTAGTTGGTGTTCTGGCGGCCTTGGGCCATGCAGACCCGTGCCTTGATGCGGCCCGAGTCGAGGCCCAATGCCTGGCCCACGCCGAGCGGCCAGCCCACCTCCTTGATCATGGCCACGTCCGGCCAGAGGGAGAAGGCGGTGAGATCGCCGCCATGGGCCTCGCCGTCGGCGCGCAACGTCAGGCGGGTCAGCATCAGTTCGTGTTCGATTTCGTCGGTAGCACGGCCCTTCCAGGCGGCCGGCATCTTGTAGACCCGCAGAATGTATTTGAAGCGGTCCCGCGCCTCGATCATCTCCCGCCGAAGGTCGAATTCATGGTCGTACTTGAGGGTGAAGCCGGCCTTGTCCATGATCTGGTCGAGACGGGCCAGGGCGGCCTCGCTGTGGACGATGCCCGAGAGGATCGGATCCCTGGCGTCGTACTTGTAGTCGGCGAACTGGAGGCCCCGCAGCAAGAGGCCCAGGCCGCTGCCGTCGTAGCCTTCCTGCATCGCCTCCATGGCCGTGAGGACCGAGAAGGGGGAGAAGGGCTCGCTCGCGGTTTTCAACGCTAACCGGCACATGTCACACTCCTTGAAATGAAATTGGAGCCGGCAGGGTTTGATTCAGAAATCGGCCGGCCTACTGAAGTGATTTGTAAAAAAAGAACAGTCATTGAAAGAGGCGAAGAGAGATTTTTATTTTGTTACAAAAATGGGAATTAGTTTATTACCTTTTTGTATCATTTGTTTCTTTCGTAAAAATAGGGAGTTGGGAGAAGAAACATACTTTTCGGGGGGTAGGAATGTCAAGAGAAGAAAAAGGGGGGAGCGAAAATAAAACCGTCTGGTATTGCAATGCTTCTTGTTGTTTGCCGTGTTCTGATTGATCCTGCAGGAGACATTTTCAGGAGCAGTTTTTTTGTCGGTATTCTTCTTGACAAAAGAGAGCAATGGTTTAATAACCGAAAAAGCCTTCACGGCTGCGGGCAATGGGCCTGTCGTTCCGCGAGGCGGAAGGTTTCATTCTAATTGTGCGGCGGGGCGGCCGGATTGGCGCCCCTCTGACGGCAAACAAACGCATGACTTCTCTCCTTACTTTTCCCAAGGGCGGCGTCCATCCACCAGAAGCCAAGGATCTCACCGCAGCGCTTCCCATCGAGGCCATGCCGGTGCCGGCCGAGTTGGAGCTGATCCTCGGCCAGCACATCGGCGCCCCCTGTTCGCCCACGGTGGCGGTGAGGGAAGAGGTGCGGGAAGGGCAGGTGATCGGCACGGTGACCAAGGGGCTCGGTGTCCCGCTGCACGCCCCGGTTGCCGGTACGGTCACCGCCATCGGCATGTCCGCGCATCCCCTGCGGGTGAGCGCTCCCTCCGTCACCATCAGGACCAACCGTGAGGCCGCGCCGGTTCATTACGCGACCGCCGACTGGCGGGCGATTCCCCGCGAGGAGTTGCTCAGGAAGGTTCAGGACGCCGGCATCATCGGCATTGGCGGCGCCGGCTTTCCTTCCCACGTCAAGCTCTCCCCGCCCCCCAACAACCCCATCGACACCCTGATCCTGAACGGCGCCGAATGCGAGCCGTACATCACCGCTGATCACCGGCAGATGCTGGAAAAGAGCGCCGAGATCGTCGAGGGCGCCAAAGTCATCCTCAAGATCCTCGGTATTTCCACCTGCCACATCGGCATCGAGAACAACAAGCCGGACGCCATTGCCGCCATGAGTTCTGCAGCGGCCGCCGCCTCCACCCCGGAAGCACAGATCACCGTCCGTCCGCTCAAGGTGAAGTATCCGCAGGGTTCGGAAAAGCAGTTGATCCAGTCAATCACCGGCCGCAAGGTGCCGGGCTTTGCCCTGCCCAGCGCGGTGGGGGTAGTGGTGCACAACGTGAGCACTGCCCGGGCGATCCGCGATGCGGTGGTGCTCGGCAAGCCGCTCTATGAGAAGGTGTTGACCGTCTCCGGCAAGGGGATTGCGCGGCCGGCCAACCTGCTGGTCAAGGTCGGCACCAGGGTCAGCGACATCGTCGAGTACCTCGGCGGCGTGACCCCGCAGCTTGCCAAAGTCGTCATGGGCGGGCCGATGATGGGCTTTGCCATCTCTACCCTGGACATCCCGGTGACCAAGACCACCTCCTCGGTGCTTTTCCTTGCCGAGGACGAGATCGATACTACCCCGCATTCCCAGTGCATCCGCTGCGGCTGGTGCCTCGACGCCTGCCCCATGGGGCTGGAGCCCAAGGAGATCGCCATCCATGTCGAGGCAGGCCGACCGGAGGATACGGGGCGTTTCGGGGTGTTCGAGTGCTTCGAGTGCGGCTGCTGCGCCTATGTCTGCCCGGCCAAGCGGCCGCTGGTCCAGTTCATCCGGCTGGCCAAGATGAAGGCCAAACGCTGAGCCCAGGGGCGACCCGGAGAGACCCGCCAACCATATTTGTTGTAGGAGAATCGCCATCAAACCGTCAGAGTCAGAAAAACCGGCCGGAGCCCCGCGCGGCCTGTGGAAGGTCTCGGTGTCGCCGCACGTGCGGAGCAGCGAGTCGGTAGCGAAAATCATGTGGACCGTGGCGGCCTGCCTGGTGCCGTCGCTCATTTTTTCGGTTTTCCTCTTCGGCGTCCGCACCCTGATCATCACCGCGGTCAGCGTCGCAAGCTGCATGGCGGTGGAGGCTCTCACCCAGAAGGCCATGGGCCGGAAGGTGACGGTCAGCGACGGCAGCGCCGCGGTCACCGGCATGCTGCTCGCCTTTGTCGTCCCGCCCGGCGTCCATTATCTGCTGCCGCTGCTGGGCGCGGTGATGGCCATCTCCATCGGCAAGCACCTGCTGGGCGGCATCGGCTACAACATCTTCAACCCGGCGCTTCTGGCCCGCGCCTTCCTGGTCGCCACCTTCCCGGTGGCCATGACCTCTGCCTGGCTGCCCCCCCTCGATCATCTCGCCATCTTCTCCTACCTCGGCACCACGGTGGATGCGGTGGCCACCGCCACCCCCCTGGCGGTGCTGAAGGGCCAGGGCATGGCCGCCTTTGCCGAACAGTTCGGCACGGCAGCCAATGTCTACACCAATTTCTTCCTCGGCTGGCGGCCGGGCTCCATCGGTGAGACCTCGGGCCTGCTCCTGGTGCTCGGCGGCCTCTATCTGCTCTACCACGGTTACATCACCTGGCACATCCCGGCCTCGACCATCGGCACCATCGCGCTGTTGACCTGGGTTTTCGGCGGCGAGGGGTATTTCGGCGGTGATCCGCTGCTGGCCGTGCTTTCCGGCGGTGCGCTGCTGGGAGCCATCTTCATGGCCACCGATTATGTCACCAGCCCGACCAACAAGACTTCGCAGCTTATCTACGGCTGCGGCATCGGCGCACTCACCGTGCTGATCCGTCTGAAGGGCGGCTATCCCGAGGGCGTCTGCTACGCCATTCTGCTGATGAACCCGATGAGCCCGGTGCTGGACAACTGGTTCAAGCCGCAGCGCTTCGCGCCGCCGCAAGGGGGTGGGCAATGAAGGACATCGCCACCATTATCTTCCGGCTCACCATCTCCTGCCTGCTGGCCGGGCTGGTGATGGGCGCGGCCTTTGTCTTCACCAACAAGGCCAAGCTCCACAACGCCGAGCAGCGCGAGCAGCAGGTGATGCTGGGATTGCTGGGCTATTCCGCCGCCGCGCCGGCGCCGGAAACCTTGGCGCTCCACCCGCTGCACCGCTACATCGTCACCAGTGGCGAAACCTCCGCCATCGGCTATCTGGTGCCGGTGAAGGGCAGGGAGCAGGCGGGTGCCGTTTTTGTCGAGATCAGCCTCGACGGCGCCTTTCTCGGTCAGCAGCCGGTATCGCTTGCCGCCGGGCAGGCGGCTGAGGCTGGTGCCCGCGATGCCGCCATCGCCGCCGCCCTGGGGGCAGGCAAGTCGCTCCGTTATGCCGACCAGACCATCATCGTCACCGAAGCGGGCAAGCGCCGCGCCTATCTCCTCTCCGGCGAGTTCCCCGGCTTCAAGACCTTTATCGACGTCGTTCTCGCCCTCGATCCCGCCTTTACCGTGCTCGGCCTTGAGATCATGGAGCACGAGGAGGACCCGGGCCTGGGCGGCGAGATCGTCCAGGGGTATTTCAAGAACCAGTTCCAGGGCAAGACCTTCGAGGCATTGAAGAAACTCGGGGTGGTCAAGACCCCGCTGCCCGAAGAGTACCGCCGGGCGCTGGAACCGGCCAAGGGAGGGGAGGCGATCAGCCCGGAGGAGATCGCCAGGGTCCAGGCACTGTATCAGGACAAGGACATCTACGCCCTGACCGGCGCCACCATCTCCAGCCGGGCCGTGACCAGCGGCGTCAAGGCCATTGCCGGCAAGTTCGCCTACCGGCTGGCGATTCTTGACAAGGTGCTGGCGGAGCAGCACATCGCCGTGCCGTTCTGACCCGGCACGACACAAGGCTTTATTCCCGCGGAGGAACAGCGTGGCAACCGACAAAACCAACCTGCAGCTCGTCGTGAACGGCATCCTGAACGAGAACCCCATTTTCCGGCTGGTGCTCTCCATGTGCCCGGCGGTGGGCATCAGCACCACGGTGATGAACGGCTTCATGCTCGGCATCGCGGTGCTCTTTGTCCAGGTCTTTTCGAGCTGCACCATCGCCATCTTCAAAAACAAGATCCACCCGCGCATCCGCATCCCCACCTATACGCTGACCATCGCCACCTGGGTGACGGTGATCGACATGGTGCTGGCCGCCTACCTGCCCGAGGCTTATGCCAGGATGGGCATCTTCGTCAAGCTCATCGTGGCCTTTGCCATCATCACCATGCGCCTTGAGATGTTCGCCTGCAAGGAGAGCGTCACCGCCTCCTTCTGGGACGGCATCGGCATGGGCCTGGGTTTCATGTTCGGCATGATGGCCCTGGGCTTTGTCCGCGAACTTCTGGGCCTGGGCACCATCCTGGGCTACGATGTGCTCGGTTTCAAGCCGCTGCTCTTCTTTGTCCTGCCCTTTGCCGGCTTTTTCTGCGTGGGGTTGATGATGGGCTTTTTCAACTGGATAGAACTGCGCTACAAGCGCGCCAAGCAGGGAGCCTGAGCCATGAGACAGACCGCCATGATCCCACGCGTCCTGATCGCTCTGGTCCTTTTCTTTCTGGTGCCGGGAGTGGTCCTGGCCGAGGGACTGGTCGCCGGCAAGGATTTCGGCGAGGCCAACGAAATTATCGTTACCTTCAGCCAGAGCCCTGACCGGCAGACGGCCGGCGATCCGGCCAACTACACGGTTTACGAAGAGCAGGATCCGGACATCCGCCTGGGCGCCGAGCGGATCGTCCTGAGCGAGGATGGCAGGACCGCCACCCTGGTTTTTGCCGAACCGCTCAACACCACCAAGCCGCATGTGGTGACCATCGCCAACGTGGCGCCCGGCGCGGAGTCCTTCCGGGTGACGAAACCCTATCTGGGCTATCTCGTCACCATCCTGATAAGCGCGCTGCTCATCAACAACTTCGTCTTCACCAAATACCTGGGTCTCTGCGTCTTTTTCGGCACCTCCAAACGCAAGGACACCGCCAAGGGCATGGGGGTCACCTTCACCATCGTCATGGTGGTGAGCGCCATCATGAGCTGGTTCTTTTATCAGTTCATCCTCAAGCCCTTTGACCTCAACTTTCTCCAGATCGTGATCTTCATCGGCCTGGTATCGCTCACCGTGCAGGCGGTGGATACGGTGCTCCGCAAGGTGAACCCGATCCTTTTCAACGCCTTCGGCGTCTATCTGGTGCTGGTCATCGCCAACTGCGTCATCATCGCTGTGCCGCTCATCCTGGCCGACAACGAGTACAACTTTTTCGAAACCTTCATGCTCTCCCTCGGGGCGGGTGGCGGCTTTCTGCTGGCGCTTTACCTGATGAGTTCGGTGCGGGAGCGCATGGAGCTGGCCAACGTGCCGCGCTCTTTCAGGGGCGTGCCCATCGCCTTTATCGTGGCCGGGCAGTTTGCCTTGGCTTTTCTGGGTTTTTCGGGGCTGAATATTTTCTGATGAGGAATCGGAAGCCAGGAGCCAGAATGAAAAAGGAAAGTACCAGCGTTCTGAATTCCGTCTTCGGGCTTGAGGATTCTGATTTTTTGATGACTGTTAAGGAAAGAGAATTATGGATCCGCAATTAATCAAACTGGCCCTGGGTGGCATTGCCCTGCTCGTCTGCATCGGGCTTTTCTTCGGCATCGGTCTGGCCCTGGCCGCCCACAGGTTCGCAGTGGAGGCCAACCCGAAGATCGAGGCGGTGCTTCATGTGCTGGCCGGCGCCCAGTGCGGCGGCTGCGGCTACCCCGGCTGCGAAGGCTATGCCATCGCCGTGGTCAACGACCCGGAGGTGCCGCCCAACCTCTGCTTCCCGGGCAAGGAGGCGGTGGCGGCCAAGGTGGCGGAGATCACCGGCAAGAAGATGGCGGCCATGGAAGACATGATCGCCGTGGTCCGCTGCTCGCGGGTGGAGGGACGGGTGAGCCACAAGCACGAGTACATCGGCTTTGCCTCCTGCACCGCGGCCAATCTCGGCTTCGGCGGGCCATCGGCCTGCCAGTATGCCTGCATCGGCCTGGGCGAGTGCGCGGCGGTCTGCCCCTTCGACGCCATCACCATGAAGGAGGGCTTTCCGGTCATCGACCCGGACAGGTGCGTGAGCTGCGGCACCTGCGTCAAGACCTGCCCCAAGAAGGTCATCGAGCTGATGACCCTGAAGGCCCGGGTGCATGTGCCGTGCAGTTCCAAGGATCTGGGCAAGAAGGTGCGTGAGGTCTGCGAGGTGGGCTGCATCTCCTGCCAGATGTGCGTGAAAAAATGCCCGGCCGGGGCGATCAGCTACACCGACGGCCTCATCAAGATCGATCACCCGAAGTGCATCGCCTATGGCCCCAGCTGCGAAGAGGTCTGCGTGGAGAAGTGCCCGCGCCAGATCATGCGGCGGTACGAGGGCCGCAAGGCCATCGCCCGCCACGATGCGGGCCTCAGAATGGCGTCTTGAGAAGGGCTGGGGCGGAAGTCAGGAATCAGAAGCCGGAAGAACGAATGCTCACGCAGACAGTTGATTGCTGCAAGCTGACAACGAGGGAACCATGAAGACAACGACGAAGATGCCGCACGGAACATGCGATACGCAACGGCGCTCCTTTTTGAAGCTTTCCGGCCTGCTGGGCCTCGGCGCGGCAGGCGCCGCCCTGTTGCCGGCGGCCAAGGCCGAGGCGGTGCCGTTCGGCAGAAACGAGTACAAGGTATCGCGCACCAAGCTCGCCATGGGCTCCTTTGTCGCCATCACTGCCATCCATTCCTCCCGCGACCAGGCCGAGCAGGCCATCGGCCTCGCCTTCGAGGAGATCGACCGCCTGGCCAGGCTACTCAGTCGACACGACAGCAGCACGCCGGTGGCCCACCTGAACCGTACCGGCAACCTGCAGGGTGCGCCGCTGGAGGTGCTGGAAGTGGTGAGCCGCTCGTTGGCCCTCCATCGCGAAACCAATGGCGCCTTCGACATCACGGTGAAGCCGATCCTCGATTTGTATCAGGAGCGCTTTGCCAAGGGCGTTGCCCCGACCGAGGCGGAGATCGCAGCCGTGCTGCCGCGGGTGGGCGTTGAGCATCTGCGGTACGAGGGCGGCAACATCCGGCTGGCCCGCCAGGGCATGGGCATCACCCTGGACGGCATTGCGCCGGGCTACATCGTGGACCGCGCCTCGGAGATGTTGACCCGTCACGGTGTCGTCAACCACCTCATCAACTGCAGCGGCGACATCCGGGTGAGCGGCACCGCCGCCAAAGGCAAGCCGTGGACCGTGGCGATCCAGGATCCGGCCAAGGCGAAGGCCTACCCGCAGGTGGTGCGGCTGACCAGCGGCGCCATTTCCACCTCCGGCGACTACGAACTCTACTACGACCGCGAGAAGATGTTCCACCACATCGTGGACCGCCGCACCGGCCATTCACCCACCTTTGTCACCAGCGTCACCGTCACTGCCCCCACGATCATGGAGGCCGACGCCCTCGCCACCGCGCTCTGCGTCATGGAACCGGCCCAGGGGCTGGCCCTCATGAACCGTCGGCCCGGCTGCGCCAGCTTCCAGATCGGCCGCGACGGCAGGACCATGAGGTCGGCCGGCTGGCATTCGCCAGCCTGAGGTTTTTTCCCGGGCTGCTCCGTGGAAACCCGCCAGCCTTTCCCGGGTTGGCGGGTTTTTTTGTCAGTGTCTGCCGGCAGGTGCCGTTGTGACGGCCCACCGGAGCACCGCTCACGCCTCGTTCTGGAAGGCCAGTCCTTTTTGGGCCATGATGTCGGTGTGCAGGAAGACCTTCCGCGTGCCGCCTTTCAACTCCACCAGGTGAATTGCCCCGGCGGCGGGATTTTTTTTCCGCCGGCCCGGAGAAAGGGCGTTCGGCATCTCTAGGAGTAGCGTCTCGTTGAACAGATACCCCTCTTTTTCCCGCTGGGGATGGACGCCCAGGTAGACAATTCCCATTTCAACGATATCATTGAAAAAGTGGGTACCGAGAGAGATGTCGGGAGTGAGGTGGGCATGCATGGCCGCAAGCTCGCAGAGCACCGCGACGTTGCGCACGTCGTTGAAGGTCACCGGCACCCCCAGCTCCGGCATCTTGCTGCCCCATCGGCCTGGGCCGATGAGCATGGTCGTGGTGCCGCTCCCGCCCTGGTTGGCGAGATCGCCGACCAGCCTGGCCAGGGTGTACCGTTCCGAAGTGCTCAGGGCGCTGTAACGTTCCGGACGGACGTAGATGATTCTGTCGATTTTCAGGTCGGCGGCCTCGCCAATGATCGGCCCGGCCGTTTGCAGCAGGATATCCTGCGGGGCGGGATTCTCCAGCAGGCGGCTGCCGGCCATGGGGATCCGCACCTGAAAAGGCCTGGACTGGAGAAGGTTGATGCGGTGTTCGCCGTTTTTGAGGAAATTCACGGCAAACTCGACGTCCACCGGATATTGGTAGGCCGCGGCCAGCGTGGCCAGCATCTCCCGCATGTCGGCGACCAGCGCCGTATCGGCGAGGACGCCTCGGAAGGTCAGCATCCAGCTGAACACCTCTTTCATGCCGTACTGTTCCGCCCGCGCCTCCATGTCGTGGTCCCGGTCGGCGAACAGCGCCAAGGGCAGGCCGGGCATGGCTTTGGCCACCGCTTCGAAGCCGACGCTCACGGGCGTGTTTCCTTTTATGTCGATGATGTCGACAACATGCTGGCTGTATTTGTGCATCTCGTCCTGGCTGACTTCGGGCCGCTTCAGGGGGGCATTAAGGGCGACGATGCGGGTGTAGTCGTCGTCGTGTCTGTCCACCGCCCTGGTGCCGAGGCCGAAGACCAGGCGCAGCACCCCGGCATGGGGATCGATGTCCCTGTTCCAGACAAAGGGGTTGAAGGAATAGCCCACTCCGGCGAGATGGGGCAGGTAGATGGAACCGTAGAACGAGCCGGAAACCCGCTGCACCAGCAGGGCCATCTCTTCGTAGCGGCTCCACAGGCCCCGGTGCGCCCGGTAGGAGAGAACCTCCCGCGTCATGGTGCTGGCATAGACGGTGCGTACCGCGTCCTTGAATTTTTCCAGCCGCTCCTCCGGGGTGCCCTGGTTGGCGAGAAAAACGCTTTCGTATTTGCCGGAAAAGGCATTGCCGTAGGCATCTTCCAGCAGGCTGCTGGAACGGACGATGATGGGCGACTGCCCGAAGTAGTTGAGTATCTCCCGGAACTGCTCCAGGGTGTCCCGCTGGAACTTTCCCTTGAGCAGCCGCAGCCGGATTTTTTTCGCCGCGGCAAAGGGGTCCGGCGCGGTCTTCATCCGGTGGCGTTCCCACCAGCACCGGTTGTTGATGATAAAGGAGTAGAAGACATCGGAGCCGATGAAAAACGAATCGTGGGTTTCCAGGAGTTTTTTCCATCTGGCAGATTTTTTTTCCAGGATGGCGCGGGCCAGCAGCATGCCGGTGGCTTTGCCGCCGATGAGTCCGGTGCCCACCATCCTTTTGCCGATGGCGACCAGATCGGGCAGGTTGAAGTAGTGCGCGCAGAGGCTGGCGACCTTTTCGTTGCGGGTGACGACCATGCGGATCAGCTTTTGCCGCAGAACCGCCCTTTCTTCTTCGTTCCCCGTGACCGGCTCTTTGGCCGTGCACCAAGCCTGGGCTTCGCTCATGGTCCGCGCCCAGGCGTCCTTCAGCACGATTTTGCCGTCGATCCAGGGCTGCGGCGTGGAGGAGAGAATCTCGGCCGCGACGACGCTGCTGGTCACCGGCGTGATGTCCAGTCCCGCCATGGCGTGCAGCATGTACATGGTGGTGGTGTGCCGTCCCAGTACCTTCAGGGGGTGCAGATAATAGCTGTCGTTGCTGCGGTAGAGGTCGAGAACCACTTGGGCGGTGCGATGTATCGCCTCGGTCGCCAGGGGGGTGTGGGCGTTGCGCAGCAGGGGGAAATAGGCGACCGTGTCGGCGTTGTAGAGATAGGGGCAGGCGAGCTTGAAAAAATTGCCCAGCATCCGGTCGCTGTACCACTCCAGCGCCAGGCCGGACAGGCAGTCGAAGACATAGCAGGTTCCCTTGCCTGATTCGCTGACCACATTGAGAATTCTGGTGATGAACTGCTCAAAGCCGGCGCGGGGGTCCAGTTGGAAGACCTCGGCGTCGAATCTGTCGGCTACCAGCGGCGGGTGAGCGGCGAAACGGAAATAGACCAGATTTTTGTTGTCCAGGTGGGCGCAACGGCAGAAGGCTTCCACAAAGGGGATCTGGTGGGCGATGTCGTCGATCTGCCAGACAACGTTGTCGCCGGCAATGATTCCCTGCAGAACTTCGTCCAGGGATTCGATGCCGGAACTGAACAGCGGTTTTTCCGGGGCTGCCGCCATGGTGTTCTTCCCTGTGTGCCGTTGGTGTCCGCGTGCTTGCGCTCCTCTTCAAAACAACAATGACCACCCTGCCTGAAACAGGGTGGTCATTATCAAGAATACCGCCACGGGAGCGATCAGACAATACCCTGATCAATCATGGCATCGGCCACCTTGACAAACCCGGCGATGTTGGCGCCGTCCACGTAGTTGATATAGCCGTCTTTCTGGCGCCCGTGCCTGACGCAGGACTCATGGATGTTGATCATGATCTGGTGCAGCTTCTCGTCCACCTCCTTGCGGCTCCAGGAGGTACGGATGCTGTTCTGGCTCATCTCGAGGCCGGAGGTGGAAACACCCCCGGCATTGGCCGCCTTGCCCGGCGCATAGAGGATCTTCGCCTCCTGGAAGATCCGGACCGCCTCGGGCCTGGTGGGCATGTTCGCTCCTTCACCGATGGCGATGCAGCCGTTTTTCACAAGGGTCTGTGCGTCGTTGGCGTCGATTTCGTTCTGGGTGGCGCTGGGGAAGGCAATGTCGCACGGCACCTCCCAGGGCCACCTGCCCTCAACGTACCGGCAGCCCTGCAGATTCTCGGCGCACTCCCTGATGCGGCCGCGGCGCACGTTCTTCAGTTCGGCGACAAACTTGAGATCCTCGCTGGTGAAGCCCTTTTCCTTGACCACATAGCCGTTGGAGTCAGAGAGGGTGACCACCTTGGCCCCCAGTTCGAGCAGTTTTTCGGCAGTGAACTGGGCCACATTGCCGGAGCCGGAGACGGTGCAGACCTTGCCCTCGATGAGCATGCTGCGGGTGCGCAGCATTTCCTGCACGAAGTAGACGCAGCCGTAGCCGGTGGCCTCGGGCCGGATCAGGGAGCCGCCCCAGTTGAGGCCCTTGCCGGTGAGCACGCCGGTGAATTCGTTCCTGAGCCGCTTGTACTGGCCGAACATATAACCGATCTCCCGGGCGCCGACGCCGATGTCGCCGGCCGGCACGTCGGTGTTTTCGCCGATGTGGCGGAAGAGTTCGGTCATGAAGCTCTGGCAGAACTTCATCATTTCCCGTTCCGACTTGCCTTTGGGGTCGAAGTCGGAGCCGCCCTTGCCGCCGCCCATGGGCAGGGTGGTCAGGCTGTTCTTGTAGACCTGCTCGAAGGCCAGGAATTTCAGGATGCCCAGGTTGACGCTGGGGTGAAAACGCAGCCCGCCCTTGTAGGGACCGATGGCGCTGTTCATCTCGATCCGGTAGCCGGTGTTGACCTGCACATCGCCGTTGTCATCGAGCCAGGGTACCCGGAAGATGATCACCCGTTCCGGAATGATCATCCGTTCAAGGATTTTTTCCTTGAGGTACTTGGGATTCTCCTGCAGAAACGGAAAAAGGGATTCGGCCACCTCGCGCACTGCCTGGTGGAACTCCATCTCTCCGGGATTCTTGCGAATCACCTCGGCCATGAACTCTTCGACATTTTTCATCTGCGTCTTCCTCGGGTTGTTGTTGTCGTTGGGGATCCGCCGGGCGGCGGAATTCCGGATCAGGGCGAAAGGCCGGGTGGCCTCAACGCAGCATCGTTTTGCCGACCTCTGCCGGATCTCGCTTCCGGGCGCTGGCTTTTTTGTCCTTTTGCCGTCTTTGTCGCGGCCGGCAAGGGCATGCGTCACTTCGGCAATTGATTGCCGAAGTGACGCTGTATAATATTCTGGCCGATTTTTTTCAACTCTTAACTTGTTGTATTTGCGAATTGTACTGTGGAATAAAAAGTCCCGCGCCATTGCATTGGCGGTTTGTGTGGCAATTTTGCCGATAGCGAGGGGGTGTTACGGTGTGCTGCGGGGAAGTCCGCTGGCCGTGTCGGCATGCCGCGAGGCGGTAGCCGTGGGTGAGCGCCCCGGCAGGATGCCGCCTTGGATCGGCAAAATTGCCGAAATTGTCTGTTTCCAAAAAAAAACAAGGGTCATGACTAGAACAGCACTTTAAAAAGTGTGCTAACATCTAGTTATGACGATGAAAAACAAGTATGCAAAGCGTTCAAAAATTTCGGAGCCCAAATTCCGGGAGCTGGTTAAGCTTTTTGC
>JBFLXY010000003.1:0-262500 GCA_040757055.1 Thermodesulfobacteriota bacterium | reverse complement strand
GTATTCCTCCCGATCTCTACGAATTTCACCTCTACACCGGGAATTCCACCTTCCCCTCCAGTACTCAAGTCAACCAGTTTCAGATGCACTTCACACGGTTAAGCCGTGGGATTTCACACCTGACTTGATCAACAGCCTACGCGCCCTTTACGCCCAGTGATTCCGATTAACGCTCGCACCCTCCGTATTACCGCGGCTGCTGGCACGGAGTTAGCCGGTGCTTCCTCTGCAGGTACCGTCAAATCACATGGATATTAGCCATGTGACATTTCTTCCCTGCTGACAGAGCTTTACAACCCGAAGGCCTTCTTCACTCACGCGGCGTCGCTGCGTCAGGGTTGCCCCCATTGCGCAATATTCCTCACTGCTGCCTCCCGTAGGAGTCTGGTCCGTGTTCCAGTTCCAGTGTGGCGGATCATCCTCTCAGACCCGCTAACCATCGTCGCCTTGGTAGGCCGTTACCCTGCCAACTAGCTAATGGTACGCAAGCCCCTCCCTATACGGTAACTTTCATGAAGAGGTCACCTTTCCTCATATGTCTCGCGACACATGAGTGTACCCGGTATTAGCACCCCTTTCGAAGTGTTATCCCAGATATAGAGGTAGGTTACTTACGCGTTACTCACCCGTGCGCCACTCTACTCAGGATCCGAAGATCCCTTTCTCGTTCGACTTGCATGTGTTAAGCACGCCGCCAGCGTTCAATCTGAGCCAGGATCAAACTCTCCAGTTTGATCTCTATCGCTTCCAAGTCCATATCAGACTCGGTCACTGTACAATTCAAAACTCGTCCCACTTTGCCCCGGGACCGGGCGGGCCCATTCTCTCTGCTGCTCAGTTCTCAAAGATCGCTTGTTGGCGGGAAACCCGCCGGAAAGCCGACAACATACTCCAAAGGAAAAACGCTGTCAATGACTTTCGGAATTATTTTGTGCCGCGGCTGCGCGGCAACGAGGCGCTAAAGTAAATGACCCGGCGCGGCTTGTCAACAACCGATATGCGTTTTGCCCGAAAAAATCGGACACCGCGCGCCCTGGCGAAGCGAAAAGCATGACTCCACAAGGAGATACCCGGCAAGACCAAACACCACCCCGCGCCGAATCGGCCTTGCGGGACTCCGCCCTTGAAATCTCCAACTCACTCGCACCCCTCTCCCTCCTTCCGGTTGATGGCCGCAGCGACACAGGCGGCACCAAAGCCGTTGTCGATGTTCACCACCGCCACTCCCGGGGCACAGCTGTTGAGCATGCCCAACAGGGCGGCGATGCCGCCAAAGCCAGTGCCATAGCCGACGCTGGTCGGTACCGCGATGATCGGCTTGTCCACCAGCCCCCCCACCACGCTGGGCAGGGCGCCCTCCATACCGGCCACCACGATGAGCACCCTGGCGGCAGAGAGCACCTCTCGCTGCCCCAGCAGGCGATGGAGGCCCGCCACCCCCACGTCGTAGAGGCGCTCGACCTTGTTCCCCAGTGCCTGGGCCGTAAGGCACGCCTCCTCCGCCACCGGAATATCGGAGGTGCCCGCGCTCACCACCACGATGGCCCCCCGGCCCTTATCCAACGTTACCGCCTCAAGGTTGGCGGTCAACATGCGGGCCTCGGAATGATAGACAAACTCCGGCAGCGCTTCTTGCACCTGCACCGCCTTGGCCGCATCGACCCGGGTCGCCATCACCACGGTCTGCCGGGGCTGAAACTGCCGCAAAATCACAATAAGTTGCTCAGCGCTCTTACCCTCGCCGAAAACCACCTCCGGGAATCCTGTCCGCATGGCACGATGGTGGTCGAGATGCGCGCAGGCCAACTGCTCGCCCGGCCAGTGCCTGAGCGCCTCCATGGCCTCGTCGACGCTGCGCCCTCCACCGGCAACCTCAGCCAACAGGGTCCGCAATCCCTCTCTCTTCATAAATACCTTAGCTCCCTCATGGGGTTCGTCCGGCCAGCCACCCCCTCGTCACGCCGCCGCCGGAACTGGCATAGTACCATCATCATGCACCGATGGCACCAGGGAATCGGTTCCCCTCTGCCGCTCGTTCCCCTTGCCCATTCGCACGCCTTGGAGTAGGTTGGCGCCTATAACAGACAGGAGCCCCATGAACGCATCCCCCATCGCCCACCGCCCACCGCGCACCTGGATCAAGCTGACGGTCTCCGTCCCCGCACCCCTAGCCGACGAAGCCGCCGGCATGCTCGCCACTGTGGCGGAAAACGGCGTGGAGTACGACTACGCCGCCGCCAACCAGGAAAACACCCAGGAACGCCTGACGGTTTACCTTGACAACGATGCCGCGGCCCCGGCCAAGGAGGCGGCCGTCGCCAGTCAACTCAGGGAACTGGAACAGGAACAGGGCATCGGCCCAATCACCCTCACCCGCGAAGAGATCATTGAACAGGACTGGAACGCCGCCTGGAAAGAATTCTTCAAACCCTTCCCCATCACCCCGAAGCTGATCATCAAGCCGACCTGGGAAGATTACACCCCGCAGGCCGATGAACAGGTCATCGAGATGGATCCGGGCATGGCCTTTGGCACTGGCCACCATGCCAGCACCCGGCTGGCCCTCCAGCTTCTGGAAGGAGTTTTCGAGATCAGGCGGCCAGTTGCCCCCTCCTTTCTCGATGTCGGATGCGGCACCGCCATCCTGGCCATGGCCGGTGCCCTTTGGGGGGGCGGCTCCGTGGTGGCCATCGACAACGACCCGGACGCGGTCTTCATCGCCAAGGAGAACACCAGAACCAACCATCTGCAGTCACGCATCGCGGCCAGCGACACCCCGCTGGCCGACCTGTCCGGCGCCTTCGACGTGGTCGTGGCCAACATCACCAGCGACGTTCTTGCCCTGCTCGCTCCGGAACTGGTCCGCCACCTGACCCCGGGCGGCGACCTGATCCTGGCCGGCATCCTGCGCGGCGAACAGGAAGAGGCCATCCGCGCCCTCTTTCAGGGCCACGGCCTGACCGAAATGGCCAGCCCTTACCACGACGAGTGGGTTGCCTTCCACTTCCGCCGATGAGACGCTTCGTTATCGAGCCAACGGCCATCACCGGCACCACCGCCATCCTCACCGGGCCGGAGGCCCATCACCTCCGCAAGGTGCTGCGGCTGCAGCCCGGCACCAGGGTCACCCTGCTGGACACCGCCGGTGCCCGGCACGAGGCCGAGATCGACACCATCGACCGGGAGGCCGTGCGCCTCACCATCCTCGCCACCAGCCCGCCCAAAGCAGAAACCACCGCCATCCACCTCGGCCAGGGGCTGCTCAAGGGCAAAAAGATGGACCTGGTGATCCAGAAGGCCACGGAACTGGGAATCAGCGCCATCCACCCCTTTACCTCGCAGCACACGGTGGCCAGGATCGACGAAAGCGACAAGGACTCGCGCTGGCACCGCATCGCGATGGAGGCATGCAAACAGTGCAACCGGCCGCAGCCGCCCCATTGCCATCCGGTACAAGATTTTGCCAGCCTGGCGCAAGAGGCCGCGCCCTTCCCTCTAAAGCTCCTCTTCTGGGAAGGGACTGGCGGTGCCTCCCTGCACCACTTGGTCAACCGGGAGGCTCCACCAGCCAGCCTTTTCTTTCTCATCGGGCCCGAGGGCGGCTTCAGCCTGGCGGAACACGACCTGGCTGTGGCAGGGGGCTTTACCGCCGTCACCCTGGGCCGTCGTACCCTGCGGGCCGAAACCGCGGCCATCGCCGCCGCCGCCATCCTGCAATTCCTCATCGAACCGCGATGACGCGATTTCCCCCCTTGACCCTCCGCCTTTTTGGTGGCATATAGAAAAATCTTTATTCATGGGGTAAAGAATGCGCGCGGTGGTGCAACGGGTCACCCAGGCCTCGGTTTCGGTTGGCGACCGATGCACCGGGAAGATCGATGCAGGGATGGTGGTGCTGCTGGGAATCGGCCAGGACGACACCGCGGCCGATGCGCGGTCTCTTGCCGACAAGGTCGTCAACCTGCGGATCTTCGATGACGACTCGGGCCAGATGAACCGTTCGCTCGCTGAAACCGGCGGGGCCGCGCTGGTGGTTTCGCAATTCACCCTGTTCGGCGACTGCCGCAAGGGACGGCGCCCCTCCTATGCGAGCGCCGCGCGGCCGGAAACCGCGCGCCCGCTTTACGAGCTGTTCATCGACGAGGTATGTGCCCGGAACATCGCGGTGGCAACCGGCGAGTTCCAGGCAATGATGAAGGTGCACCTGACCAACGACGGCCCGGTCACCCTGCTGCTCGACTCGCGCAAATTCTTTTAGAACAACACAAGGCGCACTGCCATGCAGGAGATCTGGACCGAGGAGAGCAACGCCATCCGGGCGGAACTTGAACGGCTCATCGCCGAGAAAACGGACCTGACCCTGTTCCAGCAAGGGCAAACGCCCCGCAGATTGCGGCCCATGGCCATCCAAAACGGCACCGACGGCGAATTTCTCCTGCTGGAAAAGATCACCGCCTTCCAGGCCCCACCCAACGTCTCCCTCATCCTCTATCACCCGCCGAGCTTAGCCATGCGGGGGTTCCCCGCCACAACCGTTCTTGAAACCGCGACGGAACTCGGTGTCGCCCTGCCCAGCCGCATCATCCAGATCCAGCGCCGGCGCCATCCGCGGGTCAATGCCGGCCCCAACTCCACGGTCACCTTCACCAGGCAGGGAAGTCAGGCCATCAACAACGGCCACATCAAGGACATCAGCCTGGAGGGGGCCAACCTGACCGGCTCCTTTTCACAGTACATCCGGAAAGACGACCGGATCAGTCCCCTTACCCTGGTGCTGCGGCTGCGTTTCGGCAATTACGAGGAATCGATTCTGGTGCCTGAGGCGGTGGTGCGGCGCCGCAAAGACCTTGGCAAGGACGAACTGGAACTGGGCGTGCACTTCACCCTGGCGAAAAACGACATGGACCGGCTGGATACCTATCTCACCCTGCGGGCCATGGAACTGGAAGCGCTCGCCCAGGCGCGGGGCGGCAAGGCGTAAAGGCGCTTAACGGCCGGCGAGGAACCGCTCGCGGTCGTCGCTCTCCTCCACATATTTCCCGATTACCGCCCGCCACTGCTCCTCGGTGCGCAGGAAGGCATCCACCAGCGCCGGATCGAACTGCGTTCCGCGGCCTTCGATCACGACGGCCCTGGCATCCTCGAAGGCAAAAGGCTCCTTGTACGAACGCCGCGACACCAGGGCATCGAACACATCGGCCAGGGACATCATCCGGGCGGCCAGAGGGATCTCCTCGCCCTTGAGCCCGCGCGGATACCCTTTGCCATCCCAGCGTTCATGGTGATACATGGCGATTTCGTAAGCCAGGAAGAGATAGGATGAGCCGGTCTGGGCATAGACCTCCCGCAGCAGGCGGCCGCCCAGTTCGGCGTGGGTCTTCATCAGTTCGAATTCAGCGGCCGTGAGCTTGCCGGGTTTGTGCAGAATACTGTCCGGTATCCCCACCTTGCCGATGTCGTGGAGCGGGCTTACCTTGGCGATCTCCTCCACCGTGCTGCGGGAAAGGCCCAAGGTGGGCTGACTTTCCCGCAGCTCCATGCCGAGGATCTGGCAGTATTCCCTCACCCGATGCAGGTGCGTCCCGGTCTCGCCGCTGCGATAGGCCGCCAGCTTGGTGAGGGAAAAAATCAGCTCCTCGTGCCCTTCGAGCTGCAGCAGCCGCTTGCCGCCGGCAAGCCGCAGGGTCAACTCGTCGTGAAAAACCGGTTTGGAGAGATAATCGTCCGCCCCCAGAGACAGGGCGCGGACAATGGATTTCTTGTCGTCCAGGGCGGTAAGGACGATGATATAGGTATACCGCATCTCCCGCTGGCGAATGGCCTCGATGAGTTGGAAGCCGTCCATGACCGGCATCATGAGATCGGTGATCACCAGTCGCAGGTCAGGGTTGTCGAGACAGAGCCGTAACCCTTCCTCGCCGTTGACCGCCTCCAACACGCTGTACCCCTGCTTCCCCAGTTGGGCGCAAAGCAGGCGGCGCTGGGTCGGCTCGTCTTCCACCAGCAGTATCTTGTCCGGTTGCGGGGGGGTCATCAAAAACGCTCCTGGCTTGATGGGCTCTCGATTCAATCCAGTCTATCGCAAAAAGTCTCCAAAAACCAAGCGGGAAAATATCCGTCCCGTCCATTCCGCGTATTGGCGGCTGAAACGGCACCTTTTTCCATTTTTTCGGCGAGACGTTCCCGCAATTGCTTGACATTTTCCCATTCCATCACCGATAAAAACTCTGAGGGGCAATTCCACAAGGATCATTCCATGGCAACCACATCTGCTGACCGCATTCTGTCAGCCCCGCTTTTCCTCTGCCCTCACCACCTGCCGCATGCAACGGGAGAAAACCGATGAAGATCGACCTTGGCCCGATTACCCGCATTGAAGGACACCTGACCGTCGAAACCACCGTGGAAGGCGGCGCCGTGACCGATGCCCGTTGCAAGGGCGAGATGTTCCGCGGCTTCGAAATCTTCCTCAAGGGCCGCGACCCGCTCGACGCCCAACAGATCACCCAGCGCATCTGCGGGGTCTGCCCCTATGCCCACGCCATCGCCTCCTCCCAGGCCCAGGAAAATGCCTACGGCCTCAACGTGCCGCCCAACGGACGGATTCTGCACAACCTCATCGAGGGGGCCAACCACCTCTACGATTATCTGCTCCATTTCTACCAGTTGACCGCCCTCGACTTTGTCGATGTCACCGCCATCCTGCGTTACAGCGGCAAGGATGCCGACCTCAACAAGGTCAAAAGCTGGGTGCAGGCGGAACTCGCCTCGGGCAAACCCTTTCCTGCCGCGCCCTTCCTACCCCGCCTTTCCGGCAAGTACATCGCCAATAGTGAGATCAACATCGGCGCCATCAAACACTATCTCGAGGCCATGGAAATCGAGAAAAAGGCCAACCAGGCCACCGCCATCTTCGGAGGCAAATTCCCCCACTCCACCGCGATCTTCCCCGGCGGCTGCACCCAGGAGGCCCGCATCGACCATATCACCGCGTATCAGTCCCTCATCCAGGAGGTGCGCAGCTTCATCCACGGCAAATACATCCCCGATCTGCTCGCGGTGGCCAGCGCCTTCCCGGAATACTGGCAGATCGGCGCCAGCAAGGGCGGCTTTCTCTCCTACGGCATGCTCCCGCTCGGCCCGCAGCCAAACGCCAAGCGACTGTTCGCCCCCGGTGTGCTACTCGACGGCCAGGTGGCGCCGGTGGACTTCACCAAGATCACCCAGGACATCGCCCACGCCAAGTACTCCTCGCCGAGCAACCTTTCGGTGCGGGAATCGGCCATCACCCCGGCACCGCACAAGAAGGACGCCTACACCTGGATCAAGGCCCCGCGCTACGGCGGCAGGATGGTGGAAGTCGGGCCAACGGCCCGGGTGCTGGTCGACTACCACCAGGGCAACAATCCGGCGGTGAAACGGCTGGTGGAACGCTTTGCCTCCCAGGCCCGCATCAAGGCGGGCCAGCTCAACTCGGTGCTGGGCCGCCACCTCTGCCGGGCCATCTGCGCGGCGGTGATCGCCGATTTCCTGCTGGAGGAATCGGAACGCCTCGACCACGGAGGAAAGACCATGGCCGACATCGCCATCCCCAAGTCCGCCGAGGGGTTCGGCGCCACCGAGGCCTCGCGGGGCGCCCTGCTCCACTATCTCCGCATCGAAAACTACAAAATCGACAAATACGAATGCGTGGTGCCCACCACCTGGAATGCCTCGCCGCGGGACGACCAGGGCCGCCCCGGCGCGCTGGAATCGGCCCTCATCGGCACCAAGGTCCTGGTGGCGGAAGAACAGATCGAGTCGCACCGCATCGTCCGGTCCTTCGACCCCTGCATCGCCTGTTCCGTCCACTAAGCCGGTTCCCAAGGAGGACACCGCCATGCTGCATCGTCGCCAGGTTCTCAAACTCGCAGCCACCCTCTCCGCCGCCTTCGCCATCGATGGCCTGCCGGAACCGGTGTTGGCCGCCCTGAAAAAAATCGACCCCGGGAAGGTTCCCAAACTCATCTATCTCCAGGGGCTTTCCTGCACCGGCTGTTCCATTTCGCTCCTGCAGGCGAACACGCCCTCACCGCTCCACCTGATCACCGACTATTCACAGCTCGCCTTTCATGCCGATCTTTCGGCCATCTCCGGCCGCAAGGCCACGGCTCTCATCGAAAAATACCTCTCCGGCGAGGCGGGGGAATATTTCCTCGCCGTGGAGGGTGCGATTCCGGAACAGATGCCCGAGGCGTGCACGATCGGCGACAAACCCTTTGCCAGGTATCTGGAAATGGCGGCCAGAACCATGACCGCCGCCGTGGCGGTAGGCGCCTGCGCCTGCGATGGTGGCATCCCGGCGGCGGAAGGCAACCCCACCGGCGCCATCGGCCTAGGTGAGTTCTACCGCCGGCGCAACATCACCAAACCGGTGATTCACATCCGCGGCTGCTCCGTCCATCCGGACTGGGTCTGGTACACCATTGTCCACCTCGTCAAGGTGGGGATGCCCGAGCTGATGAACGGTTCCCCAAAGCTCTTCTACGGCCGCAAGGTCCACGAACTCTGCCCCCGCTACCACGACTTCCAACAGGAAATCTTCGCCAAGAAATTCGGCGACAAGGGCTGCCTCTTCAAACTCGGCTGCCTGGGGCCCGACACCTTTGCCGACTGCCCCACCCGCTGGTGGAACGGCGGCCGCACATGGTGCATCGACTCCAATGCCCCCTGCATCGGCTGCGCCTCGCCCACCTTTGCCCGCAAGAAGAACTTCCCCTTCTACCGGCTGACCGAACGCAAAAAATAGGCCCAGGGAGAACATGGCATGATCACCAAGGCGCTCGACAAACTGGATCGCTACTCCGTCATCCCCCGGGTCATGATCGCGGTGCTGACCGCTCTGGCCGTGGCACTGGCCGTGGGCACCCTCGTCTTCAGCACCTTTGTCAAACGGCAGATGACCCAAAGCTACCTCGACTCGGTACACACCCTCTTCAATTCCTTCGAAGAAGGGGTCAAGGGCTCACTGGAGCGCGGACAGATGGGCAACTTCAAAAAACTCCTGGAACAACAGAAGGCGATCCGGGGGGTCATCGACGTCTCCCTTTACGACCGTACCGGTAAGATCAACCTCTCTTCGAGCGGCGACCAGGCCATCAAGACACTCTCCCCGGAACTCCTCCAGCAGATGGCGGCGGCCAAGACCACCATCATCCGGAAGAACGGCAACACCGTCCAGTTTCTCGGGCCGCAGATGGTGGTGGCTGACTGCATCCGTTGCCACCCGACCTGGGCCGAGGGGGAGATCGGCGGCAGCCTTTCGCTCACCTATGATCTTTCTTTCCTGACCGGAACGGTCCACACCCTGCTCTTCCTCCTGGCCGTGGGCAGCCTCGGCCTGCTCGCCCTGGCCGGCGTCATCATGACCATGGTGATGCGGCGGCTGGTCAGCTCCCCCATCAACGCCCTGATCGAAAACCTTTCGGCCAGCGCCCGCAAGGTGGGGAGCAGCGCCAACGAGGCGGCCTCCTCCAGCAAGTCCCTGGCCGACCACGCCTCCCAGCAAGCCGCCTCGCTCGAGCAGACCAGCGCCTCCCTGGAGGAGATCGCCGCCATGACCACCCAGAATGCCGACAATGCCAGCGCGGCCAACGATTTCATGCGGGAGGCCACCAAGGTCATGGCCGACGCCAATCAGGCCATGGAGCAACTCACCCGCGCCATGGCCAAGATTTCCAGCGCCAACGAGGAAACCAGCAAGATCATCAAGACCATCGATGAAATCGCCTTCCAGACCAACCTGCTGGCGCTCAATGCGGCAGTGGAGGCGGCCAGGGCCGGCGAGGCCGGCGCCGGTTTCGCGGTGGTGGCCGACGAGGTGCGCAACCTGGCCATGCGCGCCGCCGAAGCGGCCCATGAAACCTCACAGTTGCTGGAAACCACCCACAGCCGGGTCAACAATGGTGTCACTCTGGTGCAGTCCACGGACGAGTCGTTCAAAAAGGCCGCGGGCCAGACCCAAAAAACGGCGGAGATTCTTGCCGAGATCGCCTCGGCCTCCAAGGAGCAGTCCACCGGCATCACCCAGGTAAGCAAGGCGATCCACGAACTGGACGAAGTGACCCAGCACAACGCCGCGGATGCGGACCAAAGCTCCCACGTGGCCCACGATCTGGAAACCCAGGCGCGGCAGTTGAACGACTACATGCAGGCGCTGATCGAACTGGTACGGGGAAAGCAGGAAAAGTAAGGGATCTGGGCGGCGTCAGCGCCGATCGTGGGCCTTGAGCCAGAGCCGCCGCATGGTGGCCCGCGCCTCGTCGTCCGCCAGGGTGGCCAGCAGGGTGTCGAGTTCCCGCGCCTCTTCAGGGGTGAGGGGGTGCGGCTCAGGAGGGGCCTCCTCTCCTTGGGCCGGGGCTGGCTCCTGATCGAGAGCGCTGTTGAGCTGGAAACGGATGTCGGTGAGTTTCGTTTCACTGGGCAGCCGGCGATTGATCTCGGAAAGCAAACTGCCCCGCTGCAGGTGGAGCTGCTGGAGCCAGACCGGATCGCCCACCTCCACCCAGAGCACGGTGCCGCGGATGATGGTCGGCTGCGCCCGATGGGCGATCTCCTCCCCCACCACCTCGTTCCAGAAGAGAAAAACAGCGTGCAGCCCCAGCCGCTCGCTCCACTTCCTCTCCAGGCTCAGACCGCCCAGCAGATTGCCGATGGGGGTTATCTTTCCCGGTGGACGCTTCACTGCGACTCCTTGCTCGGATTGATGGTGGCTCATGGCGCAAAGTCCGCTCCCAGGGCCGCATTGTAAACAACCCTTGCCGCTTTTTAAAGAACTCATTATATATGGGCTCGTTTTTGCATCCGGCCCCGGCCGGTTTCCCGTTTCCTCACGAGGTATCTTCATGGGCTTTCGCTGCGGCATTGTCGGCCTGCCCAACGTCGGCAAATCCACCATCTTCAACGCACTCACCGCCGCCGGCATCGAGTCGGCCAACTACCCCTTCTGCACCATCGAGCCCAATGTGGGCATGGTGCCGATGCCGGACGAGCGGCTCGACCGGCTGGCCGAACTGGCCAAGACCAGGAGCAAGGTGCCCACCCAGATGGAGTTCGTCGATATCGCTGGCCTCGTCAGCGGCGCCAGCAAAGGCGAGGGTCTGGGCAACCAGTTCCTCGGCCACATCCGCCAGGTGGACGCCATTGCCCATGTGGTGCGCTGCTTTGCCGACGACAACATCGTCCATGTGAGCGGCACCATCGACCCGGTCCGCGACCGCGAGGTGATCAACACCGAACTCATCCTGGCCGACCTCGACACCGTGCAGAAGCGGCTGGCCAAGACCGCCTCCCAGGCCAAATCCGGCGACAAGGTCTACAGGGAACAGCTCGCCATCCTCCAGGTCATCGAGTCGCACCTCAACGACGGCAAGCCCGCCCGGTTGCTGGAACTGGACGAGACCGGCAAAAAACTTCTCAAGGAACTCTTCCTCCTCACCGCCAAGCCGCTGCTCTACGTGGCCAATGTCCACGAGGACGAGATCCTCACCGGCAACGCCATGGTGGAGGCGCTCAAAAAGGCGGCGGCCGAAGAACATGCCTCGGTGGTGGTGATCTCCGGCGCCATCGAGGAGGAACTGAGCAATCTCGCCCCGGAGGAGCGGCTCGACTTCCTGAAAGAGATGGGGCTTGCCGAGCCGGGGCTGAACCGGCTCATCCGGGCCGGCTACGAACTCCTCGGCCTCATCACCTACTTCACCGTGGGCGAGAAAGAGACCCGGGCCTGGACCATTCCCAGGGGTGCCAAGGCGCCCCAGGCGGCCGGCGTCATCCACACCGACTTCGAGCGGGGCTTCATCCGCGCCGAGGTCATCGCCTATGCCGACTACATCGCCTGCGGCAGCGAGGCGGCAGCCCGGGACAAGGGGCTGCTGCGCTCGGAAGGCAAGGAATACGTGGTGCAGGACGGCGACTGCATCACCTTCCGCTTCAACGTCTGAGGGAGGCCCCCCATGCTCCGCACCAACCGCGACAAACTGGTCTGCCAGTCGGTGATCGGCGAGATCACCTCGCCGATCGGCGGCATCAATCCCTACCGCATCGACCCTGAGGGCCGTTCCGACGTCTACCCCGGCGTGGGCGGCATCACCTACAACCTGCGCATCGGCGACCTCGCCGGCAACCTCTTTGCCGACCATGTCGAACCCGGCGTTTCCATCAGCAACTTCACCCAGTACCAGGGGCAGCCGGGGCCGAACCGGGCCTTGAACCTCTTCTCCTGCGTGGGCAACGTCGCCACCGTGGTCACCGGCGAGGCCAAGGGCAAAACCGGCCGGGTCACCGGCAAGCACGGCGGCATCGAACACGTGCTCATCGACTTCGATCCCAAGGTGCTCGACAAGCTGGTGATCGGCGACAAGATCCAAATCAAGGCGTATGGCTGCGGCCTCTCGCTCCTCGACTATCCCGGCATCAAGGTGATGAACCTCGACCCGGCCCTGCTCGACGCCATGGGGCTCAAGCCGCTCAAAAACGGACGGCTGGCCGTGCCGGTCACCCACGAGGTGCCCGCCCGGATCATGGGCTCCGGCATCGGTGCCTCCCACAGCCACAGCGGCGACTACGACATCCAGCTCTTCGATGCCCCCACCGTGGAACAATACGGACTCGACGACCTGAGGCTCGGCGACGTGGTCGCCATTACCGACGCCGACGCCACCTACGGCCGCATCTACAAGACCGGCGGCGTAGTGATCGGCATCGTGGTTCACTCCAACTGCGTGCTGGCCGGCCACGGTCCAGGCGTGATGGTGGTGATGTCTTCCGCCGGGGGACGCCTCACGCCAGTCATCGCTCCCAGGGCCAACCTGAAACACTACTTCCGGAAACTGGCGTGATCGCCGCCTGCCACGGTGTGCCATTTCGGCTGAAATACCTTTTGCGCAACCATCGGCCTTGAAGGTATAGTGGAACTTGCAGCGCCGGAGGCAGGGGGCTTCGCCGGCGCCGCCCTATCACGATGTGTGCCCATGAAAAAAACCATTCTCATCGTTGACGATTCCGCCATGATCCGGCGCATCGTCAGCCAGATCCTCCAGGAATGCGGCCACCGGACGGTGGTGGCGGAAAACGGCCAGAAGGGTTACGAACAGGCCGTGGCCCTCCAGCCCGACCTCATCATCATGGACATCGAGATGCCGGTCCTGGACGGCATTTCCGCCACCCAGCGGATCAAGTCCGACGACAAGACCGCCCATATCCCGGTCATCTTCTTCACCGCCCTGGGCAGCGAAGAGAATATCCAGCAGGCTCAGGGCGCCGGCGGCGTCGGCTTTTTGAACAAACCCATCTGCAAGGAAGAGCTCGGCAAGGCCATCAGCGACATCCTGGGGGGGCAGTGAGGATGGCCTCCATCCAGGACTACCTTTACGACTCCGCGCTGCTCACCGAGACCCTTGCCTACCTGGCCGACCATCACCGGCTGGCAGTGACGGTGACCGACAGCGACGGCCAGCTCCTGCTGCAGCACGGCAATGCCGCCGCCGGCAGCGTCGGCCAGTTCCATCCCTTCCGCTTCGCCAGCAACATCGGCGGCCTCACCTGCGCCGCCGCAAACGAAGATGCCCTGGCCAACGCCGCGCCGCACATCGCCTTTGCCCTCACCGTCTTGAACTCCCAACTGGAACGCGAGGTGGAGCTGCGGGAAACCAGCGACGAAATGCTCCAGCTCTCCAGCCAGCTCAACTTCCTCTACAAGCTGGCCCGCAAGATCATCGGCATCGACGACCTGACCCGCTGCTACGAGATCATCCTGAGCGAAATCGCCCAGACCATCGGCGCCGACCACGCCCTGATCAGCACCAAAGGCCGCTGGGAGGAAAAGATCCAGGTCAGCTACAACCTCACCCCCGAACAGCAGGCCTGTCTCGAAAAACGGCCTTCGCTTCAGAAGGCTGCCGACAACACCATCATCTTCACCTGCGAGGACGGCGCCTCCCTGCTCTACTCGCCGATCAAGGAAAAGGAGGGCCACAGCGGCTACGTGGTCTTCGCCCGCACCAAAGACCACCGTTTCTTCTCGGCCTACGAGAAAAAATTCGTCAGCATCATCGAAAACATCATCTCGCCCACCTTCGAGACCCTGCGCCTCTATGACAGCCTCCAGGACCTCTACCTCAACACGGTCAAGGCCCTGGCCGCCGCCATCGACGCCAAGGACGAATACACCCATGGCCACTCCTTCCGGGTGGCCAAATACACCATCGCCATCGGCCGCCATCTCAACATCGACCAGAAACAACTGAACGATCTGGAAATCGCCGCCTACATGCACGACCTGGGCAAGATCGGCATCTCGGAGGCGATTCTCGGGAAACCCGGCAAGCTCACCGCCGAGGAGTTCTGCGAGATTCGGCGCCATCCGGAATTCACCGACAAGATCCTGCAGCCGATCAAGCTGCCCGCCTTTATCGTCGACGCGGCGGTGCAGCACCACGAACGGCTGGACGGCACCGGCTACCCGCTGGGACTCGAAGGCGAAAAAATCTCCTTCTTTGCCCGGGTCATCGCGGTGGCCGACGTCTTCGATGCGCTCACCTCGAAGCGCCCCTATCGCGATGCCCTCTCGGTGGAAGAGGCGCTGCGCATCCTCTGCGACGGCATCGACATCAAGTTCGACCGCAACGTGGTGCTCGCCTTCCTCCGCGCCCTGAATCACCAGGAGGGCTTGGGCGAGATGCTCTCCAACATCAACATGAATCTGCAGTTTGCCGCGATCCAGAACCTGAACACCTTTCTGATCGAACTGACCGACTTCATCATCACCCAGGACGCACGCCGCCCGTCGGCATAGCCGGGCGGTCCGCAACGAATGAGGACCTTTTTGTGGACGACACGACACGACTCAAGGCCATACTGCTGGAAAAATCCTACCGTCACGGCAAATTCACACTTTCTTCCGGCAAGGAATCGGATTTTTACATCGACGGCAAACAGACGACCCTTTCGGCTGAAGGGGGATATCTCACCGGCAAGCTCCTCTATGAACTGATCCGGCGAAGCGGCATCAGAATCGACGCGGTGGGAGGCATGACCCTGGGCGCCGACCCCATTGTCACCGCGATTTCCGTGGTGAGCTTTCTGGAAAAAGCGCCGATTCCGGCCTTTATCGTCCGCAAGGAGTCGAAGAAGCACGGCACCGAGGCGTACATCGAGGGGCAGCAGAATATTCCCGCCGGCGCCACCGTGGCCCTGATGGAGGACGTGGTCACCACCGGCGGCACGCTGCTCAAGGTGATCGACCGGGTGACGGCCCAAGGGTATAAGGTCGGCCTGGTGGCGACCATCATCGACCGCGAGGAGGGCGGGGCCGAGGCCCTGGCGGCCAAGGGGTACCCGCTCAAAGCTCTCTTCACCCGGACCAGCCTGCTGGCGTGAGGAGCATGTCGGTCACCATCCCCACCACCATGCCCTGCAAGGAATGCGAAGGCGCGCTCGAGGTGCTTCGCATGTGCCGCCGCATCCGGATGCGCTGCACCCGCTGCGGCAAGGAGTTCCAGATCCACGAGGTGGCGGACCGGCTGGACTCCGCCACCGAGGCAATTCTCGAACGCTATACCGCCATCATCTACGACTAACCTGTAACCAATTCCATCCTCAATCAAGATGGAAACGCGAAGGCAGTGGATGGGCCTTTGGCCCGTTGACGAACGAGCAGCGACGGGACGGTGCAGTTCAGTGCGGCGAGGAGCCGCGCAGTGCGTTGAGCCGGCAGCAGCGAAGCGGCGAAGTTACCGCTTGATTGAGGAAGCAATTCACCATTCCAGGCGCAGGAGGCCCTCCAGCGGCTCGGCCCTGGCGATGCGCACCTCCACCGTGTCGCCCGGCTGGATACCCGGCCCCTGATTAGGCGGCAGCTCCCCCTCCAGCAGACAATCGAGCAGCACCACATTGACCCGGCGCGGCCCCTTGCCCACCACCAGGGCCTCCATCCGGCGGCCAAGGCGGGCGGCCAGATACTTGAGCAGCCAGTAACGGTGGCGGTCGCGACGGGCCTGGTTCACCCGGGGCTGCACGGTGTTGATGGCGCCGATGACGCCGCGCAACTCCTGCTCGCCAAAGCAGATCCCCGCTCCCTGCCTGAGCTGATGAATCTGATGCTGCATCACCAGATCGAGCAGCCGCCGGATGGGCGACGTGACGGTGGTGTACTGCATGACCCCGACGCCGCTGTGGTAGCCGGGCGTGGTCAGTAGCTGACCGGGCTTCAGTTGCTTGCGCTGGCGCCAGATGGTGAAAAGATCGCGCTGGTAGCCTTGCGCCACCCGCTGGTAGGGTTCCTCCTGCAGGCGGAACAGGCCTGGCGCCGCGCGGCCGGCCAGAAACTCGGCGGCCAGGGTATTGGCCAGCACCATGAATTCGGCCACCAGCAGACGGGCGGGGGTGTCCACCTCGGCCAGACCCACCTGCGGCACGCCATCCGGACCGATGCGAATGTTAACGTCCGGGATTGGCAGCAGCACCGCCCCATTCTGGATGCGGCGGTGCTGGAGCCGGCGGCTCAGGTCACGGAGCAGCCGCAGGGTCTCGTCCTGCTCCATCATTCCCTCGGCCTGCGGGTAGGTGAGCTGCCGCTGTACCTTTACCACGCTGGGCACGATCTCATAGCCCCGAACTTCGCCATCGGCGGAGAGTTCCACCAGAAAGCTCATTGCCACCCGCGGCCGGCCGGCAATCAGGCTGCAGACCCCCTCGGAGAGGGCCCGTGGCAACATGGGCACCACCATGTCATCAAAATAGATCGAGGTGACGCGGCGCAGGGCCTCGGCAAAAATCGGGCTGCCCGGCTTGACGTAGAAGGCCACGTCCGAGACGTGGATGCCCACGCGGTAGCCATCATCGGCGCATTTTTCCAGATGGAGGGCATCGTCGTAGTCGCGGGTTTCGGCGCCATCAATGGTCAGGAGCGGCAGATGGGTGAGATCACGACGGCGCGGGTCGGCCAGCAGTTCCTCGGCCGTAGGCTCCGGCACCTGGGCCAGGGCCAGCAGCTCCTCGCTGAAGGTGGCGGCGATCCCGCTCTTGAGGAGGGGAATGTTCTCGTCCGGATGCCAGACCCCGGCCCTGACCAAAAGAGAATAGGGATCATGGGGCCGGGTGAGTCCGGCGGACTTCAGCATCTCCCGGGCCAGGGCCGCATCGGGCGCATCGTTCCCCTGGAGATAGAAATCCGCCACCAGCTTGAGGCAGAGGTCGCGTTCAGGCCACGCCGCCGGCACCTCGCCGTCCATGGCCAGCCTGCGCAGATTTTCCGCCCCGCGGCCGAGCAGCGCCTCCCGCTCCGCCTCCTTTTCATGCCTGGCCCGCAATTGCGCCACCACCTCGGGGTGGTGCACGGCGATACGGCCATCCTTGTATTTGAAATAGAGGTGGTCGAGGAAGACGGCGCGCAGAAAGGCTGCCACCTGGTCGTCGTCCGGCTCCTCGCCGAAGATGAGGCCGGCGAGGAAGGCGGGGGCAAAGAGGGCATCGGCGTTGTCCCTGGCCAGCTCCCAGATCTCGGCGAGATTCACTTCGGCCATGAGCGCCTGACGCCGCTGGTCGGTCTCCCTGAGCCGCTGCTGCATTTCGTCGCGGCTCAAACCCGGCGGCAACGCCACGGTGGTCTGGTGGGTGGCCCGCGCCTCGGGCAGGTTGGTCTCGCGGCCATGCTGGTTCAATATGCGCAGGCGCCGGACCGACTCCTCCAGGACCACGGCGCAGTAAAATTTGCCGTGCTCGATATATTCAACAATTCTGCCGATGGATGCCATGTGGTGTCGTACGCCAGGGTTTGCGCAGGGGCGAAAAGTTGCCCAAGCTACCAGGATTTGCCACCCTTGTCATCAAGAAACAATGACACATCCAGGGCAAGAGCGCAAACGACCCGGCCGAGGATTCTGCAAGCGACCAGGCCGAAAATTGACTATAGTGGCGCGACAACCACTCTCCACGGAAAGGCCATGCACGAATCCACCCCTGTCAAATCCGGCATCGTGGCCCTGATCGGACCGCCCAACGTCGGCAAATCGACGCTGCTGAACAGCCTTCTCGGCCAGAAGATCTCCATCGTCAGCCCCAAGCCGCAGACCACCCGCAACCGCATCGTCGGCGTGGTGAACGGGCCTGAGTATCAGATCGTCCTCCTCGACACCCCGGGCATCCATCAGGCCCGCGACCCGCTCAACCTCGAGATGGTGAAAATCGCGCTGACCACCTTGGCCGAGGTGGATGCCGTGGTCTTCATGGTCGATGTCACCATGCTGCTGCCGGGCAAGAGTCCGCCCCAATACCTGCCCAAGGAAGGGCAGCCCGTGGTGCTGGTGCTCAACAAGATCGACACCGTGGCCAAGGAGAAGCTGCTGCCCATCCTCACCGCCTACCAGGGACTTTTTCCCTTTGCCGCGATGGTCCCGCTTTCGGCCATGACCGGCGACGGCACCGAACTGCTCGTCAGCGAACTCTGCCGACTGCTGCCGGTGGGGCCGCGTCTCTACCCGGAGGAAATCCCCACCGATGCCACCGAACGCTTCATCGTGGCGGAGATGATCCGGGAAAAGGTCTTTCTGAAGGCGCGGGACGAGGTGCCCTATTCCACCGCGGTGACGGTGGAGAGCTTCAAGGAGGACGGAACAAAAGGGCTCACCACCATCCACGCCACCATCATCGTGGAAAAGGATTCGCAGAAGGGGATCATCATCGGCAAGGGCGGCGCCATGCTGAAAGCCATCGGCCAGGCGGCGCGGCGGGAGATCGAGGAACTCCTCGACCAGAAGGTGATGCTCAAGCTCTGGGTCAAGGTGGAAAAGAACTGGACCAGGAATCCGCGGATGCTCAAGGAACTGGGATTCTAGCCTGCCACGAAAAAGGGAGGCTTCCGCCTCCCCGCTGCTGCGCCTTTCGCGACACCCCCGGCTTAAACCACCACGTCGAGCCGCGAACTCCGCGCCTTTTCCTGGGCGCGGGCCTCATTCTGGGCCGCGGCCTCCTGGGCGCGGTCGCGCTGTTCCGCGGCCTGCACCGCCTCCCTGGCCCGGTTCTCGTCCGCCGCCTGCTGCGCCTCGTTCACCGGCCGCGCGGTCTCCAGCGCGGCAGCCGAGAGATTGGTCACCACCGCCGGCGCGGCCTCGCTGGTCTGTCCGGTCTCCGGCCGCTCGGGCCGCACCCGCTCCGGCTCGTTGGTCTGGCTGGCGACATCGGGGCGTTCCGCCCGCGTTGCCGTGGGGGTCGCACTGGTCGGATCAAGAACCATAACCCACCTCCTTGTACGGATTTTGTCCGCCGCTTCGTTTTTCCACGGAACTATTATAGCATAAGACGCTTCCGCGGAAAATCAATTCGCGAAAAAACACGGAAAGGCGAAAAGGTCCTGCTCATCCCTGCCGGAGTATCGGCATGTTGCCGAGGAACACCATGAGCAGCCTGTTGCGACAGGCCGCAGCGGGGCCGATGCCGCAAATCGTGACGGTCTTCCCGGCATGATCCTCGGCCGCGGCCTGGGTCAATGGCTCGGCGGCGTGAAGGCCGCCAGCGACCGCAGGATCAGCGCGGAGGGGGTAATCATCATCAAGGCGGGCAAGGCCAAGGCGTTGCGCAAAGCGGTCCGCCATAACAGCGACTGAATAAGAGGTGGTTCCATGCGGAAAGGAAATCGCAGAGCCCTATGGAGGATAGCTCTTCTTCTGGCCATCGTTCTTCTCTGCCCGCGATTCGCCGCGGCTGAGGAAAAGAATCTTCTCGACCTCTGGGGCGAGATCAAGGCACCGCCCCCGGTGAAAATCCAGCCGGCGCAACTCGATCCGAAGAGCAGCGCGCTGCTTATCCTCGACATCGAGGAGTGGACCTGCAACAAGGAGCGCCGCCCCCGTTGCCCGGAGTCGGTGCCGCGCATCAGGGCCCTGCTCGACCAAGCCCGGCAACACGGCATTGCCGTGGTCTACAGTCTCACCATGAAAGGCTCCCCGCAGACCATCCTGCCCGGCGTGCAGCCGGTGGGCGAGGCGCCGGTCGTCCAGTCCGGCGTAGACAAGTTTTACAACACGGAGTTGGAAAAGATTCTGGCCGACCGCAAGATCAGGACCGTGGTCATCGTCGGCAACGCGGCGGAGGGCGCGGTGCTCCACACCGCTACCGGGCCGCGCTGCGCGGCTTGCAGGTGGTAGTACCGCTCGACGGCATGACCTCGGCCACCCTCTATGCCGAGCAATACACGGCCTGGCATCTCATGAACGCGCCGGGCACCAAGGGTAAGGTCATCCTCACTCTCTCGGATTTGATGAAATTTTAGGCGGGCTCACTCCTGCCAGCGAATCTGCGCCCTGCGGTTACGAGGAAATGCGCAACGTCAGTAATGACCTTGCGATCCGATTTCCAACCGGATATAATGACCTTAATTCTGGTCAACCTGAATAGGAGTCTTCCATGAAAACCCTTTCCCTTTCCGAAGCGAAGATGAAGTTGAGCGCCCTGGTGGAGGCGCTCCAGGTCACCAACGAAGAGGTGGTCATCACCAAGAACGGCCAGCCGGCCGCGGTATTGGTGAGCCCGGAGGAATTCGAGGGGTGGCAGGAGACCATCGCGGTGAAGAACGACACCGAGCTGATGGCGGAGATCAAAGAGGGGCTGGCTGCGCTCAAGAAGAAAAAGGCCAAGCTCTACACTCTGGACGAGCTGTTCGGCTAGGCGATGCAGCGCTCTTCCATCCGGATGCCGGAGGAAGTGGCCGCGCTGGTGCGCGGCCTGCATCCGGAACTCAAAAAACGGTTCAAGGCCGCCTTTGCCATGCTGCTGGATGACCCGCACTGCGGCAAGATGCTGCGCGAGGAACTTGCCGGCCTCCGCAGCCTGCGGGTCAAGAACATGCGGATCGTCTACCGCATTTCCGAAAAGGGCGTCACTGAGGTAGTAGCCCTCGGCCCGCGCAAGACCTTCTACGAAGAAACCTTCCGCATCATCAGCGAAAGCTCATCCCGCTGACCGCCCTTACTTCTTCACCTTCTCTTTGAACAGATCGGCAAAGGTGCCCAACGACTTGGCGGCTGCCGGCTTCTGGGCCATGTACTCCTTGAAGTCGCCGCGGTTGTCCTCTGCGGCCTCCTTCTTCTTGCCGCCGCCCTTTTCCGGCCTGGCTGCCTTCTCCTCGCTGCCCACCGTGCGGGGCACGGAAAGGGAGAGGCGGTGCTTCTCCACATCGAGGCTCTCCACCTTCACCTCGATCTCGGCCCCAGGCTGCACCACCTCGCGGGGGTGATGGATCTTGCGGCCGGCGCCCAGGTTCGAGACATGGACCAAGCCGTCGATGCCCTCGGCCAGGGTGACAAAGGCGCCGAAGTCGGCCAACCGGCTCACGATCCCCTTGTGGATCGAACCCTCGGGGAAGCGGCCCGCCGCGGTCTCCCACGGGTCGGGCAGGGTCTCCTTGAGGCTGAAGGAGTAGCGCTCCTTGTTCCAGTCGAGGTTCTTCACCACCACCTCCACCTGCTGGCCCACGTTCAGGTGGCCGTGGATGTCCCGCACCTCACCCCAACCGATCTCCGAGGCCGGGATCAGCCCCTCGATGCCGCCGATGTCGACAAAGGCGCCGAATTTCTGAATGGAGGAGATGGTCCCCTTGATGCGATCTCCCACCTTGAGGGTCTGCTGCAACTCTTCCTTGCGCTGCTCCCTCTCTGCCTCCAGCACCTGGCGGTGGGAGAGGAGGATGTTCCTGCCGCCCTCGCGGAACTCCATGACCCGGAAGGGCAACCGCTGGCCCAGGTATATCTCGGCATTTTCCACCCTTCTCAAACCCATCTGCGAGTAGGGGCAGAAGGCACGGGTAGAGCCGCCGAGCTTTACCAGGAAGCCACCCTTGGTCTCCTGCTCCACGGTGCCCTCCACCGGCACACCGCTGCGGTATGCCTCTTCGAGATGGGCCGCGGCGGCGCTGCCGCTCACCTTGGTAGTGAAAATCTTTTCCTGCTTCCTGTCGGCAAGAAAATAGACCGTGACCCGATCCCCCTCCTTGACGGTGCAGTTGCCCTCCCCATCGAGGAACTCGGACTTCGCCACCACCCCTTCGCTCTTGCCGCCAAGGTCGATGAAGATCCACTCCCGGGCGACGCTCACCACCGTGGCCTCCACCTGCTGGCCCGGGGTCAGCCTGGCCCCGCCACCCTTGACGCTCTCTGCAAACAGATCCGCAAACCGTTCCATCTCGGTGTTACTCCTTGCTGTTGGTTATTCCTTGAAAAAGCGCGCCCCGATCTCCACCCGCTCCACGTCGCTGGTGGCGCAGTCGAGGATGCAAAAGCCGGGCTGGTCGTCCTTGCCCAGCAGCTCGCCGGGGTTGATGAGCAGGGTCTCGTTGATCCGCTCCACCCCGTAGCGATGGTTGTGGCCGCAGCAGACCACGTCGAAACTGCCCTGGCTGGCGATGCCGCGCGCCAGTTGCGGGTAGTGGGTGAAGGCGATCTTAAGCCCCCCCGCCTCCACCGCGCCAAAGGCGCCGTGGTGGGTGATGGCCGGATAGCGGTTGCCGCACGCCTGGGAGATGAGGTGCTGGTCGCCGGCGTTGTTGCCGTAGACCAGATGGGCGGCGCCGCCGAACTGGGCCAGCTCGTCCAGCATGAAGGGCGAAATGAGGTCGCCGCAGTGGATGAGCAGGCTCACACCGTAGGCATTGCAGTAAGTGACCGCGGCCCGCAGGTTGGCGATGTGGTCGTGGGTGTCGGACATGATGGCGATTCTCATGGGGCAACTCCGAAAAAGGCGCGCATGGCGGCAAGGGCGTGGTCGTTGGTGGGCTGTTCCTTCAGTGAGATGCGGAAATAGCGGTCATCCAGGGTGGCGAAATTCGCGCAGTCGCGGATCATGATCCGCTCCTTGAGCAGGGCCGTCTTCAACTCCGGCGCCCGCACCGGACCAGCAAGACGGCTCAGGATGAAGTTGGCCGCGCCGTCGAAGGGCTGAACCCCAGGCAATGCGGCAAGCTCTGCCATCACCCGCGGCCGCTCGGCCTCGACAAAGCGGACCACCTCGGCGCAGTAGGCATCGCCGTGGCGCAGGGCATACTCGCCGGCAATCTGGGCCAGACGGTTGACGCCCCACGGCTTGACCCGTTCACCAAGCCGCGCGATGCGGCTGGCGCTGCCGGCAAGGAAGCCTAAGCGCAAGCCGGGGATGCCGTAGATCTTCGAGGCGGAGAAGAGCACCAGCAGGTTTTCGGGCAGCCCCAGAGCGAGGAGCGAAGATTCGCGGGTAAAGGGCAGGTAGGACTCGTCCACCAGAAAAAGGGAATCCGGCCGCTGCCGTGCCAGCTCGGCAATGGCAGCCGAGGGGGTCAACACGCCGGTGGGATTGTTGGGGTTGCAGAGAAAGAGCAGTTCGCCGCCCACGAGCTTTGCCGCGAGCGCATCGAGATCGAGACGGAACCCCTGGGCCGGGTCCAGCGCAAAGCCCTCGGCCGGAACCCCGGCCCACTGGCAGGCCGTGGCATAGTCGGCATAGGTGGGGTTGATAATGATCGCCCGCTGGCAGCCAAAGGCCGCGGGCACGGCGTAGATGAACTCGGTGGTGCCGTTGCCGGCCAGCACCTGGCTGGCGGCAATACCCTTCTTTTCGGCAAAGAGGGCACAGAGCGACTCGCTGCCGCTCTCCGGCAGGAAGCGAATCTCGGCCAGGCCGGCGACGAGCGCCGCCTCCAGCCCCGGCATGGTGCCGAAGGGCGTGAGGTTGCTGCTCAGATCGATGAGGTCGCTCACCGCGCAGCCCAGGGCCTTGGCCGTGGCGAGGATGTTGCCGCCATGCACGGCAAGGGGGCTGGTACTCCTCATGGCAGGTTCCCTTTCAGTGCCAGCGGAATACCGGCGGTGACCAGCACCACGTGGCTCGATACCGCGGCCATCTGCTGATTGGTCCAGCCGGCCAGGTCGCGGAAACGGCGGCCCAGGGGTGACTCGGGCACCAGGCCCAGCCCCACCTCGTTGGCCACCATCACCACCGGCACCGGCGCGGAGGCCACCCCCAGAGCCAGCTCCCGCACCACGTTTTCGATCTCGGCGTTCGTCAGGTCGTGGAGCAGCAGGTTGGTGATCCAGAGCGTCAGGCAGTCGATGAGGATGACGCCGGTCTCCTGCGGGCCACGACGAACCACCCGCAGCAGGTCAAGCGGCTCCTCCACTGTCTCCCACTCCGCGCTGCGGCTTGCGCGGTGCAGGGCGATGCGCTGCGCCAACTCACCATCGCCGGTGCGGGCCATGGTGGCGACAAAGGTCCGGCGGGGGTAGCGGGCCGCGACCCACTCCTCGGCAAAGCGGCTCTTGCCGCTGCGGCAGCCGCCCAGCACCAGCATGGCAAAGGAAGTCTTCATCGATTCATCTCGTTTCCTCTTTCCGCTCCCGCACCGCCAGCGCCAAAACGTGCTCGCCATGGCGGAAGAGCATCCGTTTCGCCACCAGATCATCGAGGAAGGCGATCAGGTTGTTCTCTGTAACACGCGGAAAGCGTTCCAGCAAGGTCTTGCGGTCGATGACCTGGCCACAGGCGAGGTAGATGGCGCGGGAGGTTCCCTTGAGCCGGTGGTGGAGCACCTGGCCTGCGGGCGTCTCCTGGCGGATGAGGAGGAAGGTGCCTCCGTCGCGCAGGGCAAGGAGGGGCCGGGTGACCGCCGACTCCCCGCGCTTGGCGTGGAAGCGCTGCCATGCCGCGACCTTTCGCACCACCGGCGCCCAGAGTTTCCGGGCCTGGGCCCGGTTGCCCTGGTAATCGCCGATGAGCAGGGTGAGCTGCGAAAGGATTGGCAACGGGATGAGCTGCCGGTAATGGGGATGGTTCTTCACCTCGGTGATGCCGTACCCGCGCGGCTGCTCCGCCACCGGGCTGCCGTGGCCAAGGAAAAAAGCGGCGGTGGTGAGCGGCGGGAAGGGCCAGAGGAAGTCGAGCACTGCCAGCGTCTCCTCCACTTCGGCTGCGGTGGCGCCGGGAAACTCGGTGATCAGGTTGCCTTCGAGCCGGATGCCTTGGCTCAGGCTCGCCTTCATCAGGGCGAGATTCTCCATGACCGTGGCGCCTTTCTCCATGCGGCGCAACAGGCTGTCGCTCAATGCCTCGATCCCCGCCTGCACCACGGTGAGCCCGCCCTGGCGCATGGTGGCCAGTTCGCTCTCACCCAGGTTGGCGCGGATCTCGGCGAAGAAACGGAGATCGTGGCCCTCCTGCCGCAGCAGCGCGAAGAAACGCGGCGCCTCTTTGGGCGGCAGCACGTTGTCGGTAAAGGTGAAATCCGCCACGTCATGCTGCCCCGCCAGGGTCCGCACCTCCGTAGCCATGGCCTCGGCCTTTTTCGCCCGGTAGCCGCACCACTGGAGGTTGAGGTTGCAGAAGGTGCAGCGGTTCCACCAGCAGCCACGGGAGAACTCCACCGGAATTTCGGGCAGGAACGGGAGACCAGGGCCGAAATTGGCGGCCATCTCGGCAAAATAGGCGGCATAATCCGGCACCGGCAGATCGGAAAGATCACGGAGCTGCGGCACTTCCGGCGCAGGAGCCGACCGGCCGGCAAGCTGGCGGCAGAGCGCCAGCAAGGGCTGCTCCCCTTCCCCGCTGATGATGTGGTCGATGCAGGGAAAAACGCGGGCCAGGGATTCCCCGGCTGCCCCGGCGCAGGAGGAACCGCCAAAGACGACGGGCAACTCCGGACAGGCCCTTTTGATTTCCCGGGCCGCAGCCAAGGAGGCAAAAAGCTGGTGAAAGCAGACGGAGAATCCGGCGAGACCAAAGGTGTGCCAGGGTTGGCGGCTGACCCACCCGGCCAGGTGGTCACCCAGGCTCGCCACGGTGCGGTCAAAATCGAGAAAGGGTCTGCGGCCCATGAGTTTCCCGGCCAGCCGACCCGCGCTCTCATGCTTCTCCGGGAAGAGGAGCGGCGCGTAGAGCGCCTCGCAGAGCCAGAGATTCTGGCTGATCCGGTGGTAGGTCGCCGGGCCGAGCAGCCGCGCCACCTCCAGGTACGGGTGGAGCGGTACCGGCTCGATCCCTTCGTCCTGCGCGCGGAGGTAGGCGCTCAAGGCGCCGATCTGGATGGAGGGCCGGTTGTAGAGCGGCCACGGCATGGCAATGAGGGCCGGCCGGGACTGCCCGGCGGTATCAGCCGGCCGCGGTGCGTCCATCACTGGGCGAGAATCTCGGTGCCTGGTGGCGGGGTGAAATGGAAGGTGGCGGCAGCCACCGCTGGGTTCAGCTCGATGCCGGAGAAACTGAGGGTGGTGACGCTGCCGAACTGGTCCACCACCTCAAGCCGGGTGATGAAATACTGCTTCGGGTCCACCCAAACGTACAGGAAATCAACCTGCGGATGGGTAGCCTTGGGGGTGAGCTTGAGGGCGTAGAGACCGGCCGTCTGCTTCTCGGCCGGCGCGGCGGCCACGGTGAAATCCTTAACAAGGTTGCCGCGACCGGAAAAAAAGGCATAGGTGACGTCGGACTGGAGGTATTCGTCCATGGTCCGCACCATGAGCTGGCGGCTGGCCGCCACATAGAGAGAGACCTTCTTGCCGTCGCTCACCAGCACCTGGGCATCGGGCTTCTGGTAATCCCAGCGCATCCTGTAGGGCTTCTGGAAGACCACGGTGCCGCTGCCCTTGCGGGTGCGACTGCTCATCGGCACGGTGGTGAGCTGCTCGAAACGGGCGCTGTAACTGGTGGTGCGGTCGTAGGCATCCTGCAACCGGCGGGCGATTTCGGCCGGGGATGGCTCTGCCGCCCGAAGTGCGCACGGGAGGGAAACCAGAGCCAAGAGAACCAGCGAGATAAAACGAATGGGGCGCATACCTGCCTCTTTCAGTGGTCCATGAGGACCTTTTCCAGGGCGATGGGCCGGCCGAAGATGCGCTGGGCAATGGCCATCGCCGCCTCGGTAACGTCGGAGACGTAATAGCGGCTGGCCTGGCCGTCGACCGAAAGCTCCGCAGCCAACTGCGGATGCCGGTCGAGATAGTCGCGCAGCCCGGCCGCCAGGGCGGCGGAGGAATCGATCACCTGCACCTTCTTGCCGATCCGCGCCTGGATGATCTCCTTGAGCAGGGGATAATGGGTGCAGCCCAGGACAAGGGTGTCGACCTGGTTGTTCTTGAGCGGCTGAAGATAGCGGCGGACGATCATCTTGGTCTCCCGCTTGTCGAGCCACCCTTCCTCCACCAGCGGCACCAGCAATGGGCAGGGCTGGGAATAGACCTGGGCATCTTCGCGCTGCTCCCTGATGGTGCGTTCGTAGACCCCGCTCCTGATGGTGGCCCGGGTGCCGATGACGCCGATGCGGCCATTGGCGGTACAGCGCAAGGCCGTATGCACCGCGGGGCTGATCACCTCGAAGATGGGCACGTCGAACCGCTGGCGCAAGAGGTCGGAGGCGATGGAGGCCGCGGTGTTGCAGGCGATGACGATGATCTTCGCCCCCTGCTCCAGGAGAAACTCGGTGTTCTGGCAGGAATAGCCCGCAATGGTGCCGGCGCTCTTGGACCCATACGGGGTCCGGGCCAGGTCGCCGAAGTAGGCCAGCGGATACTGGGGCAGAAGCTGTTCGATGGCGCGGGCCACGGTCATGCCGCCCACGCCGGAATCAAAGACGCCGATCATAAAAAAAGGCCGTTGGTTGCGTTGGTTGCTTTCACGATGCCCGCACTATGCTTTTCCCCTCGACAAAAGTCAACCACCAAGGGGCGGCCAAAAGAAAAGGCACCCCGGCCTCGGCCAGGGTGCCCCGAAAAAACAGGCGATGGCAGCGGATTACTTCTTCTTGGCCGCCTTCTTCTTAGGCGCGCCACCCCTTTTGCGGGCGGCAATGGCCTCGCGCAGCTTCTCGGGCAGGCCGCGGTCCTTGCCCGCCTTCTTGCGCCGGTCGGAAAGCGCCTTGGCGCACAATGGCTGGCGCATGGAAAAACCATGCTTCTTGCGGTACTCCTTGCCGGTCAGACCGTGGGAGCGCAGATGCTTCGGGGAGAGCATCTTGAACTCCTGACCGCACTCCAGACAGACGATCTTGTTCTTCTGGATCGATTTTTCGCCACTCATCACCGGTGCGCCGCCTTCGGCCGCGCACCCCTTGGCCTCATCAATCTGCAACGCCTGGAGCGCATTGAAAGTGTTCTGCAGCGACAAGGCGATCTCTTCGGTGGTCATGCTCTTCGATGCACACTGGGCCTGCACCAGTTCGGCGGCCATTTCAACCAGTGATTTTGCCATACACAACTCCTTGTTCCGTATTTGAGTGGAAAAAGTCTTCTCCTTGCCAATTCGTACTGAAAAGAAAACAGATTCTCAAGCAGTTTTTATGAATTTTTTCAGGAAATATGGAACAGGGAGGATGGTGCAGTGGTGCATCAATCGTTGCGACGGTCGATGAGGTAGTTGCTTCCTTCCAGTTGCTTCACATAATGCTTCACCTGGGAGGCCACTGCCGAAACCTCGCCGGCGTGGTGGTATTTGTGCTCGCCGGTGGTCACCACGGCGATGGAGATGGAGAGGAGGCCGAAGCGGGTCTCCCGGTTCTGGCGGTCCTTGCCGATGAAGGCGCCGGCCGCCACGTCCTCAGCCGAAAGAAACATGTTGCGGACCAGGTCGAAGTTCCTGAGCACCCGCTCGCAGACCGGTTTGATCTTCTCCTCGCGGACGATGAAGACGAAGTCGTCGCCCCCCACGTGGCCGACAAAGCTCTCGTCGCGCCCCAGTTCCTCCACCACGTTGACGATGATGCGGGCCACCATGAGCAGCACCTCGTCGCCGCGGGCAAAGCCGTAGCGGTCGTTGTAAGGCTTGAAGTTGTCGATGTCCACGTAGCAGATGCCGTACTCCGCTTCGCTGTCCAAAGTCTTCTGGATCGCCCGCAGGATGGAGGTGTTGCCGGGAAGGCGCGAGAGGGGGTTGTTGTCGAAGACCCGCATCATCCGGGCTTCGGAAAGCCGCAACCGGGCCAGGAGGATTTCCGGCGTGAACGGCAGGAGGATGATATCGTCCACCGGGAAGTGGCCCCAGTCCATCTCGGTGATGAGTTCCGCCTCGGCCAGGGCCAGCAGCACCGGGATGTTCGCCTTCTGCAGGCAGGCGCCCACCGCCCGGATGAGCTGGCGATCGCCGTCGCCGGCAAAGCCCTTCTCGACCAGGAGCACGTCGGGCGGGTCTTCCAGCACCTGGGCCACCGCGTCCTGCAACCGCAGGCAGACTTTGAGCTTGTAGCCCTTGGCCTCCAGCAGCACCCGGCATTCCTGGGGCAGGAAGGCTTCCGATCCGGCAACCAGCAGACGTGACATGGGGAGCAGCCCTTTCGCGGCGGTTACGAGGCGCTGCGGCCTTCAGCGGCGGCCAGTTCCGCCTTGATATCGAGGCTGAAGCCCCGGACATCCCACAGTTTTTCCTCGACCTCGTCAACGATTTCATCGAGGATGGGCGGGGTGAGCTTGAGCAGTTCCCAGGCCTGGGGGCTCAAGGTGGGCACCCAGATATCCTCGCCGTGGCCGCAGCCCAGGCCCCGGATCATGATGTCGCCGAAGTGGACGATGGCGGTGGCGAGCCTGGCCTCCTTGGCCTTGCCCGGATCGTGGTGGAAGGCCACCGGCTCCACCAGCTTGTTCGGCAGGTTCCAGCTCTTGGCAAGCCAGGAACCCACCTCGGCATGCTCCAGCCCCAGCACCTCGAACTCCGCCTCGCGCCGCGGCACCTGCCGTTCTTTCACGATGGCATTGATCTCGGCATACTGCCGCGGCAGCTCCATCTTGATCGCCACCTTGCCGATGTCGTGGATGAGGCCGGCGGTGCTGATCTCCTCCGGGTCGCTCACCCCGAGCCGTTTGGCCAGCACGTTGCAGACCACGGCGCAGCCCAGGGAGTGCTGCCAGAGCTCGACATCCTGATCCTCCATGATCTCGAAGATGGAGGCGCTGATGATGAGGCTCTTGATGACGTTGAAGCCGAGCAGGATGATGGCGCTGCTCAGCGAACTGATCCGCTGGGGAAAGCCGTAGAAGGCCGAATTGACCAGCTTCAGCAGCTTGGCCGCCAGGATATGGTCCTTGCCGATCACCTGGCCCATCTGGGCGGTGGTGGTGTCGGGATTCTCCGCCATCTTGGAGAGCTTGGCCACGATGCCCGGCAGGGTGGGCAGGTTCTTGATCTCCCGGAGGGCCTTGCGGAGTTTTTCTCTGTCGTCCCCGGCCATCAGGGCCTCCGCGCGGCGATGAGCCGCTCCCGCAGCCGCTTCTTGAGATACATGAGGGGCGCGATATCCGTTACCCGGCTGAAGCGGCGGTCGAGATCGGCCAGCTCCTCGGCCAGGCTTTTTTCCCCTTCCACCGGAACGGGATGCCCCTCTACCGTGATGTGCTGGATATCCATGCTCCGCAGCCGGGCGAGCACCGTGTCGGAGAGCACGGTCCCTTTGCCGCAGAGCACCCGGCCTTCCTGGGTTTCAATGTCCTTGGCGAGCACCATGCCCTCGGCGGCCATGGCGGTGAGTATCTGTTGCACAGCATCCTCCGAATGGTCTGTTCCCTCTACTATACCGTATCGGGTAACTGCCGGGCCGAAAAAAATCACCCCCTGAGATGACGATATTTCTCTTTTTATTCCGTACTATTACCAGAACAGCAGGGTGATGGATTGACAGAACCCCCTCCCGGCATTACATTAGCGACGTTTTGGCCCACACACGTTGCACCAGGAGGTTACGCCATGCCGATCTACGAATACGAATGCCAGTCCTGCCAGGAAGTTGTTGAAAAATGGCAGAGCCTTGCCGAGCAACCGCTGACGACCTGCCCGAGTTGCGCCGGCCCCCTCAAGAAGCTCATCTCCCAGTCGAGCTTCCAGCTCAAAGGCGGCGGCTGGTACGCCGATGGCTACGGCAACAGCGGCGGCGGGGCGAAGAAGTGCGCCGCATCGGCCGACAGCTCGTCAGGCAGTTCCTCCTCGACCAGCAGCGCTCCGGCCTGCGGCAAGGCCGGTTCCTGCGGCTGCTGCTAAAGAACTCCCCGACACAGACCAAGGCTGTTGCACCCCGGGTGCAGCAGCCTTTTTCATTGCCTCAGCGCAGGATCATCATGGCGTCGCCGTAGCTGAAGAAGCGGTAACGCGCCGCCACCGCATGGCCATAGGCGGCAAGGATCCGCTCCCGTCCGGCCAGGGCGCCCACCAAAAAGAGCAGCGACGAACCCGGCAGGTGGAAGTTGGTGATGAGGTTCTGTACCACCCGGAAGCGGTATCCCGGATAGACATAGAGGTCGCAGAGGCCGCTCGTTGGCTGCACCCTGCCCGCCCCATCGGCGGCAAACTCCAGGGCCCGCACCGAGGTGGTGCCCACGGCCCAGACCTTTTTCCCCTGCTGCCGCACCTGATTGACCAACGCCGCGGTGTCGGCCGAGACCTCCAGATATTCGGCATGGATCTGATGGTCGCGGATATCCGCAACCCGCACCGGGGCAAAGGTGCCGTAGCCCACATGGAGGGTGACGGTGGTCGTGAGAACGCCCTTGTCCCGAAGTTGGCCCAGGAGCGCCTCGGTGAAATGGAGGCCCGCGGTGGGGGCGGCCACTGCCCCGGTCTTGACAGCATAGACCGTCTGGTAGCGTTCGCGGTCGCCGGGCCGCTCTCCCTCCGGGCGCTCGATGTACGGCGGCAAGGGAAGCTGGCCGTGGCGCTCCAGGGCCGCATCGAGCGAACCGGCCACATGGAGAAGCACCCGTACCTTGCCGTCGGCCAGGAGTTCCACCACCGTGGCGGACAACCCCTCGCCGAAAAAAAGGCGCATCCCCTCCCGCACCCGTTTCGAACTCCGGACGAGGCCAATCCCCTCCACCTCGCCCCCTGGGGCGCCGGCAGGATATTCGAGGAGAAAGAGCTCCACCTGACCGCCGGTCTCCTTCTTGCCAAGGAGGCGGGCAGGAAAGACCCGGGTGTCGTTGACCACCAGCAGGTCGCCCGGCTCGATGTAGTCCACCACATCGCCAAAGGCGCGGTCAACCAGGGTCTCGTTGCGGCAGTCGAGCACCAGCAGGCGCGAGGCATCGCGCGAGGCAGCCGGGCTCTGGGCAATGAGCTCCGGCGGCAGCTCGTAGTGGTAGGAGGAGAGAAGGAAGTCGGGATTCATGGGCCAGAGGAAAAGGGGGAAGCCCGGCTCAGCCGAAAATGCCGGTCCGCTGGGTAAGGTAGCAGAGGAAGAGGCCCATGGCCAGCGCTGCCAGGCCGGCAAACCGCAGGGCAGCGGGCCGCAGGGCGGCGAGCTGGAGCATCCAGCGCTGCATCGCCTCAGGGGCCACCACATAGGGCATGCCTTCGAAGATCAACACCAGACCGAACAGAGTCACCAGCAGTTTCATGAAGTTACCTCAAGGTTCCTGGCAGGCAAATTACCGCCCAGCAATGGCACGGGATTTCACGCGGATGCATGTGTCCACTTCGGTTTATACTTGGGCTGCTCGCAACCCGGCCTTACGAGCTGCGGCAGACTGTCTGGCATCGGCGGTTACGAACAGGTCCGCCTCCAGGACCAGGGCGCTGCCAATGTGCATGGCGTCCATACCACGCAGGACATTTCCCTCCAGGGTACGAATGGAGTGACGGAGCACTTCCGGGGTCAGATCGCAGATGGCAGCGTCCGTAATGTCTTCCAGCAGCAGCTCCTTGAGTTGCCGATACTGGGCGGAAGAAACCCGGCTTTCCCGCTTTAAGCGGCAAAAGGCCGAAATGATCTCGACCAGGGCAATGCCGGAAAGGCAAAGTTCCGTTGCCTGATCGCATAAGGCAAGGACTTCGTCGGTGCCTTGCTCGCGGACATACCGCTTCACCAACGCGGAGGAGTCAAAAAATATCCGCATCAGTCCAAGGTCTCGCGTTCTTCAAGGATAAGCTTGCTGACCTCACAGCCATCGATCACCAACGGCTGCGCCGCCCTCCGTTTCCAGGAGGGGAGCCCCTGGAGGAGCGGAACAATGTCTGCTATCGGCTTGCCGTTACGCACGATCCGCACCGGCTCGCCAGACTCGACCAGGTCAAAATAATGCTTGGCATGATTGCGCAGCTCGGAAAAGGTCGCCTGTTTCATGGGGCACCTCAATGTACATTGTTATGTATTTTTAATGTACATCACGCGCAAGGAAAAGTCGAGACTGTCCGCGCAAAATGCAACAGCCAGTGGAGCCCTTGAGCAAAGACATTGCCTTTGATGAAAAAATGGGGGGATGCGGAATGGTGGCTGACCATGTATAATCGGGCGCCATGATCGAGCGCAAGAAAACGCGACAGATCCAGGTGGGTACGGTGCCGGTGGGAGGGGATGCCCCCATTGCGGTGCAGTCGATGACCAACACCGACACCCGCGACGTGGCTGCCACCGTGGCGCAGATCGAGCGGCTCACCAAGGCGGGCTGCGACATCATCCGGGTGGCGGTGCTCGACCTCGATGCCGCCCGCGCCATCCAAGCAATTCGCGACCAGATCACCATCCCGCTCATTGCCGACATCCACTTCGACCACCGGCTGGCCATCGCCAGCATGGAGCACGGCGCCCAGGGCATCCGCATCAATCCCGGCAACATCGGCGGCCAGGAGAAGCTCGCCAAGGTGGTGGCCGCGGCCAAAGCCCACCAGGTGCCGATCCGCGTCGGGGTCAACTCCGGCTCGGTGGAAAAGGATATCCTCAAGAAGCACGGCCACCCGACCCCTGGGGCCCTGGTGGAAAGCGCTCTGCGCAATGTGCGGTTACTGGAGCAACTCGACTTCCACCGGATCAAAATCTCGCTCAAGTCCTCCGACGCCCTCACCACGGTCGAGGCGTACCGGCAGTTGAGCGCGGCCTGCGATTACCCGCTCCACCTGGGGGTCACCGAGGCGGGCGGGCTCATCGCCGGCACGGTGAAATCGAGTGTGGCGCTCGGCATCCTGCTTTATGAAGGAATCGGCGACACGTTGCGCATCTCGCTCACCCGCGACCCGGTGGAGGAGCTCCGCGTGGCCTTTGAACTCCTGCGGAGCCTCCATATCCGCGAGCGGGGGCCGGAACTCATCTCCTGCCCCACCTGCGGCCGCTGCCAGGTCAATCTCTTCAAGATCGCCGAAAAGGTGGAGGAGTACATCCAGACCATCGACACCCCGCTCAAGATCGCGGTGATGGGCTGCGTGGTGAACGGACCGGGCGAGGCCAAGGAGGCGGACATCGGCCTCGCCGGCGGCCATGGGGTGGGCATCATCTTCAAGAAGGGCCAACTCTACAAAAAGGTGCCGGAAGCGGAGTTGCTTTCCGTCTTCCTCGACGAGATCAACCAGATGACCAGGGACGCGGGCAAGAACCGCTGATTCCTTCTCGCCGTCGGCTCTGCCGCTGCCCCACCGCCCGAACCTTTCCCGCAAGAACGCATTCTGCGTTTGCCAGAATCTCTCCCAGCTTGCAACCACACCCGCACCACGCACCGCACACTGTGCGGAAGCGGACGATATGGTGTTCTCCGTATGCATGGATATCCGGCCATAAAGCCTGACCACAAAAATGATTGCAGAACGATTTCCCTTGAGCTACATGAAGTTAGGAGATACTCAATCGTAACAGGCAGAGAGGAGACCAAGCGCTCGGACCACCGACGTACCCAACGGAGTGCCTCTTGCTTAGAGATATGCAGAAACCCACGGAATAACCTGTTCGGCGGCTTAGAAGGAGCATGTCCAATGGCTAAGAATGACCGCATCATTCTCGACGAAATCCTAAAACAGCGGCAGGCTGAAATTGATCCCACCATCACTGCCAGTGAGTTCTTTGAGTTGTTTACGGCCGAACAGGTACTCAAAGACTCTGATCTCTCCTACGACGAGATCGACTCAGGGCTCGTCGGCGATGGGGGCGATGGCGGAATTGATGCGTTCTACGTGCTCGTCAACGGTGAGCTTGTTCAAGAGGACCATGACTACTCGCACCTGAAGAAAAACATCATCCTCGACCTCGTCATTGTGCAGGCCAAGACCTCAGCCGGATTTCAGGAAACGCCGGTGGAGCGCTTCATGACCGTAAGTGACGATATTCTCGACCTCTCCAAGCCAACGTCCACCTTAGGCGCCACATACAACGAATCTTTGGTTGAGGCTATTGCCTGCTTTCGCACCCTCCACAACCAGCTTGCGACCAAGTTTCCAACATTCAGGATTCGCTACTACTACGCCTCCAAGGGAGAGAAACCGGACGCAAACGTAGAGAAGAAGGTTGAGAAGCTTAAGGCGTTAGTTCACCATCATTTCCCGTCGTCAGAGTTTAGTTTCACGTTCCTCGGCGCGTCGGAACTGCTCACCCTTGCCCGTCGCGCTCCTCAGACGACCTACACCCTTCCACTGGCCGAGAACCCAATCTCTTCAGCTGGACAGGTTGGCTTTGTCTGCCTAGTGCGCTTACGGGATTACTTCACCTTCATCTCCGACAGTTCCGGAGGACTACGCCGCAACATCTTTGAAGCAAATGTGCGTGATTACCAAGGTCGAACAGCGGTCAACGACGATATTCAGTACTCTCTCCAAGAGACGCATCAGGAAGATTTTTGGTGGCTGAACAATGGAATTACCGTGCTGGCCTCGAAGGCGTCCCAGAGCGGCAAGACGCTAACCATCGAGGATCCTCAAGTGGTAAACGGCCTACAGTCGTCCACAGAGGTCTTTAACTATTTCAAGAAGTTCAACACCGAGAACGATAACCGGACGATTCTAGTACGGGTTATTGTTCCGTCTGAGGCGGAGAGTCGAGATCGCATAATTAAGGCCACCAACAGCCAGACTGCGGTTCAACAGGCCTCACTTCGAGCGACCGACAAGGTGCATCGCGACATAGAAGAGTTCTTCAGGCCGCGAGGCCTTTTCTACGATCGCAGAAAGAACTACTACAAAAATGAGGGGAAGCCAAGGGACAAGATAGTCGGCATTCCTCATCTAGCGCAGTCTGTCATGGCCATTCTTCTTCAGCGTCCTGATACTGCTCGCGCTCGACCGTCATCCTTGCTAAAGAAGGACGCGGATTACAGCAAGGTCTACTCGGATTCTCATCCGATAGAGATGTACTACACCTGCGCCGAGATTATGCGTCGCGTTGAGGACCATCTTAGATTGCCGACTAATAACCTTACCCCCAAGGATCGGAACAACCTTCGCTTCTACGTCGCCATGCACGTTTCTGCGAAGCTGACCGGAAAGCTGACCCCAAGTTCTGGAGATTTAGCAAAAGTGGACCTATCAAAACTTGACACCGCGCTCCTCCAAGAGAGCACAACACTTGTTCAAGGGGAGTACAAAGCGCTGGGTGGGACCGATCAAGTATCGAAAGGCACAGACCTTATAGGTACCGTCAAGAACAAGATGACGCCGTGAAAAAGCCACTCAACGCTCAGCATCTGGATATTGCAGAGATGGCTCGCTACTCACCGTATTCGTGTGCACAGGGGGGAAATTCATCTCCATCCATCTATCAGCCACGTTGAGCCCAGCCTTTTCGGAAAAATGAGTGAAAAATGAGGGACACCCCCCTATTTCCCCTTGCGCTGCCCTTCTCTCTACGATAGCATCCCCATATGCCACGAATCGCTCGCATCATCGCCCCCGGCCATCCCCACCACATCACCCAGCGCGGCAACAACCGCGCCACGGTCTTCTTCGATGACGAAGACCGACAGACCTATCTGCACCTGCTGGCAACTTACGCGCGCAAGCACTCAGTGCTGATTTGGGCCTATTGCCTGATGGACAACCACATCCACCTGCTCGCCGTGCCTGAAACGGAAACCGCTCTGGCGCGGGGCATCGGCCTAACCAACCAAGTCTATACCCAGTATCTCAACCGCAAGCTGGCCCGATCCGGCCGTGTCTGGCAGAACCGTTTCTTCTCGTGTCTGGTGGGAAACGAACAGTACCTATGGGCAGTGGCACGCTATATCGAGCGCAATCCACTGAAAGCGGGGCTGGCGAAAAAGCCGAAAGACTATCGTTGGTCCAGCGCTAAAGCGCATTTGACAGGAGCAGACGGCGCCTTGCCTGGCCTCTCCTCCTGGCTCGCCCCTTCGGAAAGGAGCGCTTATGCCAAGTTTATCCTGACCGCGGATGACCGAATGGATGAGGCGCTCCGCAAAGCAACCCGCACCGGCCGGCCCTTCGGCTCAGCAGGTTTTGTCGCCATGCTGGAATCTCGTCTGAATCAAACGCTGAAGCCGAAAAGGGTTGGCCGGCCGCGGAAAGAAATTGGGGAGTGTCCCTAGTTTTGGTCCGCAGGGTTCTCCATGCTGCGGCACCGCCGAAACCGGCCTGGGGCGAACCGTGCAATGGTTGTGGCATCTGTTGCGCGGCGGAACCCTGTCCGCTGGGGCAGATTGCCTTCCTCCGTCGTTCAGGCCCTTGCCCCGCGCTTGCGTGGCAGGGCGAGCGGTATGTGTGCGGCCTGGCAACCAACCCTGGACAGTATCTCTCCTGGTTGCCGAATTCCTGGGGCCGCATTGCCTCCCGTTGCGTCACACGGTGGATTGCCGCTGGTTGCGGGTGCGACTCCCATGCCGAGGTGGCGATTGCGAAAGAAGTTCAGGCAGACGGGGTGCCGCCCTGCCCAGGAAAGTGATGCGGGAAACGGGTCGAACGTGTATATTTTCCCTGCGTATTCTTGAACATATCGTGGCCAACCACGGCCGCTTGTGACCCGTAACTTCCATACTCCAGGTGCCCCATGCGTTTCACCCAGATGCTGCTGCCGACCCTGAAAGAAGACCCCGCCGAGGCGGAGGTGATCAGCCACAAGCTCCTGCTGCGGGCCGGCTTCATCCGCAAGCTCACCTCCGGCGTCTATACCTATCTCCCCTTGGGCCTGGCCGCCATCCGCAAGGTGGAACGCATCGTCCGCGAGGAGATGACCAGGGCCGGGGCCCAGGAGGTGCTGCTGCCCATGGTGCAACCCGCCGACCTCTGGCAGGAGTCGGAGCGCTGGACCAAGTACGGCCCGGAGCTGCTGCGCTTCACCGACCGCCACCAGCGCGAGTCGTGCCTGGGGCCGACCCATGAAGAGGTGATCACCGATCTCATCCGCAAGACGGTGCACTCCTACCGCAACCTGCCGCTCAACCTCTACCAGATCCAGACCAAATTCCGCGACGAGATCCGCCCCCGCTTCGGCCTGATGCGGGGCCGCGAGTTCATCATGAAGGACGGCTACAGCTTCGACGCCACCAACGAGGGGGCCGACACCACCTACCAGAAGATGCACGAGGCCTACAGCCGCATCTTCACCCGCTGCGGCCTCGCCTTCCGGGCGGTGGAGGCGGACACCGGCACCATCGGCGGCAACTTCTCCCACGAGTTCATGGTGCTGGCGGCCACCGGCGAGGACACCATCGTGGTCTGCCAGCACTGCGACTACGCGGCCAACATGGAGAAAGCGCGCTGCAAAGAGCCCGAGCCCGTAGCCGCGCCGGCCCTCGAAGCCATGAGCAAGGTGGAAACCGTGGGCAAGAAGAAGGTGGCCGCGGTCTGCGAGTTTTTGCAGATTCCCCAGGAGGACCTGGTCAAAACCCTGGTCTACATGGCGGAGGAGAAGCCGGTGGCCGTGCTCCTGCGCGGCGACCACGAGGTGCAGCCGGTGAAGCTCGCCAATGCCCTGGGGGTGAACACCGACAACCTGCGCCTGGCCGACGACAAGGAAATCTTCGACGCCACCGGGGTGCCCAGCGGCTACCTCGGACCCATCGGCCTGAAGATCCCGGTGATCGCGGATACCGAACTCACCCGCATGCACAACTTCGTGGTGGGGGCCAACGAAAAGAACTTCCACCTGGTGAACGCCAACCTGGGCCGCGATTTCACGGTACCGCAGATCGCCGACCTGCGCATGGTCACCGAGGCGGACCACTGCCCGGCCTGCGGCGGGGCGCTGACCCTGACCCGCGGCATCGAGGTGGGCCACATCTTCAAGCTGGGCACCAAGTACAGCGAATCACTCAAGGCCACCTTCCTCGACGCCCAGGGCACGGAACAGCCCTTTATCATGGGGTGCTACGGCATCGGCGTGAGCCGCACCATCGCGGCGGCCATCGAGCAGAACCACGACCAGGACGGCATGATCTTCCCGCTGCCCATCGCCCCCTTCCAGGTGCTGCTCTTGAACCTCTCGCCCAAGGATGCGGAGATCACCGCGGCCAGCGAGGGGCTCTACCGCGAACTCACCGGCCTCGGCATCGAGGTGCTGCTGGACGACCGCGACGAGCGGCCGGGCAGCAAGTTCAAGGACGCCGACCTCATCGGCATCCCGCTCCGGGTCATGGTGGGAAAGAGCTTCACCAGCGAGGGCGCCATCGAGATCCGCAGCCGCTGGGACGGCGAGACCAGGAAGGTGCCGCAGGCCGAGGCCATTGCCACCATTCGCAGCCTGATCGACAAGGAGTTCGAGCGGTTCCGCGTCAGCGACTGACCCCGCGCCCATGGCCACCATCGACGACATCATCGCCCGCGCCAAGGAGTACATGCCGGACGAGGACCTGGCACCCATCGCCAAGGCCCACGCCTTTGCCAGCGAGGTTTATAGCGGCCATCACCGCCTGTCGGGCGCGCCCTACCTTCAGCACGCCATGGCCGTGGCCTACCTGCTGGCCTCCATGCGCCTCGACGTGCCCACCATCTGCGCCGGCCTCCTGCACGGCGTGCTCAAGCAGGCCGAGCCGCGGGTGAGCGAAGCCAGGCTGCGGGAGGAATTCGGCAGCGATGTGGCCACCATCGTCAGCGGCGCCACCCGGATCACCAGTGTCCAGTTCAACAGCCAGGTCGCCTACCAGGCGGAGAACGTCCGCAAGATGCTCTTGGCCATGTCGAGCGACATCCGGGTCTTGCTGGTCAGGCTCGCCGACCGGCTGCACGACATGCAGTCGCTGCGCCACGTGACCCCGGACAAGCAGGTGGAATTCGCCCAGGAGACCATGGACCTTTATGCGCCCCTGGCCAGCCGGCTGGGCATCGACTGGATCAAGCGGGAGCTGGAAGACCTCTCCTTTTCCTATCTCCACCCGGCGGAGTTCGCCAAGCTCTCCCGCAGCATCCAGAGTTCGCTGCCGGACCGCGAAGCCTACGTGGAGGAGATCAAGGCGCTCATCTCGCACCACCTCATCGAGAACGGCGTCGGCCACTTCCGCATCCTGGGGCGGCCCAAGCACCTCTACAGCATCTACAAGAAGCTCTTGGCCCAGAACATCCCCATCGAGAAGGTCTACGACAAGGTGGCCTTCCGCATCATCGTGCGGGACCTCAAGGAATGCTACGAGGTCCTGGGCGTCATCCACTCGATCTGGGCGCCCATCGACGGCCGCTTCAAGGATTTCATCAGCCACCCCAAAGCGAACGGCTACAAGTCGCTCCACACCTCGGTGGTCGGTCCCCACGGCGATTTCATGGAGGTGCAGATCCGCACCGAGGAGATGGACCGCATCGCCCAGGAGGGCATTGCCGCCCACTGGGCTTACAAAGAGGGCAAGGCGGTCACCACCAGGGACGTCAAGCTCTTCAAGTGGCTCAAGCAACTGGTGCAGACCCTCCAGGAACTGGAAGACCCCAAGGAATTCCTCGACGCGGTCAAGGGCGAACTCTACGAGGACGACATCTACGTGCTCACCCCCACCGGCGAGGTGCGGGGCTTCCCGCGCGGCAGCACCCCGCTCGACTTTGCCTACAGCATCCACACCGAGGTGGGCAACCGCTGCGCCGGGGCCAGGATCAACGGCCAGATCGCCCAGCTCAAGACCGAACTCAGGAACGGCGACGTGGTGGAGATCATCACCGCGCCGGGCCAGAAACCCCACCGCGGCTGGCTGGGGCTGGTCAGGACCGCCCGCGCCAAAAGCCGCATCAAGCAATGGCTCAACCAGGAAGAGCGGGAGAGGAGCCTCACCGTTGGCCGCGAAATCTGCGAGCGGGAACTGCGCAAACACAGCCTGAGCCTCAAGAAGTTCATCAAGACCGGCCATCTCAAGGAGGTGCTCAAGGCCCTCTCCTGCAACTCCCTGGACGACCTCATGCGCAAGGTGGGCTCCGGCAAGATCACCGTGCCGGCCATCGTCCGGCTGCTGCAGCCGGCGGAACTGCGGGAGGAGGAACCGGAGAGCGTCGAGGCCGTGCTGGAGCAGCTGCCGGCCAAACGGACGCAGGGCAAAGGCCGGCAGGACGAGGTGATCGTGGTGGATGGGGCGGAAGGGGTGCTGACCAAGATCAGCCACTGCTGCATGCCGGTGCCCGGCGATGCCATCGGCGGCTTCATCACCGCCGGCCGGGGCATTTCGGTGCACAAGGCCACCTGCCCCAACCTGCTGGCCAGCGACCCGGAACGGCGGATCGCTGTGAGCTGGGCCGCCTCGGTGCAGGCGGCCCACCGGGCGCCCATTCAGGTGGTGGCCCAGGATCAGCGGGGGTTATTGGCCGCCATCAGCAATGCCATCGGCGGCGACGACGCCGACATCGTGAACCTGGAGGCCACCACCTTGGCGGGTGGCCTGGCCAGGATCAACGTCATCGTCGAGGTGAAAAGCGTGGATCACCTCCTGCGCATCCTCCAGCACCTGCAGCAGCTGGGGGGCGTTCTCGAGGCGAAGAGAAAATAGGCGGAATCAGGAGGGCTTGACCACCGCTCCGGAACGGATGCAGCGGGTGCAGACACGGACAGACCTGGCGTTGCCGCCGGAGGTGGCCATGCGCACCTTCTGCAGATTCGGCAGCCAGCGCCGCCTGGTCTTGTTGTTCGCGTGGCTGACATTATTGCCGACACTGGGGCTCTTGCCGCAAATCTCACATACCTTGGCCATTGCTCTGCTCCTTACTTTCGCGGTCCGCCCGCATCAACCAGGACGGCCGCTGCATCAACACAACGTTTCGTTGCTCCGAAAGACTTGCCTTTATACCTCTTCCACCACGGCATGGCAAGAATTTTTCTCGCCTCTGCCGAACACGGCAGTTCCTCCCCTTTTTTGGGAACCTTGCCCCTGCTGTGCTGTCTTTACCCCAAACCAAGGGGGGAACATCCCGCAAGTTTCTGTTGACGGAACCGCGGCAAGCCTATTAGAGAATGTCAATTCATGCCGGAAGCGCCCACGCCATTTTCGTTTGGGAAGATGGCGCGCCAGCCGCGGCAATCGCCCACGACACAATGGCAAGACAGCGCAATTCCGCGCACAATCCGACAACCATGACAAACGCGGGGGTATATGAGTAAGGAAGAGAATGCAGTCTGGCGTTTTTTCGCCTCAGTGAAGCTGGCGCTTTTTGTGCTCTTCATCCTGGCGGCCACCTCCATCATCGGCACCCTGATTCCCCAGAACAACCCCCCGGATTTCTATTTCCAGGAATTCGGCCCCAATCTCGCCCGCCTTTTTCTGATCCTCGATTTCCACCGGATGTACAATTCCTGGTGGTTCCTCATTCTGCTCATGCTCTTCAGCATGAACCTCATCATCTGCACCCTCGACCGGCTGCCCAACGTCTGGCGCATGGTAATGCTCGACAACCTCGCCACTCCGCCGGAACGCCTGGAAAAGATGGAACTGCGCAGGCCCTTTGCCGCCAGCGTTCCGCCGGCAACCGCGGCCGACGCCCTGCACGGCATCCTGCAGGCCGCCGGCTGGAAGGCAAAAACCGCCACCCTGCCGGAAGGCACCTTGCTCTTCGCCCAGAAGGGAGCCTGGAGCCGGCTCGGCGTCTATGGCGTGCACCTGAGCATTCTGATCATCTTTGCCGGGGCCATCATCGGTTCCCTCTTCGGCTTCAAGGCCGGCGTCATGATCCCGGAGGGGCACACCATCTCCGAGGTGTATGAGTTCGGCACCAACCGCTCCATCCCGCTGGGCTTCGACCTGCGCTGCGACCGTTTCGAAATCAAGTTTTACGCCAACGGCATGCCCAAGGAATACCGTTCCGATCTCGTCGTGATCGACCCGCAACGCAGCGAACCGCTGGCCAAAGCCATCGTCGTCAACGATCCCCTCGACTACCGGGGCATCACCTTCTACCAGTCGAGCTACGAACCGACCAACGAATTTCTCATCCAGATCGACAATCCCGCCACCAGCGAAAAGAAGTTGTTCCGCATCCCGGCCGGCCAGCAGGTCGCCTGGCCCGGCACCGACATCTCCTTCGGCATCATCAACATGATGCAGAATGAACGGGGTGGCGACAGCCGCTTCAAGATCTGGTTCTCCGACGGCAAGGGCGAGCCGGCGGTCTTCTGGATGCCGGACTCGGTGAGCGCCACCATCCCGCGGGACGGCCAGGAATACCTCTTCTCCCTCAAGCAGATGTACGCCACCGGCCTCCAGGTAGCCAAGGATCCCGGGGTGTGGGTGGTCTACATCGGCTGCGGCCTCATGCTGATCGGCCTCTATGTGGCCTTCTTCCTTTCCCACCAGCGGCTTTGGGTATATATTCAACCAGAGGGGGGAACCAGCCGCGTCCTGCTCTGCGGCACCAGCAACAAGAACCGCCTCGGCTTCGAACGGAACTTCGCCGCAGTTGCCGAAAAAATCACCCAGAATCCATCCTTTACCGAGACAGAGGTAGCGTCATGACCAGTTCCCAACTGCTTGGATTCACCACCTTTGCCTATCTGGCCTCCGCGGTGCTCTACATCGGCCTCTTTGTCTTCCGCGCCCACCGGATCGGGATGCTGGCCACCCTGGTCACGGCGGCGGCCTTTGTCCTCAACACCGCCGGCATCGGCCTGCGCTGGCAGGAGTCGTACCAGATGGGCATCGGCTACGCGCCGCTTTCCAACATGTACGAATCACTGGTCTTTTTCGCCTGGTCCATCGCCATTCTCTACCTGGGCCTGGAATGGAAATACAAAAACCGGGTCTTAGGCGCCTTTGCCATGCCCTTCGCCTTTCTCAGCATGGCCTATGCCTCGCTTTCCACCGAGTTCAGCAAGGAGATCAAGCCCCTCATTCCGGCGCTGCAGTCCAACTGGCTCATCGCCCACGTCATCACCTGCTTCATCGGCTACGCCGCCTTTGCCGTGGCCTGCGGCTTCGGGATCATGTATCTGCTGCGGGCCCGCAGCGAGGAAAAAGGTGGGGGCACCCCCGGCGGCCTCATGGCCACCCTGCCGGAACTGAAGGTCATCGACGACATCACCCACAAGACCATCATCTTCGGCTTCCTGTGGTTATCTGCCGGCATCATCACCGGCGCCATCTGGGCGAACTCCGCGTGGGGCACCTACTGGAGCTGGGACCCCAAGGAGACCTGGTCGCTCATTACCTGGTTCATCTACGCCGCCACCCTCCATGCCCGCTTTACCCGCGGCTGGGGCGGCAAACGCATCGCCTGGCTGGCGATCATCGGCTTTCTGGCGGTAATCTTCACCTACTACGGCGTCAATTTCCTCCTCTCCGGCCTCCACAGCTACGGTCGAGGCTGAGACGACTCTGCCCTTGACAAATGCCCGGCGTGGGTATACAGAATTAGGCAATTCGGCAAAGATGCCGATACGCTGGGCATGATGCGAAAGGCCGATGAGCCGACAAGGCTCATCATTATGACAACAGTGGTTCACGGAAAAGAGGAGAGTTCATCATGAAAAAGACTGTATTGCTGTCCGTTGCCTTTGCCCTTGTTCTGGGCTCCGCCGTATCCGCCCTTGCTGCGGGCAAGGACGTGGTGGTTTACGACAAGCCGAAGAACGGCAAGGTCACCTTCAACCACAAGGCCCATGGAACCAAGCTGGGCGACTGCGCCAAGTGCCATCAGGGCACCCCGGCCAAGATCGCTGTGAACAAGGACGCGGCCCATGGCGACACCTGCAAGGGTTGCCATGCCAAGATGGGTGGCCCGACCAAGTGTACCGACTGCCACAAGAAGTAAGCTGCTCCGTTTGACGGGGTTGTGCAGGCAAGAAAAAAGGCTGCTCGGATGAGCAGCCTTTTTTCTTGCCATGTTTTTGCCCAAAACCTGTGACCAGAGGTCAGAGGCCGCTGCCAGCGGTCTCTCACTCCTGATCACAGAGCCTGTTCAGACGCCACCGTGCGGTTGCACTTCCATCGGCGTTCCTCCTGGACGAATTTTCCCCTTCCGTTCCTTCATCCGATCGGGTGCGGTTCCCTCTTCTCCTCCTGGCCGCGCACCAGGGAGCCCAGACCGAAGATCACCGCGATGGCGGAAAATGGTCCCAGGGCCAGGAAGAGGGCAAAGGTGGTGATTCCCCAGCAGACCTCGCCGATCTGCGCCATGGTCACCCGCCGGGGGCGGCGGATCATGGTCGGGGCGGACGGTACCGCCAGGTGATGGCTTCCCTTGTCCCACAGCTGCGTCAGTACGCTCATGGCATTCCTCCTTCTGATGGCTGCGTTCAGGCGGCAAGGCCGCCGGAGCGCGGTTCAATCTCCAGCTTGCGCGGCACCAAGCCGCTGGCCATGAAGGCCGTGCACTGCTTGCGCTTTTCCAGCGGGCAGTCGGCAATGTTCCAGCAGGGGGTGTACTGGAGGAGCTTCTTGATCGCGGCGATGCTGATGCCCTGCTCATGGATCATGTCGCGGAGGCACTGGATCCACTTGAGATCATCCATGGTGTAGTAGCGCCACTGCCCCTTGCGGATCGGCCGCACCAGATTCTCCCGCTCGTATATCCGCAGGGTGCGGGGATGCACCTCAAGCATCTTGGCTGCGGTTCCGATGGTGAAGATGGCCTTGTTGTCGGGAATCATCTTTGTCTCCTTTTCTTCCGAGTCTCTCCGCGGGCGGGGTTGCCGCCCGCGGAGAAGTTCATTCGCTCAGGCGCTCAGGCAACCGGTGTCTCAGTGGTGGCCCTGGGCGCGGAACGCCTTGCCAAAGAAGCGCTCGCCGAGGAGGAAGCCGGCGCCGACGATACCGAAGCCGCCGAGGGCAACCAGGAACTCGGCTGCGGACGGCACGTAGGAGAGATATGCCGGCATCTCGTCCCAGCCCGCGTAGACCGGCACGATCTGGCCGGCAACCACGATGTCATACCGCTGGAAGTAGGCACCCACCAGCACCATCAGCGCCGCGGCGGAAAGGGCCGGCATGCTCTTCATGCGGGTAATGACCATGATGGCAACCGGGAAGACCATGCCCACCACCACCTCGAAAACCCAGAAGTTCGTGGCCAGCGGACCCTGAAGCAGGCTGAGCGCGGCCAGACGTGCATCTTCGGTGCCGCCCACGAAGCAGGCGATGAATTTCCAGGTGGTGGCCACGGCGATGAGCACCAGGGTGGTGAACATGACCTTGCCGGCGCCCTTCATGCCCTCGACCGTTGCCTGGTCCATCTCCTCGCCACGCATCTTGGCGGCCCAGTTGGTAAAGAGAATGATGGCCGCGGCGCCCGTCATGACCGCTGAGGCCAGGAAGTAGACCGGCAGCTGCGAGCCGTACCAGAAGGGCCGGGAAGAGAGGGTGGCGAAAACCGCGCCCAGGTTGGTGTTGGCCGCAACCTCGGCCAGGGCGCCCATGACCCCCAGGGTCACGGCCAGCGAGTACTTCTTGGTCAGGATCAGGTAGAACTCGACGAACATGAAGGCCACCGCCATGCTGTAGAGGGTGCCCATCCACCAGATGTTGGAGGTCAGGTTCGGGGAAAGCATGTTGTAGAGCAGCATGCGGTGGGGATTTTCGAGTTCCAGGCCGATGATGGCGAAACCGCCGAAGATCACCACGATGGAGAGGTAGACCATCCGGTTGGCCAGGGCGGTGAGGCGGTTGCTGCCGAAGATGTGGCTGAGCACCGCCAGCAGGCAGAGGCCGGTGGAGATGATCGCGAAATAGGCATAATTGGCGATGAGGATGCCCCACGGCATCTCGCGGGTGTTGGCAAAGGCGTGATGGTGGCCGACCACCTGGGCATACAGGCCGGCGCCCACGCCAAGCAGGGCCAGGGCGATGCAGATGATGGTGGCCTTGTTCACAGTCGGGGTTGCCACCCGCTGTTCTGCCACTTCTGCCAGTGAGAATGTGTTCGACATTGTTGCTTCCTCCCTTCGGTTCCGTATCATTAAATGTGTTCTTCCAAATTCATTCAGGCGATCTTGCCTGCACCAAACTGCTATCGAAAAGCCTGGCTGGTGAGGTTTCGGCGCCCGGGCCGCCACCCGGGGATTGAGGAATCCTGCCGAAGCCCTTTCCGTCTCTCCTTCCGCTGTCACCTCCTTTCTCTCGTGTCCGCCTTCGCAGGCCTTCAAGCCTTTGTCCCGTGTCGGTCACTCACAAGAGCAAAGGATATGCCAGCAGGCGCTCCAACTCCGCGCCTTTTGCCCATGGCGCAAAATTCAACCACAAAAACAAAGAGATAGTTTTCGGCAACAATCCTCTTCCAATGCTCTTCCCCAATGGCAATTGGTAATATATTTAGCAAAGAGGGCTTATTTTGATTCCTCAGAAGATCGTCTCAAGAAGCATAATAAGCCCACAGAAAGACCACGCCAAAATAGCCGGAAAAAACAAAATAATTATTTAAATTCAATGAGTTACCCACAAACACAACGAAGAGAAACCCACTGCCAAAAACCACGCAATGATCCGGGCACCAGGGCAAATACGAAATATATATTTATAATTTCAATAAGTTATCAAAAAGGACGCGACATGAGCCTCCGCCAGGACGACAAACCGATCCGCCACCGCTGTGGTGGCGGTGGCAACCACCGAATCGCAGGGAAGGAAGAAACAGGACTCCTGCCCAATTGGAGCAAGGCCAGGCCGAGCCGGGAAAAGGGCAGCAAGCTGCGAGAGACGGCCGCAAACAAGGACGGCGGCCAAGATGAAAAACAGCCACTCCAAGGGTGACAAAGGGAGGGGGAAGAAGAACAAGGACGGACAAGAGTGGGGAAAGAACGAAACCAGGGCGGGAGAGGAAAACAAAAAAGGCGGGACGCCGCTGGCGTCCCGCCTCACCTCAGTTACACATTGTCATGTTCAAGTTTCACGCCACATCTTGACACTGTGGCGATGCAGAGCACCTTCCCTCAGTGACCAGCCTTGCCGGACTTCTTCGCGTCGGCGCCGGTCAGCCGGTTGTAGCCTTTGACGCCCACGTGGCAGGTGGTGCAGCGGGTGTTGGAGGCAAAGGCCATGTTGCCGTCATGGCACGCGCCGCAGTATTTTCCCTTATAAAGGGAATCCATGGTGAAATCAGGCTTCTCCTGAGCCGTGCCGGCCGCCATCTCGAAGAGGGCGTCATGGCAGCTGTCGCAACTCAGTCCAGCCCCCATGGTGTGGGTCTTGTGGTAAAAAACCACTGCCTTCAACGGCTTGGTCCAGATGATCGGATTGGCCGGGCCGTAGGTGCTCTCATCATACGCCTCTTCCTTCTGGGGGCCGGCAAAGGCAACGCCGCCAGCCAGAAGCAGCAGGCCACACAGAACGATCACGCTCTTTTTTCCGCGATTCATCACAGTCCTCATCCGCTAGATATTAGTCGTTCATGTAGAATACGTTGGGCATGGCGCCGGTCTCCGGCCGCAGCACCCAGACGATCTTCTCGGGCCGGTGAATCAGGCGGTAGGCTTCGCTGCCCGGATCGGTCAGATCGCCGAAGATGCGGACGCCCGCCGGACAGGCGGCCGCGCAGGCGGTCTTGGTCTCACCCTTGGCAAGGCGGGTGTCGATGCAGAAGTTGCACTTGTCGACGGCGCGGTTCTCTTCCTTGAAATAGCGGGCATTGTAGGGACAGGCCGCCATGCAGGTCTTGCAGCCGATGCAGCGCTTGTAATCCATCATCACGATGCCGTTGGTCTTGTCCTTGTAGGTGGCGGTGGTGGGGCAGACGCGCACGCACGGCGGACGGTTGCATTGGTTGCAGAGCACCGGCATGAAGACCCGTTCGCTCTCGCCCTGGCCCAGGGGACGAACCTGCTCCAGGATCTTGGTCCGGTAGCCATAGGAGGGCACCTGGTTGGTCTTGACGCATGCCTCCATGCACCGCTCGCAATCGATGCAGCGGTTCTGCCGCATGACCATGGTGTAGTGCGGCTTGTAGGGGAACTTGCCCGCCGGCGGCACCGGCCCCATGGGACCCACCTGCCCCTGGGCGGTACGCGCCGAGGTCAGGGAAAGAACCGAGCCGCCCAGGAAGACCCCGGTCACGGCGAGGCCGAACTGCAGAAAACGGCGACGCTCCTCCGAAGGCAGATGTTCCGCGCCCTCGTTGTTCAGCTTTTCCAATTCACTGATCTTCATGATTGCCATCTCCTCGATTTTCCTTCCAGAAGGGCGCCTCATGCGGTCCTTCCCTTATGATGTTCTCTCGCGACACGCCAGGACAAGGGGACAGCCCTGCAGACACCGTCTGCAGGGCAGCCGCATTCTAATTTGACAGGTTCGCTTGTCAAGTTAATTTTTTGGTTAATGACCGCCAGATTCCCGCCCAGGAAGCCCCCGCCGCCGGCTTTTTCAGGGGCGCCGGATGAATTGTCTGGTATAATATTATTGAATTGATACCCTGAGCAGGTTTCATTCGCTCAGAAGAGCCGCTGATGACTCGAAGCGAACTTTCCCTTGCAATGACCGCGGACTCCATGGCCCAGAACGAACAACCACCCGCCGGAGAAAACGCCCGGCACAGCCCCCCGGCCGCCAGCATCAAGGAGGCGGTCTTCACCGTTGATGAGCAATGGCGCATCAGTTCACTCAACGAGGGAGCCGAATCCCTGCTCGGCCTCGCCAAGGGCGAGGTGGTCGGCAGAAGCTGCCGCGAGGTCTTCGACGGCACCGGTCGCTTCGAGGCCCTCTGCAGCCTCTACGGCCCGCTGGCCGCCGGCCGCGGCCTCCACAACTTCCGGGTGGTGGTCAAAAAACCCGGGGCCACGGAGAGCACCATCGTGCTGGTCACCGCCATCCCGATCCCCAAGCCCGATGGCACCATGGCCGGCGCCATCATCGCCCTGCGCAACGCCGCCGACCCGAACCTGGCCTACACCCTGGTGCTGGACTCCATTGCCGACGGGGTCTTCACCGTGGACCGCAACTTCCGGATCACCTCCTTCAACAGGGCCGCCGAGCAGATCACCGGCTGGAAGGCGAGCGAGGTGGTGGGCACCGCCTGCCGCGACATCTTCCGGGCCAACATCTGCGGCACCAGCTGCATCCTGGCCCGGAGCGTCAAGGAAGGCAAGACCACGGTCAACCGGCTCGTCTACGTCAAGGGCAAAAACGGCCGCACCATCCCCATCACCATCAGCGCCGCCCCCCTGGTGGACCCGGAGGGCACGGTGATCGGCGGGGTGGAGACCTTCCGCGACATCACCGCCACCATCCAGCAGGAACTCATCCTGGACAGCGTTGCCGACGGCGTCTTCACCGTGGACCGCGACTGGAATCTCACCACCTTCAACCGGGCGGCGGAACAGATCACCGGCTGGCGCCGCGAGGAGGTCCTCGGCAAGCCGTGCAGCGCCGTGTTCCACTCCAGCGCCTGCGGCGAAAACTGCGTCCTCGCCCACAGCGTCGAGGGGGGGGCGCCGATCTGCAACCACACGGTCTTCATCAAAGGCAAGGACGGCCAGACCATCCCCATCTCCATCAGCGCCGCGCCGCTCACCGATCCCGATGGCGAGGTCATCGGCGGGGTCGAGACCTTCCGCGACCTCACCGCGGTGATGACCAAGGACCTGGTGCTGGAGAGCATCGCCAGCGGCGTTTTTACCGTGGACCGCAACTGGCGGATCACCTATTTCAACCGGGCCGCGGAACAGATCACCGGCTGGCGGCGCGAGGACGCCATCGGCAAATCCTGCGCCGATGTCTTCCATTCCAGCATCTGCGGTGAAAACTGCGCCATTGCCCAAAGCCTTTACAGCGGCAAGCCGGTGGCCAACCACTCCATCTCCATCCGCGACATCAACGGCAAGGAGGTGCCGATCTCGATCAGCGCCGCGCCGCTGCTGGACCATGAAGGCAACGTCATCGGCGGGGTCGAGACCTTCCGCGACCTCACCCTGGTGACGGAACTGCGGCGCCAGCTCGCCAAACGCTACACCTTCGGCGAGATCATCAGCAAAAGCCCCAAGATGCAGAACCTCTTCCGCATCCTGCCGGAGATCGCAGCCAGCCCCAGCAACGTCCTGATCCTGGGTGAATCGGGCACCGGCAAGGAGCTGGTGGCCCGCGCCATCCATACCTCCAGTCCCCGCGGCAACGGTCCCTTCGTGGCGGTGAACTGCGGAGCCCTGCCCGAAACCCTGCTCGAATCGGAACTCTTCGGTTACAAGGCCGGCGCCTTCACCGACGCCAAGCAGGACCGTGCCGGCCGATTTGCCGCGGCCGAAGGGGGCACCCTCTTCCTCGACGAGATCGGCGACATCCCAGCGGCCCTGCAGGTCAAGCTGCTGCGGGTCCTGCAGGAAAAGGTCTATGAACCGCTGGGGTCGAGCAAGCCGGTCAAGGCCGACGTGCGCATCATCGCCGCCACCAACCGCGACCTCCAGACCCTGGTCAGGGAAGGGCTCTTCCGGGAGGACCTCTTCTACCGCCTCAATGTGGTGCGGGTCCAACTGCCGCCCTTGCGGGAACGCAAGGAAGACATTCCCATGCTGGTGGAACATTTCACCCGGCGGTTCAGCGCCGAGCAGGGCAAGGACATCGCCGGCGTCGCCGCCACCACCATGGCCATCCTCATGCACCACGATTTCCCCGGCAACATCCGGGAGTTGGAAAACATCATCGAATACGCCTTCATTCTCTGCCACGGCGGCCTCATCCAGCCCGAACACCTGCCCGACCCCTTTGCCCCGGCAGGGAAAAAACGGCCGGAAATGGAGGCGCCGTCCCCCAACAAGCCGCAGACCCTGGAAGAAACCGAACGCCAGGCGATCCTTCAGGCGCTGGAGCGCAACCGCTGGAAGCGACTGGCCACCTGCCGGGAACTGGGCATTTCCAAGGACACCCTGCGCCGCAAGATCGAGCGCTACGGCCTCGCCAGCCCCCTGGAAGAGACGCCAGGCGAATAACCACTGGGCCACGCCGTCCCTGCCGCCGGCGGCGCGGGATTGTCGTGGCAGCGACAGACAGGCGAAGGGCAACGAGGGAAAAGAGAGACCATGCCGCATCTTTCCCCCAAGAGCATCTGCCTCCCCCTCGGGGTCGTCGCGCTGTACGTCCTGTTCATCGTAGGGGTGGCCTACAAGGAAAAAAGCATGGAGGACCTCTATCTGCAAGGCAAGCGGGAGGCCCTGCAGAAAGAATATCTCGTCTCCCTGGAAGGATACCAGCGTCTTGCCGATTTTATCTTTTTCAGCCTCATCGACACCCCCATGGTGCGGGAGACCATGTATCGTGCGGCACATGGGGACGAATCGACCCGGAAACGATTGCGGAAACAGCTCCTGCAAAGCCTGGCCGCACCCTATGCCCACCTGAAAGAGCAGCACTTCCGCCAGCTCCATTTCCACCTGCCGGACTGCACCAGCTTCCTCCGCTTCCATCGTCCGCAAAAATTCGGCGATTCCCTCAAAAACGTGCGCGATACAGTCGCCGTCGCGAACACCACCCTCAAACCGGTGGCCGCCTTTGAAGAGGGCCGGATACTCAACGGTTTCCGCTACGTCTACCCCCTTTTCCACCGTGGAGAGCATGTGGGATCGGTCGAAATCAGCGTCTCTTTTGCCGCCATCAACTCCTCCCTGACGCATCTCTTTGAAAAAACCTACTCCTTCGCCATCTCCACCGCCGTGGTCCGGGAAACGATTTTCAATGAGGAACTTTCCAACTACCAGCCATGCAGAATCTCCCCCACCCTCCTCCACGACCGCGAGGTCCTGGAGACGCTGAACCGCGATCCGAACAATTTACCGCCTGAGATTGTTGCCAGACTCGAAAAGGAGCTCAGCGAGAAGCATCAGGAGGGAATCGCACAGCGGCAGACCGTCAGTCACATCGCAACCATTGGCGGCAAGGGATATATCGCCACCATGCTGCCGCTGAAAAATCTCAAGGGGAAATCCGTCGCCTTTCTGGTCTCTTACGAAAAGGACAACCATGTGGTCGAACACCGGAAAGGATACATCGCCACCCTGATTCTTCTCAGCGTGCTTTTTGCCGTGGCGACCGCCTTTGTCTTTTTCATCTATGCCACCCGGGAAAGGCTCAGACACTGCTCCGCCACGGATTTTCTCACCAAGACCTGGAATCGCCGCAAAGGCAGCGAGGTGCTCGCCCAGGAACACCATCGCGCCCGACGGTATGGCTCAACCTACTCCGTCATTCTCTTTGACATCGACTTCTTCAAAAAGGTGAACGATGCCCACGGCCATGCCGCGGGCGACGCGATCCTGGTCACGTTGGCCGACCTGGTCAGGAAAAGGAGCAGGAAGAGCGACCTGCTCTGCCGTTGGGGGGGAGAGGAATTTCTTCTTTGCCTGCCGGAAACCCCGCTGGACGATGCGGCGCAACTGGCGGAGATACTGCGGGAAACCGTGGCAGCCACTCCCTTCGGCAACAACGAAAGACTGACGGTGTCCTGCGGCGTCGCCGAAGCCGATCCAGCGGATGCCAGCTACGAATCGGTGCTCAGGCGGGCCGATGCCGCCCTTTACCAAGCCAAAGCCGCCGGCCGCAACCGGGTCTGCAAAGAGAACCGGCTGCACTCATAGGGATGAGAATACTGCGCCCTTTTTCGGCCGCAACCAGATCCGCCCCTGGTGCCCGGGGCAAGCACCAGACCGGCGACCCGCTCCGGCGGCAAGGCCAACGAAGCAGATCCCGGCTTTACGAACACCCGAAAAGGCCGGGAGGGGTCGCCCTCCCGGCCTTTTTCATTCGTTCCCAGCCCTTCGCAGCGGAAAGGCGATCAACTGCGCCCGGCCTGTTCGCGATCGCGGCCAGAGCTGGACTTTTTTTTTGCCAGTTCGGCCGCTTTGGCTTTTTTTTCGGCAGCCTCATCACCGGCTACGTGCATGGTTCGCGGTGGAGCCTTGTCCCATCTGGCATCGCACGCCTCGTGCACCTCAGCCGGGCAGTCGGCGACCTCCCAGCAGGGTGCCAGGGCGAGCAGCCGCTTCAACCCAGGAATGCTGATCCCCTGGTCGTGAATCATGGACCTGAGACAGCTGATCCACTTGATGTCGTTGGGTGAATAGAGCCTCCTGCTTCCATGCTGCGCCGGTTCGATCAGCCCTTCCTCCTCGTAAATGCGGAGAGTGCGGGGATGGACATCCAACAGCCTGGCAGCCACGCCAATGGGATAGATCGGCAGGTCGGGCCGCAAGGGCTGAATGGCCGTTTTTTTCCTGGCCACCATGTCCTTTCTCCTTTGCTTTAGTGATCCTCCGAAAGATGCCCCTTGAACAGGCGCTCACCCATCAGGAAGCCCATGACGCAGAGGCCGATGCCGCCCAGGGTGACCATCACCTCGTGCAGGGACGGGGCGTAGCTGAACAGCTCCGGCAGATCGTTGATGCCCATGCCATGGAAGTGGGGCACAATCTGGCCGACCACCACCAGATCGTAGCGCATGAAGAAGATGCCGACGATCTGCGACGCCGCGGCAACGAAGAGCAGCTGCAGGTTCCTGGCGCGGGCCATGAGGATCAGGGCAAAGGGGATCGCCATGCCGAGCATGACCTCGCCCACCCAGAAATTCACCGAATATGGACCGCTGATCAGCGCCTCCATGGCCTCGTACTTTCCTGGCGGCTGGCCGGAGATGCCGGCGATCATCTTCCAGGTGGTGAAGAACATGATGACTGCGGTGAGGGTGACGCCAAGCTTGGCGGTGGTGCGGAGGGAACTCTGCAGGGTCTCGCTCATCTTCCAGCCGTTCAATTTATAGCCAAGCCAGAAGAAGAACAGCACCGCAGCGCAACCGCTCATCATCGCGGAGGTGATGAAGTAGATCGGCATATACGGGCCATGCCAGAACTCCCGGCCGGCGAGCAGGCCAAAAACAGCGCCGAGGTTGCTGTGGGCGGCCACACCCGAGATAACGCCCATCAAACCGAACATGCCGGCGATTTTGTGCTTTTCCATCTGCAGCAGGGCGAACTCGATCACCATGAAGAAGAGGTAGGCGCCGTACAGGGTGCCCATCCACCAGATGTTCGACGTGGGGTTGGGCGAGAGCATATTGTAGATCGGCATCCGCCAAGGATTGGCGATCTCAAAGGCAATGACGAAAAATCCCGCGACAATGGTGACGATGGCCAGAAAAACCGAACGCTTGGCAATGGGCTTGAAGGCCTCCACGCCAAAGACATGGCCAATGGAGGACACAAGGCAAAAACCGGTGGAGGTGACGACGAAAAAGACATACGTGGCAATCAGCAGCCCCCAGGGAATCTCCCGGGTGATGCCATAGGCATGATCATGGCCGATGAGCATGGCATGCAGGCCAAAGGCAAGGCCGGCCGCAGTCAGCAGACCGCTGGCCGCGATGGCGGCATTGTAGCCGCGTGATGAGCTGACCGCAAGACCATCCTGCGGGAGCACGCTCGAAAGCAGATTATTCATGGGACAACTCCTCTTTGGTTGAAACCGCGATCAAAAAATCGGCATCCCCTGGATGCCGCCCTTCCGTTTCTCAAGGACACCAAGATCAGAATTCTTCTTCGTGCGCCCGGATCAAGGGTTTGATCTTCAGGTCAAACAAGGTATGGAGTGTTGCACAACCAAGCCACAAAACCAGAAAAAGTAGACCTTCCATATTGTTCTCCTCAATCAAACGACCTGTCCAGCCAGGCTGTTGGTTCATTGCTCCCTGCCGAGATGGCGGTCTCAAACAGGGCGGCTCCGCCGTTTTCCTCTCTTTCCTCCTCCGCGCCACCTCCTTTGCCATGAGAAAGGCTGTTTTTTTTCAGCACCCGGGGTGCCGCACTGTGGTTGATTTCACCTGATCCTATTATTGCAACAATCCATTGTCAAGTTTTTGTTCTTTTTGGACGCATATTTTTCCTTCAGCGGGAAATGGCGCACAAGGTGACAGCGCCAGCAACGTGGCAAGGCGCAATGACAATATCCTCTCTGGCGGAAATTTGAAATTCCGCAAAAAGAGCTGAAAATCAAAAAGATAACAAAAAAGTTCGCGCCCTCTATTTTCCAGAAATCCTGTCATGGGGCAACAAAAAAGAATTCCAAAACCGTGGCGCACTGCCACAGATGGCCACCCGCCCTTAACGGCGCAAAAATCGCCCACCAGCCAAAAAAGAAGCAAAAAGCGCCCATGCCGCTGTTCCTTCCGCACGCTCCCCTGCATCCACAGATCCAGAGGCAACAAAGCAGCTCCATCCGCCGCCGCGCCAGGGCAGTCGCTGTACAGCACCACTCCCGCTCTCATCTCTCACGCAATGGCCATCCGGCAGCAACCAGGAGGCACTGCCCTGCTCCCCCCTTTCCCCCTGTTTTCCGGACGAAACCATCCTTTTCCTTGCGGTCCGGCAGGGGCTGTGCTAAAAGGGCCTCTCGTGCTGCGCGACATGTGCGACATATTTTAATGAATAGGTGCCATCCCACCGCAACCTGACCGACCCCACAGTGACTACCAGCATCCGGCGGTGGACCGCCACGCATCTGGCCGTTTTTCTGCTGACGATCGCCCTCTCCCTGTCGCTCGTCATCGGCTCTACCCTCTATTTCTTCGTCTTTCTCGACATTCCCGATATCCGCTCCATCGGCTCCTACCAGCCATCGGCCACCTCTTTTGTTTACGACAAGCAGGGCAAGATCGTGGCCCGCATCTTCCGGCAGAACCGGATCGAGGTGGGGCTCAACACCCTGCCGCCCCTGCTGCCCAAGGCATTTATCGCCGCCGAGGACGCCCGCTTCTATCAGCACAGCGGGGTGGACGGCTGGTCCATCCTGCGGGCGCTCTTCCACAACATCCGCACCGGCGAGCGCGGCCAGGGCGCCAGCACCATCACCCAACAGGTCGCCCGCGTGGTCCTGCTCTCCCCGGAAAAGACTTATACCCGCAAACTCAAGGAGGCGATCCTCGCCTTCCGCATCGACCGGGCCCTGACCAAGGACGAAATTCTCCACATCTATCTCAACGAAATCTACCTCGGCAGCGGCGCCTACGGCGTTGAGGCTGCGGCGCAGGTCTATTTCGACAAACACGCCAGCGACCTCAACCTCGCGGAAATTTCGCTCCTGGCCGGCCTTCCCCAGGCGCCCAGCCGCTACTCGCCCTTCCGCAATTACAAGCTCGCCAAGAACCGCCAGGCCTATGTCCTCAACCGCATGGCGGAGGAGGGATTCATCTCGGCGGAAGCGGCACAGAAGGCTTACAAGCAGCCGCTGCTCTGGGGGCCGACCACCACCTACGCCGAGGAAAACAACTACTTCATCCAGCATGTCCGCAACTATGTGGAGGAGCGCTACGGCGAGGAGCGGCTGATCAACGAGGGGATGCGCATCTACACCACCCTCGACCAGAAACTCCAGAAGGAGGCCGTGGCAGCGGTCAAACGGGGGGTGGCCAACTGGGTGGTCCGCCAGAAGGAGCAGGTTCCCGCTTCCACGCCGCAGGCGGCCCTGCTGGCCATGGAGGCGCGCACCGGCATGGTACGGGCCATGGTGGGCGGCGCCGACTTCTCCCGCAGCCAGTACAACCGGGCGGTTCAGGCCCGGCGCCAGCCCGGCTCGGCCTTCAAGCCGATCATCTATGCTGCGGCGCTCAATCGCGGGATGACGCCGGCGTCGGTCATCGTCGATGAACCTCTCCGGTTGCGGGGCGCGACCGCAGGGGTGCGATGGGAGCCGAAAAATTTCGACAACAAGTACCACGGCCCCACCACCATCCGCGACGCCCTGGTCTATTCCCGCAACATCGTCACCGTCAAAACCCTCCAGGAGATCGGCGTGGCCAACGCCATTGCCATGGCGCGCGACCTGGGCATCACCTCGCCGCTCAACAACGACCTCTCGCTCGCCCTGGGCACCTCCGAACTCTCCATGCTGGAACTCACCGCGGCCTACGCGGTCTTTGCCACCGGCGGCGATTACCACCAGCCGATCTTTGTCACGAAACTCACCGACAAGAGAGGAGAAATCCTCGAGGAGAACATCCCCGAGGGCAGGCGGGTGCTGGACCCGCGGGTGGCCTATCAGATGAACCGCATGCTGCAGGGAGTCATCGGCGAGGGCACGGCCAGGAATATCCGCAGCCTGGGGATCCCGGCGGCAGGCAAAACCGGCACCACCGACAAATACATGGATGCCTGGTTCATCGGCTACACCCCGGAACTGGTGACCGGCGTCTGGATCGGTTTTGATCAGAAAACCCCGCTGGGCAGAAACGAAACCGGCGCCCAGGCCGCGGCGCCGATCTGGCTCGACTTCATGGGCACCGCCCACGCCGCTTACCCGGCCGGAGATTTCGCCCGACCGGAAGGGGTGACCATGGGTGAGGAGGGAGGTGGTGAAACCGCCACCGCGCCAGGGGCAGGCGATCCGGAAATCATCGAGGAAAACGGTGGGGCAGCCGCACCGCTGCCCGCTGAGTTCAACGGCCAGGCAGTCGCGCCATAAAAAAAGCCCCGGTCCTTGCGGAACCGGGGCCACCAACCAGCTGTCTTCCCTTGCTGCGGTTCAGGCAGCCTGCGTCTTGCGCCGCGGCATGTTCTTCAGTTCGTCCACCCCGTAAAACACCACGGTGAAATCCTTGACCAGCTCCTGATGCAGCGCCTCGACGTCCGCCTGTTTTTCGGTGGTGATGCGGATGGAGACCCTTTTCATCCCCTGGGGCGCATCCTCGAACGAGGTCAGGATGCTGATGACGCGGGTGCTGTACTTGCGCAGCGTCTCGATGACCCTGGTCACCGAGCCCGGCGCATCGGGCAGATCAAAGACATACTGCCGGGCGCCGTCCTTGATGCCGGTGCTGTGGATGAATCCCCGCAGGATGTCGGTCTCGCTGAGGAGGCCGACCAGATGACCGGCATCATCGACCACCGGAACGCCGGAAATCTTGTCCTCCAGCATCACCAGCGCCGCCATCTCCAGGCTGTCCTTGCCCTTCAGGGTTAAAGGGCTCCCCGTCATGACGTCCTTGACCTTCATTTCGGACATCAGATAATAGAGTTCGTGGATATCAAGCGATGCGGTTTTGGAGGGCGAGGCGTCCTTCACGTCGCGGTCGGTGACGATGCCGATAAGCTTGCCGTGGGACACCACGGGCAACCGGCGAATGTTGTTTTCCTTCATGATCCGGGTGGCGCGCATCAGGGACGTGTTTTCATCGACCGTGAGCACGTCCTTGGCCATCCAATCTTCGATCAGCATGTTCTTCTTCCTCCTCGATCAGTGTCGCGCAGGCCGCCGGAAGAGCCAGCGGACGGATTCTTTTCCTTTTATATAAAATATTACACCTCGTCCCGCAAGGAATAGAGGGGGCGGAAAAACTCTTTTTCGCACACCGGCGCCGGGATGCAACGCAGCGCCAGCAGCCGACTTTTCCCTTGCGAAGAGTGCGGCCAACCGGTAAAGGATGGAGCGTTGCCTCACCCCGACGAGCCCTGATGGCCAAAATGCCCATGATGCCGCCGCGCCCCCTGACCGACGCCCAACTTGCCGAGCTGCTCCGCTTCATGGCCGGAGAGGATCCGGCGGTGTGGCTCGAAACCAGTCGGCCCGGGCCAGGCGATCACCGCTCCCTGCTTTTTCACGCACCGGCGGCGGTGCTGACCTGTACCGCCGCTGACGCCCCAGCCCGTTTTTTCGGCGAGGCCGAAGGGTACCTCCACCAAGGGTATCATCTGGCCGGGTGGCTTGCCTACGAATTCGGCTACCTGCTGGAACCGGTGCTCAGCCGCCTGCTGCCGGCAGGGCCGACCCCGCTCGCCATGCTCGGCGTCTTTCCGCCGCCGCTGATCTTCGACCACACGAACGGCGCCTGGAACCATGAGCCCCCCTGGTCAATGACCGGCGCGGCCACCCCGCCCTCCGCCTACAGCCTGTCCAACCTGCGGCTCGCCGAAACCGCGGCGCACTACCGCGACAACCTCGCCCGGATCAAGGAGTACATCGCAGCCGGCGACACCTACCAGGTCAACTACACCCTGAAACTCCGCTTCGACATTGCCGGCTCGACGGCCGCCCTCTACTCCGCCCTGCGCCGCAACCAGAGCGTGGCCTACTCCGCCTGGCTCAACATGGGCGGCCGGCAGATCCTCTCCTTTTCGCCGGAACTCTTCTTCAGGAAGGAGGGCGACCACTGCACCGTGCGCCCCATGAAAGGCACGAGCCGCCGGGCCAGCCGCGCCGAGGAAGACAGCCGGCGCGCCGAACAGCTCCGGCACGACGAAAAAAACCGCAGCGAGAACGTGATGATCGTCGACCTCCTGCGCAACGACCTCGGCCGCCTCTGCCTGCCCGGCACGGTGCGCGCCACCTCCCTCTTCGACGTCGAGTCCTACGAAACCGTGCACCAGATGACCTCCACCATCGAGGGGGACCTGCGGCCGGGTCTCGGCCTGCATGAACTCTTCCAGGGCCTCTTCCCCTGCGGTTCGGTGACCGGCGCCCCCAAGCTCCGCACCATGGAGATCATCCATGAACTGGAAGGCGGGCCACGCGGCGTTTACACCGGCGCCATCGGCCATATCGCACCCAGTGGCACCGCGGTTTTCAACGTGCCGATCCGCACCGTGGTTCTCTTGGGGAATCAGGGAGAAATGGGGATCGGCTCCGGGGTGGTGAGCGATTCCGACCCGGAACAGGAGTGGCAGGAGTGCCAGCTGAAGGCGCTCTTCCTGAGCCAGCCGACGCCGGTGTTCGAACTCATCGAGACCATGGCCTGGCTGCCGGGCGAAGGGTACTGGCTGCTCGATCTGCATCTGGAGCGACTTCTCGCCTCGGCCGCCAGCCTCGGCTTCTTTGCCGACGAGGCTGAAATCCGGGCGGCGCTGACCGCCCTGGCCGCCTCCTTGGCCGGTAGCCAACGGGTGCGGCTGACCCTGGCCAAAGACGGCACACTGCGTCTGACCCATGTTTCCTGCGGACCGCCGCAACGCGATCCTGCCGCTAGCCTGGCCGCCGGCGTGGCCGATAACCTGCCGCGGGTCGTCTTTTCGCAGCAGCGCACCGACCCAGGCAACCCGTGGCTCTACCACAAGACCACCCTCCGCTCCCTCTACGACACGGAAAGGGAGCGCACGACGGCGGCTGGTTTCTATGAGGTGCTCTTTCGGAACGAACAAGAGGAGGTGACCGAGGGGGCGATCACCACGATTTTTGCAAAACACGGCGGGAAACTCCTGACCCCGGCCCTCTCCTGCGGCCTGCTGCCGGGGATCTTCCGCCGCCACCTGCTGGCAACAAGCCCGCTGCCCGTTGCCGAGGCGACCCTCACCCTCGCCGACCTGCGCCAGGCCGAAGCGCTCTACGTCGGCAACTCAGTGCGGGGGCTGGTGGCCGTGCAGTTGGCCGACCCGCCCTTTCTCGCCAGTTAGGCTGCTCAGCGCGCCAGGGTCTTGATAACGTCGCTCTTGCCCACCACCCCGATCAGTTGCATGCCGCGCAGCACCGGCAGGGTATGAACGCGACGTTCCGCCATGATGGTGGCGATCTCGTCCAGCGGCGTGGCCTCGGTAATGGTCAGCGGATTTTTGGTGCAGATGTCCGCCACCGTGACGCCGGTCATCTTGGTGATCTCCCGTTCCATGCCCTTGGCGCTCTCCAGGAAGATCACCGAATCGAGAATGGAAATGGCCGTGGGGATGTGGATCTTCTTCGCCTGGTCGATGAGGTCGCTCTCGGTGACCACGCCCACCAGCGCCCCGGTCCCATCGACCACCGGCGCGCCGCTGATCCTGCGGTCCCGCAGCAGTGCGGCCAGCTGCTCCACCGGCATTTCCGGCCCCACCGTCACCACCGTCGTGGTCATGATCTCCTTTGCCGTCTGCATCGTCTCTCCTCCTCTCGTCATCACGTGATTTCGCGCAGTCGCCGGCAGGCCCTGGGCAGGGCCGCAGCCAGCTCCGAGGCCAGAAAACCGAACTCCACGCCGAGGTCTTGCACCAGCAGGTCGCCGGCCAGGCCGTGGAGATAAGCACCAAGACAGGCCGCCTGCCACGGTGCCAGCCCCTGGCAGAGCAGGCTGCCGATGCAACCGGACAGCACGTCGCCCATGCCGCCGGCCGCCATGCCGGGGTTGCCGGTGGAGTTGATGGCCAGCAACCCTTCCGGGGCGGCGATCACCGTGCCGCTCCCCTTGAGCACTACCCAGACGCCATATTCCCGGGCCAGGGCCTGGGCACTGCCCCGCCGGTCGCCCTGCACCGCGGCCGTGTTCACCCCGAGCAAGCGCGCCATTTCGCCGGGATGCGGGGTGAGCACGCGCGGCGCCAGGAAGGTGCCCAGCAGCGCCGGCTCACCGGCCAGACTGTTGAGGGCATCGGCATCCACCACCATGGGCAACGGCGCCTCCCGGTACAGGCGCTTCACCAGGAGTACCGTATCGTCGGCCGTGCCGATCCCCGGCCCGACCACCACCGCCTGCTTGCGCGACAGCGCGTCGGCGACCACGTGGTAATCCGCCGCCAGCGGGGCGATGGTGGAGGCGGGCAGCGGGATGGTCATCGCCTCGGGCAGGGCGGTTTCGAAAATCGGGTTGAGCGGCTCAGGCACACAGAGGCTCACCAGGCCGACTCCGCTGCGCAAGGCGCCGTGGGCTGCGAGCACGGCCGCTCCGGTTTTGCCTTCGGAACCGGCCACCACCAGCAGATGGCCATAGGTACCCTTGTGGTCCGCCGCCCGACGCCGGGGCAACCAACCAGCCACATCATGCCCTTCGAGCAGTTCCATGGCAACACCCGCCTGCGCCACCGCCTCGGGCGGAATGCCGATGTCGATCACCTCGACCACCCCGGCTGCGGCACGCCCCGGCTCGGTGACCAGCCCAGGCTTGGCGAGCCCGTAGGTGCAGGTCAATTGGGCCCGCACCGCCACCCCCAGTTCCTCGCCGGTATCGCTGTTGAGGCCCGAGGGCACATCCACCGCCACCACGGGGCAGGAAAACGCGTTGATTCGCCGGATCGCCTGGGCAAAATGGCCGCTCACCTCACGGGTAAGGCCGGTGCCGAAAATGGCGTCCACCACCAGTTCACTCTGCGCCAGTTCGCGTTCGGCATCGCGCAGGTCCGCTTCGGCCAGCGCCGGCACCAGCGGAATCGGCAAATCCCGCACGGCCTTGAGGTTGAGGCCGGCATCACCGCGCACCTTTTCGTCCGGCACCAGCAGCAAAACCAGGGGCCGGGCGCCGCGCTGGTAAAGATGGCGGGCGATCACCAGGCCGTCGCCGCCGTTGTTGCCCGGCCCGACAAAAATGGAAACCACCTTCCCGGCCAACAGCCCATAACGCCGCACCATGCTCTCCACCGTGCCCAGGCCGGCTTTTTCCATCAGCACCGCGCCGGGGATGCCGAAATGTTCCATGGCAAGCCGGTCGCATTGCCTCATCTGTTCCGCTGTCGCCAGTTGCATCGTCTCCTCTTACGGCCAGCATACCACAGCCCGCCGCCGGATTGCCAGAGTCCCCGCAGGGGCATCGGCTGCGAATCCTGTTGCGTTCCCCGGCGGCGGCGACTATATTCGGAAGCCTTGCAGCCATTTTCCCGCAGCGCCCTCGTAGCTCAGGGGATAGAGCACAGGATTCCTAATCCTGGAGTCGCAGGTTCGATTCCTGCCGGGGGCACCAGAAAAGATAAAAAAATCCGGCCAGTTATACGCTGACCGGATTTTCTATTTCAAGCTGCAAAATCCCCACTTTTTCTGCTTATGTGTCCCAAAATTGTCCCAAGCAATCTTGCGGGGTTGAATGCGTTTTTTTGTTCTATTTTTTGGTGTCCCTTCAATGTCCCTTCTTGGTTTTTTTGACACCCCATCTCTTCAAACTTTGTATGCGGAACTTTTTTAGGCGTCCATCCTTCGAGGCCCATAGAGATAGCAAGTTGATTCCGACAGCGCCAATCACCTCATAGCATAGCAAAACAACGCCAAATGGTGTTGATGAACCAAAAAACACTGTGATAGATTGCAATATCGCAGGAATCCAGACGACAATATTTACTATTTTTTGAGTACGCTTACCTTTTGGCGACAAATCCAAGTCATTAAAAAAGTCATTTTTATCCATTTAGTTAGCACCAGTGTTTTGTTATTCAGACAATTCAAGAAAACGATATAATTTATCTTTAATATTTTCTATCGTCCTTTCCTTTACTGTTTTTTGCATAAATTCATCATAAAAATATGATATCCATTTTGATTTTTTCTCCAGTGACATATTTAACTCATTATTTCTATCCGTATTTGATAACAAATTATCTAATACAAAAATTACATTTTTAAGTAATTCAACATCAAATTCTGATTTTTGAACAAGCGAGTTCCCTTCGCCTGTCAAGAGCCAATTAATATCGACTCCAAGGCGCGCTAATCCCGCCAACGCGTTCCCCCCCGGAATACTCTTTCCTGCTTCATAATCCTGCCATGTACTAAGAGAGCTACCTATCGCTTCGCCTATCTGCTTTTGCGTATAGCCAAGCTCTTTCCGGACATCCTTTAACCTAATAGAAATTTTCCCACTCATTTTAGCACCTTGCGCTGTATCCCTTCCCCAAAACACTCATACGAAAAAACGCACTTGACAACCGATATACCAATCAGTATACATGATTTACCATGTAAACACCCAAGCAACTACCATACTACCATGGGGAACCATACATGTCCACAACAACACTTGAGATCATCCGCAGCAAGTACCCAGACCGAATCACCTTGTCGGTGGATGAACTCGCCCCGCTGATCCACATGTCCACACACTACATACGCAAAGCGGTACGAGCAGAAATATTCCCCATTCCGTGGCGTCGGATCGGCAACAGAATCATGTTCCCCGTTTCGTCGGTTGTGGCGGCTCTTGATGGTGGTGCTCCTCCGCCTAGTCCCCGCCGACGGGGGCGACCGACTAAGGCAGAACAGTTACGGCGGGCTGGCAACGAAGGGTAGCGGCCGGGTTCCGCTCGATGCAATTCGCGATCTATATCAACCAGCCAAGGGCAACGGAATGGGGGCTCAACCTCCAGCAGGCGACGCTGTTCGCCTTTTTGTACGAATTGCCGAGCTGGGCGACCTGCCACATCATCGATGGCGTTTCCTACTACCGAATCGCCTACAACAAGATCATTTCCGAGCTGCCGATCCTCAGCCAACACAAAGACACGATCTACCGACACATGAAGGCCCTGGTGAACCTTGGGATAATCGAGGTGCAGCAACAAGGCACGGATATCCTGGTCAGGGTGACCAGGAAAGGCGCGGAGTGGAATCGAAAAGGAGTCGGAGATCTTGCCCTCGGAAAAAAATCCGAGGGGTCGGAGAAAAATCCGAGCAAACTCGGAAAAATTTCCGACCCAACCTCGGAAAAAAATCCGACATATCATCATAATACCACCTATCCACCCTCCAGATCAGTAAACCACCACCCCCTTTCCCCCTCCAACCCGGAACAGCACCAGGAGGTGGAGGAGTACATTCGGCGAGAGACAGAACGAGCAGCCGGCGCGGGAGAAATCCGCAAAAGCCGCACGAAGTACGCGGCCGGCATCCGCAAGCAAATCACCACCGAAGGCGGTCGGCTCACGCCCGAACGCCGGAAACAGCTTGAACTCTGGCGTGGTCCGTCCCCCAAAACTATCAGCTTCCCCTCTCACATGGATGCGCTACAGACGCAGGAATATCTCCGTGAACTCGAAATGCTCGAAGGAGGCAACGCATGAAGAAAATCATCATCCTGGTCCTGGTCGTCCTGGTCGCCACGCCGCCGCAAGCTCGCGGGATGGTGGTATCCGATCCCACGAGCTACGGCTATTACGTCGAACAGCTCAAGGAAATGGCCAACCAGACCAAGGAGGCCATGGAGACGGTGCGGACGTTGGGCGGCATCAGGACCACGGCGGAAGACCTCTACGACTCCACCGTGGGCACCTACAACCGGGGCATGAGCATGGTGCGGCAGGTGCAGCGGCTCCAAAAGAAGATCAACAGCGAGCCGTCCACCCTGGACGGCCAGTTTCGGAAGTGGTCCGGCGTGGTGGATGGTGTCGCCGGCCTCGGCAACACCGCCGGCCGGACGGCGGACGGCGCCATGGGCGTCTATGTGGACGCCCGGCAGGTGCTGGACGAGAACTTTGAAGACCCGCGCAAGCGAAAGACCATGATGAGCCGCGTCCCGAACATGAGCAAGGACCGGCAGTATCACGTTTCACAGACCGCGCTCAAGGACGCGGTGGCAGCGGCCGAGGACGTTTTGCAGACCATGCCGGAACGGGTGGCCACCCTGGACGAGCTGGCCAACGCCATCGACTCCACCAAAAACCTTAAAGACTCCTCGGATCTCCAAAACCGCTTTCTCGCGGAGATCCTCAAGACCCTTTACGAACTGCTTGCCGTGGTGTCGCGGCTTGGGGAAGCACAGTCGCTCCAGTTTTATCAGGGCGTCGACGACGCGACCATGGAACAGCGCATCGAGGCGACCAAACGTGCAGCGGAACGCGAACCGGAATGGATACACGACGAGCAGCTCAACGCGGCCGGAGTGCAACGCGTTGACGGGTTTTACCGGGCCGGGTCCATCGAGACCATCATCAACCGATAGACGGAGGAAGAAATGAAAAAGCTGTTAGCCATTGTGCTGGTAGGGATTTACGTTGTTGGCTGCTCCTCGAACAATGAGGAGAAAACGGAACAGGGCCGCCGCGAAGGGTCTGCGCGGTATGAATATCGGCCGCCCGAGCGGCCGGCAAAGAAGGTGGAGGGGCTGCACGACAAGCAGCTTGAGGAGGCCGGCGTCACGAGAGACAAGGACGGCAATTACGGCCCCGGCTCAATCGACAAGATCATCAACCGCTAGGAGGAGGCCATGGGTACCGAAATCATCCTGGTCGTACTCGACTCGCTCGACAAATACTTCATGCTGATTTTCGGCTCGTTCATGGCCTCCTTTGGTGGATTCGCGAGGGCGTTTGTCTTGCTCTACCTTCTGCTGATGGGGATCGGATACCTCAAGGCAAAATTCGGCGAGCACACCAAAGAGATCGGGTGGAGCATCCTTCTGATTATCGCTCTCCATGTTTTCGTCATGGAATTAGCCGTCTACAAGGAGTGGTTCGTCGATCCGATCAAGCGGATAACGATGCATATGGCATCATTTTTCGTCAACGCGGGGATGGGCGGCAGCGATGGTCTGGAAGGCTTATTCACCCGGCTGGACGATGCTTTCGTGAAGATGGAAACGACCGTGGACGCGATCTTCCCGACAGGCAACCTCATCATGTTTGCCTCGGATTACATCAAGGCAACTCTTGCCCTGGGCGCCATGACCCTTGCCTTCGGCGCGGTCTATGTGGCGTATGTAATCACGCTCTGCATGGGCTTTTTCTCGATGTACGTCCTTTTTGTGGTGGGCGGCATCTGTATCTTTTTTGGCGCCTTCAAGCAGACGCGGCACGTCACGTGGTCCTGGTGCCGGGCTGTGGCGAACTACGCGTTGCTCGTGATCTTCGCCTCCATGATCATGGGGATCTGCGTGGATGGCATATCCCACGCCATGGACAAACTGGCCGCCAACAGCGACCCGAGCTTGGGTTATTTCACCCGCGAAATCGGCTACGTCATTTGCTGGTCGCTCCTCTCCCTTGGCCTGCTGCTCAAGAGTGCCGATTACGCCGCCGCCCTCTCTGGTGGCATGGCTGGCAGCACGGCCATGATTACCGGCGGGCTGGCCATGACCGGCGGCGCGATGTTCAGCGCCTCAAAGCTGGCCTACAACAACCCGTTTACTCGCGGAGCGGCAAACAAAGTAGGCGGCTGGATCAAGGAAGGCGCCAGCCGGGCTTATTCCAAAATGAAAGGGATCAAGCGCAGCAGCGGCGAATGACCGTAAATCACACAAGGAGGCCAACATGGAACAGACACGCAGCAATTATCACAAGATGATGGGGTTCGGGATAGCGACGATAGCGGCCGGCACAGTGGCCGCCGTCTGCATCATGCCGCTCTGGAAAACGATTGTGCCGATGCCGCAGGGCCGGGAAAACCTATACGAGTTCATCCCGATGGTCCTCGGACTATGTGCCCTAATAGGCGGCCTCAGGGGGGCACTGGCTATCCAGGCCCGCCTGCTAGACGCGTGCGGGATGGACGAAGAGGAACGCCAAAGAATGCGAACCTACGGCCCGGAATCACGGCGGATGCTTGACCGGGCTCTCATGGGCTTGGCGCTGGTTTGCGTTTTCGTGTTGCTGTGCAGCTTATAGGGGGGGGCGACATGGCAGAGCAAGACACGATTATCCAGGTCCGATTGCCGGAGACACTTCGCAGCAGGAAACTCCGCCACCACGTCGGTTACGCTCTGTTTGCCCTTGCCCATGGCAGCAAGCCGGACCACATACCAGGAGAAGGAGAGAAGCGAATCAACACCAAGATACGGCTTGGCCAGCGGGGAAAGAAGTATCTCGACGAGCTTCTGGCTCGGCCTGGTTATGCCAGCAAGAATCAGATCATCCTGCATGCGCTGGCCTATCTTCACGGACGACCCCACATAAACTGCAACATTGAAGACATCTGAGAAAAGGGAATCACCATGGCAACCGCGATAACAGAAAAGTTGGCTATCAAGGCTTTCCTTATAGCCAACCCCGCGCCTGAGTTTGAGATGGCAGAGGGGAAGCGGCAAAGGACGCGAAGAAAGGCCTCGTATCAGCCTGTTTTCCCGGATCAGTACCCCAAGGAATGCAAGTCGTGCAGAACCCCCGGCATCTGCGAAAAATTTGTTACCGGAAGCCGAGAGAGGGGCGCGTGCATTTTCGTTTGCCCCAAAAACACATGGCGGCCGAAACCCGCCAACAAGCAAAAAGGACTGCAAAGATGACAACCGAGACCAAGGACAAAAAACAGCTCTATTGGGACATTTCGAAGCTCCAAGAATGGGCGCTCATGCTGTCGATATACCGAGAACTCCCGCCCCTTTTGCCAATCGTTCAGAAGGGGGAACCGGGCAGTCCTCAATATTTCATCGATGAAACTCGGCTTCCGAAGGAAATCGCAAATACCTTCCGCGAATTCCTTGCAATGGTGGACCCCCACGAAGGCCAAGTATCCCCGGAAGATTTTTATTCAGCCCCCATAGGGCTCATGGTGGACAGCCTTCCGATGGACATAGCGCCGATCATCGAGAAGTGACCAGCCAGGGCAAGGGGAACAACCGTGAAAAGGCCCAAGAAGAAAAAAGAGTTCGAGTGGGACATCTCACCGCTGCAAGACTTGGCGCTGGTGCTGACAATATTCCGAAAAATGCCATCTCGTTTGCCGATTGTGCGGCAGGGGGAAAAGGGGAGCTACAGGTACTTCATCGATGGGAAACGGCTTCCCAAAGAAACCCTGATGGAACTCTTCAAGTTTCTGAATGTGCTGTATCCCCGCTACGAAGCGATAACCGATGACCTTCTAGAAACCGACCCCATTGAAATCGCAGAGAACAGCTTTTTCACGCACGTCGCGCCGTTCTTCAGGCAGTGATCCAAGACATCCCACCGCGATAGGTGCATCACATGCACCTATCGCCTGCCACGAGAGGGCTTCCGTGCTCCCTTCCCTGAATTGTCATTCCGAACAACTGAGCCGCAGGCGAAGCAGCGGAGCGTTCTTCTATGCGGTGGTCATGGTGACAGATCGAGCTGACGGATCTCAACCAGGTGTCACCATTCCCCTTCCATTTTCCCAGAATGTCGCCGGAGGCGACCTGACTGCCGCGCATGGCCACCGGACGGTCAAGCGCAGCATGGCGCTGTCATACCTCGCCCCCACCCCCAAAAAAGGTGCAACCGATGAAAACTGACATGCAACCGGCGTTTTTGGGGGTGCAACCGCTCAAAAACGACCTGCAACCACCCAGCGGATTGGGAAAACCGCATCGGTCCGCTACGCGAACCTCAAGCGGAAAAGCGGTTTTCCTTTTGATTTCATTCAGAAAACCCTCATCCAGAAGAACAGCGGAGGGGTTTTCTGATCGGCAGGATACGCAACTTGTAACACAAGTTGCCCGGCGGTGCCGGTCCTGCCCGCGCGAGGCGCGGGGGGCGTTCCACCCTTAGCAGCAAAGGAATACAGCCATGAGCCATTACATTTCCGTTCGCCTTAATGACAAGCTCGCCCGCCTGCTCGCTGATCGAGCCACCACGGAGAAAAACCGTTCCGTGGTTATCCGCCGAGCGCTGAAAAGCTATCTTGATGATCGACCGGCCGGCGATCCTGGCGCTCTGCGCGAGCTGGCCCAAGAGGTTGGCAAGCTGGTATCGGATATGGGGCGCGTCGGTGCCAACCTCAACCAGCTCGCCCGCTACTTCAATACCCACAGTGTTATCCAGCCTCACGAGCTGGCAACCGAGCATCGGGAGTTGCGGCGGCAACTTCGGGCGCTCATGACCATACTCAAGAGACTCCATGGACAACTCAACGAACGAAAAGATTGATGACCACGAGCCGAAGGCGCTACGCGGCCGGAAAGGCGCCCGGACCTCCTTCCAGGCCCGCCTGAATCAGCCCGATTATATCGCTGCGGCCCACTCAAAGAAGACCGAGGCCATCGTCAAGGTGGCGAGCTATGCCCAGGGCTTCATGGCCAAGCGGCTCCTTCTGTACGTCTCCCGCGCCAACCAATTAGGCCAGGAAATCGAGGTCGAGGACCAGGACGGATGCTCGTTAGTGGGCAAGGAGGAGATCGAAAAGCTCTATGCAGAGTGGAAAAAGGACTTTGACCATCGAAAGCGCGGCCCGATTCCCGAGGGGGTTAAGACCAAAGGCGGCAAGAAACAGTACGAACGCCGCCACGCAACGCATTTGATTCTATCGGCCGATGCAGCTCCGACCAACGCCAACAACAATAAGGTGCTGGCGGCGGCCCGCGAGGTGATCAGAAAGCACATTGGTGAGCGCGGCTATGATTACATCCTGGCGCTGCACCCGGACAGCAACAAGGCCCACGTCCATATCGTGATAAAGAATGCCCATCGCGAGAAAGGCGGCCCCAAGCTGCGCTTGAATCCGCCGGAGCTGCACGAGATGCGCACGAACTTTGCAGCACAGTTAACGGAACTCAAGCTGGAACACATCGCCACCCTACGGCGAGATCGGCCGCACATCATGGACCGGGTACGGTATGGAATCGAAAGCCTCTATGCCCGCGAGAAGCAATTTCAGCGGGGCATGATCCGCGAGACTCCGAGCCGGGACGCCTTCGCATACCGGCGGGCAGTAAGCCGGTCGCTAGTCAGACTGCGGGAACAGGTCAAAAAAGAGACCCTGCCCCTGACGGAACAGCGGCGGGAACTATTAGGCGCGATCCGCAAGGTGGAAAGGGAATTGACCAAGGCCCGGCCGGAGATCGGTAAAGAGATTGCCGCTACCGTCCGCAAATTCGGGCGGGACGCGCAGAATTACAAAACATGGCTGGCCGAGCTGACCGCACCGAAACGAGCCCAAGGGCTTCCCCGCAAACAAGAAGAACGGCGGGTGCGGACGCTCGAAGCAATGCAGAAAAAAACCGCCCTGGAGATCAAGGAGGCCCGTCAGGAGATCGAGGCGGCACCGATTGGCCGCGAGGAGAGAAAGGCGGCGCTCGGCGCCCTGGCCATCCACGAGAAGGCGATCAAGGGCCGGTCGCCGGTGGAGGTCCAGGTACAGAAAATCGTGGAGGGCTTTGGTAAGGCGGTAGAGAAATACGAGAGGCAGGTCGCCGGCAACCGGCACCCTGTGACCAATGAGCCACCGAGAACGCAATACGACAAGCTAGTCCATCGGGCCAAGCTGGAGAAGGTGGGCGAGAAGCTTGAGAAACAACTTGGCCAAGTATCGAAGGTCATAGAAAAGACTGTTGGCCTGGACCTGACGCAACAGCGGGCCGCTGTGCGCCAGCTCCGGCAATGGCAAAGGACAGTGCAGCAGACCAGGGAGAAGAGCCTCGGTCTCGGGCTTGGCCGGTAGGTGGTGACAACATGGTGACGGATCCGGGGCGAGGCATCCCGGATTCTGTCACCAAACAGCGGGCAAAAACTGGCGACAGGATCCAGCATCGAGGAGCTGGATTTTGTCGCCATATGCGGAGAAGCATCCCGGCTGGCTAGGCTTTTGGCCGCGTCGCAGGGCTATGTTTGGGGCAATCCGCTAGCCCTTCCCTTTTCCGCCTCCGGCGGTCCCTGGAAAGATGAAAAACGACGCTCCGCTGCTTCGCCTGCGGCTCAGTTGCAAGGAATAATCATCGCCGAATAGAAAAGGGGTAGCGGGAAAATCACCGAAACCAACGAATTTTACCCTCCCACTTCTTTTTGACCCGCTCACGATTCCATCGGCCACCAACCCATCCCCCCAAAAGTAAGACACCAAACCACCACCATCCGAGGCGAACAAGGAAAGAATCAAAACCGAGACCAAAAACGCCAACAATCCAAAGGGCACCAAGAATCACGACACCGAAAGAAAAACCGATGTTTCGAGCATCGTATAATTCTTGTTCTGTCGCCCCGTAAACTATACGAACAGAGCAATGACGGCAGACCGCGCAACCGCACGGGATTTCTGAACCACAAGCCGGGCAATTCATCATTTGAAATTCTCCGTGCTATCGACTCCGACCAAGGCGGACCTTCTGTTTTTTCGGGTCTTCGGGCGCGTCTTCTGATTGTCTATCGGGGTTCTTTTGCATGACGCTGGTGTTCAGCACTACGGCGAACACCGCCTAGCTGGCGTGAGCCTTCTCGCGGAGTTGCTTACTCATGGGCTTAGGTGCCGCATAGCTCCATTCCTGCGCCGAGCCAGTCGGTTGGGTTCAACTCGATCTTCTTGGGAGATTTGACTTCCTTGCGTTCCCGGGGAAGCTCTGAAAACATCTGGACCAAGCCATGGCAGATGACGTTGTTCGCCTTCTCGGACGCATAATTCATATAGAGAGACCGCAAGAGGCGGTCCTGAGTCTCGCCAATCGTTTCTTTTCCTGTTTCCCACCGTGATACGGTCTCCGGCCTCACCCCCAAAGTAGAGGCGAGCTCTTTTGATTTGAGGTGGAGGTCCTTTCGCAAAAATTTAATCTCCGCCGGCGTGAGGAGAGCTTTCCTTTTCGAGCAAATAAAACCGCCAATCACGCGATGAAGAGCTTCGACATTAGGCAGGGAGACAAATACCTCTTTGCACTGTTCGCACTTGAATTGCGTGACGCCGTGCAGAATGACGTCCAGACCGCATTCATCATACCGATATGGCTTATTTTTGATCGAGACGGTCTTGCCGCCACATTCAACGCATTTTTTCATGGGCTCCTCCTTTGCTCCATCTTTCCGAATCGACTCAGCTTGTAACGGTGATGATCTGTATCGAATATTCGGAGATGATAGCGGTTACAACCCGGCCTTCCTCGCCCTCAAGGTCAAGGCCCCTGATCGAATAGGTCCAGTTTTCGTATTCTTCTTTGTATTCCTTCCCGCTCAACTCGCCATTCTGGAGGATATAAAGAATGTCCTGGATCGTGAAATTCCTTTCGTGCATGCGTTGTTTCACATGCCGACCGTAAATAAGGTTTCTTCCCGTGGCGGCTCGCCGAATCAACACCAGAGCTTTTTCGTCATCTATCTCTTCGGTCGGATCGAAGGCCATAGTAAACCATAAGCAGAAAATTGATCTGAGCGCAAGTTCTTCTACTCCCAAAGCACCATGTTGTCAAGAACGGCTTAGAGCTACCTCTTATCCCAGCTTCGCCGCCAAATCCTCGGCCCGAAGATGGGTATAACGCAAGAGCATTTCAAAAGTCTTATGCCCCGTGATCCTCATTATCTGTGCTTCTTTTAGGTCGGTCCTTTCAAAAAACCGGCTGATAGCTTCGTGCCGTAGATCATGAAAATGGAAATCCTCGATGCCCGCCCGCTGCAAAGCGCGGCTCCAAGTATGCTTGAGGCCACTTGCCGCCTTCCACTCAAAAAATACCCGGTCGTCCTTGAACGAACGCGGCCGGCGCCGGAGCACCTCCAAAGCCCGCGAAGAAAGCGGCACATTGCGACTCTCGCCGTTTTTCGTCTCGGGAAGGTGCGCCACCTTTTTTTGCAGATCGATATTTGGCCACCGCAGCGAGAGCAGCTCTCCCTGGCGCATGGCCGTCTCGATAGCAACAATCGCGAGATCCTTCAGAGCGGAACTCCGGGAATTTTCACAAGCAACCAAAAGGCGTTCTTCCTCATCACCGACTAAGCGCCGCTCGCGTGGCCGCCCTGGAGAAGGAAGGCGAATCGCCTGCACCGGGTTGGCAAGGCTTTCCATGCCCCATTCCTTCTTGGCAATGGTAAACAAGTGAGACACGATGGCCAGTTCGAGGCGGATCGTATTGGCCGCCTTGCCAGCGGCCAAACGCTCATCCCGGTACTTTGCAAAATCCATCCCCCGGAGAGAAGCCAATGACCGCAGAGCGAGGGGATGCTCCCGCCACTTCCTGATCCGGCACAACTCCATATCGACGCTTTTCTTGGCTGCCGACACCTCCGTGGCATACCGCTCCAATGCCTCGCCAAGGGTCGTTCGCTGGGCCTCCTTGGAGCTAACGAAAAGCCCTTGATCCATCTCCGACTCGACTTTTTTCGCCCACGCCTCGGCATCTTTCCGCGTTCCAAAGGTGTCGGTCTGGGCGCGAAACCCCTTTTTGCGCACCTTGGCCCGCCATTGGCTGGGGCCTCTTTTCTCGAACGTCGCCATCTTGAAATTTTCCTCTCACTGTCCCAAATTTGTCACCAAAAAATATTTTTATTTATTTCTTTTATCATAATTTCAGTGAATTAAAAACAATTAAATCAGGATTCCTAATCCTGGAGTCGCAGGTTCGATTCCTGCCGGGGGCACCAAGTCAACGCGCGCCCCTGCTGCACGGTCGGGGCGACGTTTTCTTCGCCCTGTTGGCCGCTCTTGCGCTATAATGAGACAGAACGCCTTCCCGGCGTGCTTCCTGCGCGAGGTCTGCCATGCCGCCAGACGACATCCTGCTCACCGCCGCGGCCTTTCTGCTGCTTGCCGCCTACCACCTCCACCTCTACTGGGTGAGGCGTCATTCCCCCGCCGTCACCTCGTTTGCCCGCAACGCCCAAACCCGCACCACCTGGGTGCAGAACATCATGGAGCACAACCGTGACATCCTCGCGGTCCAGACCCTGCGCAACTGGACCATGGCCGCGAGCTTCCTGGCCTCCACCTCCATCCTCATCGCCCTGGCCCTGTTGAACGTGGCGCTCACCGCGCGGCTCTCCCCGGCCTCCCTGCCGGGAACCAGCATCCTGGGCAGCCACCCCGAAGGGCTGCGGCTTGCCAAACTTCTCCTGCTCTCGGCCGATTTTTTCTTCGCCTTCTTCAACTTCACCCTGGCCATCCGCTATTACAACCATGTGGGCTTCATGATCAACGTGCCGCGCGGCCCGCAATCGCTGGTGGACCTCACCTACGTAGCCGACACCCTGAATCTCGCCGCCACCCACTATACCCTCGGCATGCGCGGCTACTACCTGGCGATTCCCCTGGCCTTCTGGCTGCTGGGACCGGGCTGGCTGCTGGCGGCAAGCTCCGTCCTGACCGCGGTGCTCTACAAGCTCGACCGCACCGGCTGACGGGCAGCAAAAAGCCTATCGCAGCCCCGCTACGATAGGCTCGACACCTCCAACCGCCACCTCGTCAAATCAGGCCGGCACCACCATCACCGTGCAGGGCGCATGGCCGATGATCCGCTGGGAAACGCTGCCCATGAGCACCTTGGCCAAGCCGGTGCGGCCATGGGTGCCCACCACGATGAGCGCCACCTTGTGCTTTTTGGCCTCGGCCACAATGGGGCGGTGGGGCTGATCGTCGTAGCCCATGATCGCCTCGCAGGCAAGCCCTGCCTTTTTCACCTTGTTCTCGGCCTTCTTCAGCAGCTTGCGGGCCGCCGCTTCCAGTTGCTCCTCCAGCCCCGGCGTCATGGCCATGTATTCCACGTTGAGGTCCACCACGTGCATGACGTAGAGTTTGCTGCGGCATGCCCTGGCCATGTCGATGGCCTGGGCGAGGGCCGCCTCGCTGAACTTGGAACCGTCATACGCCACCAGAATGGAGTCGTACAGCTTCAGTCCGCATTGCTTTGTCGCCATGTTTCCCTCCTGTGAAAAATTTAATCCGCCACCACAACTACCCCCTATGAGGGGTAGCCATCCCCTTTTTTTTCCAGCACGCACTCCTCACAGAGCACCGGCACAAAGGCATTGTAGGCGATGGTAATCCCCAGCGCGAAGAGTGCGGTGCCCACTCCCAGGATGGCGCCGATGGTGGTCGGCGCCAGCAAGGCCAGTCGGATCAGCATGGTGGCCACGGCAAAGCCGGAGTTGCGGAAGGCCACCAGATAGTGGGAACTGTAGCGCAGGGAGATGAGCACGATGAGCACGTCGCTGAAGATGAGCAGGGTGTAGAACATCTCAAAGATTTTCTCCGGATGGCCATGCCGGACGTAGCTCCAGACATCATACATCCCCAGGGCAAGAAAGCTTGTCAGCAGGGCAAGGGCGATAAGTTTCTTGGCCAGGATGAACTTGTTGCGGTCTTCCGGCGGCATCTTGAGCGGGTGCGGCTTCTGGAGCCGGTAGAAAAAGCCGAGGATGACAAAGATCAGAAGCGCGCCCGCCGCCGAGGCGACAATGGGCACGATCACCGACTCAACCTGCTCCCACAGCAACGGCTCGTCGAAATGGGAGATGTTCTTAAAGGTGCCGCGCAGCAGAATGAGGGAGAAGACCTCGAACTGCTTGCCCACCGACCGCGACACCGAATGCACCAGGCTCAGGATGAGGCTGACCACCTCCACGGCCAGCAGGAGGTTGAAGGCCTGCTCGATGGCCGCCAAATGGGTGCGGGAAAAAATATGATCAAAAGGGGGCGGCACCAAGGCCCGCCGGTTCAGTTCAATGACCGCCACCGCCGCCAGAAAGAAGAGAACCAGAAAGGAGGCCAGGATCTTCTGTCCCCGCAGACTTTCCCAGTGTTCCTCAAAACGGTCAAACCAGCCGCCGCAGCGGTTCAGTACAGCATACATGCGCAATCACTCCATTGCCGTGTTTCGGCGCCTCTCGCTGCAAAAGCCAAGCGTCCATCCTGCCGTGCTCCATCATACCATCCTCTTCCGCCCGTTGGAAAGTCGCCACCGCCAGCACCAGCATGATTGCCGTAAAGACGGACAGAAAAAACAAAGCCCCCAGGACGGTGGTCAAACGTGCGCCCTTGAAAAACATCGCCTTCAGGGCATGGACCGCATGCGCCTCGGGGTTGATCATGGCAAAATTCCTGGGCCAGCCGGGAAAACTCGCGAAGGGAGAGACCACGCCGCTGGAGGAAAAGGGGGATCACGCTCAAAAAAACCGCTCAGGATGCCGACGATGCGCGGATGGTGAAACTGGCCGCGGATGAAAGAACATAAGGCTCTGCAGCCCCCGGGTGATGAGGATGATGCTCACGGGCACCATGGCCGAGCGGGAAATCCGGTGGCTGGCCGGAATGACGGAGATGCACATGCTGGCGACACAGATGACGAATGACATGATGGTGGTGATAAAAAACAACCGCGGCCAGCCCGATACCGCCGGCAATGATTCCCAGCCAACCCCTTCTGCGCATCTGTGTGCCTTCGTCTCCCCGGCAACGCCCGGCTCACAGCCAGTCGGTCAGCATGAAGCCGAAGCCGATGCGGTTGCCGGATTCGTTATAGTCGAGGAGGCTCTCGCCATAGCCGTTGAAATACTGGACATACCCCTTGAGCCCTTTGTAGATCGGGAATCCCCAGTCAAGCTGGATGGCGCCGCGGTTGCCGCCGAGATCGAGATTGTTGCGCCACAGCGCATGGAAAAGATGTTGCCCGGCGGTGTAATAGAGATCCACCTCGCCATAGCCGAGGTAATCCGCGATGTCGGGGTTGTCTTTCTCCTGGGGCAGACGATACCACGGCTTGATCTGCAGGGCAAAATTGCCCCGCTCCATGGCAACGGCGGCGTAAATCCTGTTCCAGCTCCGCGACAGCGGTTCGCTCCGCCCGTTGGACTGGTGGACAAAGCCGATTTTCAGCAGCCGTCCGGTCAGGCCCGCCAATTTCCGGTCCATGGTCCATGCCACATAGGCCTCGGGCTCATAGTTGCTCTCGCGGAAGGGGGAGGAGCCGCCGGAATCGTATGCCTGCCAGAAAGAGAGCTGGGAATAGGCGAGCCACAAATCGCCGTTGCCCTGGAAAATGTTGTCCCATGCCTTGATCTGGGCGCTCAACTGGAACTTGACCTCCACCTCGTCAAGCCCTTCGCCCGGATGCTGCTGCTGCCACGCGGTGTCGTTTTGGGAATCGTTGTACGAAAACGGCAGGATGTAGTTGAGCTTGTAGGGAGTGAGCTTGAAGGTGGACCGTTCGGCCATGAACCCCCAGCGTTCGGCCGGCACCAGCAGATTGGGGGGAGTTGGCGGCTGGGAGCCGGCCGCTACCATCGGCGATGTTGCTGGCGGTGCCGGGGCGGTGCTGCGGCCCGCCAGTGCATCAAAACAGTGCAGCCGTTCCGCTGCCGCTTCGATGGCCCGGCAGCGCGAGAGTTCCGCGCCGATATCCTCCCTGCCGTTTGCGGCGGGATCGTTCTGAAGCAGGGCGGCGAGCATGATCTGTTCGTACATGTCCTACCCCTTGATGCAGATGAGCGGCTCCACCCGGGCCACCTTTTTGGCCAGGCCGGCCTGGTGGGCGGCCTCCACCACCGCACTCACGTCCTTGTAGGCGCCAGGGGCCTCCTCCGCCACCCCCCGCGAGGAAGGGCTGCGGATCAGAATGCCCCGGCCGGCCAGTTCGTCCACCAGCTGACGGCCCCGCCATTTCTTGAGCGCGGCATGACGGCTCATGGCGCGGCCAGCGCCATGGCAGGCGGAGCTGAAGGCCTGCGACTCGCTCGCCGCGGTGCCGGCCAGGATGTAAGATTCAGTGCCCATGGTGCCGCCGATCAGCACCGGCTGGCCGGAATCGCGGTAGATTTCGGGCAGTTCGGCATGGCCGGGGCCGAAGGCGCGGGTGGCGCCCTTGCGGTGGATGTAAAGATGGCGGCGCCGGCCCTCCACCTCATGCTCTTCGAGCTTGCAGGTGTTGTGCGACACGTCGTAGAGCAACATCAGCTCGGCGCGGGGGAAAAGGTCGGTGAATGCCTCGCGGGTGAGGTGGGTCAGGATCTCGCGGTTGGCCAGGGCGCAGTTGATGGCCGCCCGCATGGCGCCGAGGTAGGCCTGCCCGTCCGGCGAATTGATGGGCGCGCAGGCGAGTTCGCGATCCGGCAACTGGATGCCGTACCGGCTCGCCGCCATGGCCATGCGCTTCATGAACTCGGTCCCGATCTGGTGGCCCAGCCCACGGGAACCGCAGTGGATGCTGATCACCACCTCGCCGGTGCGCAGGCCGAAGAGGGCGGCCGCCCCGGGATCGTAAATGTCCATCACCTGCTGGACCTCGAGATAGTGGTTGCCGGAGCCCAAGGTGCCCATCTCGTCGCGCTGCCGCTTCTTGGCATGATCCGAGACCTCCTCCGGCACCGCACCGCTCATCCGCCCCCCCTCCTCGATTCGCAGGAGATCCTCCCTGGTGCCGTAGCCCTGGGCCACGGCCCAGCGGGCGCCGCCGGCAAGCATGGCGTCCATCTCCCTGGCATCGAGGCGCAGCCCACCGGTGCTGCCCACCCCGGCCGGAATGGCGCGGGCCAAGGCGATGGCCACCTCCTGCTGCCGGGCCAGAACCTCGCCGGCAGCCAGGCTGGTGGTCATGGTCCGCACCCCGCAGGAGATGTCGAATCCCACCCCGCCGGCCGAGACCACCCCGCCCTCGTCCGGATCAAAGGCCGCCACGCCGCCGATGGGGAAACCATAGCCCCAGTGGGCATCGGGCATGGCGTAGGAGGCCTGGACAATGCCGGGCAGGGTGGCGACGTTGGTCACCTGCTCGTAGACCTTGTCGTCCATCTCGCGGATCAGTTGCTCGTCGGCAAAGATCACCGCCGGGACCCGCATCCTGCCGCGGGGGTTGATCTGCCAGCGGTATGCATCGTGACGGGTAAAGAGGTTCAGATCCATGGCACCCCTCCCGGCAGGGTGTTGCAACATCCTGCTCGGCGTCAGACATCCACCACGCACTGGGCCAGCCAGCGCCCGTCCTCTTCCGCAACCCTGAGCGCCGTATAGGTGGCGCCCTTCACCTCCACTGCCGGCCGGTGGCGCGCCACTTCAACCCGTTCCCCCCAGGCCCGGCCGGTTAATCTCTGGCCGCTGATCGTCACCGCAAAGCGGGAAAAGAGCATGGAACGGACCGCCATCTCGTAGATGATGGCGTTGAGCCAGTCCACCAGCAGGAGGTCGGGTTCGGGTGCTTCGCACTGCACGGACACGGAAATGGTCGGGGAAATCGTCTCAGGATCGGCGATGACCGCCGTGAGGGCCAGAGCGGCCTGGACAAAGGCCTCTTCCACCGTGGCGCCGTGGCCGCGCACCCCGATGTCGGCGACATGATGAAAATGCTCCCATCCCGCACCGGCCATTTCCGCCCCCTTGTTTATCTGGTACCCCCTCCGGCTTCAAGAAGCAAGCGAAATGCGGGTGGCCGGCGACGGCGCGAAACCGTGGCCACTTCCGGGGAAAATGCGGTACAATAAAAAAGACCGACACGCCGGAGGTTCCTCATGACGCGTTACAATGCCGCCCGCGAGGAGATGCTGCGCACCATTGAAGCGGAATGCCGTTACACCCGGGGGCTCACCGGCAAGGCCCGTTTGAGCGCCGGGGTGATGGCCGCCATGGGCAAGGTGGCCCGCGAGGAATTCGTGCCGCAGGCAATGCGGCCCAATGCCTACGACAACAGCCCCCTGCCCATCGGCAACGGTCAGACCATCTCCCAGCCCTTCATCGTCGGCCTGATGACCGATCTGCTGGAGCCGGAACCCGCGGACGTCATCCTCGAAATCGGGGCAGGTTCGGGCTACCAGGCCGCCATCCTCGCCGAACTGGTCAAGGAGGTCCACACCGTCGAGATCATCCCGGCCCTGGCCAGAAACGCCAGGGAGCGCCTCTCCCGGCTGGGGTACCGCAACGTCATTGTGCGGGAAGGCGACGGCTATGAAGGACTGCCGGACCACGCCCCTTACGACGGCATCATCGTCACCGCCGCGGCCCCGCACATCCCGCCGCCGCTCCTCGCCCAGCTGAAAACCGGCGCCAAGCTCGTCATTCCGGTGGGGCGCCCCCATGCGGTGCAGGAACTGCTGGTCATCACCAGGGACGAACACGGCCGCCTGCGCGAGCAGGAGGTGCTGGCGGTCTCCTTTGTGCCGCTCACCGGCGAGGGCCAGCGCCTCAAAGGGATCGATTTCTCGGAGTAAAATGGCCGGCGCCGCCATTCCCATCCAGGTCGAATGCCTGATCGAGCGCCCTGGCGGCGAGGAGGTGCCCTGCCGTATCTGGTTCGGCCGCCGGCAGGTGACCGTCACCACGCTGGTCGATCGCTGGCTGGCACCCGACCACCGCTACTTCAAGCTGCTGGGCGACGACCGCGCCACCTACCTGATCCGCCACGATGTGCCCGGCAACAGATGGGAACTGATCCTCTACGAGGCCGGCAACGTCCCGTGACCGGCTAGGACCTGGCCATGGCCCGGGCAAGATCGGCCGCCAGCCAGCGGGGAAGCTCAAGGCCATACTCGGCCCGGAACCGGCGCCGCAATCCGGCGGCATCCTCCGGCATCCGCCGCTGGCGGGCAAAGGCGCCGAGATCCTCCACCGCGGCCCAGGGAAAAACCACCCAGCGCCAGAGCCGCAGCCGGCGGGCCACAAAGTCGGCCTCGGCGCCGGCCCCGGGCTTGGCCAGCATCACCGCGCTGCGCAGTTCCGCCACCCTGAGCGAGAGAAGATGCGCCAGCGCCACCTGGAAGGTTTCGCCGGTGTCGATGAGGTCGTCGACCAGCAGCACCCTTTTGCCCGCCACCGGCAGGTTGAGCGGCCCCACCAGCCGCGCCCGCTTCTCCTTGCTGGCGCCGGCCCGGTAGTGCACGATGCGCAGGCTGGCCAGTTCGCTCACCCCCAGATAATCGCAGAGGATGCGGGCCGGCACGTAGCCGCCCCGGGCAATGGCGACGATGACCTCGGGCCGGAAGCCCGATTCAAGAATCCGCCCGGCCAGCGTTCTGCCCATGGCCGCCATCCTGGGCCAGCTCACGTATTCCGCCCGGAAGGGCGAAGCCTCATGCGGCATGATCAACTCCCATGGCTTTTATCCTGCCAGCCGCACCAGCCAGAGGCTCAGGGCCGGGAAATAGGTGATGACCGCCAGACTGATCAGCAGGATGATGAGGAAGGGCAGCGTGGCCCGGTAGAGTTCCACCACCGGCCGCTCGAAACGGTAGCTGGCCAGGAAGAGGCTCATGCCCACCGGCGGAGTGCAGTAGCCGATCTGCAGGTTGGTGAGGAAGATGATGCCCAGGTGCACCGGGTCGATGCCATAGCCCTGGGCCACCGGCGCGATGAGTGGCACCACCAGCACCAGGGCGGAGAAGATGTCGAGCAGCACCCCCACCGCCAGCAGAAAGAGGTTGAGCACAACGAGAAAGGTGTACCTGTCCGAAATGTAATGGCGCACCGTCTCGAAGAGGCGCATGGGCACCTGCTGGTCGATGAGAAAGTTGGTGGAGGCCATGGAGGCGGCCAGCACCATCAGGATGCCGCCGAAGAGCATCATGCTGTGCACCATGATGGAAGGCAGACGCCTCCAGGCAATGTCGCGGTGGAGCACCACCTCCGCCACCAGCACGTAAAGGGCGGTCACCGCCGCCGCCTCGCTGGCCACGAAGATGCCGCCGTAGATGCCGCCCAGGACGATGACCGGCAGCGGCAGTTCCCAGGCCGCCGCCGACAGGGCGGACCGGACCGTGGCCCAGTCGACGGCCTGCCGCGCCGGCTGGAGCCGCGGACTTTTCACCATGCTGTAGACAATGAGCAGCGCCAGCATGAAGAGACCCGGCAGGATGCCGGCGAGAAAAAGATGATCGATGGAGGTCTCGGCGATGACCCCGTAGAGGATGAGCGGCACGCTGGGTGGAAAGAGCAGCCCCAGGCTGCCGGAGGTGGTGACGAGGCCGAGGGCGAACTTTTCCGGATAGCGGTCGGCAACCAGGGCGGGATAGAGCAGGCCGCCCAGGGCGAAGATGGTCACGCCGGTGGCGCCGGTGAAGGCGGTGAAGACCGCGCAGACGAGGAGCGCAATCACCGCAAGGCCACCGGGCATCCAGCCGAAGAGCGCCCGGGAGAGCCGGAGCAGCCGTTGCGGGGCGCCGCTTTCGGAAAGCAGGGTGCCGGCAAAGATGAAAAGCGGCAGGGAAAGCAGCAGTGGGGTGTCGGCCAGCCGCGACATCTCGATGATCACCACCGAGAGGTCGATGCCGACGCCACGGAAGGCAAGGAGTGCCAGGGCGGCGATGACGATGAAAAGGGGGGTACCGATGAGGGCCAGAACAGCGGTGAACAGGGACAACAGCTTCATGGCGCGGAGGCATTCCTGGCCACGGTCCGGAGTTCCTCCACGGCCGCGCCGAAGAAGCGCAGGGTGATGAGCCCGAAGGCAACGGGGAAGACCATGTTCCACCCCCAGTAAGGAATCGCCAGCAGCAGTTCGCCGCCATAGAGCCGTTCGTTCCGCACAAAAACCACGGCGGCCCAGGTGAGCACCCCGCTGACCACAAGGCTGAAAATATCGATGACCAGACGCAGCACCGGCATGAGCCTGGCCGGCACCAGATGGGAGATGATGTCGATGGCGATGTGCCGTCCCTCGCGGGTGGCGATCACCGCGCCGAACATACCGGCCCACAGCACCAGATAGCGCAGCAGGGCATCGGCCCAGACCAGGCCGCCGGCAAAAAGGAAACGGAGGGCGATCTGCCAGCAGGCAAGCAGCATCATGGCCGCCAGCAACAGGCAGAGAAAACCGTCCTCGACCCTGCTCAGGAGGGACGCAGCGCCTGCGGCTACCCGTCGCAGCCGTTCGCTCATCCCCTAGCGCCTCCTGGCCGGCTGGGCCGCCGTAGCCCTCTTCTGCTCCTGCAGCGCCGCCATGGTTGCCTCATACGCTTGGCGCGAATAAGCACTGCCGATGAGGCTCCTGACCACGGCCTCCCGGTGACGCTGCACCTCCTGCTCCGCCTCCGGGGTGGGCTGGACCAGGGTGATCCGGTGCTGCTCCCGCAACACCTTGAGGGCCTCGGTATTGCTCTGCCGGGTGTCGGCAATGAGCTTGGGGAAATGGCGGCGGGCAGCCTCGTGGATAAGGGCGGCGTGGCCGGGCGGCAGTTTCGCGAAGCTGCGGCCGTCGAAAACCAGGGCGCCGTAAGCGTAACCAAAGGGAAGATCGGTGATGTAAGGGGTCTTGGTGAACCACTGGAGAACGATGGAGCCGTAAAAGCTGTTGAAGACCGTCTCAATGAGCCCGGTCTGGAGACTGGCCAGGACGTCGGGGATGGAAAGCTGGGTCGGCACCACCCCGATCTGGTTGAGAAAGGCTTGCCCCAAGGGATCGTTCTGTGGCGCCCAGCACTTGGTGCGCTTCAATTCCGCCACCGTGGTGATGGGCGCGGTGGACATGGGGTAGATGAAGCCGACCTCGGTCAGGGCCACCAGTTCGAGCTTCCTGTCGCGGAATGCCTTCTGGAAGAGGGGAAAGAGCCTGGCGCTGGCCGCGTCCACCTCGTCGTAGGAGCGGAAGAGGAAAGGGGTGCCCATGACCCGGAAATCCGGCACCACCTCGCCGATGCCGGTCATGGTGAAGCCGCCGCCCTGCAATTGGCCGATCATCATCTTGCGATACATGGCACGGTCGTCGCCCATGACCCCGCCGGAATAGCTCTTGAAGTCGATCTCGCCGCCCGACTTCTGGCGCACCTCGGCGGCAAATTCGTCGAAACGCCTGGTCCAGACGCTGCCCTCCGGCGCCAGCGAGGCCACCTTGAAGAGATATTTGGGCGCCGCCTGGGCCGCCCCACCGCCGGCCACAAACAACGCCAGCAACGCCGCCGGGAAAAATCGCCAGTTCCGCATCGTGCCTCCTAAAAAATCCGCTCCGTCTGTTCGAGCAACCGCCGCGCCCTGCGCTGGGCCAGGGTGTTGCTCAGGGTCAGTTCCGGTCTTTGGGCCAGGGGATAATCAACCACCTCGCGCAACAGTTTTTCATAGAGTTCGCGGTCAAAGGTCTGCCGCGCATACGTTTCGGCGTAGGCCACCTGGGTAAGCAGAAAATCCCGCCCGCTGAGCGCCAGGCTCTGTTCGAAGTGCTGCCGGCTTTTGACCGGATTGCCGCCCACCATCTGGGGGCGCGCTCCGTAATAGGTACCGAGGAAGGCATGGGCCGCACCGTGGAACAGGCCGGGGTCGAGCGCCACCACCCGCTGCATCAGCAGTTCGAGCCGGGGCAGCAGGGCCAGGGCCGCCGGCGAGCCGGCCTGATACTTGACCCAGACCGCAAGGCCATAGCCTCCCCAAAAGAGCTGCGGTGCTGCGCCGTGATCGAGAGCGGCCAGGGCTCTGACAAAGGAATCCTCCGGGGCGGTGACGGCCAGATCCGGCCCCAGAGCGGACAGCAGCGCGGCCCCGTAGCCCCGGGCCTTCTCCGCCAGGGCGACGGACCGCTCCGGCCGGCCGCATTCCTCCATCACCGCAGCATAGGCGCTGTACCCCTGAGTGGCGGCCATGAGCAGCCCCTGGCTTCCAGGCTCCTTCACCAGCAGGCTGTCAAGCATGAGCAGATAGGCCGGAGCACCCTCGCAGACCAGTTCGAGATCGCTCTGGTATTGGAGTTTGTCCACGGCCGGCGCCACCGCAGACTGGACGAGCAGCGAGGTGCAGCCGGCTTGGCCGAGGCCGGCGAAAAGGAGCAGACAGGCCAACAGGCGGCGGGCCCAATGGCGCGAACATGGAAGGCGTCGTGGCCGGTGATGTGTCATATCGCAACTATAACACATCTCCTGGCCAATTTACCGCAGGGAAAAAAGGGCTGCAAGTCCCTCGACACCACATGCCATCTGCCCTAATATTTATCCACAACCTCTTTGGCACAAAACCATCCACGGAGCGCCCCATGAATCTGCTGCTGTCCACCTTCCTCAAGGCGTTACGCACCTGGCACCAAGACAAGGTCGCCCTCATCGACCATCGGGCTGTGGCCAAGGATGTCTATCGCGAAGGCGAAGTAAGCGCCGGCTACTTCATGACCCTGGCAATTGCCAACCTGATCGCCCTCTGCGGCCTGATCACCAACAGTTCACCGGTCATCATCGGCGCCATGCTCATCTCACCCCTCATGGGTCCGATCCTGAGCTTCGGCTATGCCTTCATCACCGGCGATAAACAGATCTGGCGCACCTCGGTCCGCAAGATCACCATCAGTGTTGTCCTGACCATTGGCATCGCCGCCATGGCCACCCTGTTTTCACCGCTGACCGACCTCACCAGTGAAATCATGAGCCGCACCCGCCCCAACCTGTACGATCTCATTATCGCCTTCCTGGCCGGGTTGGTCGGCGCGGTGGCTCTCTGCACCAAAAAGAATTTTCTCACCGTGGTGCCGGGCGTCGCCATTGCCACCGCAGTCATTCCCCCGCTGAGCGTGGCGGGGTTCGGCGCCGGCATCGCCAACCACACCATCGCCATCGGCGGTTTTCTCCTCTTCTTCACCAACCTGGTGGCGATCATCATCGCCACCTCCCTCATTTTCTTCTTCTATGGATTCCGCAGCCGCATGACCGCCGAAATGGATCAAACGCTGCTCAAGAAGCGGAGCCTCTATCTCACCGGCATCCTGCTGGTCATCTCGATTCCACTGGCGCACACGCTCTATTCCAGCATCTCCGAGGTTCGCCTCAACTCCACGATCAGAAGCGCCCTGCAAAAGGAGTTCAACCGGGAGCACCGGGCCTATCTCAACAGCTTCACCTTCCGCGAAAGGCGGGACGCCTTGGAGCTGAATGTCCTGCTCAACACCATCGACTATTTGAAGGATGACGAGGTGAAACGGGTCGAAGAGGCATTGACCAAGAGCATGCGCAGGAAGGTATCTCTCAACTTGGAGCAACTCAAGGTGCAGACCGGCGGATTGAAGGAGCAGGTTACCCAGCCGGTCACCCCCACCATCGTCCCGCCGACTCGCTCTCCAAATGAAATTCTACAGGGAGCGCGCCGCGAAACAATCGCCTTGGTCCGCCATGCCGCAGCCGGGGTGGAACAGATCGTCGCCCCGTCCCGCATCAACGATTTTTCCATCGGCTTCTCAGGAAAACGCCCAGGGCTCGAATTGCACATCACCCTCCAGCGGGACCAACCACTGTCGGAAAATGAATTGGGGTGGGTACGTCAGATGTTCAGCCGGGAACTTGGGCAGCCGGTCCGGCTTCAGGTGACGGTTGTGCCCATGGTCGCCCCCCTCCTCTTCGAGCCGGGAGCAACCTCGCTGAACGAGGAGATGCGCGCCTCTCTCGCGGCACTCAAGGGAATCTACCGCCAAGATTTAGGGATGCGCATCAGAATCGAAACGATATCGGAGCGGCCGGGAGGAACGAAACAACGCCGGGAGGCTCAGGCGCGCCTGAAAGTAGTGGCAGCCTTCCTGACCGAAAAGGCAGGAATACCCGCAGAAATCATTGAGACGAAAGGCAATGGCAAGAGCATACCGCCGGGAACCGTGCGGGTGACGGTGCTGACCACTCCCGCGGCACACTAATTCACAAAAAAAGCCCTGGCACGCAGGCACCAAGGCTACTTGTCACAAAGAAACAGCGAGAAGGTTAGCCGATGGCCACCAGTTCGATGTCGAAATTGAGGTCCTCGCCGGCCAGGGGTGGGTTGGCATCGAGGGTGATGGCGCTCTCCGTCACCTTGACCACCTTGACGATGACCACCTCGCCGTTGGGTCCGCCCATCTGGAGCTGCTGGTCCACCTGGGGGTCGAGGTCCGGCGGCACCTGGCTGCGCGGGATGTCCATCACCAGCTGATCGTTGCGCGGGCCATAGGCCTTGTCCACCGGGATGAGGACGCTCTTGGCCTCCCCGATGGCCATGCCGTTCACCGCCTCGTCGAAACCGGCGATGACCTGGCCGCTGCCCAGGGTGAACTCCAGGGGCTCCCGCCCGGCGGAGGAATCGAACACCGTGCCGTTGGTCAGCTTGCCGGTGTAATGGATCTTGACGCGATCGCCCTTCTTTGCCTGTGCCATGCCGAACTCCTTGCTTGTGGTAAAAAAACACGCCATTCCGCTGTGAAACGGAGCAAGAGGCTTCTATACCATACTTTCCCCGAGAATGATACTTGAATCGCCCTCCCAGAGGTTTTATGGTGAGCAGACCCGAAACCCTACCGCGTCAACCCTGATGGCCGGCGAGTCCCGCTCGTCTGCCATCACCAGCGCTCAACGGAATCCATCATGTTTGAATGGCTGCTCACCGCACTCAGCATCATCGGCACCCTCTACAATCTCCAGAAACGCGCCGCCGGCTGGATCATCTGGACCATCTCCAATGCCGGCTGGATCATGAGCTTCACCATGAAGGGGCTGCTCGCCGAGGCGACCCTCTTCTCCGTCTACCTGGTGCTCTCCGTCTACGGCATCTTCAAATGGTGGCAGCCCCGCAACCAGGAAAAAGCCGCAAACTAGGCCGGGTTCGCCATTGACAGCGGTGCTGCCGCAGCGGTACATATCGAACTGATGTCCGCACCAACCGCATCCTGCACCACAACAACGAGGTCTGCCATGAAGATGAAGCACCTGATCCCCGCCGTTGCCCTCCTTCTCCTCAGCGCCTGCGCCCAGGTAGGCAAACCCTTTCCGGAGCAGAACGTTTTGGCGATCAAGAAGGGCGTCACCACCAAGGAAGAGGTGCGCCGCCTCTTTGGCGAACCGTGGCGCACCGGCTACGAGGATGGCCAGCAGACGTGGACTTACGGCAATTACAAGTACACGGTGCTGGGCCAGAAGGAGAATGCCGATCTGGTGATCCGCTTCAACGAGAAAGACATCGTCTCTTCCTACTCCTACAGCGCGACAAAAAACTAGCCGGCAACCGGCGGGAGGGAATCATGAGCGAAGAAAAGCTGCCCCCCATCTACCAGCGCCTCAAGGCGCAGCACCCCGAGTACCTTGCGGCGGTCGAAAAACTCGGAGCCACCGCGCGGGAAGCCGGGCCGCTCGACGAAAAGACGAGCCATCTCGTCCAGCTCGCCGCCGCCGCGGCCATCCGCTCCGAAGGCTCGGTGCACAGCCATGTGCGCCGGGCGCTGGCCGCAGGGGCCACGCCGGAGGAAATCCGCCACAGCCTCATGCTGCTCACCAGCACCATCGGATTTCCCACGGTGACGGCGGCGTTGAGCTGGGCCGACGACCTGCTGGGCAGGCAATAGCCCCTCCACCATGCTGGCCTTTGACGAGATCACCCCCAACGAGGGGTTTTTGTCGGTCATCCTGAGCGCCATCCCCTCGGGCGTCTTCGTCACGGACAGCGACCAGAACATCCTGCTGATCAACAAGGCGGCCGCCGCCCTGGCCGGCCGCACCCAGGGCGACTGCTTCGACCGCAAATGCTACGACGTATTCCATACCGTCGTCTGCAAGACCGAATCCTGCATCTGCCGGCTGGCGCGGGAAAAAAATGCGCTGCAGCAGGGCATCTACCTCATGGCGCAGGGGGGCCGGGATATCCCCATCGAATACGCCAGCCAGCCCATCCACAACATCGAGGGGAAAATCATCGGCTGCGTCTCCCACATCCGGGACATCTCCGACCGACTGGCCAAGGAACGCACCATCACTGAACAGCACGAACAGGTGCTCAAGCTCCTCGAGGAAAAATCGTGCCAGAACCAGGCCCTGGACCGGGCCAACCGCGAATTGCTGCTTCTGAGCCGCCAGCTCGAGTCGCTGGCCCAGGAACGCACCGTCACCGAGATGGCGCTTCACATCGCCGACCAGATCAGGAACCCGGTCACCGCCATCGGCGGGCTGGTCAGCCTGCTCCAGAAAGAGTGGCCTGAAACCGCGGCGCAGTGCAAGAAGTTCCAGGCAATCGTCAAGGAGACCAGGGAGCTTGAAGAACGGGTCAGGAATTTCGAAAAGCTGAGCGGTCAGCGGAAACGGCGATTCGAACGCAGAAATCTCAGCGACCTGATCAACGAGAGCATCCAGACCTGGTTCGGCCTGCTCACCAAAAAACAGGTGTCCTTCAAGGTCACCGCCCCGGACGAGCCGGTGCTGGCCACGGTCAATCCGGCCACGCTCAAGATCGCGGTGCACAAACTCCTGGAGTTTGCAGTGGACGCCTCGCCGGACAAGGGAACGGTGGAGGTGCGGATCGCCATGGTGGAAGGCCAGCCGGTCATCGCCGTCCACCACCAGGGCATGGGATTTTCCCGAAGGCAATTCAGCGAGCTGCGCAAGGCGGCGCAGACCGCAGAGCTCGACAGCGTCGGCCGCGGCCTGCTGCTGGTCGATCAGATCCTGCGCGAACACCAGGGGCGCTTCGACGTCCAGCGCACCAGGTCCAGGGGCTCTGCCTATCTCCTGCACCTTCCCCGCCACTGGGAGGGGAAAGGGTTCGGCAAAAAACGCCGCCCCGCGGCACCCTCATGCCGAAAGCTGCACTGAATCCTCGACGCCGAGCGCCTCGTAAATCTTGAGGGTGGCCTTGGAGTTGTTGAGGGTATAGAAGTGGATGCCGCGCACCTCGTTGTCGATGAGGTCGCGCACCTGCTCGGTGGCCCAGTGAATCCCCACCTTTTCCACGTGCTCGTCGCTGGCCGCCCGGTCCACTGCCCGCAGCAGTCGGGCCGGGAAACGGGAGCCGGCGGCCAGTTCCGCCATGCGCGCCAAGCCCTGCCGGGTGGCGATGGGCATGATGCCGGCGATGATCGGCACCGTAATACCGGCATGCTCGCACCGCTCGCGGAAATCGTAGAAGTCGCGGTTATCGAAGAAGAGCTGGGTCACGATGTAATCCGCCCCGGCATCGACCTTTGCCTTGAGATAGTCGATCTCCTTCAGGCGGTTCGGAGTCTGGGGGTGGCCTTCGGGGAAGCCGGCGACGCTCACGCACATCCGCGGAAAATGGTGTTTGATGAAGGCCACCAGGTCGGCGGCATAGGCAAAGCCGTCCGCCGGCTCCACCCAGTGGGCCTGCCCCTTGGGCGGGTCGCCGCGCAGGGCGAGGATGTTCTCGATGCCGTTCTCGGCGTAGCGGGTCAGGATGTCGCGCATCTCGCCCTTGGTGGAGCCGACGCAGGTGAGATGCGACACCACGGTGAGGTCGGTCTCCTGTTTGATCCGCATCACCAGCTGATGGGTGCGGTCGCGGGTGGAACCGCCGGCGCCGTAGGTGACGCTGACAAAGGCGGGCTTCAAGGGCATCAGTTCGCTGATCGACTGAAAGAGCCGCTCCCACCCCTCGTCGTCCTTGGGCGGAAAAAATTCGAAGCTGAACGAAATGCGGTTGTTCGCCAGGATGTCACGGACCAGCATGTTTCCCTTCCTTTGCCCTCTCGCAAGGCCGTTGCACGCCACCTCACAACGCGTGTGGGCTTTGATATACCAAACGGAAGGGAGAATTACCAACCAAAATAACGCCGCCGGCCTGCGGAAAACTCCGGCAGACCGGCGGGTTGCGCCTTTTCCTTGGCAAAAGCCAGCTTACAGCAGCCGGTAGGGATAGGCGCGCTTGGTCCACTCGCTGTTCGGGAACTTGGCCACGAGCTGCTCGTAGGCCGTCTTGAGCGGCTTGGGATCGTGGGTGCTTTTGTACCGGCAGACGCCGGTGAGAAAAAGCGCCTCGGCCGCGCAGTCGCTGGTGCCGTACCGGCTGATCACCTGTTCAAGGCACTTGAGCGCCGGATCAAAGCGGTCGTTGTCGAAGTGATATTTCGCCTCACCGAGCAGCAGCGAGGCGATCAGATCGTCAGGCCCCAGGAAACCCACGGTACGGTGATGCTCCTTGCCGTCGGCGCCCAAGGTAATCAGGGTCGGCGTCCACTTGATGTTGAAGTCGGCGGTGTAGGGCTGGGTATCGAACTTGATGCGCAGCGGTACATAGGACTCTGCAAGGTAGTCGGCAACCCTTTTTTCGGGATACGTAACTGTATCCATCTGTTGACAGCCAATTCAGCCGGGGTTGAAGAAATCGAGCAGGATCGGCTTGCCTTCCTTTTTGGCCCGAGCTAGGGCTTCGTCCATCCTGGTGAGCCACTCGATCGTCGCAGCAGTCATGGTCATCCCCTCCTTGTGTTGGTGTGAAAAAATCATCCTCTTTCGCTATTATAGAGGACAGCGGCGGCGCAAGACAAGAGGGTGATTCCCCCTCGATATCACAAAGAAAAAAGCGCTCCGGCTGCCGCGGACCGGCTCAGGCGGCGCAGACCCGGTTGCGGCCCTGGGCCTTGGCGGCGTAGAGGGCCTTGTCCGCCATTTCGAGCAGCCCCTCGAAGGAATGGCCGTCCTCGCCGTGGGTGGCGACCCCGAAGCTCACGGTGACCCGCGCCACCGCCTGGCCGGCCTCTTCCGCGATGGCCGCCCGCAAGTGCTCGGCAATGGCCAGGGCCTTTTCCTTGTCGGTATCGAGCAGCAACAGGGCGAACTCCTCGCCGCCGTAACGGGAGACCACGTCGCTGTGGCGCAGATGGCGGTGGAAGAGACGACCGAGCCACGCCAGTACCGCGTCGCCGGCCTGGTGGCCGTGGGTGTCGTTGACTGCCTTGAAGTGGTCGATGTCGGCCAGAATCAGGGTGAAGCGCCCGCCGTAACGCCTGACTCGCTCCAGTTCGTCCATGAGCCGTTCGTTGAAGTAGCGGCGGTTGTGCAGCCCGGTCAGCTCGTCGCGGATCGATTCCTGCAACACGTTGGTGAAGGCCTTGGAGTGGGTGATGGCCATGCCGACCGAGTGGGCGATGATCGACAGCAGCATCACCGTCTCCTTTTCGATGGGCCGGCCGGAGAGGGAATTATCGACCAGCATCACCCCTTCGGTGGCCCGGGCGTCATGCCGCCTGAAGACCGCGCAGTCGCCGCACCCCTTTTCCACCTCCCCGCCGCCTTCCGGCTGGGCATCGTTGCAACACCTGGTGGTGGGCAGGAGCCAGCAGCGCAGCCATTTCTTGCCGTAGGCCGGGCAGTCGTACGCCCCGCACTTCTTGATGTCCCAACAGGCGAGGCGCTTGTTGTTGATGATGGGCACCAGGGCGAAATTGGTTAAATCCAGCGACCGCAGGAAGGGATCGGATTCGATGCTCTTCTCCCAACATGGGAAGCCGGAGAGCAGGGGGCGGGTGAGCAGGAACTCGCCGGTGATCGGGATCTCGATGGAGCTGATGGAACCGGGCGCAAAGCCCTTGCAGAGCTTGCCTTGCAGCACCCCCTTCCGGTGCTTCACGAAGAAGAGGCCGACCCGGTCGAAGGAAAATATCTCCGCCACCAGGTTGACGAAGCGCTCCTCGATGGTATCGACATCCATCTCCTCGTAGATCAGCGACAGCATTTCCGGGACGGCGAACAGATTGAGTTCCATGCTTCCCTCCCCTTGCGACGTTGGCCCTTTCCCCCGCAAAAACCGGGGATCAGCGGCACATTCCCTTTGTAATCAGTATGCGGCCGCGACGAAAGAGATGTCAACACAAAGCACCACGCCGTAGCACAAAAAATGACCGCGTCGGCAAGGCGGAACCGGCGGCAGGAATTGTGCTCCGGCCCGGTTCTGTGATATGCAGAAAGAAGCTGCTGCAACTTCATTCAGGGAGGCGCCGATGCCACGCGACATCCCGGTGGGTAACGGCCACCTGCTCGTCTGTTTCGACGCGCACTACGCCATCCGCGATCTGTACTTCCCCCACGTTGGCCAGGAGAACCACGTCTCCGGCGACTTCTGCCGGTTCGGGGTCTGGGTGGACGGCGTCTTCCGCTGGATCGGCGCCGACTGGCGCATCGACCTCCTCTATGAACCGGATACCATGGTGACCCAGGTCAATCTCCTGCACCCGGAACTCGGCGTGCTCCTCACCTGCCGGGATGCCGTGGATTTTCACGAAAACATCTATCTGCGCCAGGTAACGGTGGAGAACCTGCGACCCGAAGACCGGGAACTTCGCCTCTTCTTTGCCCAGAGCCTCAACATCTCCGGCAACAGTGTCGGCGACACCGCGGCCTTTGACCCGGAGACCGGCGGCATTGTCCACTACAAGGGCAGCCGTTATTTCCTGGCCGGCGGCACGGTGGACGGCAGCAGCGGTTTTTCCCAGTTCGCGGTGGGACAAAAAAAGGTGAACAACCGGGAAGGCACCTACCGCGACGCCGAGGACGGCACCCTCTCCGGCAACACCATTGCCCAAGGCTCGGTGGATTCGGTGGCGGCGCTCCACCTTACGGTCAAGGGCCACGACCGCGGCACTGCCTACTACTGGCTGACCGCCGGCGAGAACTGGCGCGAGGTGCGCCGGCTCGACGGCGTGATCAAACGCAAAACCCCGCAGATCCTGATCCAACGCACTGCCGATTACTGGCAACTCTGGGTGCGCAAGGAGATGCCGCGCCTCGACATCCTCCCCGCCACGGTGGCCAATCTCTACCGCCGCAGCCTGCTGGTGCTGCGGACCCAGCTCGATTGGCAGGGCGGGATCCTGGCGGCCAACGATTCGGACGTCATCCAGTTCAACCGCGACACCTATTCCTACATCTGGCCGCGGGACGGCGCCCTGGCGGCCAATGCCCTCGACCTGGCGGGCTACCCCATGCCGGCTCAACGCTTCTACGAGTTCTGCGGGGCAATCATCGAGCGACAGGGCTACTTCCTGCACAAGTACAACCCGGACGGCACCCTGGCCTCCTCCTGGCATCCGTGGCTCAACAACGGCCAGAGCCAGTTACCGATCCAGGAGGACGAGACCGCGCTGGTGATCTGGGCCCTGTGGAACCATTTCGTGCTCTACCGCGACATCGAATTCATCAAACCCCTCTATCTGCCGCTCATCAAAAACGCGGCGGACTTCATGTGCCGCTACCGGGACCAGGAAACCGGCCTGCCCGCCCCATCCTACGATCTGTGGGAAGAGCGACGCGGCATCTTGAGCTTCACCACCGGCGCCGTGTTCGGCGGGCTCACCGCGGCCTCGCTCTTTTGCAGCATCTTCGGCGAGGAGGAGAAGGCCGGACAATACCAGCAGGTCGCCTCGGAGATTCGCGATGCGGCCAGCAACCATTTGTGGCGCACGGATCTGGGCCGTTTCTGCCGCATGGTCTCCCGCGACGGCAACGGCACCCTCCGGGTCGATCCCACCTGCGACAGCAGCCTCTGGGGGTTATTCGCCTTTGGCCTCTACACGCCCGACGACCCGCGCATCGAGGCGACCATGAAGGCGCTGCGCCAGACATTGTGGATCAACACCGCGGTGGGCGGCATGGCGCGCTACGAGGGCGATGCCTATCATCGGACGAGCAATACCTATCCGGGCAATCCCTGGTTCCTCTGCACCCTCTGGCTGGCCGATTACCTCGCCAACCGGGCAACGACCGACCAGGAGCTGACGGAATCCTTCGCCATGCTGGCATGGGTGGCAGACCATGCCATGGCCTCCGGGGTGCTGGCCGAGCAGGTGCACCCGGAAACCGGCCAACCGCTCTCGGTGTCGCCACTCACTTGGAGCCACGCCACCTTTGTCGCCACCACCCAGCGCATCCTTCGCCAACAGGCCCGGATGCATCCCTGCCCGGCCTGTGGCAATGTTTCCTATGGCCGCCCGCACGAGGAAGACTGGCTCGCCGCCCTTTACGGCAAGGCGTGCGATGCCATCCGCGGCATCTGCAAGGTGCATTGACCGCCAGCCTACGCCATCGCTTTGCCAGCCGGGCGACTCTTTCCTTGACAAACCAAAGGGCGCCATTGTAATTCAAGTCTGCATCGGCGTAGCCGAAGGCCGCCCGCCATGGCGGCGGCCATCCCGACCAAGCACCTTCTCCGGGCCATGCCCGGCCGACAGAGGTTTCCTTGCACCCAAAGGCGTACCGCACACACGTCATCGCCGCCTGCGCCGGCCTGCTGCTCCTTGGCGCCACGGCGCCCACGGCTCTCGCCTTCAGGTCCGAGGATCTCAAGCGCTTGCAGGAGACCAACCGCTGCGTCGAGTGCGACCTCTCCCATGCGGACCTGGCCAAGGCCAAACTCAGGAACGCCCACCTGGAGCGGACCAACCTCTCCTACGCGAACCTCGGCGGCGCCAACCTGAAGGGCGCCAACCTGAAAGGCGCCAAGCTCACCGGCGCCAACCTGGCCGACGCCGATCTGGCCGAGGCGGACCTCTACCGCGCCGACCTCACCGACACGGTAATGAAGGGCGCTGACCTCAAGGATGCCGCCCTGGACGGCAGCAATTACAGCGAGGCCAACCGCACTGCGGTCTATGCGCCGCCGCCTCCTCCGCCTCCCGCCCTGGTGACGGCTCCGCCTCCGCCGCCGGCCGCAGTCCCTGCCCCAGCCCTGCCTGAAGCCCCCAGCGCGCCAGTGCCGGCCGCCGGAGCCCCGGAAGAGTCCCTGGCCGCAACCCCCGCGGAAACGCCGGCCGTGGCGGCGGAAGCAGCACCACCTGCCGCAGCGGTCACCGAAGAGGCGATCCCCGGGGCAGCTGCGCCCCGAAGCAAACCGCCGGCGCTCGGGCCGCGGATCAAAACGCTCTCCCCAAAGCCCGCGCCTCCTCCTGCGGAACCGACGCCCCCTGTCCCGGCGGCCGAAGTTCCGGCACCGGCCCTGCCGGAGGCCCCAGCACCACCGGCCGCGGTGGTGGTTCCCAAAACACCCGCCTCGCCGCCGCCACCGGTTCCGAGCCACAGCCAGCCGCCAGCCGCGGCCGCCAACGAACAGCCGCCTGGGCCTGTCATCAAGGGACCGGCCCCCCGTGCCAGCCGGCCAGCCCCCCGGCCCGAGACAAAGGAAGAAAAACCGGCAGCCAGGGATTTTGCCACGCCGCTGGAACGGCTGCTGGTCACCAATTCCTGCCCGGGCTGCAATCTTTCCGGGGCCGAACTGGCCAACGTGGTGCTGGACCGGGCTGATCTCACCGGCGCCAATCTCACCGGCGCCAACCTGGCCGGCGCCCGGCTCCGGATCGCCGAGCTGGCCCGCGCCGATCTCACCGGCGCCGATCTCACCGGCGCCAACCTGGCCGGCGCCGATCTGCACCAGGCCAACCTCACCGGCGCCCGGCTCGACGGCGCGGAACTCGCCGGGGCCTATCTGGCAGGCACGCCGTTTGCGAAACCAAAGTCCCCATGGACGGCGGAGGAAGAGGCCGCAGCCCGCACACCCCGGCCCAAGAAGGGCAAAAAGCCGGCCACTGCCAGCCCTGTCTCCCTTTTCGGCGGGGGCGCCCTGCCGGCGGAAACATCCGCCGAAACGGAACCAGCCGCAGCCGACCCGACAGAACCGCAACCTCCCGTAATCGCAGCCGCCTCCATCCCGGCACGTCCACCCGCCCAAAGCGCCCCGCCGTCGCCGCTCGCCACCAGCCAGCCGCCCACCTCCCCGGGCCATCCGGACGAAGAGCCGCTCATCACCCCGACGGCACCGCCAGCGCAGGCGGCCACTCCGGCCCCGGCTTCACAGGCCGCGGCACCGGGGCTGCCGCCGGAGCCGGCTCTGGTGCGGAGTGTACCGGCGAAAACCGCTGCAGAGCCGCCGTCCAAGCCCGCGCTTTTGCCCCTGGAACGGCTGCGGGCCACCAACCGCTGCACCGAGTGCGATCTCACCGCCGCCGATCTCCACGGCGACAAACTGGCCAACGCCCAGTTCGAACGGGCCAGCCTGATCAGGGCCAATTTTCAGGGCGCCAAACTCACCAGGGCGAATTTCAAGGGCGCCAACCTGGAGGGCGCCAATTTCGCCGGCGCCAATCTGGAAGAGGCGGATTTCTACAAGGCCAATCTCACAAACGCCAACTTCTCCGGCGCCGATCTCCGCAACGCATCCCTGGCCGGGGCGGACCTCACCGGCGCCGATTTCACCGGGGCCCGCATGGAGGGTGCGGAAAAATAAGGTTACTGCAACGCCCGCAGGGCCGCAGCATAGTCGGGCTCCTGCTTGATCTCCGGCACCAGCTCGGCGTAGACCACCCGGCCGTCGGCATCGAGCACCACCACTGCCCTGGCCAGCAAGCCGGCCAACGGGCCGTCCATGATCCGCACACCGTATTGATCGCCGAAATCCCGGTTGCGCAGTTCGGAAACCGCCACCACGTTCGTCAGCCCTTCAGCCCCGCAGAAACGCGCATGGGCAAAGGGAAGGTCCCGCGAGACGCAGAGGCAGACCGCATTGGCCGCCCGGCTGATCTCCGCATTGAAGCGGCGCACCGACATGGCGCAGATCGAGGTATCGATGCTGGGAAAGATGTTGAGCACGAGGCGCTTGCCCTGATAGTCCCTGAGGCTTACGTCGCTCAGATCGGTTCTGGTGAGAAGAAAATCCGGGGCCATGGTTCCCGGCTCCGGCAACGAACCGATGGTATGGACCGGCTCGCCCTGCAAGGTGATCTGCGCCATGATCCGCTCCCTCTTTGCGCGTTGTTGGTCCTCTGCCGGCTGCTGCCTCAAAAGGTGGCAGGGTTCTCCGGCGCTAACTCGCTTTCGTCGAAAGGCATTACCCCGAGCCGGGTCATGAGCGCCTCCACTCCCGCCAGCAGGGCCTGCCGGTCAAACTCGCCCCCTTTGCCCATGAGGGCCTGATCAACCAAGCCCTGAAAATGGTCCCAGGGAAAAATGCCGTCCAGCATGCCGGCCTGGCGCATGAGGGCAACCACCACCCGTTCGTTTTCCAGGCGCTCGGCCAGGTCGCTCCCCAGCGCCTCCCGGAGTGAGGGCGTGCTGAGGATGTGCCAGCGCATGGCGGAGAGCAGGGCATCGTAGAGGGTGGCCAGACCGGCGGCGTCCTTGCCCTCCCGCACCCGCCGCCGGCCGCAGCGCAGGTGCAGCTTGGCCCGCAGCAGGGCCGCCGCCTCGCGGCTCATCCTTGTTTCATCCATCAGCCCGAAATGGGGCATGCCGCCCTCCCGCTCTCGCCGTCCGCCATGCCCGGCAGCCGCCCTGTCATTTCACCTGGACCTTGATTTCCTTCTTCCTGGCCTTGGCGGTCTTGGGCAGGGTGATGCGCAACACCCCCTTGTCGAATTTGGCCTGCACCTTGTCGGAGTCCACCTCCACCGGCAGGCGGAAGGTCCGCTGGAAGGCACCGTAGGAGCGTTCCACGTAATGGTGGTGCTCATCCTTTTCCTCCTGCTCCTGCTTCTTCTCCCCCTTCACGGTGAGGAGATCGCCGGAGATGGAGAGTTGCACGTCTGTCGCCTCAAGCCCTGGCAGATCGACCTTGACGATGACCTTGTCTTTGGTCTCCGAGATGTCTGCCGAGGGCGCCCATCCCTGGGCCATGAACCGGCCGAACGGCGACTCCCCCATGAACCGGTTCCACAGATCGTCCATTTCCTTGCGCAGGGTGCGCAGTTCCCCGAACGGTTTCCACGGTACAAGCTCCATAGGCTGCCTCCTGATGACGTTGATGGCTCATGCGGCTGTGGCCCGCTTGGCGATGAGGCGGGCCAGGGCCTCTTCGATCTCGACGGAACTGAACGGTTTTTCGATGAACTCATGCACCCCGACCCGAAAGGCGTCGGCCAGCACATCCTCGTCCATGTATGCGGTGAGCAGCACCCGCATGGCGCAGGGCCGGCTGCCCTGGAGTTCGCGAAGGAACTGGAGACCGTCCATGCCGGGCAGCCGGTAGTCGGTGATGACGATGTCGTAGTCGCGCCGCCGCACCGCCTCCACCGCCTCCTCTCCGGTTTCCACCACCTCGAGCCGGCACCCCTCGTTCTCGAAAAAAAGACGCAGGGAATCGCGCACCAGTGCGTCGTCCTCCACCAGCAACAGCCGCATCTTCTGCAATGTCGCAAACAGATTGCTCCGGTCGTTCACCATGGCACTCCCTCCCTTTCCCCCACACCTCACAAAAGAAGCAGAAACCATGCCACGGAAGGCATAAGAAAGAGGCCCTCGCAAAACCGGGGCTTGGCGGCGGATTTTCCGGCACCGCGCCGGAAGGGCTGACAAAAGTGCAACAGGGATTCGCAAAAATGCGAAGCACGGGGGCGGGGCGCTAGCCGGCGGCGTCGCCCTCCTGGCTGGCCGGTACAGCCAGCCTTTTGCGACGATAGCGGAAGGTGTGATGATTGAGGCGGAGCAAGCGGGCGGCTTGGCTCTCGTTGCCCTCGGCCAGATGCAGCGCCTGCTGGCAATAGACCGATTCAACGGCGCGCAGGGTCGCCTCCAGGTCGAGGCCCTCGCGGGTAAGCGGCGGCAGGCAGGCGAAGAGACCGGCCGGGGCGGCAGCACCAACGGCCACCGGCCCGCTTTCCGGCGCAAAGCCCAGGTCGGCGGCGGTCAGCACCTCGCCCCTGCCGACCAGCGTCCCCCGCTCGATGAGGTTGCGCAGCTCGCGGACATTGCCGCCCCAGCGGTGGGTGAGCAGGCGCTCCTCCGCCCCGGGCGCGAAGCCGCGCAGGGCCTTGTCGAATTTCCGGTTGAAGTGGTCGAGGAAATAGCGGGCCAGGGGCAGGATATCTTCCGGCCGTTCCGCAAGCGCCGGCACCCGTACCCGCACCACGCCGAGGCGGAAGAAGAGATCCCTGCGGAACCGCCCGCCGGCGATCAGCTCCTCCAGATGCTGGTTGGTGGCGGAAACGATCCGGGTCCGCACCCGCACCACCTCGGTGCCGCCCACCCGGAAAAACTCGCCGGATTCGAGAAAACGGAGCAGCTTGGCCTGCGCCTCCAGGCTCAGGTCGCCGATCTCGTCGAGGAAGAGGGTGCCGCCGGCCGCGGCCTCGATGAGCCCCTTCTTGCCCTGGGGGCTGGCGCCGCTGAACGCCCCCTTTTCGTAGCCGAAGAGTTCGCTTTCCAGGAGTTCCCGCGGCAGGGCGGCACAATTCACCGCCACAAAGGGGCCGGCGAAGTTGGGGCTGCGGTAATGGATGGCGCTGGCCACCAGCTCCTTGCCGGTGCCGGTTTCGCCGACGATGAGCACCGGCGTGTCCGGGCTCCTGGCCACGGTGGCGACGAATTCCATCATGTCCTGGAGGGCCTCGCTCTCGCCGATGCAGCATGGCACCTGGTCGCGGAGGCTCTTCTCCTGGAGCAGCCGCACCTCCCTGCGCAGGCGGATGCTGCCCAGCGCCCGCTCCACCGTGGCGGCGAGGCTCGCCATCTGCAGGGGCTTGACCACGTAGTCGTAGGCGCCGCGCTTCATGGCAGCCACCACCGTGGCCACGTCCTCGTAGGCGGTGATCATCACCACCAGCAGATCGCCATCCATGGTCCGCAGCCGCTCAAGGGCGTCGATGCCGCTCATGCCCGGCAGCCCCACGTCGAGAAGGACCAGATCGGGCATCTCTTCGGCAGCGGCAGCCAGGGCGCTCTCGGCATCGGCAAAGGACTGCACCCGGTACTCGCCGGCCAGGGCCAGGGCCACCCCATCGCGGATGGTGGCCTCGTCGTCGACAATGAAAATCGCGTCTTCCATCAGGCGCATCCTCCTTCGGCCACCGGCAGGGCCATCACGAACTCCGCCCCGCCCAGGTCGCTCTCCGAAACGGTGAGACGTCCCCCGTGGTCGCTGACGATCCGGTGGCTGATGGAAAGGCCGATGCCGGTGCCGTCGCTTTTGGTGGTGTAATAGGGGTCAAATATCTTGTCGCGCACCGCGGCAGGCACGCCGGGGCCGGAATCCGCCACCCGCACCAGCACATGGGAGCCGGCGCATTCGGTGCGCACCCGGATCCGGCGCGGCGTGGCCAGGTTCTTCATGGCCTCGGCGCTGTTGGCCAGAAGGTTCAGCAGCACCTGCTCGATGAGGTGGGTATCCACCCTGCAGGGCGGCAGATCCTCTCCCAGCTCGACCTCCAGGGCCACATTGCCCTTGCGCATGGTGACCGCGCAGAGACGCAACGCCTCCTCCACCGGGCCGTTGACATCCTGGCGGGCGAAATGGGGCTGGCCGGGCCGCGAAAAATCCATGACCCGCCGGATCACCGACTCGATCTTGGCCGAGGCGGTGTAGAGCTGCCGGAAGATGTCGCGCACCGTGGCCTCGCGTCCCGGCCGGCCGCAGATCTTCTCCAGGGTGTTGAGGTAGATGTTGATGCCGGAAAGGGGATTCCTGATCTCGTGGGCGATGCCAGCCGCCACCCGGCCGAGGGAGGACATCTTGTCCTGTATCTGCACCAGCCGTTCGAGCTCCCGGGCGTGGCTCATATCCATCATGCTGACCAGCAGGGTCTTCCTGCCTTGGTACTCGATGGGCCGCGCCCGGCAGTAGACCCACTTCATCTGGCCGGCCTCCCCCTCCCTGGCCCGCACCGGATAATAGCGGAAATCCGCATCCACCTGCGCCACCTCGCCCTGCACGATTTGACGGTAGCTCTCCCGCAGCTTGGGCAGGTCCTCGGGATGGACTCCCTGAAAATCCTCCAGCCGGTATCCCCGCGGCAGGGTGCCGAAAAGGCGGCGCTGCTCAGGGTTCTGGTAGATGATCTCGCCCTCCTGGATCAGCATGATCCCCACCAGCGAGTTCTCCACCAGTTCGCGCAGGCTCTTTTCGCTGCGGCTCAGGCGCTCCTCGGCCCGCTTCCGCTCGGTGATGTCGAGGGCGATCTCCATCCGCACCAGGCGGCCGTCGGGCCAGTGGATCGCCCGGTCAACGCAAAGGTACCACCGGTTGGTGCGGGTATTCTGGAACTCCCAGACCACCGGCGGATTGGGGGTGCCGTCCGGCCCGATCAGCCGGTCATTGGTGCAGAAGGCGCAGGGGGCATGCTGCCCCTTCTGCAGGGCCTCGTAGCATTTGCGGCCCACCAGCGCCTGATCGAAACGCTTCTCGCTGGCGGTGACGGCCAGGATTTCGTAGGTCTGCATGTCCGCGACATAGACCGCACCCTCGATGGCATTGAAGATGGCGAACAGCTCCCGCATCTGGCGCCGGGTCGCCTCCTCGGCCCTGCGCCGTTCCGCCTTGAGCGTGCGATGGTGGAGGGCCTGCCCCACGTCGCGGGCGATTTCCCGGAAAAGCGCCACCTCCTCAGGATCGCGGCCAAGGCGGGCCGGCACCGAAACCGACAAAATGCCATAGACCGTGCCTTCGTGCTCCAGGCGCCCCACCATGCCGGCCATCCCGCCTTTGGCCAGCGCAAGCGGGCAGCCTGGACAATTGGTCGCCGGGTCGTCGATGACGGCCACCGGCTCGGATTGGGTCATGAGCCGCACCACGCAGTCCGGCCGCCACCCGGCGGCCAGTCGGGAGGAAAGCTTCGCGAAACCGGCGGCCAGACCTTTCTCCGCCGTGGCGGCCAGCTCGCCTTTGGCGTCGAGCAGTGCGATCCAGGCATGGTGATAGCGGCGGGTGCGCACCAGGGTCTCGCAGATTTTCTGCAGAAGTTCTTCCTGCTCCTGAACTTCCACCACCAGGCTGTTCAGGGTGCGCAGCGTTTCGGCGACCAGTTCCAGCTTGGCGTAGCGCTCCGCGGTAACCCGGCACTGACGCAGCCAGACGCGGTACAGCACCGCGCCGCTGCCGCCCAACAGCACCGGGGCGACATAGCCATACCAGACGAAACCGCTGTGCAGAACGATCTTCTGCGCCGTGGCCAGCAGTGAAAGCAACACGGCACCGGCCAGGAAACAGCCGGCCTTGATCAATGGTTCCCGCATGGTGTTTTTCGAAAAGCCCATCAGCCCTTCTTGTCGACGAATTCGGGATAGTTCTTCCGCAGGCACTCGGGGCAGATGCCGTGGCTGAATTCCGCGCCGGAATGGCGGCGCACATAGACCTCAAGCTGCTGCCAACCCCCTTGATCGTCGCGGATCTTCTTGCAGAAGCTGCAGATCGGCAGCAAGCCGCTCAGCGTCTTGACCTCGTCGAGCGCCTTCTGCAGCTCGACGATGAGCTGTTCGCTCTCCTCCTGATAGCGCTGGCGCTGGGCGATTTCCTCCCGCAACGCCGCGGTGCGCTCCGCCACCTGCCCTTCCAGGCCTTCATAATGCCGGAGCAGCTCACCCGACATGACATTGAACGCCGAGGCCAGCTCTTCCAGTTCACGAGTCTGCGGCAGCGGCACCGTCTCGCCAAGGTGGCTGGCATCGCCGATGATCTGGCGGACCTTGTCCCGCATCTGCCCCAGCGGCGTCAGGAGATACCGGCGATTGGCCAGCAGATGCACCCCGAACAGGACGGCCAGCAACAAAAACAGCAGGCCTGAAAGATTCCAGGCGACCCTGTCTGCCGCAGCGTAGGCCGCGGCCAGGGGAATCCGGATCGAGACCGCCGAGACCATCTCGCCGACATCACGCCCGAAGCTGCGGTTCGGCCCATAGATGGCGACCAGTTGCCGCGGCGCCTTTTCCGGCGTGTTGTGGCAGCGGAGGCATGATTGCTCCAGCCGCTCCCCCCGCCGCAGGACAAAGAAATAGGGAACGCCGTCCCAGAAACGCACCCCCGAACGCTTTTCCAGGGCGGGGTTCTGGTTCAGTTCGGCGATGAATTCCCGCTCGATCCCGTCCGCCTCGTTTTCCGGGCTTCGGGCATTGATCGCCGCGTCCTTGTAATAATAGCCGGTCTCGCTCCTTTTTTTGAAGTAGCCGTGGATTTGGCGATTGGCGTGGGTGGAGGACATCCAGACCGGATCAAAATAGCCCTTCGGCATGTGCTCGTCGGTGATCGGGAAAAGATGGGGTTTCAGCTGCTGGTTGAAATACTCGTGGACGGCCATGGTGCGGTCGAGCAGGATGAGGGCCTTGGCCTCGGCCTCCTCCAGAGCGGTGGCCCGCATGGCCTGGTGAAGCAGCAGAACCATGAGCGCGCCGGCCATGGCGAAGCAGGCCAGCATCCAGCCATGCAGGAAAAATCCCAATCCCCGCCCCAGGCGCTTCATTTTCTCTTTTTCCCCTTACCTTTTCTCTCGCCGGCCTTGTTGTCATCCAGCGCCGCCCGCACCGCCAGGGCCAGCTCCTGCAAATCCAGGGGTTTGCGCAGGCAGCAGGCGATGCCAATCTCCCGCGCCGCCTCTTCCACCGCCTCTTCGCTGTATCCGGTGCAGAGCACCACCGGCAAATCGGCCGTTAGCCGCCGGGCCAGTTCCAGCCCGGTCATCTTGGGCATGGTCAGATCGGTCACCACCAGATCGAAACCGTCGGGCCGCCCTGCCACGGCCTGGAGCGCCTCGACGCTGCTGGTGAAGGCGGTGACCCGGTAGCCGAGCCGCGTCAGCATCTCTTCGCCGAGACGGGCCAGCACGGGTTCGTCGTCCACGAAGAGAATCCGTTCGCGGCCGCGCGGCAACGCCCTTTCCGCCGTCACCGCAGAAAGTTGCTCCACTTCGTGGCAGGGGAAATAGACCTCGAAGACCGTTCCCTTGCCTGGTTCGCTGGCAGCGACAACAGCGCCGCCATGCTCCTTGACGATGCCGTGCACCACCGCCAGCCCCATGCCGGTGCCGTCTCCCACCTCCTTGGTGGTGAAAAACGGCTCGAAAATCCGCGCCATCACTCCGGGCTCCATGCCGTGGCCGGTGTCGCGGACGGTGAGGCGCACGTAAGGGCCGGGCGCCAGATCGGGATGAACCTCGGCCAGGGCGGCATCCACCGCCACCTCCTCCAGGCGGACGGTGAGCACCCCGCTCCCTCCCCGCATGGCATGAGCGGCGTTGGTGCAGAGGTTCATGAGCACCTGATGGATGTGGACCGGATCGGCGAGGATGCTGAGGGGCCGGCGTTCGATTTCCTGACGGATCTCGATGGTGGCGGGCAGCGAGGCGCGCAGCAGTTTCAAAGCCTCCTTGACGATGGGACCGATCTCCAGGGGATCGCGACGGGTTTCGTTCTGGCGGCTGAAGGCGAGAATCTGCCCCACCAGTCCCTTGGCCCGCATGCCCGCCTGCAGCACCGCCTCCAGCCGTTCCCGCAGCAGCCGGTTTTCGGCGGGGATCTCCAGCAGGGCCAGGTCGGTGTAGCCGAGCACCGCGCCGAGGATGTTGTTGAAGTCGTGGGCAATGCCGCCGGCCAGGGTGCCGATGGCCTGCATCTTCTGGGCCTGCTGGAGTTGGGCCGCCATCTTCTTCTGCTCGGTGATGTCCTTGGCAAAATGGGCGATGGCCGTGCAGCGCCCCTGGTCATCGAGGATCGGCGCGGCGGAGACGAGAAAGGTCAGTCCCAGGCCCGGGTGGGTGACCTCGGCCGAATGTGTCTGGCCGTCCAGAAGCGAGAGCCGCTCCGGGCACTCCGGGCAGGGACTCGCCTCGCCGCGGAAGACCTCGTAGCAGCACCTGCCCACCAGCTTTTCCGGCGGCGTCCCCAATATCCGGCTGGCCGCCCGGTTGACCCGGATGATGCGCATGCCCGGATCCTGGATGGTGATGATGTCGCCGATGGCGTCGAAAGTTCTCACCCACTCCTGCTCGGCCTGGGTCTTCCGCTGCTCAGCCCGCTTGCGGCCGGCGATCTGACGCTTCAGTTCCTCGTTGGTGCGGGCCAGGTCGGCGGTGCGCTCCACCACCATCTCCTCCAGATGCTGGCGATAGCCGAGCAGCTGTTCCTCCGCCTCCTTGCGCCGGGTGATGTCCCGCATGATGACGATGGTGGTCCGCCCCTGCTCGTCTTCGATGGGCAGAAAATTAAGGAGCAGGCGGCGCTCGCCCAGGATGACCGGCGTGTCTTCCCCAACCTCCTGCGGCTGTTCGCCCAGTTTTTTGAGAACGAATCGGATGGCCCGCCGGTACGGACCCTGGAAGAGATCGGCGAAATCGGTGGCCAGCAGCCGCTCCTCCGGGGTGGCGATGAGCACCACCGCGGCGTGGTTGGCGAAGATGATCCTGCCGGCGGCGGTGAACTCGATGATCCCTTCTTCGATGTTGCGGAGCACGATCTCGAAATGGCGCTTGGAGGTGAGCAGCTCCTTGGTGATCTCCCGCTTGTAGATGTCGCCCAGCCCCAGGATGGTGCGCGCCACTTCCCGGTGGTTGCCGGCCTCCCGCTTGCCCAGCACGTGGCGGACGTGCTCCCTGACCCTGGCGAAAGGCCCCTTGGCGATGCAGGCATCGGCGCCGAAGGCAGCGAAATCCACCTCCTCCTCGGCCGCCACCCCGGAGAGCACGATGATGAAAATATCCCGGAAGGCCGGCATGCTGCGCACCACCCGGCAGAGCTTGTCGCCGCTGATGTGCGGCATGATGAGATCGACGAACATCACCTGGGGGGTGAAGCGTTCGAGCACCTCCAGGGCCTGGAGGCTGTCGAGGGCGGTCTCCACGGCATAGCCTTCCGTTTCAAGGAAGTCGCGCATCAGCTTGAGGATCACCGGCTGGTTGTCGACCACCAGTGCCCTTTTCTCCCCTGCCTGTACCGCGCTTGCTCTGGCCACCGCCGTTCCTCCCGTGCAACCGGATGTCAAAAGGTGCTCAAGCCGCTCGCTTCCTGAATCACCGCCCGCCACCGCTTGAACGCCGAAGTCTCCCGATAGGCGGCATGGGGCAGGGTGTACTGGCCGTCATGATTTTCCCAGAGCCGCCGGCAATAACCGGCCACCTCGGCGACAAAGGGCGAAGAGGACGGGCCGCTCACCGCCAGGGCGGTCTCCAGATTGTAATCGTCGAGATTGCGGCGGGTGAAATTTGCCGAACCGCCGATCACCAGCCCTGTCTCCCTCCCCTCGACCAGCATCAGCTTGGGATGGAACTGTTCGCCGTGGGTATCGTACCAGCGCACGGTAATCCTGCCGCCGGAACGGCTGACCAGCCACTCCGCGGTCTGCCGGTTGGGGATGCCGTTCTTGATCCGGCCGAAGGCATCCTTGTTGGGGTCGAGAATGAGGCGCACCGCCGCCCCGCGTCTGGCCGCATCGAGGAGCGCCGCGCACACCTGCCGGTCGGCCAGATAAAACATGGCGAGCCAGACGGTCTCGTCTGGGGTCGCGGCTGCCAGCGCCGCCAGCGCCTCTCTTTTGATGGCGCCCTCGGTGAGAAGCCGCACGGTGTAGGGACCGCCGCCCTCCTTGACCGGCAGTGCCGCCGGAAGGAATCCGCCTCCGGAAAAGGCGGCCACCGCCGCCTCGCTGGCAAGGAGATCGTTCTGGACGGCACCGCGCACCAGCAGGGCAATATTGGAATGATGACCGCTGGCATCGTGGGGATTGGCCGAGGTGACCAGCGCCACACGGTCGGTAACCAGCACCTTCCGGTGGTTGGCCTTGAAATTGAGGAGTGCAAGCCAGGAGCGAAGCGTCACCCGCGCCCCATTGGGACTGAATGGATTGGCAAGCCAGCCCGGCCCGCCATTGCCGAACCACTGGAGGAACGGGCGCCAGAATCCGGAATAGAGCGGGTTGGAATCCCGCAGCCGGGTGAGATCGGTGGAGATCACCGTCACCCCGCCGGCGCGCAACTGATCGAGAACCGCGGCCGGATAGGAGCCGTAGCCGGTATTGATGGGATCGGTAATGACCGTAATCGCCACCGCGGGCGAAAGCCGCTTCTTGCGGAGGAGGGCTTCCGCCAGGCTCGCCGCCAGCGGCGGTCCGGTTTCATCGGCATTCTGCAGGCCGTTGAAGAGAAAAATGTCGAGGAGGATAAAGCGTTCCGCCTCGGCGATCTCGGCCAGCAGGCGTTCGAATATCCGCTGTTCGCGAACCACCACGCCATCGCGCACAAAGGTGAGATCGTAGAGAAACTCCACCGCCGGCACCCGGTGTTCGGCGCCGGTGACGGAGAGCCCCCGCGGCAGGGGTTTGGCAAGCCCGTAGGCCATGCCGCCGAGCCAGATGAGAAAGACTCCACAGAGAAAGAATTTCATGAATGCCCGTCAGCGCGGCGGCACCCCGCCCTGGTTGTCGGCAGGGCCTCCGGCCCGCGGTTTGCCCCGGCAATGGGGAGTAAAAGAGGATGACCGGCTGCTGCCGGCCGAATCCGGCCGCAGCATGCCCCGCGGCAGGGTGGTGAAACAGCGGGATCCGGTAACTGGAGCGGCTGTTTCCCTGCCCCTCATTACAGCATAGCGGACAAAAACTTGTCAATGGAAAGTGGGTCCCGGCAAAACCGGTTCGCCGCTGCCTGCCGCATCAATCAGGGGTGGGCATCCTCGTTCCCCCTGCCGGTGCCGACGATTTCGAGAAAGCGCCCCACCAGGGCGGGATCGAACTGGCTGCCGGCCAGAGAGCGGATGTGGGCCGCGGCCTCGTCCGCCGACCAGGCCGGATGGTAGCGCCGCGCCGAAACCAGCGCGTCCCAGGTATCGGCAATGGCGAAGATGCGGGCGGGGAGCGGAATCTGCTCCCCCTTGAGACCGCGCGGATAGCCGGAACCATCCCACCACTCGTGGTGGCAGTAGGGAATGTCGATGGCCGGCCGCAGGTAGGCGATGGGGGCGAGCAGCTCGAAGGCATAGCGCGGGTGGCGCCGCATCACCTCCTGCTCCTCGGGCGTGAGCGGACCATCCTTCATCAGGATCGTGTCCGGCACCGCCATCTTGCCGATATCGTGGAGCAGGGCGCCCCGGCGCACATGAACCAGCTGCTCCTCCTTCAGGCCCATGTCCCGCGCCACCCTGACAGTGGTGGCGGTGGCGCGCTGGGTATGGCCCTCGGTCTCCTTGTCGCGCAGCTCCAGGGCATGGGACCACCCCTCGATGGTGGTGTCGTAGGCCAGGATGAGTTCGGCATTGGAATCCTGCAGCCCGCGGAAGAGGGTGGCGTTGTCGATGGCAATGGCCGCCTGCACCGACAGGGCGTCGAGGAACTCCTTCCATTCCTCTTCCGGTACAAATTCCCGCCGCATGAAGAGTTCCAGCACTCCCTTCACCTGCCCTTTGCCCACCAGCGGCACCGCGCAATAGAAGACAAACCGCTCATCGGTGACGAGTTCCCGCCGCACAAAGGGCGAATCGGGCTGATCGATCGGCGAGAGAATCACCATCCGCCGCTCCTGGGCAGCCTGTCCCGCAGCTCCCTCCCCCAGCCGCAGCTCGGAGTGCTCGATGATCCCGGTGTTGAAGCCCCAGCCGGCACCATATTCGAGAATCTGGGTATAGGGATTGAGCAGCAGCACGGCCCCGGCATCGACCCCGAGCTGCGGCACGATCTGTTCCAGAAAAAGCCGCATGGTAAGCCGCAGGTCGAGGTTGGAGGTGATGACCAGATCGATGGCGTGAAGGGTGGTGAGGTGCTGCATGCGGCGACGCGCCTGGGACTCGGCCGCGAGTCGCGCGGTGATCTCCCCTTCCAGTTCGGTGTTTTTGGCCGCCAGGGTCTGGTTGGCCGCCAGCAGCCGCACCTCGCTCTCCCTGGTCTTGCGGATGGTGAAGCGGCTCAATCCGATGACCAGAAAGACGAAGATGGCCCCGCCGAGGAAGACGGCGCCTGTGACGATTTCCAGGGGGAAAGGGATACCCTCAAGCTGGATGAGCAGGAAAAGAACATACCCCCAGAAGAAAAAATAGACGAGCATGGTCAACGCCCGCCAGCGGCCGAGCAATTGCGGCGGCACCTCCCGGATAAGCCACCGGCTCAGGAAACCGGAGGCGAGCATGAACAGGGCGCCAGGAAGGACTAAAATCATGGAGATGATCTGGATGGTGGTCATGGTGGCATCCGCGGCAGAGGAAAAGAACGCTTTCCGGTCAGGGTTTTTTCTCAATATAAACGGTTGATCCGCTTTTATTGCAATATATCTTCCAACTCCCTACAATGAGGCATGACCTCCGTAACCCCGACGCCTCTTGTCGTTGCCATCCACGGCAGCCCGCGCCGGCACGGCAACACCAGCACCCTGCTGGCCGAAGCAATGCGCGGCGCCGAATCCGCAGGGTGCCGGGTGGTCGAGGTGCGCCTGCGCGAATTGAAGCTCTCTCCCTGCCTGGAAATCTACGGCTGCAGGAAGGATGGCCGCTGCGTCATTAAAGATGATTTCCAGCAGATTTACGAGCAATTGGACCACGCCCGGGGCATCATCCTCGCCTCGCCGATCTTTTTTTATGCGGTGAGCGCCCAGACCAAGATACTGATGGACCGCTGCCAGTCGTTCTGGGTGCGCCGCCACTGGCTGGAAGGACGCCCTTACGGCGACACCTCATGGACGAAGCGGGGGCTCTTCATTGCGGCGGCGGCCAGCCAGGGGCAAAAACTCTTTGATGGCGCCCTGCTCTCCGTGCGATACTTTTTTCAGGCCCTGGACACGGAGCTGACCGACACCCTGCTCTGCCGCGGACTCGACCAGGAAGGGGAGGTGCAGCGCCAGCCGGAGCAACTGAGCGCAGCCTTTGAAAAAGGCAGGGCGCTGGGCGCCCTCCTCGTCAGCCCCCCAGGCCCCTGAGTATGACCATGCCGGACACCCCTTTCCATATCGTCTACACCTTCACCCTGGCCGACGGCTCGCAGGAGAGGTTTGACCTGGAACTGGACCCCGCCACCCTGACCCTGCGCGACGCAGAGGCGGCGGCGCTACCCCGGTGGACCACCCTTTCCTTCCACCAGTGCGCCCACTGCCCCTGTACCGAGGCGGAGCAGCCGTTCTGCCCGGCGGCGGCCAATCTCGTTCCCCTGCTGGAGCGCCTCGATCATCTCGCCTCCTACGAGCAGACCACCCTGGAGGTCGTCACCGTCGAGCGCTGCGTCACCCAAAAGACCACGGCGCAACGGGCGATCAGCTCGCTCATGGGCCTGATGATCGCGGCCAGCTGCTGCCCCCACACCCACTTTTTCAAGCCCATGGCCCGCTTTCACCTGCCGCTCGCCTCGGAGGACGAAACCATCTACCGAGCCACCGCGAATTTCATGCTGGCCCAGTATTTCCGCAAGGGCGACAACCCCAACCCCGATTGCAGCCTGGATGGCCTCAACACCATCTACCGCAACATGCAGGCCGTCAACCGGGCCATGGCCGCCCGGCTGCGGGCCACGGCGCAGACCGATTCCTCCGTCAACGCCATCATCCTGCTCGACATGTACGCCAAGAGCGTTCCCTACGTGATCCGGCGGGACCTGGAAGAACTCCGCCCGCTCTTCGCCCCCTACCTCGCATCCCCGCCGCCGGCATGAGCCCATGACCCAGCCAGCCCGGAATCCGGCGCAGATGGAATCCCCCGGCGGCGAACGGCGGCTGCTCGTGCACTTTCTCGCCATTTTTCTGCTGCTGGCCGGGGTGCTCACCGCGGCACTGGCCCTTTTCTACCATGAGGAACGGACCGACCACCTGACCCGGCTCACGGCAGAAAAACGCTACAACATCCAGCTGCAGGAACAGAGCATTGGCCAGCGTTTCGACGCCATCATCACCGATCTGCTCTTTCTGGCCAGGCAGAACGAACTGCAGGACCTGCTCGCCGCCGACACCACGAAAAATCGTCAGCGCCTCGCCCTGGAATACCTGCATTTCGCGGGGGAAAAACTGGCCTACGACCAGATCCGCTATCTCGACCGGAACGGCATGGAGGTGGTGCGGGTCAACGCCGCGGCGGGCGGGCCCGTTATCGTGGCAGCATCGGCGCTGCAATCGAAAAAGGACCGCTACTATTTCAAGGACGCCATGGTCCTCGGTCCTGGTGAAATCTTCGTCTCGCCCCTTGACCTCAACATCGAACAGAACCAGCTGGAACGCCCCCTCAAGCCGATGATCCGCTTTGCCACCCCGGTCTTCGACCGGCACGGCACCAGGCATGGCGTCGTCATCCTCAACTACCTGGGCGGCCAGTTGCTGCAAGCGATCCGCGAAACGGCACGCACTTCCCCCGGCGAAATCATGCTGTGCAACAGCGACGGCTACTGGCTCCTTGCTCCGGAGCCGGAGAACGAGTGGGGATTCATGTTCCCCGACCGCAAGGCCAGGCGCTTTTCCGTACGCTACCCGGAAGTCTGGCGGGCGATGCAGAAAGAGCCCGGCGGAGAGATCTCTTCCGCCGACGGCCTTTTCCACTTCACCACCATCACGCCGCTTTCCGCCCGCTCGCCCTTCATCCGATATGCCCGTTCCAGTTCCGGCTCGCCGGAAGCGGGCGGCTCCAGCGCCAGAGATCTCCGGCCCCACGAGTACTACTGGAAACTGGTTTCCCGCATCCCCCCGGAGATTCTCGCCGACCACGCCCGGCAGCAGCACACCAACCTCTTCATGCTGGCGGTGATCCTTTACGTTCTTGCCACGCTGCCGGCCTGGTTCCTGGCCAGGGCCATCAACAGCCACCGCCTCTACCAGCAGCGCCTCTACCAGATGGCCCACTTCGACGCGCTCACCGGACTCCCCAACCGCACCCTCTTCCTCGACCGCCTCCATCAGGGAATGCGCAACGCCAACCGTTACCGGCGCCGACTCAGCCTGATTTACGTTGATCTTGACGACTTCAAGGAAATCAACGACCAGCTCGGCCACGGCGCCGGCGACATCCTGCTGCGGGAAACCGCCGGCCGCCTGCTCGACTGCGTGCGGCGCTCCGACACGGTGGGCCGCATGGGCGGTGACGAATTCACCGTCCTGCTGAGCGAAACCGAAAAAAGGGAACAAGCGGCCGTGGTGGCCGGGAAGATCATGGATGCCCTGGCCCGGCCCTTTGACCTGAAGGGCGCGCAACGCCACATCCGGGCGAGTCTCGGCATCGCCATCTATCCGGATGATGGGGAAGAGCCGGAGGACCTGCTCAAAAATGCGGACAGCGCCATGCACCGGGCCAAGCAGGCGCGCAAGAACTGCTGCCGCTTTTTCAGCGAGGAGAAAAGCCTCTCTCCGCCCGCCTAAAAGCCGCCCAGTTGCCGTGCCCGCAGGGCGGCAGCCCGCCCCATCCGACCGTTGGGGTCGGCGGCCGCCACCTGCCGGTACAAGGTGAGGGCCTGCCGGCGATCGCCGCCTTTGTCATGAGCCTCGGCGAGAAAATAGGCGCCTTCCAGGGTGGGCAGCAACTCCATGCTGCGCGTCAGTTCCCGAATCGCTCCGGCCCACTCCTTTTCCTGCCCCAGGACGTAGCCCAGCCCCAGCCGCGATTCGTAATAGCCGCCATCGAGCGCCACCGCTTTTTCCAGGTGCGGCCGGGCGGCACCAACCTGCCCCTGGCGGACCAGGGCATTGCCCAGGACGGATTGCAGCATGGCCTGATCCGGCGCCGCCTGCACCGCCTGACGATACAACTCCACCGCCCGGCTCAGATTCTTGCGTTGCTCCTCCTGCCGGCCTTCGTCATAAAGGGCATAGGCCCTGGCCGCTTTGCGCAGGCCGGCGGTGGCGGCGCGGAACGGTTCCGGCGCCAGGGTATAGGCCGGATCATGCAGGGCCGCGGGGTAGCGGCCCCGGATGTAGGCCTGGTTGGCCACCATCCGCTCCCTGGAAAAAGGATGGGTGCGGAACAGCCCGGCAATCCAGGCCGGATCCTGCTCGCCGCTCTGTTTCAAAAAAAACTCCTGGAGCTGCACCGCCCCCTGCGGGTTGTAGCCGACGCGCACCATGTAGTCGATGCCCAGGCGGTCCGACTCGCTTTCCTGCTCGCGGCTGTAGGAGTTGTCGATGAGGGTGGCGGCCAGTTGTCCGCCCTGTCGGGCCACCGCGCTGTAGGAGCCGGCCGCCTCGCCGAGGATGATGACCCCGAGATCGAGCAATATCCCCCGCTGGATTCCCTGGGCGGCATGGCGGGCGGTGACGTGGGCGATTTCGTGACCCAGCACCGCGGCGAGCTGGGCCTCGTTTTCGATGCCCACCAGCAATCCGCGGGTGATGGCAATGGCGCCCCCCGGCAGGGCAAAGGCATTGGGCGTGGAATCGTTCACCACAACGAAACGGTAGGGCAGCTGCGGCCGGTGGCTCACCGCCGCAAGCTTCAGGCCCACCTTGCCGACGTAAGTCTGGAGGGTCTGGTCCTTGACTTCGCCCTGCATCTGCTGGATCGCGCTGGGAAAGGCTTTTTTGCCGATGTCGATCTCTTCCTTCTCGCTCATCTCGTAGAAGGCGAGTTCAGAACGGCCGGTAACCGGGTTGACCGCGCAGCCGGTCATGGCCGGAAGCATCGCCGCCACCGCCAGCCAGTTGAGTATCTTCCGCAGCATGGGTTCCTCCTCGGTATCGATATCTTTCTACTATAACCCCACGAAACTTCCGCCGCAAACGCCGGAAACGCGGGAGGCGGAAGCCCATCGGGCATGGCAGCGGCGCCGGCATGCGGAGTTTCCGGTTGCCGGGAGCGGCAAAAGCCCGGACCGGGCTAGCAGATGCGGGGCAACTGCTCGCCCACCGGCATGTCGATGATGCGGTGGGCGCCGAGCAGGGTGCGCATGGCCACCAACCCAGGATTCTCGGCGGTCACCTCGCCGAGGCAGACGGCCTGGGCGCCAAGGGGGTGCGCCCGCATGGCAGCGAGCACCGCCTCGGCCTTTTCCGCCGGCGCCACGGCAACGAGCTTGCCTTCGTTGGCCACGTAGAGGGGGTCGATGCCCAGCACCTCGCAGGCGGCCCGCACGGCGGGGCGCACCGGAATCGCCTCCTCGCGCAAGACGATGCCCACGCGAGACGACCTGGCGAACTCGTTGAGGGTGGTGGCCACCCCGCCGCGGGTCGGGTCCCGCAGGGCGCGCATCTCCGGGCACACCGCCAGCATGTCGGCGACCAGGCCGTGGAGCGCGGCAGTATCGCTTTCTATGGAGGATTCAAAAGAAAGTCCCTCCCGGCTGGTGAGGATCGCCATGCCGTGGTCGGCAATGGTGCCGGAGACGAGCACCGCGTCCCCGGGTTTGAGGTTGGTGGCCGATATGTTGATCCCTTCCGGCACTACCCCGAGGCCGGTGGTGTTGATGAAGAGCTTGTCGCAGGCGCCTTTCCCCACCACCTTGGTGTCGCCGGTGACGATGGTGACGCCGGCGGCCTTCGCCGCCTCCTCCATGGCAATGAGCACCGCATGCAGGGTGGCCAGCGGCAACCCCTCCTCGATGACAAAGGCGGTGCTCAACCACAGGGGCCGGGCGCCGCCCATGGCCACGTCGTTCACCGTGCCGTTCACCGCCAGATCGCCGATGCTGCCGCCGGGAAAGAAGAGCGGATCCACCACGAAGGTGTCGGTGGTAAAGGCCAGCCGCCCGACAGGGCATTCGAGCACCGCCTGATCCTCCAGCCGGGCCAGGGTCGGGTTGGCAAAGCGGGGCAGGAAGAATTTCTCGACCAGTTCGGCGGTGAGCCGGCCACCGCTGCCGTGGGCGAGCTGCACGGTGTCGTGGTCGGTAATCGGCAGGGGGCAGGAAAAATCCTCAGGCTTCACGTTCATGCCGGGATCCACACATGCTGGTATTTGAAGTAGGCAGCGCAGGCCCCCTCGCCGGAGACCATGGTGGCGCCCAGGGGATGGCCCGGCGTGCACTCGCGGCCAAAGGCCGGGCATTGATCGGGTTTTTGGCGACCCTGCAAAATGAGGCCGCTGATGCACTGGGGGGCCTCTGCGGCCCTGATGCCCTGCACTGCGAACCTGCGCTCCGCATCAAAGGCGGCATATTCCTCGCGCAGCAACAGGCCGCTCTGCGGCAACAGGCCGATGCCGCGCCAGGTGCGATCGGCCACCCGGAAGACCTCGGCCATGGCCTGCTGGGCCAGAGCGTTGCCGGAACGGCCCACCGACCTGCGGTACTGATTCTCCACCCGGTGCTCCCCGGCTTCCAGCTGGCGGACCACCATGAGCAGCCCTTCGAGGATGTCAAGAGGCTCAAAGCCGGTGGGCACGATGGGTACCCGATACTCCGCGGCAATGGCCTCGTATTCGGCAAACCCCATGACCGTGCAGACATGACCGGCAGCAAGGTACCCCTGCACGCGGTTTTCCGGCGCGGCCAACAGCGCCCGCATGGCCGGCACCACCAGCACCTGGCTCACCAGTTCGCTGAAGTTCGCGAGCCCCTCCCGCCTGGCCTGCAACACCGCCATGGCATTGGCCGGCGCCGTGGTTTCAAAGCCCACGGCAAAGAAGACCACCTGCCGCTCCGGATGCTGCCGGGCCAGGGCCACCGCCTCCAGCGGCGAATAGACCATGCGCACGTCGGCCCCTTGACTGCGCGCCATCTGCAGGTCCTGCCGGCTGCCGGGCACCCGCAGCATGTCGCCGAAGGTGGTGAGGATCACCTCCGGACAAGCGGCGATGGCCACCGCCTTGTCGATCAGCTCGACGGGAGTCACGCAGACCGGGCAACCAGGGCCATGGACCAGTTCCAGGCCCTTGGGCAGCAACTGGTCGAGACCGTAACGCATGATGGCGTGGGTGTGGCCGCCGCAGATCTCCATCACGGTCCACGGCCGGGTCACGGTGCGGTGAATCTCTCCCACCAATCGTTGGGCCAGGGCCGGGTCGCGGTACTCGTCGCTGTATTTCATTCCTTGGTTTCTTCCGGCGGCAGGGGATTGCCGAAAAGGTCGGTGCCGCTGCGGTGGACCGCCTCGGTGAGTTCCCGCCAGGCGGCAAAACTCTGCGCAGCCTCTGCCTCGTCGAGCATCGAGATGGCAAAACCGGCATGAACCACGGTGTACTGGCCCACCGCGATCTCCGGCACATATTCGAGGCAGGCGCGGCTGACCGTGCCGGCATAGTCGATATGGCCCATGCGCAGGCCGTTTTCCTCGAAAATCGCCACCACCTTGCCTGGTACCGCAAGACACATTCCGTCACCTTTCCATATATGCCCGGCCGACCATGGCCTGGCCAAAGGCGATGCAGCCGTCGTTGGCCGGCAGCCCGCAATGGGCCAGAACGGTAAAACCGGCACCCTGCAGCCGTTCGATGAGTCCGGCAAAGAGCAGATGGTTCTGGAAGACCCCGCCGCTCAGGGCCACGGTCCCAAGTCCCGTGGCCGCCGCCGCCCGCCGGACCAATTCCAGAAAAAGCTCCACCAGGGTCACGTGGAACCGCTGGCTGATCCCGGCCAGGGTGGCGCCGTTGCGTACTGCCTCGGCTACGGCCCGGATGAGCGGGCCGACCGCCACCACCAGCGTATCATGTTCCGTGACGAGTTCGAAGGAAAAAGCAGGCCCGGCAAGGCTGCCGGCGGCCTGCATGAACTCGATGGCTGTCTGCGCCTCATAGCGGATCACCGGCCTTCCGCCGGCCATGGCCGCCACCGCGTCAAAGAGGCGGCCGCAACTGGTGGTTGCGGGGCAGTTGATGTTGCGTTGCAGCATGGCGAGGATGGCCGCGGCGTCATGGCCCTGCAGGAAAGGGAGTTCGGGCACGGCGCCGTCGTAGGCCGCATAGAGATAGCCCAAGCCGGTACGCCACGGTTCCGCCACCGCCGCGTCGCCGCCGGGCAACGGCATGGGCGCGAGGTGGGCGAAGCGCGTAAAGCCGCGGCAATCGCCGATCAGCACCTCACCGCCCCAGATGGTGCCGTCGGTGCCATAGCCGGTGCCATCGAGGATCACGCCGATGGCCGGCCCGGCATGGTGGTTCTCCGCCAGGCAGGCGGCCAGGTGGGCATGGTGATGCTGCACCGCAAGATGCGTCACTCCGGCCTGCTCCTTGGCCCACTGGGTGGTAAGATAGGCAGGATGCAGGTCATGCGCCACCAGTTCCGGCGCGACTTCATAAATAAGGCCGAGATGGGCCACGCTTTCCTGGAAAAAGGAAAAAGCCTCCAGCGACTTCAGGTCGCCGAGATATTGACTCACCCACGCCTGATCACCCTTGAGATAGCAGATGGTGTTCTTGAGTTCACCGCCAACGCCCAGCACTGCCGCACCCTGCGCGGCAAGACGCAGCGGGCGCGGGACATAACCGCGCGCCCGACGGATTAAACGGGGGGCGCCGGCCAGATGCCACGCCACCGAATCATCGGCGCGGATGAGAATGTCACGGTCGTGGAATAGAAAGGCGTCAGCGATTCCGGCCAGACGTTGCAGCGCCTCGTTATTGTCGATGGCGATCGGCTCTTCGCTCAGGTTGGCGCTGGTCATCACCAGCACCTCCGGCCCCTCCGCCAGCAGCAGGTGGTGGAGCGGGGCATAGGGGAGCATGACACCCAGCCGGTCGCAACCAGGCGCCACAGATGGCGACAGGCCGTCAGCGGGCTGCCTGATTGCCAGGACAATGGGAGCCGCGGCCGACTGCAGCAGGGTCTCTTCCGCCGAAGTGAGCAGGCAAAGCTGGCGGGCGCGAGCAAGATCACGGGCCATGATCGCGAGCGGTTTTTCCTCGCGGCCCTTACGCTGCCGCAACCGCGTGACTGCCGCATCGTTGGCCGCATCCACGGCCAGATGGAAGCCGCCGATGCCCTTGATCGCCACGATGGCGCCGGCGCGCAACTGCCCGGCGGTCATCGCTATCGCTGTCTCGCACTCCGCCACTTGCCGGCCCTGACCATCGGTCAGCCAGAGGTGCGGGCCGCAAGCCGGGCAGGCGTTGGGCTGGGCATGGAAACGGCGGTTGGCCGAATCGTCGTACTCGGCCCGACACCGGTCGCACATGGCAAAACCGGCCATGCTCGTCTGGGGCCGGTCGTAGGGAATAGCGCGGGTGATGGTGTAACGGGGCCCGCAGTTGGTGCAATTGATGAAGGGGTAGCGATGGCGGCGGTCGGCGGGGTCGAAGAGTTCCCGCTGGCAGTCGGCACAGAGGGCCAGGTCGGCCGGGATGCCGGCGCTGGGCGTTCCCTCGACCCGGGAATGGGCAATGACAAAACCGCTCTCCGCAATGAGCGGCACCGGGGTGACTATCAACTCGTGGATCATTGCGGCATCCGGCGCCTCGTGCCGCAAGGCCGCCACAAAATCAGCAAGGGCCGATTCCCTGCCCTGCGCCTCGATCACCACCCCCTGACCGGTGTTGACCACCTGTCCGATCATGCCATGGGCTATTGCCTGGCGATGGACAAAGGGGCGGAACCCCACGCCCTGGACAATGCCCCGGATGGCAATCCGCCAACGGCTCAGGCCAGCGGCATCGGTGGCATTAGTGGCGGACCGCGTCATTGAGCCAGGTGAGCCACTCATCCATGCCGTCGCCGGTGCGGGCGGAAAGGGTGAAAAAGGTGAGGTCGGGGTTGGCCCGTCGGGCGTACTCCATGCAGCGCGCCACCGAAAAATCAAGGTAAGGCAGGAGATCGATCTTGTTGATGAGACAAAGCGACGCAGCCGCGAACATGGCCGGATACTTGAGGGGCTTGTCCTCGCCCTCGGTGACGCTGATGATCACCACCTTGGCCTTCTCGCCCAGATCGAAGAGAGCCGGGCAGACCAAGTTGCCGACGTTTTCGATGAAGAGCAGCGAATGGTCCGGCGGCGTGAGGGCGTGGAGAGCCCGGTGGACCATGTCGGCATCCAGATGGCAACCGGCGCCGGTATTGACCTGTACTGCCGGTGCGCCCGTGGCGTTGATGCGCTCGGCATCGAGCAGGGTCTGCTGGTCGCCCTCGATGACCGCCACCGGCACCGCCCCGTTCAGTCGCCGGATGGTCTGCTCCAGGAGGGTGGTCTTGCCCGAGCCGGGGGAACTCACCAGGTTGAGGGCCAATATCTGGTGTGCCGCGAACCACGCCCGGTTGTGGGACGCCAGCGCGTTGTTCCTGCCCAGCACATCCTCTTCCACCTGCAGGACGCGGCCGTGGTGGTGGTCATGGACCTCGGCCACGTCGGCACGGCCCGGCAGCGCAATGGTGACATCATGCTCATGGTCGCAGCCGCAGGAATCACACATGGTTACCCCTCTTCGTCCACTGTCATCGAAACCACCCGCAATTCGCGCCCTTTACCCAGCACCAGATACTGGCCGCAGACCGGACAGGCGGAGATGAGGCCCTCCATCGGGGCCTCCACGCCGCAGGCCGGACATGAGCCGCGGGCCGCAATTTCCCGGATGGCCAGTTCGGCGCCGGCCGCCATGGTATTGCGCACCGCCGCCTCGAAACAGAAACGCAGGGAATCAACCAGCACCCCGGCCAGGGTTCCCACCTCCAGTTCGATGCGGTTGATTGTCCGCGCCCCGGCCGCCTCGGCCCTGCCGGTAACCAGCTCCACAATGCTCAGCGCCAGCGACATCTCATGCATGCTGTATTGTAGCCGACGGAACGCTGGCTGTCATTCGCGGTTCCGGTCATTCACGGGGCGCTTCGCGCCGCGCCAGGGAAAAGCCGGCGGCGCCCAGTTCCGCCGCCACCATATCAGCCAGCACCCCTACTTTTGCCGCGATCTCCGGCGAAAGATCGAGCCCGGTGGCCATCTCCTTCGGGACCACGCCGATCAGCACCATGCGGCCGGGCAGTTCGTTGGTCAATGCCGCCACCGAAAGCACCTCGGCAATACCGATCTGGTGCGGAGAAATCTTCTCGCGGAAAAAGGCGGACGGATCGGCGATCTCCATCTGCACCACGGTGGTGGGAGGGGCTCCGGTGCGGACCGCATCGACGAGAAGCAGCAACCGCCGGCCCGCCATATAAGGCAGCAGTTCCAGCCCCATGCTGCCGCCGTCGAGGGCCTCCACTTCCGGCGGCAGAACATAGCGGGCCGTAAGATTCTCCACCACCCGAATGCCGACTCCCTCGTCGCCCAGCAACAGGTTGCCGATACCGAGCACCAGGGCCGGCGCCGAGGCTTGAGCACAAAAGAGGCCAGCCGGCAGGGTTGCCGGCTGGCCGATCAGATTCCCGCCCGTACTCTCCCGCATCAGACTTCGGCCCGCACCCGCACCAGTTCGCGCTGCTCCGTATCCAGCAGGTGTATGGCGCAGGCGAGACAAGGGTCAAAGGAATGGATGGTGCGCAGCACCTCCAGGGGCCGCTGCGGGTCGGCCACCGGATTGCCGAGAAGCGAGGCTTCATAGGGCCCCAGGGCCTCCTCGCTGTTGCGCGGCCCGGCATTCCAGGTGGAGGGCACCACGCACTGGTAATTCTTGATCTTGCCGCCGTCGATCACCACCCAGTGGGAAAGCACGCCGCGCGGCGCCTCGTGGAAACCCACGCCCTGAATCTCGCCCTTGGGGAAGACCGGTTCGTTGTAGGTAGCGTAATCGCCCTTGCCGATGTTGGCGACCAGCGCCTCCCAGTGACGCACCAGGGCGTCGTGCAGCACCGCGGCCCGCACTGCCCGCGCGGCGTGGCGGCCGATGGTGGAGTGGAGCGCACCCACTCCGACCCTGGCCCCGGCCAGGCTGCTGACGGTGTCGAGAAGCTGGGTTGTGTATTTCACCGTGGCCTTGTCGCCGGCGGCAAACATGCAGAGCACGTTGGCCAGCGGCCCGACCTGCGCCGGCTTGCCGTTGAAGGTGGGCGATTTGACCCACGAGTACTTGCCCTTCTCCTCGAACTTGGTATGGAAAGGTTCGGTCTCCTCCTCCCACGGATGACGATTCCAGTCGCCCTTGTACCAGGAGTGCTTGATGGATTCCTTGACCCCCTGCTTGAAAAAATCATCGCCAAAGGCATTGATCGCCTTGAAGGAGCCGACGTCGCCCTTGGCGATATAGCCGCCCGGCATGTCGAAGGTGGTGCCCTTGGGATCGAGCGGCATGTCCGGCACCGAGAGGTAGTTGGTGACGCCTGCGCCGTAACGGGTCCAGTCGGCGTAGAAGGCGCCCACCGCGGCCACGTCCACCATGTAGACCTGCTTGATGAAGGCGCCGATCTCGTCGATGAGCGACTTGACGTGCATCAGGCGCTCCAGGGTCAGGGTGGACTGGCTGTCCGGGTTGATCGGGTTCGCCACCCCGCCCACCGCCAGGTTCTGGATGTGGGGGGTCTTGCTGCCGAGGATCGCCACCACCTGGTTGATGCGGCGCTGGTAGTCCAGGGCCTGGAAATAATGGGCCGCGGCCAGCAGGTTTACCTCGGGCGAGAGCTTCATGGCCGGGTGGCCCCAGTAGCCGCTGGCAAAAACGCCGAGCTGGCCGGAATCGACGAAGTTCTTCAGCCGCTCCTGCACCTGCTTCATGGTGGCCGCGCTGTTGTTGGGCCATTCGGAAAGCTGCTGCCCCAGTTGCGCGCTCTTTTTCGGGTCGGCCCTGAGGGCCGAGACGATGTCCACCCAGTCCACCGCCGAGAGATGGTAGAAGTGGACGATGTGGTCGAAGATGCCGTGGGCCGCGATGATGAGGTTGCGGATGTACTGGGCATTGAGCGGCACGTCGAGGCCCAGGGCGTTTTCCACCGCCCGTACCGAGGTGATGGCATGCACCGTGGTGCAGACGCCGCAGATGCGCTGGGTGAAAATCCACGCCTCGCGCGGATCGCGACCCTGGAGAATCAGCTCGATGCCGCGCCACATCTGGCCCGACGACCAGGCATTGGTCACCCGGCCGCCGTCGACCTCGCAGTCGATGCGTAAATGCCCTTCGATTCTGGTGATGGGATCAATGGTGATTTTTGCCATCGGTGTTCTCCTTCCTTCCTCTATAGGTTACGCATGTTCCGCCTTCGGCAGCACAGGCAGCTTGTTGACCACCCACATGTAGGCCATCCCCTCAACCGCCACCACCCCGAGGGTGATGAGAAGCTCCGGCACCGCCGGGAAATACCGCCAGCCGGTACCCGGATCAAAACCGATGATATAGGTGTTGAGCCGGTAGAGCGAGGCACCGAGCACGACCGCCGACGCCGCCAGAAAGAGCATCTTCGGCCGCTCGCGATAGCGGGGCTGGGCCAGAATGACCAGAGCGGCGATGAGCAGCAGGTTCTCCAGCAGGAACATGTTGCCCTGGACCGAGCCGTCAAAGGCCAGGGCCATGTTGCCGGCCAGGTTGATCGATTCCAGCCGGATCAGCAGGTAAAAGCCGAGCAGCCACGGCAGGAAGCGGGCGATCTTGCTCAATAGATGCATCTCGGAAGGAGTTTTGAACCATGACTGGCAGATGAACGACTCCACCATCACGATGGCATAGCCCATGAGCAGGGCGGTGAGCAGAAAGAGCAACGGCAGGAAGCCCGTGCGCCAGAGGGGGGAAAGCTTGTAGCCGGCCATCAGCATCATGGTGCCCAGGGAGGACTGATGCATGGTGGGCAGCAGGATGCCCAGGGCGATGAAGACGAAGATGACGCGGTTCAGTCGGGCCCGAAGCTGATCGGCCTTGAGTTTCTCCAGAATGGCGGGGGCAAACTCAACCCACAGCACCAGGACGTAGGTGGCGATGCAGAGTGCCACCTCGAACATGACCGAATGAAGGTTGCTGCGCCAGGGCAGGAAAATGTTGTAGGCCTGCCAGTAACGGCCGAGGTCGATCATGACCGAGATGCCGGCCAGGGTGTAGCCGAAGAGGCTGGTCATCAAGGCCGGCCGCACCATGGGGTGGTATTCGCCCTTGTTGAAGATGTAGACCAGCAGCGCCATGGCGTAGCCGCCGCAGGCCAGCGCGGTGCCGATCACCACATCGTAGGCGATCCAGATGCCCCACGGATAGCCGTCGTTCATGTTGGAGACCGAGCCGATGCCGAAAATAAAACGCCAGAGCAGGCAGAGCCCGGCCAGCCCGGCGATCACCGCGCAGGCCTTGAAATTCCAGGAGTAGATCCTCTTGTTCAGGGGAGCGGGAGCTGTCATACGCTATTCTCCTTTAGCGTCCGGCGTGGGACGGCTCAGTGCTTGTCGCCTTCGCCCTTGCGGATCATGTAGATGAGCCCGCCCAAAACCACCAGCGGGTAGACCATGCCCTTGTAGATCGCGTACTGGATGCCGTCGGCCAGGGCGACAAAGGATTCGTCCGGCAGCGTCGGCAGGCCGATCTTGTCGAAGGGCACCCCGGCCAGCAGCAGATACTGGGTGCCGCCCACCTCGGACTCGCCATAGACCTGCTGGATGTACCGGCCGGCCTTGTGCGACTGGAACTCCTTCGAGCCCAGGGAGGCGACCGGGAAGTCGTAGCTCTCGCCCGGCGTCATGGCCAGCCTCCGCTTCGCTTCCTGGCGCAGATCCTCCACCCGGCCGAAGAGCGAGGCGCCGGTAGGGCAGGCGGCGCAGCAGGCGGAGATGCCGCCCTTGGCCAGCAGGTGCGAGCAGAGCTGGCATTTGACGATCTGCGGGGCCGCGGAATACCACTCGAACTTGGGAATATTGAAGGGGCAGGCCACCTGGCAGTAGCGGCAGCCGATGCACGCCTTCTTGTTGTAGGTGACAATGCCGGTATCCGGGTCCTTCAGCAGCGCCGAAACCGGGCAGGCGGAGACGCAGGCCGGATCGAGGCAGTGCATGCAGTGGCGCTTGACAAAGGAGTATCCATCCACCGTGTCTTTCACCGGATAATCGCCGCTGCCGTATTTCTTGATGATGTTCAGGGTGCTGGACGAGAGATCCCGCGGGTTGTCCCACAGGGGATCGGTGCCGGGGGTGTGCTCGGGCGGCATGTTGTTCGCCTGCTTGCAGGCGGCAACGCAGACCTGGCAACCGATGCAGAGGGTGGCGTCGTAAAGGATCCCCACCGCATTGGGGGGCAATTCCTTGCCGGGTGCGCGCCCGGCAGCCGGCTCGGGGTCTGCCGCCAGCAGCAAGCCGCCACCCAGCACCCCCTTGAGAAAATCGCGTCGTTCGATCTTCATGGGCTTCCTCCCGGCGTTTACGGTTTGTCCTTGGTGGCGGCCTCGTCCTCTTTTTCGAGATTCTTGAAGACCATGGCCCCGCCACCCACCACAGCCCCGGCCACCGCGCCAAGGAGCGCCGCGGCGCCCACCGAAGCCCCGCTGCCGCGTGGTTCGGCAATGGGCGGATGCCCGGCCGAGGGGGTGATGTGCTGGAGGTTCGCCTGGGTATGCAGCGGGATGTGGAAGCCGACCCCCGGCTCGGTGCAGCCGAAACAGGGATGGCCGGTACCCACCGGCCAGGAGCCGGAACCCACGTCGCTGAAGAGGATGGCCGGGCAGTTGGCGTAGGTCACAGGCCCCTTGCAGCCCAGCTTGTAGAGGCAATACCCCTTGCGGTGGCCCTCGTCGCCAAATTTGACGGCAAAACGCCCGGCGTCGAAATGGGGCCGCCGCTCGCAGTTCTCATGGATGAGCCGGCCGTAAGCAAAGCGGGGCCGGGCCTTGTCGTCCAGGGCCGGCAGTTTGCCGAAGGTCAGGAAATGGATCACGGTGGAGAGGAAGTTATAGGCATTTGGCGGGCATCCCGGGATGGTCACCACGGTGGTGCCCTTCAGGAACTCCGGCGCGCCCATGGCGCCGGTGGGGTTGGGCTCCGCCGCTGCGACCCCGCCCCAGGAAGCGCAGGAACCGATGGCGACCACCGCCGCTGCTTTGGCCGCCGTTTCCTTGACGATGTCGGCAAAGGGCCGGCCGCCGATCATGCAGTAGACCCCGCCGTCCTTCACCGGGATGGCGCCCTCGATCACCAGGATGAACTTGCCGTAGTTTTCCTTGATCGAGGCCGCGAGCGCCGCCTCGGCCTGGTGGCCGGCCCCGGCGTTCAGGGTCTCGTTGTAGTCGAGGGAGATGAGGTCGAGGATGAGGTGTTCCAGCGTCGGGTGGGTGGGGCGCAGGAGGGATTCGGTGCAGCCGGTGCATGCCTGGCCGGAAAGCCAGATCACCGGCGGCCGCCGGGGTGAGGTCACGGCTGCGGCCAACCGTTCTGCATCCGCCAGCGGCAGCCCCAGACTGGCGGCCATCACGGTGCAGAACTTCATGAAATCCCGGCGCGATACCCCGTCGAGCCTTTCCTGAACCCGTGCAAAGTCACGTTCCTTCATGGCGAGCCTCATCAGTGGATTGGGGAAAAAGGCAAAAAGCTGCGAAAGAGCGCGGCAACGATCGGCAAAGCGAACCTGCTGCACCCATTCCATCACCGCTAACCCCTTGTTGTCAAGAATTTTTCCTCCGCAATGGCGCGGTGCGCCACCATGTATTCAAAGTGGGACATCGCTGCCCCGAATACAGCGGAAGGCTGCCAGGCGACTGCCGCCGTCACCCGCTCCCCACGCGGTGCCAGCCGGGTCTTTTTCTCCCCCTTGGCGGTTGATTTTTGGGGGAGGCCAGCTTATTTATATGGTATCCTCAATCGCGGAGGGGCCGGACAATGCCCTTTTCCCAAGAATTGGCGCGGCGTTCCATGAGCCGCGCACCGGTATCGGCATGAGGCCGCGCCCGGCACCACCAGCAAGGAGAGAGCATGGTCAACAAGGTCATCCTGATCGGAAACTTAGGAGCGGACCCGGAAGTGCGGTACTCGCAGAGCGGCACCGCCATCGCCTCGTTTCGCATCGCCACCACCGAGGTCTGGAAGAAGCAGGACGGCTCCAAGGAGGAGCAGACCGAGTGGCACCGCATCGTCGCCTTTGGCCGCCTGGCCGAGATCTGCGGCGAATATCTGGCCAAAGGCTCCAGAGTCTACATAGAGGGCCGGCTGCAGACCCGCAAGTGGCAGGACAAGGAAGGTCAGGACCGCTACACCACGGAAATCGTGGCCCGGGAGATGAAAATGCTCACCGCGCGGGGCGCAGGCGGCGAGTCCATGGGCATGGACGAACCGCCCTTCCCCGAGCCGGTCATGGGGGATGACGTCCCCTTCTAGGAATCAGCGCGTATGGATTACTACGAGCAACTCGGAGTCAAGAAGGGCGCCTCGGCCGACGAGATCAAGAAGGCCTACCGCAAGCTGGCCCTGAAGTACCATCCGGACCGCAACCAGGGCAACAAGGAGGCGGAGGAACAGTTCAAGAAGATCAGCGAGGCCTATGCGGTCCTCTCCGATCCTGAGAAACGCCAGCAGTACGACACCTTCGGCTCGGCCGGCTTCCAGCAGCGATTCAGCCAGGAGGACATCTTCCGCAACGTCGACCTGGGCGACATCCTGCGCGAGTTCGGCATCAACATGGGAGGCGGCCGCGCCACCTTCCGCACCGCTGGAGGGATGGAGGGCGCAGGCTTCTTCGACGACCTCTTCGGCATGGGCGGCGGCCACGGCTTTCGCACCAGCCACCGCGCCCAGCCGGTGAAAGGCAGCGACCTCAGCCTGGAGCTGCCCATAACTCTCGAAGAGGCGCTGCACGGCACCGAGAAGACCATTGCCCTCGGCCACGGCGACAAGGTTTCGGTCAAGGTTCCGGCGGGCATCGAGAGCGGCAAGAAGCTGCGCCTTGCCGGCAAGGGGTCGCCCTCGCCCATGGGCGGGTCGCCGGGCGACCTCTATTTGACCATCACCGTGCTGCCCCACCGCCTCTTCACCCGCGAGGGAACCAACCTGGTGGTGGATGCCGAGGTGAATTACAGCGGCCTCGCACTCGGCAGCGAGGTCTCGGTGCCGACCCTGGACGGCAGGCAGCTCAAGGTAAAGGTGCCGGCCGGCAGCCAGCCCGGCGCCAAACTGCGGCTCAAAGGCCAGGGCCTGCCCTCCGGCCCCAAGGGCCAGCGTGGCGATCTCCTCGCCCGGCTGACGGTGAGCGTGCCCAAGACGCTGACCAGCGAACAGGAAGAGTTGCTGCGCAAGCTCGCCCACAGCGGCCTGTAACCGCCAGGCCCTCTCTCGTGCGAACCATTCCGGCCGGGCCATGTGCCCGGCCTCTTTCGTTTAGCAAGCCGTTGAAAAACCTGCTCCCCGGCAGCCTGCGTGCGCCCCACGGATGGTGCGTGGCTGAAAAAGGTCATGGATGACTTTTGCGACATCCTGTCAGATGAGAATCCCCAGGAACAGTGTCGACATGTTGAAGATGTACTTGCCCGGCAGGCCGCCGCGCAAGGAAATGTCATCTTTGACGCGAGTCAATATCTCGGTCATCAGCACCTCGTAGCCCATGTTGAGTGTGCCGTCCGGCCCCTTCTCGTTGGTGCGGAAGAGCAGCTCGCCGCGTGCGTCCTTGTAAGTCTTGAGCCGCCAGTTCACCTGGCTCAGGTTGTGGTGCAGCCGCTGCAGGCGGTCAAGGGGAATCTGCAGGCCCGAAAAAAAGGTGTTTTCCTCATGCCCTTCATACGCCTCGCGGATGCTCTTGGCCAGCCCCAGGCTCAGCAGATACACGCGGTCCGGGTAATCGGGATTGGGCGCGAAAGCGGCGGTGAGCACCTCGTGGGAAGGCCTGTAGGCGTAGTGGAATTCCACCGGCAGATCGTTATGAAAAATAAAGCGCAGCTTGCGCTGGCGCTCCAGCGTATCTTTTTCGTACTTGGGATTCTTGGCGTAGAGCCGGCTGGTGAATTCTTCGAGAACCGCGTGGTGTTCCCGTACGTGATGGCGGATGATGGTCACGTCCGTGGCGGTGAAGATGTCGCTCACCCCGCCGCCCGAGCCGGTGGCACACCCCGGCAGGAGGCAGGACAGGAGCAAAAGCAGGCTATGACCGATTTGCTTCCGCAACGCCACCTTCCGATTCCGCTGTGATGCGGAAGACGTTCACGTTGGTAAGCCCTGCATCCCGCACCCGCTCCCTCACAGCCCGGCGCCGGTAATCCGCTCCAGGGCCTCAAGATAGCGCGCCGCGGTCTTCTCGATGATCTCCGCCGGCAGCTTGGGTGGCGGCGGCGCCTTGGGCCAGTCGAGGGAGGAGAGATAGTCGCGCAGGAACTGCTTGTCGAAGCTCGGCTGTCCGCCGCCCGGCTGATACTGGTCCACCGGCCAGAAGCGGGAAGAATCGGGAGTGAGCACCTCGTCGATCAGGATGAGCTGGCCATCATCGTCGCGGCCCAGTTCGAACTTGGTATCGGCGATGATGATCCCCCTGGTACGGGCGTAGTCGGCGGCCTTCACGTAGAGGTTCACGCAGGCGTCCCGCACCTGGCGGGTGGTCTCCTTGCCGAGCAGGTCCTCCATCTGGCTGATGGAGATGTTCTCGTCGTGCATCCCCTGCTCCGCCTTGGTGGAGGGGGTAAAGAGCGGTTCCGGGAATTTGTCCGACTCGCGCATGCCCGCAGGCAGTTGCACCCCGCAGACCGTGGTGTCTTTCTTGTAGGCGCTCCAGAAGGAGCCGGAGAGGTAGCCGCGCACGATGCACTCCACCGGCAGCGGCTTCACCTTCTTGACCAGCTGGCTGCGGCCCCGCAACTGCTCCCTGTAGGGGGCGCAGGCGGCCGGGAATTTCTCCACGTCGGCGGTGATGAGATGGTTGGGCAGCACATCCTTGAGGTACTCGAACCAGAAGAGAGAGAGTTTGGTGAGCACCGCGCCCTTGTTGGGGATCGGGTCGTCCATCACCACGTCGAAGGCGGAGATGCGGTCGCTGGCCACCATGAGCAGCTTGCCCTCGACCTCATAGAGGTCGCGGACCTTGCCACGGTGGAGGAATTTCAGGGTATCGAAGTGGGTTTCGCGCAGCGGGGTGGTCATGGAAAAGCCTCGTTGCTCAATGGTCGGGTGATCGGGGCGCAGCCCCAAGGGCTGCCAGATTGCGGACAATCATACCGTGAAGGCCACGGTTTGGCGATGTTTTTTTGCGGGGGCTAGGCTTTGGTGGACTTGGTGGACTTGGTGGACGAGGTGGGCCGGGTGGACCGGGTGGACGGCGTGGACATGGCGGCTTTGGCGGAGCGCCGCTGGGTGCGCGCCCGGTAGAGGCGCTCGCTGAAGCCACCCTCAGTTTCAAAGGCGGCGGCCAGGGTGGCCAATTGCCGGTCGAGCAGACTACAGGCCACGGCCAGCGACACCAGAACCGCATTGGCCGCCAGCTCAGGGTAGATGGTCGCCTTTGGTCCACCCCGTCCACCAAGTCCACCCCGTCCACCCTCATACTCTTCCCCCACCCACGCCGCCACCTCATCCGCCGTAACACACCGCCGCTCCACCAACCGTTGCCGCCGCAAGTCCTCCCGCGGCCAAATCGCCAACCCGCGCTGGCGCAAAAAATCCTCGTAGTCGAGCCGCAGTTCTTCGAGGCTCGCCCGCGCCACGTTGGTGAGTTTGAGTTCACTCTTCTTCGAGGTAGCCGAGGCCTGGCTGCCTTCGGCAATGTTCTGCACGCCGGAGCGGGCGGCCTGGACCATCTGGTCGCGGGTGCGGCTGCGCTTGTCCACATAGCGGTCGCAGAAGCGCACCGTGAGGTCATACACCAACTGCGCCACTTGAAAGCTCTTGAGCTTCCGGTAGCCACCGTGTTTGGGGATCAAGGATTCAGTAGTGGTTGTGCCAAAAGGGGCTCGCCGCATGACACCATTATGCGTTAGGCGCGGAGAAAACCCAACCCAAATTTTCTCTAACTTTTAGGTCCGGTGGAACCACTTCTTGAGGTCGTCGGGCGTAAAGCGGCGGGCCACGGGGCGGCCGTGGGGGCAGTGGCTGAAGATATCCGCCTCCTGCATCTGCCGGAGAAGGTGTTCCATCTCCTGGGGCGTCAGGCGCTGGCCGGCCTTGACTGCGGCCTTGCAGGCCATGGAGGCCAGCACCGCCTCCACCCGTTGGCTGCCGCGGCCCTCCTCGCCCAACTGGGTGAGAATCGCGGCCACCACCTCCTCGGGCGGCGTGGTGCCCATGATGGCGGGCACCGCCTTGACCACGAAGCTGTCGCCGCCAAAGGGCTCCACCTCCAGCCCGAGCCGCTGGAGCTCCGGCCCGTTTTCTTCCAGAATCTGCCGTTCCTGCAACGTGCATTCGAGCACCTTGGGGAAGAGCAATTGCTGACGGGCCACGTTGCCGGCATTGTAGCGCTGACGCAGTTCCTCAAAGAGCAACCGTTCGTGGGCCGCATGCTGGTCCACCACCAACAGCCCGCCCTCACTCTCGCAAAGGAGATAGCATTCCGCCACCTGGCCGAGCAGACGGAGCGGCGAGGAGGTGGCTGGTTGGACAGGGGCTTCGACAGCTTCCGCCATCGGCTCCGACGCATGGGGTTGGGTGAAGCGCGGGGTGAGGGAGCACACGACGTCTTCCTGCTCTTCGCGCACCATTCTCGCCGGGGGCTTTGACTGGAAAAGGGGTTGCGGCTCCCGCACTTGAGTAACCGACACGGACGGACGCGGGGGTGGTGATGGTGCCGGCCTTGGCGGCGTGGCCCGGCCGAACAGGCTTTCCTTGCGCGCCTCCTGGAAACGGACCACGGACTCAAGCACCGCACTCGCCACGGCCTGATGCACGGCCTGCCCATTGCGGAAGCGCACCTCCTGCTTGGTGGGATGGACATTCACATCCACCGTCTCCGGCGCAATGGAAAGCAACAACACCCCGGCCGGGCTCCGTCCCACAAGGAGGAAGTTGTGCAGCCCTTCGGCCACCGCATGGGCGATCATGCGGTCCTTCACCACCCGGCCGTTGACGAAGATCCGCAGCCTGGCGCCGGTGGCCGGCGCCTCCTCCGGCGCCAGGAGATAGCCGGTGATGGCAAGACCATCGGCTCCTCCCTTCCCTTCAACGGCAAGCAAGGCACCTTGCCCGGCCCGCCGGTCCAAGAGGCGCAGCGTCCGCCCTTCCAGGGTATCCACTCCGGCAGGCCACTGGAGCACGGTGCGGTCGTCCACCGTATAATTCACCCCCACCTCCGGCCGCACCAGGCCGTAGTTCTTCACCGTCTCCTCGATGTGGGAAAGTTCGGTGGCGGTGGATTTCAAAAACTTGCGGCGGGCCGGCACGTTGCCGAAGAGATCACGCACCTCCATGGTGGTGCCTGGCGCGCCGCCGGCCTCGTGGACCCGCACCACCGTGCCGTGACGCACCTCGGCCACGGTGCCGAGCGGGGATTCCGCCTGACGGGAGGTGATGGTGAGCCGGGAGACCGAGGCGATGCTGGGGATCGCCTCGCCACGGAAACCGAGAGAGGTGATGGCGTGCAGTTGCTCGGCGCTGGTCAGTTTGCTGGTGGCGTGGCGTTCCAGCGAGAGGAGCACGTCGTCGTGATCCATGCCCCTGCCATCGTCGATCACCCGGATGAGCCGGGTGCCGTTGCCCTCCACCTGCACCGTCACCTGACTGGCACCGGCATCAAGGGCGTTCTCCAGCAGCTCCTTGACCACCGAGGCGGGCCGTTCCACGACCTCGCCCGCGGCGATCTGGTTGGCGAGCTGCTCTGGCAGGATGCGGATCGCGGACAAGGGTCACATGACGTGGAGGAGGTTGTCCTGGAGCCAGTGGGCATCCCACCACTCGATGGGGCTCACGAAAATGCCGTTCACCAGCACGCTGAAGTGGAGATGGTCGCCGCCGGCCATGCCGGTGATGCCGGTAAGACCGACGGTGGAGCCCTTCTCCACCGCGGCGCCCTTGGTGACGTTGATCTGACTCAGGTGGGAATAGAGGGTGAAAATGCCCTGGCCATGGTCGAGGATTACGGTGTTGCCGTAGATGCCCAGATACTCGGCAAAGACCACCACCCCGCGGTTGGCCGCCGGAATCTCGGCACGCTCCAGCGAGGCGATGTCCACGCCCAGGTGGGTCTGGGTGTCGATCTCCTTGCCCTGGTAGAGGTAGCTCCGCACGTCGGCAAAGCCTGCCTTGGCGCTGCCGGCCATGCGCTGGAAGGGCCCGTCCCACAACCGCTGCGATCCGGATTTCTTGCAGATCTCCTGCACGGTCTTGTAATTCCGGTCGCGGATCTCGCCGTTGACCATGAGGTACTGTTCCACCGGCGTGCCCTTCAATTCCGGGTAATGCTGGGCAAACTCCGGCAGCTTGGCATTGAGGAAATTATCGCTGATGGTGATGCGGTCGCGGGTGACCCGGCCCGGACGCAGGGCCAGGACAAAGGCGGCCTTGCCGGTGTTGCCGGCCTGATCCACCGCCGTGACCACGGTTTCTTCGAATTTCTGCAGATCATAGGGCAGACCGATCATCGCGCCCCAGGCCCCGTCGCCCTGCGAGGGCAGCGGGAAACCGGGGTGATAGTGGCCGTTGATGGAGACCCCGCTCCGGGCCGCCGGCTCGCTCACGCGATAGACCACGATGCCGGCGCTGCCTGTCTTGATGTTCTGCGGCAGGCTGACGATGCTCACCACCGGCGGCTTGGTATCGACGGTGACCGGCAGCCGCAGGGTGATCAGGTTGCCGGTGAGCCCCCACCAGGAGTGGTCGCGCACCTCGATGAGCAATTCGGCCGCGCCCTCCCTGAACCCGGCGACGTTGATGGTGAGCCGCTCCTCCAGCCGATGGGGGCCGCTGCCCAGGAGCTGCCCCTGGCGCGGATACTCCTTGGCCAGCAGCGCCGCCGCCTTGCCCTCCTGCACCATGGCCACCTTGAGGGAACGCAGACCGCGCCCGGCGTCGGAAAGCGTCAACACAATCTCGCGGTTCCGGCCCAGGCGGGAGAGATCGCCCTGCGGAGCCACCTGCGGCCTTTCCGTCTCAGCGAAACGGGAGAGCCCCCAAGTCGCCAGGGCCAGCAGGATGACCATGCCGGCCAGTGCCAGAGCGGGCAAGCGGTTCTTGCCCTTTCCTTTGTCCAGTGCTTCCAGTTCCATGGGATTCCTTTGAGTTCGTGCGGTTGCCGGACGATGCAACATGCCGCGCCGCGGCGGCCGGAATGCACCCAATCTACCATGCCGCCGGCCAAATGGGTAGAGCTATCCGCCGGGCAAATGCTGCTTGACAGATGGGGAACCGGGCGACTAGGGTAGCTCTCGGATCTGGCCCATTGCCTTTCTGCCCGGAACACCCCATGCCCGCAACTTTTTTTTACACCATCGTCATCGGCGCCGGGCCTGCCGGTCTTGCCTGCGCCACCGCCCTGGCCAAGGCCGGCCGGTCGGTGCTGCTCCTCGAACGCCGTTCCCGCATCGGCCCCAAGGTCTGCGCCGGCGGTGTGCCGGCCAGCACCATCAACCTGCTCAACCTGCCGGAATCCCTTATCGAGCGCCGTTTTTCCCGGCAACTGATCGTCAGCGCCTGGCAGCGCATGGAACTCTCCGCCCCGGCGCCCATGGTCTGCACCGTGGACCGTGAAAAACTGGGGCAGTGGATGGCCAATGAGGCGACGGCGGCGGGCGTCTCCATTCTCACCGGCGTGACTGCGCAGCGCATTGCCCCCGATGAGGTCCACACCAGCCACGGCGCCTTCCGCTGCCAATACCTGGTCGGCGCCGACGGTTCCTCCTCGCTGGTCCGCCGTTTCCTGAAGCTCCCCACCGCCAGGGTCGGCATCGGCCTCCACCACCAGCTGCCCGGCGAATTCGAGGCCATGGCCTGGCACCTTGCCCCCCGCCATTTCGGCAACGGCTATGCCTGGATCTTCCCCCACCGGCACAGCGCCTCCATCGGTATTTACAGCGCCGGCGCCAACCTGCCGCCCCATCGTCTCCAGGAAAAGTTGCACCACTTTGCGGCACAATGTGGTATGGATCTCACAGCGGCGCCGCCCCGGGCCGCCCGCATCAATTTCGACTACCGGGGCTGGCGCTTCGGCACCATCTTCCTGGTCGGCGACGCGGCCGGACTCGCTTCCGGACTCACCGGCGAGGGCATCTACGCGGCCCTGCTCAGCGGGCAGATCGCCGCCCGGACCATCCTGGAACCCGCCTATGCGGACCGGCGTCTTGCCGCCCTGCTCCGGCGGCACCGCCTCCACGAGCAGGTTCTGACCATGGCTGGCCGCAACCGGTGGAGCTGCACGTTGATCCTGGAAACCCTGGTGGCCGCCCTGCGCTGCGGCCTCATTCACCACACCGCCCTGGAGCTGGGCGGCTGACGGAGGAGCCATGGACGAAGCAAAGAAAAAAGGGGGCTGGTGGCTGCACCTGCTCTTCGTGGCCGGCGGGGCCGGCATTCTGCTCTTTCTCTGGAACGCGCCGCCGGAAAGCACCAGGCATCTGCCCCACAACCCCGACCACGAACGATTTTTTGCCATGGACAAAAAAGAGGCGGAACGGTACTGCGAGGAATGCCACCAGCCACAAGGGATCGCGCCCCTGCCCGCAGATCATCCTCCCAAATACCGCTGTCTCTTCTGCCACAAGCGCACCTGAAATGAGCGCCCCTGCCCTGCGCATCGTCCTGCCGGACCTTGCCGCCACCCGTCGCCTGGGCCGCCGTCTCGGCGAACTCGCCCAGCCCGGGGACGTCATCACCCTGACCGGCGATCTCGGAGCCGGCAAGACCACCCTGACCCAGGCCATCGGCGAAGGGCTCGCCGTGCCGGCGGACGACCCCATCACCAGTCCGACCTTCGGCCTGGTCCATGAGCATCCGGGACGCCTTCCCCTCTATCACATGGATTTCTACCGCCTGCGCGGCGAGGACGAGGTGGCGGAGGTGGGGGTGGAGGAATATCTCGAAGGCAGGGGAGTCTGCGTGATCGAATGGCCAGACCGCCTGGGCGGCCTGCTGCCGGCGGAACGGCTGGAAATGGAACTGGCCCATACCGGCACCACCAGCCGCCTGGCCCGTCTCAGCCCCGTCGGCGCCCGCTGGGAGGACCGGCTGACGCTGCTGGAAAGGGAACTTTCGCGGTAACGGAAGCGGACTACCTTTCCTGCATCACCGCGTTCAGGGTGGCGATGAGCTTGTCCTTGACAATGGGCTTGGTGAGGAACCCATCCATGCCCGATTCGTAGCACGCCACCTCGTCCTCCTTGCGGGCATGGGCGGTGAGGCCGATGATCCTGAGCGGCGTCGTCCGCTGGCGCAGGCTCACATACTCCCGCCGCCTTTCGGGATCCGCCTCGATCTCCCGGATCTTGCGGGTGGCGGTGTGGCCGTCCATGTTGGGCATCTGAACATCCATCAGCACCAGATCGAATTCCTGGTTCTTGAGCTGCTCCAGGGCCTCGACCCCGTCGGCCGCCACCCCGAGCTGAAAGCCCTGGCGGGTGATGATGATGCTGGCGAGCTTCTGGTTGACGGCGTTGTCCTCCACCAGCAGAATGCGGGCAGCGGCCAGGGCTGCGGCATCGACCTTGGGCGGGCCGCATTTTTCGGGCACGGCCGCCTTGGCCGGCTCGCGCACGGCAATCAGGGGAATGGTGAACTGGAAGGTGCTGCCCTTGCCGAGTTCGCTCTCCACCGAAATCTCGCCGCCCATCAACGCGACGAGCTGCTGGCAGATGGCGAGCCCGAGGCCGGTGCCGCCGTATTTGCGGGTGGTGGAGCCGTCTGCCTGGGTGAATTTCTCGAAGATCGCCTGCCGCCGCGCCTCCGGAATGCCGATGCCGGTATCCCGCACCGCAAAGGCGGCCAGGACTCCCTGGTCGGTCTCCTGCACGGCATGGATCAGGATGTCCACCCGCCCCTTTTCGGTGAATTTCATGGCGTTGCCGGTCAGATTGACCAGGATCTGGCGCAGCCGGTTGCTGTCGCCAAAAACCCTCGGCGGCACCCGCTTGTCGAGGCAGAAGGAGACTTCCACCCCCTTCTCGCGAGCCGGGATTCGGAACATGGCCGCCACGTTCTGCACCACCTCGGCCAGATCGTAGGGCAAGACCTCCAGATCGAGCTTGCCCGCCTCGATCTTGGCGAGATCAAGAATGTCGTTGATGAGGGAGAGAAGGCTCAGGGCCGACTGCCGGATGGTATGGGCGTATTCGGCCTGCTCGCCGTCCAGTTTCGTCTCGGCCAGCAGTTCGGTGAAGCCGATGATGGCGTTCATCGGCGTCCGCAGTTCATGGCTCATGTTGGCAAGAAAATCGCTTTTCAGCCGGCTGATCTCCTCCAGCCTGGCATTGGCCTCGCGCAGTTCCGCGGTCTGCCGGGAGATCTCGCTTTCCAGCCGCTTGGCGTACTCCTTGTCCTTTTCCTGGTTGAGCCGGTACTGGCGGTAATTGTCCTCGATGAGCTTTCCATGCTGCTGCTTGAGCATGCCGACCTGCCGGACAAACTGCTCCTTTTCGGCATGCAGTTCCTCCTGCTCCTGCATCATGAGGGCAAGCCGCACGCTGTTGCGGATGTGGGCCTCGCCCAGCGGCTGCGCCCGCAGATCGTCCCTGTCGGGCAGGGCGAAAAAGAGCACCCCTTCGGGCTCGTTCAGCTCCAGGGCATACCACCAGCCTCCCCTGCCGTCTTTTTCGCCGACCACCGCCGCCCGTTTCCTGGCGTTCACCAGCAGCTTCTGCTCCCGCGCCGGCGTCAGCGGCACCTCCCCGCCAGCCGTGAGCGCGACGCCATCGGGCAGCAGCAGCCGGAACCCGCCGCCGGGCAACAACTCGGCCAGCAGCCGCAGAAAGGTCTGCTGGCGCTCGTTGCCCTCCACCAGATCATCAAAGATGTTGTCGAAAGTCGGGTCGGTCATCGGCAGCGGCTATTCGATATGGTACAGTTCCTTGGCCTTGGCCATCTCGCTGGGCAGGTCGCGGACAATGATCTTGTAATTGGCCATCATGTTCTTGACATGGCGGGCGAGGTCTTCCGGCAGGGCCGGCACCGGCGCGCCGGGGATCGGCGCATACTGCATCTTGGCGGCCATGAACTCGGCCAGCAGCACGATGCTGGGCACGCTCTTGAGCGGCAGCTTCCGGCCGGAATCGTGATGATACTTGATGGCCTTGAGGACCTCCTCCGGCAGCTTCCAGTCCCGGGCCAGCGTCACCCCCACCTCGCAATGGTTGGTGCCGATCACCTCCTGTTCGCACTGAATCAGACCGCCCTTGCCCTCCTGCACCGCCTTGGCCGCCTGGCGCAGCAGGTCGCCGGCCACCTGATCCTCGGCCACCAGGCCGATGTCGTGAATAATGCCGGCCAGAAAGGCATCCTCGGCGGCGATGCCGAAAATGCGCTTGGCGATCATCTCGGCCAGGATGGCGACGGTGGCGGAATGGAGCCAGAGCTTTTCCCGGGAAAACAGCTCGTCGCCGCCCTGGAACATGCGGCGCAGCGCCTCCACCGCCACCAGGTTGCGCAGCTGCTTCATGCCGCAGAAGACCACGGCCTTGGAGATGGATTCCACCTTCTGCACCAGGCCGAAGTAAGGGCTGTTCACCAGGCGCAGCAGGCGGGTGACGAGGACGGGGTCGAGCTTGATGACCTCCTCGAAATCATGCATCGTGCTCCGCTCGTCGTTGACCAGTTGCGTCACCTTGATCGCCACATGGGGCAACGTCTTGGTGTCGCTGTACTTCTTGACGATATCCTTGGCGGTCATCATTGCGCTGCGCCACCCCGGCTCCGGCAAAACGGCCTGCCCTCCACGGCGCCGGCCCGCTCCGGTGCCTTGTCGCTACTTCATGGCCTCAAGCTGGCCGAGCAACCGCTCCAGGGACGAGAGGTGCTGCATGGCGCCGGCAAGATCGCCGCTGCGGCCGGCCTTCTCGATCCCGTAGGCCGCCACCCGCACCGCCTCGACACCGAGGCTGGCGGCCGCGCCCTTGATGCTGTGGGCCGCCTCTCCCATGGCCACCGGATCGCTGCCCGCCGCGCCGGCCTTGATTTTTTCCAGATCGGCACGGGCGGATTGGCGGAAGAGTTCCAGCAGTTCCGCCAGAACCTCCTCGTCGTCCCCGGCCTGCTCCAGGGCGAAATTTCTATCCCATTGCAAGTCTGTCATTGTCGTGTCCACGGGTTGAGCTCATGAGCCGGCACCAGGCGCACCGGGGCGCCATCCTTCCAGATGATAGCAAACTTCCCGCACTCACAGCAAATTTTATTCTCGGGATTTTGTAACGCCCGGCCGGGCATCGTCGAGACAAGCCGGCACCGCCGGCACGGATCAGAGCCCTGCCCGTTGGCGCACCGCGGCGAAAGGGATCACGCCGGCCCGCACCTCGACCAGATCATCGCCGGTCAGGCCGACAATGGTGGAGCCCTGCCCCCCGGGGGTGACCCCGCCCTGGATGACGAAATCCACATCGAGGCCGAGCTGCGCCACCACCTCGCCGGGGGTGACGGCGGCGGGCTGGCCGGAGTAGTTGGCGCTGGTGGCGGTAATGGGCTGGCCGGCGGCGGCGACCAGTTGCCGGGCTATGGGATGGGAGGAAATGCGGATGCCGACCGTGCCGGTATAGCCGGTAAGGATGACCGGCAGCGCCTCAACCGCCTCGAAGATGAGAGTGAGGGGCCCCGGCCAGAAGGCATCCATCAGGGGCCGGTAGACCTCCGGTACCCGCCGGGCCAAAAGCGGCAGTTGCGCTTCGGTTTCGATGAGGGTCAGCACCGGTTTGTCCGGCGGCCGGCGCTTGAGGGCAAAGAGCCGGGAGAGGGCCTCGCGGTTGAAAGGATCAACAGCCAGGCCGTAATAGGTCTCGGTGGGGAAGGCGACCACCCCGCCCTCCCGGATCACGGCCAGGGCCCGCGCCAACTCCGCCGGCGAGAGAGTGGGAATATCCGCGACACCGCCCATGCTGCCGCCCCTGCAAGCCTACAGCGCCTCGATCTTCTTGGCCTTTTCCTCGACCTGACGGGCCATGTCCGCTTTCATGGCGGCCAGCTTCTCCGCCACCGCCCCATCGCTGGTGGCGAGGATCTGCGCCGCGAAGATGGCGGCGTTCCTAGCCCCGGCCTTGCCGATGGCCATGGTGGCCACCGGAATGCCCGGCGGCATCTGCACCGTGGACAGGAGGGCATCGAGCCCATTCAGGGCCGAGCCATCCACCGGGACGCCGATCACCGGCAGGGTGGTGTGGGCGGCCAGCACCCCGGCGAGATGGGCCGCCATGCCGGCGGCGGCGATGATCACCTTCACCCCCCGTTCGCGGGCGGTTTCGGCCAGCCTCATGGCCTTGGCCGGCGTGCGGTGGGCCGAGGCCACCGTCACTTCATAGGGAATTCCCATGGCTTTCAGGGTATCAATGCAGCCCTGCAGAACCGGCAAATCGGAATCGCTGCCCATGATGATGCTGATCATCTTCCTCCTCCAAAAACTGATGGTTACAAACGGCGCAGAGCCTTCTGGCCGATATCCTTGCGGTACTGGCAGCCCTCCCAGCTGATCCGGCCCACCGCCTCGTAGGCGCGGGCGATGGCGGCGGCAAGGGTGTCGGCGATGGCGGTCACTCCCAGCACCCGGCCGCCGGCGGTGACGACCCGGCCGTCATGCATCGCGGTGCCCGCGTGGAAGACCTCCACCCCTTCCACCTGCCCGGCGGCTTCAATCCCGCTGATGATCTTGCCCTTCTCGTAATTGCCGGGATAGCCGCCCGCGGCCATCACCACGCAGACCGTGGGCCGCGGACTTATGGCCAGCTGCACGGTGTCGAGCCGGCCGTCGATCACCGCCTCCACCACCTCCACCAGATCGGTGTCAAGCCGCATGAGGAGGGGCTGCGCTTCGGGGTCGCCGAAACGGCAGTTGAATTCGAGCACCCTGGCCCGGCCATCCTCGATCATCAGGCCGGCATAGAGAATGCCTTTATAGGGATGGCCCTCCGCGGCCATGGCCCGCACGGTGGGCAGCATCACCTCGGCCATCACCTGCTGGTGCAGCTCCGGGGTGACCACCGGTGCGGGCGAATAGGCGCCCATGCCGCCGGTGTTGGGGCCGCGGTCGCCGTCGAAGATCGCCTTGTGGTCCTGGGAGGAGGGCAGCGGCACCACGGTGACGCCGTCGGTGAAGGCAAGGAAAGAGGCCTCCTCGCCGGCCAGGAACTCCTCGATCACCACCCGGTTGCCGGCGTCGCCAAAGGCGCGCTCCAGCATGATGCAATCCACCGCGGCCACTGCCTCTTCCCTGGTCTGCGCCACGATGACCCCCTTGCCGGCCGCCAGGCCGTCGGCCTTCACCACCACCGGCATGGCAATCCGGTCAATATGGGCCATTGCCTGGTCGCGCTGGTCGAAGACCTCGTAGCTGGCTGAAGGGATGTTATACTTTTTGAGCAGCGCCTTCATAAAGACCTTGCTGCCTTCGAGTTGGGCCGCTCCCTGGCGGGGGCCGAAAATCCGCAACCCTTCCTGCTCGAAGCGATCGACAATGCCATCGGTGAGGGGCGCCTCCGGGCCGACAAAGGTCAGACCGATCCCCTCCCGCCGGGCAAAGGCGGCCAGTCCCTCGATGTCGGTGGCAGCCAGATCGACACAGGTGGCCAGGGAGGCGATGCCGGCATTGCCCGGTGCGCAGAAAATCGCGCTCACCCGCGGCGACTGCCGCAGTTTCCACACCAGGGCATGCTCGCGCCCGCCCGACCCGACAACCAGTATCTTCATGGCCTCTCCTTCCGGCGATTTGTCTCAGGATGGAATGACTGGCAGAAGACGCCAGTGCGCCTGCCAACCTACCTGCTCCTTCCGCCGCTTGTCAAGAGGGAAGGCGGCGGCCGGGCCGCCTGTCCCACCGGCGCCTTTCATTTTCAGCTTGACAGACCCCTGCCGTTTATCTATCATGGCCGCGGAATGAATGAGACTCCATTCACATAATACACTGTGACACCACCCCCACCCCGTCTGTTTCCCCATGCGCACGGCCGACAAGCATTCAAAAATCATTGAGGCGGCGATCAAGGTTTTTTCCCGCAAGGGGTTCTACAACGCCCGCATCTCCGACATCGCCAAGGAGGCGCAGGTCGCCGACGGCACCATCTATCTCTACTTCAACAACAAGTACGACATCCTCATCTCGCTCTTTGAGGAGGAAATCGGCAAGATCATCCTCGAAGTCAAGCTGCTCACCGAACAGGAGAGCGACCCGCGCGAGATGCTGCGGCTCTTCGCCCTCCACCATCTGCGGATGATGGAGGAGAAGCGGGAACTGGCCGAGGTGCTGCAGATGGAATTGCGGCAGTGCAACAAATTCATGCGCGAGTACCGCAACACCAAATTCATCGAATACGTGGATATCGTCTCCGCCATCGTCAAGAAGGGAATGGAGATGGGGCTCTTCCGCGCCGAGGTGCTGCCAGGCGTCTTCAAGCGCGCCTTCTTCGGCGCCCTGGACGAAACCGCCCGGCTCTGGGTGCTCTCCCCGGACCACAGCTACACCATTGACGAGGCTGCGGCCCAGATCAGCGCGTTTTTTCTGGAAGGGATTCTGGCGAAACGATAGGAGGCCGGGAGGTTATTCCTCCGGCCGCGAGATGTCGAGGATTTCGAACTGGCGGATGCCGCCCGGCGTCTTGACGGTCACCTCGTCGCCGACGCACCTGCCGATCATGGAACGGCCCATGGGCGAGAGCACCGAGATGCTGCCCTTTTCCACATTGGCCTCTTCCGGCCCCAGCAACTGGTAGCGCGCCTCACCTTCGGTATCGAGATCGACCACCGTCACCACGGCGCCGAACACCACCCGCTCGCAGTCGATGGCGGTGCAGTCGATGACCTCGGCCCGGCTCAGCTTGTCCTTCAGCTCCATGATCCGGCCCTCGACGTGGCCCTGGCGCTCCTTGGCCGCATGGTACTCGGCGTTTTCCCGCAGGTCGCCATGCTCGCGGGCCCGCTCGATCGCCTCGATCACCGCGATCCGTTCCACCTTCTGCAGATGGCTCAGCTCCAGGCGCAGCTTTTCATAGCCCTGGTGGGTCATGGGAATCCGTTCAACCATGCTGTATCCTCCGTACACAAAACAGCCGCCCCCTGCAGCCGGACCGGCTGACTGGCAAAGACGACAAAAAAACGAAGCCGTTTCCCCGGCGCGCAGGCCGGAAAACGGCAGGACGAAACCCTCTTGGCCACAGACAGGGAGCAAAAATACCATACCCGGGAGGGGAATGCAAGAAGGCTGTTACCAGCGGTGGATCAGGGAAAAGAAGAGATTGCGGCTGCGGTATTCCTGGCCGGTGGTCACTTCGGCCGATGCCTCCAGCAGCAGGCGGGGCGACCATTCGACAAAAAAGCTGCCCTCCCAGGTCTGCAGGGGATAGCCGCGGGAATCGTAAATCATGGTGTAGGACGCCGTGTAGTAGCGGGGCGCCTCACGGCCATAGGGATCGTCGCCCAGCTGATGGCGGAAGAAGACCTGCAGCCGCTTCTGCCAGTAGCTCCGCGGCGCCCAGTAGGGATGGTCCTCGGCGGCAAAGCCGTCAATGAGCAGCGGCCCGAGGCGCGGCGCCTCCAGGGAATCCTTGAAGTCATAGGTATAGCTCACCTGCAGCAGGGTAGGGTCGGTGACCAGGATGTACGCTGCCCACAAGTCGTAGCCCTGGGTCCAGTTATTGTCGGAAAAACCGGTGTAGTCGTAACCGCCGCCCACCTGCAGCCGGGGCAGCAGGTCCAGCCCCAGGTCGGCGTTCACCGCCTCCTGCACGATGGCGCGGGTGAGGCTGGCCACCGTATCCTCGACCACGTCGCGCTGGAAGGAAAGGCTGCTCCACAGCCGGTCCCCGAGGTCGCCGGCCACGGAACAGCGGGCCAGCACGACATCACCTCCCCCCTCTTCCAGCGACGAAATGCCGCCGCCGGCGGTGAGGGTCAACCCGGAAAAAAGCCGTTTCGCATAGCTCGCCTCGGCCCGATTCGCCTTGGCCGTGCTCGCGCGGTCGGTGGCGCGGTATTCGATCCGGGCGAGATTGGCGACCACCTCCTGCTGCAGCCCAGGAGTGTGGCGATGGGTCAACGCCACCCGCTCCTGCTGTATGGCCTTGTGGCCGCCGCGCCCTTCTTCGCGCAGCGTACGGTAGCTGACAGCGGAATGGGGCTGGCGCTGGAGGCGGTTCCGCTCGCCTGCCTCCGCCAGCCCAGGATATTCCTCACCCCTGGCCTGCAGGGTCTTGTAGATCGCGGCCTCATCAACAGGATGACCCAGCTTGCTATAGACCCCGGCCAGGTCGTAGAGAACCGAACCGTCCACGGGATACTCCCGCACCAGCCGTTCGTATTCCCTGGCGGCGGTGAAATACTCGCGCCGCTCCACTGCCGCCTTGGCCCGCAACTCGGCCCCGATCTGCCGTTGCCATTGAAAGCGGGCATAGAAGGGGGCGGCGGCACGGCTGAGACCGGGGGCGGCCGCAGCGGCATCCAGCAGCTGCTGCGGGGCCATGACCACCGCAGCCACCGGCATCGGTTCCTCGGTACCCGTTACCATGCGGCGCCACAGGGTGGGCGGTGCAACCACCGGCAGGGCAAGCCCCTGGGCCTGGGCAACGGCCACGAGTTCCTCCTCCACCGACGGCATCAGGGCGTCCCGCAGGGCCTGCAACGAAGCCTTCCGCTCGCCCATGCCCCAGCGGATACGGGCCAGGGTCAGCTGGGCGGCCGGCTGCTGCCGCTCGGAAACCGGCAGCAGTGCAAGACGTTCCAGGGCCTCGGCCAGGCGGCCCCGTTGCGCCAGCAGCTCACTGCGCCGCAGGATCAAATCGTGTTCGCCAACATGGCGTCCGCTCAGTTCCGCCAGCAGAACCAGGGCCTGCTCCTGCTCGCCGCGATTGGCTGCCGCCTCAATCACCGCCCGCTGCACCACAAGGGAGCGGCCGAGAAGTTCCGGTTGCGCCCAGGCCAGGGTCAGCACTTCGGCCTGGCGGCCGGCCTGGCGGCAGAGCTGCATCAGTTCGATCAGCCTGGCCGCATCCTCCTGCGCGGACGCCCTGGCCTGGGCGAAAACCTCCCGGGCCAGGGCTCCCTGCCCCAAGGTCTCGTAAATCTCCAGCAGCAGCACGGCGGCAGCCAGATTTTCCCCGCTGGCCGACCACTCCGGCCGCAAAAGCGCCCTGGCCTCCGCCGCCCGGCCTGTGGCCAGCAGCGAACGGCCCAGCAAGACAACAAGGTCATGACGCAGCCGGGAATCCTGCCCCAGGGAACCGCGGGCCGTTGTGTCGGACGGCAGACCGGCCAGCAGGGCCTGCAGCCGCCTGATCGCCTCCCTGTGTTCCCCTTGGGCAGCCAGCAGCCTGACCCGCAATTTTTCCGCCTGGAAGGCGGCCGCCTTGACCCGTTCGCTTCCGCGCTCCGCCGCCGCGACGCCTTGATGATCGAGATGTTCCAGTTGCGCCAGCCAGACGGCCGCTTCCGCAAAAGCCTTCCGCTGCAAGGCCAGGTCAAACAGACGCAGCGACGCCTCCCGGTCCTCAGGTGCCGCCAGCAAGGCCAGACGGGCCTCCTGCTCCGCTTCGTAGGGGCGGCCGGCCAGCTGATGCAGTTGGGAGATGTCAAGCAGGATATCCGCCCGTTCCTTGGGTGCGCCGGCCTGGGCGAGGGCCTGGGCGTACAGCCCGGCAGCGTGCGCCCACAGGCCGCCGTCACGATAGGCATTGGCCACAAGGAGCAGATGATGGGGCAGAGCCTCCCCCTCCTTCCCGGCGGCAGCCAGGGCCTCGGCATGCACCGAGACGCGGTCAACGTATCCCAGGATGCCGGCCAGCTTCAGGCACCGCAACCGCAGTTCATGCCGCAACGGCCAAGCCGACAGGCTGGCCTCGTAATCCTCCAGGGCATGATCGAGCCGGCCGGTCCGTTCGTGATAGCTCGCCCGCGCTGCCAGAAAATCGGGGCTTCGCTCCCCGGCCGCCGTGAGCCTGTCGAACATCTGCCGGCTTTTTTCCATGGCCCCCTTGGCCAGATACATGGTGGCCAGCCGCAGCATGACCACCCGATTGGCCGGTTCCTGGCCGTGCAGTCCTTCCAGGGCGTCCAGCAGTTTCTGGCGCCTGCCCAGATGCTCCCAGAGGGCCAGAGCCGCCTGCTCGTCCCCCACCGCGGAGAGGGCCTGGGCCAGACGGGAGAGGGCCTCCGGATCATCCGGCGTGCTTTCGATAATCCTTTCGTAGAGCGGCAGGGCGCGTTCCAGTTGGCCCTGGGCCTCATAGAGGTAGGCTGCCTGCTTCAGTTTCGCCAGTTCGAGCTGGGGCTCCACCGCCAGCAGCCGTTCGAGATTGGCCAGGGCCTCGGCCCGGTTGCCGAGGCCGGCATGGATATCCACCACCAGCCGGAGCGTCTCCCGGTCGCCCGGTTTTTGCCTGACATAGCGCTCGAGATACGGCAATGCCCGGGCCGGCCGCTCCATGGCGAGGTAGAGCTGCCCGATCCGCCTCAGCAGTCCGGCATTCTCCGGCTCCCGCTCCAGACGCGGCAGGAGAAAAGCCAGGGCCTCGTCGCCCTGGCCCTCCCTTTCATAGTATTCCGCCAGGAAGGCCTGCGCTTCCTTGTTGGCCGGTTCCCGCCGCAGCACCTTTTTCCAGTATTCCGCCGCCTGGGCGGCCAGGCCGAGCCGGGCGTGGGTGACGGCCGCCCGCTGGAGCGTCTCCCGGTCAGGGGAGGCCGCAGCCAGTTCGGCCACAAAGGGGCGGGCCTTCTCATAAAGGCCCAGTTCGTAATAGAGTTCGGCCAGTTGCCGGCGCAATCTGGGGGCAGCGGGTTCCAACCGGTACCAGCGTTCGAGATAGGGGAGCGCCTCGCTCCGTTTGCCCGCGGCCAGCAACCCTTCGCCGATGCCCCTGAGCGCCGTGACGTTCCCCGGTTCGGTTTCCAGCACCCGGCCAAAGAGTTCCACGCTCCGGCCATGCTGGCCGCGCTGCAACAGCACCCCGGCCAGGGCGTTGCGATACTCCCCGTTGGCCGGCGCCATCTCCACCAGCCGTTCCAGATGCGGCAACGCCTGCTCCGGTTTCCTGAGCGCCAGCCAGAGACGGACCAGTTCCCACCTGGCCTCTTGGATATCCTCCTTGAGCCGGAGCACCTCCTCATAGAGGGCGGCAGCAGCAGCGGAATCCCCGGCGCGGGTCCGGGCGCGCGCCTGATCCCACAGCGCTTTCCAACGAGCGACGGGTTGCGCGCCCTGCTGGATGATCTCCCTCTGCGGCACCGGTTCCGCCGGCGCGGCCGCCAGGGGGGCGGAAAGGAACAAGGATGGGAAAAAGGCCGGGATCAGGGCGATACCCGCCAGCCAGCGGGCAGAACGGCAAGCGCACCGGCAGAGCGGCGCACCGGCTGCCGGCCCTCCCGATCGCTTTTTCCCGTTGCCCTTCGCCGGAAAAGACATCCGCCCCGTCCTCCTGGATCAACGGCCCCGATAAAAGGCCGCCACCGCAGCCACCACTTCCTGCTGCATGGCCGCGGTCAGTTCCGGGTAGATGGGCAGGGCGAGGGTCTCCTGCGCCGCCCTCTCCGCTTCGGGGAAGGAGAGCTGATGGTAGCCGAGATGGGCCACGCACTCCTGCTGGTGCAGCGGCACCGGATAATAGATCTCCGCGCCGATGCCGGAGGCGTGCAGATGCGTGAGAAGGCGATCCCGCTGCTGGGCCCGGATGACGAACTGGTTGTAGATGTGGTGGTCGGCGGCGCCGCTCTGGCCGGCCTCTCCGGCATAGATCGCCTGCGGCACCTTCACCATGCCCGGCTCCAGCAGACCCGCCTCGGCGAACATCCGGCAATAGCGGGCGGCATTCTCCCGCCGGGCCTGATGCCAAACCGGCAGGTGGGGCAGCTTGATGTCGAGCACCGCCGCCTGGATGGGATCAAGCCGGAAATTGCCGCCGACCAGCCGGTGGTAGTACTTCGGCTTGCTGCCATGCACCCGGAGAATCCGCATCTTTTCGGCCAGGGCCGCGTCGTCGGTGACGATCATGCCGCCGTCGCCGATGCCGCCAAGGTTCTTGCTGGGGAAAAAAGAAAAACATCCCGCCGCGCCCATGGTCCCGGCCCGACGCCATGTGGTCTTGCCGTTTTCGGTCATCGGATAAACCGCGCCGATGGCCTGGGCCGCATCCTCGATCACCGGCACCCTGAAGCGGTCAGCCAAAGCCAGAATCGGCGCCATGTCGGCGCACTGGCCATAGAGGTGGACCGGCATGATCGCCTTGAGCCGGCCGGCCGCCTCGGGATTCGCCGCCAGCAGCCGCTCGGCCTGCGCCGGGTCGATGTTGCAGGAAACCGGGTCGATATCGGCAAAAAGGGGCCGGGCGCCCAGGCGCAGGATGCTGCCCATGGTGGCGAAAAAGGTGTAGGGCGTGGTGAGCACCACGTCATCCGGGCCGACATCCAGTGCCATCAAGGCCAAAAGCAGGGCATCGGTGCCGCTGGAAACGCCGATGGCGTGTGCCACCCCGCAATACCCGGCCACATGGCGCTCCAGGGCCTCGACCCTGGGTCCCATGATATAGGTGGTGGAGTCGATCACCTCGGTGACCGCGGAGAGAATCTCGTCGCGCAGCGGCGCCAGCTGCGCCTTCAAGTCAAGCAGGGGAACGGTCATGTGGCTCTCGCGTGATGTGCTGGTGGCGGGCTCTGCGTCCGCATCACCAGGGATTGAAAAATTCCTCGAGGAAGTCCTTGATGTCCGGCACCTCCTTCTCGATGTACTTGCGCATCTTGGCCAGCAGGTTCACCTCGATCTGCCGCACCCGTTCGCGGGAAACACCGAAGCGGTCGGCAATCTCCTGCAGCGTCACCGGCTCGTCGCTCAGGAGCCGCTCGCGCAGGATCACCTGCTCCTTGTCGTTCAGGGTGGTGAGCAGTTTGGCCAGGATGTCGCTCATCCACTGGCGGATCTCCTTTTCCGCCACCCGCTCCTCGACGGTGGGGCCGGCCACGGGAAGAAAGTTCTTCTGCTCGTCGTCGGAATCCTCGCGCACCGGGCTTTCCAGCGAGACGTCCCAGTTGTCCATGCGCTGGCTCATCTCGATGACCTCGCTCTCCTTGACGTTGAGCCGTTCGGCCAGAAGCTTGGGCTCGGCTGCAAAACCCTGGGATTCGAGAAGTTTCTTCTCCTTGTTCAGGCTGAAGAAGAGCTTGCGCTGGGCCTGGGTGGTGCCGATCTTGACCAGCCGCCAGTTGTCCATGATGAACTTGAGGATGTAGGCGCGGATCCAGTAGGCGGCGTAGTAGGAAAACTTCACCTGACGGTAGGGATCGAACTTCTTCACCGCCTGCACCAGGCCGATGTTGCCCTCCTGGATGAGGTCGAGGAAGTTCTGCATCCAGTACTTCTGGAAGTCCATGGCCACCTTGACCACCAGCCGCAGGTTGGCGGTGACCAGCCTGTAGGCGGCCTCCTGGTCGCCGGTTTCCTTGTAGCGCCGGGCCAGATCGTCGGCCTCCTCGCGGGAGAGCAGCTTGTACTGGCTGATCTCCTGGAGATAGCGGTGCAGCGCGGCATTGCCCGCCACGGGCAAATGGTCGTCGTCACCCAGCGTGACCAGAGGGTGGGCCAGCGGCTCGGGGCCGTCGTCGGCAATGTCGAGAAGTTCCGGTTCGTCGCTCATGGCATCGATATCGAATGAGAATAGCCGGGCGGATTTCGCCCTGCCCGGCCGATGTTTTCCATTATTGTCGGCCCCATGGGAAAGGTCAAGGCTTTCCCCGGCCGCTTTGCCGTTCATACCCGATTTGGGCAATTATTGCCATGAATACTCTTCCCGCAACCCTCCTGCCGCCGCAAGAACGCGAGAATTCTGTTTGCAGTCGGCCGGTTTTATGGTAGAAAAGTTCCCCCTTGGCTGGCGGCGCGAAAAACAAAAGAAGCCGGCCGCCACCGCGCGACGCAGACCACCATGGCACAGATCAAAAACATCCGCAATTTCAGCATCATCGCCCACATCGACCACGGCAAGTCCACCCTGGCCGACCGCCTTATCCAGCTCTGCGGCATGGTGACCGACCGCGAGTTCCAGGATCAGCTGCTGGACAACATGGAGATCGAGCGGGAGCGCGGCATCACCATCAAGAGCCAGACCATCTGCCTGCCCTACCGCGCCAAAGACGGCCAGCACTACCTCCTCAACCTGGTCGATACCCCGGGCCACGTGGATTTCAGCTACGAGGTCTCCCGGGCCCTGGCCTCCTGCGAAGGGGCGCTGTTGCTGGTGGATGCGGCCCAGGGCGTCGAGGCCCAGACCCTGGCCAACCTCTACCTCGCCATGGAGCACGATCTGGAGATCATCCCGGTGATCAACAAGATCGACCTTCCCGCCGCCGACCCGGAGGCCATCGCTGCCCAGATCACCGACGACCTCGGCCTCGAAGGCGAGCGCATCCAGAAATGCTCGGCCAAGACCGGCCTTGGCGTCGACGCCATCCTGGAGGCAGTGGTCCACTACCTGCCGCCGCCCGAAGGCGACCCGGAGGCCCCGCTCGAAGCCCTGATCTTCGACGCCCAGTACGATTCCTTCCGCGGCACCATCATCTCCTGCCGCGTGTTCCAGGGGCGGATCAAGGCGGGCGACATCCTTCTCTTTCTCTCCAACAACGCCACCTACCGGGTGGAGGAGGTCGGCTTCTTCCGCCTCCAGCGCGAACCTCAGCCAGAGCTGGCCGCCGGGCAGGTCGGCTACATCATCGCCGGCATCAAGAACATCAGCGATACCCGCGCCGGCGACACCATCACCCTGAAGGAGCGTCCCTGCGCCAAGCCGCTGCCCGGCTTCAAGGAGGCGCGACAGGTGGTCTTCTCCTCCATCTACCCGGTCTCCACCGACGATTACGAATCCCTGGCCGCGGCCATGGAAAAGCTCACCCTGAACGACGCCTCCCTCACCTTCCAGAAAGACAGCTCCACCGCCCTGGGCTTCGGCTTCCGCTGCGGTTTCCTGGGCCTGCTCCATCTCGAGGTGGTGCAGGAACGGCTGGAGCGCGAGTTCGACCTCTCGCTCATCCTCACCGTGCCCTCGGTCAACTACCACGTCACCCTGAACGACGGCACCGCCATCGAGGTGGACAACCCGGCCTACTTCCCCGACCCGGGCCGCATCGCCCATATCGAGGAGCCCTTCATCAAGGCCACCATCCACATGCCGGAACGCTACATGGGCGGGGTAATGACCCTCTGCATGGAACGGAGAGGCGTCAACACCAGCTACCACTACCCCCTGCCCGGCCGCCTCGAATTCACCTGCGAACTTCCCCTGGCCGAGGTGATCTACGACTTCTACGACCGGTTGAAATCCATCACCCAGGGATACGGCTCCTTTGACTACGAGATGCTCGACTACCGCGAAAGCGACCTGGTCAAGCTCGACATCCTGGTCAACGGCGACAAGGTGGATGCCCTCTCCCAGCTGGTGCACCGCTCCGGCGCCAGGGCGAGAGGCTTGGCGGCCTGCGAGCGGCTGAAGGAGGAGATTCCGCGCCAGATGTTCAAGATCGCCATCCAGGCGGCCATCGGCGGCAGCATTGTGGCCCGCACCAACATCTCGGCGCTCCGCAAGGACGTACTGGCCAAGTGTTATGGCGGCGACATCAGCCGGAAGAGAAAACTGCTGGAAAAGCAGAAGGCGGGCAAGAAACGGATGAAGACGGTGGGCAACGTGGAGATCCCGCAGAGCGCCTTTTTGGCGGTACTCAAATCGGAACAGGGATAAGCCGCCGGCCTCCCGCGCAGACGGCGGAAAAGGCCCACCGGAAGAATCAGGCGATCTTCTTTTCCCTTTTGTAGTTGGGACAGTTATTCACCAGCACGCACTCCACCTGCTTGGCGCTGATGATCGCCTCCAGCTCGGCCTCGCTGAGGCTCGACGAACTCTGCTTGGAGACATAGACGATGCAGTCCTTGCAGACATTGAGGGCGCTGCGGTAGTCATCGAGTTCGCTGGCGATCTCCCAGCAGGGCTTGGCATGCACCTCCTGCTGCCGTGACAGGCAGCACTCCTCGCTGACGCATTTGGTGATCTCCCAACACGGCCATTCACGCACACTGCCCATCACCGCACCCTCCTGTTCCGAGTCCCGCATCCCGCCGGCATATCCCGATGCCGCCGGATTCCCTTGCCGACACATCCCGATGCCGGCACCGCACAACATGAACAGGCCGTTGAAAAATTTGTTTTTCGACGGCCTGCGTGGGCCCCACGGATGGGGCGCCAATTCCGGCGAGGAGGATTTTTTCAACATCCTGCCAGAAGCCAATAAAGCACTACACAAGCACGGCGTCAAGTCTTTCGAGCAACGCCTCCCGCCCTTCGCCGGTCTTGGCGGAGAAGAGCAGGCGGTCGCCAGGGGCCACCCCGAAACCGGCATCGAGCATCTTGGCCTGTCTGGCCTGCTCGTTGCGGGAAAGCTTGTCCATCTTGGTGTAGACCAGCAGATGAAAAACACCCTTGGCCCGCAGCCAGTCGATGAGCATGCGGTCCAGCTCCTTGGGCTCATGGCGAAGATCGACGATCACCACCACGCAGCGGAGGGTCTCCCGCGTCTCGATGTAGCCGGCGATGAGGGCCTGCCAGGCATCCTGCAGCTTCTTGTCCACCCTGGCGAAGCCGTAGCCCGGCAGATCGACGAAGTAGCAGCGGTTGTCCACCCGGAAAAAATTGAGGCTCTGGGTCTTGCCCGGCCGGGCGCTCACCTTGACCAGCGCCTTGCGGTTCAGAAGGCGGTTCATGAGACTCGACTTGCCGACGTTGGAACGGCCGGCAAAGGCCACCTCGGGCAGGTCCGCCGCGGGCAGCCGCTTCAGGGCAAAGACGCTGTCGACAAATTCCACCTCGCTGCAACGCACGTCCGCTCCCTGTCTTCGTCCGCCGCAGGCGGCCTCAGATGACCTTGTTGAGGGAATATTCGATGATGCCCTCGGCGCCGGATTTGAGCAGCCGGGGGATGAGGTCGCGCACCTCGTGCTCGGAGATCACCGTCTCCACCGAAAACCACTCCGTCTGGTAGAGCGGGGAAACCGTGGGGGCATTGAGGCTTGGCAGCATGCCGATGACGGCATCGAGCTTCGGCTGGGGCACGTTCATCTTGAGCCCCACCAGCTTGTCGGCCCTGAGCGCACCCTGCAGCAGCAGCGCGATGTTCTCGATCTTCTCCCGCTTCCACGGGTCCTTCCACGCCGCCTTGTTGACGATGAACTGGGTGTTGGAGGCCATCAGCTCATGGATGATTCGGAGCCCGTGGGCGCGGATGGTGGACTCGGTCTCGGTCACCTCGACGATGGCGTCGGCCAGCCCCGAGACCACCTTGGCCTCGGTGGCGCCCCAGGAAAAGGCGATGTCCACGTTGATCCTGCGCTCGGTAAAGAACTTCCGCGTGTAGTTGACCAGCTCGGTGGCAATCTTCTTGCCCTCCAGGTCCTCGACCCGGCGGATGTCGGAATCCCCCGGCACGGCCAACACCCAGCGGGTGGGCCGCTTGCTCACCTTGGAGTAGACCAGATCCGCCACCACCACCACCTCGGATTCGTTCTCCAGGGTCCAGTCCTTGCCGGTGATGCCGCAGTCGAGCACGCCCTTCTCGACGTAGGTGGACATCTCCTGGGGCCGGCAGATGGAGCAGTTGATCTCCGGATCGTCGATCTCGGGGAAGTAGTTGCGGGAGGAAAGCTTGATGCTCCAGCCCGATTTCTCAAAGAGCTCGATGGTCGCTTTTTCGAGGCTCCCTTTGGGAATGCCGAGTTGCAACACGTTCATTTCTTGTATACCTCCGCCGGATCGAACACTCGTTCACCCACCGCTACCAACTCGTCGCCCTGCACCAGCCGGTGGAAGCAGGTGCGGTGGCCGGTGTGGCAGGCGGCGCCGCCCAACTGCTCCACCTTGTAGAGTACCGTATCGGCGTCGCAGTCGACGAGAATCTCCTTCACCATCTGCACATGGCCGGACGACTCTCCCTTGAGCCAGATCTTGTTGCGACTGCGGCTCCAGTAATGGGCCTTGCCGGTGGCGAGGGTCTGTCGCCAGGCCTCCTCGTTGACATAGGCCAGCATCAGCACCTCGCCGGTCTGGTAATCTTGGGCAATGGCGGGAATGAGGCCGCCAGCCTTGTCAAAGCGCAGTATGGTCATCACCTGTTTTTCCCTCATCGCGGCCGGCAAGGGTTGCCGGCCAGCCTGCTCCGCGACCGCGTGCCGGTGCTTTTCGCACACCAGTTCCATGGCGCTCCCTGAAAAAGAAGAGGCAGCATAGCCTATCCACCCGATTTGTCAAGTCTTTCCCCACAGCACCGGCCATGCCGCCCTGCCGGCGCAGGGTACTTTTTTCTGTTCCTCTCTGCCAGGAAAATCTGGTATAGAGAGGGTGCCCCGGGTTCCCCGCAACGCCCCGGCAACCAACCACCGACCTTGCCATTCCCATGAGTGAAGCACCCCAGGCCATCATCGAGCAGGTACACGCCCTCCTGCAGACCACCATGACCGTGACCAGCGCGCTCATGACCAACGACGAGCTGCGCCAGTGGGACCGGATCAACTTCGAGAAAGCAGGCCAGATCTTCGACTCCTTCGGCCTTACCGACAACTACAAAAAAGCCCTCGACACCTACAAGAGCGAGCCGAAAGAAATCCTGCGCAGCGTCGAGCGCCTGGAAAACGAGCTGAAAAGCCTGGCCCTCGATCTCAAACGCCAGGCCATCAAGCCCGCCGCGGCCCTCTCCCTCGCCAGACGGCTGGAACAGGAGTGCGACGCCCTGGCCGAACCGCTCAGCAACCTCCAGGAACAGTGCGCCCTGCTGCTCTCCGGGCAAAAGCGGCTGCGCGAGCGGCTGACCCTTCCGAATCTGGTGCCGCTGGCCAAGGAATGCAAGGAAATCCATGCCGACCGGGTGGACGAAGGCTACCGCTTCCTCTGTTTCGTCCACGAGACGGCTCAGGAGGAAGCCGGCGGGCCGTCGCTGCCCCGCTGCCAGGCCAGGGCCACCAAACTGGAGCAGAAATTCAAGGCCATCGAATTCAGAGGGCTGCCGGGTCTGGCTGCCGCGGTTCTCGAACACCAGGTCTACGCCGCGGTCAGGGCCGCCGACCAGATCAAGGCCTACATCGAGGACTTCCACCAGTATCCGCCCGGCGAAATGGAAAAGGTCCTTGCCGTCAAACAGCAGCTCGAAAAACTCCGGGAGGCGGAGCTGGCCACCCTGCTCAAAGAGCTGCCGGAACTCATCCTGGCGGTGGGCAATACCCTCTCCGCCCTCTACAACCGGGCCAAGGCCCTCCGGCAGATGGAACTGCTGCCGGTTTTTCTCAAGCATCTCGACCTGCTCTACGCCACCATCAGCGGTCCGCTGCTCGATGACCTCAAGCGCCAGGTGCGGGAAACCGGCTCTCCGCTCAATCCCGCCTCGGTGGCGGCGGAAAAGGTGCCGGATTTCTTCATGGGCCTCCAGGGCTTCGTCCGCACCCTGAAACTCCTCCTCCAGTCGCTCTCCGGCCAGAAGTCGATCACCACCGCCGAGCTGCAGGACAAGGCGGTGGCGGTACTCAACTCCTGCCACACTTACTACGGCACCACCGAAGGCGAACTCACCAAGCTGAAAAATTTCCTTGAAGAGCATCTGGCCGCTTACAGCCGGCCCTTTCCCCACGACGCCCTGTTCCAGTTCATGAAGGGCCTCATCTGCACCTATGGCAGCCGGATGGAACAGTATGTGAACAATTACAAGCTGGTGGAGTTTACGGTGATGGAAGACCGCAGCGACAAGAACGAGGCCAAGGGCAAGATGACGCTGGGCCGGCTGGTGGCCAAGGTCACCACCTGGACCGACCAGTTCGAGGTGTACTAGGTCATGCTCTCCTTCCTCGACCAGATTCCCTATCCCCTGCTCCTTCTCGTTGCGGGCTTCATGCTCATTGCCCCCATCTTCCCCATGCCGCACGTGGTGGAAAAGCTGATCATGCTCAAGAACGGCACCCTCAAGCGGCCCCTGGACATCTTTGACCTCTGCTTCCACCTGCTGCCGCTCTTCCTGCTCGGCCTCAAATTCCTCCGCGACCGCCTGTAGCCGCCCGATTATCTGGTTGATCTTTCACCGAACTTTCGGCATAATGACGGCTCGCGTTTCGCGACCCATTTCCGCCACCAACCCGCAGCAGGAGCCAGCACATGCAGCGCGCCCAGCAGAATGACCAGGTCACCATCCTTTACAACGGCACTCTCGCCAATGGCGAACCCTTTGAGTCCTCGGACGATACGGGCCCCCTCTCCTTCCGGATCGGCGACCAGAGCGTCATGCCCGCCTTCGAGCAGGCGGTGGTCGGCATGGCGGCCGGCGAGAGCAAAACCATCACCCTCTCAGCCGAGGAGGCCTACGGCCCGCGCCGCGAGGAACTGGTGATCGAGGTGCCGCGCGACACCTTCGGCCCGCGGGAACTGAGCCGCGGCATGGTGCTCGGCCTCACCATGGAGCAGGAAGGCAAACCGGTGCAGATGCCGGCCACCGTCGTGGCGGTGGCGGAGCAGACGGTCACCGTGGACTTCAACCACCCCCTGGCTGGCCAGTCCCTCACCTTCACCCTGACCCTCCAGTCCATCGACCAGCCAGCCACTGGCGGTTGCAGCGGATGCGCACCCAAAACCGGGGGCTGCGCACCCTCTTCCTGCAAGGGCTGCAACTGACGAGGCTGCCGTGGCCGAGCCTCCGGTGATTTTTGCCATCGCCGGCTCCGACCCCTCGGGCGGGGCCGGCATCCAGGCGGACCTCAAGACCTTCGCCAGCCTTGGCGTCTATGGCGCGGCGGCCATCACCTGTCTCACCGTGCAGAACACCCAAGGGGTGCGCTCCTTCACCCCGCTGGCCCGGGAACTGGTGCGGGAACAGATCCGGACGGTGCTCGACGACCTGCCGGTACGCCACATCAAAATCGGCATGGTGGGCAGCGCAGAAATTGCCGCCGCCATCGCCGAAACCCTGGCCGATTTCACGGGCGAGGTGATCTACGACCCCGTACTCCGGGCCGGGGCAGGCCAGTCGCTACTCGAAGGCGAGGCCCGCAGCGCCCTCACCCATCTTCTTGACCGGGCTACGGTGCTCACCCCGAATCTCCCGGAACTGGCGGCGCTCTCCGGTCCGCCCTGCGCCACGGCGGCCGAGATCAGTGCGGCGGTGGCCACGCTGTTCCACCGCCACCCGCGCCTGGCGGCCATGGTGGTGACCGGCGGCCACCGCGACGAGGCAGGCAGGGAGATCATCGACCTGCTCTGCCAGCGCAATGCCGACGGTACGTTCACCACCACCGAGCATCGCCACCCCCGCCTCGCCAGCCGGAACCTCCACGGCACCGGCTGCACCTTTGCCTCGGCGTTTGCCGCCTGGCATGCCCTGACCGGCGCCTACGAAACCGCTTTTCACAAGGCCAGCGCCTTCGTTGCTGCCCTCATTGCACAAAGCGCATCCACCACCATCGGCCGCGGCGCCGGCCCCCTGCTCCACCATCGTGCCCGGAGGAACCCGTAACCATGCTGCCCCGCACCTGCATCACCCCGGACGGCCGCTTTGTCTTCGGCATCCACCAGCCCAGCTACACGGCAAAAAACCTGCGGCAACAGGAGCACCTTGCCTCCCTGGGCACCCTGCCCGACGCCACCGTGCTCAACAATGCCCGCAATTTCCCAATGGGCGATGTCTCCGTGGCCGAGGCGGATTGGGTCTACGAAATCGCCAACCCCTTTGCCTTCCGCGGCACCACCTATATCAGCAAATCATGGGCCGAGGCCAAGGCCGCGAACCCGACCGCCATCCGGCTGCCGCCCCCGGAGCCGGTATCGCTCGCGCATCTTGCCGGCGAGAACCGGCAGGGCTTCCTGCGCACCCTCCCCCAACCGCTGCTCATTACCCTGGCCGCCACCTCCACCGACCCCGGGGATTGCGCGCAGTTGGCCGAATTGAGCTGCGAGCTGACCCACGATGCCAACGACGAGCCCTCTGGCCTGCGTTACGAAACCGGCAACCACGGCCCGCGGCCGGTGATTACCAACCACGACCTCTTCGAAACCGTGGTGAACAATCCGCACCTGCCCGATGCCTATAAAAAGGTGATGGTGCTGCGGCCCGGCGCCCAGGGGGGGAGCGAGATCGTCGGGGAATATGGCGGAACGGATGAGGCAACCCATGTCTTCGAGTATCTGCGCCGCAACTCCTACATCCCTGGCGGCCATTACGCGGCCAACATGGCGGACGACGCGGTGCGCTACCAGATCAACGACCTCACCCTGGCGGACATGACCGGCCTGCGCCACCTTTACTACCAGCGCACCTACGTGCGCCTCGCCGAGATGCTCGGCATCAGCGTGAACATCAGCCGCCGCGGGCTCACGGTGGAGGAACTGGAAACATTGCGGCAACAGGTCGTGGCTGCCTTGGCGGCCACCGCCCCCGGAACCCTGCCCTGGACCGGCATCCTCTGGGGCTGGAACTTCGGCTTCGATTTCGCCGGCAGCGGCTACCGCCTCCATGCCTCGCACCAGCAGATCCACCAGCAGTACGCCCTGGTGCCGCCGACAATGTCCGGCTGGCATGACGGCACCACGCCGGCCTCTCCCCTGCCGGCCTTTGCCAGCGGCGACCAGATCGCCGACCACTGCGCCCGCTTCCGCAAAAAAACGGGGCAAGGTTTCTTTGCCAGCTATCTCGCGGCCATCCGCGCCAACCAGCGCATGGACGGCCGCCCGGGCGAATCACGCCTCGTCATCCACGAGGACGACCACGTCCTGCTCTTTGTGCCCAAGGCGCAGGTCTCCCAGTGGGAACTCCAGATCATGACCAAAGGGGCGGTGGGCAACATCCTTGAAGCAGACACCGCCTGCCGCGCCAGCCTCGACCAGGCGCTGCTCCTGGCGCAAAAGATTCTCTTCACCCTGGGGGCACGCCTCGTCACCAGCATCGAGTATTCGAAACGGATCGACAACCCGGACACCGACCAGCGCCTCCTCTACAGCCTGCTGCCCAAGCTGCCCTACTCCATGGGGGCATTCAGCGAGGCGCAACTCCGCTGGATCAATGGCCACTACCCCGAAGACTTCGCCATCGCCTGCCGGCGGACTCTGGCGGGGATAGCTTAACTCACCCGCTGCGGGCCAGCACCCCGCTCAGGTAGGCCGCCATTTCTTTCCGGTCGGTGGCAACATCCAGAGCGACCCACTCGCCGTTGACAAAAACGTTGGTCGAACCTTTCAGGGTATAGGCCGCCGCCTCCGGATCGCTGGCAAGATAGGCGCGCAACACTAATTGGTCGCCGAATTGTTCCTGCATTACCTTGGCCACGCCCGTGGCCTTCTGGCAGGTCACTCAGGCCGGGTTGCCGCTGTGGAACAGAACCATCTCGATCATAACCGCCTCCTTACTTCCGGGTGATTTCAGTCCCTTCGCCGCCAGCTGCCCCCTGGAAACTGAGAGCCTGTTGCGGGCAGCTTTCCACACAGTACGAGCACTTGAGGCAATCGCCGTGGGTCACCTGGCCGACCTCCCGGTAGGAGCCGGGGTTGATCTGCATCCGGCACACCTCTGCGCAGGTGCCGCAGTTGATGCAGTCGCTCGCAACCTTGAGGGGCATCTTGCCCCGGCCGAGCAGGTTGGCCATGGTGCCCATGGGGCAGAACATGCACCAGATGCGTTCGTAATAGAGCACACCGAAAATCGTGCCCACCACCGTGGTCATGGTGAGGATCATGACAAAGGGCTTGCCCATCTTGTAAAAGTCGCCCCACACCGGCGGAAGCTGGATGGCCAGCATGGTCATCAGCAGGATTAGCCAGGCGGCACGGAAAAGTGGGTGCCGGAAAAAGGCCGGGACCTTTTTACGGAAACTGACCCGCCTGAGCACGGTATCCCAGAAGCTTCCCCGCGGGCAGAGCCAGTCGCACCAATAACGGCCCTTCACGATGCCGATGCCCATGGCGCCGGCCATGCAGGCCAGCAAAAAATAGCCCAGCGGGTAATAGAACCAGCCGCCGATGAGCAGCAGAACAAAACCCACGCCCAGCCATGCCTCCGTCCTTTTGTGGCGTTCAACAAGCGTTGTGGTGGAATTCATGGTGCGGTCCTCCCTTTTGCGGTATGTCACGGCAGGCGGCTCAGGCCGTGCCGCATCTTCCAGAGAAAATAGCGTTCCAGACCTGCCTTGGCCCACGGCACCCAGCTCCCCTTTTTGAGCACGGAACGCTGCCTGGGCGGCAGGAGCGGGTCGGCATAGATCAGTGCCCCGCTCTTTCCCATGCCCATGAAGCAGAGGACGTCGTGGTCTTCCACCGCCACCGGGGCGCCGCCGGTGCAGTCGGCCGCGATGTTGTACGCCGCGGTCTTGGCCATCCGCACGGTCATGTAGCCGGTCTTGGGCACGCCGGTCGGAATCGGGGTCGCCTCCCGCGGGGCCATGGCCACGGCCACGCCCACCGCGTAGACGTTGGCGTGCTGCGGGTGGCGATAGTGGCTGTCCACCGGGATGAAGCCGCGGGGGTTGCCCAAGGGGGCCACCCCGGCCACTCCCCGGAAGGGCGGGGCCAGCATGGCCAGCGCGAAGGGGAGCCGGCTGCCGTCGGTCAGGTGGATCTCTTCCGGTTCGACCCCGGCCACGGCATGGCTGACCATGGCCCTGATGTCGCGCCGGGCGAATTCGTCTTCGAGAAAGCGCCGGGAAGGGCCGAGGCCGCCGATGCCCATGTGGCCGAGGCAGCTCTCGGAGGTGAGATAGGTGATGGGCACCTTGTGGCGCATGCGGCGACGGCGCAGCTCGTGATCGAGTTCAAAGGCCAGTTCGTAGTAGGGGCCGAAACAGCTCGCCATCTGGGTGGAACCCAGCACCAGCGGCCCCGGTTTTTCCAGCAGCCGCAGCCACGCCTCGCGGCTCTTCCGGGCATACTCCAGGGTGAAGATGCAGTGGGTGTGCCCCTGCCGCGGCCCAAGGCCGGGGATCTCCTCGCAGGCGAGGTGGGGCCCGGTGGCGATGACCAGGTAATCGTAGTCGTGGTGCGAGCCCGCTTCGGTGGTTGCCCGCATCCGTTCCGGATCGACGGCGCAGACCGTGCCGTGCACGAAGCCGATTCCCCGGCGGGCCAGAATGGCGCTGGTGGGCAGGGTGAGATCCTCGGCCCGCCGATGGCCCGTGACCAGCCAGGGGAGCGACGGCAGAAAGACGAAACGATCCTCCTTGCCGACCACGGTCACCTCGGCCCGCGCCCCCAGGCGCCGCTTGACCTCGAAGGCCACGGTCAGACCGCCGAAGGAACCGCCCAGGATCAGAATTTTTTTGCGCATCGCGCTCCCCCTCTTCGCTTCCGATTTCCTGCCGGCGTCAGCCCGGCAGCGCGGCAAGGCCGAGATGGCGGCGGATGGCCGCCTCCACCACCGCGTCGTCCACATCCTTGCCTTCGGCGACGATCTCGTCGCCCACCATCACGGCCGGCGCCACGGGCAGGTCCAGTTCAAACCAGGCGTCGGTCTGGTACTCGGCCCTGGGTTTCGACACGACTTCGACGGTCACCGGATACCGGATGCCCAGCCTGGGCATCATCTCCAGAAAATGGCCTCAGGTCTTGCCATTAGGCTCGTTGAGAAAAAAACGGACCACCATGTTTTCCCTCCCTGTTCAATCGGTTTGTGTTTCCCGCCGCAGCTTGGCGAGCAGAAAGGTAGCTCCCCGAAGGGAGAGCCCCAGCTCGCGGGCAAGCGCCTCGGCATCGGCATCCGGGTGGCGGCGCAGGCAGGAGGCCACCTCGCCCTCCATCTCCTCCAGCCAGTCCTCGAAGAGAACCAGCACCTCGGGGTCCGTCACCGCCCGGAGCTGTTTGGAACGGGCCACCTTGTCCACCAGGCTCTGGCACATCTTGGTTGGGTCGACACCTTCGCCCATGCACTCCGCCAGTCAGAGCTGGACGAGGCTGGCCACCTTGTCGGCGCCCGCCTCGCCGATGAGCCCCACCACGAAACGCAGCCGGACCTCCTCGTCCACCTGGGGAAAAAGCTGGCTGGCAGCCGTCGCCAGCCGCTCCAGCGCCTCTTCCGGGTCCAGTTGTTCCATAAGTGCTTGAATCGCGTCCATCGAATCAGCTCGCCCCCGCATCAAAAGGTTGTTCTCCCGCTCAACAGATCGTTTCCCAGTGTTGCCAGCTCCTCCAAGATCCGCAGCACGCGCCGGTCCGCCAGTTCGTAATAGACAAAAGGGCCGCTCCGCTCGACCCGCACCAGCAGCGAACGCCGCAGTTCCTTGAGATGATGGGAAACCAGGGGCTGCGACAGCCCCACCTCCTCGACGATCACGGAGACCGGCTTTTTTCCCGTGCTCACCGCGAAGAGGATACGCAGGCGGTTCTCGTCGGCCAGGCTCCTGGCGAGAAAGGCGGAAATCTGCAAATTCACGGTGCGCTCGTCGGTGTTGGCCATAACGTTACGGCGCTCCCCATCCCGGTCCTTCCTCCCGCCCGCCGGGAAGAAGCCCCGCGGGCGGAGAGCGCCGGCAACCGACCGGGAGAGGACGCATATCAGTAGAGAAACTTGCTGAAGATCTCGTCGAGGACATTGGTCTGCACGCCATGCCTCTGCAGCACCTCCCTGGCATGCTCCACGAACTGTTCGCGCTTCAGCTTGGCGCTGCTGCCTGCCAGCCCTTGCCGGGCGTAGCAGAGCAACACCTCGCGGTAGTCGCCCCCTTCCACCGCCGCCGCCTCCTCAAGCTGCCTGAGCAAACCGACCGGCATCTCCAGGGTAACGGGAGTGGTCTGCTCGCCTTCCTTCGCACTTTTCTGGCACTGACACACGGTTGTCTGTTGCATAGTCGGCCTCCTTAACAGGTTTTCACGGCTTCGATAATTATATAAATATACATTTATATGGCGCGTGTCAAGCGCTTCCTCAGCAGAGGCCGGCGCGGACGCCGCCGGCCTCTGCTGGGAAAGAGAGCTGTTCCGATACGCCTCGCCCGGCCTCTGGCGGGCCTTGTCGAGGCGGGCGGGAGACAGGGCGCCTCCTATTCCTGGCGGTAGGTGATGGTGTAGATGAAGCGGGCAGGGTCGAGCCAGTCGATGGTGCTCTCCCCGACCTGGGCAAAGGGATACATGAGGTAGTTGACCGGCTCCCCATGCTGGGGCGGATTCAGGAGCAGGTCGCGGCCCTCGCCGAGCCGGACCCGGTAGCCATCGACGCCGCCCCAGAAAAAGTCGCGCGCCTCCTTGGTCTGCGGGGCGTCGAGGGGGAGATTTTCCACCAGCATCTTCTTGCGCACGTCGGCCGGGTCCACCGGCACCCAGCCGTAACCGGGCAGGTAGAACTCGGCCCAGCAATGCTGCCAGGTGGTGATATCCTCGGTCTGCTTCTTGCCCAGGCGGATTCCGAAAATCTCCCGGGAGGGAACCCCGGCGGCCCTGGCGAGGGCCACATAGATCGAACTGATGTCGGCGCATTTGCCGCCCGGATCCTGCAAGAGGCGGCAGACGTCGCCGTTGCCGCAGCCGCGGGTGTCGGGGTTGCGGTAGGTGTTCTCCACGGTCCAGTCGTAGATGGCCCTGGCCTTGGCCAGCACGCCCTTTTTGCCGGCGGTGATCCTGGCGGCCAGTTTTTTCACCTCGCCGTCAATGGGGCCGAGCCGGGTGGGGGCCAGATAGAGGGCGTAGTCGCCCTTGTCCCAGGCAGCCTCACGGCGGGGGAAGTCGCGGCGGACCACCTCCTGCCGCCGCGCCTGGAAGGTGAAGGTCAGCTTCCTGCTTGCCGCGCCCTTGCCCCAGCGGGCATAGAGCAGCGGCGTCTTGAAGACCTTGTCCGCATAGACCGCGGATTCGGCGAAATCGCCGGCAACCCGCACGCCGGTAATCTCCTGGTCTCCGTCGCTGACCGGATAGGGCAGCCAGAGCCGCACTTCCTGGCCGGCGGGCTGGTTCGACAAATCAACGGCCACGGTCACCGTGCCGGCCACGGTCCGGGCAAATGCCTGGGGTGCCATTGCCGCCCACAGCGCGACCATGGCGAACGCAATCCATTTTTTCATGATGCTTTCCTCTGTTCGCTTCCTTGCCGCTGTCTCGCGCAGGAGTGCGTTGCAACGGTCTCTTTTTCCCAACGCTTACGGTGCCCGACCCCGGAAGAGGCCGGGCACCGGCTGTTTCCCTCTTACTTCGCGGCCTCCAGCATGGTGCGGTGCGGCCACTTGTCCACGCCGCCGGTGAGGATGAAAAGCCTTTTTTCCGGCACGCCCTGGGCCTTGAGGTAATCGTAGGCCCGTTTGGCGCCACCGCCGCCGCGCGGGCAGAGCACCACCACGTCCTGGCCGCTCTTCTTCGCGGCCGCCACTGCCGGGTCGAGCCGATGCCGCTCCGCCTCCGTCTCCACCGGGAAGGCATTGGTCTCGACGGAACCGGGGAAATGGTGGGCGGCAAAGGAGGGCTTGTCCTGGATGTCCACCAGGATCATGGACTTCTTGGCCTCAAGCCACCCTTTGAACTGCTCGGGCTCCACGTAGTTGTAGATTTCGAAGATTGCCGCCACGTTCAGGAGGCAGAGGAGGCACAGGCCGATCAGCACGTTTCTTTTCATGATGTTTCTCCGTTTGGTTTGTAGGATTTTTGGTATCAAGGTCAGCAGCCGCAGGAGCCGGTGGAGCAGGAACCGCCGCCACAGCCGCCGCCGGCCAGTTTCTTCTCCGGGGTGACGGTGAAGCCGCCGCCCCCGCCACAGCCGCAGCCCGAGGACGACTTGGTGACGTAGTCCACGGTGATGGCGCCGGTGCTGGCAAAGACCCCCTCGTTCACCAGGAAGGTGAGGCCCCCTTCCCGGAAGATCCTGTCCTCCGGCTTTTCCGAGTCCAGGGCCAGCCCCAGCCCCACCCCGGCGCAGCTACTCTGCATGGCGACCCGGATGGGCGAGTCGATCCTGTTCTTGTCCAGATACTCCTTGAGGTTGCTGATCGCTGATTCCGTTACCGTGAGCATGTTTCTTCTCCTTGTTTCGCTGTGACGGGCCGCGACCCATCGTTCGTTGCCGCCCGGCCTCCCGACGAGGCCGGGCGGCGTATTTCAGACCGGCGCCAGGCGCACCGCGCAGGCCTTGTATTCCGGGGTGCCGGCGATCTCGTCCACGCCGGGGCTGGTGAGCAGGTTGACCAGGGGCTCGGCATGATGAAAGGCCATGAAGACCGAACCGGACCGGCTGCGCGCCGTGACGTGCGCCTCGACCTCGATGGCGCCCCGGCGGGACATCACCACGACCCGCCGGCCGTCCTCGATGCCAAGCCGCGCCGCGTCGTCCGGATGGACCTCCACCCTCTCCCCGGGCGCCAGGGCGAAGAGCCCCCGGCAGCGCCTGGTCATGGTGCCGTTGTTGTAGTGGGCGAGCCTGCGGCCGGTGACCAGGATGAGGGGGTAGTCGCCGTCCGGCTGCTCCAGGGTTTCCACGTTGGCCAAGACCGAAAAGCGGCCCTTGCCGCGGGTGAAGCTCTCGCGGTGCAGGATCGGGGTGCCGGGATGGTTTCGGTCCGGGCAGGGCCAGATCAGCCCCTCGCCCGTGAGCCGCTCGTAACGGATGCCGCCCAGGATGGGGGCGCAACGGGCGATCTCCTCCATGATCCTGGCCGGGCCGTCGTACTGCATGGGATACCCCATGGCCCTTGCCAGGCGGCAGGTGATCTCCCAGTCGGGCAAGGCCTCGCCGGGCGGCGCCACCGCCTTTCTGATCCGGCGCACCCGGCGCTCGGCGTTGGTGAAGGTGCCGTCCTTTTCGTAGAAGCAGGCGGCCGGCAGCACCACATGGGCCATCTCCGCGCTCCGGGTGAGGAAGATGTCCTGCACCACCACCATCTCCATGTTGGCGTAGGCGGCGCGGATGTTGTTGACATCGGCCTGGGTGTGGAGCGGATCGTAGCCGATGCAATACATCCCCTTGAAACGCCCTTCCCGTGCGGCGTTATACATCTCCGGCTCGGTGAATCCCTGGCTGGCCGGCAGCTCTCCGCCCCAGGCCTGACCCAGCCGTTCCCTGGCCGCCACGTCCGCCACATCCTGATAACCCGGGAAGACGTAAGGCAACGCGCCCATGTCGCAGGAACCCTGCACGTTGTTCTGGCCCCGCAGGGGACTGATGCCGGCGTGCGGTCGGCCGACGTTGCCGGAGGCCAGGGCGATGTTGGCCAGGCCCATCACCCCCTGGGTGCCGTTGCGGTGTTCGGTGACGCCGAGGCCGTAGAGGATCATGCCCTTCCTGGTTGCGCAGTAGAGGCGGGCCGCGGCCCGCACCAGCGCCGGCTCGACCCCGGTCCGTTCCGCCACGGCCTCGGGGGCATAGTGGCGGACATGCTCTTGCACCGCCTCCAGATTCTCGGTGCGGCTGGCGATGAACTCCCGGTCCTCCAGCCCCTCGTCCAGGATGGCGTGGAGCAGCGAGTTCAGGAGCAGGACGTTGGTGCCCGGCACCAGCCGCAGCCAGATGTCGGCCAGCGCGGCCATCTCGGTGCGGCGCGGATCGATGACGATGAGTTTCGCCCCCTTGCGGACGGCGCGCCGCACCTTCATCCCCACCACCGGATGGGCCTCGCTGGTGTTGGAGCCGCAGACCAGCAGCACCTCGGCCCCTTCGATGTCCGCCAACGAGTTGGTGGCCGCCCCGGAACCCAGGGCGATGCGCAGGCCGCTCACCGACGGGGCGTGGCAGACGCGGGCGCAGTTGTCCACCGAATTGGTCTTGAACACCAGCCGGCAGAACTTCTGGGCCAGGTAGTTGACCTCGTTCTCGCAACGGGAGGAGGAGAGCACCCCCAGCGCCTCGGGGCCGTGTGTGTCCCGGAGGTAGGCGAAACGACGGGCCGCGAAATCGAGGGCCTCCTGCCAGGTGGCCCGGCGGAAGGGCTCGTCGAGCCTCTCCCGGATCAGCGGGTGGGTCAAGCGCTCCGGATGGCGGTAAAAATCAAAGCCGAACCGCCCCTTGACGCAGAGGTCGCCATGGTTGGGCGGGCTCTCCGGCCGGGCCTTGACCTCCAGCAGCACCCCCTGCTTGGTGTGAAGCGTCACCTCGCAGCCCGTGCCGCAGTAAGTGCAGACGCTGGCGGTCTCGGTCGCCTCGCCGGGCAGCAGGGGCAGACCCGACTGCTTCTTGGTAAGCGCCCCGGTGGGGCAGACATCGACGCAGGCGCCGCAGGAGACGCAGTTCTCGCTGATGGCGAGGCTGAGATCGGCAAGTCGGCCTTCGTTCTCCTCATAGGAAACCGTAAAGGCCTCGAACTCGCAGACCCGTTCGCAGCGGTGGCAGGCCACGCAGCGGTTGGGGTCCACGGCGAGGAAGCGGTGGGAGTCGTCCGGCTCGGCCGGCCTCCGGCCCGGCGCCACGGTGGCCTGCACCTTGTGGTCGGCGCAGAGCGGCCTGAGTTCGCATTTGGCCAGCCCCAGGCAGCCGCAGGCCAGGCAGCGCTTGGCCTCCCGCACCGCCATCTCCTCGGTGAAGCCGAGTTCCACCTCGGCAAAATCACCGATCCGCCGCTCCGGCGGCCGGACCGGCATCTGCTCGCTCAGCAAGACCGGAAAACCCTGGAAGTTGACCATGTCCACCTCCTCGAACTTCCGGCCCCGGCTGAAATTGAAGCGGCTGTCAAGAGGCTGCGGGAAATCGCCGGTCAGTTCCCGGTGGATGGTCTCGGCGGCCCGGCGCCCGGCATCCACGGCCTGGATCACCGAGCGCGGCCCGCTGACCACCTCGCCGCCCGCGTAGATGCCGGGCAGATTGGTGCGCAGGGTGACGGGATCGGCCTTGATGGTCAGGCGAGGGGTCAGCGCGAGGCTGGCCTCCAGTTCGCCAAAGGCGCGGAAACCGCCGTCCGCCTCCTGTCCCAGGGCGCCGATCACGGTCTCCCCCTGCCAGACGAGAGAGGAGCCGGCCACCGGCATGGGCCTGCGGGCGCCGGCGGCATCGGCCTCCGAAAGCACGGTCCGGGCCAGTTCGACCGCGAAGCCGACGCCGGCCTCCTCGCGGATGGCGAGCGGCGCGGCCATGAGGAAGAACTGTACCCCCTCCTTCTCCGCTTCGACGATGTCGCGCTGGTGGGCCGCCATCTCGGTGCGGGAACGGTCGTGGACCACGGTGACCTCGGCCGCCCCCAGCCGGATCGCCGAGCGGGCCGCCTCCACCGCCACCTTGCTGCCGCCGACCACCAGAACCCTGCCGGTGAGCGGCGATTGCTCGCCCTCCGCGATCCGGGCCAGGAAAGCGAGGCCGTCCAGGGCCAGTTCGCCGCCCGGCACGGCCAGCCTCTTCTGGCGGCCCATGCCGGTGGCGATGAACACCGACCTGAAGCCTTGCGCCCGGAGATCGGCCAGGGTGAAATCCCGGCCCCAGGCCTTGCCGGCCCGGACATGCGTTCCCATGGCCACGATGGCATCGATCTCCCGTTGCAATGCCTTGCGAGGCAGCTTGTAGGAGGGAATGGCGGTGCGGGTCATGCCGCCCAGCGCGCCGGCGGCCTCGAAGATCGTGACGCTGTGGCCGTGTTTGCGCAGGGTATGGGCAGCAGCCAGGCCGGCCGGACCGCCACCGATAACGGCGACATTGTGGCCGGTGGCGGTGCCCGGCTGCTCGGCCGGCAGGTTCTGCCGCTCGGCATACTCCACCAGGAACCGCTTGAGATGGTTGATGGCTATTGCCTCGTCGAGCAGCACCCGGCGGCAGCGGGTTTCGCAGAACCGGGGGCAGACCCGGCAGACGATGCCGGGCAACGGGTTCTTCTCCCGGATCAGCCCCAGGGCCGCCGCGTACTCCCCTTGAGCCACCAGATGGACATAGCCCTGCACGTTGATGCCGCCCGGGCAGGTGAGGTTGCAGGGCGCCTTGCAGTCGCCGTAGTGCGCCTCGGCCAGCAACCGGAGCCGTTCGGCCCGGTGCCTTTTCAGGGCCGGGGTCGCGGTCTCGACCGCCATGCCCTCTTGCACGAAGGTGCGGCAGGCACGGACCTGTTGGCCGTCCGCCTCCACCAGGCAGAGCAGGCAGGGCCGCCTAGAATCGTCCCTGCCGGGCAGATGGCAAAGGTGCGGGATCTCGATGCCGGCCAGCGCGGCGGCCTCCATGATGGTGGCGCTGGCTGCTGCCGTCACCGGCCGGCCGTCGATGGTCAGCGACAAGCAGCCGCATGGCACCGCATCTGCTTTGTCATCGGCCTGGCCGCATACCTGATGTATTGCGTCCAGCCCTCTTTCGCGCATCTGCGGCACCCTGTGGCTGCTTGTTGTCGGAATTTCCGGGCTTGTGTGGCCCGTCCTTTGGTCGCTGTCACGGGAAAAGCCGGGATTATCCATCATCTCCCCGCCCCCAGCGATTCTTCCAGGGCCTTGGCGCATTTGCCAGCCACCAGCCCGGCAATGGCCTTGCGGGAAAAATCTCCGCCCTGCATCATCTCGCGCGAGGCGTTGATGAGGCCGGTTCGGATCTTCCTCCCCCTCGCGGCCTCGGCGGCTTCGGCCAGGCGAAGGCGCAGGGCCCCGGTCTCCTGCCCTTCCGCCGCCCCCAGGGGGCCGAGGGCCGCCACCTGTTTGGTGAAGGCGGTGATGATCCTGACAAAATTCGGCCCCTCGGCGGCCGAGGCCCAGTCGATGAGGAAGCGCTCCCTCTTGATCCCCAGCCGGTCCAGCATCTCGTGGACCAGGGAGGCGGAGACCAGGGCGTGGTAGTTGCCGTCGATGTAATGGCACTCGCCGGGATGGCAGCCGCCGACAAAGATGCCGTCCGCCCCCTTGGCCAGTCCCTCCAGGGGGAAGGAGGGGTCGAGACGGCCGGTGCACATCATGCGGATGACCCGCAGATTGGGCGGGTACTGATAGCGACCGACCCCGGCGGAGTCGGCGGCGGTGTAGCAGCACCAGTTGCAGAGGAAGCCAAGGATCTTGGGTTGATAGTCGGACATTTCTCTTCTCCCTGTTGGGGTCGGTTGTCTCTCTGTTTTGGCTGCCTTCTTCAAATGTTCATTTCTTTGCTTGCCTTTATGCCCGCATGGGTGCAAAGAAACGAACCAAAGAAAGGGCACCCGGTCACTGGTCCCGCCTTTGGCGGGATGCCCTGCGCTCCTCGAAGCTGCCGGGAGCTTAAAAACTCGCCCGCCTGCGGCGGACTCAAACAGTTTAAGCTCCTTTTTCGGCAGCTTCTGCGGTGCTCGGCGGCGTGACATGGGGTCGGCAACGCTTACGCGCTGCCAAAACCCTGTCCACACTCATGCCTCGCCAAAGGCCTTGATCTGGGCCATGATGCCGGCAAAGGTGAAGCGGCCCATGTCGATGGCCATGGTGGGGCAGCGGGCCGCGCAGACCCCGCACCCCTTGCAGGAGGCGGTGAGCGTCCTGGCCTTGCGGCCTTTGTCGGCCTTGTAGATCTCGATGGCCTTGTAGGGGCAGAAGGTCTCGCAGGCCCCGCAGCCGATGCACAGCTCGGGATCGACCCGGGAGACGATGGGCGCCGGCGTAATGGAACCGCGGGCCAGGGGGTGGCAGGCGCGGCCTGCCGCGGCCTGGGCCTGGGCGATGGTCTCGTCCATGGAGCGGGGCGAGTGGGCCAGGCCGCAGACATAGGTGCCGTCCACCGGCAGGTCCACGGGCTGGAGTTTCACGTGCGCCTCAAGGAAGAACTTCTCGCTGGTCACCGGCACCTTGAGCATCCTGGCCAGGGTGGTGGGATCTTCCGGGACAATCCCCGTCGAGAGCACCAGGAGATCGGCATCAAGTTCCACCTCGTCCCGCAGCAGCGGGTCGTGGTAGCGCACCTGCACCGCGCCCCTCTTGCCGATGCTCACCTCCGGTCTGTTCTCCGGCTGGTAGCGGACAAAGATCACCCCTGCCTCGCGGGCCGCCCGGTAGTCGTCCTCCAGGAAGCCGTAGGCCCGCATGTCGCGGTAGAGCACGGTGATACCGAGTTCCGGCCTGAGTTTTTTGAGGCGCAGGCTGTTCTTCAAAGCCTGGCCGCAGCAGACCCGGCTGCAATAGGCAAGATCCTCGCCGCGCGAGCCCACGCACTGGATCATCACCACCTGCTTCGCTGTTTTTGGAAGCGGCCGGCTTCCGGCCAGTTTCTTCTCCAGCTCAAGCTGGGTAACAATTTTGGGGGATTCGCCGTAACAATACTGTTTCGGTTCGTAGGGCCGGCCGCCGGTGGCGAGCACGGTGACCCCGTGGTTGACCACCACGCTGCTTCCGACGGTATCGAGGGTGGTGGTGAAATTGCCCACGTAGCCGGAAACCGCTGCCACCGACGCCGTGGCATGCACGGTGATTTTCGGATGCGCCTTGACCGTGGCAATCAGCTCGGCCACGGCTTGGCGCGGGTCACGACCAGAACGGTCGGCGGTGAGCAGCATGGTTCTGCCGCCCAGCTCCTTTTCCCGCTCCACCAGCGTCACCGCAAAGCCCTGCTCCGCAATGGCCAGGGCCGCGGTCATCCCGGCCAGCCCTCCGCCCACCACCAGGGCCGAGGGGGTCACCGGCAACTGCTGCTCGGCCAGAGCGGTGAGGTGAGCCGCCTTGGCCACGGCCATGCGCACCGCGTCCTTGGCCTTTTCGGTGGCTGCCTCTGGTTCGTGCATGTGCACCCAGGAGCATTGGTCGCGGATGTTGGCCATCTCGAAGAGGGAGCGGTTGAGGCCTGCCTCGCGCAGGGTGGCCTGGAAGAGCGGTTCGTGGGTGCGGGGGGTGCAGGCCGCCACCACCAGCCGGTTGAGGCGGTGCTTGTGGATGGTCTCCACCAGCAGCCGCTGGGTGTCCTGGGAACAGGAGTAGAGGTTGTCGGTGGCATAGACCACGTGGGGCAAACTCTTCGCGTACTCGGCAACCGATGGCACCTTGACCACCCCGCCGATGTTGATCCCGCAGTGGCAGACAAAGACGCCGATCCGCGGCTCCTCGGCAGCGATGTCTCGCTCCGCCGGGAAGCTCGCCTTGATGGTCGCCGTGCCGCGGGCCGGCGCAAGCTGGCCCGCGCACAGCGCCGCGGCCCCGCCTGCCTGGGTCACCGAATCCGGGATGTCCTTGGGGCCCTGGAAGGCGCCGATCACGTACACGCCGGGCCGGCTGGTGGCAAGCGGAGTGTAGGTTCCGGTGGCGGCGAACTGGTAGCCGTTGAGGTCGATGCCCGCGACGCGGGCGAGGTCGGCCGCGCCCTCCGGCGCCTCCAACCCCTGGGAGAGCACCACCAGATCGAATTTCTCGCTGTGGTGGCGGCCGGAGTCGTCGGCCCAGGTGAGGAGCAGGCCGCCGCCAAAAACATCCTCAACCCGTGGCGGCCGGGCGTAGATCACCCGGAAGTTGCCGTCCCGGATCGCCCGCTCCCTGGCCGCGTCGAAACCCTTGCCGTGGGTGCGGACATCCATATAGAAGAGGGTGATCTCGCACTCCGGATCGTGCTCGCGGGCCAGGGTCGCCTGCTTGATGGCGTACATGCAGCAGACCGAGGAGCAGTAGTTGTTGCCGCAGTTCTCGTCCCGGGAGCCGATGCACTGGAGAAAGGCGATCTTTTTGGGGTGCTTCCGGTCGGAAAGGCGCAGAATCTCGCCGCCGGTGGGGCCGGAGGCGCACATCAGCCGCTCGTGCTCGAAGGCGGTGACCACGTCCTGGAACTTCCCGAGGCCGTAACGGGCCATCACCTCGTCGCTCACCCGGCCGAAACCGGGCGCCAGGATCACCGCGCCCACCGGAATGTCGAGGATCTTCTCCCTGTCGTCGAAGCGGATGGCCTTGGCCTGGCAGGCAACGGCGCAGAGGCCGCAGGTCTCGTAATTGAGCCTGAGGCAGGCCTTGGCGTCGATGTAGTAGGAGGTGGGCACCGCCTGGGAGTAGTCGATGTGGGCCGCGTGGCTCTTTTCGAGGTTCTCGTTGAAGTCGTTGCCGATTTGCTTCAGGCAGTAGAGGGTGCACTGGCCGCAGCCGGTGCAGACCTCCTCGTCGATGTAGCGCGGCTGTTTGCGGATGGTGGCGACGAAGTTGCCGGCAGAGCCGGAGAGTTCCACCAGTTCGGCCAGCGTCAGGATCTCGATGTTCGGGTCGCGGCCCGCCTCCACCAGCTTGGGCGCCAGGATGCAGAGGGAGCAGTCGTTGGTGGGAAAGGTCTTGTCGAGCCGGGCCATCACCCCGCCGATGGCGCCGGATTTTTCGACCAGCCAGACCTTGTAGCCGAGTTCACTGAGATCGAGGGCGGTCTGGACGCCGGCGACACCACCGCCGACCACCAGCACCGCCCCGACCGTCTGCACCGCAGACGGCGGGGAAACAGGGGCGTTCATACTTCCTCCTTCGCTGTGTGGTGCCGGAAATCATTCCGGCACCGGCTGGCGGCTCTTGCTCAGCCGCGGGCCACGTCAGCGAGGAGGGAAAGGATCACCCGGGGAAACGCTTGAGGAGGTACACTGGGCAGAGAGAGCCGCATGTGCGTCCGACCCGAACCGGGTCGGCCGGCTTACGCCGGAGCAGTGCTCATATGTGAGGCAGGCTGCGTTTCACTTTCGACTCTCCGTAAGATGAATGGAACGCCTCGGGGCGGCAGCGGCGCTTGTGGCCGGCGGCAGACCTTCGGCATTTAACGAAGTGCTACATAACCCGATTTTTTTCGCCCCGGCAACCAGAAAATTCCCGCTCCCCCTCCAGGGCGCCATCCACGCCGGCCACGCCGGCCACGCCTGAAACTCCTGTCGACAAACCACGCCACTTCGGGTACTTTGCAGACCTTGCACAACCTTGAGATGGAATCCATGCGCACTATGACGAAACCAGGCTATTACGGACAGTGGGGCGGCGCCTTCATCCCCGAGATCCTCTACGAGACCTTCCGCGAGCTGAACGCGGCCTTTGCCAGATGCCAGGCGGACAAGACTTTCTGGCAGGAGTACGTCGAGCTGATGAGCAGCTACTCCTGCCGACCCACGCCGCTCACGTACGCCGAGAACCTCTCCCGCCACTTCGGCGGGGCGCAGATCTTCATCAAGCGCGAGGATCTGAACCACACCGGGGCCCACAAGGCGAACAACGTCATGGGCCAGGGGTTGCTCGTCAAGCGCATGGGCAAAAAGAGGGTGATCGCCGAGACCGGCGCCGGCCAGCACGGGGTGGCCACCGCCACCATGGCGGCCAAGTTCGGCTTTGCCTGCACGATCTACATGGGCGAGGAGGATGTCCAGCGCCAGCGGCCCAATGTCTTCTGGATGGAGAAACTCGGCGCCACCGTGGTGCCGGTCACCTCCGGCAGCCGGACGCTGAAGGACGCCATCAACGAGGCCTTCCGCGACTGGGTCGCCAACATGGACGACACCCACTACGTCATGGGCACGGTCTGCGGCCCGCACCCCTTCCCGGCCATGGTGGCCTGGTTCCAGTCCATCATCGGCATCGAGGCGCGCAAGCAGATCATACAGCACTTCGGCAAGTTGCCGAGCCGGGTCTACGCCTGCGTGGGCGGCGGCTCCAACGCCATGGGCATCTTCCAGGGCTTTCTCGACGACCGCGAGGTGGAGCTGATCGGCGTTGAGGCCGGCGGCAAGGGCATTGCCACCAAGCAGCACGCGGCGCGCCTCGCCAGCCTCGATGCCTCCCCCGGCGTGGCCCAGGGCTACAAAACCATGTTCCTGCAGGATTCCGACGGCCAGATGTGCGACACCCACTCGGTGGCCGCGGGCCTCGACTACATCGGGGTCTCGCCCATCCTCTCCGATCTGTGGGAGAAAGGCCGGGTGCGCTTCGCGGCCGCCACCGACGCCGAGGTCATGGCGGCGCTCGATCTGACCATCAAGCAGGAGGGGATCATCCCGGCCTTGGAATCGAGCCACGCCTTTGTCCACGCCTTCAAGGAGGCGGGCCAGCTCACCAAGGACCAGGCGATCATCATCAACCAGTCGGGCCGCGGCGACAAGGACATCTTCACCATTGCCCACGCCTTTGGCGACCCCTCCTGGAAGGCCTTCATCCGCGAAAAAGGGAAGCAGTATGCAGCTGACTGAGACGCTGCGCGCCCGGCGCGCTGAAAAAGATATCCTGCTCATGACCCACCTGGTGCTGGGCTACCCGTCGCTGGACGTGAACCGCGAGGTGGTGCGGCAGATGGTGGCAAACGGCGTGGACTGCATCGAACTGCAGATCCCCTTTTCCGAGCCGGTGGCCGACGGGCCGGTGATCTTGAAGGCCAATCAGGAGGCGATCAGCCACGGCCTGAAAGTCCGCGAGTGCCTCACGTTCGCCGCCGAGATGGCCGCGACCCACAAGATCCCCTTCCTCTTCATGACCTACTACAACATCCTCTTCAAGTACGGCGTGGAGAAGTTTTTTCAGAAGGCCAAGGAGATCGGGATCCAGGGCTTCATCGTGCCGGACCTGCCGCCCGAGGAGGGCGAGGAGTATCTGAAGCTGGCCACAAAATACGGCATCGCGCCCATCATGATCTTTGCCCCCACCAGCACCGACATGCGGATGCGCGAACTGGCCGGCCACGGAGACGGCTTCATCTACTGCGTGGCCCGGCGCGGCGTAACCGGCGCCCAGACCACCTTCGACACCGCGTTCGACGAGTATCTCGCCCGCTGCCGGGCCGCCACCGACCTGCCGCTGGCCGTGGGCTTCGGCATCGCCACCAAGGCGGACGTGGAGGTCTTGAAGGGCAAGGCGGACATCGCGGTGATCGGCACCGCCACCATCCGCCTGGTGGAAGAAAAAGGCCCCGCAGCAGTCGGCCCCTTCATCGCCGGACTGGGCTGAGGCGGCCGTGGCCGATCTCGTCTTTCTCCATGGACTGGACAGCTCCAGCCATGGCACCAAGGCGAGCTACTTCCGTAAGCACTTTCCAGCCATGCTCGTCCCGGATTTCTCGGGACCGCTTGCCGAGCGCATGGCAACCCTTGAAGATATCCTGGCCGACAAATCCGATCTCACCCTCATCGGTTCCAGCTTCGGTGGCCTCATGGCCACCCTCTTTGCCCTGGCCCACGAGGAGCTGGTCAAGCGCCTGATCCTGCTGGCCCCGGCCCTCAACTTTCCCGAGTTCTCTCCGCCCGCCTCTCCCGTTGCCACGCCGACTCTGCTTTACATCGGCAGCAGGGACACGGTCACCCCACCGCACTTGGTTCGACCGGCGGCGGCAAAAACCTTCCGCGACCTCACCCTCACGGTCTTCGACGACGACCACCTGCTGCGCCAGGGCTTTCACCAAATTCACTGGCAACAACTGCTTGCGGCCTGAATAGCGGGGATCAATCCTGAATAAGTCCGAAACGGCAGGCCCGTCGGCGCAGTTTCGCCTGCAATGGGGTTGCGCCGGAATCGGGCAACATCTCGGCCAGAGCCTGCTGCAAAATCGCCAGGGTGGCCGCGGCAATCTCCGCTGCCGAGGGCTGGCCGCCCTTGGCCTTGAGCCGTTCTTCGGCCTCGGCTGCGGCAATGCCGGCAACCGTGGCCACCGCATCGGCGTCATCCAGCAACAGTGCGGCAAGGAGCAGCACCCCGGCCGGCGGGTTGATCTTGGGGTCAGCCGGCCAGACCAGGTAGGGCTGCTTGAGCACGCCCAGTTTCTTGACCAGGGCCACATCGAGCCAGCGCCGCAACGGATCGGCGGGCACCATTGGGCCTCCGGCCAGGGCCGCCCGGATATGCGCGATCATGACTGGCCGAGGCGGGGGTAGCCTAAATCGGCCAGGGTCTCGCTGATCTCGGTGAGGATTGCCGGATCGTCGATGGTGGAGGGCACCCGGTATTCCTTGCCGTTGGCGATGGAGCGCATGGTGGCCCGCAGGATCTTGCCGCTCCTGGTCTTGGGCAACCGCTTCACCACGCCGGTCTCCTTGTAGCAGGCAATGGGGCCGATCTGGCTGCGCACCATCTTCACCAGTTCCCTGCTGACCTCCTCGGGCTCGCGGCTGACCCCAGCCTTCAGCACCACCAGCCCCACGGGCAACTGGCCCTTCAGGGTGTCGTTCACGCCGAACACGGCGCACTCCGCCACGTCCGGGTGGGTGGCGATCACCTCCTCCATGGCGCCGGTGGAGAGACGGTGGCCCGCGGTGTTGATCACGTCGTCCATGCGGCCCATGATGAAGAGATAGCCGTCCTCATCCTTGTAGCCACCATCGCTGGTTTCGTAACAGCCGGGGAAATGGCTCATGTAGGCGTCCACGAACTTCTTCTCCGCCTGCCAGAGGGTGGGCAGGGTACCGGGCGGCAGGGGCAGGCGGATCACCACGTGGCCCTCCTGGTGCGGGCCCAGTTCCCTGCCCTGGTCGTCCACGATGCGCACGTCGTAGCCAGGCACCGGCAGGGTCGGCGAACCGGGCTTGATGGGCTGGTGCTCGATGCCCAGGCAGCTTGAAGCAATGGGCCAGCCCGTCTCGGTCTGCCACCAGTGGTCCACCACCGGCCGCTTCAGGATCTTGCTCGCCCAGTGGTAGGTGTCCGGGTCCAGCCGCTCGCCGGCGAGAAACAGGGCGCGGAAGCCGTTCAGCTCGTAGTGGCGCAGATACTCGCCGTCCGGGTCCTCCTTCTTGATGGCCCGGAAAGCGGTGGGGGCGGTGAAGAGCACCTTGACGCCATGCTGGTCGATCAGTCGCCAGAAGGCGCCGGGGTCCGGGGTGCCCACGGGCTTGCCCTCATAGAGTACGGTGGTGCAGCCGGTAAGCAAGGGGCCGTAGACGATGTAGGAGTGGCCCACCACCCAGCCCACGTCGGAGGCGGACCAGAAGACCTCGCCGGGCTTGACGCCGTAAATGTATTCCATGCTCCAGCGCAGGGCCACGGCATAGCCGCCGTTGTCCCGGACCACGCCCTTGGGCATGCCGGTGGTGCCCGAGGTATAGAGGATGTAGAGCGGGTCCGTGGCCTTGACCGGCACGCACTCCGCCGGCGTGGCCCTGGCCAGCAGTTCGGTCCAGTCGAGATCGCGGCCGGCAATGAGCGGCGCCCGCATCTGCTTGCGCTGGAAAATCAGGCAATGTTTCGGCTTGTGGGCCGCGCGCTCGATGGCCTCGTCGATGAGGGGCTTGTATTCGAGGAGCTTTTTGCCCTCCACCGCGCCGGAAGCGGCCACCACCACCTTGGGTTTGCAGTGGTCGATGCGCAGGGCCAGCTCCTTGGCGGCAAAACCGCCGAAGACCACCGAGTGCACCGCCCCGAGACGGGCGCAGGCGAGCATGGCCACCACCGCCTCCGGGATCATGGGCATGTAGATCACCACCGTATCGCCCTTGCCCACGCCAAGCCCCCTGAGCATGCCGGCGGCGAGGGCCACCTTGTCCCGCAGTTCGCGGTAGCTGAATTTCTCGATGGTGTTGGTCACCGGGCTGTCGTAGATGAGGGCCACCTGATTGGCCCGGCCTTGCTCCACGTGGCGGTCCAGGGCATTGTGGCAGGTGTTCAGTTCGCCGCCGACGAACCAGCGGTAAAAGGGCGGATCAGACTCGTCGAGCACCTTGTCCCACGGCCGGTACCAGTGAATGGCCTGGGCCGCCTCGCCCCAGAAGGCAGCCGGCTCCTCGATGCTCCTGCGGTACAGTGCGGCGTATTTTCCCATGGACAGGCTCCTTTGCGGTCGGTCAACAGCGCGCCGAAGACGACCATACCACAAGCATTTCAGGGAACGCGATGCTTTTCCGGAAAAACAAAGGGGCAGCCGCAGCCGCCCCTGAAAAAAGCCATCGGCGGAACCGGGTGCGCTAGTACTTCAATCCCGCACGGTCGCGGACCAGATCGAGGGTGACCACGGCCTTGGCCCGCGCCTTCTCGGCGCCCTGGTGGAGAATCTCGCGGACCTGGCCCGGATCGGCAAGGAGCCGTGCCCGCTTTTCCTGGGCCGGGCCGAATTTTTCAACGAGCAGGTCGAGCAGCTCCAGCTTGATCTTGCCGTACATGGCGCCGCCGTTCACATAGAGGCCGCGCACCTCGGCCAGCCGGTCCGCCGGGGCGAAAAGCTTGTAGATGTTGTAGAGGTTGCACTGGTCCGGGTCTTTCGGCTCCTCCACCGGCTTGGAGTCGGTGACAATGGCCATGACCCGTTTCTTCAGCTCCTTGGGCGGGAGAAAGATCGGGATGGTGTTGCCGTAGGACTTGGACATCTTCTGGCCGTCGAGGCCGGGGATGGTGGCGAGGTTGTCGTCGATCACCGGCTCGGGGATGACAAAGGTCTCGCCAAAGGTGTTGTTGAACTTGATGGCGATGTCGCGCGCCACCTCGATGTGCTGCTTCTGGTCCTTGCCCACCGGCACCCGCTCGGCCTGGTAGAGAAGGATGTCCGCCGCCATGAGCACCGGGTAGGAAAAGAGGCCGTGGCTCGGGGCAATGCCCTTGGCGATCTTGTCCTTGTAGGAGTGGCAGCGCTCCAGAAGTCCCATGGGGGTGAGGGTGGAGAGTATCCAGGTGAGTTCCGTCACCTCGGGCACGTCGGACTGGACCCAGAAGGTGCAGCGCTCCGGGTCGAGGCCCAGGGCGAGGAAGTCGGCCGCCGCCTCCAGGGTGCCGCGGGAGAGGCGCTCCCGGTCGTGGACCGAGGTCAGCGCGTGGAGATCGACGATGAAGGCGTAGAGTTCGGCCCGGTCCATGTTCTCGATCATGGGCCGCATCATGCCGAAGTAGTTGCCGATATGGAGCTGCCCCGAGGGCTGGATTCCTGAAAGGATGCGCATGGTGTTCCTCTTCCGACCAGGGCCGCGTCCAAAGGCCACGGCGGTTGCGGGCAGTGCCCGAAGGAGCGGATGGTAAAAAAAAACAGGGGTGCAGGCAACCTTTTTCTGCACCCCTGTGACGGGTTAACGCTCGGTGGGCTTGTCGCCCGGTCTGACTACTTCACTTCCTCAAAATCCGCGTCCACCACGTCGTCGTCGCCCTTCTTCTTGGCGCCGGCATCCTCACCGCCCGCCGCCCCAGCGCCAGCGGCCTGCTGCTGGCTGGCCTGGGAGTACATGATCTCGGCCAGCTTGTGGGAGGCCTGGGTCAGGGACTCGATGCCCTTCTTGATCGCCTCGGTGTCGCTGCCCTCCATGAGCTTCTTGAGGCTGGCGATCTCGCTCTCCACCTTGGACTTGGTTTCGGCATCGACCTTGTCGCCCACCTCCTTGAGGCTCTTCTCGGTGGCGTAGATCATGGAGTCGGCCTGGTTCCTGGCCTCCACCAGCGCCTTGCGCTTGTGGTCTTCCTCGGCGTGGGCCTCGGCGTCCTTTTTCATCCGCTCGATCTCCGCCTCGGACATGCCGCTGGATGCCTGGATCTTGATGGACTGTTCCTTGCCGGTGCCCAGGTCCTTGGCCGAGACGTGCAGGATGCCGTTGGCGTCGAGGTCGAAGGTGACCTCGATCTGCGGCACGCCGCGCGGGGCCGGCGGGATGTCGGCCAGGTCGAAACGGCCGATGGACTTGTTGTCGCCGGCCATGTCGCGCTCTCCCTGGAGGACGTGGATCGACACCGCCGGTTGGCTGTCCGCCGCGGTGGAGAAGATCTGGCTCTTCTTGGTGGGGATGGTGGTGTTCTTCTCGATGAGCTTGGTCATCACGCCGCCCAGGGTCTCGATGCCCAGGGAAAGCGGGGTGACGTCGAGCAGGAGCACATCCTTCACGTCGCCCTTCAGAACACCGCCCTGGATGGCGGCACCGATGGCCACCACCTCGTCCGGGTTGACGCCCTTGTGCGGCTCCTTGCCGAAGATCTCCTTCACCTTCTGCTGCACCATGGGCATGCGGGTCATGCCGCCCACCAGGATCACCTCGTCGATGTCCGAGGCGGCAAGGCCGGCGTCCTTCATGGCGGTGCGGCACGGCTGCACGGTGCGCTCCACCAGGTCCTCCACCAGGCTTTCCAGCTTGGCGCGGCTCAGCTTGATGTTGAGGTGCTTGGGGCCCGAGGCGTCGGCGGTGATGAAGGGCAGGTTGATGGTGCTCTCCATGGTGGTGGAGAGTTCCATCTTGGCCTTTTCCGCCTCTTCCTTCAGGCGCTGGAGCGCCATCTTGTCGTTCCTGAGATCGATGCCCTGGTCGCGCTTGAACTCGTCGGCCAGCCAGTTGACGATGCGCAGGTCGAAGTCCTCGCCGCCCAGGAAGGTGTCGCCGTTGGTGGACTTGACCTCGAAGACGCCGTCGCCCAGTTCCAGGACCGAGATGTCGAAGGTGCCGCCACCGAGGTCGAAGACCGCGATCTTCTCCTCGTGTTTCTTGTCGAGGCCGTAGGCCAGCGAGGCCGCGGTGGGCTCGTTGATGATGCGCTGGACGTTGAGGCCGGCGATGCGGCCGGCGTCCTTGGTGGCCTGGCGCTGGGAGTCGTTGAAGTAGGCCGGCACGGTGATGACCGCGTCGGTCACCGGCTCGCCCAGGTATTCCTCGGCGGTCTGCTTCATCTTGGTGAGCACCATGGCCGAGATCTCGGCCGGGGCGTAGACCTTGCCGTCCACCTCCACGGCGGCGTCGCCGTCCTTGCCCTCCACGATCTTGAAGGGACTCACCTCCTTGCTCTTCTTGACCTCGGCATCGGTGAACTTGCGGCCGATGAGGCGCTTGATGGCATAGAGGGTGCGGGTGGGGTTGGTCACGGCCTGGCGCTTGGCCACCTGGCCGACCAGTCGTTCGCCGCTGTCATTAAAAGCCACCACCGAGGGGGTGGTGCGATTGCCTTCCACGTTTGCAATCACCTTCGGCTCGCCGCCTTCCATGATCGCCACGCAGGAATTGGTGGTCCCCAAATCAATGCCGATAATCTTTCCCATAACTGATTCTCCTTATATCTTCACAGTCGGTATGTATGAATAAAAACCCGTTCTCTTCCCTTCAGCCTACTCGCTGCCCTTGGCCACCACCACTTTGGCGGCCCGCAGCAGCCGATCCTTGAACATGTATCCCTTCTGGTATTCCTGGAGAATGGTGTTGGGAGCCATGGTCTCGCTGGCTTCCATGGCCAGCGCCTCGTGGTAATTGGGGTCAAAGGGCTGGCCCACTCCATCCACCGGCTTGAGGCCGAATTTCTCCAGGGCGTTGCCCAGGCCGCTCAGGGTCATTTCCACTCCTTCCAGAAGAGGCGCCACCTCGCCGGAGGCCCTGCCCTGCTCAATGGCCCGTTCCAGGTTGTCGAGACTTGGCAGCAGTTCCCGCAGCAGGTTCTCCTCCGCGTATTTCAAGGCGGTTTCCCGCTCGCGCTGCATGCGCTTCTTGAAATTGTCGAATTCGGCGGCCAACCGCAACAGCCGGTCTTGCAAATCCTTTGCCTCCTCCCGGGCCTTTTCCAGGTCAACGGCAAGATTTTCCTTTTCAACACCCGCCTCTACCGGCCCTTCTGCCGGCGCGTCCCCGTCGCGGGAGTCTTCCTTTTTTGCGTCAAACTCGGTCACAACGCCTCCTTTCCCGCAGGTCTTCGCCAGCTCGCCGAAGATTACCCGCGTTCCCGTCTTGGCGGAATACAATCTGTCTTGGTGGTTATCGCGGGGCGGGTGCGGCAATTGCGAATAAATCGCCCGCAATGGTTTATGGTTCTAACAAAGTTCTAAATTTTGGAGGAATAATAAGTATGCCGCATGGGGTTGTCAAGGCGGCAAAAACGATTAAAAAAGGAATAACTGCTTTAGGTTGCTCAAATTTTTCCGATATACAAATCGAACGGCGCCATCAGGCGCACCATCCCACAAAGGTCTGCCATGAAAAAACTCGCCCTGCTCTGCAGTTTCCTCTGGTTCACCCACCAGCTCACCTGCCTGACAGCAGCCGAGATGCGCCCGATTCCCAAAATGCGGGCCGGTATCCCGCCCTTTACGGTGATCGAGGCCATTGCCCGCGCCAACCAGCAGAGCGTTGCCCTGGCAGCCAAACAGCCTGCCCCGCCGGAGACCACCCCCTATATGACCTGGCTCGCCGATTGCGACGCCCGCATCCATGAAGGGCTGGTAATCGGCACTGACGCCGACAAGGTCTACACGGTGCGCAATCTCGGCAACCAACTGGCCCTGGCCACCGGGGCCATCGACTACGGTGTCCGTCAGCTTTACAGCCCGGTCCTGCTCATCACAGGCCATACAGGCAGCGAGGCGCTCCGCGCCTTTATGGAGGGTTACGGCCACCTGGGCGAGGCCATCCGCCGCGACCTGGACCACCTGCATGTGCCGCTGGCCACCACGACCCCTGTGGACAAAAAGAAACAGTCCCCCCCGGAAATACGCTTACTGCATCTGGTGGAACAGAATGTGGACTATCAGGTGGCGCAGGCCGTTGACCGCTATCGGGACAGAGTCAAGGAAGGACGGCTGGTGGTGATCGGCGGGATTATTGATCTCATGAATCAGTACGGCGAGGGAAAAAACCGCCTTTTGCTCATCAACATCAACGGCGAGATCGATCCGGGCAAACTAAAAAAACTCCGCCACCTGGTGCGGCTCGACCCGGGCCAACTCAATTTTGTCGGCCGCAGGCCGCCGAAGGGCACCACTGCCCCGCCAACTTTGCCGTAAACACCTTCAAACACTTCCTTGTTTGCCCAGGGCCAACAAACCGGCGGCGAAGAAAGGATTCCCGGTCACTCGAAGTGTGGCAAGGCGCCCTGCTTGATGCTGCTTTTTTTTGCACACTCAGAGAAGCAAGTTTCCAAGCAATACTCGAACCGCATTGGCAACATCGGAGAGTACACCGATCCGGGCCGATTACTCCTGCCCTCGGGACCTTTCCATCAATATTCCAGCTTCCTGTTTTTCCACGATTTTACGGTACATCTCGTGAATCATTTTCCTGTCAAATTCCCAGAATTCCCTCAACAGAGCCTGATCTTCCTCATCGGAATAGTATTCCCTCACTGCGGGGAAGAATATGCGGTCTTCTTTGTCGATGTGTTTCGGGTAGAATCCGGTGAGTGAGGAAAGAGCCATAATCACCTCAGCCAGAGCCTTTTCGTCGCCGTTCCGGTAGCGCGTATTGGCCTTTTCCAGGGCCGCGGTCAGACCGCGTCCATAAATATGTTCCTCAATCAGTTCGTTCATGATCCGCCGATGTTCCGGCTTGAGGGGCTTGCGTTCAAGGCTGGAAAACAGAATGTCTTCTTCTTTCCCGTGATGGGTCCGGTCAGCATAGGACCTGATGAAATCCACCGCGATGTCAACAAAGAACGGATCGATTTTACCGGTTTCCTCGACCAGCACCAGCTTGCGTTCGATAAGGGCAAGCATCTTTTCGATGAGTCGGTGTTCGATCATGAGCGGGGCTCGAGCCTGCATGATGGAGGTCCTCCGTGGTCGATTGATAATTGCAGAGTTATTCCGCTTCTTAGACCGAAACGTACTTTCCTTTCAATGTGCCCACCCTCTGATCCATGCAACGTGAGGGATCTGCCTGACCCTTCCTGTCACGATGCGTTTAGAATTGTTTCCCTTCGATGTTCTTCCTGAGCTGGGCGATTTCGAGCGCCAGGGAGATGCACTGCTTTCCTGCCATGCAATCCTCCGCATCAGGGTATTCAAGATGATGCAGCAACTCATGGTTTCCCTTCCGGAGATCGACAAGCCAGACTTTTTTTGCCGCATCATGGGTAACCTTGACATCAATGCCGCACTGACCGATGTCCGGGTAGAGTTCGATGATCTTGCGGCACAACTCGTCCCTGTTCATCTGCATAGTCATTCCTCCATTGTTCAGCTTTCTGCAACTCGATTCATCTGCCGGAAGGCGCAACTGCCCGGTTTCAACAGGCATGGGCCGCAGGCTTTTCGACGAAACCCCTTCCCCGGCAGGTGGGACACTCCTGGGTTGGCGTGCACTGGCAGTCCTCCCATTTGTCTCCCGCTTGGGTTCCCCGCCACTCCGAACTGCACTGGCATTCCCCTTCGATTACCTTTTTGCCCTGACAAGTTGGGCATGGCTGTTTTTTATGTTCCATGAGCACCCCCTCTGTTAGAAAAATTGGTTCAGTTCCTCCTGGAACACCGTCTCCTGGCTGAAAGGCATTTCAGCCAGACAGTGATCTCGAAGCATCGGATAGGTTTCTTCCATAACCGGCCGGTCACGACGGTAAAACAAGCCGAGGGGTATTTTTTCGCTCCATTCCAAGGAACGTTCAAAGGCCCGTAGCCGGTCCTCCGGATCATGATCCTCCTCCAAAAAATAGGTGTGGTCCTTGTACCAGTGAAAGGTATTGATCTTGTTGAAGGACACGCAGTTCTGCAAAATATCGATCAATGCGAACCCCTTATGCTGCAGGGCCTCCTTAATGAGATTCTGCAGATGGGGCAGACCGCTTGCCCCGGCAAAGCCACGGGCCACGAAGCTGCAGTCCATGGCTATCGCAAGCGCAAGTGGATTCAAGGGTTGGGAAGGATTGCCAAACGGCTGCACCTTGCTCTTGAGAGCAGGAACCGAGGTGGGAGATGCCTGCCCCTTGGTCAGGCCATAAACCTGGTTGTTGTGCACCAGCAGCTTGACATTGACGTTGCGCCGCATGGCGTGCAGCAGGTGATTACCGCCTTCCCCGTAACAGTCGCCGTCCCCGGCAATGGCAATGACATGCGTCCTGTCGTTGGCCAGGGCAAAGCCGGTGGCAACCGGAAGGGTGCGCCCGTGCAGACCGTTAAAGGTGTTGCACTTCGTATAATGCGGGAGCTTGGCGCCCTGCCCTATCCCGGAGACGATGGTGATTTCATGTGGCTCCAATTCCAACTCGATGAAAACCTTCTTGAGCACATTGAGGATGGCGAAGTTGCCACACCCAGGGCACCAGGCAGGTTTCTGGCCGTCAAACTTTTCCCAAGAGCGCATTGACTTCTCCTAAAAAGGGTTCCAAAAGGAAAGGCCTGCCGTCGTATTTCCTGATGGCGGCCGGAAAGGTGAAGCCTGTTTCCCCGCGGACCAGCCTGGCGAACTGGCCACTGGCATTGTTTTCGACACAGACGGCGAGTTCGGCCCCGGAGAGGATCTCCAGGTAATCGCAGGTTTCCGGGTCCGGAAACGGCCAGAGTTCGGAAAAATGCAGCATGGCGATATCGTGCCCGTCCTGCAGGATATCCACGGCCTCCCGCATGATTCCGTAAGTGGAGCCATATCCGGCCAGGACGATTTTGGGGTTGCGGTGGCCGTAAATTTCGGGTGGCGAGATATCCTGCACAAGCGCTGGCAGCTTCCGGGTCAGTCTCTTCTTCACCATCTTGACGCGGGATTCGGCGTCTTCGATGATGTGTCCTTCCTCATCGTGCTCGTCACTGTCGACCACCACAAGTCGTTGCGAAAAACCCGGCACCGACAGAGGAGAGACTCCGGCTTCTGCATAAGCAAATCGCTTATAGTCCTGATCGCCTTCACTCGACGACAGAAGCCTATGCCTGTTGTAAGCAAGGGAGGAGCTTTTGATTGCCTCATACGTCCACTCGCAGTCAGCCAGATACTGATCGGACATGACAATGGCAGGGACCTGGTATTTTTCCGCCAGTTCAAAGGCCTTGTTCGTGAGCAGAATTGCCTGCTCGGGAGTTCCCGGCGCAAAGAGAATCCTGGGAAACTCCCCATGACCACTGAACAACACGAATAGAAGATCGCCTTGCTCGGTGCGGGTCGGAAGACCGGTTGCCGGCCCAGGGCGTTGCACCTCCGCGATCACCACCGGCAGTTCCGTCATGCCTGCCAGGGACAGCCCCTCCGTCATCAGGGCGAATCCCCCTCCCGAGGTGCCGGTCATGGCTCGCACTCCTCCGAATGAGGCTCCCAGGACCATGTTGATGGCGGCAATTTCGTCTTCCGCCTGTTCCACGATAATGTCATGTTTTGCTGCCTTTGCGGCAAGATAGTTCATGATCCCTGTGGATGGGGTCATCGGGTAGGCGGCGTAGAACTTGCACCCGCTCACCAAGGCGCCGAAGCCTATGGCCTGGCTGCCGTTCATAAGCATGAGGCCCTTTCTGGCTGCCGGTGCAAATTTCAGAGTTGCCGGCCAGTTGCTCTTGCGGACAAAGTCCCAACCTGCCTGAGCGACTCGCAGGTTGTTGTGGAGAACTTCCTCCCCTTTTTTACCAAGGGAGGCTTGAAGCGCCTCTGGAAAAAAATCAAGCGCAAGATCAAGGCCGCCGAGTATGGCCCCGATGGCGGCGGAATTGGCCATGATCTCTGCCATCCCGAGCTGTTCCGTTAATTCGAGCAAGGGGATGGACAGGAAACGTCTCCCCTCATGCGTACTCTTGGTCATGGCAGCATCGTAGATGATGACGCCGTCGGGTTTGCAGTCGGCTTGGTGGATTTCAATGGTGTTTTCGTCCAGGGCGACCAGGATGTCGATTTTCTCTTTCGAAGCACTGACTGCATTTTCTGCCACCCGAAGCTGGTAGAAATTGTGGCCACCTCGGATGCGCGACATATAATCCTGGTGCGTGAAGACATGCAGGCCCATCCGCGAAAAAATCCTGGCCAGGGCTGTGCCGATGAACTGCAGCCCCTGGCCTGCTTTACCGCCGATCCTCAGTGTGATATCCATCAGCGTCACCCCTCTGAGCGTCCCCAATGCCAAGGCCGTGACGTCCATGCCACAAAAACTTTACACCGGAGTGTGTTGACTCGTTGTAGCTATTGTCTTTGGAGGCTGGCTGGAAAGCCAGAACAGCGTTACCCCGAAGCGCCTAGCAGCATTCCTCCATGATGTAGTGTTTCCCGTCCATGCTGACGAAATGAATGCCTGACACTTTCGGAAGGCCGGCAATTTTCCATGCCTTTTCGGATTAATAAACTCTTCGTTGATACATTCCCGTGGCTGATGGATGTTTTTACAAACATAGTTCAGTATGGGGAACGCATTGAATTTTTTATAATATTCCCGAAGGAACTTGAGAATATCCAACATCTCATCAGTGAGATCCGCAATGCCCTCCTTTGCAGCCAGCATCCGGGCTACGTCTTCATTCCATTTTTCCTGGTCCACCAGGAATCCTTCAGCATCAACATCCGGTTTTCTTTTGCCATACCCAGGTCCATTCATTTGCCCCCTCCTTTGTCAATTCGTGAGCGATCGATCGTGCTGCTTTCTTCAGTCAGGAAGCAGGTGCCATCTGTAAGTTTGCGTCATGCCCGTGTCGTTCTGCGCGGCAAAACCAGGCGTCTACTTAAGGCAGATTGCTTTGCCGTTTTCCCAAAAGCCATGGATGTTGCAGCAAGCTGCGGCCAAAAGCACTCCTGGCTTGTTGATTTTGAGGGTAGTGGTAACAGAATGGTGCGTATGAACAGGCCCTGCGTTTGGCCCTAGAACGGATTCGCCATGGGCGGTGAATTCAAAGTTGCCGACCTGATAACTGAATTTGTCTCCATCTGGCTTGAAGAACAGCTGGATCCACCTGATATGGTGTTCCGTGGTGTTGGGGTGGTCAATTTCCTTACCCACCGAAATGGTGACTGCGAATAATTCGTCTGCCTTGGTCTCATCCGGACACTCGATCACCGGCACATGCTTTTCGGCCTTCCAGTCTGCCTGTTGAAACATGCTTCCCAGGTTCATTTCGCACCCCCTTTGCGATTGCTTGGATCGTCGATATGCCTTTACCTTGCCGCGATCTCGCAGCCATGGGCATTGCTGGTCAGTTGCGCCCTCTCGCCAGACTCAAGCTTTTGCAAAAACCTTACGATCGAATACTTTTGTATTTGGCATAGAGGTTTTTTACCTTCTCCCGGAGTTTTTTGATGCCTTGCGTGTCCTCCTTGGTAAGCCATCTGGGTTCGCTGATGGAATAAATACATTTATGCAACTCGTCGATAACGCCTTCCGTGGCATTGCACCATTCGTCGGTGCAGATGGAGGTCATTGTTGCGGCCTCACTGATTTCTTTTTCCAGAATGTCGAGTGATTTTGCCAGATTGGCCATGAATTCCCGGTGGGCAATCAGCATGGTGTTTTCCATCTCTATCTGTCGCTGCATAATCAATCCTCCTTTGACAGGATGCGGTTTTTCCCATGGCTAGAACTGTTCCGTTGAGTTAAGGGATGAGGGACATCGGCCACATATTCTTCTGCAGACGACACACTATGATGATGCCCCTGCGCTGTCTCAACCCCCTATGTCATAGTCAAAAAGGGCCTTTTCCACTTTGTCGTATTCATCCCCCAAGTCAGAGATTTTCCCTTTCAATGTTTTCCGCTCCGGACTCCATTCGGTGGGGCACGCTGTCCTAAGGTGATCCAGGCGATCATCAAGTTCCGCCATGATGATATGAAGGCCGTTCACTTTTTCATACATCCGCTGCTTGTCCCCGGTGGGGAGCTTGTCGATCTGGCTGATGACGTTGTAAAGTTTAGCCTTCCATCCGGTCAGTTCCATATCCACGCTGCGGCAATAGTCCTTGAGTTCCATACCCCCTCCTTATGGATCTTTTGACAGGTCACGATCCCAGCCGTCTTGCAACGGTACCAATTGTGATTACAAGAGAAAAAAAGGATTGGCCAAAAAAGGCGAAAGCCCCCCAAGGATGGCTAATCCCTGGGGGGCTTTATGGGTAGTTTCAGTACAACCTCGCTCACGACGAGAACCTCAACTCCGAAGTTTTTTCTATAAATAAGAACCCTAAGAAGTACAGACTCCTTTGTCAATGCGGCTAACGTGCTGAAACTACGGAAAATAAAAAGTTACGCTTCTGGGCAGGGCTGTTGGGGAAAGCGGGATCATGCTCTTTGCCTTGTGGCTCTGCCCGGACTCGCCGGGGACCCCTTTCGGCATGAGGAAGAAGATGCATTGCCCCTGCTCCTGGTTCGTTCGGGTACCCCTCGAACACCGGACGGCGCCCCTCGCCTTCACCAGCATTTATCTCGCTCAAACCCACAGCAAACTATGCGCCGCGGCCAGCCATCAAACTGACAGGCCGATCCTGGACGCCTTGTTTTCCAAAATCGCCCTGCCTGGTTATCGGTGGAGAATATCAAAAAAGAAGCAATTGACTTGGGGCCCGGGGACTGTCACCCTCTGGCCTGACCCCAAAAAGCCGACGCTTCCCGATGGACTGAAGAAAGCCACGGGGCAGCAAACGGCCCTTGCACCCAACGGAGAAAGAGAATCAGGAATTGATGTAGCGCTTGATGCCGTCGGCAATGATTCCGAAGATCCTGCGAAACTTCTCTTCGTCGCGCTCAAGCAACGTCACCCGGAAGCCCTGCAGCTCCGTGGCAAAGGAGGAGAGCGGCACCACGCACACGCCGGTGGCGCCGAGCAGGTAGTAGACAAAGCGCTTGTCCAGCGAGGTGCCGGGCTTGGACACCAGTTGCTCCACCTGGGCCCGCACCTCCTTGCTCTCGATGGGCAGGCTCTGCCTGTCGTTCAAGGCTCCATCCTCAAAGGCCACGCTCATGTAGAAGGCGCCGTTGGTACGGTTGACGATGAGGCCGTCGATGTCCTTCAGGGTGTCGTAGGCGATGTTGGAGGCCCGCTCGTAGCGCGCCACCCGCTCGGCAAGATAGCCCTTGTACTCCGGATGGGTGACGATGGCCGGCAGCACCTTCTGCGGCAGGGTGGTGGAGCAGACCTCCACCATCTTGGCGTTGAGGATCGAGTTGACATACTTCTCGAACATCGGGTCGTGGTGGCCGTTGTAGATCTCGATCCAGCCGCAGCGCGAGCCCGGCCACGGCATCTCCTTGGAAATGCCGCGCATGTTGATGGCCGGCACGTCGCCGATCAGGTCGGAAAGGGGCTTCGTCTGCTGGCCGTTGTAGATGATGTTCTGGTAGACCTCGTCGCAGATGATGAAGAGGTCGTATTTCTTGGCCAAGGCCACCATGCCGCGCAGAATCTCTTCCGGATAGACCGCACCGGTGGGATTATCCGGATTGATGATCAGGATGCCCGCCACTGCCGGATTGTACTTGATGCGCTTCTCCAGATCGTCCAGATCCGGATACCAGTGGTTGGCCGGGTCGAGCCGGTAGCAGACCGGCCGGTCGCCGGCATGGGCCGCCTCGGCGGAGGAATGGGTGGTGTAGCTCGGCGAGGGCACCACCACGCGGGCGGTGCGGCGCAGGAAGCCGAAGACCTTGCTGATGGCATCGCCCAGGCCGTTGAAGAAGATGATGTCGTCCGGGCCGATCCGCACCCCGCCGCGCTGGTTGACCCGCTCGGCCAGAAACTCGCGGGTGGCGAGGATGCCGCGGGTGGGGCAGTAGCCGTAGGTGGCATCCTGCATGACGAAATCCGCCACCACCTGCTTCATCCAGAGCGGGATCTCCTCGCCCTTGGCCACCGGATCGCCGATGTTCTCCCAGTAGGTCTTGATCCCGAGCTTCTGGAGCTTCTCGCCCACGTTGACGATATTGCGGATCTCGTAGGTCAGCTCGCCTGCACCAATATGCACGATATCGGTACGCATCCCGTTACTCCTGTCGCGAAAACCGGCTACGATCACCCGGAAAATCCCAAAGCGCCACGGCCGGACTACATTTTTGTCGATAAAGCAGTAATTACTAGCACAGCCGCCGGTCTTCGTCAACAAGTGCTTTATCAGCATCAGCGCTTCAGCCGATACGTTTCAGTAAGAGGGGGAAGACCGGGTTCGACCGCACGGCCAAGGAGGCGCAATGGCACTGTGGCATTTCGCGGTTCAGGGCGACAAGGTACGCATCGGCAGCCGCACGCGGCAAAAAATTACCCCCACCGGCTGCAACGAACCATTCAAGGACCGCTACTGGTGCCCGAAACGGCAGTGGTTCCAGCGGGAGGCCTGCCCCTTCGCCGACATCAGGGAATGCGACAATTTCGAAACGATGTGCGGCGCGGTCTGAGTTCGTTCTAGCGACGCGGCGCCGAGAGGTTCCGGCCGGCCTACCGCCTTTCTCGCGCCCCTCCCTCCAGCACCGCGCCTTTTTCGGGGAGCATCGCGCGCCCCGTAAACCACGCCTCCAGCAGGCGGCACACCGCTGTGTCGTTTCTCCCTGCCTCCGGTTTCAATTTATTTTCTTGACAGCCGATTTCCCAGGGGTAAGTTATGTGCATATGCTCACAACAAACCCCACGGAGGCATGCCATGAAGATCGCTGTCAGCTCCACCGGCAAGGAACTCTCTTCCCAGGTTGATCCCCGTTTCGGCCGCGCCGCCTATCTGCTCATCATCGACTCCGATTCGGGCGCCATCACCGAGGTGATTGACAACAGCGCCGCCGGCGCCATGGCCCAGGGGGCCGGCATCAGCGCCGCCAGCCGCATCGCCGAAGCCGGGGCCAAGGCGATCCTCACCGGCGTCGTCGGCCCCAAGGCAGCCGTGGTCTGCGAAAAGGCCGGCATCGCCATGATCAACGAGGCCAGCGGCACCGTCGCGGAAGCGGTCAACAAATTCATCGGTGGCGCGCTGTCGCAAACGGAAACTCCTCCCCGCACGGCATCATCTCCAAGCCCTGCCGGACAGGGGAGAGGCGGTGGTCGTTGCAGGGCGGCCGGCGGCACGGGTCGTGGCCAAGGGCAGGGAAGCGGTCGCCGCCGGGGCCAATGCGGCCCCCGCTGACCCACCTGAGGGGCAAATGAAAATCGCGGTGGCCAGCGGCAAGGGGGGAACCGGCAAGACCACGGTGGCAGTGGCCTTGGCCCGCTCCGCGCCGGGGCCGGTCCATTATCTCGATTGCGACGTGGAGGAGCCCAATGGCCACCTCTTTATCCGGCCGGAGATGCGGCTGCATCATGAGATCACCCTGACCGTTCCCAGACTGATCGAGGAACAATGCAGCCACTGCGGCGAGTGCCGCGACCTCTGCCGCTTCCGCGCCATCACCCTCTTCGGCGACACCACCATGGTCTTTCCGGAACTCTGCCATTCCTGCGGCGGCTGCTTTCTGGTCTGCCCGGAGCGAGCCCTGGCGGAAGACAAACGGGTGGTCGGCGTGCTGGAACAGGGCGAGGCCGGGGCCATCGCCTTTACCCATGGCCGTCTGCGGGTGGGCGAGGCCATGGCGGTGCCGCTGATCCATGCGGTACTGGCAGAGGCAACAGCCGGCCTGGTCATCATCGACGCCCCGCCAGGAAACTCCTGCCCCTTTGTCGCCTCGGTCAAGGATGCCGATTACGTCCTCCTGGTCACCGAGGCAACCCCCTTCGGCCTCCACGATCTCAAGCTGGCAGTGGCGGTGCTGCGCCGCCTCGGCCGCCCTTTCGGCGTCATCATCAACCGGGCCGATCTCGGCGACGACCGTACGGCAGGCTGGTGCCGCGAGGAGGGAATCACCGTCCATCTCGCCATCCCCTTTGACCGGGAGATTGCCGCCGGATATGCCGCCGGGCTGTCGCTGACCGAAAGCCGCCCCGCACTCCGCGCCGCCTTTGCCAGCCTGCTCGAGGAGGTGCGGCCATGAAGGAGCTGCTCGTCTTGAGCGGCAAGGGCGGCACCGGCAAGACCACCATCACCGGGGCCCTGGCCGTGCTGATGGAGAACAAGGTCCTGGCCGACTGCGATGTCGATGCCGCCGACCTCCATCTCATCCTCCGCCCGCAAAACCGGGAAGAACATGAATTCTGGTCCGGGATCGAGGCCCATTTCGACCAGGAACGCTGCACCGGCTGCGGCACCTGCGCCACGCTCTGCCGTTTTCACGCCATCGCCATGCAGGATGGCAAGGCGCAACCGCTGCCATTTTCCTGCGAAGGGTGCGGGGTGTGCGCCAAGTTCTGCCCGGAAGGGGCCATCACCCTCGCCGACAAGCTCTGCGGCGCCTGGTACATCGCCGACACCGCCCATGGGCCGATGGTCCATGCCCGGCTGGGAATCGGCGAGGAAAACTCCGGCCGGCTGGTCGCCCTGGTGAAAAACAAGGCGCGGGAGGTGGCGGAGGCGGTCCGGGCCGACTGGCTCCTGGTGGATGGCCCCCCCGGCATCGGCTGTCCGGTCATCGCCTCCCTGGCCGGCGTAACCCTGGTGCTGCTGGTGACCGAACCCAGCCGGTCGGGGCTGCACGACCTGGAACGGGTTGCCCAACTGGCCGCCCATTTCAAGGTGCCGGCGGTGGCCTGCCTCAACAAATGTGATCTGGAACCGGGCTGTGCCGCGGAAATCGAGCGGTTCTGCTCCGGCGCGCAGATCCCGCTCCTGGGCAGGATCCCCTTTGACCGCGCGGTGGTGGAGGCCATTGTCCAAGGCAGGTCCCTTCTGGAACATGCGGCCGACGCGCCGGCCGCGCTGGCGGTGCGGGAACTCTGGGAAAAACTCAGCCGATACGCGCCCGAAACGGCGCCGAAGAAACCATAACGTGACGGACAAACGGAGAAGGGAGGAGGTACGGCATGAAGTCGCTGATCATTGTTTCGAGCCAGTCAGGGAACACCAGAAAACTCGCCGGGGCGGCCGCCGAGGCCCTGCCCGGCGAGACGACCATGGTGGCGGTGGAGCAGGCGCCGGACCATTTTGACGGCATCGACCTGCTGGCGGTGGGCTTCTGGCTGATGGGGGGCAAACCGGACCCGAAAAGCAGCGAGCTGCTGGCCAGAATCAAGGGAAAAAAGCTTTTCCTCTTCGCGACCCATGGCGCCGCCAAGGGCTCCGCCCACGCCCTGGCCGCCATGAACCAGGCCAGAGAGCTGGCAGCAGGGGCCCAGATCGTCGGCGCTTACAGTTGCCAGGGCCAGGTGCAGGAAAAGGTCATTGCCACGGCCAGCGCAAAAGTGCCGTCTCCGGCCTGGGTGGCCGACGCGCCCTCGGCGGCAGGTCACCCGGATGAACGCGACCTGGCCGAGCTGCAGGCCGCCATCCGCTCCTGCTGCTGACGGTCTCCGGAAAAAATCCGGGCCGCACGTATCAGGAGCCGTTGCCGCTGCGCTGGTCCATGGGCACGAAGGACCGGCGCTGGGGGCCGACGTAGATTTGGCGCGGCCGGCTGATCCGCCAGTCCGGATCGTCCCACATCTCCTTCCAGTGGGCGATCCAGCCCGGCAGGCGGCCCAGGGCGAACATCACCGTGAACATGTTGGTGGGGATGCCGATGGCCCGGTAAATGATGCCGCTGTAGAAATCCACGTTGGGATAGAGGTTGCGCTCGACGAAATAGCTGTCCTTGAGCACCACCTCCTCCAGCTCTTTCGCGATGTCGAGCAGGGGGTCGGCGATGTTGAGGGCGGCGAGCACGTCGTCGCACGCCTTTTTGATGATGCGGCTGCGCGGGTCGTGGGTCTTGTACACCCGGTGGCCAAAGCCCACCAGCCGGAACGGGTCGTTGGGGTCCTTGGCCCGCTCGATGTATTTCGTGTAGTTGCCGCCCTCGTCGTGGATCTGCTGCAGCATCTCCATCACTGCCTGGTTGGCGCCGCCGTGCAGCGGCCCCCACAGGGCGTTGATGCCGGCGGAGACCGAGGCGTAGAGGTTGACCCGGGCGCTGCCCGCCACCCGCACCGTGGCGGTGGAGCAGTTCTGCTCGTGATCGCCGTGAAGGATCAGCAGCTTGTTCAATGCCGCCACCACGGTGTCGTTGATCACGTAGGGCTGCACCGGCGAATCGAACATCATGTTGAGAAAATTGGCGCAGTAGGAAAGGTCGTGCCGGGGGTAGACCAGCGGCTGGCCCATGGACTTCTTGTAGGAGAAGGCGGCAATGGTCCGCACCTTGGAGATGAGGCGGGCCGTCATCTTGTCGATGTTCTCCAGCGGGTTGTCCAGCATCTCCGGGTAGAAGCTGCACAGCGAATTGACCATGGAGGAGAGAATGGCCATGGGCGGGCTGTTGGGCGGATAGCCGTCGAAAAAGCGGATCATGTCCTCGTGGATCAGGGCGTACTTGCCGAGCATCTGACTGAAGGCAGCCAGTTCCTGCCGGGTGGGCAGGCTGCCGTGGGCCAGAAGATAGGCCACCTCGACAAAGCTGCAGTTTTCGGCCAGATCCTCGATGGCGTAGCCGCGGTAGCTGAGGATGCCCTGCTCGCCGTCAAGAAAGGTGATGCTGCTCGCGCAGGAGCCGGTGTTGGCAAAGCCGCTGTCCAGCGTGATATGGCCCGTCTCGGCCCGGAGTTTGCGGATATCGATGGCTTTTTCCCCTTCGGTACCGACGAGAACCGGCAGGCGATGGAGCTTGCCATCGAGCTGTAACTCCGCTGTCCCGCTCCTGCTATAGTTGTGCGGCATGGTGCACCTTCCTTGTACGCCCATACGCCTCGCGCAAGCGAGCGTATCTTTCGATCCGTACGGTCCCGGCCCGGCTGGCTGCCGCCGTACGAGCAAAACCGTGCAATTGCTTTCCGAATCGGGTACTATACCGCATATCCGCGCTTTTTCAAGCCCAAAGCGGCAAAGGCCCCGATCCCATGCATACAACCCTCTACCACGAACGGTTGAGCCAATTCGTCCACGAGGCAACGGTCTACCCGGTTTCCTGCGAGAAACTGGCCGGCGGCCGCAGCGACCTGGAGTGGCTCGATGCCGTCCTGGACGGCGGCGCCCGCATCGTCCAGCTGCGCGACAAGGTCGCCGATGCCCGCACCTTCTACGCCAAGGCCTTGGCCTTTCGCGAAAAAACCCGGGCCGCAGGCGCCCTTTTCATCGTCAACGACCGCCTCGATATCGCCCTGCTCGCCGATGCGGACGGCGTCCACCTCGGCAACGACGACCTGCCGGCCGAGGCGGTGCGCCGGTTTGCGCCGAACCTCCTGATCGGCGTCTCCTGCAACACCGAGGAACAGGCCGCCACTGCCGAGGCGCGCGGCGCCTCCTATTTCAATATCGGCCCGCTTTTTCCCACCCGGACCAAGGAGGAGGCTCGAGAGTATGTAGGGGTTGAGGCGATCCGGCGTTTTTCCGCCCGCTCGCCGCTGCCCTTTACCGTGATGGGCGGCATCAAATTCGACCACCTCCCGCAGCTCACCGCGGCCGGCGCCCGCCGCATCGCGGTGGTGACCGCCCTCACCGAGGCACCGGACATTGCCGCTGCCACCCGCGAATGGATTGCGGCCATCCGGTCGGGGCTCAACCGGGGAGAAACAGCATGAAGAGCCTCAAGGAACGGAGCCGGGAAATCGCCCTGCTGATGCAGTATGCGGTGTCGGAGGCGGAGCGGCCGGCAGCGAACAATCTCCTCGAAAAATACGGGGACGACGCGGTGGCGCTTTCCGTCTTTCACCACTTCTACAGCTTTCTGCCGGAGGGGATTGACGACGCCGTCACCATCCTGCGTCGGCTCGGCCGGAGGGAAAGCGAATTTCTCCTCTGCGCCACCACCACCCTGGGGGACTATCTTTATGTCGCCGACAGCGAGGCCGCGGTGTTGCTGGGGCCGCTGGCCGAAGGCGCGCCGGCCGAGGTGCTCGACTTTTTCGGTTTCGCCGGTCCCGAACACTTCCGCAAGACCCTGGAGCATCTGGAGGGCGTTCCGGTCCACGTACCGCCCCATCTCGACCGTTCACTGTGCCCGGTGTGCCATGCCGCCGAAGGCGAATTCCACACCTTGGGCTGCCCGGTGGAAATCTGCCCCTGGTGCGGCGGCCAGCTCACCAGCTGCCCCTGCCGCTTCAGCCAGCTCGGCATCCACGAAATGGACAGGGAAACCCAGATCGACGAGCTGCTCGATCTCCTCAATGCCAAGGGCCGCATCCCTTTCAACGCCGACGAACAAAGCCCGGCCTACCCGAGCTCTCCCGCCGACCTCGACACGCCCTAGCTCACCAGGGCCAGCCACCAGGCCCCGGCCACCAGGCCCAGACCAACCAGGGCCGCTACTCTCTGCCAGCGCGGCAGCACCGCCCAGCGCAGCATGCCGCTGCGGGCCACCAGCAGACCGAGCAGAAGCCCCGCCATGAGCCCCCAGAGATGGGCTCCGAAGTCGGTCCGCTCGCCTTCGCTGCCCAGCAGGGCAAGCAACGAAAAAGCCCCGCCGGCGCCGATCAGCACATCCTGCACACTGGTAAGCCGCGCCACCCGCAGGCCGCCCAGAATGCCCACCGCGCCGAAGACCGCCGTGGAAAAACCCACCGACTCAAAACCGCTGCCCCGCAACAGCACATTGACCGTATTGCCCAGCGTCCCGGCCAGCAGGATGAGCAGCCAGCCAAAGCCGCTGCCGGTCAACCGGCAGAGGAAATGGGCGAGTACCCCGCCGATGGCGACGTTGCCCAGAAGGTGGAGCGCATCCGCATGGAGGGTCAGGGCAGTGATCACCCGCCACCACTGGTGCTGCTTGAGAATGGCGGTGGTGGTGGCCGCCCCCCGGACAAACCAGTCGCTGCCGTGCTGCCAGGGGCCGCTCAGCGCATAAAAGGCCAGCAGGCTGCCGAGCACCGGCACCACCACCGGCCGCGCCACCAGGAAGAGCGAGTCGTCGCCCGTGACGGATTCCGGCGGCCAGTCGTGATTCTCCGCCTCAAAGGCCGCGAGTTCCTCATGGGCCGCGCGCTCATCCTCCGCCGCCACCAGCAGCTGCCAGTGGGGCCGGACGAAGATCACCCGGTGCGGAATCCCGGCCGCACTGAGCACCAGGGCCCAGAGCAGAATCTGGCGCTGGCCCGGCGCCTCGGCCGCAATCCGCCATGGGTCGTGACCACTCATCCCGTTCTCCCTGCCGAAACGCCTCGCAAGTGCGCTGTTCCCTTCCGCCTCATTCCGAAGTATACTGCCCCGAAACATTCCGCGCCAGCGACAGGCCCAACCGGCCGCCGCCCGCCGCAACGCCCTGCAAAAGCCGATACCGTATGGATTTTATCACATATCTCATCGACCTGGTGCTCCACGTGGACGCCCATCTCGGCGCCCTCATCACCGCCATGGGCCCCTGGATATACCTCATTCTGTTTCTGATCGTCTTCTGCGAAACCGGCCTCATCGTCACGCCGTTTCTGCCGGGCGACTCCCTGCTCTTTGCCGCCGGCACCTTTGCCGGCGCCGGGCTGCTCGACCTGCCCCTGCTGCTCGCCATTCTGTCGGCGGCCGGCATCCTCGGCGATGCGGTGAACTACTCCCTGGGTGCCTCGGCCGGCCGGCGCATCCTCGCCAGCCGCCTCAACCGGCTCATCAAGCAGGAACACCTGGAAAAAACCAGCCTTTTCTACGAAAAACACGGCGGCAAAACCATCATCCTCGCCCGCTTCATGCCCATCATCCGCACCTTTGCCCCCTTTGTCGCCGGGCTGGGCAAGATGGCCCCCAGCCGCTTCTTCCTCTTCAACGTGAGCGGCGCCCTGCTCTGGGTCTTCCTGCTCGCCGGCGGCGGCTACCTCTTCGGCAACATGCCTTTCGTGCAGCAGAATTTCTCCCTGGTGATCCTCCTGATCATCATCCTCTCCATCCTGCCGGGCGTGATCGAATACCTGCGCCATCGCCGGACACCGCTCCGCGTGGAAGCCGAACCGGAGTGATCCCCTCCTGGCACCAACAAAAAAAGGGTTTGGCCATGAAGGCCAAACCCTTATGATGTGCGCTGGTGCCGAAGGGGAGACTCGAACTCCCACGAGGGAACCCCCACTAGACCCTGAACCTAGCGCGTCTACCAGTTCCGCCACTTCGGCACACGAGACCGCGATATTACTTACTTCCCGCCCCCCTTGTCAAGACAATTTCCAGAGTTTTTCGCACGGCGACCAAAATCCGGCACGGCCCTATCCTCCGCTCCCGCCACATCCACGCCACGAAGATTTGCTTGCGTTCTCGCCTCTGCCTGTTTATTGTCCAGGCAATTCCGCCAAGGCATACCCAATCGCATGAAGATATACACCGATCTGCGCGACATCCCCGAACCCTTTCCCCACGCCTGCATCACCATCGGCAATTTCGACGGCGTCCACCTCGGTCACCAGATGCTCTTCAGCGAGGTGGTGGGGTTGGCATACCGCCACCAGGGCACCAGCGTCGCCATCACCTTCGACCCTCACCCGCTGCAGGTGGTGCGGCCGGAACTGGGGCTGAAGCTCATCTCCAGCCGCGAGCAGAAGATCGAACTCATCGGCATGGCCCATCTCGATGCCCTGGTCATCCTCCCCTTTACCAAGGAATTCGCCGCCATGCCGGCCGAGCAGTTCGTGGATGAGGTGCTCATCCGCACCATGGGGGTAAAAGAACTGGTGGTGGGCTACGACTACGCCTTCGGCAAGGGGCGGCAGGGGAATATCCCCTTCCTGGAGGAGCAGGGCCGCCGAAAAGGCTTCAACGTCACGGTGGTGGAGGCCTACTTCGTGGACTCCATGCTGGCCAGCAGCACCAAGGTACGGGAACTGGTGCAGGCCGGCCGCATGCGGGAGGTGAAGAAACTGCTCGGCCGACCCTACCAGATCCGCGGCGAGGTCAAGGTGGGGGAGAGGCGCGGGGGCACGATCCTGGGGTTCCCCACCGCCAATCTCTCTTTCGACGAGAACGACCTCTGCCCGCGCCACGGGGTCTACGTCTGCCAGGTGATTTACGGAGGCAAGTGCTACGGCGGAGTGCTCAACATCGGCCGCAACCCCACCTTTTCCGGCGAACGGGTCTCGGCCGAGACCCACATCTTCGACTTCAACAAGGACATCTACGGCCAGCCGATCAAGGTCAACCTGCTCCGCTTCCTGCGCGAGGAGCGCAAGTTTGCCGGCGCCGCGGAACTGGCCGCCCAGATCGGCAGGGATGTGGAGGAGGCAAAGCAGGTGCTGGCCGAGGCCCAGCAGGAACTGCTGCTCTCCTGCGAAGAGAAATACAACCGCTGATCGGCGGATGGAAAGAGCCCGCGCCGTCCTGGCGAAAGACGGCGCAGAGCTCCCTTACCTGAAGACTGAACGGCCGCCTACTTGTATTCCTGTTTCTTCAGGACCGCCGTGGCGCCCCCAGCCAGAAAGACATAGTTTTTGTAGCCATGCTCCACCAGGTAGTATTCGAGCCATTGCACCTGCTTGCCGACCTGGTCAAAAATCAGGAGCTTTTTGTCCTGATTCATCTTTTTTTCGACAAAATTGGGAATAAATTTGTCCAAAGGAATGACCAGAATTTTTCCCAGTCCCGGTAACTCACCGGTGCGCTGCACATGGTCGCGGACGTCCACCACCACGACACCCTCACCGGCGGCCAGCGCCTTGAATTCGTCAAAGGGCACCGTCTTTTTCTTGAATTCTTCACCTGAGATAATCTGTTTTTTCGGGTCGACCACGACCTTACCCAGCAACAACGTTTCGCCGGGGTACACCTTCACCCAGTCCGGAACTCCGGCATCATAGACATAGACGTTTTTGATGCCCCCCTCCAGGGCCTTCTCGGCCGCCTCATACGATTTGAGACAGGTAACGCCGTTGCAATAGAAGGCGATCTTCTTGCCCTGATTCTGGGCAGCAAGCTCCTGAACTCGCTTCACAAACAGCATGTCGCTGATGGGAATATGCCTGGCCCCTTTCGGACGGATGACATCGAATTCAATGCCGGAACGCACATCCACGATCACCACCGTGCCAGCCTGGTGCTCCCTGAAAAGATCAGCGGTACTGATCGGCGTGGTTTTTGGATATTGGGCCCGCCCTGGAAAATCCTCAGCCACGAGGGGAGAGGCCAGGAACAGCGCGGTCAACGCACACAACAAAATCTGTGCCAGCTTCTTCATACGACTCCCTCCGCAAAAGGCCTTATCAAGCGACAAAACGTGCAGAAGCACGCCCACCATGACCTACAGCGCTAAAAGTCCTCAAAATTTTCATTTTCGAGGGGAATCACCTCCTCGGGCTTGGCCGCCGGCGGCCTGGCCTGCTTGACCGCGGGTCTGGTCAATTTGGCTGGTGCCGGGGGCTTGGCGGCCGTCGGCGCGGCCAGGGTGGCCCGCGGCCCAGGGCGGGATCCTCCTGCTGGCCCCGTCAGACGGTCGGCAACCTTGGCCAGCCGGGACTTGCCCACTCCCTTGCTGCCGCTGATCAACTCCTCCAGCTCCTCCACCAGTTTCTTCAGGTGCGCGGCCTGGGCCGAGAGTTCCTCGGAGGCGCTGGCTGCCTGCTCGGAGCTGGCAGCGGTCTGCTGGGTGACATTGTCGATCTCCAGCACCGCCTGGTTCACCTGAACGATGCCGTGGCTCTGTTCCTTGGAGGCCGCGGCGATCTCCGCCACCAGCGCCCCCACCTTGACCGCCTTCTCGGCCACCAGGGCAAAATCCGCGTTGGTCTGCACCACCAGGGTCTCGCCTTCCTGCACCTTCTTCACCGTTCCCTCGATGAGGTCGGCGGTATTCTTGGCCGCCTCGGCGGCCCGCATGGCCAGATTGCGCACCTCGTCGGCCACCACCGCAAAACCGGCTCCGGCCTCGCCGGCCCGGGCCGCCTCCACCGCGGCGTTCAAGGCGAGCAGGTTGGTCTGGAAGGCGATTTCGTCAATGGTCTTGACGATTTTCTGGGTCTCCTCGCTGGCCTTGGAAATCTCTTCCATGGCCAGGGTCTGGGCGGCCATCGACTGGTTGGCCTTCTCCACCACGGTGTTGACCTCCCGCATCAGACCGTTGCACTGGTCGGCGTTGTCGGCATTCTGGCGGGTCATGGTGGAGACCTCTTCCAGGGAGGCCGAGGTCTCTTCCAACGAGGCGGCCTGGCGGGCGGCACCATCCGCCAGCTGGTTGCTGGTTGAGGAGAGCTCCACCGATGCGGCGGTGACCTGATTGGCGCTCTCGTCGATACCGCCGATGACGCGGTTCATCGGCGCGATGATGAACCGCGTAACGGTCCAGTAGATGGCAATGCACATGACGATGACCACCAGACCCGCGGCAATGAAGACACCGAAGCCGAGCTTGACGGCCGAGGCGGTCATGGCCGCATCCGCCTCCTGCTGCAGCCTGGCGATGCGCTCGCCAACGGCATTGACGCTCTTGCCGATCAGGGCGTCATCAAGATGAAGCTCCACCGAACCGATGGCCTGGCCTTCAAAGAGAACCTCTTTCTTGACCACCTCCCCGGTCTGCGCCCTTTTGGCCGCGGCCAGCTCGTTGCCGTCCTTGCCGCGGAAGATCACCGTCGCGATCTCCGGATCAGCAGCGGCGCTCTGGGCCAGATTCTGCAGGCTGGAAAAATCGTAGCCCAGAATGAAGCCGGCCGAGGACTGGGCCAGGAGTTCGGCCACCGACCTGCCTTTCTGCGTCAGACTGTTGTGCAGCAGCTTCTCCTGCTCGGCCTGTTCCGCCTGCAGGGTGCCGATGAAGGTCTGCCCCTGCTCCCGCTGAAGTTTATAGGCGCCCGTGATGATGATGGCGATAAGTGCGATCATCAGCCCCTGCATCAATCCGGAAGCGATCAGGATGAACTTTGCCGCGATGCCCCGCTTGTTTTTGGCCATGGAATGCTCTCTCTCCCCGTGCTTGGTCACATGCCCTTCAGGCCGGGGGTCAGGCCCGGCCTGAAGGGTTCATCGCTCTCGACAGTGCGCGATTCGGCGGCTATTCCGCTGCGCTGACGCCGAGTTTCTTGAGCAGGTCGCGCACCGGGCCGTAGTTGGCCGGGGCAGCCCAGCCCACGATGTTGCCCGCCTTGGCGGCCGGCGAGTCCTTGGGCATCGCCTTGAGGGCCTCGGCCACCTTGGCGGAAACATCCGGCTTCACATGGGCCACCGCGGCGATGGGCCATTCCGGATAGAGCGGCGTGCTGTGGACAAAGGGGAAGTCGTCCTTGACCTGGTTGATGATCTTGAAATCGCTCATCTTGATCTTGCCTTCGGCCTGCATGCGCTCCAGGGTATCGGAACGGACCGTGCCGGCATCCATGGCGCCGTTCTGCACGGCGAGCACCACGTTGTCATGCTTGCCGCCCTCGACAAAGGCCGCAAAATCCTTTTCCGGATTGATGCCGGCGTCCTTCAGCACCTTCCAGGCCATGAGACCGCCGCCGAAGGAGGTGCGCGCCACCAGCATGAATTTCTTGCCCTTGAGGTCGGCCAGGGTGTTGATGGGGCTGCCCGCCTTGACGAAGATGACGCCGCCGAACTTGTCCAGCGCCTTGCCCTCGCGGGAGTTGATCATGGTGACGATGGCCTTGGCCTTGTACTTGTCCTCCAGGCCGACGAAAAAGGCGGAATTGGCCAGGACGAAGTCGATTTTGCCCTCCTTGACCATGGGCTCGATGGCCTCGAACTTGAGGGGCACGATGGTCACCTTGTCGCCCACCTTGCCGCTGAGGTATTCGCCGGTGGGGCCCCATTCGGCCATGGCCTGCGGGGCGCCCCGCTTGGCGAGCACGCCCAGCTTGATCTCCGCCCGGGCCGATACCGCCGTCAGTGAAACCGCAAGTGCAGCAACCAGAGCCAGGAAACTGAATTTCCGCATAAATCGAATCATACATCCTCTCCTTGCAGGTTGTCGGTTACGCCGGACGCGCCGGCACCTTCGTGTACCCCCTTTTCCTGAACGCGCAACACCAACGGGGCTGCCTGCCCTGCCTGATTGACAGGAGAAGACAGAGGAAGTCGCCCCAAGCTCAATGGTATAATTTTTTAAAAAGGGGTGTCAAACGGATTTGTTGCAAGGGAAAGAAGAACAACGGAACTCCTACGCAGTGGGACAAGGATGCCCCAAAAGGGGAGAGCGAGATGGAACCAGAGGGATGGTGCCGCACGGAATGGAGGCACCCGGAAAGGATCAGGTCCGGTAATCGGCGTTGATGGTGACGTACTCCATGGAAAAGTCGCAGGTGAAGACCTCGGCGGAGGCGGCGCCGCCGTGGAGATCGACGGTGACGGTGAACTCCTTCTGCTTGAGCACCCTGGTCGCCTCCGCCTCCACCTCCTTGCCGCGGCCGAGGCCGTTTTCCACCATGACCACATTGTCGAAGGCGATAGCGACCCTGCCGGCGTCGAAGAGCACGCCGGAGCGGCCCAGGGCGGCGATGATCCGGCCCCAGTTGGCGTCCTCGCCGAAGAAGGCGGTCTTGACCAGGTTGGAGTTGGCAATGGTCCGGGCCGCCTGCTCCGCCTCAGCCCGGGTTTTCGTCCCCTGCACCCGCACGGTGACCAGCTTGGTGGCGCCCTCGCCATCACGCACGATCTGCAGGGCGAGGTCGCGGCAGAGGTCATTCAACTGCTGCTGGAAAAGGGGTCGCCCCGATGAGGCGGCGTCGATCACCGCATTGCCCGCCCGGCCGTTGGCCAGGACGAGCACCGTGTCGTTGGTGCTCGTGTCGCCATCCACGGTGATGACGTTGAAGGAGTGGGCCACGCTCTCTTTGAGCATGGCGCGCAGGGTATCGCCCTCCACCGCGGCGTCGGTGAGGAGATAGCAGAGCATGGTGGCCATGTTGGGCATGATCATGCCCGCGCCCTTGGCCATGCCGACGAGCTTCACCACCTTGCCGCCAAGGGAAAACTCCCGCACCGCGGTCTTGGGCACCGTATCGGTGGTCATCATGGCCAGGGCCACCTGACCCAAGCCCTCGGGGCCGAGCTGCCCGGCCAGCTTCGGGATGCCGAAACGGAAACACTCCACCTCAAGCTGCATGCCGATGACGCCGGTGGAGGAGACCTGCACCAGTTCCTCAGGAATACCCAAGGCATCCGCGGCCATGGCCGAGGTGAGCCTCGCGTTGCGCATGCCCTCCTCGCCGGTGCAGGCGTTGGCAATGCCGGAATTGACCAGGATGGCCTGGGCCTTGCCCTTTTTCAGCCGCTCATGCCCCAAGACCACCGGCGCGGCCTTGACCTGGCTGGTGGTGAAGACCCCGGCGGCCACGGCGGGCCGGTCGCTGACAATCAGGGCCAGATCGAGCCGGTCCTTGCCGCGGATGCCGGATTTGACGGCGCCGCCGCGAAAACCCTGGACCGTAAAATTCGCAAAGGAATGTTCCGTCATGACGCCTTCCTCAAGCCTGTTCAGGCGTGCTGGCCGCAGCAGCGCTTGTACTTCCTGCCGCTGCCGCAGGGGCAGGGGTCGTTGCGGCCCACCTTGTCGTGCTCGCGGGTCTGGGGCTTGCGCTCCGCCTCTTCCTCGCCGTGGTGCAACTGCATGGGCTGACGGCGCTGGCGCTGCTCCTCCTCCATCTGGCTCACCTTTTCCGGCTCCACCAGCTGCAGCCGGAAAAGGGTGTTCACCGTCTGCTGCTTCACCGTCTCGATCATGGCCATGAACATGGCGAACCCCTCCTTCTTGTACTCGTTCAGAGGGTTCTTCTGACCGTAGCCGCGGAGGCCGATGCCCTCCTTGAGGTGGTCCATGTTGAGGAGGTGCTCCTTCCAGTGGGTGTCGACCATCTGGAGGAGAATGAGCCGTTCGAGATGGCGCAGGTTCTCGGTGCCGAGTTCCCGCTCCCGCGCCTCGTAGCTGGCCACCAAGGTGGCGTGCAGTCGCTCGGCCATGTTCTCGTCGGTGATCTCCTCGCGTTCCGCGCTGGTCCATGGCAGGGCAAAACCGAAGGTGGCGGCAAAGCGCTCCTCAATGGCCGGCCAGTCTCTTTCGTCGACGGCAAGACGCTCTTCGGCGAACTCGGCCGCCGCGTTGCCGGCGAGATCGGCCAGCATGTCGCGGATCACCCCGCTCACGTCGCCTGTGGCCAAAACCTCCCGGCGCTGGCGGTAGATCACCTCGCGCTGCTTGTTCATCACGTCGTCGTATTCGAGCAGATGCTTGCGGATCTCGAAGTTGTGACCCTCCACCTTGCGCTGGGCATTCTCGATGGCCCGGCTGATCATGGCGTGCTCAATGGGCTCGTCCTCCTCCATGCCGAGGCGGTCCATGATGCCGGAGATGCGGTCCGAGCCGAAGATGCGCAACAGATCATCCTCCAGCGAGAGGTAGAACCGCGAGGAGCCCGGGTCCCCCTGGCGGCCGGAGCGGCCGCGGAGCTGGTTGTCGATGCGGCGGCTCTCGTGGCGGCTGGTGCCGAGGATGTGCAGGCCGCCCAGGTCTGCGACCCCTTCGCCCAGCTTGATGTCGGTGCCGCGGCCCGCCATGTTGGTGGCGATGGTGACTTTGCCCCGTTGCCCGGCCTCGGCCACGATCTGCGCCTCCTTCTCGTGGTGCTTGGCATTGAGCACCGCGTGGGGGATGCCCTCCTTCTTCAGCAGGTTCGATATCTTCTCCGAGACGTCGATGCTGATGGTGCCCACCAGCACCGGCTGGCCCTTGGCGTGCAGCTCCTCGATCTCGCGGACGATGGCCCGGTATTTGGCGGCAATGTTCTTGTAGATCACATCCGCGTAATCGATGCGGACCATAGGGTTGTGGGTGGGGATGACGGTGACGTCGAGGTTGTAGATCTTCTTGAACTCCGCGGCCTCGGTGTCGGCGGTGCCGGTCATGCCCGCCAGTTTCCCGTACATGCGGAAGTAGTTCTGGAAGGTGATGGAGGCCAGCGTCTGGTTCTCGTTTTCCACCTTGACCCCTTCCTTGGCCTCCAGGGCCTGGTGCAGGCCGTCGCTGAAACGGCGGCCCGGCATGGCGCGGCCGGTGAACTCGTCCACGATCACCACCTGGCCGTCGCGCACCAGGTAGTCCACATCGCGGCTGAAGAGCAGATGCGCCTTCATCGCCTGATTCAGGTGGTGGAGCCACTCGATGTTGCGCGGGTCGTAGAGGTTGTCGACGTTGAGCAACTTTTCGCCCAGGGCCACGCCCTCCTCGGTCAGCGCCACGGTGCGCGCCTTCTCGTCGATGGTATAGTGCTCTTCCGCGTGGAACTTGGGGATGATGCGGTTGACCTTGACGTAGAGGTCGGTGGACATCTCCGCCGGGCCGGAGATGATGAGCGGGGTGCGCGCCTCGTCGATGAGGATGGAGTCCACCTCGTCGACAATGGCGTAATGGAACTCGCGCTGGCAGAAGCTCTCGATGTCGAACTTCATGTTGTCGCGCAGGTAGTCGAAACCGAACTCGTTGTTGGTGCCGTAGGTGATGTCGGCGTTGTAGGCCTCCTTGCGCTCGGCATCGTCGAGGCCATGGACGATGATCCCCACGGAAAGGCCGAGGAAACGGTAGAGCTGGCCCATCCATTCGGCGTCGCGCCGGGCGAGGTAGTCGTTTACCGTCACCACGTGCACCCCCCGGCCGGTGAGGGCATTGAGGTAGACCGGCAGAGTGGCCACCAGGGTCTTGCCCTCACCGGTCCGCATCTCCGCGATCCTGCCCTGATGGAGGATGATGCCGCCGATGAGCTGCACGTCGAAATGGCGCATACCCAAGACCCGCCGGCCCGCCTCGCGAACCACGGCAAAGGACTCGGGCAGGAGGCTGTCCAGCGTCTCCCCCTGGACGAGACGGCCCTTGAACTCCACCGTCTTGGCGGCCAACTGGCTGTCGTCGAGCCGGGTTATCTCCGGCTCCAGGGTATTGATACGCGCCACCAGCGGCTGAAGCGCCTTCAACACCCGGTCGTTCTTGCTGCCGAATATGCTCTGCAACACCTTGCCAAACATCCGTGTCGTACTCCTCTAGGCGCCGCGCTCCCAGACCAGCGCCTCTTCGTTGCAGTCCGGGAATTTGGGGCATTGGATACAGTCGCTCCACACCTTGTGGGGCAGCTCATTCTTGTCGATGGGCCGGAATCCCAGTTTCTTAAAGAATTCCGGCTGATAGGTCAAGGTAAAGACGCGGCTGATGCCGAATTTCTCGGCCTCTTCGAGACAAGAGCGCACCAGCCGCGATCCGAGCCCCTTGCCCTGCTCCTCTTCGGCGATGGCCAGCGAGCGGATCTCGGCCAGGTTCTCCCAGCAGATATGCAGGGCGCACACCCCGATCACCGGCGCGTCGTCGCCCAGCTTTTCGGTGTCGCTCCAGACCTTGAAATCCCGCAGCTGGTCGTAGAGCGAACTCAAGGAGCGGCCAAGCAGCAATCCCTTGCCGGCGAAGTGGTGGAGCAGGTTGTAGATGGCCTTGACGTCGGCCATGCGGGCGCTGCGGATCATGGCGCGTTCCTCCGCTTACGGCAAATGAATCTTCGAGGCAGGCAACAGGGCGATATAGGCCTGCACCCCTTCCTCCTGGTCGATCTTTGCGGCCAGGGCGTTGGCCTCGGAGAGCTTCTCGAACTTGCCGATAAAGACCCGCATCAGGCCGTCGCTGTTCTCGGTGGCCGGCTGGATGAAGGCCTTGTGGCCCCGGGCCTCCCACTCTGCCTTGGCCTGGTTGGCCAGTTCCGCTTCGCGGAAGGCGCCCACCTGCAAGGAAAAATATGACGGCTCGGCCGGTTCGGGCTTGGTCGCAGGTGAGGCGGTCGTTGCCTCTGCCGCGTCCTGGGTCGCCGCTTCCATGGCCCTGGTCTTGTCATCTTTGGAATCCGGCCGGCTGGTCAGCCGCTCAAAAGAAATCGACTGCGCGCCCTCCGAGGGCAGCAGGATCGTCTGGCCGGCCCAGACGCCGAGGAGAAAGAGCCAGAGAAAGATGCAGCCGCAGACCGCGACCAGGCCGAACATCCCGCCCCAGGTCAGCTCGAAACGGAAGGCGATTTTCTTGAGACCGTTGGTCATATGGATTGCCCTACATGGTTTCCGGGGCCGAGACCCCGATGAGGATGAGGCCGTTGCGGATGACGATCCGCAACGCCTCGCAGAGCCACAGCCGCGCCCGACTCAATTCGATATCCTCGGAAATGACCCGGTGCTTATTGTAGTAGCTGTGGAACTGGGCGGCAAGCTCCTGAAGAAAGAAGATGATCCGGTGGGGCTCAAGGCCAAGCGCCGCGCTCTCGACCAGAGCCGGCAAGGCGGCCATGGTCTTCAAGAGCGCCATCTCCTCTTCGGCGGTCAGCCGGGTCAACAGGCCGTCTTCCAGTTCGCCGCGCACGATACCCTTGGCCGCGGCCTGCCGGGCAATGCTCGCCAGGCGGGCGTTGGCGTACTGCACATAGAAAACCGGGTTTTCCTGGCTCTGCTGGGTGGCCAAGGCGAGATCAAACTCGAGCTGGCTGTCCGCCTTGCGCATCAGGAAGAAGAAACGCGCCACATCGGCGCCGACCTCGTCGAGCAGCTCGTCCACGGTGACGAAGTTGGCCTTGCGGGTGGACATCTTCACCTGCTGGCCGTCGCGCAGCAGGGTGACGAACTGGTGGATGACCACGGTCACCTTGGCCGGGTCGTAACCCAGGGCCTTGACCCCGGCCAAGACGTCCGGCACGGTGGCGATGTGGTCGGAACCGAAGATGTTGACCATCCAGTCGTAGCCGCGGCGGAACTTCTCCCGGTGGTAGGCGATGTCCGGCAGCCGGTAGGTGGGCTCGCCGCTCGATTTCACGATCACCCGGTCCTGCTCCATGCCGAACTCGGTGGTCTTGAACCAGACCGCGCCCTCCTTGTCATATACCAGCCCCTTGGCCCGCAGGGTGGCGATGACGTCGTCCACCAGGCCGTTCTCGTAGAGGGAGTGCTCGTTGTAGTAGTTGTCGAAACGGATCGACAGCCGCGACAGGGTATTGTTGATGTCGGCAAAGATGACCTGCTCGGCCTTCTCCTTGAAGGGCGTGACCTCGACCACATCCTTCAGGCGGTCGCCCTGCTCGTCGATGAGTTCCCTGGCGATGTCGCGGATGTACTGGCCCTGGTAGCCATCCTCAGGGAACTCGAACGGCAGTCCCAACTGCTCCAGATAGCGCGCCCGGGTCGATTCGCCCAGGACCCGCATCTGGCGGCCGGCATCGTTGTAGTAATATTCGCGGGTCACGGCGTGGCCCGTGGCCTCAAGGAGCCGGGCGATGGCGTCGCCCAACACGGCTTGGCGGCCGTGGCCCACGGAAAGCGGGCCGGTGGGGTTGGCGCTGACGAACTCCACCAGTACCTTGCGGTCGCGGCCGATATCGCTCCAGCCAAAGGCGTCACCTGCCAAGCAGATCTCCGGCAGCACCGACTGCCAGACCCCTTCCTTGAGGAAGCAGTTGACAAAGCCGGGGCCCGCCACCTCCACCTTGGCCAGCAGATCGGTGTGGGTCGTGAGCAACTCCGCCAGCCGGGCCGCCACCTCCCGAGGCTTTTTCTTTTCCTTGCCCGCCACCACCATGGCGAAGTTGGTGGCATAATCGCCCTGACCGGCGTGCTTGGGCTCCTCCACCGCATAGAACCCGGCAGCCGCCCCGGTCCAATAGCCCAGTTCGATGCCTTGGGCAAAACAGTGGTCGATTCTCTTTTTCAAACGCGCTTTGATCATGGTTCCCTCAAACCCTGCGGCCATCCACCGTGGGCACACTCTCATTTCCGGCGATTACGCCCCGGCCTCACCATACACGTGCCGGTTGCGCGAACCAAACAAACAGAGCACCTCGTAGGAGATGGTGCCCATCCAGCCGGCGATCTCGTCGGCGTCGATGGCCGCTTCCCCGCTGCCGCCCATGAGCACCACCGGCTCGCCGACGTCCACCCCACTGATGCCGGTGACGTCGGCCATGCAGGCGTTCATGCAGATGGTGCCCACCACCGGCGCCCGCTGCCCCCGGATGAGCACCTGGGCCTTTCCTGTGAGGCTGCGCAGGTAACCGTCGTCGTAGCCCACCGGCAGCACGGCAAGCCGGCTCGGCCGGCTGGTGACAAAGCGGTGGCCATAGCTCACGCCATAGCCCGCCGGCACCTCCTTCACCTGCACCGCCTGGGTATGGAACCCCATGGCCGGCCTGAGGCCTACTTCCGGCTGGCGGCTCACCGCCGACGGATAGTAGCCGTAGAGGCTGATCCCCGGCCGGACCATGGTGGCGTGGGCCTCGGGGAAACGCAGCACCCCGGCGGAGTTGGCGATATGGGCCAGAGCCGCCTCCGGGGCCAGGGCGGCAATGGCGCGCCGCACCTTTTCAAACTCTTGGTATTGGTCCTGGGTCGCGCCCTGGGCCAGATCCGCCTGGGGGAAATGGGAAAGCAGCCCGGCCAAAGAGAGCCCGGGCAGCGCGCAAATGGCCGCTGCCACCTGCGGCGCCTCGGCCGGCAGCACCCCCAGCCGGCCCATGCCCACATCGACCTTGAGGTGGACGCGGATCTTTTTCTGCGCCTTTACAGCAGCCTGCGACAGGACGGCCAAGGGCTCGACGCCGAAGACCACCGGGCTCAGATCGTACTGCGCCACCTCATCCGCCGCTGCGGAAGGGGCGCCAAAAAGCACCACGATCTCGCCGTGAAGGCCTGCCTCGCGCAGGGCCACCGCCTCTTCCAGCTCGGCCACGCCAAAGACCACGGCACCGGCGGCGGCAAAGGCCTTGGCGGCCTCCACCAGTCCGTGCCCGTAGGCGTTGGCCTTGACCACCGCCATCACCCGCACGGCTGGCCCGACCCACTTCTGAAGCGCCTCATAATTATGGCGCAGGGCGGCAAGATCAACGGAAACCCAGTTATAGGATGGCGTTCCCATCTCTCCCTCTCAGCTCGGCCTGGCCGCCAGCCACCGCCGCCAAAAGAGACGGCTCGACCAGCAGAGGGCGGTTCCCACCCCGACATAGACCAGGCCGACGATCCAGCCGGCCAGACCCGACGCCCGCAGAAACCGGCCCAGCAGCATCATCAGCACGATGAATCCCCACATCCTCCAGGAATAGACCCCGCCGAGGCAACTCCTCTCCTCCTTGGCCACGATGCGGCTGATGTTCTTCCGGGCGGTACGGTCAAGCACCAGTCCGGACTTACCCACCCCGGCCGCCGCCGCCCCGGCCAGCAGCCAGAACGAACTGCCCTCGCGCAGCAGCACGCCCCGCACTGCAAGATAGGCCCCGATCAGACTCCACAACAGGGCGGCGACAAGAAGATGGGTGGTCACCGAGGCCTCTGGTTTGAGGCAGCCAAGTCGCCGGAGGGTCATGTCCCGAGGAATCCCGCCCCCACCGCCCGAACGCTACCAAAAGACGGGGCAACGGGGAGCGCAAATAAGAAAGGCATACCCCCCGCAAAGGGGATATGCCTGTCGGTCGCGTCCGATTTCGTCCGCAACGTGAGTGCGTTACACCTCGGTAACGGTGAGGGCACCCTGGGGACACACCTCAACGCAGGTCTCGCAGCCCAGACACTCGTCGGCATTCACCGCCTCGGCCTTGCCGTCCACCATCTCGTATACCTGTGCCGGGCAGGCGCTGACGCACTCCTCATCACCGACGCACTTGTCCTTGTCCACATCGATCTGCCACATGGTACTACCTCCGTTGCATAAAATTGTTATAGGCCCGGAGCAACAAGCCGCGGCTGGCCGCTGTCTCCGTATGAATACCGTACCCCACTCCCTCTAATTCACCGCCCTTTTTTTGTCAACAGAAAAAGCCGCAACCGCCTGGAATGGCCGCCCAAGGCCGGAAAGGCCGCTGGAGCCGGAATATGATTGACCACCACTGGCCGATCATTTACCATAGCGCTTTCCCGACAACCCCAGCGGAGAACAACGGCCATGGCGGACAAAGCCAAAAAAGACCCCGTAAAGACCCTCTCTCCCCAGCTCTCGGCCCAGAAATCGGAAGAGGCGATGATCGGCGGCATTCTGGAGGGCAGCCCGGACGCGGTGGGCGTAGCGGTGATCCGCCTCGATTGCGGCTGCCGCAAGATGGCGGCGGTAGACAAAAAGGGCGAACCGGCCAGCAAGGTCATCATCTACCGCGATGCCGCCCTCTCCATCTGCGACCAGTGCAAGGCGGACAACGGCGCCTACACCAGGGTGATCGAGCAGTTCATCCACTGGGAGAAACGCGACCTCGACGAGGCAACCAAGAACGCGATCATCGCCAAGGTCCTCGGTACCACCACCTGCCACTGACCGCTTACTTTCCCTGCACCCCCTGCCGGTATTCCCGTGCCCTGGCCACCAGGGCAAGCGCCCACTGGGGGGTGCCGGTGGCGTGGATGTGGGTGTAAAGCGCCAGCACGTTTTTATAGACCAGGCCGTCCCGGCCGTCCATGAACCCCACCCCCCGTTCCATGCGGAACGCCAGCCTGGACGGCTCGCCGCCGTAATATTCCACCCGGCTGTAGCGGAACTCGTGGCCCCTGATGATCTCGCCCCTGGCGTAGAAGGGGTTGTCTGCCTCGGCAGCGAGCACCGTGTAGCCGTGGGCCTGGGGCTTGCGCTGCAGGGAAAAGCGGATCGGGAAAACGCCCACCAGGGGGTAATCGACCCCGTCCAGGGTGATGTGCTCGCCCAGATAGATGAGGCCGCCGCATTCGGCATAGATGGGCAGCCCCGCTTCGGCCGCCGTTTTGATCGCGGCACGGAACTGACTGTTGGCCGCGAGTTCTTTGGCCGAGGTCTCGGGAAAGCCGCCGCCGATGTAAAGACCGTCCAGGTCGGCAGGCAGACTCACGGCGGTGAGGGCGTTGACCGGCACCAGCTCGGCGCCCGCCTCGGCCAACGCCTCCAGATTTTCGGCATAGTAAAACTGGAAGGCGGCGTCCTTGAGATAGCCGATGCGCACCGGCGCGTCCGCCGGGGCGGGGGTCGCGTCCACCAGGGCTGCCACCGGAGCCACCCCGGCCATCAAGGTGCGGATTTTCGCCAGATCGAGATACTGTGCCGTTCGCTCGGCCAGGGCGGCGATGGCCGCATCAGCCGCCCCGTGCTCCGGGGTCGGGGTGACGCCCAGATGGCGCTGGGGAAAAACATCGTGGGGGGAACGGGGGATGGCGCCCACCACGGGAATCCCGGCATACCGCTCCACCGCCTCGCGTACCAGGGCCTCATGGCGGCCTGTGCCGATGCGGTTGAGCACCACGCCGGCGATCCGCACCTCGCGGTCCAACTCCCGGCAGCCAAGCACCAGGGCGGCCACGGTACGGGTGGTTTTGGTGCAGTCCACCACCAGCAGCACCGGCAGGTTGAGCAGCTTGGCCAGTTCGGCGGTGCTGCAACGCCCCTCCACATCGACACCATCGTAGAGGCCTCGGTTGCCTTCCACCAACGCCACCTCCGCGCCGTCGGCATGCCGGGCGAAAGAGGAGAGCATCGCCTCCGGCGGCATCAGGAACGGGTCAAGGTTGTAGCAGGAACGGCCGGCTGCCAAGGCCAGCCAGCCGGCATCGATGTAATCCGGCCCCTTCTTGAAGGGCGCCACGCTATGCCCTTGGCGGACCAGGGCCGCAGCGAGCCCTACCGCCACCACGCTCTTGCCGGTGCCGCCCCCCATGCCGGCCACCACCAGCCCTCTGGTTACCACTGTTCCCTGTTTCACTGTTCCCTTTCTCCCAAATGGCGCCGCCGGCAGCCCTGTTGCCGGCCCTGCTAGGGAGGTACACGACCGCCGGCAAAATTTCCATGCTTTTTCAGCAAAAGATGAAATTTTATTTTGCACCATATTTCAAAGACTTTGACGCACAGACCCCCGTGTGGTAGGATGGCGCCCTGCCCTTGCCAAGCGGGTTGCTGATGCTTATGAAAAGGGCTGAGTTTGTTCGCGACCGTCTCCGGTACCCGATTGGTTGCCGGGGTACCCCCCTTTGCCCTGAGGTGAATATCATGTCTGAATCCAGCAAAAACCAGGATAACCTCTCCGCCGTCATCGCGGAATTGGAAAAAAAGTGCGAGGAGATGCCCAATAATGTCGTCGCCCACCACCATCTGGCCCTGGTCTATCGCAAGGCCGGCCGCACCCAGGACGCCCTGCGCGAACTCCATAAGTGCCTGGAACTGGACGACCATGCCATTGAGGCATACATCAACCTCGGCGCCTTTTACTTCGAACAGGGCGAACTTGACAAGGCCCTGGCCGTCAACCAGAAGGCCATCGCCGTCTTGCCCACCCTGGCCCAGGCCCACGCCAACATCGGCCTGATCTGGCAGCAGAAAGGCGAGGCTGAAAAAGCAATCGCCGCCTACCAGCTGGCGATCCAGCACGATCCCAAGATGGTCACCGCCTGGGTCAACATGGCCACTGCCCACATCATGGCCGGCGAGTTCGCTCTGGCGGAAAAAGCCGCCAGGGAGGGGATCAAACTCAATCCCGATTTCGCCATGGCCCACAACAATCTGGCCGTGGCCCTCTTCTACCAGCAGCACCCCAAGGAGGCCCTGGCCTCGGCGGAAAAGGCCCAGTCCCTCGGCTATCCGGTTGATCCGCGCTTCAGTGAGGCGATCCAGCAAGCGCTCGCATGAAAAAGCCCGAATTCAAAATGGCGCCGTGGTGCCCCTTCTGCGGCCAGACCATCGGCCGGCCGCAGCCGCCGGTGCAGCGCAAGCTCGGCGAATTCAACGTCGGCACCTGCCAGTGCGGGGCAGTCTACACCTGCGACCCCACCGGCCACAACGTGGGTGCCGCCATGGTGGAGGCCCTGGTCTATGCCTGCAACGACGACTGGGATCTGGCCTGGGAACTGGAGCCGGAAAAGGATTACCTCACCGGCCGCATCGAAAATTACGACGATCAGACCCACCAGGTGCTCGATCAGAAGCACATCGACGGCCGCTATGTGCGGGGGGTGATCTACTTTGTCCGGCTGCACAACCAGGAGATTGCCGAAATCGCCCGGCGCGTGGCCGCGAAAAAGGCTGGCACGACAGCGCCCACCCCAGCCCCGGCCACCGATCTGCCGGCCATGGAGCCGGAGCGCGACCCCAAACGGCTCCGGAAAAAGGCGAGCAAGGCCAATGTACGGCAGCTGGCGGAGGCCAATAATATCGACGGCCTCGTTGACCTGCTCTTCGACGACGTCAAGACCCTCTGGTTCATGCAGCGCTTGCTCTACGACCCGGACGAGGCCAGGCGCTGGCACGTGGCCCACCTCATCGGCCAGGTCTGCGCCCGCTTTTCCACCCGCCACCCCGGACCGGTGAGCGACCTCATGCACCGGCTCTTCGAGGCCAGCTCCGACTCTGCCGCCACCCACTGGGGTCTCGTTGAGACCATCGGCGCCATCATCGCGGACCGGCCCGACATCTTCGGTGCCTTCACCCGCCACCTGCTGCGCTACCTCGACCACCCCTCCACCCGGAATCAGGTGCTGTGGGCTCTGGGCACCATTGGCGAAAAACGGCCGGATCTGGTGCGGAACACCCCTTTCTACCAACTCTTCTCGTTCCTCGACTCGCCGGACCCGGTGGCCAAGGCATTGGCCATCCGGCTCATGGGGCGGATCAAAGCCACCGAGGTCACCCAGAAGATCGAGGCACTGGCCGATCTCGATCTCCCAATCACCATATACGAAAACGGCCAGCCGCAGGCGACCACCATTGCCACGCTCTGTCGCCAGGCCCTTGGCCTTATCCGCAGCAAAGGAGAATCAGCGTGAACCCAGAAAAGGACCCCAGCAAAGCCGAACCAAAGACCCAGGCCCAACTCGACTACGAGGAGGGCGTCGAACTCCTCAAGAAGGAAGAGGTGGCCATGGCGGCCAATGCCTTCCACAACGCCCTCAAGGGCTTTGAAGAGGAAAAAAACGACAAGGGCATCGCCAACGCCTCGGACCGGCTCGGGGATGTTTGCGTGGTGCGGGGCGACCTTGCCACGGCACTGGAGCATTTCAACCGTGCCTTTGCCATCTGCTCCGTACCGGGCGACGAGCTGAGCATGACCTACATCAAACGAAAACTCGCCCGCACCCATCGCGACCTGAAGCACTACGACGAGGCCACAACCCTCTATGCCGACCTCATCGACGTCTACCGCGATTTCAAGAATCCAGGCGGGACGGTACAAATCTTTGAGGAAATGGCCGAAATGTACCTCGCCATGGGCGACCGCCCCAAGGCGGCGGACGCCTATCGCACCGCGGCCAACATCCACCGGAACTTCAAGCACAGCCGCCACGCCGAGGCCCTGCTCCAGAAGGCCAAGGCCGCCGAAGAGGGCGCCATCTGATCCGCACCCCGCCATCGGCCTGCCCCCTGCCAGAGGCATGAAAACAAGAAAGGGGCGGAAGGTTGTGCCTTCCGCCCCTTTTGCATGCAGTCTGCGTACGTCGTGGGATCAGGTGCCGCGATGCTCCTCGTCCTTGGCACGACCCTTGGCAGCGTACATGGTGGTGCTGCCGGAAGACCAGAAGTCCATCTTGCCTTCCTTCACCAGATCGTTGGCGGCGTTCTTCACGTCGCGCGGCTTGGCGTCCGGATCACAGGCGTAGAAATCCTTCACATACAGCTGGGGCTTCGGGGATTTCAGCGCCTTTTCCAGGATCGCTGCCTTCAGTTCTTCCTTGCTCATTGCCATAACGAAACTCCTTTGATCAGGTTGTTGTTACTTGATATGGCTGGTGAACTTGAACTGAGTGGTAGTCCGCCAGGTATCGTAGGCAAGACGGTAGTCGTCGATGCTCTTCTCGGTGAACGGAATCTTGGTCAGCTCGAAGAACTTCTCCCAGCCGATCCGCTCCGCCCACTCGCCGATCCGCTCGTACTTGTTGGCGTTCTTGGCCCACACTTCGAGGATGTTTTTCACGGCATCCACGGTCTCGGGCCAACGCGGCGGGGTGTTCGGCAGGAAGGGAATGACCAGCTTGGAGAAAGCCGGACCCTTGCGGCTGTTGGAAACCTTGCCGCCCACCAGGATGGCGATGCCGTCGCCCTCCGGATCGGCCAGCGGCATGGCCGGGCACATGGTGTAGCAGTTGCCGCAGAACATGCAGCGCTCGGCATTGACCTTCACGGACTTGACGTCTTCACCGGCGGCATTCTTGGCGGTATGGGGCTTGACCGCGCCCAGCGGACAGGCGGCGATGGCCAGCGGCAGCTCGCAGACGCCGGTGATGGCGTCGTGGTCGATCATCGGCGGCTTGCGATGGATGCCGAGGATGGCGATGTCGGAGCAGTGAACCGCGCCGCACATGTTGAGGCAGCAGGCCAGCGCCACCTTGCACTTGGCCGGCAGATCCATGTTGGTGAAGTGATCGAACAGGGCATCCATGACCGCCTTGACCACGCCGGAGGCGTCGGTGGCCGGGGTGTGGCAGTGGATCCAACCCTGGGTGTGCACCACGTTGGAAACGCAGGCGCCGGTGCCGCCCACCGGGAAGCGGTTGCCGCGGCCCTTGAGGTCGTCCAGCAGGGGCTGCACCTTGGACTCGGCGTCCACGATGAACTCGATGTTGTTGCGGGTGGTCCAGCGGACATGACCCTCGCAGTGCTTGTCGGCGATGTCGCATACCTCGCGGAGGAACTCTACCGAAAGGAGGCGGGCGGAACCAACGCGCACGGTGTAGCACTCAGCGCCGGTCTCGCTCACGTGCTTCAGCACGCCGGGAGCGGTGATCTCATGGTAGAGCCACTTGCCGCGATTGTCCAAAATGACTTTCGGCATCATGGTCTCGTAGTGTGGCGGACCAATATCGGTAATCCTGTCCTTCATCGGATTTTGCGGATCGTAACCCATGACTAATCTCCTTAATATGATAATGAAGTCCTTGGTGTTATTCTGTGCGTTGCCAGATTACATCGCATGACGCTTGCGGAATTCCTGCACGTCGCGCTCCCAGCCGCCCTCAACCTCCTCCTCACGCCAGAAGACGTAGGGGTTGGAGCGGGGCTCCTTGACGTGCTGCGGGATCGGCTCAATCTCAAGAACGCGGAGGAAGACGGGCAGGCTGACGCGCTGCATGGTCTCGCCAAGACGCTCGCGGTTTTTGCCGTTCTCCATCCACCAGTCCCACACCTTCTCGATGATGTCCACCAACTCTTCGAACTCGTTCTCGGCGTCCATCTTGATGAAAGGGACGATCATGGTGCCGAGCTGGGCACCGTCGAGGATCGGGGCCTTGGCGCCCATCATGATGGTGGCGCCCTGATCAGCACCCGGGCGCAGCGCCTTGGGCATGACGTTGAGGCAGTGCATGCAGCGGGTGCACTCGGCGTCGTCGATCTTCAGGGTGTCGCCTTCCATCCACATGCAGTTGGTGGGGCAGAGGTCGATGACCTCCTTCTGGATATCGAACTTGCCGCCCTTAGGGATGCCGCCGCCGTTGGGCTTGTTGGCGCCGCTGATGTAGTTCTTCACCTCGGCCTGGTTGATGCGGATGGCATCGCGCCAGGTACCGATGATAGCCAGGTCGGAACGGGCGATGGCCGCGACGCAGTCATTCGCGCAACCGGAGAACTTGAACTTGAACTTGTAGGGGAAGGCCGGGCGATGGATCTCGTCCTGGTACTTCATGGTCATGGCGTAGCAGGCCGCGTCGGTATCGTAGCAGGCCCACTCGCAGCGGGACTTGCCGATGCAGTTCGCCGGGGTACGCAGGTTGGAGCCGGAACCGCCCAAGTCCCAATTCAGGTCGTGGGTCAGGTCGTAGAACAGGGGCTCCAGTTCTTCGGTCCGGGTGCCGAGCAGAACGAGGTCGCCGGTGGAGCCGTGGAAGTTGGTCATGCCGGAACCGCGCTTCTCCCACAGATCACACAGCTTGCGCAGGATCTCGGTGGTGTAGAACTTGCTGGACGGCTGGTTCAGACGAACGGTGTGGAAGTGGGCCACGCCGGGGAACTTGTCCGGCATGTCGGAGTAACGGCCAACGATGCCGCCGCCGTATCCGAAGACGCCGACGATGCCGCCGTGCTTCCAGTGGGTGATTTTGTCCTTGAAGGACTGCTCCATCTGGCCCAGGATGTCCCAACACTGCGGGCTCTTTGCTGCCTGCCGCTTCAGGTCGGAGACAAAGCTCGGCCATGGACCCTTCTCCAGCTCGTCCATCAATGGCGTATCGTGCTTCGACATCGTCAAATCCTCCTTAAAAAATGTTGTTTAGAAAGGCCCTCGTTCACGCCGCAGATTCCCCTGGAAGGACGAACAGTGCGCCCGGCCCCGCCAACGAAAACCACGCAACGTGAGGAAACAAACAGGTTTTTTCTGAATGGAAATTCAGATTTGAGGACAATATACGGCCCTCCCCCCTTTGTCAACAAAAAACAAAACGAAAAATAGCGGCCCCGGCCACAGGTTTTCCCCCTCTCCTGGCAAGCGATAGCGGCCTTTATTCCTTCTCGGTTTTCACTGCAGCGGAACCGCTGCATGGCAATGCATCGCTTCGCAATTTACGGCCGGGGCAATGGAGGGTATGATGTCGGAAACGATACAGCCATGTGAAACCATTCCAACCATGACGAGCTGCCTGTGCCACGCCCGAAAAAACACCGACTCTGCCAGGGGCCTTCCTGCGGCCACGCCTTCAAGCCCACCGGCATCCCGCTGGCGGACCTCACGCGCATCGTGCTCCAGCGCGACGAACTGGAGGCCCTGCGCCTCTGCGACCGGGAGGGGCTTTTTCAGGAAGAGGCTGGCGAACGGATGGGGGTTTCCCGCGGCACGGTGCAGCGGCTGCTCGCCGCGGCACGACACAAGGTGGCCATCGCCCTCACCGAGGGGGCAGCCCTCATTATAGAAGAGGGGGAGAAAGCCGATTCCGGGACTCCCCCCTTTCCTGCCGCGCAGGAAGAACCTCAGCCGTGACCGTGGCAATCACCATGGCCCTGGCAGGCCTGGGTCGGCTGCATGACCACCAGCCTGTTTTCGAGGAAGCCGTCCACCGCGGCCCGCACACTGTCAAAGGCATGCTGCGCCGCAAAATAGACCTTCACCCCGACCTCGGCAAACCCCTGCAGCGGCCGGGCGCCCATGCCACCGACGACAATGGCGTCGATGCCCCTCTCCTTCAGCAACCCGATGGGGGCCATGCAGCCGCCGGCACCGTGGGCGACGTTGGCCACCGTGTCGACCCCCGCCACCCGGCCGTTTTCGATGGCCACCAGGGTAAAGAGTTCGCAGTGGCCGAAATGGTCCGACCGGGCCGCCTCAAGCCCGCCTGGGGCATTGGATGGTACCGCAATCCGTAAGGTTTCCATATCCACATCCTCCGTCAACGTCGATATCTTGTTGTATGCTCACGCCGCCTGGGGCGGCCCAAAGACCCGGTCGGTCAACTTCACAGACCAGGCCGCAGCCTGCACCTGGACAATATAGGAAAGGGCGATCACCAGGGCGGTGTCGGCGCCGGCGGCGCCAAAGGCATTGACCGCAATGGCGAGCGCGATGGAGAGGTTGCGCATCACTGTGCCGTACACCAGGGCAATGGCGTCACCCCGGGAGAAGAAAAGTTTGCCAATGAGGGTGCTCAGCAGGAAATTGACGCCGTAGATGATAAGCAGCGGCACGAGGATGACCCCGAGGATGGCGGGGTTGGTGGCCAGCCCCTGCGCCTTGAGCGCAATGGCCACGAAGACGATGCCCAGAACCCCGATGGTGGAGAGCGACGGGAAGCGGGGGGCCCAGGTTGTCTTGAACGCCTCCTGGCCATAGCGCCGCAGGAACCACTGCCGGGTGAAATAGCCGAGCAGCATGGGCAGAAAGACGATGATGGCGATCTGCCGCACCACAAGCACAAAATCGACCTCGACCCTTGCACCCAGCAGCCCCTGCACATAGAAGGGGGTGGCCAGCGACCCCAGGGTGAGGCCGATGACGGTCATGTTGATCGCCGCGGCGAGATTCCCCTTGGCAAAACCGGTCCAGGAGATGGTCATGCCGCTGGTGGGCAGCAGTGCCGCGAGCAAGAGGCCCAGGGCCATGTAAGGCTGGTCGGGAAAGAAAAAGATGCCCACGCCGTAGGCGAGGAAGGGGATCACGCCAAAGTTGATCGCCTGGGTGACCGCCTGCAACCGGACGTTGATCCCCTGCCTGAGGTGGGCGATGTTCAGGGTGATCATCATAGGGTAGACCATGAGGAAGGTGAAGGGCATGATCCACCCCTTGAGCGACCGGACGGTTGCCGGATCAGCGATCACCCCGAAGAGGTAGCCCAGGGCCATCGTCATGGGGATGACCGCCACCAGCCGCTTGTTGATCTTGATGAGAAATTGCCACATGGAACACCCCCGCGTTCAGGTTACGGCGAGAACGCCGAATCAGCACGCCTCTTCGATCATGCTGACGATCTTGTCGTAGGTCTCGGCCAGGGAGGCGGGAAACTGCTCGTCATCCACCACCGCCCGGATATTGTCCGCGCTGAAGCGGAGAAAGCGGACCTGGGTCTTGCCGTTTTGGGTGAAGGTCATGATGAACTTGGGCATGAGCACCGCCCGCTCGGGATTGCCGGAAAGGCTCTTGGCCGCCTTTTCCGGCTTGCAGATCTGGATCATGTGCAGATCAAAGCCCTCGGCCACCTCCGTGCCGTGTTTGCCGAAGGAGTGCGCCATCTCCATGGTGCTTTCATTGTGGATGACGAAGCCGTTCTTTTTGACCACCTTGCCGAGGTCGGCAACAAACTGGCGGTTGCTCTTGGTCGTTTCCGTTGCATAGAGATTGTCACGCTTCATGGCTGGGCTCCTTCAATCGTTGCAAGGGGGATGGAAAAGGGGTTGTTTTTTGTGCATATGCCAGATATAGGATGCGAAGCTCCCCCTGTCAAGAGGAAGTTAAGAAAACAATAAAATACTTCCCTGAAAGGTTTGACAGGAACCCCGGGCCGCGATAGGTTGACCCGGTATCTTTGCTTTTCAAAACCCCTACCCCACTCATTGACATACGAAGGAACATCACCATGGCCCAGAAAATCGTCATCATCGGCGGGGTCGCCGCCGGCCCCAAGACCGCCTGCCGCGTCAAGCGCCTCATGCCCGAGGCCGAGGTCACCATCATCGACCAGGACAGCCTCATCTCCTACGGCGGCTGCGGCATCCCCTACTATGTCTCCGGCGACGTCTCGGACGAAAAGGAGCTGCGCAACACCAGCTTCCACATGACCCGGGACGAATCCTTCTTCCTCAAGGCCAAGGGGGTACGGACCCTGACCCGCACCAGAGCCCTGGCCATCGACAGGAAGGAAAAAACCGTGGCCGTGGAAAATCTCGCCACCGGCGCCAGGGAATCGCTTCCCTACGACAGGCTGGTGCTGGCCACGGGCAGCAAGCCGAACATGCTGCCCATCCCGGGCGCTGAGCTTGACGGCGTCTTCACCATCAGCGACCTGCACAAGGCCATTGCCATCAAGGAGCGGATCGCCAGGGGCGAAGTGAGCCGGGCGGTGGTCATCGGTGGCGGCGCCATCGGCATCGAAATGGCGGAATCCTTCGCCGACCTCTGGGGGGTGGAGACCACCATCCTGGAGTTCATGCCCCAGCTGCTGCCGCGCCTCGTGGACTGGGAATTTGCCCGGATGCTGGAAACCCACCTGCGCGACAAGGGGGTGGCGGTCTTCACCAGCGAGTCCGCCACCGCCATCGAGGGCGAGAACGGCAAGGTGCAGCGGGTGGTCACCGCCCAACGGACGCTGGAAGCGGATCTGGTCATCATGGCGGTGGGCGTCCGGGCCCGCAGCGAACTCGCCCAGGCAGCCGGACTCATGGTCTCAGCGCAGGGGAACATCGTGGTCAACGACCGGCTGCAGACCTCGGACCCCAACATCTACGCGGCCGGTGACTGCATCGAGGTGAAACACATCCTCACCGGCAAAAAGGGGATCGCGCCCATGGGGTCGCTCGCCAACAAGGAAGGCCGCATCGTCGGCGACAATCTGGCGGGTATTCCCACGGTCTACAAGGGATGGATCGGCAGTTTCACCATGAAGGCCTTCGAGCGCTGTATCGGCGCCACCGGCCTTGCGCTTGAGGCCGCGCTGGCTGAGGGCTTCGACGCCGCGGCCGTCACCACCGCCCAGTCGGACCGGGCCCACTTCTTCCCCACCGAGGCGATCATCCCCCTGCGGCTGGTCTTCGACAGGAAGAGCCGCAAGGTGCTGGGCCTCCAAGGCTTCGGCCCCATGGGCGACGCAGTGCTGGCCCGCATCGACGCGGCAGCGGCGATGATCATGCAAGGCGCCACCGTCGACGACCTGAGCCAGCTCGAAATGGCCTACGCCCCACCCTTTGCCACCGCCCTCGACGCCCTGAACGCCACCGCCAACGTGGCGGACAACCTCATGGCCGGCCGGCTGCGCTATGTCACGGTCAGGGATTTTCTCGCCTGGATGGATGATTTTTCCTCCCGCCCCGACTGGGTGGCGCTCGATATCCGCCACCCCAACGAGACCAGGGTCTTTGTCGAGAAGTACGGCGCGGCAAAATGGCTCTCGGTGCCTTACGTCGATATCCGGGCCCGCCATCAGGAACTGCCCAAGGACAAAACCATGCTCATCATCTGCGACGCAGGCACCCGCTCGTCGGAGATCCAGGTCTTCCTCGACAGCGTTGGGCTTGGCAATAACCTGGTGCTGGGCGGCGGCTTCAACGTCATCCGCCGCATGGGCGTCTCGTGGTGGCCCCAGGCAAGCCAAGGCGGTGAGGCCGGGGAGTAAGCCCGCGCCGCGGAAGAACAGAAGCCGACCATGATGCTTACCACGACGGCATGCCGCAGCGCAGCGATCCTGGTCGCGCTTCTGTTCCTGACCCTGCCCGCCGCCGCTCCGGCCCTGGAAGGCCAGCTCAATCTCAACACCGCCACGGTGGAGCAGCTGGAAATGCTTCCCACCATCGGCGAGGGCCGGGCCAGGGCGATCAGCGACTACCGCAAAAAACACGGCGCCTTCCGGTCGCTGGACCAGCTGCTCACCGGCAAGCTGGTCGGCGAGAGTTCCCTTGCCGCCATCCGGCCCTATGTGACGCTCAGCGGCGCCACCACCCTGAAGGCCGCCGAGGCATCAACGGCCACCACCCGCAAGGCCACGCCCGTTCCCGCCATCGACCTTGGCCGCCACATCAGCCTGCGGCCCGGCGAGGTCCGGGTGCTGCCAGACGAGACCTACTTCCCCGTCCTGCTCCAGTACATCAAGGAGGCCAGCCGCCGCATCGAGCTGGCCATGTTCCTCTTCAAGACCACGGCATCACCGGAAAACCGCCCGGCCCAACTGGCGCAGGCGCTCATCAACGCCCGCCAGCGCGGGGTGCAGGTGGAGGTGCTGCTGGAAAATTCAGGATACGATGAAGGATTGAATCGGGAAAACGAAAAGGTGGCGGCACTGTTGCGCAAAAACCTCATCGCGGTGCGCCTCGACCAGCCGGAGACCACCACCCACACCAAGCTGGTGGTGATCGATGGCCGCTACGTCTTCCTCGGCAGCCACAACCTGACCCAGGCGGCACTGAAGCACAACCACGAGGTGTCGCTCCTGATCGACAGCGCCGCCCTGGCCCGCGAACTGACCGATTACCTCGCCCAGATCCGCAGCAAGGAATAACCCATCACGCCTTGCGCCGCACCACCCGCACCTTGCGCACCCCGCCGGTGGATGAGGCGCCACCCTTGACCCGACGCACCAGCACCTTCTTCTTTCCCGGCGCCTGGCCTGTGGCAACGGGAGCGCCTGGCGCCGGGGCAGAATCACCCTCGCCGGGCAGCGGCTGCATGTAATTGCACCCGGCCCGGGGGCAGCGCAGGGAGATCTTGCCGGCCAGATTCTTCTTTTCCACCAGGAAGGGAGAATCGCAGACCTGGCAGGAGATGGGGTGGGGCCTGGACCATGCCATGAACTCGCAATCGGGCTCCGGGCATACATAGAAGGGTTTGCCGGTGGGGGTCTGTTTGCTGACGACCTTGCCGGTCTGGCAAAGCGGGCAGAGCAGGGAGAGCCCCGCCTCCTTGCCGTAGGATTCGGAGTGGCGGCATTCCGGATGGCCCGAGCAGAACCAGAACTTGCCGAAGCGGTCCTCCTTGAGCAGCAACGGCCGGCCGCAATCCGGGCAGGGCCTGGTCGGTCCGGCCTGGGGTGTTTCGACCGCCGGGGCGGCTGGCTCCGGTACCGTTGGTTCCGGCTCCCTGGCTGCCGCAGCAAAGAGTTCCTGGCTGGCCGGTGCCGGCTCCTCCTCCGCAACCAACGCCTCCGGCTCCAATTCCAGCGCCGGCGCAGAGACTTCCGGCTCCGCCTCTGCCCGCCCAGCGGTTTCGGAGGGCGCTTCCGTTGCCTCTGGTTCGGCAGTTCCCCCTTCTGCGGGCAGGATTTCCCCTGCAACTGGCGGCGCAGAGACAGGTTCCGCCTCCGCGGAAACGACTTCCCCGGCAACCTCTTCCGGTACCGGGACCTCGACCGGAGGAACTGCGGCGGCCTCCTCCGCTGGTTGCGCCACCGACGCCGCAGGGGGTGCCACCGGCGCCTCGCCCCCGGGACTCTTGATGATGCTGCGCGAGGTCTTGCCCCGCGGTCGCGCCGCCACCGGCATGGCGACCTTGACCAGGACGTTGCCCTGCATCATCATGGTCTGGTCGAACTGCTGCAGGGCCAGGGCCAGCGGCTTGCGCCGCGTCACCGCCTCGACCACGGTCTGCTCGAAATAGGCCGCGAAGTGAATGCCTTTCATGGAAGGAAAGGCCTTGTTCATGACGGCGATGAGGGTGGCGCTGTTTTCTCGGCAGCGGCAGGTGCCATCCGGCATCAGCGCCACATAGCCGCCATCGAGCATGCGCTGGAGCATGGCCACCCCGGCACCATCGAGGGGCAGGGAAAAATCGGCAAGATCGCTGGCCAGCCCTTCAAAGGTATAATGTTCCGGCGGAAAACCCGCGGTCTGTTCCGGAATGATCTGAATGTTGCGCACCTCCTGGCCCTGTCGCAGGCCGGCCAGCGGCGACGGCACCGCCAGGTCGCGGAACTGCTGCCCCTGATAGGCGGCCAGGAAACCGGGCGTCCGCACATTCCGGCCGCCGGCCCGGAAAAAACAGGCCTTGCCGGCGTGAAAGCCGAGGTCGCGCAGAATCCCCTCGGCATCGCGCATCTGACTGGCCAGGGCCCGTGCATGGATCAGGCCGTAAACCTGCTGCGCCGCCTGATCCAGCACGCCGGCAAGCTCCCCAGGTCCGCTTTCCGGCCGCAGGGGGAGCAGCACCCCTTTCATCTCAAACTCCCGCGGGCTCTCCGCCAGCGCCCCGGCTCCGAAGCGGCGCGCCACCTCGTCGCGCACCCTGGCCAGGAGCGGTTGCCCGTCAATCTGGCCTTGGGAAAAGGCGCTGCTCACCAGACCGACCTGCTCTCCGCCGACGGCGGTTCCCTCATACAGCGCCCGCACCGCCCCCATCGTCTGCAGAGGCGAGAGGCCATGGGCAAGATATGCCTCCTGGAGCAGTTCCAGCAGCCGGAAGGGGGCCGGCGCTTCGATCCGGATTTCCTCCTCCACCACCTCGCCGACCGTAAAGGGCTGGCCCCGGAACATTCCCGCCACATCTCTGGCCTCCCCGGCATCCCGCACATAGCCGTCGTCGGTGACGCCGTACGCCTCCTCCAGCCGGGCATCGAATTCGCCGGTTTCGCTGGCCAGCCGCACCCGCACCTGCCACTTGGGCGGCGGAGTGAAGGCGCGGATCTCGGCCTCGCGTTCCGCCAGCAGAAAAAGAATGGCCAGGGTGTCGCCGGTAAGGGGCAGGCCCTGCGGCCCGCTGGCCGTCCCGAGCAGCCGCCGCAGATGGTGGGTGAGATGGGTGTTGAAAAGCATCCGCAGGTGGTAGGCCACCGCCTGGTCGCTGTCCACCGGCTCCACCATCCGGAACGACTCCCGCAACTCGTCGCGGCTCAGTCCGAAAAGATGGAGCCGGCGGCCGCCATGCAATCCGCTGGTCTCGGCCAGCAGATACTCATTGACGAGCCAGGCCCAGTATTCCCCGCGCTGATCGCTGTCAAAGGCAAAATAAAGGGTGGCGGAGCCGGCGCCCGGCAGCCGGGAGAAAAATTCCTGCTGTTCCGGGACCCTGGCAAAGGAGAATTTCGGCGGTTCCCGTTTGAGGGGGTCTGCCGGGGGCAGCAATGTCGCCTTGACCGGCGCGGCGCCCACCACAAGGATTTCCACCTCGCCGGGCAACAGCGCCGCGATGGTGCGGGCCTTCTGCTCGGACTCAACGACGATCACATCCCTTGTCATGCCGCCTCCCGGACGTCTCCGGCCAACCCGCCCGGAGATCGTCAAAAAATCCAATTTTTCTCACATGATATAGAATTTTCCCGGTCATCGTCCAGCAGATATTGCCGCCACCGCGGTTTTTTCAAAACCCCGTCCTGACCGGCACCCCTTTCTGTTCGCACCTCCTCAAGGAAATGGCCGGATGGTTCGACACGGTGGTATAGTTACAGAGAACGCCCAATCCCCAGGAGCATCGCCCCGCCCATGCCCTCGCTTGTCACTTTGAATGGTATCGATCAGGCCATTGCCGCCTTGAATCTCAAGCCCGGCACCCTGAAGGCCATGCTCGCCGAGGCGATCCGCTCCTGCCTGCCCGACGACGAGACCCTCCCCACAGTCACCTCCATCTCCACCGATGAGCTGGTGGCCAAGGTCTATGGGGTGAGCAAGGCAGGCGACATCAAGGCCAAGAAGAAAAATTTCAGCAGCCTCAAATCCGGCCTCAATAAAAGCCTGCGCGACCTCGATGCCGACCAGAACCCGGAAGGCATCATCATCGGCCGCGACAACGTCTTCGTCGTCTCCGACGAGCGCAAGGACAACCTGATCCGCGAACTGGGACTGGCGGCCGAATCGACCCAGACCCTGCGGGAGATGTTCAAATCCTTCAAGAACCTTTTCAACGAGGTCATCAAGGAAAAGGGGGTCCACGAGGTCAAGGATCTGTTGCAGGAGTTCGATGAGGCCCGGAAACTCATCGAAGGGCTGGATGGCCTCGCCACCGGGACGCCGCCCCCGGCGCCGCCTGCCGAACCGGCTGCGGAACCGCAGGAACAGGTTGCCGCGCCCGAAGAAGGTGAGGTTGTCGAGGCCGACGAGGTGGAGCTTGTCGAAGAAGTGCCGCCGGCAAAGGTCGGGGAGATCCCCGCCGGGGAACTGGAGGAGGTTGCCCCGGAGGAGATCGAGGAGGTCAGCGAGGAGGAACTGGAAGAGGTCGAAGAGCTGCCGCCCCTGCCCAGCGAGGAAGTCGGGGAATCCGGCGAGGACGTGGAGGTCGTCGAGGCCGACGAGGTGGAAGAGGTCGCCGCCGGGGAACTGGAGGAGGTTGCGGAACTCCCGGCTGAAGAGGCGCTGGAGGAGGTTGCCCCGGAGGAGATCGAGGAGGTCGGCGAGGAGGAGCTCGAAGAGGTCGAAGAGCTGCCGCCCCTGCCCAGCGAGGAAGTCGGGGAATCCGGCGAGGACGTGGAGGTCGTCGAGGCCGACGAGGTGGAAGAGGTCGCCGCCGGGGAACTGGAGGAGGTTGCCGAACTCCCGGCTGAAGAGGCGCTGGAGGAGGTCGCCCCGGAGGAGATCGAGGAGGTCGGCGAGGAGGAACTGGAAGAGGTCGAAGAGCTGCCGCCCCTGCCCAGCGAGGAAGTCGGGGAATCCGGCGAGGACGTGGAGGTCGTCGAGGCCGACGAGGTGGAAGAGGTCGCCGCCGGGGAACTGGAGGAGGTTGCGGAACTCCCGGCTGAAGAGGCGCCGGAGGAGGTCGCCCCGGAGGAGATCGAGGAGGTCGGCGAGGAGGAACTGGAAGAGGTCGAAGAGCTGCCGCCCCTGCCCAGCGAGGAAGTCGGGGAATCCGGCGAGGACGTGGAGGTCGTCGAGGCCGACGAGGTGGAAGAGGTCGCCGCCGGGGAACTGGAGGAGATTGCGGAACTCCCGACTGAAGAGGCGCTGGAGGAGGTCGCCCCGGAGGAGATCGAGGAGGTCGGCGAGGAGGAGCTCGAAGAGGTCGAAGAGCTGCCGCCAGAAGAGGTTAAAAAACCGGGCAGCCCGCTGGATATCCTCTCAAAGTACCTGGAGGCGGACGAGGCGGTTGCGGAAGAGGGGGACTATCTCAAGGAGAGCGACGAGGAGTACGCTGCCCAGATCCTGGGCCGCTTCATGCCCAAGTTCGTCCATATCCCGGAGGGCGACTATCTGGTCGGCAGTGCGCAGCCCAAGGGATTGGAACGGCCGCAGCACCGGGTCGCCCTCCCCTCCTTCTACCTCGGCCAGTTCCCGGTGACCAACGACCTCTTCGATCTCTTTGTCCGGGAGACCGGCTACGAGACCGATGCCGAGGCCGCGGGCTACGGCATCGTCTTCGAGGGGCGCTGCGTCACCACCATTGATCCCCTGACCAACCGTGCTACCGTGACGCTCTCCGCCGGCACCAGCGCCCACCACGTGAGCGGCGCCTGCTGGCGCCACCCCCACGGCCCGGAAAGCACCATCGAAGGGAAACACCACCATCCGGTGGTGCAGGTGAGCCACAAGGATGCCATGGCCTTTGCCGCCTGGGCCGGCAAACGATTGCCCACCGAGGAGGAATGGGAGGCTGCGGCCCGTGGGCCGAACGGCCATCTCTACCCTTGGGGCAACAACTGGCTGCCCAAACTCGCCAACCTCGAATCCTCCTGCCAGGGCGACACCATGCCGGTGGACCGCCACGGCCGGGAGGCGATGAGTCACTTCGGCATCCATGATCTTCTGGGGAATGTCTACGAGTGGACCGCCACGGTGCATCAGCGGCCGGGGGCAGCCGGGGCCAGCGGCAGCAAGATCATCTACGTGCTGAAGGGGGGCTGCTGGACCTCACGGGGGGTGATCACCACCTGTCACCGGGAGATCGAACGGGGCCACTACTGGGCCAACACCATCGGGTTTCGCTGCGCCGTTTAGCGGGAAAGAGAGAAGGCAAAAGGCAAAGGGGAAAGGCAAAAAGAAAGGTACCGCACTTTTTCACTTTTGACTTTTGCCCTTTGCCTTATCCCAACACCTCATCAACCATCTCATCCCGCACATCATCGGTGATGACCACTTTGCCGATGGCCGTGGGCAGCACAAAAAACACGCGGCCACCCACGGTTTTCTTGTCGCTCTTGAGGTAGCTTTTGATCTCCGTGCGGTCGAACTGCGGCGGAATGGCCACCGGCAGGCCGTAATCGACGAGAAGCCGGCGCAGGGTTTCCGCCTCGGCCCGCGGCAAGAGCCCTTGACGTACCGCCAGCTCCGCCACTGCGGCCATGCCCATGCTCACCGCCAGACCGTGGGCCAGGGTATAGCCAGAAGCTGCCTCCACCGCATGGCCGATGGTGTGGCCGAAGTTGAGGATGCGGCGCAGATCCGCCTCCTTTTCGTCCGCCGCCACCACCGCCGCCTTGATGGCGCAGCAGCGGGCAATCACCCCCTCCAGCACAGCAAGGTCGCGAGCCAGGATCGCCTGCCGTTGCGTCTGCAGCTCGGCAAAAAAGGGGGCATCGTAGATCACGCCGTATTTGATCACCTCGGCAAGGCCGTTCAACATCTCGGCCTCGGGCAGCTGCCGCAGCACCTCGCTGTCGATGTAGACCCGCCGGGGCTGATAGAAGGTGCCCACGAGATTCTTGCCCTCGGGGATATCGACCCCGGTCTTGCCGCCCACGGAGCTGTCCACCTGGGCGAGCAGGGTGGTGGGGATCTGCACGAAGGGGATGCCGCGCATGTAGATCGAGGCAAGGAAACCGGTCATGTCGCCGGTCACGCCGCCGCCCAGGGCGATGAGGCCGTCCTTGCGATCCACCCCCAGTTGGGCCAGCCGGCTGGCCAGTTCCCCGATGGTGGCAAGGTTCTTGCTCGCCTCGCCATGGGGAAAGGTGATGCATTCCGCCTTGAGGCCCGCTGCGCCAAGAGAAACGCGCAACCGCTCGCCAAAAAGGCTGGCCACCCGGTCGTCGGCCACCACCACATAGCGCTTGACCATGGCGCGTTCTCGCAAATCCTGACCGACCGCCTCCAGCAGCCCTGCCTGGATCACAATGTCATAGGCCCGGTCGCCGAGCCCTACCTGTACTGTGCGCACCTGCTGTTCCTCCGCCACGTTGCTCCGGATCCGATGGCCCGATACTATAAAAGAAATCCGCGGATTTGCAATGAACTTGACAATCAGGACCGAATCACTACACTAAAAGCAGTTCCTGACAGCAAATGGATACGGAGGACCCCATGGCCACCAGAAAAAGCCCCAGGACGACCAAGGATGCCCTGACCAAGGCCAGCGTGCGTGTCGGCAAGGCCCTGGCCCGCTCCTCGGCAAAGATCGAACAGACCAGCCGCAAGGCGAAGCGGACGGCCAGGCAACTGATCGAATCGACGGTCGGCCGGAAAGAGAAGCGGGCAGCCCCAGCCCGGCCGAAAGGTACCGCGGAATCACCGCTCAAGCCCAATTCGGCCATGACCGTGGAGGCGCTCACCGGCTTTCTTGCCGGCGACATCTACAACTACCTCTCGGAAAAGAAGCTGGTCGAGACCGTTGACCTTTTCCGGGCCATGAAACGGCGCAACAACACCCCGGCCTACATCTGCGCCGCCCTGGGCTGGCTGGCCCGCGAATACAAGATCCGCTTCCTCGACGACGGGGAAAAGATCGCCCTGGTCGAATAACCCTTCTTCCCCCTGCCTCCTCGTCTCTGCCCGCCATAAAAAAGAGGGGGATGCCGCAAAGCGGCATCCCCCTCTGGTGCTTCCCAATCAGAAGATACAGTGATTACATCTTGGCGCCGGAAGCGGCACCCTGCATCTTGACTTCGACCTTCTCGGTCAGCCCCTGATAGTACTCCTTCAGGATGACGAGAACCTCGTCACGGCCGAAGTGCGGCACGATCTCGGCGCCCTCGGAAAGGGCCTTGCGCAGCTTGGTACCGGAGAGGATGACGCGATCCTCCTTGGAGTGCGGGCAGGTGCGGAGAGAAGCCATGCCGTCGCACTTGTGGCAATAGAAGGTCCAGTCGATCTTGAGCGGGGTGCAGAGCAGACGCTTGCCCGGATCGGCCGGCTGCGGAATGCGGTCGAAGATTTCCTGGGCCTCGAACAGGCCGTAGAAGTCGCCGACACCGGCATGGTCGCGGCCGATGATCATGCGGCTGACGCCGTAGTTCTGGCGGAAGGTGGCATGGAGCAGCGCCTCGCGAGGACCGGCGTAGCGCATGTCCAGCGGATAACCGGCCTGGATGACGTTGTCCTTCACGAAGTAGTGCTCGACCAGGCAATCGATGGCCTTGACGCGCACGTTGGCGGGGATGTCGCCCTTCTTCAGGTTGCCGATGAGGGAGTGGATCAGAACGCCGTCGCATACCTCGATGGCGATCTTGGCCAGGAACTCATGGGAGCGGTGCATGGGATTGCGGAGCTGCAGGGCGGCAACTTCCTTCCAGCCGCGCTCCTCGAACATGGCGCGGGTCTCGGCCGGGGTCAGGTAGACACCCTTGTACTCGACCGGGTACTCGCCCTGATCGAGGACCTTCACGGTGCCGGCCAGGTTGTATTCCTTCTGGTTCATGACCATCTGGACGCCCGGATGATCCTTCAGGGCGATCTCCCAGAACTTGTCGTCGGCAGACTCCTCGCCCTTGCCCTTGAAGACCTTCTCGCACTCCCACTTCTTGTCGGCCTCGGTCATCTCGTACTTCTCGGAGACCTTCATGGTGGCGTAGACGACGCCGTCACGCTCCAGGGCGATCTCGTCGCCCACGTTGATGGCGTCGGCATCCTTCTTGGACACATCCAGGGTGATGGGTACCGGCCAGAAGGTGCCGTCGGCCAAGGTGAAGCTCTCGCACACGCTCTTCCAGTCGGCCTTCTTCATGAAGCCGTCCAGCGGAGAGAAACCGCCGATGCCCATCATGATGCAGTCGCCCTTGGCGCGGGCGCTGATCTGAACCTTCTTCAGGCCCTTGGCCTTCTCCATCTCCGCCTCCAGCTCGTTGCCGTGCAGCAGGCAGCAAACCAGACCTTTTCCACCGTGGGGAGCAACCAACTTTGACATACCGTCTCTCCTTTACTCTGTGTTTTGGAATTTTGGTAATGAGGGAATGAATGCGTAAATGAACGCCTGCTCACTTTTTTAGACGCCTAGGTATACGCAAGGGCCAGGGAATTGTCAAGGACAAAATGAGTCGGCCGGAAGGGCTGTTTTTTCAAGGCCAAAAAGGGGGATACGGCAAAAAGGCCGGCGCGCGCGGCCACCAAAAAGCCCGCGCAGGGCGGGCTCTCATCTGGACTGGCGACAAGGCGAGGAGAGAGCGCTGGCGGGGCTCACACCGCCGCGCTCTTCCGGCAACGGCCGTGAAGCGGCAGCGATCTCGCCCTGTCACCGCTGATGGCGCCGGCAGATGGAGATCAGGCCTTGCCGTCGAAGAGCAGGCCGACCAACTCGTCCAGCTTCTTCCGCAAGGCCAGGGCCTCCTCCGCCGGGAACTGCCGCAGCAGTTCGCCGCTCTTGCGGTCGGTGATCTGCACCACCACCGCATCCGGGTCATTGTGCAGGGAAAAGTTGAGGCGGGTGTTGCCGATGGCATCCAGCCGCTCCTGCATCTCCTTCACTGCCCTGGCGGCCTCCTCGGCGGTGATCTTGCGCTTTTCCTGGGCCTCTTTGCCCTGCAGCGCCTGCTCACTCAAGGCGGTGCCGGAAGAATCCCCTCCGGAGGCCACCGGCGTCACCGCCGGCCGGACCCGGTCTTCCCGTTCGATTGCCGGAGCGGGTGGCACGCCAAATCCCTTGACTTCCGCACTCCTCATGCTGACATCCATGACATACCTCCAACCTGCTTGATTACGCCTTGTTGCTGACGATCCGCGGCAGGGTTCCCCGGGCCCCGCCACGCATGGCACCGAACTCCGCCAGCATCTTCCTGCCACGCCGTATGGCGCTTTGCTGTTTCTCTATCTGCCGCTGCCGTTCCTTGGCAACCGCGGCCAGTTGCCGCTCGTCATCCAGCAGGAGGACGATTTCCTGGCAAAGCGCCGCGAGTTCCTCCTCGGTCACGTCAGCAGCGGTATCGCCAAGCTGCAACAGGCCCTGTTGCAGTTCCCGAAAGGCCGCTTCCCGTTCGCCGCGCCAGCGCATGCAATCCGCCAGTCTCCCCTGGCGCAGCGCCTCGCGGTGATCCGCCTGCACGGCCCTGAACCGCTCGATGCTCTGTCGCAATTCCTGCCGGACCACCTTGCCTGCTCCGTTCAGATCGAGACCGACAGCCCGGAGACCGCGGCACTGGCCGATGGTCCCGGTTCCATCTTGCCTTCCGCCCGCATCGCCTCGTCCGCCCCGGCAACTGTTCCCGGTCGGCCGCCGCTCCCGGCCTGCCCGCTTTCCGGAAGCGCCGTCTCCTCCCAGATCTTCTTCAGTTTCCGAATGTAGTCGGCGGCCCGCCGCAGCACGGTGGGATCGTTGGAAATGGAGACCTTGGGCAGCTCCACCAGCATGGCGGAATAGAGCCCCCGCAGGAACTCGGCCGCCTCCGAGTCGTCATCCGGCTTGATGGCGGCACTGAGTTCCGTAACGAGAGCAATGGCCTTGCCCAGGTTCTCGCCCCGCTTCCTGGGGTTCTTTTCCCGGATTGCGGTTTCGGCATATTCCAGATGGGTCAGCACCCGCTCGTACATCATATGGATGAGCTTCACCGGGTGAATGGGCGCCTGCTTCTCCATTTGCCGGTATGCGTCAAGAACCTGATGCACCACCATTTACGTCGTTCCTCCATCGCGTGCTTATGGTTTTTGCCCTCTGTCGCGGCGTTCCCATGCCTGGCGCCAGCTATTTCCTGCTGGTCAGCTGCTTGCTCAGGCTTTCGAACTGCGAGGTCAGGAAGCTGGACATCGACGACATCTGACTCATGTATCGGTCCAACTCGACGAACTGTTTAGTCAATATTTCGTAGCGGCGGTCGAGGCGCTCCGTTTCCGTCTCGATCCGCAGATTGAGATCGTCGATGCGCTCTTGGGCGGTGGTCTTTTCCGCCTCGATCTGCCCGGTGCCGCTGGTGATCACCCGCAGCCGCTCGTTGACCGTATCGGCAAAGCCGGTGATACCGTTGTCCGCATCGCCCAGCAGAAAATCCTCCACCGCGCCAGCGTCCGTGGCCAGCAGGCCGTCGAGCACCTCGGTGTCGAGGGTGATGGTGCCGTCCTGGTTGAATTCCATGCCCAGGTCGAAAAGGCTGGTCACCGTGGCGGTGGTGCTCACCTTCACCGTGGTGCCCATGAGATTCTGCAGGTCGAAACGCAGGCTGCCCACCGTGGTGCGCGCCAGAGGACCAAACTGCTTGGTTTCGGAATCGTAGTTCACCTGAGCCCGGATTTCCTGGATCGCCGCGTTGTATGTGGAGACCAACTCGACGATGAGGCTGCGGACGTTCTTGTCATTGCTCGCCACGGTGATGGTCGAGGTGCCGGTGCCCTGCAGGGTCATGGTGACGCCGGTGATCACGTCGCTGATGGTGTTGCGCTGGCGCTGATAGGAGATGCCGTCCAGGGTCACCTGGGCATTGAGCGATGCCCCTCCGGCGCCCTGCTGTTCGGCAAAGGCCAGGTCGGGCAACTGCTCGATGACGGCGATGCGGTTGTCTTCGCCGGTGGCATCGGCCTGCAGCAGCAGCTTGTAGGGAGTGGAGGGATCGCCGGTATCGATGATCGAGGCGGTGACGCCGGGGTTGTCGGCATCGTCGTTGATCAGATCCACCAGCTGGGCCAGGGTGGTGTCCGCATCCACGTTGAGGGTAACCACTGTAGGATCGGCCACCGGACCGAATTCGTACTGGAAGACCTCCTTGGGCGGCGCAAAGGTGAGACTGGTGGGATTGGTGGTGATCTTCACCCGGTTTGCCTCGCCGGTGCCGCCGGCAAAATCACTGCTGATCCGCAGATACGTCTCTGTCCCCACTACGTAGGTGGAAGCGGTAACCAGCCGGCCATTGGCACCGCCGCCCACGTTTTCCGCATCGGCGTTGATGGCGTCTACCAGTTGATTCATGGTCTCAACCCCGGCGGTGGGCCCCACCGGTACCGTAATGGTGGTGGGGGTGGAACCGAAGGTGATGACCAGGTCGCCGTCGCTGGCCGCCACCACGTCAACGCCGGGATCGGCCACACCGGTGGTGGATTCCTGGATGGTGGGGATGTAAACGCTCGTATCCGTTTTGGCAGTTGCGCCGCTCAACCACGAACTTTTGGTGGCCAGCCGGTCCACGGTCACCGAAGTGGCCTGGACGGCGGCGCCATCCTGCACGGTGGCGGTCAGCACGCTGCTGCTGGAGCTGGTGATGGTGCGGCCCAGGAAAGTGGAGGCAAGGGAGAGGGAAAGCGCCGGGCTCTTCACGGCCAGGAGCTTGTTCTTGACCACACTGAACCTGTCGAGCTGGGTCGTGAGTTCGGCCACCTTGTTCTTGAGGGGGGTGACGATCCGCTGTTCATCCACCCCGCGGAGCTGCTCCAGGATCGATTGCAGTTCCAGGTTGGAGCCGATACCCAGCGAGGAAAGACTGCCGATGGCCATGAATACTTCCCTCCGTTGGTGCTCTTGATCGCCCCGCCCGCCACCCGGCGCACGGAACAGTTCCTATATGTTTATATCGGCAGCGGAGCGTGAAACTTGAGGGATTTTCAAAAAGAAAAGGGCGGTGGCCATTACCAGCCACCGCCCTTGCTCTATGAGCGGGAGCAGATGTGAAATCCGCCCCCGGTTAAGGTTTGTGTTCCTTTTCTCAGTCCTCAGTCCTCGGACCTCAGCCCTCCAATTACCCCTGCAGCAGCGCCAGGACCGTCTGGCCGCTGGCATTGGCCTGGGCCATGGCGAAGGAGCTGGCCTGGGTCAGGATCTGCATCTTGGAGAACATGGCCGCCTCGTCGGCGAAGTCAACGTCGCGGATGGAAGATTCCGCAGCCGCGATGTTGACCTTGGTGGCCGAAAGGTTGGCAATGGTGGAGGTGAGCTGGTTCTGGACGGAACCGAGGTCGCTGCGCACCTTGTCCAACGTCTTCAGGGCCGAGTCGGCAACGGCAATGGCCACCTGGGCGCCTTCCTGGGTGGTGACATTCACGTCGGAGAGCTTGGACTTCACCACGTCGGAAAGGGTGGTGGTCGCCGTGGCACCGGTGCTGCTGGTGGCTGCGGCGCCAAGAACCGAGGCCGAGGCCACGACAGAACCGGACTTCAGGGTCATGGACTCGGAGAGGTAATTGGTACCCGACACAACCACGTCACCGGTCAGGGTGGTGCCGGCCTTGAGCAGCGTGCCGCCGGCGGCCCAGATGTCGTTGGTCAGCGTGGTGCCCGCCTTGATGGTGGAGGCGTTCGCCAGCTGGGAACCAGCGGCCAGGGTCATGTCCGCCGACAGGGTGGCCGAGGTGCTGATGGTGGTCGCGCCACCCACGGTGGATCCCTTGGCCAGGGTCGATTCGCTCTGGATCGTCGAGCCGGCCTTGAGGGTCATGTCGGCAGTCATGGTGGCATCGGCGCCGCTCAGGGTGAGGGCCGCGCCGATCTGCGATCCTACCAGGAATATCGAATCAGAACCCAGGATGGAGCCGGACTTCAGGGTCATGTCGGTGGCGAGAACAGAGGTGCCCGACGTGTTGAAGTCGCCGCCGATATAGGAACCAGCGGTGAAGGTGCTGCCGCTCTGGATGGTGGAGTTGGCCTTGACCAGCATGTCCGCCAGCAGGGTGTTGGAGCCCGAGGTGGTGACATCGCTGCCCAGCACGGTGCCAGCCTCGATCCACCCGGTGGTGGTGGCAAGACGGGTGGTGACCGTGGTGCCGGCGGCAATGGTGGTGCCCGCCGTGATCACCGAGTTGGTCTTGAGCAGACTGTCCGCGCTGGTGCTCGTAACATCCGCGCTGTTCACGAAGGAACCGGTCAGGATGGTGCCGCTCTCGATGGTGCTTGCCGAACCCACCGTCGAACCCGCGGTGAGCAGGCTGTCCTGGATCGTCGTGATGGCGGTCATACTTTGAAATACGCCGGCAATGTCCAAGGTAAAGCCCAGGGTGGAGCCCTTCTGGATCACGGAGGACGAGATCAGGATCGAGTTCTTGGTCAGGGTGGAGTCCACCGAGGTGGTCACGTCGCCGTCGGCAACCACGCTGGCGGTGAGGTTCAACGTAACGTTGTCCGCCGCATCGCTGATCTTGATCTCGTTGGCGCCGGTCTGGAAGAGCTTCACCGTACCAAGGGTGGAGAGGTTGCTGCCGGCCAGCACCACGCCGGTATCGCCGGAGACCTGGATGGCGCGGCCGTCGGTGGAGGTGAGGGTCAGGAAACCGCTCTCGTCCACGCTGGCGAGCACGCCGTGCTGGCTGGTCTTGGCGTTGATGGCGTTGGCCAGGGAGCCGTCCGCATCGTTGGCCTGCACGGACATGGCGCCGATGGTGATGCCGTTGATGGCAAAGGACGTACCGGTGGAACCGGCCGCCACGGCGGCAACGCTGGTCGATTCCACGTTGGCCTGGGCGGAAACGCCGGTGATGTCCGCCACCTTGTTGATGGCATTGGCCAGGGCGCCCATGCTGTTCTCGGCGGTGTTGTCATAGGCCAGCTGCACGGACTGCAGGCTGACTTCCTGGTTCAGCAGGTTACTGTAGATGGACAGACGCACCTCGCCGACACCGGAGGGGGTCAACTGACCAGTGGTCACGTGGCCCACCTTGGTGGACTCGGCAGAGGCGATGGAGATGCCGACAGTCTCACCGGTGTACGCGCCAACCTGGAACTTCTTGTTGGTGAACTGGCCGGAGAGGAGCTTCTGGTTGTTGAACGCCGTGGTGCGGGCGATGATGTCCAACTCCTGCAGCAGCTTGTTGACGTCGGCCTGGATGGCGTTGCGGGATTCGGTGGTCTGACCGTCCTGGGCGGCCTGGATGGCCTTGGTCTTGATGGTGTTGACGATGTTGATCGCCTCGTCCAACGCACCGTCCGCGGTCTGCACCATGGAGATACCGTCGTTGGCGTTCCGCACCGCCTGGCCCAGACCGAGGGACTGGGAGCGCAGGGAGTCGGCGATGGCCATGCCGGAAGCGTCATCCGCGGCCTTGTTGATGCGCAGGCCCGACGACAGTTTTTCAAGGGACGCCGACAGCCCGTTGTCGTTCTTGATCATGTTTTTGTGGGCGGTCAACGCGGCGATATTGGTGTTGATTCTCAGTGCCATAACGTAAAAGCCTCCATTCTTTTTTTGAAGTGGTCAGGGATTCCTTTCCCTCATCGCAACAAGACATCACATTGTGCTCATGGCTCCTCTCTCCGGCCTCACCTCCTTCGCACCGAGCCTTGATAAAGAACAGACTGCGCCTGCCGGCGGCAGATTGCGCACGCAGATTCGGACTGCCGCAACAGGCGTATCGGTCCAAGCCGTCCGGACCTTAATATTTTTTTAGGAAAATTTTCTTACGGAACAAATGCGGATCAGACCGGTTGCGCCAGCCGGGCGGCCATGGCCCGGGCCTGGGTCAGCCGGTGGACCACGAGCGCCTCCCCCGGCCTCCGGGCGAGGAAGGCCTCGTAGGCCGCCATGGCCGACTCCGGCTGCGCCGCGGCCAGATAGCAGTCGCCCATCTTGCAGAGCACATCGAGCCGCTCCGGCAGGGCAAGATAACACTGTTCAAAGGCCGTGAGCGCACCGGCGCGATCCTGCATGGCCACCAGGGTGTCGCCCAGTTCCTCCCAGAGGATCGCGGTCTCGCGGTCGAGGGAAACCGCCTCACGCAGGCGGGAAAGCCCCTCGTCGAACCGGCCGGCCTCCAGCAGAAAACGGGCCAGCAGAGCCAGCCACTGGGCCTGTCCGGAATCACGCTGCACAGCCTTTTCCAGGCATTCGAGCGCAACGGCCTGATCTCCCCGGGCGGCAGCACTACGCGCCCGGATCACCAGCACCTCGGGGAATCGTTCGGCAAAAACCTCCCAGCCGGCCAGCAGGAGATCGACCAGGTCGTGGCGGCCGGCAACCAACCACTGCTCCATGTTCTCCCGATGTTTGTTCCAGAGCAACGGCAAAAGCGGCGGCAGCTCTTTCTCGCCCTCCAGCAGCATGGCGGCACGCCCAAGCCAGAGCGGCAGAAGGCGGGGGTGGTCATCCTCCCGGCTGCTGCCCGGCATGCCATGGCGATGGGCGATCTCGACCCAGCCGGCGGCCAAATGCTGCCGCACCCTGGAAACCTCGGTGACAGCTTCCGGAGCCAAAACCATGGCCTGCTGCCATGCCGCCCGGGCGCCGGAGAAATCGAGCAGTTCCGCCCTGATCCTGCCGGCCAGGACATACGACTCGAAAGATGCTTCCGGCATGGCCAGAACCTTTTCGATCCACTCCCGCGCCAGTTGGTAGTCGCCGGCCCCGGCATAGAGGCGGGCCAGGGCCAGCAAGGTCTCCATTGCCGGACAGGATGAGGCCTGCCCAAGAAGCCTGCCCTCATCTTCCAAGTGGTGCGCCAGTTTCGTCAGCAACTCACCATGCATGGTGCATGCCTTCTGCTTTTCGCTGTTTACGGTGTCGATCCGCTCGATCTCGGCGGCCAGCCACGCCAGATACCCCTCCTGCTCCTGAAGTCGCTCGTTGGCCATCCGCTGCCGTTCGTTGGTCGTGAGGGCCGGGAAGGTAAGTTCCACCACTTGGTTGGCGAAACGGAGCGAGGCATCCATGGCATTGCTCATCCGGTCGAGATTCCGCAATTTCTCGGCCAGTTCGGGAGGCAGCCGGGAAAATTCCGCGATGGCGGAACGCTTCCTGCGCAGTCCGGCCACGCCCTGCCGAGCAGCGTCCGCCAGCCTGCGCACCTCGGTGAACTTCTTTTGCAGATTCTTCAATGCCGCCATGTCGCTGCGGCAGGCGGCCAAAAAACCCTCCACCGGGAAAACCGTCCTGCAGCCGACCACCTCGTCCACCACCGGCTGCACCGGAACGGAGTCGGGGAGCCATTCAGCGCCGACCTCCGGCAGCGTGACCCGTCTGGTTCCGGCCAAACGGGCGCCGGCGGCCGTGGCGTTCAGAAAGGTGCGATCCGGCAACGCGGCAAAGACATCCTCAAAGACCTTCTGAAAACACATCAGGGCCCGGTCGCTGTGCACCTGGCCGCCGTCCACCCCTTCCACCATGAAAAGATCCACCCCTTCCGGCAGACCGGACCCCTTGATGATGGTGCCCGCTGCATGGGTGGCCGTGCCGCTGTTGTAGGCCAGATCCTGCCCCACCAGAATAATGGGATCGCACCCCATGAGCAGGGCGCACCCCAGGGAGAGATGGGCCACGGAGGCGGCAGGCGGAATCAGCTCATCGACCTGCAACGCCTCCATGAGCCAGAGCTGCGCACGATCATCGTGGAAGGTCCAGAAACGGTGCTTGACCGGCAGCCGCTTGGGGATGAGCGGCACCCCCTTGATGGTGGTGATGAGGGAAAAGGGCCAGGGGGAGGATGCTGCCGTATAGGGCGCCATCTTCTCGAAATTCACGTAGTGGAAGTCGATGGTGGTGACAAAGTCGGGCATGATGCCGGCGCGCAGGAGGGGAGCGAGAGCCGCATCCACGGCAATGAGAACGCAGCGGCCAGCGATCTTTTTCAGTTCCTCCAGGCTCTGGTCCAGGGAGGGACCGGAGGCCACCAGGACCGCGGGCTTGCCGGCAAAGAGATCCTTGAGAAGAACAAAATCCGCACTGTGGCGCAACAGCGAAAGGTTGGCCATACGGTTTTCAAAAAACCGCTCCCCCGCCGCCCGGGTGGTGCCACCAAAGGCATTGAACCGGTTGACCTGCATGAGCACCTTGCGGTCGAGCGGCGGATAAACATCCTCCCGCCACTGAAAGCTCGGCACATGGCGCAGCAGATGGGTGTCCTCCAGAGAGGCGATGCGCTCCACGGTGCGGCCCAGGCGTTCAAAGTCGATGTCGCCGACCAGGAAATGCACCTTCGGCGACAGCAGCAGGGGGCGCAGGTCCGCCACCTGCAGGGCGGTAACGAACAGATCAAGGCTCGGCTCGATGATCACCACCATGCCGAGGGTGGGCCGCTCCCGCAATACCACGAGAGGGCCATAGCCGAGGCCCATGCCGACAAAGAGGGCCAGGCCGTGGGCACCGGGCTCCACGGTTCCGAGGTGACGGGCGGCGTCCTGCCAAGGATCCTGCTCGTTGTAGGCCACGCTCGACGGCTGCCCCGGCTTGTCCGCAACAGGAAAAAAACGCAGGGTCGGCAGCCCGGAAGGGGTTTCCAAGAGTTCCCCCACCGGCCGGTGCTCATGGCCGCACACCAATGCATGAAGCTCAGGATCCTTGCGCCGCAACGCCTGCAGGTTTTCCTGCCAGAAAATTTTCATAAAAATATACCCTCCACGACCTGAACTCTGCGAAAACGCGCTTGTCGCCCGCGGAACACTTTAGTTATTATGGCACAAATGACGAATCCGGAAACCTCTTTGCAGACCGCCCTCCACCTCTTCGATACCGGCGACCATCGCGCCTGCGCCGACCTCTGCCGGGAAGTCCTGGCCATCAATGGCCACCAGCCCCAGGCCCTTTTCCTGCTTGGCTTAACCTATCACCAGCGGGGCGAAACCACAACCGCCGCCGACCATCTTGCCCGCGCCTTGGAAAGCGCGCCCGACGACCCCCGCATCCTTTACAACTACAGCGTCATCCTCCTCGAACTGAAGCGGGCGGATGAGGCATGCGCCATCCTTTCGCAACTGGCCACGCGCTTTCCCGAGATTCCGGAGGCCCACTTTCTGCTGGGCAACGCCCTTCACCGCTGCGGACAGCCCGAACAAGCGATTCTCCACTATCAAAAAACCACCGCTCTGCGACCGGATTACATCGATGCCTGGTTCAACCTGGGACTCACCCTTCGGGAACAAGAACGCTATCCCGAAGCCATCGAGGCGCTGCAACGAATTCTGGCCATCGACCCCCACCATGCATCGGCCCTGCTGGAACTGGGCAGCGTGCTTCATGCCCAGGGGGCAGTGGAGCAGGCCATCGATGTCCATCAAAAACTCCTTTCCGCCGCCCCGGATGACCCAACGGCCTGCCACAACATGGGCGTCCTGTTCCGTGATGCCGGCCATGCGGCCGAATCCCTTCCCTGGCTGGAAAAGGCCGCCTGTCTGCGTCCAAACGATTCCCTCATCCTGAACAATCTGGGACAGAGCCTCCATGATGTCGGGCAATTCCCCGAGGCATCAGCCGTTCTCCGGCAGGCAATTACCCTCAACCCCCAATATGCCGCAGCGCACTCCAACCTCGGCAGAACCCTTTATGAAACCGGCTGCCTTTCTGAAGCAATCGCGCAGTACCAGCAGGCCCTGGCCCTCAACCCGCAACTCTACGAGGCGTGGTACAACCTCGGCAAGTGCCGCATGGAACTGCTGGAACCCGCCGAAGCCATCGCCATGTACCGCCGGGCCATCACCATCAAGCCCGATCTGGCCGAAGCCCATTGGAATCTGAGCCATGTACTCCTGCTTATCGGCGAATACGAGGAAGGCTTTAGGGAATACCTGTGGCGCTGGCAGCGGAAGAATGCCCCAAATGCCGACATTCCCAAGCCGGAATGGCAGGGAGAGGTTGCACCGGGTCAGACCCTGCTGGTCCATGCCGAACAGGGACTGGGCGACGCCATCCAGTTTGTCCGGTATCTGCCGATGGTGCGGGAGCGGGTGGGCCGGCTCTATCTGGCCTGCGACCAGGCCCTGATTCCGCTCTTCCAGTCCGTTGCCGGCATCGACGCCGTCCTTGGCACCGGGAAGATGGCCGCTCTCCATCAGGCAATCGACCTCCATGTGCCCCTTCTCAACCTGCCGGCCCTCTTCCGCACCGGCGAGACAACCATTCCCGCCAAGGTTCCCTATCTCCATGCCGATCCCAAACGGATCGACGAGTTCGCGCCCTTCTTCGCGGACACCTCAGGCGCCTTCAAAATCGGCCTCGCCTGGCGGGGCAATCCCGGCCACAAAAACGACCGGAATCGCTCCTGCCGGCTGAACGACTTCGCCCCTCTCCTCTCCCGGCCAGGCACTGCATGGTACAGCCTGCAGAAAGAACACGATGAATCCCTCCCGTTAGAAATGGTGGACCTGGCCCCCCACCTCAACTCCTTCGCCGATACTGCCGCCGTGATGGCCCACCTCGACCTCGTCATCTCGGTGGACACCTCGGTGGCCCATCTGGCCGGAGCCCTCGCCGGGCGGGTCTGGACAGTACTGCCATACGTTCCCGACTGGCGCTGGCTTCTCTCCGACGAGACAACGCCGTGGTACCCGACCATGCGGCTGTTCCGGCAGCCACGACGTGGGGACTGGCACGAGGTTTTCAAACAGGTACGGGAGGCACTCGATGCATATCGCCATTGAACAGATGCTCCATTTCCATTTGGGCCGCGAATTCCCGGAGTACCCGCGGGAGATGGTGGGCCCGGCCTGCCGGGAGTTCACGGCCGACGCCTCCCTCTTCTGCGCCGATCTCCGGGCCAAGTTCCCTTCCACCGGTGACGACACCACGATTCTGGAAGATGCGCCCCGGCTCATGCAGGCCGATATCGCCACCTTTGCCGTCTTCCTCTACCGCCTGGAACGCCAGCTTTTTCTCGCCAACCCGGACAATGCGCTGCTGCCTTTGTTAAGTTCACTTATGCGAATCCGTTCCGGTGCCGAAATGTATTACTCAACCGACATCGGACCCGGACTCAATGTCCAGCATGGGGTGGGCATCGTCATCGGGCCACGGAACGTGATCGGCAGGAACTTCATGATCCACCAGGGGGTGACCATCGGCCAGCAGCGGGCCTGGTCGCCGAACGAAAAGGTGGTCATCGGCAACGACGTGATCCTGTTCGCCGGGTCCAAGGTCTTCGGCAACATCGCCATCGGCGACAACGTCTGGGTCGGCGCCAATGCGGTGGTGGTGCAAAGCCTCGATTCCAACGGGGTGTATGCCGGCATCCCGGCCCGGCGCATCCGGGATCTCCCTCCCAAAAGGGTATAAAATGCCTCTGCAAGGAAAGAAGATTCTCGTCACCGGCGCCGACGGTTTTATCGGCTCCCACCTCACCGAGGAGCTGGTGCGGCAGGGAGCCGATGTGCGCGCCTTTGTCCTCTACAACTCCTTCAATTCCTGGGGGTGGCTGGACCACACCGAGCCGGCGATCAAAAAATCCATTGAGGTCTTTGCCGGCGACATCCGCGACCCGCACGGGGTCCGCACCGCGATGCAGGGCTGCGAGATCGTGCTCCATCTGGCCGCATTGATCGCCATCCCCTACTCCTACCACTCGCCGGACACCTACGTGGAAACCAACATCAAGGGAACCCTCAACATCGTCCAGGCTGCCCGGGAACTGGGGGTGGAGCAGGTGGTGCACACCTCGACCAGCGAGGTTTACGGCACCGCCCGCTATGTGCCCATCGACGAGGAGCACCCTCTCCAGGGCCAATCACCCTATTCCGCCACCAAAATCGGCGCGGACCAGATCGCCCTTTCCTTCCACCGCTCCTTCGGCACGCCAGTGACGGTGCTCAGACCCTTCAACACCTATGGCCCCCGCCAGAGCGCGCGGGCCGTGATCCCCACCGTCATCACCCAGATCAACAACGGCGCCCGGCAAATCAAACTCGGCTCCCTGCACCCGACCCGGGACTTCAATTACGTGAGCGACACGGTGCGGGCCTTCGTTGCGGTAACGGGTTGCGCGGCGACCTTGGGCGAGGTGATCAACGCCGGCAGCTCCTTTGAAATCACTATCGGCGATACCGCACGCCTCATCGCCGATGTCATGGGCGCGGAGATCGAGATCGTCACCGACGACCAGCGCATCCGGCCGGGGAAAAGCGAGGTGGAGCGTCTTTTTGCCAGCAACGACAAGCTGAAACGGCTGACGGCATGGACGCCGGGATATGCCGGCCTGGAAGGGTTCCGCCGCGGGCTGGCCGCCACGGCCGAATGGTTTGCCGATCCCGCCAATCTCAAGATGTACAAAGCGGACATCTACAATCTGTAGGCTGGATGAAACCGCGCACCATCTCTATCATCACCGGCTCCCGCGCCGACTACGGTTATCTGGCCACGCTCATGCGCTTGGTCCAGGCCGACCCGGGGTGCCTGCTCCAGACAGTGGTGACCGGCATGCACCTCTGGCCCGCCTTCGGGGAAACCTGGCGGACCATCGAAGCGGACGGCTTCCCCATCTCCGCCAGGGTGGAGGCGCCGCTGCATGGCACCAGCCCGGTGGATGTGGCCCGGACGACCGGCCGGCTGACCGAACAGTTTGCCGTGACCCTTTCGCATCTCGCTCCCGATTTTGCCGTGGTGCTGGGTGATCGCTACGAAATCTTTGCTGCAGCCCAGGCCTGCCTCTTCCTCCGCATCCCTCTCGCTCACCTGGCCGGCGGAGACATCACCGAAGGCGCTTACGATGACGCCATGCGCCACGCCATCACCAAGATGGCGAGCCTCCACTTTGTCACCAACGAACAGGCGGCTCGCCGGGTCGTCCAGCTCGGTGAAGAACCGCAACGGGTCTTCTGCGTCGGCGCCACCAACCTCGACCTTATCTCTGCCCTGCCCCTTCTTTCCAGGAAGGAGATGGAAACCCAACTCGGCTTCACTTTCCGCAGCCGCAACCTCCTCGTCACCTTCCATCCCGTGACCCTGAGCCGCATCCCCTCCAAAGATCAGGTGGCGGAGTTGCTGGCGGCCCTGGACGAGCTTGCCGCCGACGGCAAGACCGGCATTCTCTTCACCGCCCCCAATGCCGATACCGAGGGGCTCGATCTTCTGGCCATCCTTGAGGAATATACCGCGACGCGACCGCACGTCCGGCTCTGCCCCTCGCTGGGGCAACAACGCTATTACAGCGCCGTGGCTGCCTGCGATGTCGTGGTCGGCAATTCGTCCAGCGGCCTCTACGAGGTTCCCAGCCTCAAACGGCCATCGGTGGATATCGGCGACCGGCAAAAGGGTCGCATCCGGGCCGAAAGCGTGCTCCACTGCGAACCGGAACGCGATGCGATCCGCGCCGCGATTGAACAGGCCTACACCCTCGACTGCGCTGCGGTGGTCAATCCCTACGGCAGGGGTGATGCCTCCGCCACGATCCTGAACGAACTCAAGGCCGTTCCCGACCCGAAGGCCCTCACCATGAAAAAATTCCGCGACCTGCCATGAAACAGACCTGTATCATCGCCGAGGCCGGCGTAAACCACAATGGCTCCGTGACCCGCGCCCTGGACATGATCGATGCGGCAGCAGCGGCCGGAGCGAATGCGATCAAGTTTCAGACCTTCTCGGCCGATAAGCTGGTAACTCGTGACGCGGCCAAGGCGGAATATCAGGCGGCACGCACGGGTGAGGGGGGGCAATACGAAATGCTCAAGGCCCTCGAACTCACGGCCGGCGACTTTGCCCTGCTCGCCGAGCGTTGTCGGAAGAGACAGATCGAATTCCTGTCAACCCCTTTCGATGAACAGAGCGTGGAACTATTGGTGGAGTTAGGCGTGCAACGAATCAAGATCGGCTCCGGGGACGCGACCAACGCCCCCTTGCTGCTGGCAGTGGCACAGACAGGGATGCCGGTCATCCTCTCCACAGGCATGTGCGTCCTTGACGAAATACGGGATGCCTTGGGGGTGTTGGCCTTTGGCTACCAGAAGCAGCCCTGCCCGGGCAGGACTGCCTTCCGCACGGCATACGCCTCGCCCGAGGGGCAACAGGCGCTCCACAAACAGGTGACGCTCCTGCACTGCACCACCAGCTATCCAACGCCAACCAATGAAGTCAACCTGCTGGCCATGGAGACGTTGGCCGCGAACTTCGGGTTGCCGGTCGGCTACTCGGATCACACCGAAGGCATCCTGGTCTCCGTGGCCGCTGCCGCCCGCGGGGCCGCGGTGGTGGAAAAACATTTCACCCTCGATCGTGCCCTGCCCGGCCCGGACCACACCGCGAGCCTCGAGCCAGCCCAACTCACCGAGCTGGTCGCGGCAATCCGCACTGTCGATGCGGCACTGGGCCAGCCAGACAAAACACCGACCGCGGCGGAAAAAAAGATCATGGCCGTTGCCCGAAAGAGCGTGGTCGCCGCCCGCGCCGTCAAGGCCGGGGCCGCATGGAGGGCAGAAGACCTCGCGATCAAACGGCCGGGAACCGGGCTCTCCCCCTTTGCCGTCTGGGAGTTACTTGGTCGGCCGGCAACCCGCGACTATGCCCCTGAGGCGCTTCTCGACCCCCGTGAAATTTCCGACAGAGGAGAACCGTCATGACCGCCAGGAACTTTTTCGTGCCCGAAAACGCCACCATCCGTGAGGCACTCCAGGTCATCAACAGCACGGACAAACTGATCGCCCTCGTGGTGGACCGCGATGAACGGCTGATCGGCACCGTCACCGACGGCGACATCCGTCGGGGGCTCATCAACGGCCTCAACCTGGACGACAAGGTGGCCCAGGTCTGCAAACGTACCCCGGTGACCGCCTCCATCAACGACAGCCGCGAGGAAATCCTGCGCAAGATGCGGACCTACTCGGTCAACCAGATGCTGGTGGTCGACGAGGATGGCCGCGTCATCCGGGTGGATTTCGCCGACGACCAGTTTCTCCATTCCTCGACCCGGAACAACATCGTGGTGCTCATGGCCGGCGGCCTGGGCATGCGGCTGCGCCCGCTGACCGAGGACTGCCCCAAGCCCATGCTTCCCTTGGGCGGCAAACCCATCCTTCGCCACATCATCGACAATTTCCTGAACATCGGCTACCACCGTTTCGTCATCTCGGTGAACTATCGCCGGGAGGTAATCAAGGACTACTTCGGCAACGGCGCCTGGCTCGGTTGCGACATCCAGTACCTGGAGGAGGATCAACCCCTCGGAACCGCGGGTGCCCTCTCCCTGCTGCCCAGCCGGCCGGACAAGCCCTTTTTCGTGATGAACACCGATCTCCTGACCACCCTGAACTTCGTGCACCTCATGGATTTTCACAACGAGCACACCGGGGCCGGCACCATCTGCGTCAAGGAATACTGCTATGAGGTGCCGTTCGGCGTCATCCAGACCGACAATCAGCGCGTCACGAGGCTTGCCGAAAAACCGGTGCACCGCTTCCAGATCAACGCCGGCATCTATGTTCTGGACCCGGCCGCCCTGGATATGGTGCCCAAAAACCAACTGTTCCATATGACCAGTCTCATCCAGCAGCTCTTGAACAACGACCATCCGGTCTTCTCCTTCCCGGTGGTGGAGGAGTGGCTGGATGTGGGCCGGCCGAGCGACCTCGAAAAAGCCCAGTGCGACTACGCCAGCGAACGCAAGACCGCCTGATGCAACGGATTTCCGCCGCCATTGTCGGCCTGGGCAATATCGGCTTTCTGTTCGATCTGGATGAGAAACGCAGCGGAACATGGAGCCATGCCCGCGCCTATTCCCGCTGCTCCGACACCGAGCTGATCGCGGCCGTGGAACCGGACCGGGAAAAAGCGAAGCTCTTTGCCGAGCACTATCCCGGGGTGCAGGTCTTTGCCTCGCTGGATGCCATGTTTGCGGCGATGCAGCCGGCACTGGTTTCGATCTGCACGCCAACGGCCACCCACCATCCGCTCCTCCTGGACCTCGTCACGAGAACAGGGGTCCGCGGCGTGATTTGCGAAAAACCATTCGCGGCCAACACGGCCCAGGCCAGGGAAATGGTACAGGCCGCCGCCGAGGCCAAGGTCACAGTGGCGGTGAACCATACCCGGCGGTGGACTTCGGCCTACATCGCCTTGGCCGATGCCGTGCAGGAGGGCCGGATCGGCCGTCTGGTCTCCCTGCGCGCCATCTATCCCGGCCAGGTACGTAACATCGGCAGCCATCTGCTCGATGTGCTGACCATGGCGGCCGGCAGAGCGCCGGTGGCCATCAGCGGCGTCGAAGTGCCCGGGGGGGGGGATGATCCCCACATTGCCGGCCGGATCTTCTATGGGGAGGGGCTGAGCGCCTCCTTCGACGTGACCGGCAAGCGCGAACGGCTTATCTTCGAGGTGGAGGCCATCGGCGAGGAGGGACGCATCGTGGTGCAGGACAACGGCCGTACCCTAAAATACTTTCGCTATGCCGAAAGCCCCAACTATAATGGATATCTGGAACCCGTCGCGGCAGAGCTTCCGCTGCCGGAAGATGGCCGTGATCCGCTGCTGGACATGATTTGCGACACCGCTGCGGTCCTGCAGGGGAAACATCGGGCACCTCGCTGCACGGGCGCCGACGGCCTGGCATCCATGGCCATGATCGAGGCACTGCTCGCTTCGATTCGTCATGACGGCGCGACCATACCCGTGAATCTTACGGAAAAGGGCAACATATGAAAACGCTTGCGCTGCTTGGCGGCACCCCGACGCGCACCGCCCCATTCGCTTCCAGCGTGGTGGTCGATGCCCGCGAACGGGAACTCATCGCCGATGTCCTCGACCACGGCGAATTCTCCCGCTTCATGGGCAGCCCCACCGAGGACATAGAGCAGCTCCTGGCCATGGCCTCGGAAGCGGCATACGCTTATAAAACACAGTACTTCACCTTTCTCGGCGGCCGGATGGTGCGCCGTTTCGAACGCGACTTCGCCCGGAAAATGGGCGTTCCCTTTGCGATCAGCGTCAACTCGGCCACCTCCGGACTGACCACCGCCTTGGCCGCAGCCGGATGCGGCCCGGGGCACGAGGTCATCACCACCTGCCTCTCGTTCAACGCCACCGCCCTTGCCGTGCTCGGCTTCAACTCCGTCCCGATTTTTGTGGATGTATCCGAAAACAACTTCTGCCTGGATCCGTCCTTGGTGGAGGCCGCGGTGACAAAACGCACCAGGGCCATTCTCGTGGTGCACCTGCTGGGCTTTCCGGCGGACATGGACGCCATCCTCGATATTGCCAGACGCCACGACCTCAAGGTCATCGAAGACTGCGCCCAGGCGCCGGGCACCCTCTACAAGGGACGACCGGTGGGCACCATCGGTGACGCCGGCGTCTTCAGCTTCCAGGAAACCAAGAACATGATGACCGGCGAAGGCGGCATGATCCTGACCACGGACCCGGCCATGGCCCGGCGCTGCCGGCTGATCCGCAACCACGGCGAGAGTGTGCCCGACAACTCGTGGAGTACCGAGGAACTCGACAACCTGGTGGGCCAGAACTTCCGCATGACCGAACTGACCGCCGCCCTGGGGGTTGCCCAACTGGAAAAACTGGATGGCAACAACGCCCGCCGACGGGAAAACGCCCGCAGGCTGCAGGATGGGGTGGCCGGCCTGCCGGGCCTGACCGCTATCCCCTTTCCCGAGGGCGCGGTTCCCCACATCCTGCCCTTCCTCTACGATGCCGCGGTCACCCAGGTAGAACGCGACGATGTCTTACGGGCCCTGCGCGCCGAGGGCATCCCGGTGGGCTCCGGCTATGTCCGGCTCATGCCGGAAAATCCCCTGTTCCAGAAAAAGACTGCCTACGGACAGGGCGGCTGCCCTTGGTCGTGCCATCTCTACGGCCTTGAACCCGACTACGGGGTAGAGAATTTCCCCGTGGCGAAACGCCTCATCGGCGAACGTTTCCTCTGGTTCTACCATATCCATGCGCCCAACGGCCCCGCAGACATGGACCAGGCCGCGGCCGCCTTCCGCAAGGTGTTTGGCAACCTCGACCAGCTCCGGGCCGGAAGTTTTGAAAAGAAAAAACTCGGCTATAAATGGTGAACTCCATGGAGCAGCCGTTCACTGTTGGCGTGATTCCGGCCCGCGGCGGGTCCAAACGCATCCCCATGAAAAACGTCAAGCCCCTGCTCGGCGTACCCCTCATCGGCTACATGATCCGGGCCGCGGCCGAAAGCGGCGTGATGAGCCGGTTCGTGGTCTCCACCGATCATCCCGAAATCAAGCGCTTCTCCCTGGCTTACGGCGCCGAGGTGCCCTTTGACCGGCCGGCCGACATTTCCTGGGACTGCCCTTCCGAAATGGTGGCCAAACACGCGGTGGCATTCATGGAAAAGGAGGCCGGCCGCAAGGCCGACTTTGTCGTCTTCATGCAGCCCACCACCCCCTTCTGCCTGCCGGAGGATATCGCCGCCTGCGTGAGGATGCTGCAGGCGCGGCCGGACTGGGATTCGGTCTTTTCCGTTTTGAAAGTCCACCAGCGGCCGGAGTGGATGTTCTCCGGGCAGGAAGACGGAACCGGCACCATCTTCCTCGCCGGCGAACTCAAAGGCGAGCGGGGCATCGTGCAGTCCCTGCCCGACCTTTTCATGCCCAATGGCGCGGTCTATGTAACCCGGCGGGTCGCACTCATGGAAGACGACCTCATTCTCTGTCCCAAAACCGGTATCTATCTCATGCCGCCCGAACGGTGCGTTGACATCGACGAACCAATCGATTTCGAGTATGCAGAGTTTATCGGGCAAAAACTCAAGGCCGAACACGGGATTTTCCATCCCGCCCTCGGTTATTCACCTGCCCTGTAAGGAGAACACGCCATGGACATCTATCCTGCGCGCCGGAAAATCGATTATGCGAAATACGAAAACGACCAGGGCAGCGAGGCATTCTACGGCCTGCCGCATGATGTCGCCTTTTGCAAGCGGTGCGTCATCTCCAACCAGCGGCCCAATTCGGCGGTGGAATTCAAACACACCATCGCCTCGAAGAAACAGACCATCCACTTCGACGAGGAAGGGATCTGCGATGCCTGCCGTTTCGCCGAACGCAAGGCAGCGGCCATCGACTGGCAGGAACGCCATCGGGAACTCCAGGATCTCTGCGACCGTTTCCGAAAAAACGATGGTTCCTACGACTGTCTGGTGCCGGGGTCCGGCGGCAAGGACAGCTTTTATGCGGCGCACATCCTCAAGTACCAATACGGCATGCACCCCCTGACCGTAACCTGGGCGCCGCATCTCTATACCGATTGGGGGTGGCGCAACCTCCAGTCCTGGATTCATGCGGGCTTTGACAACATCCTCTTCACCCCCAACGGCCGGGTCCATCGCCTGCTCACCCGCATCGCGGTGGAGGAGCTCTTTCATCCCTTCCAGCCCTTCATCTTCGGGCAGAAGGGCCTGGCCCCCAAAATCGCGCTCAAATACGGCCTGAAACTCATTTTCTACGGAGAGAACGAGGCGGAATACGGCAACCCCATCGCCGACACCGACAGCGCCAAGCGCAGCTTCAAATACTTCACCGCCGAGGACAAGCACAACGTCTATCTGGCCGGCCGCTCGGTAGCCGATCTGACCGAAAAATTCGGCCTGCAGGACAACGACCTCGAGGCATACTACCCCGCCAACCCGGAGCATCTGGACGCCATGGGCGCGGAGGTCCATTACCTCGGCTATTACCTCCGCTGGCATCCGCAGCGCTGCTATTTCTACTCCGTGGAGCACGGCGGCTTCGAGGCCTCCCCGGAGCGGACACCGGGAACCTATTCCAAGTACAACTCCATCGACGACAAGATCGACGACTTTCACTACTACACCACCTGGATCAAGTTCGGCATCGGCCGCGCCACCTACGATGCCTCCCAGGAGGTCCGCTCCGGCGACATCACCCGCGAGGAGGGTGTGGCGCTCATCAAACGGTTCGACGGGGAATGGCCCCAGCGCTTCGCCGACGAAATCTTCCGTTACCTTTCGATCCCCGAGGAGCAGTTCCCCATGGCTTCAAAGATGTTCGAGCAGCCCCTCATGGATCGCGACTATTTCGAGAGCCTCACGGACGCCTTCCGCTCCCCCCACCTGTGGAAGCGGGAAAACGGCACCTGGAGCCTGCGGCGCAACGTCTGGGACGAGGCGGCCCAACGCCGCGACCATACAGAAGAGGCCTCGGCCTGGAAAGGCAATCTCTACGAATCGTTCAGCCGCTGACGCGTTCGTACCCGGAGGAGTTGCAACACCATGGCCAATGTTCGCCTGATCGCCCGCCTGGATATCAAAGGGCCGAACCTCATCAAGGGCATTCGCCTGGAGGGACTTCGCGTGGTTGGCGATCCGCGCGAATTCGCCACTCGCCACTACCTGGCCGGCGCCGACGAGATTCTCTACATGGACGCGGTTGCCAGCCTGTACGAACGCAACTCCCTCTCCGAACTCATCAAGTGGACGGCAGCCCACGTCTTCATCCCCATGACGGTGGGCGGCGGTCTGCGTTCGGTTGAAGATGTCCGCGACGTTCTGCGGTGCGGGGCGGACAAGGTCTGCATCAACACCGCGGCGGTGAAACGGCCCGAACTCATCCGGGAAGTGGCCCAGCGCTTCGGCTCCCAGTGCATGGTGCTCCAGGTGGATGCCAAACGGACCCGGCAGGGCGGCTGGGAAGCATACACCGACGGCGGCCGGGAACATTCGGGGCTGGATGTCGTCGCCTGGGTCAAAAAGGCCGAGGAATTGGGCGCTGGCGAGATATTGCTCACCTCGGTGGACCAGGAAGGTACCCGTCAGGGTTTCGACCTCCCATTGATCAAGGCTGTCTCCACCGCGGTGCATATCCCGGTGATCGCCTCCGGCGGCATGGGAACCCCGGAACATTTGCTCCAGGCCGTGCAGGAAGGTAAAGCCGATGCCGTGGCCATGGCCGACATTCTCCATTACAGCCGCAAAGGCTTGGACGAAATCCGGGCAGCCGCCGCCGCAGCCGGCATCCCGGTGCGGCACCCCTATCCGGAGGCAGCTGCCCCATGAACGAGACCCGACCCGCCGTGGTGGTAGTGGATTACGGCATCGGCAACCTTTTCAGCGTCTGCCACGCCCTGCATCAGGCTGGAGGAGAAGTCGCATTGACCAGCGATCCAAACCGGATTGCCCAAGCTGAGCGCTTGGTTCTGCCCGGAGTTGGCGCCATTGCCGACGGCATGGCCGGACTTCGGCAACACGGCTTGGTGGCGCCCATCCGCGAACTGGTGGCCCGCGACAAACCTTTCCTCGGCATCTGCCTCGGCATGCAGATGATGCTCGACGTGAGCGAGGAGTTTGGCGAACACGAATGCCTCGGGCTGATTCCTGGCCGGGTGGTGCCAGTCCCGCCTACGGGCGCCGATGGACGGCCGCACAAGATTCCTCACATCGGTTGGAACGAACTCTTCAGGCCCGAAGGCGGGGACTGGTCGCAAACCTTGCTGGCCGGGATACCCGAACGGACAACAGCCTACTTTGTCCACTCCTTCATGGCCATGCCAACAGACCCCGGCCATCGCCTGGCCGACTGCCTGTATGACGGCAGGGTGGTGAGCGCGGCCATCCGGATCGGCAAGGCGGTGGGTACGCAGTTTCATCCGGAAAAAAGTGGACCGGCCGGTATCCAGATGCTCAAAAATTTCCTGGCGCTGCAATAACGACGTGATCTTCCTTTCTATCGACACAACAGGAGAGACGCCCCAAGCAGCCGCCGTTCTTGCCACGAGCGATGGAGGCATGCCGCAAGGAGGATGCAGTGAAAGAAACAGCGACCTCACGACATAGCGACACATTCAAGGTGGTCGCCACAACGGATGCCGCCCTGGATGAAAAATACCGGCGGGCCAGGGAACGCTGGGAATACCACGCCCGCACCCTGGAAGTGGCCCCGGCCCCGCTGGACGTCGATATCGAAATCTCCAGCTTCTGCAACCTGGACTGCGTCATGTGCGAGCGCCGCCGCATGACCAGAACACCCATGAACATGTCCCTGCCGCTGTTCAAGGCCATTATCGACCAATGCCAGGCGATCGGGGTCGATCAGGTCAAATTGAATCTCTGGGGTGAAAGCCTCGTGAACCCGCGCTTTCTGGACATGGTTCGCTACGCCAAGGAGAATTCAGATCTCATCCTGCAGTTCAACACCAATGCCAACCTCCTCACCCCGGAATTGTCGCAAGGTATTGTAGCCGCCGGACTCGACAAGATGACCATCTCCTTTGACGGCATGAGCGCACCTGTCTACGAAAAAATCCGCCGCAAGGGGAAGTTCCAGCGCGTCTGGGACAACGTCCATGCCCTTCTTGATGCCAAACATCAGGCCGGTTCCCGCCTCCCGCTGCTGACCCTCCAGATTCTGCAAACCCCGGACACCCTGCCGGAAATCGAACAATTCGTCGCTTACTGGACAGGCAAGGCCGATTTCGTCAGTGTCACCAACATCTCCGCCCTGGTGGACCAGGGGATCCTTGCCCAATCGGTCCGTGAGCAGAAACGTTCCGCCGAACGCATCCCCTGTGCCGAAATCTGGCAACGCCTCTCGGTGTTTGCCGACGGGACGGTCACGGTCTGTTGCAGCGACTTTCAGGGTTTTCTCGCCATCGGCAAGATAGGCGAGGATCGCCTCCTCGACCTGTGGCGGGGCGAGAAACTTCAGAAATTGCGACAACGGCACAGGGTCGGCGATCTTGAGGGATTGGTCTGTGCCCAGTGCACCAGCACCTTCCGCTATCAGGAGGACGCATGACCACACGCAACCGGTTCCAGACTGAGCCCGTCAGGCGAGGTTCCACCTCGCCGATTGCACGTAATTCCCCCCATCATGCTGGTTGAAAAGATGTTCGAAGCGGTCATCGCATTCATCCATTCCCTCTATCCCGGCAAGGAAACCATCCCTCTCCATGAGCCCTGCTTTGCCGGGCGAGAAAAGGAATACCTTGCCGAGGCCATTGATTCCACCTTTGTCTCCTCGGTGGGTGCCTTTGTCGAACGGCTGGAACAAACCATCTGCGTCTTGACCGGAGCCAAATACGCCGTGGCCACGGTCAACGGCACCTCTGCCCTGCATGCCGCGCTTATCACTGGTGGCGTTCTGCCTGGTGACGAGGTCATCACCCAACCCCTCACCTTTGTCGCCACCGCCAATGCCATTTCCTACTGCGGCGCCCTGCCCATCCTCCTGGACGTCGATGCCGCCACCCTCGGTCTTTCCGCCGACGCGCTCGAGGCGTTCTGCCAAAGGCACACAACGGTCAAGGATGGCGCTTGCTTCAACAAACAGACCAAGAGGCGCATCGCCGCCTGCGTTCCCATGCACGCTTTTGGTCACCCCTGCCAAATAGACCGGATTGCCGAAATCTGCCGCCATCACCACCTGCTCCTCGTGGAAGACGCGGCGGAATCCCTCGGCAGCACCTACCACGGCAAACATACCGGCACCTTCGGCGACTTCGGGATATTCAGCTTCAATGGGAACAAAATCGTCACCAGCGGTGGGGGCGGAATGATCGTCACCGACAATGCCGACGCAGCCCGCTTGGCCAAACATCTCACCACCACGGCCAAGGTGCCCCATCCCTGGCAGTACGAACACGACCGGCTTGGCTACAACTATCGCATGCCCAACCTGAACGCCGCCCTGCTCTGCGCCCAGCTCGAACAACTGGAAAAAATCCTGGCGAAAAAACGCGAACTGGCAGCACGTTACGCCGCTTTCTTTCAGGCAGCGCCGGATATGAAGTTCATTGCGGAACCTCCGGGAGCCCACGCCAATTTCTGGCTGAATACCATTCTGCTGCCTGATCAAACCCAACGCGATGACTTCCTCGCGCAGTGCCATCGTGCCGGCATCCTCTGCCGCCCAGCCTGGAATCTCTTGCACACCCTTCCCATGTACCGGGAATGCCAGAGAGATTCTCTCGAAAACGCCAGCTGCCTTGCGGAACGGCTGGTCAACCTTCCGAGCAGCGTCCGGACATGAAAGAATCCATCCTGCTCATCGGAGGTGGTGGTCATTGCAAATCGTGCATCGACGTAATCGAGCAGGAGGGACGATTCACGATCGCGGGCATCCTCGATCAACCTCCCCGGGTCGGAGAAAAAGTACTTTCATATCCGATTATCGCTACCGACGAAGCACTTCCCTCCCTTGCCCCCGCCCACTGGTGCCTCGTCACGATAGGACAAATCCAGAGTTGCGCCACTCGCCTGAAGCTTTATGATCTGCTCCGGCAGCACCATGCCCGGTTGCCCGCTATCGTTTCGCCCCATGCCTATGTCTCGCCCCATGCCACCATCGGTGCCGGCACCATCGTCATGCACGGCGCCATCGTCAATGCCGGGGCGCAAATTGGCCGCAACTGCATCATCAATACCCAGTCCCTCGTGGAGCATGACGCCGTGGTCGGCGATCATTGCCACATCGCGACCGCCAGCGTTATCAATGGTGGCGTCAGGATTGGGGAACGGAGCTTCATCGGCAGCAGGGCAGTCACACGGGAATATATCGCCATCGGTGCTGACTGCTTTATCGGCAGCGGCGTCAGAGTACTGGGTGATCTGGCCCCGGGAAGCAGAGATACCGGCCAAAAAACCGGTTAATCTCCGCCGGCGGCCTCCCCCTTCTTCTTCCCCGCCATCCCCACGCCCACGATGCTGATCTCATAGAGAACCACGAGGGGCACCGCCATCAGACACTGGTTGATCACATCGGGCGTGGGGGTGAGGATGGCGGCGATGATGAAGGCAAAGAGGATGGCGTAACGGCGGTGCCTGCGCAAAAACGGGGCATCGACCACGCCGAGGCGGGAGAGCAGGACCATGAAGACCGGCAGCTCGAAGGCCAGACCAAAGGCGATGAGCAGGCGCAGCGAGAGGGAAAAATATTCCTTCACCGCCGGCAGCGGGGTGAGGAAATCGCTGGAGTAGCCCACCAGGAAACGGAAGGCGGGCGGAAAGACCACATAGTAGCCAAAGGCGGCACCGCCCAGAAAACAGCCGGCCGAGAGCGCGGTAAAGGGGAGCACCACCCGCTTTTCATGCTGGTAGAGCCCGGGCGCCACAAAGCGCCAGATCTGCCAGAAGAGCACCGGACTGGCCAGGAGGATGCCGGCGGCAAGGGCGATTTTCAGATAAAAAAAAAGCCCTCCTGGTAGGAGGTGAAGATGAGGGTGCTGCCGGCAGGCAGCACCGCAAAGAGCGGCCGGAAGAGCCACTCGCCGATCTCCTTGCTGTGGGCGTAAGCGATGCCGAAGCAGATCGCCACCGCGATGAGCGAATTGGCCAGGCTGCGGCGCAAATCCGCCAGGTGTTCGGTCAGGGCCTGTTTCTGGAATTCTTCCACCGGGGCTCCCCCGTCGGTTCTCACCCAGGCTGGGGCCGGGGCGCTCGATACGCGCCCATACTACCCGGCCGTCCGGCCGCGGTCAAGCAAATCGATCCCGCCGGCGAGGGGTTGCAACATTCCCTCAAACCGGGTAGTTCTGTGCTGCCATGAACACGCCCACCACCGACGACCTGACCGCCGGCCGCGCCCTCCTTCGCCGGCCTCTGCTGCCTCTCGCCCGCCTTGTCGGCCTGCTTTATCTCACCGGCCCCTTCGAACGGATCAGCGACGTGCTGCCGGAACTGCCAGGCACCATTGAAACCGGCGGCGTTGCCTACGAAAACCCGGCTCCATTGCTTCAACCCCATCTCCCGGTCCTCACGGAATTTGAACAACTCAAATTTCCCACCAGTCGCACCTGGCGCATCATCAACGAGGAAGGCGACGAGCTTTCGGCCATGGAGGCCATCGATCTCTGGATCGGCCACCATCTGCTCATGGGGGAACTGGAAGCGATCAACAGCCTCCTCTGCGCGCCCTGCGGCTGCACCCTTTGCTGCACCGGCCCCGAGGCGGCGATGCGCCAGGACTTCTTCGAGATTCCGCTGCGACCCGAGGAGTGCCGGCGCTTCCCCCTGGCCAGGATCGACAGCGAAGAAAGCCGGGCCACGCCCCCCGACCAGGAGCCGCCGCTGCACCGGGATCATTCCCCCTTTTACCAGTACGGGCCGGCCCTCTATCACTGGCAGTCGGGCTGGAGCCTGATCCTGCCGCGGGGCACAGCCTGTCCCCATCTGGAGGAGTCGGGGCGCTGCCGCATCTACCCCGATCGACCGGAGGTCTGCCGGCGGCCGCAGATTTTCTCCTATGCGCTGGAGGCGCTGAGCGGCCGGCCCGCCGATGAGGGGATAACCACCTGGCGGGCGCGCCGCGTCCTGCTCGCGGTGTGGGACTGCCCCTACGTGCAAATCCTGCGCGACGAAATCGCCGCCTTTGCCGAGGCGTGCGAACTCACCCCGCTTTTCCGGCAGAACAAGGCCTGAACAGCCCTCTCTTTCTTTTTGGCGAGGCAATGACGCACGCTGGCGCTGCTGTTCGTTGCAACGTGCCCCTGCGCCTCTGCGCCGCGGCCTTATTTCTTCTCGGCTGAAGAAAGTCTTTTCCCTTGGGAAAGCTGCCACAGCGGCGTGATCCGCCGGATGCGCTGGGGGGGCAATGCATTCCAGAAAAGGGCAGGCGGCTCCCGGCCTGCTGCCGGCATCTCCGTCACCCCGCCGGGATGAATCACCACGTCGGCCCGCACATCCCACGGCCGGGCATCGTCGATTTCATCCTCCGCCAGAAACTCCCCGGTGACCGCCACCACGGTGAAGGGCGTCGCCAGCCCTCCGGCCGCCTGCAGGATGGCGACGGCCAGATCGAAAAATCCCTGCCCGTCGGCCACCATCACCCCCCGCCGGTCCACGGCCAGGGAATCGCCGATCAGGAGCGCAATCCGGCGGCCGGCCAAGGCAGACAGAGCGAGCCGTTGGCCTCGGCTGGCAACGCCCTGCGGGGTCACGGCCTGGGCAAGTTCTGCAAAGGAGAGGGTATATGGGGCAAGCGCCCAGAAGCCGTCGTGCAGACCAGCGGCCGGCATGACGAGATGCTTGCCGTCGCCCAGGGCATTGATGCGGACCTGCCGCAAAACCCGGGCCGGCCCGACAAAAAGGGAACCGGCAGGGCGATATGCCGCGAGCCGGCGTACCTGTTCGGCGAGCCGGCCCGGCGACAGCGCGCCGGCTTCGGTGTCTCCACCTTCCTCCTGCCTGCGCCGCAGGCTTTCCTTGTTCATGTGCCCCTCCGAACAAATACCATGCTGGCCATCTGATAAAGTCGTAGCCTTGAAGAGTGTCACTTCAACCTACCGGATCAGAGGAGGCCAGCATGGCAAAGTCAAGTGTACCAAGTCTTCGGCAGTTTGTAAGC
>JBFLXY010000026.1:0-1318 GCA_040757055.1 Thermodesulfobacteriota bacterium | reverse complement strand
AGAAAAATATCATGTTGCCCGCCGGGGATGCAACCACGGAGCGGGAAATCGGACGGGAAGCAGATGGGCAGCCGCCAGGAAGAAGTCGCCATCGTCGACCGCGACAACCGGGTCACCGGCAGCGCGCCTCGTCATGAGATGCGGGCGCAGAATCTCATCCACCGCGCCAGCTACATTCTGGTCTTCAACCGGCAGGGCGACCTTTTTGTCCAGCTGCGCACCATGAACAAGGACATCTATCCCGGCCATTACGATGTGGCCGCAGGGGGCGTGGTGCTGGCCGGCGAGTCGTACGAGGAGTCGGCGGCGCGGGAGCTTGCCGAGGAACTGGGCGTCCAGGGCGTCGAGCTGGTCCTGGGCTTCGACTTCTACCATGAGGAGCCGGACAACCGGGTCTGGGGCCGGCTCTTTTCCTGTCTGCACGACGGTCCCTTCACCCTGCAGGCCGAGGAAGTGGCGGGCGGCAGCTTTGTCCCGCTTTCCGCCGTCAGCGAACTGGCCAAGGGCCACCCCTTCACCCCGGACGGCCTTCGGGTGCTGGAGCGCTTTCTCCGTGAACGTTAACTGGCGACCCTGGTGGCGGGCGGGCCTCGACCTCCTCTTTCCGCCCCACTGCCTCGGCTGCGGGGAGGGCCTCGCCTCGTCGCTGCCGCCCCTCTTCTGCCCGGACTGCCGCGAAAAAATCATCCCGCTCACCCCGCCCTTCTGTTCCTGCTGCGGCCGGCCGCTGCCCGACGCCGCGGGCCAGGGCCACGTCTGCGGCCGCTGCCTGGCCAAACCGCCGGCCTTTGCCAGGGCCCGCGCCCTCCTGCTCTACGCCGGCCCGGTGGCCGAGGCGATCCACCGCTTCAAGTACCAGGGGGAAACCTGCGGCCTTGCCACCTTTGCCCATTTCCACCAGAGCGCCCCCCCCGACCTTGCGGCATCGGACTGCATCCTGCCGGTACCGCTCCACAAAAAGCGGCTGCGCGAACGCGGCTTCAACCAGGCCCAACTGCTGGCCGCCGCCCTCTTTCCCGGGCAGCGTCAGCGCCTGCACCCCGACCTCCTGCGCCGGGTGCGCCACACCGCGCCGCAGACCGGGATGAACGGCAGGGAACGGCGGCGGAATCTCCGGGGCGCCTTCGCGGTCAGCCGGCCGGAGAAAATCCGGGGTCAGCGGGTGCTGCTGGTGGACGACGTCTACACCACCGGCTCCACGGTGAACGAGTGCGCCACGATCTTGCGCCGGGCCGGAGCCGCCGCGGTGGAGGTGCTCACCCTGGCCCGGGTGCGGGAATAACCCTTGGCGGCCTGGTCCGATCCGGGGTAAAATAAA
>JBFLXY010000025.1:0-2181 GCA_040757055.1 Thermodesulfobacteriota bacterium | reverse complement strand
CAACACCCCAACGGTGACGGTGAACAGCCCTGGCCAGGTAACGGGCGCCTTCGACATCACCGGTACCGCGACCTTCAAGGAACGAGTCTACGGTTCTGAGGGGTCTATTCGCCTCTACATCGACAACTATTACAAGGGCGCCAAGACGTTCGAAGGAACCTCCCATAACTGGAAAGCATCTGATTTCATCGGCATGCTCAATGCCAGCAACTTCAGCCTCGGCATCCACACCATAAAAGTTGTGGCAACGGCAGCCAATGGGGCTACGAGTACGGCCGAGGGCACCTTCGAGGTGACGAAGTGCGACATCAAGATCAACAACTTCTCCGGCACCAGCGGCACGATCAACGCCGGTGGCGGTGAAACCGTTACCCTTTCCGCCAATATCACCGATTCGTCCGGCAAGGGCATCAAGTGGACCATGAACGTTGCCGGCCGGAGTTATAGCGGCACCACCAAGAGCGTTTCCGAACGGTGGGACGGCAAGGACAGCAGCGGGCGGCTCTTGCCCAGCGGCTCCTATACCGCAACCCTGCATGCGGAAACCGACGACAGCAAGTGCTCCGCCGAGGCCACGTTGCCCATCCGGGTCGAGAATGATAACGGCTGTTCCCTCAAGGTGGTCTTCGGCTCGCAGGCCAACATCGCCACCGGCAACCTTTCCCACGAGCAGAAGCTGTTCGCTTCCGGCGGCAGCGGCCTCAATACGGCCATCACCCTCTACTACAACAGCCTCGACAGCCATAATGGTTCGCTGGGCCGCAGTTGGAGCCACACCTACGACATCACCGCAAAGACTGATGTTGACGGCTCGGTGCTGATCCGCCTCGGCAACGGCAGCACCAAATATTACCGTTACGTGGATGATGCCTACATCGCGCCGCCGGGCGACTATTCCACCCTGGTCCAATCGAGCGAGGGGTACATCCTCGTCCACAAGGACGGCACCCGCTACAATTTCAACACAAGCGGCTTCATTGCCTCCATTGTGGACCGCAATGGCAACACCATGCGCTTCGCTTACAACTACGGCACGCTGACCAGCATCACCGACTCGGTGGGCCGGGTTACCCACTTCCTTTACGATATCAACAACAGGCTGGTGGAGATCACCGACCCGGCCGGCAAGGCGTATGGCTTCACCATGACCGGCAACAATCTCACCCGCGTCACCATGCCGGATGGCGGGGTCTGGGGCTATGGCTACGATGCCGACAGCTTCCTGACCTCCCGCACCGATGCGGAGGGATACACCACCAGGTACACCTACGACAACCAGCACCGGGTGAAAACCGCCACCGACCCCGAGGGGAAGACGCGGACCATCACCTACTCCGCCGCCACCGGCTCGGAAAAAACCGCGCAGGTCACCGAAAAGGACGGCTCGATCTGGCTGTTCACCTACGACAGCACGCATGGCAATCTGGTGGCCAAGACCGACCCGGCCGGCAACGCCATCCGCTACACCTACGACGACAACCACAACCTGCTCCGCAAGACCGAGGCGGATGGCAGCATCACCGCCTATGGCTACGACAGCAAGGGCAACATGGTTTCCTCGGTTGATCCGCTGGGCAACCAGACCAGCTACACCTACAACAGCGCCGGCCAGGTAACCAGCATCACCGATGCCGCCGGCCAGACCACATCCTTCAGCTACGACAGCAAGGGCAACCTCACCAAGGTCACCGATGCGGCGGGCGGGACCACCCAATACAGTTACGACGCTGCTGGCCGCGCGGTCAGCATCACCAATCCGGCCGGTCAGGTGACCAAGCTGGCCTACGACGCCCAGGGCAACGTGGTTGCGGTGACCGATCCGGCCAACGCCACCACCCGCCTGGCCTACGATGCCGCCGGCCGGGTAATCAGCCAGACCGACGCTGCCGGGCAGATCACCCGCTTTGCCTACGATGCAGGCGGCAACCTCGTCCGGGTGACGGACCCCTATGGCAAGGTCACCCAGTTCGGCTACGACGCCAGCGGCAACCGGACCTCGGTGACGGACGCCAACGGCAGGACCACCACCTATGAGTACGACTACGCCCACCGGTTGGTGCGGATGATCGACGCCCTGGGGCAGGCCACCTCGCTGACCTATGCCGAGGCAGGCTGCGCCACCTGCGGCGCGGGCCAGCAGACACAACCCGCCACGGTCACCGACGCCAACGGCCACACCAC
>JBFLXY010000024.1:0-2569 GCA_040757055.1 Thermodesulfobacteriota bacterium | reverse complement strand
TGTCGAGGGTCATGGTAATTGAGCACCCTTACCCGGGTCAGGGTCAGCGGAATTGAGCACCCGGGGTCAGGGGAATTGAGCAGTTTTGCCGGCGGCGGGGTCAGGCTAATTGAGCACCCAGCCGAGATCCTCGTTGGGTCCACTTGTGCCAGCGGTTATCCTCCGGAATTTCCCCGGAGGGACCATGGCACGGAGGACCATTTCCATGATCGAACTTGATGAATTGTTGTTTCGCTGGCAGCAGAGGCATACCATCTCCAAGCTGTCACGTGACCTTGGCCAATCCCGGCAGACGGTCCGCAAGTATCTGCGCCAGGCGAAAGCGCTGGGACTGACTGCAGATGGCGGTGATCGCCAGCGTGCCGAGGTTCTGGCGGCCATGCGCGCTGCGGCTGGCCCCCAAACCCAGGGCGGATCGCCGCCCAGACAACGGCTCCTGGAGCCCCATGCCGAACAGATCCGCGCCTGGCTCAAGGAACCCGACATGACCGTAAAGCAGATTTGGCGCTTGCTGCGTGAACAGGGGCTCAGCCTCAGCTACCCCAGCGTCAAACGTTTTGTCCGCAGTCAGATCGCGCCTGTCTCTCCTAAGTTGACGGTGCGGCTGGAGACGCCGCCCGGGCAACAGGCCCAGGTGGACTTCGGCCGCATCCGGGTGCGTCTCGCGGAACAGCCGCGCACCCTGTGGGTGTTCGTGATGACCCTCTCCTACAGCCGCTATCGTTTCGTGCGCTTTATTGAACGCCAGGACCTTGCCACCTGGATCGATTGCCATGTGCGCGCCTTCGAGTTTTTCGGCGGGGTTCCGCAGACCGTCCTGCTCGACAACCTCAAGGCCGGCGTGATCCGCCCTGATCTGTATGATCCCACCATCAACCGGGCCTATGCGGAACTCGAACGCCACTACGGCTTCGCCGTCGATCCGGCCAAGGTGGCCACCCCCAAGCACAAGGGCAAGGTCGAGCGCCAGATGTCGGTGGTGCGCCAGCAGGTGGTGGCCGGTCGCGACTATGTCGACCTGGTCGAACTCAACGAGAAGGCGCTGCTCTGGTGCCGCGATCAGGTCGGCCGCGAAATCCACGGCACCACCTGCGAAGCGCCCTTGCTCCGTTTCGAGCAACAGGAGAGGGCTTCATTGCGGCCCCTGCCGGCCCAGCCTTTCGAGCGACCGATCTGGGGCGAGGCCAAGGTCCACCCCGACCATCACCTGGTTTTCGACCGCAGCTACTACTCGCTGCCGAGCCGGTTCGTCGGCAGGATGGTATGGGTGCGGGCAACCCGGCGGCTGGTCGAAATCTACCACGACGAAAAACTGGTCAAGACCCATCCCCGCGCAACCCGGCGCGGAACCTGGGTGACCGACCCCAACGACTATCCCGATGCGGCCAAGGCCTTTCTCTTTGCCCATCCGCAGTACTGCTGCAAGAAGGCGGCTGAAATCGGGCCGCATGTGGAGAGGATGATCAAGGAGATCCTCTCCGACCACGCCATCCGCAACCTGCGCAAGGCGCAAGGGGTGCTGCGCCTGACCGACAAGTACGGCGCCTCCCGCCTGGATGCCGCCTGCGAGTACCTGCTGCATTTCGGCGCCACCGAACTGCGCCGGCTCACCCATGTGCTGAAACGCGGAATCCCAGCCGCATGGAAGGCGTCCCAGGAGCCGGAACCGGCGCCTCTGACCCAACTGGCGTTGGACTTTCTCCACCCGCCGGAGAGCTTCGCCGGGGAGGTGGTCCAATGAGCGCAACAGCTGCCCTTGTCAGCCAACTCAAGGCCCTCAAGCTCGGCCGCATACTCGACACCCTCGATGTGCGGCTGGCCCAGGCCCGCAATGATCAGCTGGGATATCTGGAGTTCCTCCAGTTGCTGCTCCAGGACGAGATCGAGCGTCGCAGAACCCAGAGCCTGCGGCTCCGGCTGCAACGCGCCAGCTTCGAGGAGCCCAAGACCCTGGAGGACTTTGACTTCCTGGCCAATCCCGCCCTCAACCCGGCGGCAGTCCGCGATCTGGCAACCGGACTGTTCATCGAGCGCCGCGAGCATGTTCTCCTCTATGGTCCGGCCGGCACCGGCAAGACCCATCTTGCCCAGGCCATCGGCCATCACGCCTGCCGCTGCGGCCGCTCGGTGTTGTTCCTCAAGGCGGTCAAGCTCTTCCGGGAACTGCACGCCGCCCGCGCCGACAACTCCTGGGAGGCCGAGCTCCGCAAGCTGCTCGCCCCCGATCTGCTGATCATCGACGACTTCGGACTCAAACCCATGACCATGATCCAGGCGGAGGACTTCTACGAGATCGTCGCCGAGCGCCATCTCCGTGGTTCGATCATCGTAACCTCCAACCGGCCGCCGGCTGACTGGCTGCCCCTGTTCCCGGATCCGGTCATGGCCAATTCGGCACTTGATCGACTCGCCCACAACGCCCATCACTTCGTGATGAAGGGAGAGTCGTACCGGAAGAGAATGCGCCCGCAATCAAAGCAACCGGCACTCACACCAACAGGACTCAGCGAGGGTCAAACTGCTCAATAAAACTGACCCCGCCCCTGCTCAATAACGCTGACCCTTGACA
>JBFLXY010000023.1:0-2922 GCA_040757055.1 Thermodesulfobacteriota bacterium | reverse complement strand
CAAGGCGAGGGGGAAGGAGCACACCGAGCTGCTGGTGGCAAATTATTGATGCAAAAACCCGCGCGGTCGGATTAGAATTTTTCTGCGTTTACTTGCAAAATTTTCTTATTTTGCGTGCGCGCTTACAGCCGCCCCGCACCGCCATCACATGCTGTTTTGCCGCCCGGACGCTCTTCTTGCCGAAACTCTTGGTGTCGCTCATAATCGCGCCGCTGCCGCAGATGTAAAAATTCCAGTAATTGGCCGCCCGCACGTTGGCAAAAAAGGTGGTATCCACAAAGGGCTCTTCCTTGTCCTGCCGCATGATCGAGGCGATCTCAGTATCGTTGGGCATCCGCCAGTCATCAAAGCCGCCGAACCTGGTCGTGTTCAACTCCGCCAGAAAGACCCCGTTGGCCTCCTTCCAGCTGTACTGCCTGCCCGCATCATGCACCGAACCATCGGTGGTCTTTACCTCCCAGAACAGGCCGGTTTCCGTGTCTTTTACCATGGCCCAGCCGGCTGCATCGGGCGGCAGTTCATTGCCGCTGGCATCGATCTTCACAAAAGAGCCGGCCGCAGCAGCGGTGCTGACCTGCCCCAGCGCAACAACCAGGAAAAGGGTCAGAAGAAGCCGCAGACAACTCCCCGTGGACCGAGAAAACATCCGTGCCATACTCACCTCCGCATGCTTGCTGTTGATGGGCATTCCGCCCACATGGAACACACCATTTCCCTTTTATTTACCCCATCATCCATGCGTCCGCTCGGCTATTTTTCTCCGGATCGAACCCTCGGGCTCCCTCAGGCTCCCGCAAAAAATGGTCGCGATTTTTCTGTTTTTTGCACACAATAGAGCCGGTACCATGAGAGCCTATCCACCGAGACTGCACACATGCTGACCAAGAAAGAGGTGATCCAGCTCTACAACGACGGCCTCGTTATCCGCTGGCGCCGCAAAAAGCACCCCCAGCAGCTCAAAGGCGAATACGACCCGGTCACCTTCGAAGTCCACATCTACACCCCGCACCTCATCTCGGAACACGACCGGGACATGACGCTGCTGCACGAACTCATCCATGCCCGGGATGACCGCAAGGGATTGCCCAACAACCGCACCTGTTCACCACGGGTGGAACGCGAGGCCGAGGCGACCTACCAGCGACGGCCAGGCGTGCTGGCGCTGATCAAGGAGCTTTACGAAATTTGATGGCCGCGATGGCGCCCGGTCACCAAGATGGCCGTTGACGAAAACGGCCTGCTGTGGTTTATGAGGAAAAAGACGATGGGGCTGTAGCTCAGCTGGGAGAGCGACGCGTTCGCAATGCGTAGGCCAGGGGTTCGATCCCCCTCAGCTCCACCATTCGGGAGCCAGCCGGGAAAACCCGGCCGCCATAAACCCGCACCCGCCATGGGTTGCGGGTTTTTTCTGTTCATCCCATCGGGGGAGACGGCAAAAAAGCAGTCGAACCCTCTGTCGGCGTTGGAGCGGACGCGGCAACAGGCTGCTGGTAGCGCTGGGGCAAGAAGGCGACCCGCTCGGAGGTTCCGTCGGCCCGCCGCGGCAGAAGGCCAGAGCGCGGCTGCACATCTCCTTTCAGGAAAAGACCGCAACTTCTTCCGCCGAACAAGGCAAGGAACCATGGCGAGACAATGACGCCACTGCCAGACAGATTGGATGGCCTGCCGGACACGGGGGCGGCGTGATGCGGAACGCCGTCACACATCAGGCAGCGCCATCGCCATCGAACCATCCCTTCATCCGCAGACTCGCAACCCGCATTGCCTTGCCGGACCAAGGATGCTGGCTGCTCGATTTTCTTGTCCGCCGTTTCACCTATCTTGATCGCGCGGCATGGCAGGCAGATATTTCTGCCGGCCGCGTGCTGGTCAACAGCGTATCCGCCACGGCAGAACAGACTCTTTCTGCCGGAGACCTGGTGGAGTACCAACCGCCGCTGCTCATCGAACCGGAAATAGCCACCGACTATTGCGTGGTCCATGAAGACGACGATCTGCTGGTGCTCGACAAACCCGCGCCGCTGCCGTGCCATCCCGGCGGCCGCTACTTCCGCAACACCCTGTGGGGGCTGCTCAGGGAGGAAAGGCGCAACGAAGCTTTCTTCTTCGTCAACCGGCTGGACCGGGAAACCTCGGGGCTGGTGCTCGTGGCCAAGAATGAAAACGCGGCGCGCCACTGCGCCAGACAATTCGCCAAACACGAGGTGGACAAGGAATATCTGGTGGTTGTCGAAGGGGAATTCTCAGACAAGGAGGTGACGGCAACCGGCTGGCTGACGCCGGATGCGGCAAGCCCCGTGCGCAAGAAGATGCGCTTCCATTCCGAACAGCCGCCGCGCGACGCCAGACATTGCACCACCATCTTTTCGCGGCGTGAATGGAGCAACGGCCTGAGCCTGCTTGCCGCCCGGCCGCGCACCGGCCGTTGCCACCAGATCCGCGCCACCTTGCTGGCCCTTGGCTTTCCGGTGGTGGGCGACAAACTCTACGGCGTGGACGAGACTTTTTTTCTCCGCTTCATCGGCAACCAACTCACGGGCGCGGATTGGCAACGCCTTCGCAATCCGCGCCAGGCGCTGCACGCCAGTCGACTTACCATCAACCATCCGGCAACCGGCGGGCCGCTTATCCTCACCGCACCACTCCCGGCCGAACTGAAAAATCTGTTGCGGTAAAAACAAAAAAGAAGGGGCGGAGCCCCTCTTGCGAGAGCACTCCGCCCTGCCATTCCGCTGCCGCGTCCAGCGCAACCACCGGCTGCGCGGCGCATGCAAAATTCCCTACATCGCCGGCTTCGGCGCAACCGCCTTCTTGACCGGAGCCTTCTTGGCGGCAGCCTTCTTCGGCGCCGCCTTCTTGGCCGGAGCCTTCTTCGCCGTGGTCTTCTTCGCGGCGGTGGCCTTCTTGGCCGGGGCCTTCTTC
>JBFLXY010000022.1:0-15164 GCA_040757055.1 Thermodesulfobacteriota bacterium | reverse complement strand
GCCCAGGCGCTGGCCCTGGCCACCGGCCAGAGCCATGCCAATCCCAACCGGCGCTTTGCCGGCAACCGGCCCAGTTCGCTGCTCATCGCCGACCGGCTGACGCCCTTCACCATGGGGGCGCTGCTCGCCTGCTACGAGGCCAAGGTGGTCTTTCAGGGCTTCCTGTGGAACATCAACTCCTTCGACCAGGAAGGGGTCCAGCTCGGCAAGAAACTGGCCAACGGGTTGCTCGCACATTTTTCTAGCCGGCGGGTGGATTTCCTTTATAATGGCTCCGAGTCCGATCCGCTGGGCTGGGCGCTGCTGGAGGCGGCCGGCCTGACGGCGGAACCCCGTTGAGCCGCAACGGGGGCCGGAGCCCGGGGGGGTGCTTTTTCCGATGTCTGCGATGACCAAATGGAAGGCGACGCTGACCGTGCTGGCGACCATCCTCGCGATGGCCGCCAGCTTCGCGGTGTGGGGAGTACGCCACCAGCAGGAGGATCTCCAGCGCATCCTCGACGAGCGCGCCCGGAGCATCGAAACCCAGCTTGCCTTTGCCACCCGCGCCGCCTTCGAGCCCTACCGGTTCCGCATCCGGAACCTGGTGAACATCCGCAGCGAGGTGGTGGAGGCCTTTGCCCGGCGGGACCGCGAGCGGTTGCTGCGGGTGGCGGCGCCGCTCTATCTCAAGGTCTTCCGGCAGGAAAATCCCGATTTCGCCCTCTTCCATTTCCACACCCCCGACAACCGCTCCTTTCTCCGTCTCCATCGGCCGGAACTCTTCGGCGACGACCTTGCCGCCTCCCGGCCCATGGTGGTGGAGGCCAACCGCAGCCGCAAACAGCAGGCCGGTTTCGACCTGATCAAGGAGGGGCTTTTCTACCGGGTGGTCCAGCCGGTGATCTACCGGGGCAACCATGTGGGCAGCGTGGAATTCGGCATCCGGCTCAACCACCTGCTGAGCCAGATGGGCAACGAGCGGGGGGTGCACACCGCCCTGCTCATCGATCCGGCCATGGCGCCGGCCACAGGCGAGCAGGTCGGCGGCGACCAGCACCTGCTCTATTTCCGTGACGCCCTGCTGCTCAAGGGCGAGAAGAACCTCTTCGACGAACTGCCGCCCAATTTCACCTTTTTCCACGGGCCGCAGCGCTTTCAGCATCAGGGGCGCTGGTACCAGCTGAACGCCCAGACCGTGCTGGCCGACTATCACGGCAACGTCCTCGCCCGGGTGCTCTTTGCCGCCGACGTCACCTCCTCCGTCCGGGAGTTCCACCGTTTCCTCCTCATGGGCGGCGCGCTTACCGCGGTCGTGGTCCTGCTCGCCTTTCTCGTGCTGCACGCCGCCTTCACCAAGCTGAACCGCGAACTGGTGGAACTCAACGAATCGTTGGAAAAGAAAGGCGGCGAGCTGACCAGGAGCAACACCGAGCTGGAGACTTACCGCCACAAGCTGGAGAGCGTCATCGTCGAGCGCACCGTCGATCTGGCCCGCACCAACGAGGATCTCCTCCAGCAGATCGCCGAGAAGGAACGGGTCGAACGGGAACTGCGGCGCAGTCAGAACAGTCTGGCCAAGGCGCAACAGATCGCCCGGCTCGGCCACTGGGAGTGGATGGTGCCCAAGAACGTCACGGTCTATTCCGACCAGGCGCTCCGGATCTTCGGGCTGAGCGAACAGGAGATCTCCCACACCATGGAAGGGGTGCTGCGCTACGTGCACAGCGAGGATGCGGAAGGGCTCCGGCAGGCGGTGGAGGAGTTGCTCGGCGCCGGCGAGGTGGCGCAGATGGAGTTCCGGATCGTGCGGCCCGACGGCAAGGTTCGCCACGTGCGGACCGAGGCGGAGTTGACCCGCGACGCCAAGGGGCGGCCGCTGCGGATGTTCGGCACCGTGCAGGACATCACCGAGAACCGCAAGGCCACCGAGGAACTCCATCTGGCCGCCAACGTCTTCGAGAGCAGTATCGAGGGCATCGTCATCACCGACCCCGAGGGCCGGATCGAGAAGGTCAACCGCGCTTTCAGCGAGATCACCGGGTATGCCGAGGCGGAGGTGCTGGGGGAAAATCCGCGGCTGCTCAAGTCGGAACGCCACGACAGCGCCTTTTTCGCCGAGATGTGGCGGTCGCTCGTCGGCGAGGGCAAGTGGCAGGGCGAGGTGTGGAACCGGCGCAAGAACGGCGAGGTCTATCCCCAGTGGCTCACCATCAACGCGATCCGCGACGCCAAGCGTCGCCTGACCCACTATGTCGGGGTCTTCCACGACATGACCGCGATCAAGCTGCACGAGGAGCGCCTCCGTTACCAGGCGCATCACGATGCCCTGACCTCGCTGCCCAACCGGGTGCTGTTCCGCGAACGGCTGGGGCTGGCCATGGGCCATGCCCAGCGGCAGGAGAGCATGCTGGCGCTGCTCTTTCTCGACCTCGACAACTTCAAGCGCATCAACGATTCCCTGGGCCACACCGTGGGCGACCTGCTTTTAAAGGAGGTGGCGGTACGGCTCAAACACTGCGTGCGGGAGCGGGACACCGTGGCCCGTCACGGCGGCGACGAGTTCATCGTGCTGCTCGAAGGAGTGGAGCAGGCGGAGGATGCCGTCCATGCGGCGCGGCGCATCACCGAGGCGATCGCGCCGCCCTTTGTTTTCCAGGAGCACGAACTCTATCTCTCCGCCAGCATCGGCATTGCCTATTACCCGGAGGATGGCGCCGATCACGAGACCCTGATCCGCAACGCCGACACCGCCATGTACCGGGCCAAGGAGGAAGGGCGCAACACCTACCAGATCTTCACCCCCTCCATGTCCCAGCGGGTCAGCGACTGGCTGGCGGTGGAGAACTCCCTGCGCAAGGCCTTGGAGCAGCGGGAATTCGTCATCCACTACCAGCCCAAGATCGATCTGGTCAGTGGCCGGATCGTCGGGGCCGAGGCCCTGGTGCGCTGGAAGAACGCCCAGGGTCAGCTCATCTCGCCGCGGGAATTCATCCCGCTGGCCGAGGATACCGGACTGGTGGTGGGGATCGGCGAGTGGGTGATGGAGCAGGCCTGCCGGGATGCCAAGGCATGGTTCGATCTGGGCTTCCGCCTGCCGGTCTCGGTCAATCTTTCGCCGCGGCAGTTCCGGCAGGACGACCTGGTCGATACCATCGCCGCCATCCTCAAGCAGAGCGGACTGCCCACCGATTGCCTCGCCTTCGAGATCACCGAGAGCACGGTCATGGACAACGAGCAGAAGGCCCTGGCGGTGCTGGGCCGGATGCGGGAGATGGGCATCAGCCTTTCGGTGGACGACTTCGGCACCGGCTACTCCTCCCTCTACTACCTGAAACACCTGCCCATCGACGAACTCAAGATCGACCGCCGCTTCATCCGCGACCTGCCGGGCCACGAGGACGACTGCGCCATCACCGCCACCATCATCACCATGGCCAAAAGCCTGAAACTCAAGGTGGTGGCGGAGGGGGTGGAGGAGTCGGGACAGCTCCTTTTCCTGCGGGAGCGGGGCTGCGATCAGATGCAGGGGTATCTCTTCAGCCAGCCGGTGCCCTACGACGAACTGCTCGCCATGCTCCTTGCCGACCGCCATCTGGAGCTGCCCAGCCAGGCCGGCTCGGGCCAGCGTTTCCTGCCCTTCGACGCCTGAGGTGCCGGCGCTTTTCCCTGTTCAGGAATAGAGGCGCTGGAAGCGTTCCCAGAAGTCGGGGAACGATTTGACCACGCACCCTTCCCCTTCGATCCGCACCCCCGGCACCATCAGGCCCGCCACCGCGAAGCTCATGGCGATGCGGTGGTCGTTGTAGGTGCTGATGGCGGCGCCGTGGTAGGCCGCGTCGCGGCCCTGGCCCTCGATGGTCAGGGTGTCGCTCCCTTCCTCGGTGCGCACCCCGAGCCTGGCCAGTTCGCTGGCCATGACGTGGAGGCGGTCGCACTCCTTGATCCGCAGGTGGGCGATGTTCCTGATTACGGTGCGGCCGGTGGCGAAGCTCGCCACCACCGCCAGGGTCGGCACCACGTCCGGGCAGTCGCCCATGTCCACCTCGATACCCGCCAGCTTTTCCGTGCCGCGCACCGTAATGCCGTGGGCCGTGGTCTCGACCCGGCAGCCCATGCGGCCCAGGATCTCGGCCAGCACCGCATCGCCCTGCAGCGAGGGGGAGGGGACATTGGCCACCGTGACGGAGCCGCCGGTTACCGCCGCGGCGGCCCAGAAGTAGGAGGCGCTGGAGGCGTCCCCTTCCACCCGGTATTCCCTGGCCCGGTAGCGGCCCGGGGCGACGGTGAAGTGGTTGAGGGCCGCGTTGGCGGTCACGGTGGCCCCGAAATCGCGCATCACGGCAAGGGTCATGTGGACGTAGGGCTTCGAGAGCACCTCGCCTTCCACCCGGAGGGTGGCCGGGCTGGCGGCATAGGGGGCGACCAGGAGCAGCGAGGAGAGATACTGGCTGCTCTTGCCCTCGGGCAGCACGGTTTCGCCGCCCCGGAGCCCCTGGGCGAGGATTTCGAGGGGCGGGCAGCCGGTACCTTTGACGCTGCGGATCGCCGCACCCCAGCCGGTCAGGGCCTGCATCAGCGGGGCGATGGGGCGTTCGGCCATGCGTTCGTCGCCGGTGATGGCGAAGGGGCCGTGACCCAAGGAGGCCACCGAGGTGAGGAAGCGGGTGGCGGTGCCGTTGTTGCCGAGATAGATCGCTTTGGCCGGCGTGGCGATGCGGCCGCCCTGGCCGTGAACCAGCCAGCGGTCGCCGTGGTGCTCGACGCCGATGCCCATGGCGCGCAGGGCCTCGGAGGTGTATTCGGTGTCCTCGCTCGTGAGCGGGCCGAGCAGGGTGGAGTCGCCATCGGCCAGGGCTGCGGCGATAAGGGCCCGCTGGGTGAGGCTTTTCGAGCCCGGCACCTCGACGGTGGCGTTGAGCGTGCGGTGGGGAATGATCTCTTTCATGGTTTTGGCAGGTGGGTCAGCAGGGTTTGGCGCATGAGCGCCACGGGCGCGGTCATGCCGGTCCAGATTTCGAATTGGGCGACACCTTGGTACAAAAGCATGGCGAGGCCATCCACCACGGTGCAGTGGGCGGCGCGGGCGGCGGCCAGGAGTTTCGTTTCGAGCGGCGCATAGACGATGTCCATCACCACCGTCACGTTGGCAAGGGCCGAGGCGGGCAGCGGCATCTCGCGGGCCAGCCGGCCCATGCCCACCGAGGTGGCGTTGATGAGGGCGTCCGCCTTGAGGGTGGCGGCGTCTTCGATGGTCACCCAGGGGGAACCCAGGGCCGCGGCGAGGGCCTTTGCCTTGCCGGCGGTGCGATTGGCCACCGTGACCGTAGCACCCGCCTCGATGAGGCCGAAGCCGATGGCCCGGGCCGAGCCGCCGGCGCCCAGGAGGAGGACATGGCTGCCCTTGAGGCGCATCGCCTCGCCCAAGGCGCGGTTGGCGCCGAGCCAGTCGGTGTTGAGACCATGGATCGCGTTGTCGCGGAAGACCAGGGTGTTCACGGCCCCGATTTTTTCCGCCACCGGGTCGATGGTGTCGAGATAGGGGAGCACCGTCTCCTTGTGCGGGACGGTGACGCTCGCCCCGCGGATGCCGAGGGCCTTGAGGCCGGACAGGGCCGCGGCCACGTCGGTGACCGGGAAGGCGACGTAGGCCTTGTTGAGGCCGAGCGCCGCGAAAGCGGCGTTGTGCATGGCCGGGCTTAAGGAGTGGGCCACCGGGTTGCCGATGATGCCGTAGATTTCGGTCGTGCCGTCAATTGCCATGGCGGAGTGCTGCCCGGAGCTGGTTTAAGGTGGCGAGCGCGAGCTGGCCCGGCGCGGTGGCGCTGGCCTCGTCCGGCGCGGCGTAGGTCATGTAGCCGCCCAGTTCCAGGGTGGCCAGCCGGCTGATGACGCCCGGCGCCCCCATGCAGAAGGCGATGAGCGGGAAGTTGCTCGCGGCGGCGGCGAGTTGCAGCTGGAGCACCCGCAGGGCATCCTGCCAGGTGTGGGCCATGGTCACCATTTTTCCGATCTGCGCCCCGCTCGCCATCTGCTGGGCAAGAATCTCGGCCAGGGTTCTGTCGTCCGGGGTTTCCGTGAAGTTGTGCCAGGAGAGGATGACGCGGCTTGTCGTGGCGGCGGCGAGCAGTTCGCGGCGCAGGCCGAGATCCGCCTTGAGTTCCAGGTCCACGTAGGCGCAGCCGGCGGCCGCGGCCTCAAGGAGCAGGGCGCCCCTTTTTTTCTCCTCGCCGCGGAACAGGCCCCCCTCCCATTGCGCCCGGTTGGTGAAGAGGAGCGGCGTGCGGATTTTTTCCATGAACTGCGCCACCGCCGGCCGGGTCATGGCGTCGAGGCGGAGTTCGATCACGTCGGCCTGGCCGGCGAGCCCCCGGGCCGCAGCGAGGGCGAGTTCCACCGTGGGCTGCGCCACCGAGACGCAGACCAGGCCGGGTGGCGTATGTGCGGACATTCCCGTTGTCATTCGTCGATAAACCAGCTACCCTTCTTGGGAGGCGCCTCTCTGCGGCGCGTTCGGCGGCCGGCGGCCGCAAGTTTCTCAAACTATTCCATCCGCCGCGCTCTTGTCAACCTTCTCGCAAGGGACCAGCGGGACGCGGACGGCGCAGAAGGTGTTCGCCATGCCTCGTCTTTTCGTTGCCATTGATCTGCCCGAAGCGGTGGTGGAGGAGCTGGCCCGCTTCTGCTGCGGCATGCCGGGGGCGCGCTGGGTGGCGCCGGAGCAGCTCCACCTCACCCTGCGCTTTGTCGGCGAGGTGGATGGCGGGCTCTTTCGCGAGATCCGGGAGGCCCTGAACGCGGTGGATGGCGGCGCCTTTGATCTGCGGGTCAAGGGGTTCGGCTACTTCCCGCCGCGCAAGGCACCCAGGGTGCTCTGGGCCGGGGTGGAACCGGCCGAAGGGGTCACCGCGCTCCGCAGCCGGATCGAGAAGGCGGTGGTGCGCCTGGGGCTTGAGCCCGAACCGCGCAAATTCTCGCCCCACATCACCCTGGCGCGCCTCGACGGCACGCCGGTCGGCAAGGTGACCCAATTCCTGGCCGGCAATTCCCTCTACAGCTCGCCAACCTTCACGGTGAGCGAATTCCACCTCTATTCCAGCGTGCTCACCGCCAAGGGCGCCATCCACACCATCGAGGCGTCCTATCCCCTGGAGATGGCCGCCTTATAGGCGGGAGAGCAGCACCACGGCGTGGGCGGCGATCCCTTCCTCGCGGCCGGCAAAGCCCATCCCTTCCGTGGTGGTGGCCTTGAGGTTGAGTACTGCCTCGCTCGCCTGGCAGACCGCGGCCAGATTGGCCCGCATGGCCGCAAGGTGCGGGGCGAGTTTGGGCTGCTGGGCGATCACGGTGAGATCGGCGTTGGCCAGGCAAAAGCCCTCTTTGTGCATCAGGGAGACCACGTGGGCGAGCAGCTTGAGGCTTGAGACGCCGCGGTATTGCGGGTCGGAGTCGGGAAAGTGGCGGCCGATGTCGCCCTGGCCCAGGGCGCCCAGGAGGGCATCGCAGAGGGCGTGGGTGAGGACATCGGCGTCGGAGTGGCCGAGGAGCCCCAGCTGGTGGGGCACGGTGACCCCGCCCAGGATCAGGGCGCGGCCCGCGACAAGGCGGTGGGCGTCGTAGCCGTGGCCGATGCGGAGGGCGGTGGCTTGGGGAGCGGGCATGAGCAGGGCCTCGGCAATGGTGAGATCCTCGGGGCGGGTCACCTTGAGATTGGTCTCGCTGCCGGCCACCAGGGCCACCGGACAGCCGTGGTGCTCCAGCAGCGAAGCCTCGTCGGTGGTGCGGAAATTGTCGCGCTCGGCAGCGGCATAGGCCGCTTCGAGAAGTTCGCGCCGCGCCACCTGGGGAGTCTGCGCCTGCCAGAGTCCGGTCCGGTCCACGGTAGTGGCAACAAGTTGGCCGGTTGTCTCGCGCTTGAGCGTGTCCTTGACCGGTACCGCGGCAATGGCGGCCCCGTGCCGGGTCGCGGCGGCGATGCAGGCCTCGATCAGCGCCGGGGTCACCAGGGGGCGGGCGGCATCGTGGACCGCCACCAGTTCCGTCTCCGCCGGCACCGCGGCGAGCCCCTGGCGCACCGACTCCTGGCGGGTGGCGCCGCCGGCCACCACCGCGTGGATCTTGGCGATGCCGTATTCCCGGATGAGGGCTTCGGTGCGGGGGATTTCGGCGGGGGGCGCGGCCACGACGATGGCGGAAATTGCCGGCGTGGCGCTGAAAGCGCGCAGGGTGTGGATCAGGAGCGGCAGGCCGGCCAGGACGACAAACTGCTTGGGTTCCGCCAGACCCATGCGCTGGCCGCTGCCGCCGGCCGGGATGATCGCCGTTACCTGCATGGCTGGCGGAAGAAAAAAAATGGAGTGGGCTGTAAGCCGAATTCTGTACCCTGACGGGCCATGATCATTTCTCTCGGATGCCGGTCGCCCGGCACCTCGTGCAACCTACCCGGAAACATCGGACGGGCCGCCCTCAAACGTTTCCCTATTTGGTCTTGCTCCAGGAGGGGTTTGCCCTGCCTCCCGTGTCGCCACGGAAGCGGTGAGCTCTTACCTCGCCATTTCACCCTTACCGGTTGCCCGGCGGTATGTTTCTGTGGCACTTTCCCAGGGTCGCCCCTGGTTCGCGTTACGAACCTCCCTGCCCTGCGGAGTTCGGACTTTCCTCTGGCCGCAAGCGGCCAGCGATCATGCGCCCACTCCGATCGCTACTCTACCGGATTTTCGCGAAAATGGAAAGGGGCGGGACAGGGGCGGGACAGGGGACGGGGTGTGGGCGGGGGAGTCAGGCTGCCTCTCTCAAAGTTTACTGATGGCCAAAATCATGGCGCACCCCTTGCGGTAAATGGGCAGCACCTTGTTTGGCCTTGCCGTTACTTTGATTTTTTTCTGTGTATCTTGTCATGACAAACCGTACATACGGTAATCAGGTTGCCTTCGGTGTTGTCGCCGCCCTTGGCATGGTGTTTTTTGTGATGTAACTCCAAGTGACGAGGGTCCGACCTATTCCATTCTTCGTGGGACCAAGTGCATAGAGTGCATTTGTATTTATCCCGTCGAAGAACCTCTCTCTTGACGGGGTCGGGAATATGCCGGTCATGTTCCGGGCTTTGACGGTCAGCCTCAAGTAAATACACCCCAACTTCTAGATCCGGGCGACCCGTATTTTGTGTTACAACCGGCCAACCAAATTCAGTGCGTAACTCCCGAACTCTTCTTGCCCACTCCGACCTGTCTTTTGCTAAATATTTCAATTCCTCGCCGGTTACCTTTTGCCCGACGTTCGCCCTCAAGTATTTCAAAATTTTGTCACGGACTGAACTGTTTTCTCTTCTGATTTCATTGGCAAGGTTCCAACGATGAGCCGCATCTCTATCTTGCTCTGGGGAAAGCAAAATATAGTCGGATGGTCCCATTGATTTTACGTCAATATTGGGAAGTGGAAATTCATTTTCTTCCGCCATTTGTTTGGCTGTCAGACCGCTGACAATCGACCAACCAAACTGTACTTTTAACTCACGAACTCTTCGGGCGTATTCCTGAATACCGGAAACAACAAGAAGCTCATCGCCACTTATGATTATTGTCGGATATTTTTGAAAATAATGAAGTATCCTATCTCTTGCGCTTCTTGCAATAGAGGAAGGTATCAGAGATTTGCCCAAATCGCGCAGGTGATTAAAACATGGGACCAGAGAAAGAACTTTATTCCGTAAACTATCTGATTTCAGTTCTTGCTCAAAATTAGCTAATAATTTCTGAAGCTCTTTTCTGATGTTTTCAGATTTCATGTTCGTGTTGTCTTGTCATCTGTCAAGAAATGAAAGAAGTTTAATTTTCAATTTATCCGTGTTATTCACTTCACAGGTCCAAACGGTTAATACTTCCCATCCCGATTTCTTTAGAGCATTAACATTTGCTTTGTCCCTTTCAATGTTTTTATCCAATTTATTACGCCAAAATTCTTCATTCGTTGTTGGCCGTTTGGATCGTGAGCAGTCTTTATGGCCATGCCAAAAACAGCCGTGGACAAAGATAACTTTTTTATGCTTCGGCAATGTTATATCAGGATTTCCAGGTAAATCTTTACGATGAAGCCTGAATCTATATCCCAAGTTGTGTAGAAAAGAACGGACGGCTATTTCCGGCTTGGTATTTTTGCCGCTTACGCGCGACATAATTTGGCTTCGTTTTTCTCTTGAGAAGACGTCCATTGTCCGTATTTTTGATCAAGTAGTAATCTCACAACATCAGCAACTCGCGCCGCGAGTAAAGGCGGCACAGCATTGCCGATTTGTTTGGCTATCTCTATCTTGGAGCCCAAAAATTTGAAACTATCAGGAAAGCTTTGAAAACGTGCCGCTTCCCGATGGGTGATAGGTCTATGCTGTTTAGGGTGTAAATAACGCCCTTTTTCAGGTTTGAAAAATTCGGTTCGTATCGTTACTGACGGTTTGTCCCACCAAAGCCTACCAAACAGGTCCGTGCCTCCTGATTTTTTCCGAATCCAACATTTTGGGGTTAACTCCGGAGCAACCCGCTGGAGATCAAACCGGTTCATCCCTTCCCGCGGAATTGCTCGATATCTTTTACGACTTAATTCCGTTGGGGTTCTGCCAAAATGCAAATCTAAAGGGGGAGGTACATTTCTTATTTCCGTTCCTTCGGGGGGCGGCAAATCAGCAATAGCGTCTCTGACCGTTTTCCACTTCGGCGGTGTTGACAGGTATTCATCTTTATTGAAGGGAAGCGTTAACGGTTTGCCGTTACCGTTGGGGTTGAAATGGGTTTTCCGGGGGGGGAACAGTACAGACGGATCGGCGAACTTACACCCGATAATAAAAGCTCTGGTGCGGGTTTGGGGAACACCGTAATCTGCAGCAATTAATTTTTCCTGCCAGACTTGAAACCCGAGGGATCTTGCCGCTTCGACAATTTCACCATGCTCGAAAGTCCCAAGTAACTGTGGAACATTCTCCATAACAAAGACAGAGGCCTCAGAGCGTTCAACAACCTCCAAATAAGGCCGCCACAATTCCTTGCGGGGGTCATTTTCGCGGTTTCTATTTAAGAGGCTGAACCCTTGGCAAGGGGGGCCACCAATGACAACATCCGCTTTGGGGATTTCTATTTTTCCTTGTTCCAGAATTTCTACAATGTCTCCAACAACACAGTGAGAGCCGAAGTTTTCATTATATGTGTCGCCGCAATATTGGTTAAAGTCGTTTGCCCAGACAGATTGGAACGGTTGTCCAAAGACATTTGAAAAGCCCAACGACATCCCCCCCGCACCGCAGAATAAGTCTATCAGGCGATATCGTTTATGACTTTGAAGCAACTCACCCGAACAGCGAGAATGGTAAGTCGCTTCGTCTTCTTTTAAAATAAAGGATTTGTTAATTTCTGTCGTTTTATCAATTTGATACATAACATGAATGCCCTAGGTGTTGAATCAATTCACAGTTCTCCGGATTCTAACATTTGGGGCGAAATTTTCATCTTCGTAATTATCGGGTTGGTAGCCGGATATTGTATTAGGCAGAATGGGCCAATACGGTGCTTGCGGAATCCGTGTATGATCTTCCTGCTTTCTGTGTGTCATACAGCCGTGAGGGCTTGGTCGTCAACCGCGGCTGTTTTTATCATTAACACTCGGATAGCATAGCAAACGTCATTGGCAGTTTCCACCACAAAGAAGAGCAGTTTATTTGGGGTGGTTTGGCAAAAGAACTTGTCGCAGGCGCTGGCGGCTTTGCCAGCGGCGGAGGGGACCGCGCTTCAGCGCTGGCGGGTGTCCAGGGCCTGGTTGGCCAGTTCGTCGGCCCGTTTGTTCCCCCGGCGCGGCACATGGGTGATGGTGTATTTCGCAACTCCCCGGAGCAGGCTTATCGCCTTGGTGTAGAAGGGCTTCAGCTTGGCATCCTTCACCTGATAGCGCCCTTCGAGCTGGCGCACCACCAGTTCGGAGTCGAGGCGAATGGCAAGTTGCTGTGCGTTGAGTTGGTGCGCCTCATGGAGCCCCAGCAGCAACGCCTGGTATTCCGCCATGTTGTTGGTGCACTGGCCGAGATAGACCCCTTTGGCCACCACTTCCTCGCCATGGTGGTCGATGATGACGATGCCCGCGGCCGCCTCCCCAGGGTTGCCGCGGGAGGCGCCGTCGCAATAGAGGGTGAGGGTGCCGGCCTGGGGCGCAGCGGCAGCCTTTGGCTCCGGGGGGAAGAGGGGCGGGGTTGCCGGGAGGTGGGCCGCACCTCTTTGAAGCAACTCGCGGACGGCCGCCGGAGTGCTCTCCGGAAAAAGCTCGTCCAGTATCGCGTCGCTCAGGTCGTGTGCCAGTCGTTCGACCACGCTGCGTGAGGAGAGCGCGGCAGGAGGAGTGCTGCGCATCTTCGTTATGCCTGCTGCTCGGCTTCCGCCTGATAGAACATGATGCGGTTGCAGGTCGGACAGGAGAGGAGCGCCTCCTCCTTGCGCAGCTGGTTGAAGAGCTGGGGCGGGATGTTCATGTGGCAGCCGCGGCACACCCCCTGCACCACCTCGACCACGGCGACGCCGTTGCGCCGCTCCCGCAGCATGTCGTATTTCTTGAGCATGGCAGCGGTCACTTCCTTGGCCTTTCCGGCCCGCTGCTTGAGGATCCTTTCCCTGGCGGCCGAGAGTTCGGTGGTCTGCTGATCGGACTGGGCGGTCTCCTCGGCGAGCAGGGATTCGCCGGCGGTGCGCAGGTTGATTTCCTCCTCGGCCTTGGCTTTGCACGTCTCAATCTGCTCCATCAGCTGGATGATCTCTTCCTCGCGCTGTTTGTTGGCCTTTTTGGCCTCATCGGTCTCCTTGAGCAGACTCTGGTACTCGCGGTTGGTCTGGACGCTCATCAGCTTGCCCTGGCGGTCGCGGATGCGGGCCAGGTCGGTTTCCATTTCGGCCTCCAGTTCACGGCGGCGCTGTTCCAGGGATTCGATTTTTTCTGTCAGCGCCAGGGTCTTGGCCTCGTGGTCGGCGATCTGCGCCTGCCGCCTGGCCAGCCCTGCGGCGGCGGCGGCCATCTGGGCTTCAATCTGGCCGATCTGGAGATCAATGCTCTGGAGTTCCTTGAGGTGCATGAGATGTTCTTTCAAAGTCCTGCCTCTAACGTTAAGGTTGGGTGAATTCCGGAAGGATGCGACAACTGCCGGCCGGGCAATGGACGGCAAAGGGCGGTTGCTGCGTGGTGGCAGCCCGCACCGGGATGGTGTGCCCGGCGGCGGCGAGTGTTTGGGCGATGCGGCGGACAAGCCCTTGGGTGATCAGGTGTTCCGTGGCATAATGGCCGGCATCGACCAGGCAGATCCCGGCCATCTCGGCCCAGCGGGCGGTGCTGTGCTTGATTTCGGCGCTCACATACACCTGGGCGCCCAGGGTCAGGGCATTTTCGGCCAGATCGGAGCCGCTGCCGCCGCAGACCGCCACCCGCGAAACGCTGGCCGGCACGGGACCGGCCACCAGCAAGGCCGGGCATTTCAGCATGGCACAGATTCGCGCGAGCAGGAGGTCGCCCGCCACGGGCGGCCGGAGGGTGCCGATGCGGCCGAAACCGATGGCCTCCTTGCCGTCCAGCGGCCGGCAGTCGGTCAGTTCGAGTTGTTGGGCCAAGATGTCGCTCACCCCGTCGGCAACCACATCGAGGTTGGTATGGCAGGCGATGATGGCGAGGTTGTTGGCCAGGGCCTTGGCAATGGTGCGGCCCAGGGGCTGGTCGGTGCGGATGGCTTTGGCGGGCTTGAAGAGCAGGGGATGGTGGGTGATGACGGCATTGGCGCCCGCGACAAGGGCTTCATCGAGCAGGGCCTCGGTGGGGTCGAGACCGACCAGGATGCCGGTCACCGTTTGGCCCGGGTTGCCCACCATCAGGCCGACGTTGTCCCAGCTTTCGGCCAAAGCAAAGGGCGCGATCCGGTCAAGTTCGGCGAGCAGGTCGCTGGCGGAGAGCGTCAATCCCATGGGCAGCCCGGAAAAAGAAAAAGGTGCAGCCGTTGTCCGGGTGCACCTTGAGGTCGGCGAGGGTCTTCCCCCCTCTGGCATGCAGCAGTCAATGGCGAGATGCGGTGTCTGGCGGATTCCCGATGCATTTATGATGTCAAGCGTATTGGTGGGCCCACCTGGACTCGAACCAGGGACCGACCGGTTATGAGCCGGTGGCTCTACCAGCTGAGCTATAGGCCCATTGCACAATGAACAATCGCATTACTATAGTCTATATTTCCTTTTTGTCAATTGTCTGTGGCGGTATCTCCGTGGTTTCCTGCTGAAAACCCGTGCCGGGAGTGGGCTGGGAGGGGAAAAGGCGAACGCCCCGGCTGGCCGGGGCGTTCGGTGATGGCGGGATCCTGGGATGGCGGCGCTACGGCAGCACCGTCTGCTGGAAGGCGGCAAAGCCGATGCGGTCCATGAAGCGGCCGATCCGTTCGCCCTTTTTCCCCTGTTCCTTGAAGCAGCGGAGGATGTTGTCCGTCACCTGAAGGGCCTGGGCGGTGGTGAGCCCTTCGGTCAGCACCTCGGCGATGCGCGGCCGGGAGGCGGCGTTGCCGCCCACCACCACGGTCCAGCCCTTGGCCTTGCCGACGAAGCCGATGTCCTTCACCGAGCTTTCGCCGCACTGGTTGGGGCATCCGGAGACGCCTATCTTGACTTTGCCCGGCAGTTCCAAGCCGTGGTAGCGCTTGTCGAGTTCCATGCCCAGTTCGATGGAATTCTGCTGGCCCAGGCGACACAGCGAGTTGCCGGGACAGGCCTTGACGCTGCGCACGCAGAGGCCGATTGCCGCGCCGGGAGGCATGTCGAGGTCCTTCCATGCCTGGTCGATGTCGCCCTCTTTCAGGCCGACAATGGCGATGCGGGCGGCGCTGGTCACCTTGAGGGCCGCGGTCTGGTATTTTTCCGCCACATCGGCGATCTTACGCAGTTGCGCCGGGGTGATGAGGCCGAGGGGCAGATGGGGGACAATGGCGTAGCTCTCCTTGTCCCGTTGCAGTACCGCGCCTTTTTCTCCGTCTTGCAGCATGGTTTCCTCCGTCTGTGAAATATTGAAGGGTCATGACTAGAACAGAGGATTTTTTTGGATGATTTTGAGGATCATCCGGTACATGTCCTGGTCGCGATAATTGAATCTAAACTCACACTCCTTGAGGTGCAAGTAGAAGGTGGTCTTGTTCA
>JBFLXY010000021.1:0-18755 GCA_040757055.1 Thermodesulfobacteriota bacterium | reverse complement strand
CTGTTCTAGTCATGACCCTTTCCCAATCTTTTTAAAAAGCTCTGCCACGGTGGCGGAGGAAGGACCGATCGTCAGGAGGGATCGTTTGGACATGGGGCCTCATGGTCTGCGCGCACGCACGATTTTCTTTGAATGAATTTCGGCTGTTATGCTATCTGGTATACATCAGCCCGGAAAATAGTGTCAATTTTTTTTCATCAGGAAACTTTTTTTCTGTATTATTCATCTGTTGCTCGTTAAAAAGGGAAAGGAGTCAAGGGATTCCGCCATGTTCCAGCAAGGAGAACCGCTGTGATCACAGAGACGCCGGGCCGATCGGTTGTGGAACTCATCAAGGTGACCAAAGTCTACCCGCCCGACGTGGTGGCCCTGCAGGACGTCTCGCTCTCGGTGCTGCGCGGCGAGATGCTCTTTCTGACCGGCATGAGCGGGGCCGGCAAGACCACCATGCTCAAGCTGATGTGCCACATCGAGTCCCCCACCTCGGGGGTGGTGGAGGTGGCCGGCCGCGACCTTTCCCGGGTGCGTCCCTCCGGCATCCAGAAGATGCGTCAAAAAATCGGCGTCGCCTACCAGGATTTCCGGCTGCTGCCGAAACAGACCGCCCTCGAAAACATCGCCATGGCCATGGAGGTCGCCTACCATGGCCGGCCGGCGATCCGGCGCCGCGTCGAAGAGCTGTTGGAGATCCTCGGCATTGCCGAAAAAAGGGACAAGCTGGTGGGCAAACTTTCCCGCGGCGAGCAGCAGAGGGTGGCGCTGGCCCGGGCCGCCGCCAACAGGCCGCCCCTGCTGCTGGCGGACGAGCCCACCGGCAACCTCGACGCGGCGGCCTCGGCCCGGGTGGTGACGCTCTTCAATATCCTCAACGCCGAGGGCTCCACCATCGTGGTGGCCACCCATGACGAGTCGATCTACCGCGACACCAGCCACCGGGTGCTGCGGCTGGTGCACGGCACCCTGATCGAGCCGGCGGCGGAAAGGCTGGTGGACGAGGCGTTCCCTCCCCTCGGGGAGCCACCCCTCGCCCTTGCCGCCGAAGACTTGCCAGACGACGAAGCGCCTCTCCCGGACTTCGACGCCGATCCCGACGATGATTTCGACCTGACGGACGAAAACGGGGAACCGGGCGCAGCACGCGCGAAGGAGGAAGCATCCCGATGAAGGTTCTTGCCATGATCCTCCGCCAGACCGGCCGCAACTACCGGCAGACCTGGGGCACCCAGCTCATGACCCTCCTCACCGTGGTGCTGTCGGTGCTGATTTTCTCCTTTTTCTTTCTGGTCTACATGAACATGCTCCGCGCCAGCGACCGGCTCGGCGACGACATCCGCCTCATCGTCTACCTCGACAACGAACCGGTGCCCGAACTGCGGCCGCAGATCGAACGCCGGATCCGCGAATTCAGCGCGGTGGACAAAATCACCTTTGTCTCGCAGCAGGAGGCATACAACCGGCTGGCCAGGCAGCTCGGCAACGACCGCGACGTGCTGGCCGACCTCGGCCCCGGCTTCCTGCCGCCATCCATCGAGGTGGTGCCGCAAAAAAACCTGAAAAGCCTCGCCCGCGTCGAGGAGTTCGCCCGCTACCTCCGCACGTTGCCCGGTGCGGCCAAGGTGCAGTACGGCCACGCCTGGCTGGAACGCTTCAGCTACTTCACCAGCCTCCTGCAGATCATCGTCCTCATGAGCGGGGCTTTGCTCATCCTCAGCATGACCTTCATCGTCTCCTACACCATCCGCCTCACCGTCATCGCCCGCCAGGAGGAACTGGAAATCCTCCGGCTATTGGGCGCCAGCAGCTTCTATATTCGCGGCCCGCTGCTCATCGAGGGCATGCTTCAAGGCCTGCTCGGCTCGGGCCTGGGACTCGCCGCCCTCTATTTCCTCTATAACTGGACCGCGCGGAAATTCACCGGCCCCGGCATACTCAACCTCTTCGACTTCCGCTTCTTCTCACCGATGCTGATGGGCACCATTCTGGGGGTGGCCGTCCTGCTCTGTGCCGGCGGCACCATCGTCTCCATCCGCAAATTCCTCCGCGTCTAGCCCCCGTGAAAAAACGCTCTGCCCTCGCCATCACCCTCTGCTGCCTGCTGCTGACGGCGCCTCTGCCGGCGCCGGCGGCGGATGCCGAATCGACCGCCATCGAACGTCGGCTGTCCGAACAGCAAAAGCGCATGGAACGTCTCCAGCAGGGGCTGACCGGACAGCGCGCCCGGGTCCAGGAAACGCGGCGGAAGGAGGAAAGCCTGCTCGCCGAGATGGAATCCCTGGAGGCCAAGCTCCGTCAGGAGCGCGCTCGCCTCCGGAGCATGCAGGCCGACCTGGGGCGCCACGAACAGCTGATCGCCGAGAAACAGGCGGAACTGGAAATCGCCAGAGCCGCCAAGGAGGGCAGCCGCTTCCATGTCCAGCAGCGACTCGCCGCCTTTTATCGCCTGGGACCGACCGGGGTGTTCAACATTCTTTTCGCCCGGGAGTCGCTGCCGGACCTGCTCAACTTCGACGAATACTTCCGCCGCCTCATCCGGCACGACCAGGAGGCGTTCAGCGAATACCGCGCCAGGATCAGCCAGCTGGCCGCGGCCCAGGACGCCCTGGAAGAGGGGAAAAAGGAACTGGTCGCCACCATCGCCGGGGTCAAGGAGCAGGAACAGAATCTGGCTGAAACCCGCGCCCGGCGCGCCGGACTGCTCAACCGGGTCAAGACCGAAAAGAAGCTCTACCAGAGGGCGCTGGAGGAGATCGAGGAGGCGTCCCAGCAACTCAACGTCACCATGGAGAAGCTGAAACGGGAGGCAACGGAACGCAAAAAAAGCGCCCCCCCCCGGGATTCCCCAACCGCCGGGAAAAAGGCGCCCCCGCCTGCCGGCTCCTCTTTTGCCGCCGGTAAGGGCCGGTTCGACCCGCCGGTCTCGGGCACGGTCACCACCCAGTTCGGCGCCAGCAGCAAGGGCAAGTTCGGCATCACCACCGTGCAGAACGGCATCGACATCAGGACCGAGCCCGGCGCCCAGGTCCGGGCCATCCATGGCGGCAAGGTGGTCTATGCCGGCACCCTGCGCGGTTACGGCGCCATCGTCATCATCGACCACGGCGATCACTACTTCAGCCTGATGTCGCGACTGGGAGAACTCCACAAGAAGGAGGGGGACCTGGTAAGCCGCGGCGAGGTGGTGGCCACCATGAGCGACCAGGAGGGGCTCGTCGGCGAAGGTCTGCACTTCGAGATCCGCCGGGGCACCACCCCCGAAAACCCGCTCCACTGGGTGAACAACGCCAAGCTCAAAATCACCGCCGGCCGCCGCTAGCTTCCCCGAGCGCCAGCCCCGGGAAAACCATTGTCGGCAGCCTGACAACGTGCTATCATAACGCAATCATGAGATAATATCAGGCCGAGCCTGATGCGTACGCGTTCCCCTCACCCTTTCGCCGCAAACGGCGCGGATCATCCGTTATGACCGAAAAGAAAAAAAACCTGCTGAAACGACTGACCATCCCCCTTGCCCTGCTGGGGGTCTTCCTCGTCATGACCGTGTGGGAGCAGCCTTCGCGTGTCTCCGCCAAGACCCAGGACGCCTACCGCAGCCTGGAGACCTTCTCCAACGTCCTGAGCCTGATGCAGGAAAACTATGTGGAAGAGGTCAAGCTCGACGAGGTGATCCAGGGCGCCATCAAGGGTATGCTCAACACCCTTGACCCCCACTCCTCCTACCTGAAGCCCGATGAATACAAGGAACTCCAGGTTGAGACCAAGGGCAGCTTTTCCGGTATCGGCATCGAGATCTCCATGCGCGACGGCATCCTCACCGTCATCTCTCCCATCGAGGGCACCCCGGCCTTCCACAAGGGACTCAAGGCGGGAGACAAGATCATCAAGATCGACGGCGAACCGACCAAGGACCTCTCCATCAACGAGGCAGTGAAAAAACTGCGCGGCCCCAAGGGGAGCAAGGTCACCATCTCCATCCACCGCGAGGGGTGGGGCGACCTCAGGGACGTCACCATTGTCCGCGACGTCATCCCCATCATCAGCGTCAGGTCGAAGCTGCTGGAGCCCGGCTACGGCTACCTCCGGGTGGTGCAGTTCCAGGCCAAGACCACCCGCGACTTCCAGAAGGCGCTGAAGGATCTTGAAAAGGAAGGGGCGATCAGGGGACTGGTCATCGACCTGCGCAACAATCCCGGCGGCCTGCTCGATCAGGCGGTGCGGCTCGCCGACGTCTTCATCGACAAAGGCGTCATCGTCTCCACCAGGGGGCGCATCAAGGATCAGAACATGGTCTTTGAGGCCGAAGCCGACCAGGATGTCTACACATTCCCCATCGTCGTCCTGGTCAACGAAGGCAGCGCCAGCGCCTCGGAGATCGTGGCTGGCGCCCTCAAGGACCACAAGCGGGCCATCATCCTCGGCACCCAGACCTTTGGCAAAGGCTCGGTGCAGACCATCATCCCGATGAACGACGGTTCCGGCCTCCGGCTCACCACGGCCCGCTACTACACCCCGAGCGGCGAATCGATCCAGGCCAAGGGCATCACCCCCGACGTGGTGGTGCAGAACCGGGAGAGCGATGAGGACGCACTCGGGGAACAGAGTCCCCAGCAGCGGAAATTCCTGCGCGAAAAAGACCTCAAGCACCACATCCCCAACGGCCAGATGGACGAGAAGGAAGAGGAGCCCCGAAAGGAGGTGCCGGCCCCGGAAGAGAGCAAACCGAAGGACGACAAGGGCAAGGCGAAAAAACCGTCGGATGAGAGCAAGGACGATGAACAGCTCCAGGCCGCGCTCACCCTGCTCAAGGGGATCAATGTCTTCGGCGGTCCGACCGGGAAGGCGAAATAACCGCGACGACGCATCGTCTGTCCCTTTGACCGGTGTTCGGCCAAAGACCGGCGGCGCAAAAAAGGGGAGCTGTCAGCTCCCCTTTTTTTTCGCCACCATCTCGTAGTAATCGCGACCAGCGAGATCGTTGATCACCACGGCCGGGAATCCCTTCACCTCGAAGCGGAACAGGGCCTCGGGCCCTGCCTCGGGAAAGGCAACCAGTTCGCACGCCTTGACGCACTTGGAGAGCAACGCACCGGCCCCGCCAATGGTGGCGAGATATATGGCGCCCTCCTGGCGCATGGCCTCACGCACCGCCCAGGAGCGCGGGCCCTTGCCCATGGTGGCGGCAAGTCCCAAGGCCAGCAGTTGCGGGGTATAGGCGTCCATGCGATAGCTGGTGGTGGGACCGGCCGCGCCGATCACCTGCCCCGGCCTGGCCGGGGTGGGACCGACATAGTAGAGCAGCTGGCCCCGCAGATCGAGAGGCAATGGCTCTCCCTCTTCGAGCAGGGCGCACAGCCGGCGATGGGTCTGGTCCCGGCCGGTATAGAGCACCCCGCTGAGGCTGACGAGGTCACCGGCTTCGAGACCGGCCATGCTCTCCGCCGTCAGCGGCAGGGGCACCTCGATCAGATCGGCAAAAAACCTTGGTTCATAGCGCAGGAGCGACATGGCTAGAGGATGATTTCCTTGTGCCGCTGGGCATGGCACTGGATGTTCACCGCCACCGGCAGGCTGGCGATGTGGGTGGGGCAGGTCTCGACATGCACGGCCAGGGCGGTATTGTTGCCGCCCATGCCGTGGACGCCCTGTCCCTGTTCGTTGATCAGGAGCAGCATCTCCGCTTCCAGGTCGGCAACATCGTGCCGCTCGGCCGGCCGCCCCACTGGCCGCAGCAGGGCCTGCTTGGCGAGCAAGGCCGCCTTTTCAAAGGAGCCGCCGATCCCCACCCCCACCGTCACCGGCGGGCAGGGGTTGGAGCCCGCCTTGACCACCAGATCGACAACATAGCGGATAATCCCCGGCTTGCCGGCGGAAGGCGGCAGCATGGCCAGACCGCTCATGTTCTCGCTGCCGCATCCCTTCGGAAGCATGCAGAGCCGCAGGGTTTCTCCCTCCACCAGTTCGAGATGGACCACCGCCGGGGTGTTGGTCATGGTGTTGATCCGGGTCAGCGGGTCGCAGACGGACATGCGGAGATACCCCTCGCTGTAGCCCTGGCGCACCCCTTCCTGGATGGCGGCAAAGAGATCGCCCTCCATCCGCGCCTCCCGGCCAAGAAAGACAAAGACCACGGCAATGCCGGTATCCTGGCAGACCGGGATCTTCTCCCGGCTGGCGATGTCGCTGTTGGTGATGAGAAGTTCCAGAAGGTTCCGCGACAGGGGCGAAACCTCCCGATCGCGGGCCGCCAGCAGGGCCTCCAGAATGTCGGGCTCCAGGTCGCAGGCGGCAGCAATGGCCAGATCCCGCACCGCACCGGTCACCGTGGCCTGATTGATGACACGCATGGCGTCCCCCTCACGAACCGCCCAGGCGCCGGTTGCGCAGGGCGAGGCTTTGCTGTTTGAAGTTGTGCTGCACCAGCTTTTCCTGATCGTCGTCGGTGATCAGGGTGAATTCGACCCCGAGCCTCCAGGCCGCTTTTTCCTGACCCTTGAGCCCCAGCCGCTCGCAGCTGACCACGCTGCCGAAACAATAGATATAGGTGTAGGCCGGCAGGAGAACGAGGTGGATCTCCAGCATCTCCTGGGCACGGAACTCCTCGTCCACCACAAAGGCGATGCCGGAGCCGCTGAGGTTGACCTTCTGCAGCCTGAGTTCGTCAAAGGGAGTGCGCTCGCCCTGGCTGCGCTTGAGCACCAGGTTGAGCTTGGTGTCGAGATAGCGCAAAAATTCGGCCAGATCGGCATCGCGTTCCTTGAGCCGGCTCAAGGCGCCCTCGGCACCGACATACATCTGGATGTCGGCCAGCCCCTCCTGGTTGTAGAGCGAGATGCCGTGCGCATAATCCGCGGCCACTGCCTGATAGCGTTCCGGTGTCACCCGTTTCGCCGCCAGCAGGACCCGATCCGAAACCCGCACCGCCCCACGCCGGTTCACTTCCGCTGTCATGTGCCTCTCGTCCTGACTGAAGATTGTGCCGGCATCGTTTCCCTTCGCCCGCCCGGAAGCGTTCTCAACGACTCTGCGCCCCCTGGCGGGTGGTGATCCGGAATTCGACCCGGCGGTTCTGGGCCCGCCCCTCTTCGGCAGCGTTGCTGGCCACCGGCTCGCCGTCGGCGTGCCCCGTGGCGGAAAGGCGGTGGGCCGGCAGCCGGTGCCGGGAGGCGAGATACTCCACCACGGTCACCGCCCGTGCCGCCGACAGGCTCCAGTTGGAGGGGTAGGCAGCGTCGGCGCGCAACGGCACATTGTCGGTATGCCCGCCCACCAGCACGACCGCCTCGGTCTGGGCCAGAACCGCACCCAGGGCATCCAGCAGCGCCTTGCCCCCCTCCTTCAGCTCCACCCGGCCCGAATCAAAGGCCAGGGAGTCCCGCATGCGGACGGTCACCAGATCGCCCCGCGCCTCCACCGTGATCATCCCGGCATTGATCTGCTCCTGGAATGCCTGGATCACCTGCTGCCGGACGCCGGGCAGCACCGGCTCCGGCTGGGGAACAATGATCTGCTCGCCGATGGGAGGCTCGAAAACAATCACCTCCCGCTGCACGCCGAAGGCCTCGCGCAGGGAACCGGTCACCTTCTCAAAGCTCGGCCTGTCCATGGAGGAAAAGGAGAGAAGCAGGATGAAAAAGCACAGCATCAGCGTCATCATGTCGGCGAAGGTGACCATCCACGCCGGCGCACTCCCGCGCTTCCCCCCCCGCTTCGGCGACTCGTCGCTCATGCTTCTCCCCCGCCCTTGTGCAGCCGGTTCTTGCGCAGCTTCGGCGGCAGAAAGGTCTCCAGGAACTCCTCCATCACCCTGGGGTTCAACCCCTTCAAAATGCCCAGAACCCCGCCGATGATCAGCCGGCGGTTCCGCTCCTCCTCCTGACTCCGCAGGGCGAGCTTGTCGGCCAAGGGGAGAAAGAAGAGGTTGGCCAGCACCACGCCGTAGAGGGTGGTGAGCACCGCCACCGACATGGCCGGCCCGATGGAGGCGGGGTCGCGCATGCTGGCCAGCATCTGCACGAGGCCGACCAGGGTGCCGATCATGCCGAAGGCCGGGGCCGATTCGCCCATGCCGCGGAAGACATTCTGCCCCACCTCATGGCGCTCCACGGTGAGGCTCACGTCCCTTTTCAGCACCTCTTCGATGAAATCCGCCTCATGGCCGTCGACGCAGAACATGATCGCCCGCTTGAGGAAAGGGTCCTCGATGGGCTGCTGCTCGAGCACGATGAGGCCGTTCTTGCGGGCCACATGGGCCAGGCCGACGATCTCGCGGATGATCTCACGGGGGGAGCTGGGCCGGACGAAAAAGGCGTTGGCCGCCACCTTCATGGACCCGATCACCTCGGCCATGCTGAAACGGATGAAGGCGGTGGCGATGACGCCGCCACCGACGATGAGGATCGAGGGCAGATTCAGAAAGAGCAGGGCCTTGCCGCCCAGAAAGATGGCGGCAAAGAGGATGACGGAGCCGGAGAGAAGCCCGATGATGGTTGCTATGTCCATATGCCCCTCGCCACCTTAGCTGCCCGCGCTGTGCCTTCCGGCGATCATGATTCATCCCGCAGACGGGCCATTATCTCGTCCTGCATGGGGAAACTGTGGGCGACATCAGGATAGGCGCCGCTGCGCACCTCGTCGCGGAAGGCGCCGATGGCCTCCTTGATCTGCGGCGCAAGGTTGGCATACTGTTTCACAAAACGCGGCACGAATTTTTCAAACATGCCGATGAGATCGTGGGTCACCAGCACCTGGCCGTCGCAATGGGGGCCGGCGCCAATGCCGATGGTGGGGATACGGATCGCCCCGGTGATCGCGGCGGCCAGGCGGTCGGGGATGCACTCCAGCACCAGGGCAAAGGCGCCCGCCGTCTCCAACGCCTTGGCATCGCGCAGCATCTTTTGCGCCGATTCCAGATCCTTCCCCTGCACCCTGAAGCCACCGAGCTGACCTGCGGTCTGCGGGGTGAGGCCGATGTGGCCCATGACCGGAATCCCGGCCCTGACGATAGCCGCCACGGTATCGCACACCTCTGCGCCACCCTCCAGCTTCACCGCGTCGCACCCGGCCTCTTTGAGGAAGCGGCCAGCGTTGCGGATGGCCTCGCGCGTGTCCACCTGATAGGAAAGAAAGGGCATGTCGCCCACCAGCACCGCCCGGTGCACGCCGTTCTTTGCGGCCCTGGCGTGGTGGAGCATCTCCGCCATGGTGACCGGCACCGTGGATTCGTAGCCCAAAACCACCATGCCCAGCGAGTCGCCCACCAGCACCATGTCGATGCCGGCCTCGTCAACCAGGCTGGCGAAACGCGCATCGTAGGCCGTGAGCATGGTGATCTTCTCACCTCTCTCCTTCATGGCGCGGATGTCGCGGACGGTCAGCTTGGTCGTGGTCATAACTCGTTCCGAATGTCAGTCTAGATGAGCGCAGCGCATCAGTCAACAACCTGAAACACCTCTAAAAGAGCAGATTCTCCTGGTCCATGGCCGCGGGCAGCCGCCGCGGCAGGGTGCGGCCGAAGTGCTCGTATGCCGCCCGGGTGGCCATGCGGCCGCGCGGGGTGCGGATCAGAAAACCGATCTGGATGAGGAAGGGCTCGTAGACATCCTCCAGAGTGGTTTTTTCCTCGCAGACCATGGTGGCCAGGGTCTCCACTCCGATGGGGCCGCCCTGGAACTTGTCGATGATGGCCAGCACGATGCGGCGGTCCATGTCGTCGAGTCCCATGTGATCGACCCCCAGCATGGAAAGGGCCGCGTCCGCCACCTGCGCGGTGATGGTGCCGCCAGCCTTGACCTCGGCGTAGTCGCGCAACCGCTTCAAAAGCCGGTTGGCGATGCGGGGGGTGCCGCGGGATCTCCGGCCGATCTCGGTGGCGCCGGCCTGATCGAGTTTGACCCCCAGGAGCCCGGCGGAACGCGTGACAATGGCCACCAGTTCCTCCGGGGTGTAGAAATCGAGGCGCAGGGCCATGCCGAAACGGTCGCGCAGCGGCGGGGTCAGCAAACCCGTGCGGGTGGTGGCCCCCACCAGGGTGAAGCGCGGCAGGGCCATCTTGACGCTCCGCGCCCCCGGCCCCTGGCCGATGACCAGATCGAGCTGGTAGTCCTCCATGGCCGGGTAGAGGATCTCCTCCACCACGTGGTTTAAGCGGTGGATCTCGTCGATGAAGAGGACGTCGCCTTCCTGAAGGCTGGTGAGGATGGCAGCCAGGTCACCCGGCCGCTCGATGACCGGGCCCGAGGTGACCCGGATGCTGGCGCCCATCTCGTTGGCGATCACATAGGCGAGGGTGGTCTTGCCCAGGCCCGGAAAGCCGTGGAAGAGCAGGTGGTCGAGGGGTTCGCTGCGCCCCCTGGCCGCGGCAATGGCGATGGCGAGATTCTCCTTGAGCGGCTCCTGGCCGATGTACTGGGCGAGATACTTGGGCCGCAGGTCGGAGTCAAAATGGTCCTCCGGCGCCACCTTCGAGCTGACGATGCGCTCTTCCTGGTTCATGCCAGCCCTCGCAGCGCGGCGCGCAGCAGCTCTTCAAGGGCTAGGCCGCCATACGCCTCCTCACCCACCTGCTGGCGAACCTGTTCCAAGGCCTGGCGGGCACGGGGTGCCGGGTAGCCGAGATTCATCAGGGCGGAAAGGGCATCCCGCGACGGCTGGTCGCCGAAGGCTTCGGGCGAGGTCACCACCGTGGCCACCGGCACGCCGGCAAAGGGGATGAAGTCGACCTTCTCCTTCAGCTCAAGGCAGAGTCGCTCCGCCGTCTTCTTGCCGATACCGGGCAGCTGTTTCAGCCAGCCCACGTCGCCGGCCGCGATGGCCCGGCTGATCTCGGCCGGGGTGGCGGCGGAGAGGACATTGCGGGCCAGTTTCGGCCCCACGCCGGAAACCCCCATGAGGAGCAGAAAAAGTTCCTTTTCCGCCGCATCGAGAAAGCCGTAAAGGCTGATGGCGTCCTCCCGGACCACGGTATGGATCTGGAGCACCACCTCCTCGCCCAGCCGGGGCAGGCGATGATGGTGCGCCTCGGGAAAGTGGACCTCGTAGCCCACCCCATGCACGTCAACCACCAGGGCCTCGGCCGAGCGGTGCAGCAGTTCTCCTCGTAAGCGTGCGATCATATGGGGATCAGCATACCCGAAAAGGGGCGCGGTTCAAAGGAGAAGTTGGGGGATAACCCGGGGGAATGACTCATGGTTTGCGGGGAAGGACAACGGCATGGTTGGCAAGGCAGATGGCCACGGCCAGGGCGTCGGCCGCATCCTGCGAGGGGCTGGCCGAAAGATGGAGAAGGGAGCGTACCATCTGCTGCACCTGCTCCTTGGGCGCCCGGCCGTAGCCGGCCACTGCCTGCTTGACCACCATGGGGGTGAATTGGGCCACCGGAAGAGCGGCCTGCATCAAGGCGAGGATGAGCACCCCGCGGGCATGGCCAAGTTTGAGGGCCGACCTGGGGTTGACCGCGGTGAAGATCTCCTCCACCGCCGCCTGCTGCGGCCGGTGGGTGGCGATCACCTCAGTGATACCGCTGTGGAGTTCCTGAAGCCGTTCTGGAAAGGAGAGATCGGGAGTGGTGCGGATCACGCCGCAGGCCACGAAGAAAAGCTCGTTGCCGCGCTGGTCGATGACGCCGTAGCCCGTCGCCCGCGAACCAGGGTCGATGCCCAGCAGGCGGCGGGAAGCGCCGACCGCCTGCCTATGCTGCGCGGCATGGATGCTTATGAAATGGCCTCCATGATGGCGTCGGGGATATCGAAGTTGGCGTGGACCTTCTGGACGTCGTCGTTGTCCTCCAGGTTCTCGATGAGCTTCATGAGCTGGCTCGCCACCTTCTCGTCGGTCACCTCCACCACATTCTTGGGGATCATGGTGATGCCGGCCTCGACGTGCTTCACGCCCTTGGCGTTCAGCGCCTCGCACACCGCGGCAAAATCATCGGGCGCGGTCAGCACCTGAAAGGTGTTGTCCTCGGAGATCACATCCTCGGCCCCGGCCTCGATGGCGATCTCCATCAGGGCATCCTCGGAAATGGTGCTGCTGTCGACGACGATGGAGCCCTTCTTGTCGAACATCCAGGAGACGCAGTTGGACTCGCCCAGGTTGCCGCCCGACTTGCTGAAAAAGTGGCGCACGTCGGCCACGGTGCGTACCCGGTTGTCGGTCATGCACTCGACCATCATCGCCACCCCGCCGGGGCCGTAGCCTTCATAGACGATTTCCTCGTAGGAGACGCCATCGAGGTCGCCGGTGCCCTTCTTGATGGCGCGCTCGATGTTCTCCTTGGGCATGTTCTCGTCCTTGGCCGCCAGCACCGCCGACCTGAGTCGCGGATTGCCGTTGATGTCCCCGCCGCCCAGGCGCGCCGCCACCATGATCTCCTTGATGATCTTGGTGAAGATCTTGCCGCGCTTGGCATCCACCGCGCCCTTGCGGCGCTTGATGTTCGCCCATTTGGAATGTCCAGCCATACGTATACCCCAAGACAATAAAGAAAGAATGTTACGGACGAGGCCAGCAAAAGATGCCGCGCCTCATCCCGGATTTCCCTTGTAGCCCATGCCGAGTACAAAGACCTCCCGGCTCTCGTTCCGGGAACTCTTGGGCTTGACGATCTTCACCTGGGCAAAGAGGAGGCGCACCTCATCGACAAACTCCTTGAAGTCCTCGCCCTCGAAGACCTTGCAGTAGAAATTGCCGCCGGCCACGAGAAATCGCTGGGCCAGTTCAACCACCCGTCGCGCCAACCGAAGGGAGAGCTGCTGGTCGGTCCAGCGGTTGCCGCTGGTGCGGGGGGCCATGTCGCTCAGCACCACCTGAAATCGGTCCCGCACGGCGCGGATGCGCTCCTCGGTCGCCTCGGCAAAGGCGTCGTCGAGGAAGAAGTGGATCGGCGCCCGGCCGCCCTGCTGCGGGAACTGGGTGCCGGACTGGATATCCACTCCCACCACCACGCCGCTTTCACCAACCACCTTGGCGGCATAAAGCGACCAACTGCCGGGCTGGCAGCCGAGGTCGAGGACCGAATCGCCCTTGCGCAGGAGATGGTGCTTCTGCTGCGCCTCTTCCAGCTTGTAGACCGAGCGGGCGGGGTAGCCTTCCTTCTTGGCCTTCTTGAAGTAAAAGTCCTGAACCTCTTTCACGGCAGCTCCTCCACGAGGCCGAGACCGAAACCTGCGGCTCCCCTTGCCCCGGCCCCATGGGCCCGATAAAAAGGGTGACAAAATATCGTATTTCGCCGCACTTCTCAAGCAAAATCACGCCGCTGGCCCTTCATCATGCCACAGGGCCAGGGCCTGTTTGTAGACCGCGGAACGGGGCAGGCCCAGTTCGGCCATCACCGACTGCACCGCGCTCTTGAGCGAGACCCCCTGCTCGCGGTGCCACTGCAACTGCCCGACCACCGCCTCCTCGCTGGGTGGCGGCGGTTCCTCCCCGCCCTCGACCAGGACCACGAACTCCCCCTTCACCGCTGGCCGGGCCGCGAACTCGGCCGCCACCGCACCGAGGCGACCGATCAGTGACTCCTCATGCAGCTTGGTCAGCTCGCGCCCCAGAAAAACCCGCCGGTCGCCCAGAACCGCGCGGCAATCCGCCAGGCTGTCCACAATCCGGTGGGGTGCCTCATAGAAGAGCAGATGATGACCCTGATGGGCCAGCGACGCCAGTAGCGCCCGGCGCTGGCTCGCTTTTGCCGGCAGAAAACCGGCAAAGAGCACTGGGCCGTCAAAACCGGCCACCGAAAGGGCCGCAGCCAGGGCGGATGGACCCGGCACCGGCACCACGCGAATCCCCTCCTCCCGCACCTTCCGCACCAGGATGGCGCCTGGGTCGGCAATGGCCGGGGTACCTGCGTCGGAAACCAGGGCCACATCGCGGCCCTCATGCAGGGTGGCGATGATGCTCTCGGCCTTGCGCGCCTCCTGTCCCTTGAAATAGCTGACCAGAGGGGTATGGATGCCGAAGTGGGTGAGAAGCTTTTTGGTGTGGCGGGTATCCTCGGAGGCGATCATTGCCACCTCCTTCAAGATGCGCAGGGCCCGCAGGGTGATGTCCTCCAGGTTACCGATGGGCGTGGCCACCACGTAGAGGGTGCCGGGCTGTTCCGGCTGATCGGCTGTGGAACGCATCGGGTCAGGCCACGGGCAGGGTCAGGCGGAAGGCGGCGCCCTCGGGGCTGGAGTCGCACACCAGGGTTCCCCGCAGCTCCGCAGCGAGCTTCCGGGCCAGATAGAGCCCCAAGCCAAGATGATCGGTCCAGGTGGAATAAAACGGTTCAAAAACGCGTTCCCGGTCCGCCTCTGGCACACCAGGGCCATTATCCTCCACCACCACGGTGGTGATGCCTGCGGCATGGGAGGAGCGCACCACCACCCGCGGTTGTTCGCTGTCACGCACGGCAATCACGCTGTTTTCCAAAAGAGAGAAGAGAACCTGATGGAGAGCAAGCTGCCCCTCCGCCAGAGGGGGCTGCTCGGCGGCCAAAAAGAGATCCTTCGCCACCTTGTGCTTAAAAAAGGAATCCGCACAGAGGAACTCCACCTCGGTCCGGATCACGCTGTTCACCGTGTAGGGATCTGTGCCCAACGTCTGGGCAAAATCAGGCAAGAGCAGGGTTCGCTGCACCACCTGCTCGCAGTCCCGCGCCTTCTCCTGCATCTGGCGCACCGCATCCTCCCGGCGCAGGAGAAGATCGACAAGCTGCTGCGCCAGCGTCCTTGTCTCCGGGGCCAGCTTGGCGGCGAGCAGCTGACGTGCAAGCGCGGTGGCCTGTTCGCTGGTCATGACAAAGAGATCGGTCTGCAGGGAAAAAACCTGGAGCGCGCCATTCAGATTATGGATCAGGCCGCGGAAAAGGCGGCCCACGGCAGCATCATGGGCCTGCCTGAGACAGGCCTGCTCCCAACCGTCAACCGCGTTTTTTCCTTGGGGATCCGCCATGCTCCACCATTCTGCCTCGCAGTCTTTCACTGCCATGCCCATCTGCAGGCCACCCTACCTGAAAATCCCGCCAAAATCCAGACGATTTCGGGAAAGTCACCTTGCTGGATCACGCCTCCTGCGCAAGAAGACCGCACGATCGTCTTCCTGCCGGAAAAATGGAAAAAGGATCGGGAAAGGAGGCCGTTCGAGAGGGTGGCCCTCCCCTTTCCCTGCCGCAGATTTTTTGCACCCGGCCCAATTTTTCTCTTTACTTTGAAACGTCACGATATTATTTATGGGCATCACGAAGAGTTTTGCAGCCTTGGTTTTCGCAGGTCGCACAGCAGAAGAGCGTAAAACGCCTTGTGTCTCGGGCTAGGAAAGAGACAAGATACAACAAACCCAACACAAAGAGAGAGAAGACTATGAAATCCGTACTGAGCAAGGTTGTCGCCCTCGCCCTGATGGGCCTGATGGTAACCGGCATGGTTGCCTGCAAGCAGAACGCAGAGACCACCGCTCCGGCTCCGGCTGAGCAGGCTGCTCCGGCTGCTGACGCTGCCGCTCCCGCTGCTCCGGCTGCCGACGCCGCTGCTCCGGCTGCCGACGCTGCTGCTCCGGCTGCTCCGGCTGCCGACGCTGCCGCCCCGGCTGCTCCGGCTGCGAAGTAATTTTCCGCAACACGGTGTACCAACGGGGAACAGGGCAACCTGTTCCCCGTTTTTTTTTTGCCGTCTGCCCGCCGCCTTTCTTTTCCTGCGCCTCCCTGCCGCGTTTTCCCGTTGACAACCCCGGCCTGCTTGGAATATTTTATGAAAAGTTGCTCATATAATCATAAAAACAGGCAGACCATGGGCAGACGCGAAGACATCTGCGATTGTCGCATCATCCATGAGGAGCGCATCAAGGCGGCCCGGCAGGGAGCCTTGGCCAACGGCGAAATCGAACGCATGGCCGAGCTGTTCAAGGCCTGTGCCGATGCCAACCGCCTTCGCATCCTCTGGGCCCTGCGCCAGGGGGAGATGTGCGTCTGCGATCTGGCGGCACTGCTTGAAGTGAGCGAATCGGCGGTCAGCCATCAGCTCCGCCTCCTCCGCACCCTCCGCCTGGTAAGAAACCGCCGCGAAGGCGTCGTGCTCTACTACCGGCTGGACGACGAACACATCGAACACCTCATCCAGGTAGCCCTGACCCACAGCAGGGAAGAGCGGCCATGACGATGCAACCGGACCCCGGAGGATTCTTATGGAATTTGCGCTGACGATTGCCGCGGAATCGTGGCAACTGCTGCTGGAGGCCGGCGTTTATGTTCTCTTGGGCATCCTGATCGGCGGCCTGCTCAATGCCTTTCTCTCCCCAGCCGCCGTCGCCCGCCACCTCGGCAAAGGCCGTTTTCTGCCGGTATTCAAGGCGGCGCTCTTCGGAGTGCCGATGCCGCTTTGTTCCTGCGGGGTGCTGCCTGCCGCCGCCGCCCTCAAAAAGCAGGGGGCCAACAATGGCGCCACCGTTGCTTTTCTCGTTGCCACCCCGGAATCCGGGGTGGACTCCATCGGCATCAGCTATGCCCTGCTCGATCCGATCATGACCGTGGCCCGGCCGCTGGCCGCCTTTGCCACCGCCCTGGTTGCCGGCAGTGCTGAAAACCTGCGCAGAGTTCCGGACACGACCCTCATCCCCACGCCCCCGACCTGTGGGGAGGAGGGCTGCTGCAACAGCAGCGACCGCCCACCAACAGACCACCTCCACCACCATACCATCGGCGAAAAGGTACGGGCCGGACTGCGGTACGCCTTTGCCGACCTGTGGGCCGACATCGCCCCATGGTTCTTCCTGGGGCTCCTGCTGGCCGGCATCATCACCGCGCTGGTCCCCGACGACCTCATCCAGAGCTATCTTGGAGGCGGACTGACCGCCATGCTCTTCATGCTCCTCTTCGGCATCCCGCTCTACATCTGCGCCAGCGCCTCCACCCCCATCGCCGCGGCCCTCATCCTCAAAGGAGTCAGCCCCGGCGCCGCCCTGGTTTTTTTGCTGGTCGGCCCGGCCACCAACATGGCCTCGCTGACCGTCCTGGGCAGCCTCATCGGCAAACGGGCCACCATCCTCTATCTCACCTCCATCGCCACCACCAGCGTGCTCTGGGGGCTTCTACTCGATGCGCTCTATGCAACGCTGGGAATTTCCGCCCAGGCCAACATGGGGCAGGCGGTGGAACTCCTGCCCCACACGGTGCAGCTAATCGGAGCCGTGACGGTTCTGCTGCTTTCCGTCAAGCCTGTAGGCCAGCTGCTCGGCAACTGGCTGCGCCGATTTACCTCGTCCTCCGGCAGCAGCGATGGCCCCTCTGCCGGTTGCGGCTGCAGTGGCGGGTGCCAACCGCCAACCACCAAGGGTTTCCCCACCACGCCTCCCCGTTAGCCCGAAGGCAGCAGCCCGCCTCCCTTGACACCGGACAAAGCCGCCTTATTTTTAATTAAGAAGCCAATAAGGTGAACAAAATCAATGAGAAAAGCCAGAAGGAGGTGAACACCATGTTGGATCTTCTTCCGATCAAACGGCGTCATGAGGTTCCGACTCTGTTCAAGGAGATGGAGAACATGGTCAGGCACTTCTGGGATGCCTTCCCGGACGGTGACCTTGTGCCCGACCTGACCATGGAATGGGCGCCACGGCTTGATCTGGCCGAGACCCCGACTGCCATCGAGGTCAAGGCGGAACTGCCGGGCCTTGAGAAAAAGGATATCGACATCTCCCTGGAGAGCGGCCATCTGATCATCAAGGGCGAAAAGCACCAGGAAAAGGAGGAAAAGGACAAGAGGTTCCACCGGATCGAGCGAACCTATGGCTCCTTCTACCGGCTGGTCCGTTTGCCGGCCGAGGTGCAGCCCGACAAGATCGAGGCCGTCTATGAGGATGGCGTACTAAAGGTCACGCTGCCCAAAACCGAGGAGGCGAAAAAGGGGGTAACGCACATCGCGGTCCACTAGGCCATGCCTGAGAGAACGCCCCCTGCCACGAGAACCCGCCGCAAGGCGGGTTCTCTTTTTCCGCCCCCGCTGATGCGTTGACCTAAGTCAAGGCCGCCAGCTGGCCTGATGGTATGATATGGAAAACCAGAACGAATCCCAGGCACCCGATAGGAGGCGACAGTGGGCTACTTCAGCAAAATGACCGGAATCACTTACAGCCCTCCACGGGTGAGCGGAAGCGAGGTTTTCTGGTCATGGATCGGCGCCTTCCTCGGTATCAGCGCCGTGGGCCATCTCCACTACAACGTCCTGGGTGATGCCGACCTGATGCTCATCGTCGGCTCCTTCGGCGCCTCGGCGGTGCTCATCTACGGCGCCATCAAGAGCCCGCTGGCCCAACCACGCAACCTCGTGGGCGGTCACCTCATCTCGGCCTGCATCGGCGTGGCAAGCTATCAACTGTTTGAACCGCACCTGTGGCTCGCAGCCGCGGTGGCAGTGGCCACCGCCATCGCCGCCATGCACCTCACCAAGACCCTCCACCCGCCAGGCGGCGCCACCGCACTCATCGCCGTAATCGGGGGCCCGAAGATTCACGGGCTTGGCTACTTCTACGCCCTGATGCCCGTCGGTGTCGGCGCCCTGATCATGCTGGTGGTGGCGCTTCTGGTGAACAACATCCCCAAGTCGCGCCAGTATCCGGAATTTTGGTGGTAGTGCGGGCATAAAAAAACCCCCATCCAGACGGACGGGGGTTTTCACGGAAAAAGGATCGGCGGCGACCTACTCTCCCACCAAGTCTCCCTGGCAGTACCATCGGCGCGAGAGGGCTTAACTTCCGTGTTCGGAATGGGAACGGGTGTGACCCCTCTGCTATGG
>JBFLXY010000020.1:0-25052 GCA_040757055.1 Thermodesulfobacteriota bacterium | reverse complement strand
AGTTTGATCTCTATCGCTTCCAAGTCCATATCAGACTCGGTCACTGTACAATTCAAAACTCGTCCCACTTTGCCCCGGGACCGGGCGGGCCCATTCTCTCTGCTGCTCAGTTCTCAAAGATCGCTTGGGGACTGCCGTCGAGGGCAGTTCCATTCTCCCGTGCTTGGGAGAGCGCTAAAGTAGCCGAAGTGGGTGGCAGAGTCAACGGGAATTTTGCACGGCACAAAGAAAAAATCGCACCCGGTTTTAATGCCCTGTTCTTGCGCCATTAACCCCATGCGTCATTTTCTGTACCTGAACCCTTTGCTCCTATATAATGAATATGTTCAACCACCCCTTTTCCCTTCCAGCCCGGGGAGGTGCGCCATGCAGGAAGCCCGCTTCTACCAGATTCACGATGGAACCAAGCAACAACTCCGTTGCCACCTTTGCGCCCACCGCTGCGTCATCAACGACGGCAAACGCGGCCTCTGCCAGGTACGGGAGAATCGGGGCGGCACCCTTTACTCCCTCAACTACGGCCGCCTCATCAGCGAGAACATCGACCCCATCGAAAAAAAGCCGATCTTCCATCTGCTGCCCGGCTCGCTCTCCTATTCCATCGCCACGGTGGGCTGCAACTTCCGCTGCAAGCACTGCCAGAACTACGAGATCTCCCAGTACCCGCGCCTCTACGGTGGCGACGTTCCCGGCACGGTACGTACGCCAGACGATGTGGTGGAGGCGGCCCAGCGGAGCGGCTCCAAAAACATCAGCTACACCTATGTGGAGCCCACCATCTTCTACGAGTTTGCCTACGACTGCGCCACCCGCGCCCACGCCAAAGGCATCAAGAACATCTTTGTCTCCAACGGCTACACCGGGCCGGAGGCGACCCGCGAACTTGCGCCTGTGCTCACGGCCAACAACATCGACCTCAAGGCTTTCACCGACAAGTTTTACAAAGAGGTGTGCGGCGCCAGGCTCCAGCCGGTGCTCGACACCATCACCCTCATGCACCAGATCGGGGTCTGGGTGGAGGTGACCACCCTCATCATCCCCGGTTGGAACGATTCGGACGCAGAACTCACGGACATTGCCAACTTCATCCACGGGATTTCACCGGAGATGCCATGGCATGTGACCCGCTTCTGGCCCACCTACGAGATGACCGACCGGCCGCCCACCCCGCACGAGACCCTGCGGAAGGCAAGGGAGATCGGGCTTGCTGCCGGGCTCAAGTACGTCTATGTGGGAAACGTGCCGGACATGGCCGGCGAGAACACCTACTGCCCACAGTGCGGCAAGACGGTGATCGAGCGAAGCGGCTTCTCCATCCTGGCCAACCGTTTGGAGCACGGCCACTGCCCGGCCTGCAAGGCCACGGTGGCGGGCATCTGGGAATAATCACAAGACACAGAATTCGGTCCTGCCCCCTTGTCGACTTCGGGCTTGACGAACGCAGGCCACAACGCGTATTATGTTACGTATAATAATACGTGAAACAAGGAGAAAACAGTATGGGGGCAAGTTTTACGCGGGACGAAATGATCAGCGCCACCGCCGCGGCGAAGAACTTCGGCAAGGTGGTGGCTGACCTTGCCGAACACCGGCGCGACAAAACCGCTGTGCTCAAGAACAATGAGATCACCGCCGTCATTTTACCGGTGGAGGAGTACGAGTACATGGCGGACATCGTTGCGTTCGTGGAGCACTTGGAAATCTACGACCTCGTGACTAAGCGGCAGAAGGCCTCGGGCAAGCGAATTACATTGGACGCACTCCTCAAGGAGGAAGGCGTTGCGCTATAAGGTGGTGCTCACCGCGGCGGCCGCTGCCGACTTCCGGACGCTGGACGGCTCGGTCAAGAAGCAGGTCGCCACGCAACTCAAGAAACTTGAGGAAACTCCCCATCTCGGCCAGCCATTGGGCAATATGCGCGGCTTTGATCTGACCGGCTATTACAAGCTCTATGCATGCAAAAAGTCAATCCGGGTGGTCTACCGGATCGTGGAAGACGAGGTGGTGGTCGAGGTGGTCGGGATCGGCAAGCGGGAGGACTTCGAGGTCTATGCCGATGTGGCCCGGAGGCTGCTACGAAAATAAATCCGTTTTTCGACACTGAACATGCTAAGCACGAGAAGCATTTCTTTACAATCTTTCTTAAAGTCAGACGCTCCCCCATCTCATAGCTCTATCAGTTCTCCCAAAAAACAAACTTCCTCCCCGTGCCAACCTTGCCCCCTCTTTGAACCTATTTTCCCCAGGTTTTCTTATTGACGAAAAGCGGGAAATTCTGTTTAATGTCGTGATTTTTGCCTGAGCGCGGGGCCTGGGCGGCACCCAAGAAAAAGGTAGTCACGTCTTTGAGTTACCTACTCTATCAGCTCATCGGTTGGTTTCTCCTCCTCGCCGCGGCCCCTTTTTTTTTCCCAACATATCTCCCAGCGTCACGCCGGGAGGAACTGCGCCAACGGCTCGGGCTCTATAAAGAAGAGCTGTTGCCGCGAGGCGGCAAACCGCGCATCTGGCTGCACGCCGCCTCGGTGGGCGAGGTGCAGGCCGCCCGCGCCCTGATCGAGGAAATTAAAACGCTGTTGCCCGAGGCGGTGGTGATCGTCTCCACCATGACCCGGCAGGGGCAGAACGTCGCCCGCCAGCAGCTTGGAGATGCGGCACACTGCATCTTCGCGCCCCTGGACCTGGGTTTGTTTACGGCCAGGGCGCTCAAGACCATACAACCGGACCTCTACGTCTGCCTGGAAACGGAACTCTGGCCCGCCATCCTGCGGCAGGCCGAGGTGCGGGGCACCCGACTCGCCCTGCTGAACGGACGGCTGAGCGAACGCTCAGAGCGGCGCTACCGCCTGATCGGCGGGCTGATCGCCCAGACCCTGCGCCGGTTCACGGCCATCGCCGCCATCGGCCCGGCGGATGCCGAACGCTTCCGCGCGCTGGGCGCCGCGCCGGATGGGGTAATTGTCACGGGCAATGCCAAGGATGACCTGGCCGCCAGCCAGCCGGCCGAGAACCCGGCTGCCCGCTTTCGCGCCGAACTGCGACTGCCGGAGGCGGCGCCGGTCTGGGTGGCAGGCAGCACCCACGGCAACGAAGAGGCGCAACTCATCGGGGTCTACCGGACCCTGAAGAAGGAACTGCCGGGGCTGGTCTGGATCGTAGCCCCGCGCCATCTGCAGCGGTTGGCCGAGATCGAGGCCCTCTTCAAGGCAGAAGGGCTGGGGTTTGATCGCAGAAGCGGTATCGGGAGCCGCCGGAACCACGACGTGATTCTGGTGGATACCATGGGCGAACTGGCCGGCCTCTATGCCACGGCGGATTACGTCTTCTGCGGCGGCAGCCTGGTGGAACGGGGCGGCCACAATCTGTTCGAGGCCGCGGTGTGGGGCAAGCCGGTCCTCTACGGCCCAAGCATGAAGGACTTCAGCGAGGCCAAGGCCCTGCTTGAGGAGGTTGGCGCCGGTTTTCCGGTCACCGCCCCGGCGGAGATCGCCAGCCAGATCCTCGCCTGGGTCGCCCGGCCCGAGACGTATAGAGCGGCGGCCGAAAAGGCCCGCACCGCGGTCTTGTCCCGACAGGGGGCGGCCAGGCGCCAGGCCCAGCTGATCCAGCGCCTGCTCGCCCCACCCCGGCCCAGTGCAGGCTGACGCGTTGACAAGGACCGGGGAAATCACATGATAGCCGCTGGCGCCCCATGGCACCGCGGAGAGACTGCTCACCATCAACGGCAGAAAGGAACCACATGAAAGCATTGATCGCCCTGGAAGACGGCACCATTTTTGAAGGGGTTTCCTTTACCGGGCCGGGGGAGACCACCGGCGAGATCGTCTTCAACACCGGCATGAGCGGCTACCAGGAGGTGCTCACCGACCCCTCCTACACCGGCCAGATCGTGACCATGACCTACCCGCTCATCGGCAACTACGGCGTGAACGAGGCGGACATGGAATCGAGCCGCGTCCACGTGCAGGCCTTCATCGTCAAGGAGTACTGCCCCTTCCCGAGCAACTTCCGTGCGACCTCCAACCTGGCCGACTTCCTCAAGAAGTACGGGGTGCTGGGCATCGAAGGGGTGGACACCCGGGCGCTCACCCGCCACATCCGGGTAGGCGGCGCCATGAAGGGCATCGTCTCGACCCTCGACCTCGACCCCGCCTCCCTGGTGGCCAAGGCCAAGGCCTCGCCCGGCCTCGTTGGCCGCGACCTGGTCCACGAGGTGAGTTGCAAGGAGCCCTACGGCTGGACCGCCGACGGCCCCAAGCCGGGCAGCAACTTCACCACCGCCGCGCCGGGCAGGTACAAGGTGGTGGCCATTGACTACGGCCTCAAGTACAACCAGCTCCGCCTCATGGCCGAGCGCGGCTGCTCCATCCAGGTGGTGCCCTGCACCACCAAGGCCGACGCCATCCTCGCCATGAACCCGGACGGCGTCTTCCTCTCCAACGGCCCCGGCGACCCGGCAGGCATCCCTGGCGTGATCGAGACCATCCGCGAGCTCCTCGGCAAGAAGCCCATCTTCGGCATCTGCCTAGGCCAGCAGCTCCTGGGCCTGGCCTACGGCGGCACTACCTACAAGCTCAAGTTCGGCCACCGCGGCATCAACCAGCCGGTAAAGGATCTCACCACCGGCAAGATCGAGATCGCCTCCCAGAACCACGGCTTCTGCGTGGACATGGCGAGCCTGAGCCCGGACGACGTGGAGCTGACCCACATCAACCTCAACGACGGTAGCGTCGAGGGTATCAGCCACAAGAAATACCCGGCCTTTTCCGTGCAGTACCACCCGGAAAACGCGCCCGGGCCCCATGACGCCATCTATCTCTTCGACCGCTTCATCGCCATGATGCAGTAACCGGAACTCCAAACGGAACCACGACCATGCCGAAACGCACCGACATCAAGAAGATCCTCATCATCGGCTCCGGCCCCATCATCATCAGCCAGGCCTGCGAGTTCGATTATTCCGGCACCCAGGCGGTGAAGGCCCTGAAGGAAGAAGGCTACGAGGTGGTGCTCATCAACTCGAACCCCGCCACCATCATGACCGACCCGGAGATCGCCGACCGCACCTACATCGAGCCGATTACCCCGGAGATGGTGGCCAAGATCATCGAGCGGGAGCGGCCCGATGCCCTGTTGCCCACCCTGGGCGGCCAGACCGCGCTCAACACCGCGATCAAGGTGGCGGAACTGGGCGTGCTCGACAAATACAACGTCGAACTCCTGGGGGCCAACATCCCCGTGATCAAGAAGGCAGAGGGCCGCGACCCCTTCCGGGCCGCCATGAAGAAGATCGGCCTCAAGGTGCCGGAGAGCGCCATTGTCCACACCATCGAGGAGGTGCTGCCCGCAGGCGAGAAGATCGGCTACCCGATCATCGTCCGCCCCAGCTTCACCCTGGGCGGCACCGGCGGCGGCATCGCCTACAACGCCCAGGAGTTGGTGGAACTCTGCACTGCGGGCCTCGACCTTTCCATGAACTCCGAGGTCATGCTGGAACGGAGCCTGCTGGGCTGGAAGGAATACGAGCTGGAGGTGGTGCGCGACAAGGCGGACAACGTGGTGATCATCTGTTCCATCGAGAACATCGACGCCATGGGCGTGCACACTGGCGACTCCATCACCGTGGCCCCGGCCCAGACCCTGACCGACGTGGAGTACCAGGAGATGCGCGATGCGGCCATCGCCATCATGCGGGAGATCGGCGTCGAGACCGGCGGCTCCAACGTCCAGTTCGCCGTGAACCCGGCAGACGGCGAGCTGATGGTCATCGAGATGAACCCCCGGGTTTCGCGCAGCTCGGCCCTGGCCTCCAAGGCGACGGGCTTCCCCATTGCCAAGATCGCGGCCAAGCTCGCCGTGGGCTACACCCTGGACGAGATCAAGAACGACATCACCCGCGAAACCTACGCGGCCTTCGAGCCCACCATCGACTACTGCGTGGTGAAGATCCCCCGCTTCACCTTCGAGAAGTTCCCCGAGGCGGACGACTTCCTCACCACCGCCATGAAGTCTGTGGGCGAGACCATGGCCATTGGCCGGACCTTCAAGGAGGCCTTCCAGAAGGGCATGCGCTCCCTCGAAGTCGGGGTGAGCGGCTTTGGCGGTGACGCCAAGTTCAATGCCTTTGCCAAGATGGACAACCCGGATCTCGAAAACGCCCTCAGAAAGCCGAACTCCAAGCGGATGTTCCAGCTCTACGAGGCACTGCAGCGGGGCATGACCATCGAGAAACTCTATTCCCTCACCAGCATCGACCCGTGGTTCCTGAACAACCTGCGCCAGATCGTGGAGATGGAGGCACAGATCAAGGCGGCGGGCTTTGCCGGCCTTACCGGCGATTTCCTGCGCCAGGTGAAGCAGTACGGCTACTCCGACCGCCAGCTCGCCTTCCTCACCGGCACCTCGGAGGACGACATCCGGGAGCGGCGGGAAAAGGAGGGACAGAAGCCGGTCTACAAGCTGGTGGACACCTGCGCCGCCGAGTTCGAGGCGTACACCCCCTACTACTACTCGACCTACGAGCAGGAGGACGAATCCCGCCACAGCGACAAGCGCAAGGTCATGATCCTGGGCGGCGGCCCCAACCGCATCGGCCAGGGCATCGAGTTCGACTACTGCTGCGTCCATGCCTCCTTTGCCCTGCGCGAACTGGGCATCGAGTCGATCATGGTGAACTCCAACCCCGAGACCGTCTCCACCGACTACGACACCTCGGACCGCCTCTACTTCGAGCCGCTCACCCGCGAGGACGTGCTGCACATCATCGCCAAGGAGCAACCCGAGGGCGTCATCGTCCAGTTCGGCGGCCAGACGCCATTGAATCTCGCCGTACCCTTGGCCAAGGCCGGAGTGACCATCCTCGGCACCTCGCCCGACTCCATCGACCGTGCCGAGGACCGCGAACGCTTCCAGCAGTTCCTCCAGAAGCTCGGCCTGCGCCAGCCGGCCAACGGCACCGCCAAGGCCATCGACCAGGCACTGAAGATCGCCAAGGAAATCGGCTACCCCGTGGTGGTCCGCCCCTCCTACGTGCTGGGCGGCCGCGCCATGCGCATCGTCTACAATGAAAAAGACCTGCTCCACTACATGCACACCGCCATCGACGTCTCGCCGGAACACCCGATCCTCATCGACAAGTTCCTCAAGGACGCCATCGAGGTGGATGTGGACGCCATCTCCGACGGCGAGGCCACCATCATCGGCGGCATCATGCAGCACATCGAGGAGGCGGGCATCCACTCCGGCGACTCCGCCTGCGTGCTCCCCCCCCACTCCCTCCAGAAGGAGATGATCGAGGAGATCAAGAGCGCCACCCGCGCCATGGCCAGGGAACTCAAGGTCAGGGGGCTCATGAACATCCAGTTCGCGGTAAAGGAGAACACCCTCTACGTGCTGGAGGTGAACCCCCGCGCTTCGCGGACCGTGCCCTTTGTCAGCAAGGCCACCGGCGTGCCGCTGGCCAAGCTCGCCACCAAGGTGATGCTCGGCAAGACCCTGGCCGAACTGGGGCTGACCAGGGAGGTGGAGATCAAGCACTTTGCAGTGAAGGAGGCGGTCTTCCCCTTCAACCGCTTTGCCAACGTCGATACCCTTCTTGGACCGGAGATGAAATCCACCGGCGAGGTCATGGGCATGGACGAGTGTGTGGGACTCGCCTTTGCCAAGTCGCAGCTTGCCGCGGGCCAGACCATCCCCACCTCGGGCACCGTTTTCCTGAGCATGCGCCATCCGGACAAGCCGGCCATCGTGCCCATTGCGAAAAGACTCATCGAACTGGGCTTCTCCCTCATCGCCACCCGCGGCACCGCAGCCCATCTCAAGGAGCATGGCGTGGCCTGCGCGCCGGTCTTCAAGATTTCCGAAGGGCGGCCCCATGTGCTCGACAAGATCCAGAACAAGGAAATCCAGTGGATCGTCAACACCTCCCTGGGCACCCGCACCACCGAGGACTCCTACACCATCCGCCGGGCGGCACTGGACTATCACCTGCCCTACACCACCACCATCGCCGGGGCGGAATCCATGGCGCGGGCCATTGCCACGGTGCAGGAGGAATCCATCGAGGCCAAGTCGGTGCAGGAGTATTTTCACTGAACCGGCTGGCGCACGGCTGGACTTTCCGGCTCACCTGTCTTATGATGGGGAAGACGTGCGCCCGGAAGGAAGACCCTGACGCAACAACCCGTTTGAGGAGGCTTTCTTGAACACCTTTTACAAAAATCTCTCCATGTGGCTGGTGATCGGCCTCACCATGATCCTGCTCTTCAATCTCTTCAACAAGCCGCAGCAGCAGGCGGTGGAGATGAGCTACAGCGATTTCCTCACCAGCGTCGAATCGGGCGCGGTGAACCAGGTCACCATCCAGGGCAACGAGATCACCGGCGAAGGACCTGGAGGCAAGGAATTCAAGGTGATCTCCCCGGCCGACCCGGACCTCATCAAGGCCCTGCGCAAGGCCAACACCAACATCCGGGTGAAGCCCCAGGAGGAAACCCCCTGGTACGTCACCGTGCTCATCTCCTGGTTTCCGATGCTGCTGCTCATTGGCGTCTGGATCTTCTTCATGCGACAGATGCAGGTGGGCGGCGGCAAGGCCATGAGTTTCGGCAAGAGCCGGGCCCGGCTCCTGGACCAGGACAAGACCAAGGTCACCTTTGCCGACGTGGCCGGCATCGACGAGGCCAAGGAGGAGCTCACCGAAATCATCGATTTCCTCAAGGACCCGAAAAAATTCACCCGCCTGGGCGGCCGTATCCCCAAGGGCGTGCTGCTCATGGGCCCGCCGGGCACCGGCAAGACCCTGCTGGCCAAGGCCATTGCCGGTGAGGCGGGCGTGCCTTTCTTCTCCATCAGCGGCTCCGACTTTGTCGAGATGTTCGTCGGCGTCGGCGCCTCCCGGGTGCGCGACCTCTTCATCCAGGGCAAGAAGAACGCGCCCTGCATCATCTTCATCGACGAGATCGACGCCGTGGGGCGCCACCGCGGCGCCGGCTTAGGCGGCGGCCACGACGAGCGCGAGCAGACCTTAAACCAGCTCCTTGTCGAAATGGACGGCTTCGAGGCCAACGAGGGCGTCATCATCGTGGCGGCCACCAACCGGCCCGATGTCCTCGACCCGGCGCTCCTGCGGCCCGGCCGCTTTGACCGCCAGGTGGTGGTGCCGGTGCCCGACGTCAAGGGCCGCGAGAAGATCCTCACGGTCCACGGCAGCAAGACCCAGATCGACGAAAAGGTGGACTGGGCCGTGATCGCCCGCGGCACACCGGGATTTTCCGGGGCGGACCTGGAAAACATGGTGAACGAGGCGGCACTTCTGGCTGCCCGCCAGGATGCCGAGAAAGTCACCATGATCCACCTGGAGCAGGCCAAGGACAAAGTGCTCATGGGCACCGAACGGCGCAGCATGATCATCACCGAGAAGGAAAAGGAGATCACCGCCTACCACGAAGCAGGCCATGCCCTGGTGGCCAAGCTGCTGCCCGGCGCCGACCCCGTCCACAAGGTGACCATCATCCCGCGAGGCCGCGCTCTGGGTGTCACCATGCAGTTGCCCATGGATGAGAAACACACCTATGCCCGGGCCGACCTCATGAACAACATCTGCATCCTGCTCAGCGGCCGGGTGGCGGAGGAACTCATCTTCAAGGAGATCACAACCGGTGCCGGGAACGATATCGAGCGGGCCACGGAACTGGCACGCAAGATGGTCTGCGAGTGGGGCATGAGCGAGGTCATGGGCCCCTTGGCCTTCGGCAAGAAGGAAGAGCAGATCTTTCTTGGCCGCGAGATTGCCCAGCATCGTGACTATTCCGAGGCCACCGCGGTACGCATCGACGACGAGGTGAAAAAGCTGGTCCTGGGCGCCAAGGAGAAGGTGACCACCCTGCTCACTGAAAACAGTACCGCGCTCAAGGCCTTGGCCAAGGCCCTGCTTGAACGGGAGACCCTGGTGCTGGAAGACATCGAGCGCATCATTGCCGAGGCCGGCGCCCAGCCGGCCCCGGCCGCATAAAAAGGGTGAGCGCTTCCGCCGCCTCCAACCGCTGGTTCCGCCCTGCCGGCGTTCCGCCCAGGATCATGGGAATCCTGAACGTGACGCCGGATTCCTTTTCCGACGGCGGCCGCTTCACCGAGGCCGAAGACATGGCCCGGCAGGTTGCCGCACTGCTTGCCGCAGGCGCCGACATCATCGACATCGGCGGCGAGTCCTCCCGCCCCTTTTCAGAACCGGTCAGCGTTGCCGATGAACTGGCGCGGGTGCTCCCCGCCATCCGGGCGGTACGCGCAATCGACCGCGCCATCCCCATTTCCATCGACACCACCAAGGCTGAGGTGGCGCACGAGGCCATCGCCGCCGGCGCCACCATCATCAACGACATCAGCGCCCTGCGCTTCGATCCGTCCATGGCCGAGGTGGCGGCGCAATACCAGGTGCCGGTGATCCTCATGCACATGCTCGGCACCCCGAAGGACATGCAGGTCGAGCCGCGCTACGCCGACGTGGTCGCAGAAATCCTGGCCTTTCTCGCCGAGCGCATCGACTGGGCCGCAAGCCGGGGCATCCGCCGGGAAAACCTCATCGTGGACCCCGGTATCGGCTTCGGCAAGAGCGTGGAACACAACCTTTCCATCCTCAAGCACCTGCACCGCTTCCGCGAACTGGGCTGCCCGCTGCTCCTCGGCCACTCGCGCAAGGCATTCATCGGCAGGGTTCTCGGGCTTGAGGTCGCCGAACGCGACATCCCCACCGCTGCGCTCGCCGCCTTGGCGGTGCTCCACGGGGTTGATCTGCTCCGGGTCCACAACGTGCCCCTGACCCGACAGGCAGTGCAGCTGGCCGCGGCCGTAGAGGCCGCCCCCTAGCGGAGCGGCAAATCCCTTGCTCTTCCTCCCTTATTCCTGTTACAAAAGGACACGATGAAGACCAAGCTCGCCCGATATCAGCAGTACAACGAGGAGCGCATCACCAAGGCGACCCTCTTCAACCCGGCCCGGGCGGCGGTTTTCTTCAAGGGCGTTCCCTACCTCCTGCACACCAACTATCCCGACCTGCCCGGTTTTGTGGACAACAAGGAATGTCCCTGCGGCATTTACGGCTATGAGCCGGAAAAGATGATGCCCGGCGACCTCTTTCGCCGCTATTTCCCCACCTCGTCAGCCATGCGGCTCGACGCCCAGGTAGCGAAACCGGCGGAGCCGGCGATCTATTCGCTCAAAACCATCGGCAGCATCGGCACCGTGGCCCAGTCGGCCCTTTCCGACTGTGACTTCTGGGTCAGCGTCCGCTTCAAGGAGCTCGGCAAGGAACGCCTGGCAATGCTGCGGGAAAAATGCAAGGGCATCGAACAGTGGGCGATGAAACGGGGGGCCGAGGTCCATTTCTTTCTCATGGACATCGACCAGACCAGGGAAAACAGCTACGAAACCTCCGCCGCCGACGAGGAATCCGCCGGTTCGGCGGTCAAGATCCTGCTCAAGGACGAACTCTTCCGGACCCACATCCTGGTGGCGGGCAAGCCCATTCTCTGGTGGCTCATCCCGCCGGGACTCACCGAGGGAGAATACCGCGCCTTTGTCCTGAAAACACTGAAGACCAAGGATGTCAACCCCAACGATTTCGTCGATCTGGGCTACCTCTCCGACATCCCCAAGGCCGAGATCTTCGGGGCCTGCCTGTGGCAGATGAACAAGGCCCTGGACAGCCCCTTCAAGTCGGTGATCAAGTTCGCCTATCTGGAACTGCTTCTCCAGCAGCAGTCCAACACCCTGCCGCTCTTCTCAGACAAGGTCAAGTGCCTCGTCTCCTATCCGGAAAAACTGTCCAGCGCCAAGGAGGCCATGGAGCTTGCGGAGATCGATCCCTATCTCCTCCTCTCCCGCGAGATCGTCGCCTTCTACCGCAAGGCGCAAAAGGACGAGAAGCGGGACAACCTGATCCGCGAATGCCTCTTCCTGAAGACCCTGGAAGGGATGGAATCGCAGAAGCAGACCAAATTCGGCCAGAAGAGCCACCTCAAGGCCACCATGGCCATGATGGAAAACTGGGGGCTGCTCCCCGACAACCACGAGCACTTCCTCCTGTTCCGCCGCTGGCGCTACAAGGATCTCCTGACCTTTGGCGCCAAGATCCACGACTATCTGCTGGAGACCTACAAGCGGCTGCGCTGGATCTTCAAGAATTTCGGGCCGGAAACCGGGCTCACCATCACCGAGCGCGACCTCTCCATCCTCGGCCGCAAACTCTTCACCTTCTACGAGAAAAAAGAAAACAAGATCGAATATATCCGAAGTATCTCCCGGGACATGATGGCCCAGGAGGACATCACCATCCACATCACCAAGCATGCAGGCAAATTCTCCTACTTCGCCTTCCAGGGTGAACACGACCACAATACCGTGCGGGACCAGGTCGAGTCGGTCATCCGCCGCGAGGACGATCTCATCAAGCTGGTGGCCTGGCTCCTGGTCAACGGCATCCTCGCCAGCCGCACCCGGCTCCACCTGACCAAAAACTTCCTGCCCATCGACCTGGTCGATATCCAGCAACTCACCGAGGCAATGATCAAAACCTTCCCCATCATCCATTTCTCGCAGATCGCGCCGGAGAAACTGGTGCAGCGGGAAACGGTGCTCCGCGCCCTGGTGGTGGTCAACTTCTATAAGGAGCCGGTGAAGAACGCCAAGACCTTCCGCACCTCGATCATGACCGAGAACAGCTATGGCGAATACTTCCTCCAGGAATACACCTCCATCACCCAGCTCAAAAATGCCCAGCGGGCGCTGCTGACCCAGCACTACGTGAGCCGCTGGAACAACAACCTGGAGTTTTTCATCCCGCCCCAGGACGAGATGCACGCCATCAAGGCGATTCTTGAAAAATGAAAGGGCCGGCTCCCATGAAGGTGGAGTTCTATCGCACCCTTTTCTGCCCCCGCTGCCTCTATGTGGCCCATGAACTCAAACGGCTGCAGCGGGAATTCCCCCACCTGGAAATCGAGACCATTGAGGTGGCCGCCAACCTCGGCCGGGTTCGGGAGGCCAGTATCCGGACCGTGCCGACCATCAAGGTCGGCGAGGCGAGGCTGACCGGCATCCTTCTCACCTCGGCCAAGATCCGCCGCTTTTTGCTCTCCCGCATCTGATCCGGCAACGCCCTCAGCCGACCGCCATTCTCCTTGTGCAAGACGGGCGGCGCTGGTATTTTTCCGACAAGAAACCCTCTCAGCCGCAGGAGGTGCTGCCATGGCCCGCCCGAAAAAGCTGCCCCAAGCCCACAACGAAGCATGCCCAAAGGAACCGGAAACGGTCGACTTCCGTTCCCGCCTGCCGGGGATCGTCGATGAGGTGGTGGCCACCTGCTTCGACCAGGCCTGCTTCGAGCATGTGGAGGCCGAACCTCTGCCCAGCCGCCAGCACGTGATCGAACTTCTCGACACCTGCCGCGACATCCTCTTTCCCGGCTACTTCCGCACCCAGGGGCTCGACCGGGTCAACCTCAAGTACCGCATCGGCCTCGAAATCTCCGGCCTCTTCGACCGTCTGGCCAACGAGATCACCCACAGTATCCGCCACGAATGCCTGCGCCACCACCAGACCTGCCAGCACTGCGAGGCCGCGGGCAAGGCCAGGGCCTTCGCCTTTCTCGAAACGCTGCCGCGGCTCCGGTCGGTACTCGCCACCGACGTCCAGGCTGCCTATTCCGGCGACCCGGCCGCCGGCAGCTTCGACGAGATCATCTTCAGTTATCCCGGCATCCATGCCATCATGGTCTACCGGGTGGCCCACGAACTCTACCGGCTGGAGGTGCCGATCCTGCCGCGCATCATGACCGAGCAGGCCCACACCATCACCGGCATCGACATCCACCCCGGCGCCACCATCGGCAACTCCTTTTTCATCGACCACGGCACCGGCGTGGTCATCGGCCAGACCGCGGTACTCGGCGACCGGGTCAAGCTCTACCAGGGCGTCACCCTGGGCGCCTTGGCCTTCAAACGCGACGAGGCCGGCAACCTGGACCGCCAGAGCAAGCGCCACCCCACCCTGGAAGACGACGTCACCGTCTACGCCGGTTCCACCATCCTGGGCGGCGACACCGTCATCGGCGCCCGCTCGGTGGTGGGCGGCAACGTCTGGCTCACCACCTCGGTCCCGCCCGACACCAAGGTCCTGCTCAACCCGCCTGAACTGATTTTCAAAACCAAACAATCTCCAAAACGCGAAAAATAAATAGTGGAATTTGAGTACAAATTAGTTTAGGTTACTACGTTCGATGGACCCATCGGGCATCATACCCGGTGGTATCTTGCTGCATGTTCGGGCAAACCGCGCTCCCGGCCGGGGGCGTTTGCCTGCAATAAGTTCATGGTATCAAGCCGTTTTTCTTTCAACCCTTATCCGAAGGAAGGAGAGCACTATGTCCCGCAAGATGGTCACTATCGACGGCAACCAGGCCTGCACCCACGTCGCCTATGCCACCAGCGAGATTATCACGATCTACCCGATCACCCCTTCGTCGCCCATGGCGGCCGAGGCGGACACCAAGGCGACTGCCAAGCAGGAGAACATCTGGGGCTCCGTTCCGGTGGTCACCCAGATGCAGTCCGAAGGCGGCGTGGCGGGCGCTTTGCACGGCAGCCTCACCACCGGCGCGCTCTGCACCACCTTTACCGCCTCCCAGGGCCTCTTCCTGATGATGCCCAACATGTACAAATTGGCCGGCGAGTTGACCCCGACCGTCTTCCATATTACCGCCCGCTCGGTGGCCTGCCAGGGTCTTTCCATCTTCGGCGACCACGGCGACGTCATGGCCGTTCGCCAGACCGGCTGGTCCATGCTCTGCTCCCAGAACGTCCAGGAATGCCAGGACATGGCGCTCATTGCCACCCAGGCCGCCCTGGCGAGCCGCATCCCCTTCATGCACTTCTTCGACGGCTTCCGGACCTCCCACGAAATCCAGAAGATCGAACAGCTCACCTTCGACGACATGCGCAAGATGATCGACGAAGAGCTGGTCATCGCCCACCGCCAGCGCGGCCTCTCCCCGGACCGGCCCATGATGCGCGGCACCGCCCAGAACCCGGACGTCTACTTCACCGGCCGCGAGACCGTGAACAAGTTCTACAACGCCTGCCCCTCCATCGTCCAGAAGACCATGGACAAGTTCGGCAAACTCACCGGCCGCAAGTACCACCTCTTTGACTACTACGGCGACCCCAAGGCCGAGGACGTCATCGTGATGATGGGCTCCGGCGCCGAGACCGTGGCCGCCACCATCGAGCATCTGCGCGCCAAGAAGGGCGCGAAACTGGGCCTTGTCGTGGTCCGCCTCTTCCGGCCCTTCGATGCCGCGGCCATGGTCAAGGCCCTGCCCAAGACGGTGAAGCGCATCACCGTGCTCGACCGCACCAAGGAGCCCGGCTCCGTCGGCGAGCCGCTCTACCTCGACGTCATCGCCGCAGTCAACGAGGCGGTCCAGGCCGGCACCATGAAGAAGGCCCCGGTTATCCTGGGCGGCCGTTACGGCCTCGGCTCCGCCGAGTTCACCCCGGCCATGGTCAAGGCCGTGTTCGACAACATGGCGGCCAAGAAGGCAAAGAACCACTTCTGCGTCGGCCCGGACGACGACGTCGCCCGCACCAGCCTCAAGTACAGCGCCTCCTTCGACATCGAGGGCAAGGACGTGACCCGCGCCATGTTCTTCGGCCTGGGCGCGGACGGCACCGTTGGCGCCAACAAGAACACCATCAAGATCATCGGCACCGAGACCGACAACTCCGCCCAGGGCTACTTCGTGTACGACTCGAAGAAGTCCGGCTCCATCACCACCAGCCACCTGCGCTTCGGCAAGAACAAGATCGTGGCCCCGTACCTGATCAACAAGGCGAACTTCGTGGCCTGCCACAACTTCACCTTCCTCGACAAGTACGACATGGTGGGCAACCTCGAGAACGGCGGCACCTTCCTCCTCACCACCACCTTCAACAAGGACCAGGTATGGAAGCAGCTGCCCTCCCAGGTCCAGAAGGACCTCATTGCCAAGAAGGCCAAGTTCTACATCATCGATGCCATCCATCTCGCCGAGGCCATCGGCCTGGGTGCCCGCATCAACATGATCATGCAGACCGCCTTCTTCCTTCTCTCCGGCATCCTCACCAAGGACGAGGCGATCAAGGCGATCAAGGACGCCATCAAGAAGACCTACGGCAAGAAGGGCGACAAGGTCGTCAACATGAACTACGCCGCGGTGGATGCGGCGGTGAACAACATCGTCGAGGTCAAGGTACCCAAGAGCGTTGACGGCCACGAGAAGCCGTCCGTGGTTCCGGCCGATGCCCCGGCCTTTGTCAAGGAGGTCACCGCCAAGATGATCGAGGGCAAGGGCACCGAGATCAAGGTCTCCCAGATGCCCTGCGACGGCACCTGGCCCACCGCCACCACCCAGTACGAGAAGCGCAACATCGCGGTGCATGTGCCCGAGTGGATCCCGGCCAACTGCATCCAGTGCGGCCGTTGCTCCCTGGTCTGCCCGCACGCCTCCATCCGCCTCAAGATCGTGAAGCCGTCGGCGCTTGCCAAGGCACCCAAGACCATGAAGAGCGCCGATGCGGTGGGCAAGCAGTTCGAAGGCCAGAAGGCCGTGATCCAGGTCTTCACCGAGGACTGCTGCGGCTGCACCCTCTGCGTGGACGCCTGCCCGGCCAAGGAGAAGGCCCTCAGGATGATCGAAAACACCGAGGCGGTGCGCACCCAGGAGATCCCCAACGTCAAGTTCTTCCTGGCGCTGCCTGAGGTGGCCAACGCCGAGATCGACCCCTCCACCGTCAAGGGAAGCCAGCTCATCCGGCCGCTCTTCGAGTTCTCCGGCGCCTGCGCTGGCTGCGGCGAGACCCCGTACATCAAGCTCGCCACCCAGATGTTCGGCGACCGGATGCTCATCGCCAACGCCACGGGCTGCTCCTCGATCTACGGCGGCAACCTGCCCACCACCCCATACTGCAAGCGCGCTGACGGCCGTGGTCCGGTGTGGGCCAACTCGCTCTTCGAGGACAACGCCGAATTCGGCCTTGGCATGCGCTACAGCGTGAACAAGCTCGGCGCCCAGGCCGTGGAACTCCTCGGCAAGGCCGTGGAGGAAAAGCTCATCACCAAGCCAATGGCCGACGAGATCATCGGAGCCTCCCAGAAGAGCCAGGACGAGATCGAGGCCCAGCGCGCCCGCGTTGCCAAGCTCAAGGACGCCCTGGCCAAAAGCAGTTCGGCTGTTGCCAAGCGGCTGCTCCACGTGGCCGACTACCTGGTGAAGAAGTCGGTGTGGATCGTGGGCGGCGACGGCTGGGCCTACGACATCGGCTACGGCGGCCTCGACCACGTGCTGGCCTCCGGCGAGAACGTGAACGTCCTCATCATGGACACCGAGGTATACTCCAACACCGGCGGCCAGATGTCCAAGTCCACCCCGCGCGCGGCCACCGCCCAGTTCGCCGCCGGCGGCAAGAAGATGCCCAAGAAGGACATCGGCATGATCTTCTCCACCTACGGCAACGTCTACGTGGCCAAGATCGCACTGGGCGCCAACCCGCAGCAGGCGGTCAAGGCCTTTGCCGAGGCCGAGGCCTACGACGGCCCGTCGCTGATCATCGCCTACGCCCACTGCATCAACCACGGCATCAACATGGCCAAGGGCTTCGACCAGCAGAAGAAGGCCGTTGCCTGTGGCCACTGGCCGCTCTACCGCTACAACCCGATGCTGGAGGCCGAAGGCAAGAACCCGCTCCACATCGACTCCAAGGCACCGTCCATCCCGTTCGCCGAGTATGCCATGAACGAGAACCGCTACCGGGCGTTGAAGCTCATGAACCCGGAGCATGCGGACGAGTTGATGGCCATGAGCCAGCAGGACGTGGAGAAGGGTTGGAAGTTCCTCGAAGGCCGCTTCAAGGCGCTCGAGCCGACGAAGTAAGCCGACGTTTTCTCAACCGCAGCACCACAAGGCACCGCTCCGGACTCCGGGGTGGTGCCTTGTTTGCTTTGACACACAACCGGCGGGCCTCTTCTCCTTCCCAGGTCCTCTTCTTGCCAGCGATATTTTTGTTTCGCTTTTCGCCGGCCAAAGGTAGAATTTGCCGCCTTATCACGCGAACCGACTGAACCAAGCAGGAGAACCACAATGAGCCTGGTGAACGAACACTATCTGAAACTGAAGGCAGGCTATCTCTTCCCGGAGATCGGCCGCCGGGTCAAGGCCTTCAGCGAGAGCCACCCCGATGCCAAGGTGATCCGCCTTGGCATCGGCGACGTCACCCGGCCGCTCGCCCCGGCCATCGTCAAGGCCTTCCATGAGGGCGTAGACGACCTGGGCAAGAGCGAGACCTTCCACGGCTACGGCCCGGAGCAGGGCTATGAATGGCTGAGCAAGGTGATTGTCGAAAAGTCGTACAAGCCGTTGGGTGTGGACCTCAAGACCTCAGAGGTCTTTATCTCCGATGGTTCCAAGTGCGACAGTGCCAACATCCTCGACATCTTTGCCTTGGGCAACACGGTGGCGATCTGCGACCCGGTCTATCCGGTCTACAACGACACCAACGTCATGATCGGCCGCACCGGCGAGGCAGACGAGAAAGGGTACTACCAGGGGCTGGTCTACCTGCCCTGCACCGCGGAAAACAACTTCACCCCGGCGATTCCCAAGGAGAAGGTGGACATCATCTACCTCTGCTATCCCAACAACCCCACCGGCATGGTGGCCACCAAAGAGCAGCTCACGGCGTGGGTGGACTACGCCAATGCCAACCAGGCGATCCTCTTCTTCGATGCCGCCTACGAGGCCTTCATCACCGAGCCGGGCATCCCCCACTCCATCTACGAGATCGACGGCGCCCGGACCTGCGCCATCGAATTCCGCTCCTTCTCCAAGACCGCGGGATTTACCGGCGTGCGCTGCGGTCTCACGGTGGTGCCGGAGGAACTCATGGCGCTCACCACGAGCGGCGAAAAGATCGCCCTGAACAAACTGTGGAACCGGCGCCAATGCACCAAGTTCAACGGGGTTTCCTACCCGGTGCAGAAGGCCGCGGCTGCCGTGTACTCGGACGAGGGGTGGCCGCAGGTGCAGGAGATCATCTCCTTCTACATGGAGAACGCCCGCCTCATCCGCGAGGGGCTCACCAGCGCGGGCATCACCTGCTACGGCGGGGTGAACGCCCCCTATATCTGGCTCAAGACCCCCGGCGGCATGAAGAGCTGGGATTTCTTCGACAAACTGCTCAGCGAGTGCCACGTGGTGGGCACGCCGGGCAGCGGATTCGGCCCCAGCGGCGAGGGCTATTTCCGCCTCTCCGCCTTTGGCGTCCGGGAGAATGTGCAGGAGGCGATCAAGCGCATCCAGCAGAAATGGGGCAAGTAGGCAACCCTCCCAGCCGCTGGGCGCAAAAAAGGGGAGTCGCGATGGCGGCTCCCCTTTTTTGCATTGTATGATCGGAAATTTCAGATGAAGGTTACCTTGCAGAAGCGGCGCTTGCCCACCTTGAGCAGCACTTCGCCGTGGGCCTTCACGATCTGTTCCAAGTCGCTCGCCTTCTCGCCATTCACCGTCACCGCGCCCTGCTGGATCATGCGGCGCGCCTCGCCAGTGCCCTTGACCATCTCTGTCTCGGCAAGCAATTTCGGCAGCCAGATGCCCTTTGCCGCGGCAGGGAAAGTGAATTCCGGCATCTCCTCCGGCAGCTCATGCTGGCTGAAGATCCGCTCGAAATTGGCCTCGGCCTGCTGGGCCGCTGCAACACCATGGAAACGGGCCGTCAACTCCCGCGCCAGCTGCTGCTTCACCTTCTTGGGATGCAGGGTACCGCTCGCCATGCCGTTCTTGAGCTGGGTGATCTCCTCGGCCGACAGGTCGCTCAACAATTCATAGTAGCGGAACATGAGGTCGTCGGAGACCGACAGGGTCTTGCCGTAGATGTCGTCGGCCGACTCAGTGATGCCGATGTAGTTACCCAGGGACTTGCTCATCTTGTTGACACCGTCGAGCCCCTCAAGGAGCGGCATGGTGATGACCACCTGCGGCTCCTGGCCCCAGACCCGCTGCAGGTCGCGGCCCATGAGCAGGTTGAAAAGCTGGTCGGTGCCACCCAGTTCCACGTCAGCGTGGAGCGCCACCGAGTCGTAACCCTGCACCAGCGGGTAGAGGAACTCGTGGATGCTGATGGGCCGGCCGTTTTCAAACCGCACCTTGAAGTCCTCCCGCTCCAGCATGCGGGCCACGGTGAGCTGGGCCGCCAGCCTGATGAACTCCTGCGAGGTGAGCGGGTTGAGCCAGGTGCTGTTGAAGACCACCTTGGTCCTGGCCGGGTCCAGAATCTTGAAGACCTGCTCCTTGTACGTCTCGGCGTTCTTTGCGACCTGTTCCGGGGTGAGCGGCTTCCTGGTCTCGGATTTTCCCGTGGGGTCGCCGATCATGCCGGTGAAATCGCCGATCAGGAAGTGGATCTCGTGGCCCAGTTCCTGAAAGTGCTTCATCTTCTGGATGAGCACCGTGTGGCCGAGGTGGAGATCCGGCGCGGTGGGGTCAAAGCCCGCCTTCACCTTGAGCGGCACCCCGCTCTCCTGGGAACGTTTCAGTTTGGCGACCAGTTCCTCGCGGGCAATGATGTTCACCGCCCCGCGTTCGATGAGGGCTACCTGTTCGTCGATGGTCAACTTCATGATGCGTTATCCATGGGAAAATACGCGGCACTCTGCCGGGTTATTTGGCATATTCGACGGAACGGGTCTCGCGGATGACCGTGACCCGAATCTGGCCCGGATAGGTCAGCTCCTCTTCGATTTTCTTCACGATATCCCTGTTCAAGAGCATGGTCTCGGCATCGCTGATCTGACCGCTGTCCACCATGATGCGGACCTCGCGGCCCGCCTGGATGGCGTAGGACTTCTCCACCCCCTTGAAAGAGTTGGCAATGCGCTCCAGATCCTCCAGGCGCTTGACGTAGGATTCGAGCATCTCCTTGCGGGCGCCGGGCCGGGCTCCGGAGAGGGCATCGGCCGACTGCACCAGCACATCGAGCACGCCCTCGGGCGGCACGTCCTCGTGGTGGGCGGCGATGGCATGGACCACCTCGGCCGGCTCGCCATACTTCTTGGCGATATCGGCGCCGATGCTGGCGTGCGACCCTTCCACTTCGTGATCCACGGCCTTGCCGATGTCGTGGAGCAGGCCGGCCCGTTTGGCCTGCTTCACGTTGAGCCCCAGTTCCGAGGCCATGACCCCGCAAAGGAAAGCCACCTCCAGTGAATGCTGCAGGCAGTTCTGGCCGTAGCTGGTGCGGTATTTGAGCCGGCCGAGCAGCTTGATCAGTTCCGGATGCACGCCATGGGCACCCACATCGAAGGTGGCCTGTTCGCCCGCCTCGCGCATGGAGACCTCGAGTTCCTCGGCCACCTTGGTCACCATCTCCTCGATGCGGGCCGGATGGATGCGGCCGTCGGCAATGAGCCGTTCGAGGGCGATGCGCGCCACCTCCCGCCGCACCGGGTTGAAGCCGGAGAGGATCACCGCTTCGGGGGTGTCGTCGATGATGATGTCGATGCCGGTGGCCGCCTCGATGGCCCGGATATTGCGTCCCTCGCGGCCGATGATCCGACCCTTCATCTCGTCGTTGGGCAACGGCACCACGGAGACGGTCTTTTCCGCCACGTAATCGCCGGCATAGCGGGAGATGGCCAGGGCCAGGATGTTCTTGGCCTTGCGGTCCGCCTTCATCTTCATCTCGTTCTCGATCCTCACCACCGCCTTGGCCGCCTCCATGCGGGCCTCGCTCTCAATGCTCTCAATGAGCATCTGCTTGGCTTCGTCACGGGTGACGCCGGAGATCTTTTCCAGTTGATGCCGCTGCTCTTCGACCAAGGCGCCGGCCTCACGGCGTTTCTGCTCCAGTTGCTCCTCTTCCTTGAGGAAGTACTGTTCCTTCTTGAGCAGTTCCATCTCCCGCTTGTCGAGAATATCGATTTTGCGCTCGATCTGGTCCAGCTTCTGGATCAGCCGCTTCTCCTCTTCGGCTACCTCCTTTTTTCGGTCGCGGACCTCTCGCTCCACCTCCTGCTTCAGTTGCAGGGCCTCGTCACGGCTCTGGAGCGCCGCCTCCTTTTTGATCTGCTCCGCCTCGGCCAGGGCCTTTTCAATGAGTTTGCGACCTTGGGCTTCGATATTCTGCTGCCGCGCTTCCAACAAAAAACGCCGCAGCGCGATACCGAGCCCGACGCCGCCGGCAACCGCAACCAGCACCGTAACTATGAAAAAAGTGGTACTCATCATGATGGAAACCCCTCCTTGAGGTTTATGAAAACGGCCGTCCGGAAAAAAGAGGCCGAAAAAACCGCGTTGGTCAGCCGTGAGGAAGACCAGGGACAGCGATGTTATGGGCGATCAGGGAGGGGGAAAAGGAGATGACAGCGAGAACTCAAAGGAACGTCGATCGAAAAACGATCACGCGCCACCTTGGGCGGCCAGTCGTTGGCCCAGCAGCCCCTGCGACGCAGGATAATGCGGGGTGTGCACGGGAAATCCACTCCCCGACCACAGGTCTTGCACAACGCCGCGCTTCCTGCCCTTCTGTCTCCGGTGATTGAGTGACTGCCCTGGCTGTAGACGGCCCAGACAGCCCCCGGCATATCATCGGCAACGCCCGCCGAAGCAACCGTTGCGGAAATCAACAACTTCCCCTTGATCCCTGCCGCTGTTTCTATATATCAACCCGCCGATTCGCGGTGGCCTTCCAGAAAACTCCCCCGCCACTGCGGTGTCGGCTCAGAGCCATCGAACCTAACAGGGTTAGGTGGGCGTTACCTGTATCGCCTTTGAAGGAATTTCGGAAACCGAATTCCTTGCCGGAGACAGCAAAGTCGCCCTTGGCTTTCAATGTTGGCTCGAAATTATCTGGCCGATCACCAACAAGGCAGGGGAATGGGTCATTCCCGTACCGTATCTTCCACTTTTGCCGACAGACGGTCGAGCTGCTCTTCGACCCGTTGCCGGTACTCCTGGAATTCCCGCTTCAGGCGCACGTACTTGCCCGCCACATTGAGGCTGGTCAGAATGGCGATCTTGCCTGGCGGCAGGATGTGCGCCGGTGCCGTTTGGGTGAGGTCCTCGAGCTGCTTTTTCACGATCTGCAGGATCTCGCGAACATCCTCCTCTGGAGCATCGGTATAGAGTGGATACTCCTGGCCCATCACCTCGAATTTGACCAATCGTTCCACCATGTTCTCCCTTCTTAATCAAAGGGGTACCAGAATCATCCCGGGTTGGCAATGTTTTTCACGCACTGCCGGTGGCAGCTTCCTGGGCCGCTGCCGCGGCAGAGAAGAGCGGACCCTCGCCAGCGGCAGCACCGTTGCCATTAGCGCCAGCAAAGGCCTTTTCCCATTTCTCTACCGCGCCAATCAGGGTGTGTACCCGCTTTTTGACCTGTTCCTTGTCCTCCATGAGACGGGCCACTTCCTGCTGCAGCCCCTTTCTTTCTTCTTCCAGTTGCCGCACCATGGCGGCCAAGCCATTTTTTTCCTGCTGGATGGCATCCAGATTCGCCATCAGCTTTTCAACAATCTTCTCCAGTCGCCCCAGATCATTTTCGTATCCCATGCCGCCGACCCCGTACCTTTGCATCATCAATTTTAAAATAAGGAAATCAAAGTGTTGCCACCGTCAGGGCGCATCATCGCCATGCACGAAATGTACCCCGCGGCCAAAGGGACCGTCAAGGATTTATCCGTGCGGGCAGGGCTGCTGCAGCGGAAAAAGAAGGGGGCTCTTCAGGCACCCCGCAGGAGAGTGAGCGGCGCGATCCGTTCGCTTGGCCCCACACTGACATCCTCCAGGACGCTCAACGGGCCGATGACCGTACCGTCGCCGATCCGGCAGTTACGGATGATCACCGAAGCGTCGATGCGGCACTCCTGCCCGATCTCTGTTTCCCCGCTGATGGTGACGTTTGGCTGGATGACGGTATCGCGACCAATGCGAACCGAATGCGAGATGGCAATGGTCTCGGGATGAATCAGGGTCACACCGGCGAGCATCAGGCCGGCATTGCGCCGCGCCTGCAAGAAGGTATGGGCCTGGGCCAGTTCCACACGGGAATTGACCCCCAGCACCTCCAGACAGTCGGCGCAGACATAACGATTCACCCGCTGCCCGCCATGATTGGCAAGGGCCACAATATCGGTCAGATACATCTCTCCCTGGACGTTGGTGGTACCGATCTGCTTGAGGGCCTCGAAAAGAAAGGCTATATCCACGCAGTAGATTCCGGCATTGATCTCCGTAAGCTGGCGCTGCTCCGGAGTGGCGTCCTTCTCTTCGACAATGGCCACGACCCGTCCCACCTTGTCGGTGACGATGCGGCCATAGTTGGTCGGCTCCTCCAGCACGGTGGTCATGATGGTCAGCGGACTGCCGCCGGCTTCGTGAGCCAGCATCATCCCCTGCAACGTTTCCGACCGGATAAGCGGTGTATCACCGCAGAGGATCAGGGCGGTTCCCGGTTTGCCGGCCAACACGGCTTCGGTCATCAGCACGGCATGGCCCGTGCCTCCCTGGGTTTCCTGGTAGACAAAGACCGGGGCATAGGGGGCAAGGGCCGCCTCCACGGCTTCGCGCTGATGGCCGGCCACCACGAAGGTACCGGACAAGGCAAGAGGCTGCAAGGCCTCCAGAACATGATGGACCATGGGTGCGAAAAAAACCTCATGGAGTACCTTGGCCTGATCCGATTTCATGCGGGTGCCTTTGCCCGCGGCCAATACCACCCCATACCATGGTGCCGCCATGCCTTGTCCCCCAACGATTGAGTGCGTGCGCGAGTGCGACTCCGGAATCGCCCCAATATACCGGTTCTTGAGTCAAAAAAAAACCCTTCCTCTGTTTGAGGAAGGGTTTTCACGGAAAAAGGATCGGCGGCGACCTACTCTCCCACCAAGTCTCCCTGGCAGTACCATCGGCGCGAGAGGGCTTAACTTCCGTGTTCGGAATGGGAACGGGTGTGACCCCTCTGCTATGG